>NZ_LMRN01000026.1:781-1113 GCF_001426145.1 Rhodococcus sp. Leaf225 | reverse complement strand
AGCGTTGTCCGGAATTATTGGGCGTAAAGAGCTCGTAGGCGGTTTGTCGCGTCTGCTGTGAAAACTGGAGGCTCAACCTCCAGCCTGCAGTGGGTACGGGCAGACTAGAGTGCGGTAGGGGAGATTGGAATTCCTGGTGTAGCGGTGGAATGCGCAGATATCAGGAGGAACACCGATGGCGAAGGCAGATCTCTGGGCCGTAACTGACGCTGAGGAGCGAAAGCATGGGGAGCGAACAGGATTAGATACCCTGGTAGTCCATGCCGTAAACGTTGGGAACTAGATGTGGGGGCCATTCCACGGTCTCCGTGTCGCAGCTAACGCATTAAGTT
>NZ_LMRN01000026.1:297-633 GCF_001426145.1 Rhodococcus sp. Leaf225 | reverse complement strand
ACATATACGAGAACGGGCCAGAAATGGTCAACTCTTTGGACACTCGTAAACAGGTGGTGCATGGTTGTCGTCAGCTCGTGTCGTGAGATGTTGGGTTAAGTCCCGCAACGAGCGCAACCCTCGTTCTATGTTGCCAGCACGTCATGGTGGGAACTCATAGGAGACTGCCGGGGTCAACTCGGAGGAAGGTGGGGATGACGTCAAATCATCATGCCCCTTATGTCTTGGGCTTCACGCATGCTACAATGGCCGGTACAAAGGGCTGCGATACCGTAAGGTGGAGCGAATCCCAAAAAGCCGGTCTCAGTTCGGATTGAGGTCTGCAACTCGACCTCA
>NZ_LMRN01000026.1:0-220 GCF_001426145.1 Rhodococcus sp. Leaf225 | reverse complement strand
CGGTGAATACGTTCCCGGGCCTTGTACACACCGCCCGTCAAGTCATGAAAGTCGGTAACACCCGAAGCCAGTGGCCTAACCGCAAGGAGGGAGCTGTCGAAGGTGGGATCGGTGATTAGGACTAAGTCGTAACAAGGTAGCCGTACCGGAAGGTGCGGCTGGATCACCTCCTTTCTAAGGAGCATCTGGACACGGCGCTCTTTTGGAGCGTGTCGGTTCC
>NZ_LMRN01000025.1:791918-817946 GCF_001426145.1 Rhodococcus sp. Leaf225 | reverse complement strand
TCCGAAGTGCACCGGTGGGCCATCGCCAAACGCGCCGTCGGCGCCGCCCGCCGCGCCGCCGCCGCGCAGGACCGGCCGTGACCACCCTCCCCGGCATGAACGTCGACGCGCTCGGCACGTTCCTGCGCGACAACAGTATCGACATCACCGGAGAACTGCGTGTCGAGCGAATCGCCGGAGGCCGGTCCAACCTCACCTACCGCGCCCACGACGACACCACATCATGGATCGTGCGGCGCCCCCCGGTCAGCGGACTGACCCCCTCCGCCCACGACATGGCACGCGAATGGACCGTCACCCGCGCCCTGCGCGGCACCGACGTCCCCGTGGCCACCGCCGTCGCCTTCGACGCCGACGGCGCCACCCTCGGAGCGCCGATGACCGTCGTCGAGTTCGTCCCCGGACCCGTCGTGCGCACCCGCACCGACCTCGACTCCCTCACCGACGACGACATCGCCGCCAACACCAGCGAACTCGTCCGCGTCCTGGCCGCACTGCACGCCGTCGACCACCACGCCGTCGGACTCGCCGACTTCGGCAGACCCGACGGATTCGCCGCCCGACAGGTCGCCACCTGGGGACGGCAATGGCACCGCGTCAAGACCCGCGACCTCGACGACATCGACCGACTCCACCAGGCCCTCACCGACGCCGTCCCCGCCCACTCGGCCGCCGCCATCGTGCACGGCGACTACCGCGTCGACAACACCATCCTCACCCCCGGCGAGCCTGGAACCGTTGCTGCACTGGTCGACTGGGAGATGTCCACCCTCGGCGACCCTCTGACCGACATCGCCCTCATGTGCGCCTACCGGCAACCCATGTTCGACACCGTCCTCGGCCTCGACGCCGCCTGGACCTCCCCTCGCTACCCCGACGCCGACGACCTCGCCCAGCACTACGCCGTCGCCTCCGGACGCGACCTCGCCCACTGGAACTTCTACCGCGCTCTCGCCGACTTCAAGATCGCCGTCATCGCCGAAGGCATCGCACACCGCGCCCTCACCTCCGACGATGCAGACGGCACCGCCACGGCAGCCGCGCACGCCACAGCCGAATTCGCCGCAGCAGGGCTGCGCTCACTGGAAGGAGCGACGCTGTGACACGCAGCGCCCTGATCACAGGCGGTTCACGCGGAATCGGACTCGCGATCGGGCGACGCCTCGCGAGTGAGGGCTGGTCCATGCTCGTCACCGGGCGCAACCAGGACACCCTGGACGACGCCGCGCAGACACTCACCGACGCCGGGGCCGCACGGGTGCGCACCGTCGCCTGCGACATGGCCGATCCCGACGTGGCCGAGATCCTCATCAGCGAATACGGGAAGAGCTTCCGCGCGATCGACGCCCTGATCCTCAATGCGGGTGTGGGCACCGCCGGACCCATCGACACCTACCCGATGCGCCGGTTCGACAAGACGATCGACGTGAACCTGCGTGCTCCGTTCGCACTGCTACAGGCCGCGATGCCGTTGCTGCACAATGCAGTTGTCGCGGACCCCGCACACGGCGCGAAAGTGATCGCGCTGGCCTCACTTGCCGGGGTGTACCCGGAAGCCGGCCTCGCCGCCTACGGCGCGACCAAAGCCGCACTGCTCTCGGTGATCGACACCCTCAACTCCGAACAGAGCGGCTCCGGTATCACGGGCACCGCCATCGCCCCCGGCTACGTCGACACCGACATGAGCGCCTGGATCACCGACCGCATCCCCGCCGACACGATGATCTCGGTCGACGACATCGTCGAACTCGTGGCCGCCCTGACACGCCTGTCGCCGCGGGCCGTCGTCTCCCGCATCGTCGTCACCCGTGCAGGAGCGGGACTGCAGGCTTGACCGTCCGCCCAGCCCACCGTGTTCGATACATGCCGGTCGATCAGCCCTTCGCGAGGTGATCCGACAGGAACCCGAACTCGGTGTCGACGATCTGGGCGATCTCTCCGGACAGCGTCTTCTCCACGTCCGCGCCGAACATCGGTATCGGAACTCTGATGTCGAAGTGCACAGTCACCTTCGATCCGGTCCCGTCCGGCTCGAGCGTCATTCGCCCCTCGGTGTCGCCGGGCCCCTTCAATTCGACAGTGGTCTCGCCGCTGTACCCGTTGTCGACCCGGTTCCACCGCTCGGTTCTGATCACCTCGGGCTCTCCACGCACGAAGCCACGAACTGCTTTCGGTAGCTTGCTGCGGGCCACGGTGGTGAACACGGTGACGGTCAGAGAGCCGTCGGAGACCTCGTGCTCACGAAGCTCCTTCGACGTCGCTTCGACTATGGCAAGCCGGTTCTCGACGAACGTACGGTCGCAGAAGAGAGCGAAGACCGTGTCCGGGTCCGCCGAGAAATTTTGTTCGAGGTCGAGCTGCATCGTGTCGTCCTTCGTCGGTGAAGTCAATAATTATTCGGTTAATATAGACACCGAAGCGATCCGCCGACAAGCCTCCGAAGGAGAACGCATGCACCGGGAGCCCACCACTTTCGCTGTCGACGGCGAGACGGTCGACGGATGGTATTTCGTACCTGACGCGGCGCCGCCCCACCCCGTGGTGATCATCGCCGAGGGCCTGGGCGGGGTGAAGGAGATGTCACTCGACCGTGTCGGCCGCTCCTTCGCCGAGGCCGGTTTCGGTGTGCTGGCATTCGACTACGTGAACTTCGGCTCGTCGACCGGCCCGAGTCCCCAACTCGTCGATCCGGAACAACAGGTCCGCACATTTCGCGCCGCGATCGACGTGGCGCGAGCTCGTCCGGACGTCGACCGGTCGCGAGTCGGCGCGTGGGGTGCCAGCTTCGGCGGGGGCCACGTACTGCGCCTCGCCTCCACCGACACGACGATCGCGTCCGCAGTGGCAGTGGTGCCGCACCTGGGCGTCCCGCGTTCGGAGGCGCTGCGCAACGCCGTGAAGCCCACGACCTGGCGAGCAATGGTCACCGGTTCGCTCGCGCTGGTGAGCGCGGGGCCCGCCGATCCGGCCCTCCTGCAGGACCGCGACGCGTACGAGTTTCTCACCGGTACGGCCCAGCGTCAGGCGCCGCAGTGGCGCAACAACATTGCGTCCGCATCATTGCCGCGGATAGGTCGGTACACCCCGGTGGCGAGCGGGAGTCGGTTGCGGGTGCCGACACGGGTGATCGTCGCGACCGACGACACCCTCAATCCTGCATCCAGGACGCGGAAGGCACTCCCGACGACGGACACGATCGAGGTCCCCGGGGGCCACTTCGACATCTACGGCTCCTCGTACGAGTCGATGATCGGCGCCTCGCTCGACTGGTTCCGCACAACCATGCCCGCCTGAGCCGAACCGCCCGTTCAGTCCTCGACGTCGGCCGCGTTGTGCCGTCGGACCGCAGCGGCCGTCGTCTCCGCGTCGCCGGCAGCGATGGCCTCGATGAGGTCTGCGTGGACTCGGACGCGGCGTTCCAAGTAGTCGGGCGCTCGACCTTCTGCTGCGGTGACCGAGGTCGACAGGTCACGTATACAGCTTACGGATCCGAGGTAGACGGCCTTGGCGACCGCGTTCGGTGTAATGGCGGCAATGCGTTCGTGCAGGGCCAAATTCGCAGCCATGAAGGTGTCTGTCGATCCGACGGAATCGGCCATCCGCTCGACACTGCGGCGGAGGGCCGCGATGTCGCGGGCGGTCCGGCAGCGCGCCGCGTCCCTACAGATCAGGTCTTCGAGAGCGTCACGGACTGCCATTGCGTCTGCCACGGTCGCAGAATCGTTGGGGACTGCGAGCAGAGTCTGTCGCAGGCGCACCACCGGACTGGGCCGCGCGACGAAAACCCCGCCGTTGCGGCCCGGCCGGATCTCGACAAGGCCGCGCTCGGCCAACAGCCGAAGGGCCTCGGTGATGGTCTGTTTGGCCAGGCCGGTCTGCTCACGCAGATCCGCCACTGTGGTCAGCCTGTCGCCGGGGGCCAGATTCCTGCCGGGCAGCGACGCCTCGAGGCTCCGTGCCAGCGCTTCCACGCGTGAGACGGACACGGCAGAGATGTCGGAATACATACGAATAGTTTAACTGGTAGTTCTTGACATCGCTCGGCGTCTGAGCCAGACTTCGAATTTAATACCGGGTAGTAATTGAAGGAGTTCGCGTGGACAGTTCACTGGAGGTGCCGCACGTCGACGTGGCCGTGGTCGGCTTCGGTCCCGGCGGTGAAGTACTCGCCTCACTGCTCGGTCAGCGTGGCCACTCGGTGGTGGTGTTCGAAAAAGCACCCGAGCCGTACGGTCTCCCCCGAATGAGCACACTCGACGGCGAGATCGCGCGTCTGCTGCAGCACACCGGCGATCCGGCGGAGGCGCTCCTCGACGCGATACCTCAGCTCGAGGTCGAGATCTACGGAGCCGACTCGCAGCGGGTAGGAACGCTGGACTGGAGCGAGCGCCACAGCGGATACCCGTCCCGGCTGTCGTTGCACCAGCCGAACATCGAGTCGGCCATGGAACGGCGCATCGCCGAATGTCCGTCGGTCGAAGTCCGTTGGGGCGCAATGGTCACCGCCGTAGAATCCGCGCAGGACGGCGGTATCGAGGTCACCTCCTTCGTGGACGGCACCGAATCCCGACTGCACGCGCGATACCTGGTGGGCATGGATGGGGCGTCCAGCACCGTCCGCTCACTTCTCGGCATCGACGTGGAAACACTTCACGAACATGACGACCGGTGGGTACTCACCGATTACGAGGTGGTCAAGCCCCTCCCGGACGGGCTGGACCACCGCATCTACATGGACATGAACCTCGTCGAGCCGTACTTCTACGGCCCGAACGGTGCCGGACGGTGCCGCACCGATGTCAAGCTCGCACCCGACGTCGACATCGTTGCCGTTCAGGAGCCGTCGCAAGGCTTCGAGTTCCTCGAGAAGCGAGTCGGCATCCCCCGCGACCACGTGACACAGACGCGACGGGTGATCTATCGCTTCCGATCCCACATGGCGAACGCCTTCCGGGTGGGTGACGCCTTCATCGGCGGCGACGCCGCGCACGCCATGCCCCCACACATGGGGCAAGGGGCCTGCACAGCGATGCGAGACGCCGTCAACCTCGGCTGGAAACTCGACATGGTTCTGAGCGGCACCGCTGCACCGGACCTGCTGGACACCTACGAATCCGAACGCCTCGAGCACGACAGCCAGTTCGTCCACGGGTCTTTCGGGAGTTGGTCGATGGTCGTTCAACCCGACCGGGCATCCGCCGAGCAGCGCGACGAGTTCCTCCGTACCTCCGAGGACGCGTTGGGCTTCTACCTCGATCCACTGCGCGACGGTGTACTCCACCGCACCGCCGACGGGGGCTACGGCCGGGAGGCCGGGGAATTGGCCCCGCAGGGTGTGGTGAGCCGCGGAGGTGAGACCGCGCTGCTCGACCAGTTCACAGGCTTCGGCTTCCAGCTGGTGAGCACGCAGGTTCTCGACGACGCGCTGGGTGCGGACAGGATCCGGGAGCTCGATCGACTAGGTGTCCGACGGGTAGTGGTCGCGATCGGCGGCTCCGGCGAGTCAGATTCCGATGCAACAGCATTCGACGATGTCGAGGGCGCGTACGGCGAGTACTTCCGCACGCACGGTGCCACCGCCTTCATCGGGCGACCGGACTTCTACACCTTCGGTCTCGCGGACGGAGACAGCGCCACGGTCGCACTCGTGGACGATCTGCTCGCACAACTTCCCGCCCCCGTTCCCACCGCCTGACGCCGATCACGGCACCCAAGGAGATATCACGTGAAACTGATCGGTTTCAGCCGCGGTAACAGCCCGGAGATAGCGCGGACGGACGGGGCAGAAGTATGGCCGATAGCGGAGGTCGGTGACTTCTGGGACGACCCGCACAGCGCACTCGAGCGCGCCCACTCCGCGCCCGCCCATCCGTTGCGGCGGTCGGACGTCATCGAGGTACCGCCCATTCCGTTGTCGGCCAGGGTCTTCTGCATCGGGCTGAATTTCCATGATCACGCCGCGGAAGGCGGATTCGTCGTTCCGACTCACCCCACGATGTTCGGCAGATGGACGGCATCTCTCAGCGTCGACGGGCGATCGGTGTCCGTTCCACGGGACGAACACGGGCTGGACTGGGAAGTCGAACTCGCGGTGGTCGCCGGCCGGCGGGTTCACGACGCCGACGAAGACGAGTGCACCGCAGCAATTCTCGGGTACGCCACCTTCAACGACCTCACCGCACGCCGCGCGCAGAAACTCACCAGTCAGTGGACCCTCGGAAAGAACGCGGACGACAGCGGACCACTGGGGCCGCTGGTGACCGTCGACGAATCGGGTCATCCTGACAAGGGGTGGCCGATGACGACACACGTCAACGGAAAACTCGCCCAATCGGGAAACACCCGCGACATGATCTTCGGCCCCGCCGCACTGCTGTCGTTCCTCAGCCGAACGATGACGATCAACCCCGGCGACATGATCGTCACCGGTACCCCGGCAGGCGTCGGCTACACCCGGACACCACCCTGGTTGCTCTCCGCAGGAGACACCGTCACCGTGGAGGTCGGCGACCTCGGAGCCGTCACCACACCGGTTGTCGCTGCAGCACAGTAGAACCGACGAGCGTGCGAGCGGCCTCGACGGCGACCCCGGGCGAGATCGTCGTCAGTGGAGTGCAGGCCCCCGAGTGAGAACGGTTGCCCGTGACACGAACGCGAGGTGGCGCACCAGGTCGTCGTCGCTCAAGTGCGCGGCGGAGGCAAATCGGTCTCCGTACGCGACGTGGATGGTGACCGACGAGGTCACGAGGCGAAAGGTCAGGTCGAGTTTGCGGTCGACATCGTCGATCTCAGCGATTCCCGGGTGCTTGAGCAGTGTCGACGCGAACTGCTGTCCGAGCTTCGTCGTCCAGGCAGATCCTTTCCGTCGTATCTCGGCGTGAGACCCCGCCAGAAGAACGACCGCCTTCATCAGTCCTCGTCGGTCGAGAAAGATTCGAGCCACGACGCCGACCGCCTGATCGACCGCGTCGCCTGCCGACTCGGAATCCCAGCGCACCATCGCGGCCACTTCTGCCTGGCGGGACTCGATCGACTCCATCGCGTGGTCGTAGACCGCCAGAAGCAACTCGCCCTTCCCGTCGACCCGCGAGTAGATGGACGCGACCGAAATGGTTGCGCGGTCGCAGACGGCCCCGATCGTGAACCCTTCCGCCCCGGACTCCTCCAGGACTTCCACGCCGGCAGCCAGTGCCCGTTCCCACGACCGCCGGGATCGCTCCTGAACGGCCGGCCGTATCCGCGGCGATTCGGTCTCGCCGCTGTCCGACTCGGGCGTGGTCACGGGTGTATTCAACCAGACCTACGGCGGATATGTGGCCGTGAACAGAATAAGAATTCTTTTTCTGTTTTTCCGGCGAATCGACTCGCATCCGCCGTTCGCAGTGGCAAACTCCGCCACGTCAGCCATTCGACGAACCTCGATGCACAGGGAGCACACGATGAAGATCGACGTCGATTCCACGCGGTGTGAGGGCTACGGATTCTGCGAGGAGCGAGCCGGCGACCTCGTGCGACTCGACGAGGACGGCATCCCCGAGATACTTGTGGACACTGTGCCCGAAGAACGGGCCGATGCCGCACGTTCCGCCGTACGCAGTTGCCCGGTCGCGGCGTTGAAACTGGCGGAATGACGTGCTCACCCACGATGGCACGATCGTCATCGTCGGCGGATCGATAGCAGGCGTCACGGCCGCCGAAGAGCTCCGGTCGGCAGGTCACCTCGGCCCGATCGTGATGATCGACGAGCAGCCGCACCAGTCGTATGCCAGACCCCCACTCTCGAAAGCGGTACTGACCGGGGTGGACTCAGTGGAGTCGGTCGCTCTTCCGCCTCTGCAGGACTCGGCGCTCACGCACATGTCCGACCAGCGCGTCGTCGATGTCTCGATCGAAGGATCCGCGGTGATCCTCGCCTCCGGTGATCGCATCAGGTTCGACGGCCTCGTGATCGCGTCGGGAGCACGACCCATCACCATGGCCGACCTCGGACGCAATCCGGACGGCGTTCCGGAGAAGGTACTACGCACCGTCGACGACGCCCGAGCGATTCGTGATGCCCTGGCGACCGCGTCGAGTGTCATCGTGATCGGCGGCGGGATTCTGGGCATGGAACTGGCGTCGGCGGCCGTCGAGGCCGGAGCGCGAACCGTCGTCGTCAGCAACGAACCACCGATGAGACGACAGTGTGGGCCGTTCGTCTCGGCTCTCGTCCAACGCCGAGCTGAAGCCCGTGGGGTCGAATTCCTGATCCACCCCGACGGGGCTCGCCTGGTGACGAACGGTTCGACACCTGGTGTGGACACCGGCGGGTCGACCATCACGGCCGAACTCATCGTCACCGCGGTCGGGGACTCCCCCAACGTCGACTGGCTCATCACGTCCGGGCTTGCGGACCGTCGTGGCGTGCAGGTCGACAGTCGCTGCCGGGTCACGCCGACGATCGTCGCAGCCGGCGACATCACCACTCACGGACCGAGCCGCCGACGGCATCCGCACTGGTCGGCCGCGATCGACCAAGGGAGGACCGCAGCACGCGCGCTCGTTCTCGGCGACGCAGCATCCGGGTTGCACGCTCGTCCGTACTTCTGGACCGACCAGTTCGGACTCGCCCTGAAGATGAGCGGAGACATGCCGTTCGACGGATCCTCCACCGTCATCGAAGGCTCGCTGGACGAGTTCTCCGCGCTGGTGCAATTCAGCTCCGACGACGGGCCCGTGGGCGCGCTCTCCCTCAACCGGCGCGTCCCGATGTCACGCCTACACCGGATAGCCGCCCCCTCCCGTACAACCAGCGAAGAAGTGAGGACATGACAAGCGCCGACCACGACATCGACATCACCGACATCGACCTGTTCAGTGGCGAGAACCTGACCGACCCGTACCCGATCTACCGGCGCCTGCGAGACACGGGAGCATCCGTATGGGTCTCTGCTCTGGAGTGCTGGGCCGTTCCCCGGTACGACGACGTCCGCGCGTCGCTCCAGGATTGGGAAACCTACTCCTCCGCACAGGGTGTCGGAATGAACGACGACATCAACGAACTCTCCGGCGGCACCGTGCTGGCGTCGGATCCCCCACTGCACGATCAACTTCGGGGCGTACTCGCGGACCGTCTGGGGCCGCGTGCCATTCGGTCTCTGTCCGGCCCGATCCGCGAGCAGGCAGACGCACTCGTCGAATCATTGGTCGAGCGAGGCACATTCGATGCCGTCACCGATCTCGCTCGGGTATTTCCCCCTACCATCATCGCCGACCTCGTGGGCCTGCCCGGGGAGATTCGCCCCCAGCTCCTGGAGTGGGGCGACGCCGTCTTCAATACGCTGGGACCGCTGAACGACCGGTCGATGAACGTGATGCCTGTGGTGGGTGACCAGTTCCAATGGCTCTACAGCCTGGACGGCAGCGAATTGCGCGAAGGGAGTATGGGACGCGCGATCTTCGATGCTGCGGACGCCGGACTCATCTCTCGGGAATCAGCACCTGCTCTACTCTCCGCCTACACCAGCGCCTCCATGGACACGACCGTGAACGCGCTCGGCTCCGCGGTCGCGCTGTTCGCGTAACACCCCGATCAGTGGTCCGCATTGCGCGTCGACAGAACTCTCGTGCCGTCCGCGTTCGACGAGGTGCTCCGCTTCGAGAGTCCACTGCAGATGTTCACCAGGGTGGCCACGCGAGATCATCGTCTCGGTGAGCACGACATCTCGAGCGGCGATCGCGTGATCATGATGTACGGGTCCGCCAACCGCGACGAGCGCCACTTCGGCGACACGGCGGGATCATTTCGACATCACTCGCGACGCGTCGGACCACGTGGCGTTCGGGTCCGGACTGCACGGTTGCGCCGGCCAGGGGTTGGCTCGACTCGAAGCGCACTCGGTGTTGAACGCCCTCGCCGATCGAGTGGTCTCGTTCGCGATCGATGGCGAACCGGTTCGTCATCTGAACAATCTGGTCCGAGGCTTCGGATCTCTCTCCGTCTCCGTCGAGCGTGCCTGACCTTCCTGACTCCGGACCGGAACAAAGTACTTCGACGTCCGCCACGATCGTGTTATAAACAACCTAACTATAGAGATAATAAGGAGACGCCATGCCGTCCGAACTCGATATCGAACATTCCTTCTCTCGACCCGCTCGCGAGGTGTACCAGCTGTTCTGTGACAAGAGCTTCGTCGAGGAGAGGCTTCAGATCCTCGACGCCACCGCAAGAGAAATCCTGTCGCACGACGTGTCCGACGACAAGCTCGAGGTGTCCGTCCGCACCGCGATGTCGCGCGACAAACTGCCCAAGAAGGTCCGGGGATTCGTACGGGGCGAGCCCACGATCACGCGCACCGAGAGTTGGCGCCCGAGCGAGTCGGGATTCATGGGTGAGTCCGACGTCAAGATGAGCGGCCCTGGTGCGATCAAGGGGCGCATGGCACTCGAAGATACCGGCGAAGGAAGCAGTCTGACCGTCCACTTCGATATCGAGGTGCCGATACCGATGTTCGGTGGCGAGGTGGAGCAGATCCTGGTGTCCGAAATCTCCGAGACCATGAACGTCGAGGCGAAGTTCACCGAACAGAGCGTCGCCGACCGGTCCAGCTGAGCTCCAGTTCTGCGCTGTCGCAACACCCTTCACGCTCGCCGGACCTCAGGAGCACCATGACCACCTCGATCGACCCACTGGACAAGCTGACCGAGATCGACTTCTTCGACGAACGCCTGCTCGACGGCCGATTGCACGGCGCCCTGGCGGAGCATCGGGAAGCCGACGTCCCGATGGTGGTGGATCAGTTCCGACGCGTACACCTCCTCCGGTACGACGACGTGCGTACCGCCTACATCGACCAGGCCGGCTACCGGAACATCGGTACCGGTTTCGTCGAGTCCTTCGGCTGCATGAGCGGCCCGCTGCACGACTGGCAGGCGAACGCCCTGCTCGTGCAGGACCCTCCGCGCCACACCGCGATGCGGCGCGCCGTGCGCCACTTCGACGCGCGACTTGCTCGTCGGCTCGAGCCGACGATACGTCGACAAGCACACGATCTCGTCGATCGGTTCCCCGAGGACGGGGTGGTGAACTTCGCGCACGAATTCGGATTTCGGCTCCCTGTGAAGATCATCATGGGGCTTCTCCGTCTGCCCGAAGAGGACGAGGAGATGATCGGCGAGTGGTCACCCCACACGCTGCCCATCGCGTGGGACGACATCGACAGGGCGGACGAAGTCAACGCGCTCTTCCGTGAGTATGTGGAGAGGAAGATTGCGGAACGCCGATCGACCCCGCTGGAGGACGACACACTCTCGGACCTCATCGACGCTGCGGATCGCGAGGGCCTCACCCACGACGAGCTCTGGGCGACGGTACAGACGGTGATTCTCGCAGGACACGAGACGACGTCCAGCGCCTTGAGCATCGGTGTGCACACCCTGCTCACGCAGGGTGACCACTGGCAGAGTCTCCGCGAGGACAGGTCGTTGCTGGCCGGTGCGAGCCATGAGATCTTGCGATACGACCCCGCAGTGATCTCGACCGCGCGAGTATTGACCGCGGACACCGAACTGCATGGTGTCGTACTGTCTGAGGGAACATCACTGGCGTTGTGCATCACCTCGGCCAACCGCGACCCGCGAGTGTTCGACTCACCTGATGTCTTCGACATCTCCCGATCGAACGCGCACGAGAATCTCACGTTCGGCGCCGGCATTCACCGCTGCGTCGGCGCGCCCCTCGCCCAACTCGAGATCCCCACAGCTCTCGACGTCCTCCTCGACCGACTGGTACACGTCGAGGTCGCGACCCCGCCGGAGTACGAGCCGGGCTTCTTCCGTCAGTTCGGCGCACTCCAGCTCGGTGTGACGACACGCCCGCGCCGAAAAGGCCTGACCGCACAGGAGTAGAACATGCCCGACGAGTACCCGAACGCGTTCGAGGCTCCACTCACCGCGTCGCGACTGGTGTTCACCGCGATCGGCCTCTCGGATACATTTACCGCCGAACAGCGCAGTGCTGCAGTAATTCCCGACTTCGAAGATCCGCGCCGAACGGACTGGGACATCATTCCCAAGCCGGATCGGACGGGTGTCTCGATGCACCAGCTCGATCGCCATCAGAAGGTGCTGGCGTGGGACCTGGTGCGGATGTGTCTGCCGCTGCGCGCTTTCACCAAAGTCCTGGCGATCACCCAACTCGAAACAGTCCTCCGCGACTACGAGCACGATCTGCTGGGGCCCGCGTTACAAGCATGGCGTACACCGGACTCGTACTTCCTCACCGTCTTCGGCCGTCCCGGTTTCGAAGACACGTGGAGTCTCCGGTTCCTGGGTCACCATGTCTGCGTGAACATCACGGTCGTTCGAGAGCGCTGGGTGATCGCTACCCCGATGGCGCTCGGGGCCCAACCTGTCCTGTACGACGGTGTCCTGCAACCGCTTCGCGACGACGAGGGTCTGGCATTCGACCTGCTGTCGGAACTGACCGACGCGCAGCGATCCACGGCGGTCATTCATTCGGTCGCGCCGGCTGATTTCGTGACTCGACAGGTACCGCACGTCGGGGACGTGGAGTACGGCGACCTCTACGACCTCGGCATGCTGCAGTATCGGATCACCGACGCCGACCGTGAGGCAACGAAATTCGAGCGTGCTCGTCCGCGGGGGCTCCGCGAGACCGAGATGACTGCCGCGCAGCGCGACATCCTGCGCTCGCTCCTGTGGTGCTACCTCGACCGGCTGCCGGAGGAGTCTCGGCAGGCCTCGGAAACGTGGATGGAGAATCTGGCCACCGACGACGTCCATTTCGCATGGGCAGGTGCCACCGTTCGCGGGCAGGCTCACTACTTCCGGATCCAGACCCCCCGCTTCCTCGTCGAGGCGGTGAATTCGGTCAACAGCGGAAATCATCTGCACACAGTGCTTCGTGACCTCGACAACGATTTCGGCAAGACGATGCTGGACCAGCCGGAGTTCGACCGCTCGGTTCTCCGCGAGCACCTGACGACACGCACCACATCCTCGGTTCCGCACTCACGACCCACAACATCACTCACCACCACATCAGAGGAGACACGTCCATGACCCACGAAAGCCACCTCATTGCCCGCGCCGACGATCGAGCGATGATCACTGCAGTTCTCCATCGTTACGCCCACCTCGCCCGTGACGAGGCCGACTTCACGCTCCTGGGAACACTGTTCACACCGACCGGTACCTTCTCGTTGCAGGACGGCACGACATGGGGACGGGACGAGATTCACAACGTCGTCAGAGGGGACGAAGCCGCATACATCCGGCATCACGCCACGACCATCGACATCGAGTTCGTGGACGAGAATACCGCCCACACGATCACGACCTTCTTCACCATCACCGACGAGGCGTCGCCCGACCACTGGGGCAACTGGGAGGACGTCCTGCGCAAACAGTCGAACGGAACGTGGCTCATCGACACCCGAGTAGTGACCGCGGAGGGCGCCGACCCGGAAGGGTGGCTGATGCGTGTGTACACCGCCGAGGCCGAAAAGTCGTAACCGAGGCTGAATGTCCCTCGGCTGGAGCGAGATCGGCTACGTCGACGACGTGCCCCGCAACTCCACGGGAAAGCTCCGGAAGACGCGCCTGCTCAGCCGGTCCTGATCGGGGACCGGCTCGAGCCGGCAACGTCCACAAGAGGAAGTAGTCTCCACCGACCCGACGTCGCCGCCCGGCAGTTCTGACAGGTATTGCCATCCGGTGCAGGAGGGGTTACCGGCTGCTCATCATGGCGAGAATATCGTTGTACGAACCGTCGGACACCGCGTTCCTGAGGACCCGAGCACGATGGACGACCACTTCGTCGGCATTCGGGTCGTTCCGCAGGAGATCCATCGTTTCGCCGAGGAATTCGTCCAACGGCATCGCCTGGTCGTCGTCCTGCTGGCCCAGCAAGGTGGTCCGCACGCCCGGCGGGACCATTTCGACCACCTTCAGCGCCGAGCCTGCTTCCGCCAGCTGGATGCGCAGAGTCTCGGTGAAGGAGTGCAGCGCGGCCTTCGTCGCGCTGTACGTCGGGGTGATCGGGTAGGGGACGAACGCCAGCGACGACGTGACGTTGATCAGGGTCGCGTCGTCCCGATCCTTCAACAACGGCAGGAAGGCGTAGGTCATCCGAATGGTGCCGAGCAGGTTGGTCTCGACATGACTCTCCGCCACACTCAGGTCGCCGCTGTCGAGGATGTTCTCCCGCATCATGATTCCCGCGTTGTTGATCAGAACATTCACGTCGGGATGATTCGTGCGGACGGTGTCCTGCGCCCTGGAGATCGAGTCGGGGTCCGTCACGTCGAGCACCAGTGACTCCATTCCGGGGTGCTCGGCAGTGATGCGATCGAGCAGGTCCACCCGACGCCCCGCGACGATGACCGTGTTGCCCGCCTCGTGAAAGCGTTCGGCCAGACCCAGGCCGATGCCGGAGGTACCGCCGGTGATCACGATGGTGTTGCCAGTCGACTTCATTCTGTATGTCTCCACTCGTCGTGCGGTCGGTCGGTGACCCGCATCGACGAACGTAGGACGTCGCGGACGATGTCGGCAGAGAAGATCTGTCCAGGGACCGCCGGTCCCTGGATGAAACGTCGGCGACGGACGAGGATCCAGGTATGGAGAAGAAGGAACTCGCGGAGTTCTTGCGTCATCGGCGCGAGGCCATGCAACCGCGTGACGTGGGGCTGATCAGTGGACCACGCAGACGGACGAGCGGGCTGCGGCGCGAGGAAGTCGCTCAGCTCGCCGGAATGTCCACCGACTACTACGCGCGGCTGGAACAACAACGTGCACCCCGGCCGTCCGTCGACATCACGACGGCGCTGGCGCGGGCCCTCCGACTGACACTCGACGAGCGAGACCACCTGTTCGTGCTGATCGGCCACAACGCACCGGCCCGGTTCCAGTGGGACGAGCACGTGAGTCCGACCCTGCTCACCGTGCTCGACCGTCTGCACGACACCCCGGCCCTCGTGCAGACCGACCTCCTGGACACGCTCGCGATGAACCCGTTGGCCATCGCCCTCCTGGGCGATCAGACCCGGCATACCGGCCTGGCCCGCAGCGGCTACTACCGATGGTTCACGGACCCATCCGAACGACTCCGCTTTCCGGAGGAGACGCATGAACAGCACGGACGAGCGCACGCTGCGCGCCTGCGCGTCACCCTGAACGCCGGTAGCGACGTCCGCCGAGCGGCTGAGATCCTCGCAGCACTGCGACGCGACAGCGCGGAATTCGTGCGCATGTGGGAGCTGCACGAAGTGGCCCAGCGATACGACGACTGCAAGACCGTCGTTCACCCGGAACTCGGCGCCATCGATGTCGACGGACAAGTTCTGTTCACGGAAAATCGCGCCCAGACCCTCGTGGTGCTGGCGACTCGACCGGGCACCGAGAGCCACAGCAAACTGCAGCTGTTGAACGTCGTCGGTGACCAGAAGATGACTCCCGAACGACTGGTGTGACGGGGTTCCCGCCCCCGGCTCAGCCCAGACGAGCCACGATCGCGTCTCCGAGACTCGCGGACGTGGAGGTGCCACCCATGTCGGGTGTGAGGGAGTCGCCTCCGCGTGCGAGGACCTCTTCGACGGCGGTGAGAATCGCTGCGGCAGCATCCTTCTCACCGAGGTGTTCGAGCATCATCGACGCACTCCAGATCTGACCGATCGGATTGGCGATGCCACGGCCGGCGATGTCGGGAGCGGAGCCGTGCACAGGCTCGAACAGACTGGGGAATCGCCGCTCCGGGTTGATGTTTCCGCTGGGCGCGATTCCGATGGTGCCGGTGCACGCTGGTCCGAGGTCGGAGAGGATGTCGCCGAACAGGTTGCTCCCGACCACGACGTCGAACCAGTCCGGGTGGAGCACGAAGTTCGCGGTGAGAATGTCGATGTGGTACTTGTCCACGCGCACATCGTCGTAGTGAGCGGCCATGGCCTCGACCCGCTTGTCCCAGTACGGCATCGAGATCGAGATCCCGTTGCTCTTGGTGGCGGAGGTCAGGTGCTTCTTCGGGCGGGTCCGGGCCAGTTCGAAGGCGTACTTCAGAATTCGGTCGACGCCCACACGGGTCATGACCGTCTCCTGGAGAACGGTCTCCCTGTCGGTGCCCTCGAAGATCGTGCCACCGACGCTCGAGTACTCGCCCTCCGTGTTCTCCCGTACGACGTAGAAGTCGATGTCACCGGGTTCGCGCCCGGCCAGCGGACTGGTGACACCCGGAAGCAGCTTGACCGGGCGGAGACTGACGTACTGGTCGAAGTGCCGGCGGAACTGCAGCAGGCTGCCCCACAGGGAGACGTGATCGGGGACGGTGTCGGGCCATCCGACAGCACCGAAGAAGATCGAGTCGAATCCGACGAGTTCGTCGAACCAGCCGTCGGGCATCATCTTTCCGTGCCGTGTGTAGTAGTCGGCACTGGCGTAGTCGAACTGTTCGTGGTCGAGGGTGAAGTCGAATGCCTTCGCGGCTGCCTCGAGGACCTTGATGCCCTCGGGTACTACTTCCTTGCCGATTCCGTCTCCGGGAATGACGGCGATGCGATGAGTGGAACCCATGGGGTGCGTACCTTTCGGTGTGTGGGAGTCGCTGACGGAGGCGTCAGGCAGAGTCCTGATGGTGGGTGAGCTCGTCACCTTCGAGCGCGTCGATCGCTGCGGCGGTGAGGCTGTTCAGAATGTGCTTGCGTGTCAGCTCTCCCGCCGCGTGGCTGTCACCCGAGACGACGAGTTCGAGGATCTGGAAGTGCTCGTCGAGATCGATGGTGCGGGGTTCCGCGCCCGGCGGCAGTTCCAGGCCCACCCGCCGATACCTGTCGGACTTGTCCCATAGGTCTTCCAGCAGGTGAATGAGTACGTCGTTGTGGGACGCGAGGTACAGGGTGCGGTGGAACTCGCGGTGCGCGATCAGCCCCTCCTCCCCCCACTTCTGAGTCACCGGGACCAGTCGAGACGCCGCGGCCCGCATGTCGACGATGTCCCGTTCGGTGCGCCGCTGTGCAGCCAGTTCCACAGCGGTGGGGTCGAGCGACAGACGCACCTCGAAGAGCTGCCGCGCCTGAGTGGCCGACATCGGTGCGATGCGCACGTTCTTGTGACTGTCGAGTTCGATCAGCCCCTCACTGCTCAGGCGCCGCACCGCCTCCCGTAGAGGGGTGATGCTCATCTGCAGACGATCGGCCAGTTCGTACTGCGCCAGACGCGAGCCCGCGGGCAGTGTTCCCAGCAGGATCCAGCTGCGGAGCTGGGCGTAGGCGACGTCTCCCTTGCTGGAGAAGACATTCTGCGCAACGGCCACGATGGTCCGCCTCTCGACAGGGGGTTGTGCTCTCGGTCACGGCGAGTATAGCTTGGAAACATCTTATAAGACTTACAAGATGCAAGAGAGGCCCCAGCATGAAGATCACCTCCGTCCACGAGGGCACCGTTCCGATCAGCTCCTCCATCCGCAATGCCTGGATCGATTTCAGCAAGATGGACTGCTCCATCGTCGCCATCGTGAGTGACGTGGTGCGCGACGGCGAGCCCGTCGTCGGGTACGGCTTCAACTCCAACGGCCGCTACAGCGCCGGCGAGATCCTGCGGCGCCGCATCATCCCGCGCCTGCTCGACGCGACGCCGGACTCGCTCCTCGACGCAGAGGGCGAACTCGATCCCACCATCGCGTGGGACGCCATGATGAGCAACGAGAAGCCGGGCGGACACGGCGAGCGATCGGTCGCTGTCGGTGTGGTGGACATGGCGCTGTTCGACCTCGCGTCGAAGATCGCCGAGAAGCCGCTCTACCGCTGGCTCTCCGACAAGCACGGTGACGGTGCACCCGACGACTCCGTGTTCGTCTACGCCGCCGGTGGCTACTACGCCCCCGGAAAGACACTCGCGGATCTACAGGACGAGATGCGCGGATTCCTCGACCAGGGTTACCACGTGGTCAAGATGAAGATCGGCGGCGCCGACCTCGCCGAGGACCTGCGCCGCATCGAGGCAGTCCTCGAGGTGCTCGACGGTGACGGTTCACGTCTCGCAGTCGACGTCAACGGTCGTTTCGACCTGGCGACCGCCCTCGAGTACGGCAAGGCCATCGAGCCCTACGGCCTCTTCTGGTACGAAGAGGTCGGCGACCCCCTCGACTACCGACTCAATGCCGTTCTGTCCGATAACTACTCGGGTCGCATCGCCACCGGCGAGAACCTCTTCTCGCTCCAGGACGCCCGAAACCTCGTGCGGTACGCCGGCATGCGTCCGGACCGCGACATCATCCAGGTCGACCCCGCACTGAGCTACGGCCTGACCGAGTACCTGCGCATCCAGTCGATGCTGAAGGACCACGGCTGGTCCTCCCGCCAGTGCATCCCGCACGGCGGTCACCAGTTCTCCCTGCACATCGCCGCCGCACTCAAGCTGGGCGGCAACGAGTCCTACCCCGGCGAGTTCCAACCCACCGGCGGATTCGCCGACGGCGCCGTCGTCGAACGGAGCCAGGTGGGACTCACCGAGAGCCCCGGCATCGGGTTCGAGGAGAAAGCCGCCTTCTACAAGGTGCTGCGCGAACTGCACTGACCCGCATTCCGCACGTTCTCCAGCTCCACCTGCTCCACCGATCGACAGGGCCACACCTGATGCCGACCATCCGGCGTGGCCCTGTCCGGTGCTGCGCGAACGCGTATCGCGGTCGCCCGGCTCACACCACGGCCCGGCAAGCGCCGGACCGGATCTTTCGCTACTCCTGACTCGAGGAGCACGACCATCATGGCATCCACCCCCGTCCACCCCCATGTCGATTCCCTCACTCCCCCACCGAAACGGTCCCGATTCGGCCGCCTGATCCGAGAACTCTGGTTCCAGGTCGTCATCGGAGCAATCGCCGGCATCGCCGTCGGCATCCTGCTCCCGGACGTCGGATCCGCGCTGAGCCCGCTCAACGACTGGTTCATCTCGCTGGTCAAGATGATCGTCGTCCCGGTGGTCTTCTGCGTCGTCTCGCTGAGCATCGCGTCGATGGACAACCTCCGCAAGGCCGGACGCATCGGCGTCAAGGCCATCGGCTACTTCCTTGTGCTGTCACTTCTTTCGATGCTTTTCGGGCTCGTTGTCGCCAACGTCTTCCGACCCGGCGACGGTATGAACATCGACCCGTCCGCCCTCGACCCCTCCGCGGTACCGGAATCGGCCACCGGCTCGGTGTCGGCCGTAGAGTTCATCAGCAACATCATCCCCGAATCTCTCTTCGGGGCGATCACCGGACACACGATCCTCTCCGCATTGCTCGTGTCGATCGTGTTCGGCGCAGCCCTGAACGTCAGCGGCGAAGCCGGCGTCCCGATCACCCGCGCCATCAATTCTCTCTCGACCGTCGTGTTCAAGATTGTTGCCTGGGTCATGCGGTTGGCCCCCATCGGCACCTTCGGTGCTCTCGCAGCTGTCGTCGCCAATTACGGCGCATCCACGCTCCAGCAGCTCGGGTACCTCATCCTGCTCTTCACCGCCACCTGCATCGTCTACGTCATCGTCATTCTCGGCGGCATCGCCAGGGCTTGCGGGCTGCGGCTGTGGCCACTGATGAAGTACCTCAAAGCCGAGCTTCTCGTCGCACTGAGCACGTGCTCGAGCGAAGCAATTCTGCCGCAACTGATCAAGAAGCTCGAACATCTGGGCGTCGGAAAGCCGGTCGTCGGCATCGTCATCCCCTCGGGGTTCTCGTTCAACCTCGACGGGTCGGCCGTCTACCTGACGATGGCGTCTCTCTTCCTCGCCCAGGCAGTCGGCGTCGACCTGTCCTGGCAGCAGCAGCTGATCATGGTCGGCATCATGATGCTGACGAGCAAGGGCACTGCCGGTATCGCCGGAGGTGCCTTCATCGTGCTCGCCAGCACCATCACGGCTGTCGGACACATCCCACTGGCCGCTCTGGCACTCATCGTGGGTATCGATCGCATCCTCAACGAGGGCCGCGTGTTCATCAACGTCCTCGGCAACGCCATGGCCGCCATCGTCATCGGCAAGTGGGAGAACGACTTCGACGGAGACCGTGCCCGTGACGTCCTCGCTGGGAAGGACGATGTCGATGGTGACCACCCGGTAATCTCGACCGACCAGCGTGAGATGACAGGCGCACACACCACGGCCTGATCCGCATCCACCTGCACCACCGACGAAACGTCGTCAGCACCCGTCCCGTCGGACGGGTGCTGACGACGTACCGCTGCGGTCCGACACAAAAGGAGACGACACTCATGACCACCGTCCTCATCACCACCGACTATCTCCGCCCCGGCGACGACGTCGACACCATGCTCCGCGCGCACGGTCACGAGAGCGTCCACTCCCCCGCGACCGGACCCCGCCCCGACGGTGAGATGGCCGCGCTTCTCGCCGCGTGTGACGCCGCCATCCTCGCCAGCGAACCCGTCACTGCTGCCATGCTCGACAAGTCTCCGACCCTGCGGGTGATCGCCCGCAGCGGAGTCGGATACGACTCCATCGACATCGAGGCCGCTACCCGGAACGGGGTTCTCGTCTGCAACACTCCCGGGGCCAACCGCCACGCGGTGGCCGAGATGACCATCGCTCTACTTCTGATGTGCGCGAGGCGCATCGGCGAGACCACCGACGGCGTGCGGCGCGGAGAGTGGCCACGCCACGACACCCGGCAGCTACGGGGCGCGACACTCGGCATCATCGGTCTCGGGCCCAGCGGACGGGCCGTCGCAGACCTCGCTCACGCGTTCGGCATGACTGTTCTGATCTCCACCGGTCACCCCGACCCCGAGCTCGACGTCACCTACGTCGACAAGACCACCCTGCTTCGGGAGTCCGACTTCGTCAGCCTTCACGCCCGCGCCGGCGGCGCACCCGTTATCGACGCCGCGGCACTGGCCGAGATGAAATCCACCGCCTACCTCGTCAACACCGCCCGCGGATCGATGGTCGACGAGAACGCCCTCGTCGACGCGCTCCGGGGCCACACCATCGCGGGGGCGGCCCTCGACGTCTTCGCCACCGAACCGCCCGACCCGGACAACCCGCTCCTGGCCATACCCAGGGTCGTCGCCACCTCACACCTGGCCGGTCAGACCCGCGAGGCGCGCACCGATGCGGGTACCGCCGCCGCACAGTCCGTCATCGCAGCACTGGCCGGTCGGCCGGCCGCGGGTGCGATCAATGCCGACGCGCTCGCATCGTCGATCGAGTGACGCTCGGCAGTGAGCGGCCTGATCGAGCTGTCGGCGGATGCGCTGAGGCCGGTCGCGTACTCGGAAAGCAGTGCCTCGAAGATCGCTAGAGTTTTCGTGCGCTCACTTCCACGCCTGCCGCCCGCAGTCGGGTGACGAGCGCGTCGCCGATTCCCGTTGCGGGAGTGAGCACTCCTCCGCCGATGCCGGGGAGCTCGTCGCGATTCAGAGCGAGAGCGAGAGCGGACTCGCCGAGCATGACGGCCGTCGCCTTGTATCCCGGGTCACCCTTCGCCTTGACCCGTGAGACGTAATGCTCGCCGGACGTGGTGGTGGTGTAGATGTCTATCGTGAAATGGCCCTTTCGCTGGGTCTTTTCGCTCGGCCCCTGACCCGGCTTCGGCAACAACTTGTCGAGAACGAACCGTGTCGGCTTGAAGGCCAAACCCGCGAAAACGGCCCCCAATCCCACCGCGATCCCCCCCGCCATAATTCGCGACAGCGGCGAGGATCCAACGCTCATCACCTCGCTGTACTTGAACGTCTTCCCGTACGCGTAGCCGAGAAGCGCGTTCGAGCGCCGAACGACACGAGAGTTGTAGGGAGCCATGATGAAGGGCGCCTTGTAACCCTTCAATGACGGATGAATACTCGCCCCCTTCACGATCGGCGCGTCGTTCTGCCGACCGAGATCGGGTTCGATCGAGCGGTCAGGACTCAAGGAGTACGGACTCAGAACGACCGAGCGGGCTTTCTCGTTACCAACCATGTCATCGATCTGCGTGCGGAACGAGTCGATGGTGCCGCCGCTCATACCCCCCCTCATCGACGTGAGCACGAGAGTGGTGTCGGTGAGTTCACCGGCGCCGTCAGCGTTGACCTTCTCGTACAACGCGTATACACCGATGTCCGACGGGATCGAATCGAAGCCACACGAATGAACGATCCGGGCGCCGGTGAACCGGGCCAGTTCGTCGTTTTCGTCGGCGCTCTCGCGCGCGAACAGCACTTCACCGGTCAGGTCGACATAATCCGTCCCCGCCGCGGCACAGGCATGGGCCAGCGCCTTGCCGTACTTCGCGTAAGGACCGACAGTGGTGATCACCACATGCGCCTGTGCGGCGAGAGCGTCGAGGGCAGCCGAATCGTCCGCCTCTGCAACCAAGATCGGCCAGTCGGCAGCAGTAGCACCAAGAGTAGAACGAACGGCCACCAACTTGCTCTGCGATCGCCCGGCCAGGGCGATCCGTGTATCTGCGGGCCCGGCCACCGATAGGTGTTCGGCGACAAGTGACCCGACGAAGCCGCTGGCTCCGTAGACGATGACGTCGTAGTCACGGACACGCTGTTCTGAAGAGGTCATGCGGCGAACGTTACGTGACTAAGCGTTGTTTTGACACTGGTTCATATTATGAATGATACTTCAAATATGGTGACGGACGCTGCACAGCGTGGTGAGCGACGCCGCATGCGAACGCGTGCGAAGTTGATCGACGCGGCCGAGGAACTGCTCGCGAACGGCCCGTTCGCGGCGGTACGGATCGAGGACATCGCCGACGGCGCCGACATGTCGGTGGGCGCCGTGTACGTGCATTTCGAGAACAAGGACGGCGTGATCGCGGCCGTGGGTGAGCGCATCGCGACTCGGGCGATCGACCAGCTCACCGCCGCTCTCGAGCCCGGACAGTCACCCTACGAGCAGTTCGCCGCCGCCGGCCCGGCCTACATGCGGTTCCTCCTCGACAACCCGGCATTCCTTCGCTACCTCGCGACCGAGTCCGCCGGCCCCGAGTCGCAGGCGCTGCAGGAATCCGCGTCGCGCACCATCTCGGCGTTGCTGTCGCTGTTCGAATCAGCGATCCAGGCGTGTGTCGATGCCGGGGAGATTCGCACTCTGGATGCGCGCTTGATGGCGCACTTCCTCTTCGGCGCCTGGAACGGTGTCGCCGGGCTCGTGCTGGGCCCGACCGGAGCAACCCTCACTGCCGCGGATGTCGAGCAGTGCCTCGAACAGGCCAGACAGATCGTGCTGGCGGGGCTGGCTTCGACGCCGGCTCGAACGGAAGGACAACGCTGATGAGCCTGACCAAAGCCCGCTACCCTCTGGCCCGTTACTGGGAGTCACGACGCGTGTCCGGGGCGGAGGTGCACCGCATGATCGACTCCCTCGATCCGGTCGAGGACGACGTGGAGATCACCCATCTCAGCATGGAGGTGCTCACTCCGCCGCTGTTCGCGTACATGGGGTACGCGTCTGGTTTCGCTCGAACCCTGGGTAACCCGGCGACTGCCGACCGCGCTTGGCGCAACGGGACCGGCGATCAAATTGTGAAGTCGGCGAAGCGCGACCTCGACACCCTGACCTTTTTCGGGGAGTTCATGAGACGGGGACATCGCAGTCCCGAAGCGCAGGCGGTGTTCGACCGCATCCAGCAAATTCACGGGCAGATCGGGAAGGTGTCCAACGAGGGTCAGATCCACGTGCTCGGGATGTTGATCTTCGATCAGGAACGATTCGCCCGGTACCTCGGACACCGATGGTTCTCCGACCGCGAGAACGAAGCTCGATTCAACTTCTGGCTGGGAGTTGGCAACGGTATGCGCCTGCGCGACATGCCGCAGACGCGCGACGACTTCCTGGCATGGATCGACGACTACGAGGAACGCCTCTTCGCACCGTCGGTCGCGGCCACCGAGGTGTTCGGAGGTCAGCTGAAAGGCATCAGTGCCTACGTTCCCGCGCCGATGCGGCGACCGGTCCGCGACATGCTCATCGGCAGTCTCGAACCCCGAGTACGCGAACTCCTCGGCTTCGACAAACCCTCCGTGCCGGTCACGCCGATGGTGAAGGTGGGCACCAAGGCGTTGATGGCCGCTCGCCCCGTCGTTCGGTACCGACTCGACCGCACCTGGGTAGGCAACTTCAGCAGATTCGGCGACGATCCCCCCATCGCCGAGATGGGTTACCAACACAAGCCCCGCTGACTGAGAACACACACCGACCTTCGAAGCGGTGGTACGCCGCGGCGCTTGACGCCGAGGTGGTGAACACCCCCTGGTGGCGTGGCTGCCGCCCATCTCAGCGATGCCTCGTTGTCACCTCGGACGAACATCGATGGAGGACCTGCGAGATCGGTACCGCGCGTGGTTCATTGGTCGTGTGAGATCACCGGACGAAGCGTTCGACGTCAACGACGTTCCCATGACACGAGACTAGATCGACACAACACTCAGCAGGTTCAGACAACAGCTTGCCGGCGGCACCGGGACTCTGCGAGAACGAAAATGGGCAGAAACGGCAGCTGACATCGCGGGCCACCGAATCGCTCCATCAGCCCTTCGACCACATCGTGGTCGAAGGGCTACGGATCGATCACAACGACGTCCTCGCTCGGCGTGGATGTGGCACCGTTTGGCGGTCGCCGTCTGACGCTCACTCCACCACAATCTGCGCCGGGTGGTTCTGTTACACCGCGGCGACAACGCCGGTTCCACGAATTGCGTTGCGGAGCCCATGACCCTGCGATCAGCGCTGTTGATGCCGGCTCCTGCTTCACCAGTAAGCGAGAGATCGTTGGTCCACCCCGGTCCGCATTCGTCCACGCCATCCGCAGACACAGCGTGAAGCGGGTGGAATGCGTCCACTGGAGTCCGCCAAGGTTTATAGGCTGTAGTGGACACTTCGGCGCTCGAGCCCACCCACAGCCACTCACGTCCACCCGAGTCCAGTGAACAAGTTATGGATGAGTTGTGGCAACTCGTCATCGAGCAGAAATCGACTAGTTCTCGCAGTGACCGGACGCACCTGCCCCGTGGCGGACCTGCACGGAAGTACCGGGGAAAGTCATGGAGTCAGTGCGCCTGCTTCCCGACAAGCCCTCGCCGCCGAGGTCACGAAACCGGATCGGACCGTTCGCGGATCTGCAGGGACAAATCTCGGGGCTTCAGAGTGACTGTCTCGTCTACCTTGAGCGTGTAGTCGGTGTCCTCGATCAAGTCGACTCGACCGACAATGAGGGCGAGGGCAACAAGCACCTCGTGATAGGCAAACTGTCGGCCTATGCAGCCGCGCACTCCGGTCCCGAACGGCTTGTACAGATCAGCGAGGTTGACCGGAACGCGACTGCGCTCGAACCGATTTGGGTCGAATCGTTCCGGATCAGCACCCCACGCCGCATCGCGATGCAGCTGCAGCAACACCACGAACACCCACTCCCCCTTCTCGAAAGGGTGCTCCCCCACCATCGTGTCTCGCCGCGCCTTCCGGTAGTAACCGGGCGCCACCGGCCACAAGCGCAACGTCTCGTCGACCACGCGCCGCAGGTACCGCAGCTTGCCCACGTGATCGAACTGAAGATCGCCATCGGGGCACACCGCCGAGAGCTCGGCCCGAATCCGCTCGACCACATGCGGATGGGTCGACAAGAAGTGCAGAGCGAACGCCATAACCCCGGCCGACGTCTCCTGGCCCGCAACCAGAAAGGTGAGTATCTGATTGCGAATGTTCTGATCGGACAACCGCTCCCCCGTCGCCGGGTCCACGGTGCTCAGCATCAGATCGAGAAGGTCACCGCTCCCCGGGGCGTCTCGCTCGCGGCGCGTCGCGACGATGTCGTCCACGAGTCGTTGAGCTACCTCGATGTCGTCTCGGTGTTGGTTACGGTCACGCCTGAACATCGTCGCCTCGAGAGCGGGGTGGGAGTACGCGGCCCGGTTGATGTATTTCAGCGCCCGAGAGATCCGCACCACCAACTCGTGCGGTGCTGCGTCGTCGAACGATCCGAAGTCGTAGCCGAAGGCCACCTCGCCGATCACACCGAGAGCAAGCTTGTTCATATCCGACGGTACG
>NZ_LMRN01000025.1:791639-791790 GCF_001426145.1 Rhodococcus sp. Leaf225 | reverse complement strand
AATCGCGTGGGCGGTAGCCCAGGACGGTTCCGAGTTGTACGCAGTGAACAGCCCGTCGCCGGCCACTTGTCGGAGGTTGCCCATGGGTACACCGAGGAACTTGGCCCACGTCGTCTCATCGTTGACCGCTGCGACCTCGACAGGCCCCGAC
>NZ_LMRN01000025.1:759909-791543 GCF_001426145.1 Rhodococcus sp. Leaf225 | reverse complement strand
GTCTCGCATCGCCCATTGGCTGGACTCGGTGACGTGGAGGTCCAGGATGTCGCCGACCACCGGTAACCGCCGCGGTGGATGCGGCAGCACACGGTCGGACGCTCGTACACGTCTCACGGTGTTGTCGTTCATTGCTGCTCCCCCTGCGATCAGTCGGTAGACGTGTGACAGTCCCGAATCGAGCAGCGCACTGTCCACCGACGTCCGCACACGTCCACGCCACCGGCAATCGGACGTGAAGCGAGTGGAATCCGTCCATTGAAGTCCCCTCAGGTCCGCGGACTGTCGTGGACCCTCCTGCGCTGGAGTCCACCCACAGCCACCAGCATCCACCCGAGTCCTGAAGAGGAGTTACGGATGAGTTGTGACAACTCGTGACATCGAGCCGAGTTTCGGGACATTTCGCAGGTGCGTGGACGCCCCTGGACCGTGGCGGACCTGCACGGGCGTACCGGGGGAAGTCGTGAAACGAGAGGTGAGATCAGGCTCTTTCGGAGCATTCGTGCTGGTCAGAGGCATATCGAGAGCCTCCTGTCAGGATTGAACTGACGACCTTTCGCTTACAAGGCTTCGACGACCAGATCAGGTGGATTCACCTGGACTCATGAAACCCGCTACGAGCTGCGTGTTCGTCCATCAGCGTGCACAGCGGTCCATCTCCGTCCGTCCTGACTTGTGACACTCTCGTGACACCGAGAACGCCCCGCTGCCCGGCATGCGGGGCATACCCTGTCGCGGCTCAGCAGGGTGGATCACGAGGTCGGACCAAGGCGATCACCGTTCCGGCGACGGTCCCATCGGTTCATCCGTGGATGATTTACTGCGCCGTGTATCCCGCATCGACGGGTAGAGCCACGCCCGTCACATAACTCGCGGCGTCGCTGCACAACCAGAGCACCGCCGCAGCTATTTCCTCCGGCCGGCCAAGTCGCCCCAAAGGAACTCCACTCGCCGCACTATCGGGATCCAGCTCACCACCCGCGATCATCCGATCGACCATCGGAGTGGCGATGGTTCCGGGGCACACTGCGTTGACGCGCACGCCGTGTTTTCCGTATTGCAGCGCAACACTTTTCGTGGCACCGATCACGCCGTGCTTCGTGGCGTGGTAAGTGGTACGCCCATCTCCGCCGACCAGACCACCGAGCGACGAGCAGTTGACGATGGCACCCGAGCTCTGCTTGCGCATCTGCACGAGTTCGTGCTTCGTCGACGCCCACACCCCACGGAGGTTCACGGCGACGAGCTTGTCGAACGCGTCGGCCGTCTCCTCGGCCGAATCGACGGGTGGGAGCATGATTCCGGCGTTGTTGAACGCCATGTCCAGGCTGCCGAAAGCTTCGACGGTTGCCGCAACCGCGGCCGCAACCTGATCCTCGTTCGAGACGTCACATTGCAGTGCCAAGGCTTTCAAACCCCTACCGATCAGCTCGTCGGCAAGCTGCCGGGCGGCGTCACCGTCGAGGTCGACGACGGCCACAGCGGCGCCCGCTTCGGCGAACCCTCGGACGGTCGCTGCGCCCATACCGGCACTTCCTCCGGTGACGAACGCGGTTTTTCCTGTGAAGTCGTAGCTGACAGTCATGAAGGGTGTCCTCTTCGTGGTCGGTCTATCTGTGGTGCAGGCTGATTCCGGTGTGCTCAGTCAGAGCGGCGACCAGTTGGTCCTGGAAATCGTCGTCGTGTACAGCGGGGTGGGGAGTCTCGGTCTGCTCGTGGTGCCAATACCCCCCCGAGACAAGAGCCTCCGGATCGTCGGTGGTTGCGAGCCATGCTTGGGTCACGTGGCCGAGTGCGAGGTCATCGCTCGCGCTGGGGCCGCCCATTTTTGTCGGCACCCAGCCAGGATCGACCGCATGGGCCAGAACGGACGTGCACCGTCTGGCGACTGCTGCCATCAACGTGGTCACGAAAAGCTTGCTGTCCGAATACGAGACAGTCTTGCGCGTCCCGGAGAAATCGGCGCGGGCCAAGTTTCGATCCCCGCCGCGGTGCATGCTGCTGCTGAGGTAAATCAGCCGCTCCGGACTTCCCATCAACGCCGAGAGCACATAGGGAGCCACGACGTTGACCGGCAGAAGCGAGGGCCCGTCGATTATCCCGGCATTGTGAATGACAGCGTCGACAGCGCCGATGTGGTGGGCTTGCTCTGCAATGCTCTGGACCTGATCGAGGTGCGCGAGGTCGCCGACGACAGCCGATGCACCGCGGGTCGTCAGGTCCTCCACTGCGGACAGTCGTTGCCGCGTGCGCGCGTGAACGACGACTTCGTGACCGTCGTCGAGGAGTGAAACGGCTGCGGCCCGGCCGACACCGTCGGTCGAACCGGTGATCAACACACGCGACATCAGATTGTTCCTTCCACTGCGTGCCTATAGGGGATCAGCGGCCCTCGTACTGAGCGTCGGTGATGTGCTCGGCCCATGTCGTCGTCGTTGCAGGGTCCTCGCCGTTCTGCAACATGGCGATGTGCTCCATGTACACACCGGGGGCTGCAGCATGCCAGTGCTCCTCACCGGGAGGGGTGTAGAGGGTCTGGCCCGGGTGCACCTCGATGATGGTGCCGTCTCGGCTTCCGAAACGAGCAACTCCCTGAGTCACACGGAGGTATTGGCCGTTTTCATGCGAGTGCCACGCAGTTCGGGCGCCGGGTGCGAATCGCACGGTCGCAACCACCATGGTCTGGCCGTCCTCGTGCGGCGTCGCGATCGGGTCCACCCATACGTCGCCGGCGAACTGCGCGGCGGGGTTCTTCGACGTGGGGACAGCGGGTTCGATATTCATGGCACTACACTTTCTGTCGATTCGATCTCGGCAGCCGACGACAACTCACGACGTTTCCCAATGTTCATCCTTCACCGAACACTTCCTTCGCGACACCCATCGCGGCCATCCCTTTCGGCCAGCCCGCGTACAGCGTGACGTGCGTCAACATCTCGATGAGCTCGCCTTGCGTCACTCCGTTCTCGACCGCGCGGCCGAGGTGGAACTCGAGTTGCTCGGTGTCACCTCCGGCGGCAAGCACAGCGACCGTGACGAGGCTCCTGTCACGAGCGGCCAGCTCGGGCCTGTTCCAGACGTCAGCGAAAAGAACGTCATCTGTGAGCTCAGCAAGCTTCGGGGCGAAGTCGCCGAACATCGAGCGCCCGCCTCCGACCTGCCTCGGTTGATCGGTCATCGCAGTCTCCCTCCCCATTGGATTGTTCGCGCTTCAGTGAACCGCGAATACGACCTCAGAGGGAGTCCCTGTTGAGAGGTGCACCAGCGGGGCACCTCTTGTGGAACCGAACAGCACGGTCACAGCACTTTCCATCGCCTGAGCTCATTCCGAGCGAGACACGGTCACCGTCACGTCGCCGTCCATGGAACCGAGAGTCTGCGAGCCGGTTTCGTCCATTCTGCCGAGCAGGACGATCCCGGGATATTCACCCTGATCTCCGTAGTAGAGGACGAAGTCGTTCCCCGGTGCGTAGTACCCGATGTCTCCCGGGTTCGGGTCCGCGCTCGCCGGCACTCCCTCGGTCGACAATTCTGCCGGGAGTGGCCCCGTTTTCTCCACGGAACCGTGGTCGGACATGTCCAGCGTCACGGGGAGCTGACCCAGGAGATCACGGCTGGCTGCGCTGTCGTTCAGAGTTCCGACCACGGTTCGATCACCCACTGCGATGTTGATCCGCACAGTTTCTCCGGCCTGCACCTGCTGGTTCGCGGCACTCACCGGAGTTTCGGTCAATACCGTTGTCGCACCTGCTGATCGAGCCTCGGAACCATTCGAGGATTCGGCGGAGCAGGCCGCCGACGCGAGCACGGACAACACCGCTAACGCCCCGGACAACACTCGGCGTTGCCTGATCGGTGCACTCATGAGTCGGAGTGTCGTTCGTAGGTCACACGAAACCCTTCGGAAGGATCGGCGGGTGTCAGGACCAGGGTGTCACCGTCGACCTCGAAGTTACGGTCGAACGTCTGCCCGATCAGGTCACGCGCCGCTGCCGATTCGACTGTGACGGTCAAGGTTCCAGCATCCGCATCGGTGGTGAGGTCGCCGTAGTATGCCTCGTATCCCTGAACCGTGAGCGGCGTGTCCGGCGCAGAGGTATCCGGGTTCATCGCCTGCACCGACATGGTGTCGTCGGTGAAGACGACCTGCCCCGAGTAGGGCACCGGGGCGAGATCGCCCTCCGTACCCACCTCGAGAGACGTCATCCGCCACTCGCCGGTGAGACCGTCGCTGCTCGAGTTGTCCTCAGCTTGCGAACACCCGACGGTCGTCACCAGCAATCCCAGTGCGGCAATCCCTGTGGTCAGCAGTCTCTTCATCGTGCGGTCCTCTCGTACATTTGGTCGGTCCCGAGAAAGGTATCCGGGCGAACTGGACAGAGGGAGTCACTGCCAAGGGGTGCACTGGCAGGGCATGGGAGATTCGCGGCGAGTCCGAAAAGAAGCCCCGACCACATCGTGCCGCTGCCGCGCAACGAAGTGGCGTGACCGTGAAGCTCGCGTCGAGCAGCGTCGTCGCATTGCTCTCGCGATCCGACCGCGGGGACCGATCCATCTCGCCGTAGACGATGTCATTGTTTCACCAGACCCCGCTGAGACGAACACCTCAGCGGACGGTGACTCCCAGCAGTGGGGCGAGTTGCTGCGCGATCGGGCTGAGGTCGAGAGCGCCGGGGTCGACCTTCGGCTTGTCGTCCCACGGTTGCGGCACAGCAGGATCGAGGTAGGGGACGCTGCCCGCACCGCGCACGCCGGTGACCGAGCCGCGCGGCGCTGTGCACCCCGCTGACAGGTCGATCGGGAAGTCCTGCGCGGTCTCGTCGAAGTTCGGATCGAGCGCACGTTCACGATCGAGAATGCGCTGAATCCCCTCGTATCCGACTGTGCACGGCGGTGGGTTGTTCGTTTCCAGTACAAGGCCGAAGTGGGTGGTTCCGTCGCCGGGACTCTGGGATTTCGCGCCCTCCGCCAGGCCGGGCAGGAATTGCAGCAGTGGCCGCAGCGCCCAGGCCCGTGGGCCGATCGACGACGTGGTCGATGCGAGGCCGGTCGCGACGGACGTGAACGACGGCCCGGCGGCTCCGACCAGCGCCCCGGTCTCGCGAGCGGCGTCGGTACCGGTGTCGACGAGGCGTCGCAGATCGCCATCGTTCGACCGCAGTTGCGCGGTGATCTGCTCGAGGCCCGCACTGAAGTCGGCGATCGCGGACGCCTGATCGCTCTGCGTGTCGAGCACGGTTCTGCCGTCGCGTACCAGGTCGACCGTTGCGGGCAGGGCGTCGAGCTGCGCCGCGCTGAGACTGTCGAGCGACTCGACGAGCGTGGTCAACTCGTCGCCCATGCCGTCGAAGCCGTCGCCGAGCTCGGTCACGACGGTCCTCAGATCGTCGACGGGAATGCTGCGCGCCAACCCGTCGACGTTCGCGAGGACGCTCTCCACCGGGACGGGGAGAGACGTGCGTGAACGGTCGATCACAGATCCGTCGGCGAGGTGCGGGCCGACGTCGGTTTCCGGCCGCAGATCGAGGTACTGCTCGCCGATGGCCGAGCGGGCAGCGACGACTGCCGCGCTGAATGTGGAGATCGGTGGCGCGTCGTCGTCGATCAACACGTCGACGTCGACGCCGTCGTGCACCAGCCGCAACGCGCCGACCCGTCCGACGGGGATGCCGCGCAAGGTCACCTCGGCGTTCGTGAAGATACCGCCGGAGTCGGTGAGCTGCACCGTGACCGTGTACTGGCCGATGCCGAGCAGCGAGTCCATCCGTACGTACGACCCGCCCGCGACGGCGACCGCGACAGCCACCACCGCGAGGGCGCCGACTTTGACGTATGTCGACCGGTCCGTGGCGCTCATGCCGTGGTGACGTCCGCGCGGTGCGCCGGGCGACCGGACGTGCTCTCGTCGGTCGTGCGAGGACGCGACGGTAGGAAGATCGCCGCCACCACGGCGCCGACGGCGGTGACTCCGGCCGCCACGTAGGAGCCGGCCGCGAGACCGTCGAGGAAGGCACTGTTCGCCGCGTCGGTGACCGACTGTGCCAGCCCGGAATCGCCCCCGGCGCGAATCTGCTCCGACACGACGACGGCCTGACCGACGGACTCGCCGGCGATGCCGCGAACCTCGGCGGGCAGCGCCCGGACGACGTCCGAATCACTCAGCGACGACACGTACAGGGACGCGTAGACACTGCCGATGACGGCCACACCGAGCGTGCCGCCGACCTCTCTGGTCGCGTCGTTCATCCCGGAACCGATGCCGGCCTTCTCCGGTGTGACGGCACCCATGATGGCCTCGGTGGCCGGGGCCGATGTGAGGCCGAGGCCCAGGGGAATCATCTGCAGCGCGATCTCGAGGTACGAGGTGTACTCGCTCACGGTGGAGATCCAGAGGAAGGCTCCGGAGAACAGGACGAGGCCGCCGGCGACCACGAGCTTGTTGCCGATCCGCAGCGCGAGCACCGTGCCCAGGACCGACCCGACGGCGATGGAGGCGGCCACGGGGATGAACTTCACTCCGGTGTCCAGAGGGCCGAATCCACGCACCAGCTGGAAGTACTGCGAGATGAGGAAGATGAAGCCGAAGAGCGCGAAATAGGCGAAGGTCACGGACGCACTCGCCGCGGTGAAGCGCATATTCGCAAACAGGCTCACGTTGATCATCGGATCGTCCTGGCGTCGCTCCCACAACACCAGGCCGATGAACAGCGCGGCAGCGGTGACGAATCCGACGAGGGTGGTGACGCTGCTCCAGCCGTGTTCCGGTGCCTCGATGACCGTGAACACGAGACTGCCCACGGCGAGAACCGAGAGTACGAGTCCCCCGTGGTCGATGCGAGGAGTTGCGGGGTCTCGTGAGGTGGTGATCACCGCGACCGAGACGAGAACGGCGACGGCCGCACCGGCGGCGAGAGCGAGGAAGACACTGCCCCACCAGAAGTGCTCAAGCAGCCATCCACCGAGGATCGGTCCGCATGCAACTCCGACACCGGTGGTCGCACCCCAGATCCCGATCGCGCGCGCCTTCTCTGCACGCTCGGTGAAGACGTTCGACAGAATGGACAGCGTGGTCGGGTAGACGAACGCCGCGCCCAGGCCCATGACGCCCTGCCACGCGATCAGTTGCCCGGAGCTCTCCGCGAACGACGCGCCGACGGCTCCGCCGCCGAAGACGGACAGTCCCAGGACGAGCGCACCCTTGCGCCCGTACCGGTCGCTGAGACTGCCGAAGGCGAGAACGAACGTGGCGAACAGCAGGTTGTACGCGTCCACGATCCACTGCAACGCCCTGTTGTCGGCGGACAGATCGAGAGCCAACGAGGGCAACGCCACGTTGATCGCCGTCGTGGCGAGGCTGATCGCGAGGGTCGCGGCGCACAGCACCAGGAGAACGGGGAGTCGCGACGTCGGACGTCGCTGCAACAGATTCACCACTTGATTATCTCAAGTATGCGAATGATTTTGTCAAGCGTAGGCTTCGAACCGTGAAGTCCTACGGAGAGTTCTGCGCGCTCGCCCGAGCGCTCGACGTCATCGGCGATCGCTGGACGATGCTCGTGATCCGGGAGCTGCTGATCGGCCCGAGCCGGTACTCGGATCTGCATCGCTCGCTGCCCGGCATCGCCACCAACCTGTTGGCACAACGACTTCGTTCGCTCGAGGACGCCGGCGTCGTCCGATCGTCCGACGATCCCGCGCCCGTCTCCGCGCGGGTCTACTCACTGACCGAGTGGGGACGGGGTCTGCGGCGACCTCTGGTGGAACTCGCCCGCTGGGGGGTGCCGCTGATGGCGGCGGGCGTGAACGGCGACCACACCCGTGGCCCGTGGCTCGGTTTCGCCGTCATGGCTCTATACCCGGAGCGCGACGGAACGACCTACCCGGACGTCACCGTGCGCCTCGACGCCGACGGCGCCACCCTGCTGCTGGCCTCCACCGCCGACGGCGTCACCACCACCGCGCCCGGCCCCGACGCCGTCGCCGACGTCGTCGTCACCGGGACGTCGGAGCAGATCTTCCGCACACTGTCCGCCGACCGGACCGGAGGTGAGCACGCCCGCGTGACCGGAGCCTCGGACGCGCTGCAGCGCTTCTTCGAGTTGACGGCGTCGGTGCCCGCCTCCGCGGTCTCGGCCTGACGCTCAGTCGATCAGCGCGGCAACGACATCGGGCTTCTCCAACGACAAGAAGTGGCCCGCTCCCTCGATCCGATGCACGTCTGCGTGCGGCAGTGCCCGGACATGTGCGCGGCGATCGGACTCACGGGACCAGTCATGGTCACCGTGCACCAGCGTGACCGGCACGTCCACCCTCTCGTACGCCGACCGCGCGTCGATCAGGCTCGGGAGAGCCCGGTACACCCCACGCGCCACGTCGGAATAACCGGGCCGACGCCCCACCCGGAGGAGTTCGGTCAGATAGTCCTCGGTCAGCGCCGACCGGTCCACGAGGCCCCCGCGCAGGATCCGCCGCACCACGGGCCGCGGCTCCACCCCGGCCAGCAGGGGTCCGACGATCGGCGCCGTCACCCCGCCGATGATCACCCTCGCGAGGGGCCCGGACCTCAGGATCCCGCCTGCGTAGTCGTAGGGATTGATCGCGACGACACGACGGACACGGTCCGGGCGCTCGGACGCGGCGGTCAACGCGAGCACCGCACCCATGGACTCCCCCACCACCGTCACGTCCCGCAGGTCGAGGTCGTCCAGCAATCGGAGCACTGCAGCTCGCATGGCGGGTTCCTCGTACGACGCCCCCGGAACGATGTCCGACCAGCCCATTCCCGGCAGATCCAGCGCGTACACCGTGTGACCGGGCAGCAGGCGCGGCAGCAGGCGGTGGAAGTGCTCGGCTTGAGTCCGCACGGTGTGCAGCAGGAGAACGGGCGACCCGGTTCCGCCCTGCAGGTACCGGAGTCGACCAGACGCGGGCGCGTCACCCACCGCGGCCGGAAGAGAGAGGGTGTTCGTGCCCGCGATGGACAAGGTGCTGGTGCCGTGATTCGAGTCGAGCATGAACGCCTCCGGTCGCTTGATTAAAACAAGCTATCAGGAAGAGCGCCGCATTGCAGGTGCGTTGCGGTCGTGATGCGCCGACAGGTTGCTAAGGCCCAGCGACTTCGTTCGCCTCAGGCACGTGAGGTTGGGGGCATCGTCGACCATGTACTACTGCAACCACGCATCGCGGCTGATGAACGCAGGGGGTACCCCGCCGTTCGGCGGGTCGCATGGAGCAGATCACGCGTGTTCGGCGGTACCGCTGCTGAGCGGCGCCGCTCCATACTATGACCTGTGACACACGACACCGGCGATGCGCACTCGGGACGGCTCCCCCGCCCCGAGATCGACGCCGAGCTCCGAGCGGGCCTCGCGATCGTCGGTGGCGTGTTCCCTCCCACGATCACGCCCGACCTGGTCCCCTTCATGCGGCGTTCCTACGCCTCCCCACCGCTCGCCGACATCCTCGAGGGCCACGAGGTCGATCACCGTGAGTTCACGGTCGCCGGCCACCTCGGTGACCCGCTCACCGTCTCGGTGTTCAGCTCCCCGAATCACACCGGTCCGAGACCGGTCGTGCTGTACGCGCACTCGGGTGGACTCATGTTCGGCGACAGGTTCAACGCGCTCGCACTCAATCTCGAATGGGTCGAACGGCTGGGAGCAATTCTGGTCTCCCCCGAGTACCGGTTGGCTCCGGAGTTCCCCGATCCGTACGCCCGAGAAGACATGTACTCCACACTGCTGTGGATCATCGAGTCCGCCGAACTGTTGAACATCGACACCCGGCGGGTGATGGTCGCCGGGGCCAGTGCCGGGGGTGGTCTCGCGGCCGGCCTGGCACTCGCTTCCCGCGACCGCGGCGGCCCGGCTCTGTGCGGACAGTTGCTCGTCTACCCCATGCTCGACGACCGCGGACTCACCGTGTCCACCGACCAGTTCGACGCCGTCGGCGTGTGGGACCGGATCAGCAACGAAACAGGCTGGCGCGCAGTGCTCGGCGACCGCTACCGCACCGACGACGTCTCGCCGTACATCGCACCCGCTCGCGCGACCGACCTCGCCAGGTTGCCACCTGCCTACCTCGACGTCGGATCGGCCGAAATCTTTCGCGACGAGGCCGTCGCGTACGCCACCTCCCTGTGGCACGCGGGCGGAGACGCGGAGCTGCACGTGTGGAACGGCGGCTTCCACGCCTTCGACATCTTCGCTCCGCACACGACACTCGCGCAGGGGATGATCCGCACCCGCACCGCCTGGGTCGAGAACCGCCTCGCCGACTGACCACCTCCACACACCCTCCACCGCAGCCACATTCGATCAGAGGAGATCAACCATGTCCGCACCCGATCGCACCATGACGACAGCACTCGATTCCGTCCTCGCCGCCGCGTCCGACACCGTCCCCGGCGTCGTCGCCGGAGTCACCGACAGGAACGACACCGTGTACCTCGGCGCGTCCGGCGCGCGAGATCTGCGCACCGGGACGGAGATGACCACCGACAGCGTGTTCGCCATCTTCTCCACCACGAAAGCGTTGACCGGAGTCACCGCACTGCAACTGCGCGAGGAGGGACAGCTCGACTTCGACGCCCCCGCGAAGGAATACGTGCCCGCGCTCGGTGACGTGCAGGTTCTCGACGGGTTCGACGACCACGGCGAGCCGATCCTGCGCGCACCCAAACGCGACATCACCACGAAACACCTTCTGCTGCACACCGCGGGGTTCGGCTACGACTTCTTCAACGCACGCTACAACCGGCTCGCCGAGAACCACGGACAGCCCAGCATCGTCACCTCCACCCGCCGCGCGCTGTCGACACCGCTGCTCTTCGATCCGGGCGAGGCCTGGGAGTACGGCAGCAACATCGACTGGGCCGGACAGGTCGTCGAAGGCATCACAGGCAAGCGCCTGGGCGAGGTGATGACCGAGCGGATCCTCGAGCCGCTGGGCATGAACGACACCTCGTTCACCCTGTCCGACACCACCCGAGACCGCGTCGCGACGATGCACCAGCGCGAAGCCGACGGCTCCCTCACAGGGACCGACTTCGCGCTACCCGATCCCGAGGTTCACATGGGCGGACACGGCCTGTACTCGACGGTGCCGGACTACCTCGCGTTCATCCGGATGTGGCTGAACGACGGTGCGTCCCCCTCCGGCGAGCAGGTACTACGGCCCGAGACCGTCGATTTCGCGTCCCGCAACCACCTCGGCGACCTGAAGGTGACGATGCTTCCCGGCGTCATTCCGTCGCTGAGCAACGACGCGGAGTTCTTCCCCGGCATGCCCAAGTCCTGGAGCTACACCTTCATGATCAACGACGAGGACGCACCGACCGGTCGACCCGCCGGGAGCCTGGCATGGGCGGGACTGGCGAACCTGTACTACTGGATCGATCGTCGCAACGGGATCGGAGGGTACTGGGCGACTCAGATCTTCCCGTTCGCCGACGCCGGGTCCGTCGGCGGCTACCTCGACTTCGAAAAGGCCACGTACGACGCGCTGCACAGCTGACAATGGGTCGACACGAACGGATGTGACAACAACGGACAGAAGGGTCGGTGATGCAGGAACTCCTCGGGAAGATCGCCGCGCTCGACCCTGATGCCAGTCTCGGCATCCGTGTCATCGCCTGCTTCGACGAGCTGATCAAGGGCAACGTCAACAGCCGTGCACTGCTCAGCACGGCCGCATCCCTCGCCGGGTGTCCCGCCGGCCTGGACGTGGCCGCCGGAGTCGGCTCGCCCGGGCGACGGACCCTACGGGTCGGCCGCCTGGGCGACGTCCTCGACGGCCCACCCCCGGCCTCGAGAACCGAGCACGCTCTGCCGGGCGACGCGGTGGTCTGGCTCGAACGTGACGGGCCGGCGCAATCCAACGACGCCATCATCCTCGAACGACTGGCACTGTCCGTGGGAGTCCGACTCGGCATGGAACGCCGAGACATCGAGCCGCGCCGCGACATCGGGACGGCCCTGGACACGCACCGTGATGTGACGGAGCGACGTGCGGCGGCAGAACGAGCCGGGTTGCGTGCCCAGCGACGCTACCGCGTGCTCGCCGCGCCGCTGTTCGCCGTCTGGGATCAGCACCCGCCTGGAGCCGGGGACGTCGTGACGACGGTGCACGGGCCCATCCATGTGGTCGTCATCGACGCCGACGATGCCCGACTCGACGTGCGACCGTCCGGGTTCGGGGTTGCGGTATCCGTCGACGATCTGGATCTGTCGTTCCGCACCGCAATGGTGGCGCTACGGCTGTGCGACGGCGATCGTGAACCCTTCGTCGACGCCGATCGCTATCTCGGCATCATCGAGTTGCTCGCGGACACATCGGACAGCAGGACCGGAGCCGATGTCGCGTGCATCGCCGCGGTCATGGAACACACCTGGGCGCGGTCCACACTGGACGCAATTCTCGCCACCCCGTCGGTCCGGCAGGCCTCCCGAGCAGCCGGCGTTCATCACAGCACCATGCAGACTCGCGTCGACGCCATCGGAGAAACGGTCGGGTTCGACCCCATCCTGGGCTACGGACGCATCCGACTCGGAGTCGCATACCTCCGTCACCGCCTGTCCACCTCCCGCGTGCTCGACCTCCCGACACCCCTCGGGGCCGTGCCGTCCAAGCCGACACTCCCGCCGAGACGACGGACCCGATCTTGTACCGACGCAGCAGATGTCGAGCCGGCGATCACGACTGATACCAGCCGTTCGAACGAGTAGGCTGAATGGCAGTCGATCGAGTGGGCACCCGCCGCCACGTGCGATCGACGAGATTCCGGCGCTATTGCAACGATTCCGGCAGCCCGTCATCCGACGGGTTCACGACGATCGAGGACTGATCATGCACACCAGAACATTGGGACAAGGTCTCGTCGTCTCGGCGATCGGACTCGGCGCGATGGGCATGTCCCAGAGCTACGGCCCGAACCCCGGCAGCCGCGAGAACATGATCGAAGTACTGCGTTCGGCAGTCGACCATGGAGTGACTTTCTTCGACACCGCCGAGGTCTACGGTCCCTACGTCAACGAGGAGCTCGTCGGCGAAGCCCTCCGACCGATCCGCCCCCGGGTGGTGATCGCGACGAAGTTCGGCTGGGACATACACAACGGTCGGATGGTGGGGCTCGACAGTAGCCCTCAACAGATTCGTCGTGTCGCCGAGGCATCCCTGACGAGGATGCGAACCGATGTCATCGACCTGTTCTACCAGCACCGCGTAGACCCGAACGTCCCGATCGAGGACGTCGCGGGCACTGTTGGTGAACTTGTCGCCGAGGGAAAGGTCCGTCATTTCGGTCTTTCCGAGGCATCGGCCGCGACCATACGCTCCGCACACGCTGTCCACCCGGTCACCGCAGTGCAGAGTGAGTACTCGCTGTGGACGCGAGACCCCGAAGAGGCGGTTATGCCCACCCTGGCCGAACTCGGCATCGGATTCGTGCCCTTCAGCCCGCTCGGTAAGGGATTCCTCACGGGCACCGTCGACTCGTCGACGACCTTCACCGAGGGCGACATCCGCCAGCGTGTTCCGCGGTTCGAAGCCGACAATCTGGTGGCGAACCAACGATTGATCGCTCACGTACGCGGACTTGCCGAGTCCGCGGGGGCCACACCTGGACAGATCGCACTGGCCTGGCTGCTCGCTCGACAGCCCTGGATCGTTCCGATTCCTGGAACTCGCCGCACAGCGCGCATCCAGGAGAACGCGGCCGCGACGGAGGTGCGACTCTCCGCCGACGAGCTCCACGATCTCGACCGACTCGCCGACAGCGTCGGCGTCCACGGCGACCGCTACAACATCGAGCACATGGCCTATCTGGATCGATGAACAGATTCGATCGGTTTGGTGTCGCACGTGAACCAGACGCCATTCGAAGATCGGGCCGAGACCTGACCAGCGGAAGTCCAGCCCTCTGCGTCACACGAATCTACAATCACCCTCGACGATCGCCGACCGTGACAACACGGTTGGAGTGTGCCCCGCCGTGGGCGAACTACATCGCGGTCAATCCCGCGCATGGTTGCCTCGGTCCTTCCACACGAGGAGAGCGCCGGCCACGACGATCCACACGATGAGAACCGACCAGCCGACCCAGTGATGCGCCCCGCCGAAGTAGCTGACGTCCGTGACGGCACTGATGGCTGCCCCCGGAGGAAGCGTGGCAGCGAACACCCGAGCGAAGTCCGGCAACAGATCGACACCGACGGTCGCACCACTCGTGGAATTACCGATCGTGATCAGCAATATCGTCGCGATCGGCACACCCACGGCCCCGAACCATGCACCCAACGCCTTCGTCGCGAGAGCAGTCGCCGCCGAGAGCAGTGCGAGCGTGATCGCCAATGACACACCGTGACCGGGGAGTGCGCCGAGGACCGGCCCGGCCAACACCGCCGCGAGGACTCCGACCAGCGCGGCGAAGACGGTGACAGTTGCGAGACGGTGACGCAGGTGAAGGTGTGCCGACACCATCATCAGCATCTGCGCCAACACGAACGATGCCAACGACACACCGAAGGCGACGTAGAAGCCCGCTGTTCCACGGCTGTCGTAGCGGACGAGCGGAACGACGTCCTCGGTGACCACCTGCGCTCCGGTAGACCGTGCATAGACACCGACCAGTCGCTCCACCGCGCCGACCGTCGACGGTCCGTTCGCGCCGGCCACGTCGAGATCGAACACCGAGGGCGAGGTCAGTGAGAGCACCGCGACCACGTCACGACCGGTGAGGAGGGCCGTCCCGGCCTCCGAGTCCGGTACCGCGCGGACGTCCACGGAGTCGCCGAGCGCCTGCGAAAGACTCTCTGCGAGTTCCGTACCGACCGCTGCGACCGGAACGGACCTGGGCGTCGGATCTCGTTGAAGACCCACGTACATGCCGATGAACGCGGCGGCGATGAGACCGGCGATGACGAGCGGTTGCAACCACGCCCGCACGGGTGGGCGTGCGGACACATCGCGAGTAGGTGCGCTGACGGACAACGCTCCGGGTCGAGTCGATTCGGGCACGACGCCCCTTCGGGGTAGTTTGGTTGGAATATCCGACTCAATGTAAGGCCAAAGAGTTTGAAAGTCCAACCATCTGACGCACTGACCGTCGCGCTCGATGCGATCAGCGACCGGTGGTCCCTCCATGTGGTCCGGAGCCTTGCGCTCGGATCGGTACGTTTCACCGACATCGCAGCAGACACCGGCGCGCCCCGCGACGTGCTCAGCGCCAGACTTCGCACGCTGGTCACGGACGGCATCGTCGAACGTCGCCCCTACCGCGAGGGATCGACCCGCGACGGGTACTTCCTGACGGCAAAAGGGCGGGATCTTGCCGGAGTGATCCTGGTGATCAAGTCGTGGGGAGACACCTACAGCCCACCGGACGCGCGGCGACGCCGACTGCTCCACACCCGGTGCGAATCGACCATGGAGGCACTCATCGTGTGCGCGCACTGCCGCGAACCCATCGGGTCCGACGAAGTTCGGACCGAACCATGACAACGACTGGCATTGCGGGGTGCCGTACTCGATCGTCTGTGCTCGACACGGTCGTCGACTGAGGGCGCACGCCGTCGGTCGGTCGGTCGGTCGGTCGCACAGTTCTCGCGGACTGACCTGCGCGTACACCCACCTGCGGGCGTCGAAGGGTCATGACCGATCGGGCCCAGCCCAGGGCAGCGGCTCAGCCTGGACGTACGCCGCCTGGTCTCGACCGTACGACTTAGCCGCATACAAGGCCCGATCGGCGGTCGTGGTCACCGCGTCCACCGCCGAACCCGGGTCACACGCCTCGTCCCCGCCCGGGATCACGGTGCAGCGCACCACCCCGACACTGACGGTCACCCTCCCCTCGTCGCGCAGAGTGGTCAGGATCAGCGCCTCCACACCGCCCATGTCCGGGGCCAGACCGAGGACGAGGAACTCCTCCCCGCCCAGCCGCGCCACCAGCACGTTCGGACCAGCCACCGTCCGCAGAGTCACCGCAACCTCGACGAGAACATCGTCCCCGACCGCGTGACCGAACTCGTCGTTGACGGACTTGAAATGATCGATGTCCACCAGGCACGCCAGAAGCGAGCCACCGGAAGTGCAGGCCTGATCCAGCATCATCGCTGCCCGCGCGGTCAGTCCCCGGCGGTTGAGCAGACACGTCAACGGGTCCGTGTCCGCGAGCTCTTCCAGGCGTGCCGTCATCGAGGCGACACGCGATCGCAGCGACGCCATCAACACCGTCGGTACCAGCACAGTGGTGACCGTCGCCCCAACCGCAACGACACGAACCACCCCAACGGTCTCGCCGATGCATACCGCCACCGCCAATGCCATCGCCATTGCCGTCAGCCGCACCGTAACGCGACGCGACGATCCGGAGGCGGCGATCGCCGGGACCACCCCGAGCATCGCCCCGACCGCCGTCGTCGACGCCGGGTCGACGATGACGAACGCCGACACCGCTACCCCCGCCATGCCCCCTGACCCCAGTAGCAAGAACTGCCGATCGTCGAGCACCCCGACGCGCACCGTCACCCCCACCGTCAGCGCGGTGAACACACTGACCGCAACCAGCACCCACACCCCGTTCGGGCGCACAAGCGTCGGCACCAGAAGAGCGATCATCAACAGTGGCACCGCCCCGAATGCAGCGCACGCCACCGCGAGAGAACGGATGTCGTAGCGCTCGCGCGCGAGCCAGGGTCGACCCTCTGGCGTGCGCCTGACCACGTTCACTCCCTCCGGCCCGGACACCCGGGAATACACAGACACGGCACTACGACCCGCCGGCTCCAGGCTTGAAGCAACTACCACGAGTGCGCGACGTGCGCCGACCTACGTGGACTCTGCGTCACCGAAACGTTCGCACACACGGTGGACAACAGGACTGGAATGGATGCGGAGAGCGTCGGCGCGGTCACGGAGCACAACGAGCGCGGCCAGCACTCGACGCAGTCGCGTCACCCCGACGGTTCGGCTGGGTCGATCCCGTGTTGGTCCACGACGAATCCGGCGCGGCGTCGGATACCTCGTCATTGCCCCGCTACTGCGTGCTCGGGAGCCCCCGTCTCAGTGGGCCACGCACCGCACACCCGTGTCCGAGCATCCCACACTCGAACACCTGGTCAGTCGAAGAGTCGAGCCGCTGTCGTGGCAGTTGCCGTGACCGCCCAACCGACTACCACCACGACCATCATGATCGCGAAAACCACTGCAGCCAGGGCTGTTCTGGTTGCTGCGGAGCACATATCGATCAATTGGGGCAACGCCGCAGCACAGTGCCCGACACTGCAATTGCCAACGATCTCTTCATTGTTCGAACCTCGTCACGTCGAAGGGCGGAATGGTCCATAACGTTAGAGGCGCGAGCGGACAAGAGGGAGTCCCTGAGAGGGCACCCCTTTCGCAGGGCGGCACACCGTTAAAGACACAGGCACACGTGGGGTGCCCTGGCAGGGTCTCGCTGAACCGCTCGCCGCTCGTTACCGTGGACAACGGATCGGAGACCGCAGCACTCCGCATTCCGGCCGCGACCCTCGGCAGGTCGGTGGCTCACCACTGCCAGAGCGAGCCGGTGGTCAAAGTCGACCGCCGCTCCGAACGATCGTCCAGACTTGAACCTGAAAGCGACTCACACTGTGTCTTCCACTGCGACACCACTCACCACTGAACGACAACCGCTCCCATTTCTCGTATCCGTGCTGGCGATGGGCACGTTCCTCATGGGTACCTCGGAGTTCGTCGTGGCCGGGCTACTGCCCGACATATCGTCAGACCTCGTCATCGGCACGTCGGAGGCCGGCTTACTGGTCACTGCTTTCGCCATCGGCATGATCGCCACCCCCGTCATCGCGATCGCCACGCTCAAAGTCTCTGAGCGGACCACTCTGCTGGCCGCTCTGGCGGTTTACGCTGCCGGGCACGTCGTCGTGGCACTGACCGACGATCTCTCGGTCATTCTCGTCAGTAGATTCGTGACCGCCCTCGCCACAGGCGCGTTCTGGTCCATCGCTGCCTCCGTCGCGTCCCGGGTGGCGGGCCCGGACGCCAGCGCCCGGGCGATCGGGCTCGTCCTCAGCGGCGGCATTCTTGCAACGGTAATCGGCGTACCACTCGGCTCGATCGCCGGGCAGCTCGTGGGTTGGCGGGGTCCGTTCTGGATTCTCGCCGTGATGGCCTTGCTAGCAACGATTCCCATCGCACGGTTCGTGCCCGACGGAAGTTCGTCCTCGACTGCCGTACCGCTTCGATCGCAGCTCGCCGCACTCGCCACCGGCCGACTATGGGTCGTGATGGCAGCGTGCGTCCTCATATCGTGCGCCGTGATGTCCACGTACTCTTTCATCGCGCCATTGCTGACCGAACGCTCAGGACTCTCCTCCGAACTGCTCCCCGTCGGTCTCGCCATTTTCGGTGTCGGTGCCGTAACCGGCACCCTCAACAGCGGGCGGTTCGCAGGTCGCGCACCGTACGTCACCGCGCTGACGGGCGGCGTCGTCGTCGCGATCGCCCTCTCATTGCTGAGTGTCCTCTCGTCCGACGCCACTATCTCCATCGCCCTCCTAGCGTTCGCCGGAATGGCCGGCCTAGGCACCAACCCCGTACTCATGTCGATGGCGGTGAGGTTCGCCGAAGGAGCTCCGACACTGGCCACTTCACTGTGCACATCGATGTTCAATCTCGGCACCGCTTTCGGTAGCTGGGTCACAGGGCAGGCAATCGTCGGATACGGACCCGTCGCAATTCCCGTTGTCGGCGCGGTCTTCGCGGTGATCCTCGTTGTCCCGCTGACGGCCCTCGTGGTCCTCGATCTCGGTCGCTCGAGACGAACCGACACGACGAGCGCCGGGCAGTGCGCCGACAAGGACGGAGTTGCGATCTGCTGACCAGCCAGTAGGGATCCTCGTACTGCGACGCCGCGCGTGGGGACACTTCGAGTAGAACCACACGGGCCCTGAATGTACTCGGCCATCACGTTGGTGACAGGCGACTGCTGGATCGCTGGACGCTGTGCGAGCTGCGGCGGCGTCACGCGTCCAACTCCTCACGCCACGGCGCCCGCAGCGAGCCCCAATACGCCCCAGGGTGTCGTCGGACATAGCGCGCTTCCGCGCAGGAGGTCCATTCTTGTGGGAATTCATCCCCTGTTGCGACAAGAGGGAACAGTCTTCGACATCGGTGTAGTCGAAGCGAAACCGGTTCTGCAGGTGCGTCTCCCACCGTTAGACACGTGCGGGCACGAGGATCTGTCTCGCAGACCTGGCTCACCTTTCGGCGCATAGCGGTCGATCAACGGTCTCGAGGCATTGACTGTGTCGCCCCGAGCAGCAGCGATGTGCGCTCGCAGTCCCTGCCCATGACGAGCATGGACCGGGTAACTACCGCGTTTCGATGGTGCGAGCGCCTGAGGTGGGACACGAGAACGATCGGGCCGGTGAGGGATTCGGACCACCCACACGCCTTTCGGGGATTTTCTTAAGTCCAGCCGACTTGCCTGCCACCGAAGTCATGGTCGGGTACCGCCGACAGGTCGAACATCGGTGAACCGCCGACGCTGTGTCACCGAGACGTGATGCGCCCGGGCGGAAACAGCGCGGATGCCACTGCCGTCACGGTTGACCGCGCGTGATCAGCTCCGATCGAACCACCGCCGTACATGTCCACATTTTCGCGAGAACCGATGGAGACGATGAACCGATCGTCGAGACCGACGACCCCGGTCGAGAGGTGGATCCAGTCGCCACCCACGCAGCACATCCATCCTTGTTTGACCCCGATGCTGCTCTCACCGCCCAGCGCATCGGGAAGACCGAAACGCTGGTAATAGCCATCGGCGCCCGAGGCAGTGAAATTCTGCAGACTCGTGATGATCGACGCCGAACGAGCAGGTGCGAGACCTGCGCTGCCGTCGACCAGTCGGGAGTAGTACGTGACGACATCGGGCATGGTGGTCAGGGTGCGCCACCACTCCTCTTCGGTACCCACCGACGTGGACGACAGACCGTAGCGCGCAGCTACACGTCCGACGATGTCACTGCGGCCGAACCGGTTCCACAATTGTTCTGCCGCCGAATCGTCCGACGAGCGCAGCATGGAAACGATCAGCGCGGTGTCACTCGAGCTCAGATCGACCTCACCCTGGTCGTCACGGAAAAACAGGTCGTCCGCGATGAAGAGCTTCGACACCGACGCAGTCTCGATGGGGTCGACGTTGCCGTTGTCGGCCCTGAAACCGCTCGCACGATCCATGAAGGCGATGGACACACGCGCGCCGACTGCAGCGCCGACATCGGTCGCGGTACGCAACCGTGCGAGGAACGCCGCTCGGTCGAATTCCGGTGTCTCTGCATCCACGGGGGCAGGCTGTTCGGCGCTTTCCACCGCTCGCGAAGTGGCCGCGAGATCGGCCGCGGTGCAGTGCACAGGCGCGGACACCCAGACCACCAGAACGACGATCGCCCCCACAAGTGCACGACCCGCCGTGACGCGAGAGTCGGGTCGCGCGGTTACTCCGCGCACAGATTCACGAGCGTTCACGAGCCGTCCTCATCGTGACGACGGCGGCGACCACAGCGATGGTCGCGTAGCCGAATGCGATGTGCGGAAGAGCGATGGTGCTTGACACGCGACCGGAGACGAAACTGGGTAGGGCGGCACCACAGTACGAGAAGAGGTATATGGCTGACATCAGCCCCGCACGATCACTGATGTTGGTGTCCGCCAGCAATATTCGAACGGAACCGGTGAACGAGACACCCTGCGCCGCTCCGGCAACGACGCCGAAAGCGATGACACCGGCGATCGATCCGGCCAGCAGACTCGTCGCTATACCGAGTGTGGCGCCCGCGAAGACCAGGATGCCTGCACGCTGCGCGACCAACGGAGCCAGGCGTCCGGTCACAGGACCGCCCACCGCGTAGGGGGCCATGAACGACGCGAACACCACGGCGGCGACAAGCGTGTTGGACGTTCCCAGATGCCGCGCCGCTATCGTCGGACTGAAAGCCTGGTAGAAGCCACCCAACGCCCATGTTGCACCGAACACCGCAACGGCGCCCGGCAACAGCGGTCGAACCGCCGCGGGCACGCGGATTCGAGGACGAAGTGATGCCCATGCGCCCGGCCGACGTTCCACGGTTTCGTGGGCGAGTAGCAGCATGACTGCGCACAACGCCAGACTTACCGTGTCGACCACATAAGTCGACACCAGCGGTGCAGGTCCATAGTGCGCGAGCACGCCGGTCCCCAGTGCACCGATGGTGAGTCCGGACACCGGTGCGCCTGCGGCGGCGCCCGCGGCGAGCCAGCGGGGCTTTCTGGGCGCAGTGTCGATGACATACGAGGTCAAGGCCGAGGACGCGAGGCCGCATGCGATGCCATGAAACACCCTGCCGATCACCAGAACACCGAGACTGGACACGTCGAGAAGGACAAGGCTCCCGATCGCGGCGACGATCACAGCAGTCACAGAGACGACGCGTCGGCCGAGGTGGTCGGACAGTCGTCCGAGCGTCACCAGTGCGGACAGCACAGCGATGAAATACGCCACTGCCGCCAGCGAAAGGTCCCCGGTACTCAATCCTTCGGCGGCACGGTACCGCTCGTACAGAGGAATCGGTGCGCCGGATGCGGCGAACACCGCGACCAGCGCTGCTGTTGCCGCCGCGAAGGCGAAATGTCGGGACGTTCGCGTGTCGACCGAGGTCATGGGCCTACCGCGTGCGTGCGGCGGAGTGCAATCTCGTCGTGCATGCCCTCAGTGAACTCCGCGACTGTCGATTCAGGGAGTCACTGGCGTGGGGTGTACCGACAGGGAACCGTTCATAGGATCCATCGCTTCGCGACAGCGGCATGGGACTTGCCAGTCCGGCATTCACACGTCAGTGTGAAAGAGCGGTGTCGATTCACCCGAACGTCACATCCGCATAATCGCGGTACTACCCAGAGGAGCGTAACAATGACCACAATCGCCATCATAGGCGCAGGTGAGGGGCTCGGAACGGCAGTGGCTCGCCGATTCGGACGCGAGGGTTTCGCAGTCGCTTTGATCTCACGAAATCAGGACAACGTCGACCGCATCGCGACGACACTCGCCGCCGAAGGATTCACGGCGAAAGGCTTCGCCGCCAATGTCCGCGACGCCGCAGCATTGACGTCCGCGCTGGATTCTGCCGCGGAGGAACTCGGTACCGTCGAGGTTCTGCAATACAGCCCCGTGCCCGCGAAGGAGTTCATGAAACCAGTTCTCGAGACGAGTGCCGAGGATCTCGCAGGCCCGGTCGAGTTCTCGATCTACGGACCCGTGACCGCGGTGAATCACGTCTTGCCGGGCATGCGCACGCTCGGCCGCGGCACACTGCTGTTCGTCAACGGATCGAGCGCCGTCCGACCCGGTGCCACCGTCGCCGGAACGTCGATCGCATTCGCCGGCGAAAGCGCCTACGCGCAGTTGCTGCACGACGCACTGTCCCCCGAGGGCCTTCACGTCGGCCAGCTGATCATCCCGCGCGGAATAGGCGGTGGCGAGCCGTCTCACGAACCCGAGGCAATCGCCCAGTCCCTCTGGGACATACACACGACGCGCGCGGACTTTCGCACCTACGTCGCGCCGCTCGACTGATTCCGTGCCCCGGCGGTCGAGCCGAGACGAAGGATGTACTGCTGGTACACCCTTCATCAGGGACTCCCTCGACCGCCGATGCGGGTGTCGACTGGTCGTATGACTACTTCAGTGAAGGCCTACGCCGCCACCGCAGCCGATCAGCCGCTGTCCCCCACCACCATCGACCGCCGCGACGTCGGGCCCCACGACGTCCGCATCGACATCGCGTTCGCCGGGATCTGTCACTCCGACATCCACACCGCTCGAGGCGAATGGGGCCCGGTGCCGTACCCGCTCGTCGTCGGCCACGAGATAGCGGGAATCGTGGCCGAAATCGGATCGGAGGTCACCAAGCACGCCGTCGGAGACCGTGTCGGCGTCGGCTGCATGGTCGGCTCGTGCGGCGAATGCGCCCAGTGCATCAAGGGATCGGAACAGTACTGCCTCGTCGGCAACATTCAGACCTACGGCAGCACCGACCGCGACGGCACCACCACCCAGGGCGGCTACTCCCAGCAGGTCGTCGTCACCGAGCATTTCGTCGTCAAAATCCCTGACGGCATCGAGCTCGACGCTGCAGCGCCGCTGCTGTGCGCCGGCATCACCACCTATTCTCCTCTCCGCCACTGGGGCGCCGGGCCCGGCAAGAAGGTCGCTGTCGTCGGAATGGGGGGACTCGGTCACATGGCCGTCAAGATCGCCCACGCCATGGGCGCCGAGGTCACCGTTCTGTCGCAGTCGCTCAAGAAGCAGGAGGACGGCCTCCGCTTGGGGGCCGACCACTACTTCGCGACCGGGGATCCCGACACGTTCACCGCACTCGCCTCCACGTTCGACCTGATCATCAATACCGTCAGTGCCGCGATCGATCTGAATGCGCATCTGTCGTTGCTCGCTGTCGACGGGGCCATGGTCAACGTCGGCGCTCCTGCCGAGCCCCTGCCCGTGCAGATCTTCTCCCTCATCCCCCACCGACGGACGTTCGCAGGCTCTGCCATCGGCTCTATCGCCGAGACGCAGGAGATGCTCGACTTCTGCGCCGAGCACCACCTGGGGGCAGAGATCGAAGTCATCTCCGCCGACAAGATCAACGACGCGTGGGAGCGAGTACTCGCCTCCGACGTCCGCTACCGCTTCGTCATCGACACGGCCACGCTGGTCTGATCACGCACACAACGGGACCGCCAGTGCACACGCACTGGCGGTCTTGTCGTACCGGAAGCTCAACCTGCTGACCGAAGCCCTGTCACCCGGTGAACAGCCGCTGACGATGTATCGGCCCTTGCAGGTCACGAAGCCGTTGCCCCGAGGCACCTGTTCGATCCGCAATCACCTGAGCCAGGATCGACACTGCCGTCTCCTCCGGGGACTGCGCGTCGAGATCGAGACCCAGGGGTGACTGCACACGCCGTAGTGCCTCTTCGGAATGAACGGCGGCACGCAATCTTTCGAGACGGTCCTCGTGTGTCCGCCGTGACCCGAGAGCACCGACGAATGCCAGATCCTTCATCGCCAGCGCGGCCTCCAACGTCGGCACATCGAACTTGGTGTCATGAGTCATCACGCACACGACCGTTCGGGAGTCGAGCCGCCCGGCAGCGCGTTCGCCCCGAAGGTATCGATGCGGCCAGTCGACGACCACCTCGTGCACCTCCGGGAAACGGTCCCGGGTGGCGAAGACCGGCCGAGCGTCCACGACGGTCACCCTGTAGCCGAGCACTGTGGCCATCGCTCCCAGTGCACGTACGTAGTCGTTGGCGCCGGCCAACACCATCCGCGGCGGCGGCGAGTAGGTGTGAACGAACGCTTGCCCCCCCTCGAGCTCGACGACGACGGTCTCCGTCCTATCGTCGACAATTCTGTGGTGGGGATCTTCGTCGAGCGTGGTGGCGACGGCAACTCGTCGTCCCGCCTCGCGTGCGGCGATCAGCTCGGAAACCCACTCACGATGGCCGGCGTCGAGTCGCTCGATGAAGACCTCGATTTCCCCGCCACACGAGAGACCCACTTCGATCGCGTCCGGGTCCGAGTAGCCGAAACGCTCGGACGTGGCGCGCCCCGTGCTGATCACCTCCAGGGCGGTGTGGATTACCACGGACTCGACGCACCCCGCGGACAGCGAACCCAGGGGCCGCCCTTCGGCAGTGATCAGCATGCTCGCTCCGACGGAGCGTGGTCCTGCGCCCGAGGTTGCCACGACGCGCGCCAAGGCGATGGGCGCGTCGGCGATGAGCGCGGCGATGTCGTGGAGCAATGTGTACATTCGTAGCTCCTCCAGGCGTCGACCCGAGAATACGTGGCGCGCCCGGTTGCAGCCAGAGGCCAAGTCCGCGCAGGGGTTCCCTGTCAGTACGTGTCACATCAGTGCCTGTCCACATCGCGCCCACGGTGCAAGCATCGGATGCACAGCCGTGCAACCATGTTCGTCGCCATCGGGCGTTCGGACACTGCCAAGGAGGGTGCAATGCCAGAGCACGACACCGATAGGCAAGAGCAGGTCCGTCCCTCCCACACCATGACGCGTCGAACCTTCGTCGGCACGTCCATCGCAGCCGGCGGCGCGATCGCTGCGGTATCCCTGCTGAACGGCTGCTCGAACGGCACCGATTCCCCGGCGTCCACGTCGGAATCCTCGCCGTTGCGCCTGACGGTGAATGGCGCCGAACGCGAGTTCGACGTGGACAACCGAACCTCGCTGCTCGACCTGCTGCGAGAGCACACCGAGTTGACCGGCACGAAGAAAGGCTGCGATCAGGGTGCGTGTGGCGCCTGCACGGTCCTGTCGGACGGGCAGCGAGTGTTGTCGTGTCTCACGCTCGCCGCTGCGGCCCACGGCACCGAGATCACCACGATCGAGGGCCTCGAGCGGAACGGGCAATTGCACCCGCTGCAGCAGGCCTTCATCGACGAGGACGGTTTCCAATGCGGGTTCTGTACCTCGGGCCAGATTCTGTCCGGCATCGGCTGCATCCGGGAGGGTCATGCCGGGTCGCGGGAAGAGATTCAGGAATTCATGAGCGGCAACATCTGTCGATGCGGCGCGTATACCAACATTGTCACCGCGATCTCACGAGTGGCCGAGCAGGGAGGTGCGTGAGCCATGTTTCCGTTTCAGTACGACAAGGCTGCCGACGAGGCGGCTGCACTCGACGCGGCGCAGGACGGCGCTCGCTACCTTGCCGGAGGGACAACGCTCGTCGACCTGATGCGCCAGACCGTCGAACGGCCGACGCGAGTGGTCGACATCAACGCACTCCCGTACAGAGATATCGATCTCGACTCGAACCGTCTGCGTATCGGCGCGCTCGCGCGCATGTCCGAGGTCTCGGCAAACGTTCAGGTGCAGGAACAGTTTCCGATGCTCACGCAGGCGCTGGATCTCAGTGCTTCGGCGCAACTGCGCAACATGGCGTCGATCGGGGGCAATCTGTTGCAGCGCCCGCGGTGCCTCTACTTCCGTGATGTGAACGCTCGGTGCAATCGCCGGGAGCCTGGGTCCGGGTGCGCAGCCATCGACGGCCGCAACCGCACACTGGCCATCCTCGGAACCAGCTCCGACTGTGTGGCAGCCCATCCATCCGACCTGGCTGTGGCGCTGACGGCGCTGGACGCCATCGTCATCACTCGCGACCGCGACGGCGAACAGCGCATGGCGATCGCCGACTTCTTCAGACTGCCCGGCGACACACCGGATCGAGAGAACAACTTGCCCCCCGGGGCCCTGATCACGGCCATCGAGATCCCGACCGGTCCGGACACGAGACGGTCCGGATACGTGAAGGTGCGTGACCGCTCTTCGTACGAATTCGCACTGTGTTCGGCGGCTGTCGCGTTGAACATCGACGGCGGCACCGTCCGGTCCGCGCGCGTGGCGGCAGGAGGAGTCGGGACGGTTCCATGGCGGCTCTCCGGCGTCGAAGAACGTCTTGTCGGCCAGACAGCAGGTCCGGCACTGTGGGCAACCGCGTCAGAAGCCGCGGCAGACGGTGCACAGCCTCTCTCCGAGAATGGATTCAAGGTGATTCTGCTCCAGCGAACCGTCCGACGTCAGCTCTCCATGGTGGCGGCACTGTCATGACCTCTCCTCTCGGCGCACCCACGGCACTGACTGGCCAGCCCCTCACCCGCGTCGACGGCCGCCGCAAGGTCACAGGCGCCGCGCTCTACGCAGCCGACAACCCCGTTCCCGGTCATCTCCATGCGGTACTCGTGTGCAGCACGGTGTCTCGCGCAACCGTCGCGGCGATGGACACCGACACGGCCAATGCTCATCCCGATGTCGAGGCTGTGATCACGACCTTCCCCGGGATCGAACTTCCGTACGACATCACGCGAGTGAACTTCTACGGCCAGCCCCTGGCGGTGGTGGTCGCATCCACGTTCGAGGCAGCGACACACGCAGCCGCTCTGGTGACCGTTCGCTACGCCGAGGAACCGCAGAGCACCAACCTCGACGATGCCGCGGAGTCAGATCGCGAACCAAGCCGAACGGGCCCCGCGTACTCTCGGGGAAACGCCGACTCTGTACTGCGCAGCGCTCCTGTCGTCGTCGACCGCCAGTATTCGATCGCCCGTAATTATCACAACCCCATGGAAATTCCCGCGACCATCGCTTCGTGGGAGGGTGATCAATTGACGGTCTGGGACAAGGTTCAGGGAATCCACTACAGCAGAACAGCATACAGCGAAGCCCTTGGAATCCCCGCCGAGAACATTCGGGTGATTTCCCCATTCGTCGGTGGCGCCTTCGGTAGCGCGGGAGAGACATGGCCCCACCAGTTCCTGGCCGCCGAAGTCGCACGACAGCTTCGTCGCCCGGTGAAGCTGTCCCTGACCCGGGCTCAGATGTACGCAGCGATCGGCTATCGCCCGACCAGCCGCCAGCGACTGGCGCTGGCAGCCGATCGGAACGGACGATTCCTCGCCACCGTCCACGAGAGCGAGATCGAGGTGTCGCGTTATGGCGGGTACGAGGATTCCCCGACCGAGGGAACGAGATTGATGTACTCGTCGCCGGCGTACCGATCGGCCGCGACCGTCGTTCCACTGGACACCAGTGAGTCGACGTACATGCGCGGCCCCGGAGCCGTCACCGGCGCCTTCGCGCTGGAGTGCGCGATCGACGAGGTTGCCGACCAAGTGCGCCTGGATCCGATAGAGATTCGGCTGCGGAACGAACCGACCACCGATCAGACCACCGGAGCACCGTTCTCGACGCGCCGGCTTACCGAGTGCTTCCGTCAGGGTGCCGAGACATTCGGATGGTCGCGGCGCAATCCGATTCCAGGTGCGGTCCGCGAAGGATCTCAGCTGATCGGAATGGGAACTGCATCGGCGCTCTACCACACGCTTCGTTCGCCATCGTCTGCGACAGCCCGGATCAACGCCGACGGGACAGCTGAAATCTTCGCCGCTGCGAGCGATATCGGCCCTGGCACATATACTGCGATGACACAGTTGGCCGCCGATGCGCTGGGACTCCCGCTCGACAGGGTCACCTTCTCTCTCGGCGACAGCAACTATCCGCAGGCCGCGACGCAGTACGGGTCGCAGGGAATGGCGAGCATCGGTTCGAGTATCGAGATCACCGCGAACATGTTGCGCGATAGAATCATCAGGACCGCAGTACTCGATCCCTCATCTCCCCTCAACGGTGCACGCCCCGCGGACATCGAAATCGTGGACGGACGTATGCAGCTGCGCGGCGCTTCGTCTCGCGGCGAGTCCTACCGAGAGATGCTGCGCCGCCGCGGTGAGCAGAACATCGAGGCCTCCGAGACCTACACACCGGAAGACGTGAGCGCTCGGTACTCGATGCACGCGTACGGAGCCGTCTTCGCCGAAGTGGCCGTGGACGAACTACTCGGAACCGTGCGGGTTCGCCGCATGTACGCGGTGTACGACGCCGGGCGTGTCATCAATCCGAGAATGGCCCACAGTCAGGCTCTCGGCGGCATGACACAGGGCATCGGAATGGCACTGCTCGAGTCGGCAGAGGTCGACTACCGCGACGGACGTCTGGTGAACGCGAATCTCTCCGACTACCTGGTGCCTGTCAATGCCGATGTGCCCGATCTGGATGCCGCGTACCTCGATTCACGCGACGACATCGCCGATCCGATCGGCGTCAAGGGGTTGGGCGAGGTCGTCATGGTGGGCGTACCCGCAGCCATAGCGAACGCTGTGTACAACGCCACCGGGAGGAGGGTCAACGACCTTCCGATCACGATCGAGAAGTTGCTATGACCCGCAACTGATCTGCCGGTGTCCTGAGTTCGAGATCGCTCGCAACACCCAGCGATCGAGTCTAGAAATCGGTTTCTACCAGGTGCCGATTTTTCGAGAGATGATTGATGAATTCCGTTACGCACTCCGTGATCAGGGTGACCCGGCGACCTCCACCGAGGCATGGAGAGGGTTGCAGGTGGCTCGAGCTGCCGTGCGGACGTAGTCGTGGCGGACGTGTCCCGACGTGACCGGTCTCGGCGGAAAGGTCGAGTGCGTGTGGTCGAGGCCATGGACGTGCGTCTACTCGTCCACGCAGAGCACCTGTGCGGTCGGGCGGTTCATGGGACAGCCCGACCACACCATACGGCGGCGCGACCAATCCTCGAGTCAGGCGCGCTCGCGATCGGCCGCGGCGACGCGCACGGCTCGCACGCGCCCCGAGTTGCGTTGGGCCAGTACGACACCCGCGACCGCATTCGTGACCCGGGTTTAGGACGGTTCCGTCGGATCTCCCACGCTGATGACGGCGATCAGGTCTCCGCCCTCGACCTGAGTGATGCCGGTCATGGCGAGGCGGGTGATGCGTCCGCCACGTGGTGCGGTGATCGACGCTTCCATCTTCATGGCCTCGATGGTGGCGAGTGTGTCACCGGCTCGGACCGAATCACCCGCCACGGCGATCATTGTCACTACACCGGCGAACGGTGATGCCACATGGGACGGATTGTCTCGGTCCGCCTTCTCGGACGCAGGGACGTCCGCCGAGATGGATCGATCCCGCACCGACACCGGCCGTAGCTGACCGTTGAGGATGCACATCACGGTCCGCATCCCAGCCTCATCGGGTTCGGATATCGCCTCGAGCCCGATGAGCAACTCGACGCCCTTCTCGAGTCTGACCCGGTGCTCGTCGCCTTGGCGCAGCCCGTAGAAGAACTGGTTCGCCGACAGCGACGACGTGTCGCCGTACTTCTCCCGGTGCTCGGCCAGTTCCTTCGACGGTCCGGGAAACAAAAGACGAGACAGCGCTTCTCGACGGACCGGACCGGCCGCATCGAGAGCAGTCTCGTCCGCAGCGGTGAGAGGTGCCTCGGAGCGGGCGCCGGCACGACCCGCAAGTGCTCTCCCACGGAACGGTTCCGGCCAACCACCGGCCGGAGTGCCGAGATCCCCGCGCAGAAACCCGATCACAGAATCCGGAATATCGAACGTCCCCGGATCTGCGGCGAAGTCGTCGACGGACACGCCGGCCCCGACCAGGTGCAACGCCAGGTCACCCACGACCTTTGAGCTGGGGGTGACCTTGATCAGGCGGCCGAGCAGACGGTCCGCGTCGGCATACGATTTCTCCACCAGCTCGAACCTGTCTCCCAACCCCAGCGCCATCGCCTGCTGTCGCAGATTCGAGAGCTGACCGCCCGGGATCTCGTGGGTGTAGACCCGGCCGGTCGGGGCGGGGAGCCCGGACTCGAACGGGGCGTACACCTTCCGCAATGCCTCCCAGTACGGCTCCAGATCACACACACTCTGCAAGTCGATTCCTGTATCCCGGTCGGTGTGTGCGGCCGCCGCCACGATCGCCGACAACGCCGGCTGACTGGTCGTACCCGCCATCGGAGCCGACGCCCCGTCCACCGCGTCCGCCCCCGAGGTCCACGCCGCCAGGTACGTCGCCAACTGACCACCCGGAGTGTCGTGGGTGTGCACGTGCACCGGCAAATCGAAATTTTTCCGCAGCGCCGACACCAACGTCGTCGCCGCCGGTGCCCGCAGAAGCCCCGCCATGTCCTTGATCGCCAACACGTGCGCGCCCGCATCGACGATCTGCTCCGCCAACCGCAGGTAGTAGTCCAGTGTGTAGAGCTTCTCGTCCGGATTCGACAGGTCACCGGTGTACGACATCGCCACCTCGGCGATCGTCGTGCCCGTCTCGCGGACCGCGTCGATCGCCGGGCGCATCTGATCGACATTGTTCAGCGCGTCGAAGATGCGGAAGATGTCCACGCCGGTCTGCGCGGCTTCGGCAACGAACGCCGTGGTCACCTTCTCCGGGTACGGGGTGTAGCCGACGGTATTGCGCCCACGCAGCAACATCTGCAGGGCGATGTTCGGTACCGCCTCCCGCAACGCCGCCAACCGCTCCCACGGATCCTCGTGCAGGAAGCGCAGCGCTACATCGTACGTCGCACCGCCCCACGCCTCGATCGAGAACAACTCCGGCGTCGCCCGCGCTACGTAAGGGGCCACTGCCATCAAGCCGGTCGTCCGTACTCGTGTGGCCAGCAACGACTGGTGGGCGTCACGGAACGTCGTGTCGGTGACCGCAAGCGCCTTCTGCTCGCGAAGCCCGCGAGCGAAGCCCTCCGGGCCCAACGCCCGCAGGCGTTGACGGCTGCCATCTCGTGGAGAGAGCGACATGTCCAGTCCGGGCAGCTTGTCCCGCGCGTACACCACGGTGGGGCGGCGACCGTGCGGCATGTTCACGGTGATGTCGGCAAGGTAGCTGAGAATTTTCGTGCCGCGATCGCCGGAAGCGAACGAGGTCAGAAGGTCCGGGCGTTCTTCGATGAACGAGGTTGTGATGCTTCCCGCCCGAAAGTCGGGATCGGCCAGAACGCTCTGCAAGAAGGGGATGTTCGTGGAGACGCCGCGGATGCGGAATTCCGCTATGCCTCGCTGGGCACGGGCGACCGCGTCTTCGAACGTCCGACCACGACAGGTCAGCTTCACCAGCATCGAGTCGAAGTACGCCGACACCTCCGCACCCAACGTCGTCCCACCGTCGAGACGGATACCCGCACCGCCCGGGGTTCGG
>NZ_LMRN01000025.1:759475-759827 GCF_001426145.1 Rhodococcus sp. Leaf225 | reverse complement strand
GCGGCACTGCATCGCCGCACCCCGGATCCGGATGTCCTCCTGCCGCAACCCCAGATCCTCGAGCGACTCCCCCGAGGCGATCCGCAACTGCGACTGCACCAGATCGACATCGGTGATCTCCTCGGTCACCGTGTGCTCGACCTGGATCCGCGGATTCATCTCGATGAACACATGATTGCCGTCCCGGTCCACCAGGAACTCCACCGTGCCCGCACACGAGTACTCGATCTTCCGCGCGAACGCCACAGCGTCACTGCACAACCGGGCCCGCAGCTCCTCCGAGATGTTCGGCGCCGGCGCCAGCTCCACCACCTTCTGGTGACGGCGCTGCACCGAGCAGTCACGCTCGAAC
>NZ_LMRN01000025.1:759192-759364 GCF_001426145.1 Rhodococcus sp. Leaf225 | reverse complement strand
CACCGTCGCGTCACCGAACGCCGACTCCGCCTCCCGCGCCGCCGCCTCGATCGCCGCACGCAAACCCGACGGCTCCGCAACCCGCCGCATACCGCGGCCACCACCGCCCGCGACCGCTTTGACGAACACCGGGAACGTCATCGACTCCGACGCCGCCACCAACGCATCGACA
>NZ_LMRN01000025.1:758881-759095 GCF_001426145.1 Rhodococcus sp. Leaf225 | reverse complement strand
CGCCGCGATCGCCCGCGCCTTGTTCCCCGTCAGCTCCAACACCTCCGCCGACGGACCCACGAACGTGATTCCCGCCGCCGCACACGCCGCCGCCAACTCCGGATTCTCCGACAGGAACCCGTACCCCGGATAGATCGCGTCCGCACCCGCACGCACCGCCGCATCGACGATCAGATCCACCGACAGGTAGTTGCGCACCGGATGCCCCGGCTCA
>NZ_LMRN01000025.1:664645-758767 GCF_001426145.1 Rhodococcus sp. Leaf225 | reverse complement strand
TTCGTACGCCGCACGGAACGCACGGATCGCGATCTCGCCGCGATTTGCCACCAGCACCTTGGAAAACATTCGGACTACGAACCCCTCGACGAGCTGGAATGGGAAGTGACAAGAGCGCAGACCGTCAGTCTGCGACGGGCGGGTACCAGTTCTGCATGAGGTCGGTCTGATCGGCAGTGCCGCCGAGTCGTTCGACCGCCTCGTCCATCATGGCGGCGACCAACGATCCGACGCGCAGTCTCTGACCGACATGATCCGCCAATGCTCCGGCGAGATGCGCGTCCTTGCGCATCAACTCGAGCGTGAAGCCCTGCTTCAAATTGGGAAAGACAATTTCTGGATAGGTGTAATCAGTGACGTAACTGCGCCCGGACGAAACGTTGAGGACGTCGATCATCACCTCGGGCGTGATCCCGTATCGCTCCGCGAGCGAGAGCATTTCGATGGTCGCGAACCGATTGCAGTGGTTCAGGAGGTTATTGACCAGCTTGGCCGCGTGCCCGGCACCGACCGGGCCGAGGTGGAACACGTTGGACGTGATCGCGGTCAGCAGTGGCTGAGCACGGGCGAAGTCCTCGTCGGATGCGCCGACCATCAGGGTAGCCAGACCGTCGTGAGCGCGCCTGACACCACCAGCGATCGGGGCGTCGATGTAGGAGATCGACCGCAGAGCGAGGTCGTGCACCAGATCCTCGTCGACGATGGGCGTGCTGCTGGTGGTGTCGACGACGAGTGCGCCGGGCGCCATCTTCGCTGCGAGGCCGCCTGCGCCGAGCAGGACTTTCAGCACGTTGTCGGGGCCGGGGAGGGAGAGGAACACGACATCGCAGGTCGCGATGTCGTCGAGGGCGACGAACTGTGCCCCGCGCTGCTCGAGGGGAGCAGCGAGCGCCGGATTCAAATCGTTGACCAACAAGGTGTGCGCGTCGACCAGTCGCGATGCGATGGCAGATCCCATCGCCCCGATGCCGACGAAACCGATAATCTGCGACAAGAATCCACGCTCCTCAAATGTAAGACATTTCATATGTTGCTATTTATAGTTTATCTTGTCAACAGGCGCATGGTGGACAACACCGGACGGAGCATCGACCTGCCGCACCACCAGTGCGCAGAGCGCCGAGATGACAGTCGACCCGGCAATCCAGAGCACGACCGGCATGCCGGAGTCCATGTCCGCCACCAACTTGGTCAGGACCAACGGCGTCACCGCCCCACCCAGAATCACTCCTAGGGTGAATCCGATGGACAGACCTGTGTATCGAACCGCACCGTCGAAGGCCTCGGCGAAAAAGACTCCGATGGTCCCCCAGGTCATCGAATAGCCGGCCAGCATGGCCAGATAGCCGATGAGGACGACACCCTGATTCTCGGTGTCGAATGCTCGCATCCAGCCGTACGCCGTGACCGCGATGGTCAGATTGCCGATGATGAAGATCCGCTTGCGACCGAGGCGGTCGCTCAACGCACCGAAGAAGATGCTCGCCGCGATCACGAACAGTGCCGCCGCGATGATGACGACCAGCATCTCGTTACGGGTGAAGCCCCGCGTCGACCCGTAGGACAGACCGAACACGGTGGCCGAATAGAACGTGACCGAGTTTCCCATGGCTGCACCGGCTATCAACAGGACTGCCAGTTTGTGCTGGCGCAGGACGACCAACGCCGGCGCGGATACCACGTCGTGAGACTTCCTGAGGGTCCTGAACTCCGGGCTCTCCTCGAGGCGAAGGCGAATGATCAACCCGAGGATGACGAGCACGCTGCTGATCCAGAACGGAACGCGCCAGCCCCACGCGAGGAATGAATCGTCGTCGGTCAGCGCTCCGACCGCCAGGAACACGACGTTGGCCAGGATCAGGCCACACTGCGCGCCCGTCTGAACCCATGAGCTGTAGAAACCCCGCTTGCCCTGCGGGCTGTGTTCGACGGTCATCAACACCGCTCCGCCGTATTCGCCGCCGAGCGCGATCCCCTGTACGAAACGAAAGATCACCAGCAGAATCGGCGCCGCGATACCGATGGTGCCGTACGACGGAATGAGGCCGATCGCAACCGTTGCGGCGCCCATCATGACCAGTGTCGTCACCAACGTCACCTTGCGACCCACTCGGTCGCCGAAGTGGCCGAAGACTACGCCCCCGAGCGGTCTGGCCACGAACGCGACCCCGAAGGTGGCAAGGGAGAGGAGCGAGCCCGTCACCGGGTCGGAGTTGGGGAAGAAGACCGTGCCGAACACCAGCGCGGCCGCGGTGCCGTAGATGAAGAAGTCGTAGTACTCGATGGTGGTGCCCATCAGGCTGGCGATACCTACCCGCCTGACGTCACTCGTGGTCGGTGCTTCTGACACGGCGCCCTCTACTCCCGTTGCTCGCGTGCGAGTCGCTCGCGCAACTCGACCTTGCGAATTTTTCCGCTCATGGTCTTGGGGAGGTCGTCCACGACGACCACACGTTCGGGGCAGTAACGCTTGGCCAGACCGCACTCGATCAGGAACTCGCGCAACGAGTCCACGGTCAGGGAGGTTCCCGGGCGGCAGCGGACGAACGCGCAGGCTCGCTCGCCGAGACGGTCGTCCGCATACCCGACCACGGCCACGTCCGTGACGGCCGGGTGACGGAATATCTGACTTTCCACGGACCCGACCGGAATGTTCTCGCCGCCGCGAATGATGATGTCTTTGGTCCGACCGGTGATTGTCACGGACCCGTTCGGGTGATGAATCGCGGTGTCTCCGGTGGCGAACCACCCGTCGGCATCGAATGCTTCCGCGGTGGCGTCGGGACGGTTGTGGTAGCCGACGAACATGCCCGTACCCGTGAGCCACAGATCGCCGATCTCCCCGTCGACCGCGCCGTCACCCTCCGCGGTGCGCACTGCGACCTGTGCGCTTGCGAGTGGTAGGCCGTCGGTGGTGCGGTTGACGTCGTGGAGACCGGGCATGCCCGACACCGCGATGCCGAACTCGGTCATTCCCCACGCGGGAATCACGGCGCATCCCAGCGCCTCCTCCGCCTCGCCCATGAGTGGACGTGGGATGGGCGCTCCGGCCACCGCGATCAGGGAAAGATCTGGGACGTCCTCGCGCTGCAGACCTGATGTCCGTACCAGGTCGATCAGGAAGGTCGGAGAGCCGACCATGCACGTGATGCGCTGTGACGCGATCACGTCTGCACCGATCTCGGGGCTCCATTTCTCCATGAACACAGCGGTCCCCGCGAGGTGCACGGTGAACAATGCACCCCAGAAGAATCCCGTCGAATGGCCGACCGGTGACATGACGAGGTTCCTCATAGGCTGTCCGAGAGCGTCTGGTCCGACGTGAACGGCCCATCCACGAACCACGACGTCGAGCGTTGCGTGCAGGTTCATGACGGCTTTGGGTGCACTCGTGGTTCCGGAGGTGAAGGCAAGTTGAGCCACACCCAGCGGGTCGGCCGGCACCGGAGCGAACGCCTCGGTCGGCTCCATCAGATCGTCGAGGGATACTGTCCCCGAAACGGCCTCTCCCGCAACAACAATCGTCAGATCATCGTTGCTGCGGACCGCCGTCGACAACGCAGTGGACACGACGTCGGTGGTCCCGTGGAACCGGGACACGATCATCAGGGACGTCCCGGTGGTCGAGGTCATGGATTCCACCTCGTGCGAACCGTACGTGATCGGGATACCCGAGTACGTCGCTCCGGCCCTCAGCACCCCGTATACGACCCCGAGGAAGTCGGCCGAGTTCGTCATCATCACTGTCACGACGTCGCGCGGCCGCACGCCGTGGGTTTGGAGGCCGGCGGCGACTCGTCGGCTCATGCTGTCGAGTTCGGCGTACGTCATCTCTGCGACGGTGGCACCGGTGTGGTCGACACTCACCGCGGCGATCGAGCCGGGGTGGCGTGCGACTGCCTCGTCGAGGAATGACCACAGCGAGTCCTGCCGCCACTCTCCCGCGTCCATGCGACGGAGTGCTTCGCCCTCGGTGACGACCGCACCGAGGGGCAGACCTCTGGTCACGGTGGTCATCGGCCCGACGGGATGCCGACCCGCATCGACACGATACTGCTGTCGCGCGCCGCTTTTCGGGTTTCGACGTCGAAGTCTGGTGTTGCGCAGAAGAAGAGCGTATGACCGTCGTCGCCACCGAGCGCGCAGGCGAAGACGCACGACCCCGGATCGACACTCTCCACGATCGTACCGTCGACCACTCGGTGCAGCCGATCCTGCCGGATGTCGGCCAGCCACACCCCACCCTCGGAATCGATGCATGATCCGTCAGGAGCAACGGTCACTTCCTTCAGAGCGTCGTCGGCGGACGACGACGTGGGTAGCGGTCCGAAGGACGCCCAGACGCGCCTGTTGATCAGCTCGCCGGATTCGGTCAGGTCGAAAGCAGTGATGCGGTTGCCGAACGTCTCGTTGACGAGCATGACGTTGTCGGCGTTGATGACACAACCGTTGGGGAACCACAGATCCTCCGCGACCCGTGTGATCGTGCCGTCCGGATCCACTCGGTGGATGAATCCGGGTCGCATGTCCTCGCCCGCGTAGAGGTCGAATCCGAAGTCTCCGAGATACGCCCGACCGAATTCGTCGACGATGAGGTCACCGAGGAACCCTCCGACATGATGTGACAGATCCGCGTGCACGACGACCGTGCCGTCCGCTTCCCGCCGTAGCAATGTCTTGTCCATCATCGACACGATCAGGAGGCGGCCGTCGGGCAACCACCCGAGACCGGATGGTTGATTGGGCACCGTAGCTTCGTCTCTGAGGTCCGAGCCGTCTCCGCGTGCCGACTGCACCTTGAAGGTGTACAGGTCGGAGAAATAGATGCGGCCGTCATGCCAGCGCGGACCCTCCGTGAAGGTGAGGCCGGGAACGATGGTGTCGAAAGTCGTTGGCACGATGAACTCCTCGGTGATGGTTTCTGTGCGAGAACTCATGCCTCGGCGCGCCGTCGGCCACGCTGGGCGTAGGCGTAGGTGCCCACGGCGATGAGAAGGATGAATCCGTAGATGGTCTGGCGGGTCGAGTCCGGGATGTTCAACAGTGGTGTCACGTTGTTCAGCAACGACAGGAACAGAGCACCGAGGAGCGCACCGATGAACGAGCCACGACCACCGGTCAGCACGGCCCCGCCGAGGAACACAGCAGCGAAGCACGTCAACGTGTATCCCGCGCCGACGGAATTGGACCCGATACCGGTCTGTGACGCCAGGAATATTCCCCCGACGACGGCACCGAACGAGCACACCAACAGTCCCACCGTGCGCACGCGGGTGACCGATTGTCCGACTCGACGGCTGGACTCCATGTCGAATCCGGTTGCTCGCAAGGCGAGGCCGGCGGGCCGGCGCTGCAGCCACCATTCCGCTCCGAGGGCGATGGCGACGAGAACGATGAACGGTGCGGGGATGAAACCGATCCCCAGGGAGAACATCTGGTTCAGACCGGGCGCAATCGATCCTTCGGGCTTGGGCCTGAGCACGATCGCGAGCCCTGCGATGATGGCCATGGTCGCCACTGTCGCAACGATGGCGTTCACCTTGAGCCTCTCGATCAAGAATGCGTTGAGGCACCCGATGACCAGTGCTGCAAGCAGAAGTACTGGCACAGCGACCAGCAACGTGCCGGGCGAGAGATCCGGTAACACGAGCGAGCAGATCACCACGGTGAGACTCATGGTGGAGCCGACCGAGATGTCCAGACCGCCCGAGACCATGACGTATTGCTGACCGAGCGCGACGAATGCGAGGGGCAACGTGAGCAGCAACCAGTTCGCAAGATTTTGCGGTGTCCAGAAGATCTCGGACTGTGTTCCCGTGTAGAAGGACACGAGAGCCAGCAGGACGAGCAACATGGCCACCGGGATCTGACCGGACACCCGACCGAGTGCCCGCCCCAACCAACTGGGACCGATGGGGAGGCTCACCGTCTCCTCGTCGACGTCGACCGCACCGACGAAACTGCGGACTATGGCGGCCTCCGTCGTCGGAGCCCGCAACTCCTCGATAGCCACCCCCTTCGACATGACGATGACTCGATCACACAGCCCCGCGAGCTCCGAGGAATCCGACGAATTGATCACCACGGCGACGCCGGAATCAGCGGTGTCGGCGATCAAGCTGTAGATGTCCAGACGCGCCTTCGCGTCGACACCCTGGGTGGGTTCGTCGAGCATCAGCACCTTGACCTGGCGCAGCGCGGCGCGTGCCAGCACCGCCTTCTGCGCGTTGCCGCCGGAGAGAGCGCTGATGGGCTGGTGCGCCGAGGCTGCGACAATTCCCAAGCTTGCTTGTGCGCTCTCGAACTCCGAATGGAGACGACCCGGTAGGGCCAGTCCGAACGGACCGGCATCCGATCCCAGCTGGGTGGTGGCGTTGGCCATCACCGACAGTGGGAGAAAGACTGATTCCGCTGCTCGATCGCCACTCTGGAAGCTGATTCCGGCGTCGAGCGCGGAGGGCGGAGACAGTCGCTTGATCGGAGCGCCGTCGACCGACACGTCACCCTTGTCACGACCGATCCCGATCATTCCGCGCAGTACTTCGCGCTGGCCGTTTCCTTCGGCACCGGCGATGCCCACGATCTCGCCGGCTTCCACGCTGATGTCGATGGGCCCGTATCCGGGTCCGGCCAGGCCGAAGACCTTCAAGCGCTCGGGCGCAGCTCCGTCTCGCGTTGCACGAGTGGGAAATTCGAGCGCTGTCGGCGCGCCCACCATCATCTCGACGATGTCGTCGACTTCCCACTTCCCGGAATCGAAGGTGCCCTGGATGACGCCGTCGCGAATGACGGTGACGCGGTCGGCGAGGCGCCGGACCTCCGGCAGCCGATGGCTGACGTAGACGATGGCGGTGCCGTCGTCGCGAGACGCCCGGACCAGGCCGTCGAGATGCTCGGCATACTGCATGTCCAATGCTGCGGTGGGCTCGTCGAGCATCAGCACGAGCGGATTGTGGGCCATCGCCTTGGCGACCTCGAGCAGTTGCCGAGAACCCGGCCCGAGAGCTCGCACCGTGTCACCGGTTCCGAACGGCAGATCGAATCGGGCCAGCAGGCCGTCGAGATCGTCGGGTGGTGTTTCGCCGACCGAGTGGAACGAGAGCTCGACGTTCTGGCGAACCGTCAGGTCCTCCACGAGTGAGGTGTCCTGGTACGCGACCATCAACCCGAGCTGACGGGCCCGCCGGACGCCGCTACCCGCGAGCGCGGTTCCACCGATCAGCACGGTTCCCTCCTCCGGCGTGAGTACGCCGGAGGCCGATTTGATCAGAGTCGACTTTCCGGAACCGTTCTCGCCGACCAAAGCGTGGACCTCACCCGGTCGCACGTCGAAGGAGATCGCGTCGAGTGCGCGGACACCCGGATACACCTTGGTGACACCGGTCATCACCAAGACTGGGTCCAGGTTGGTTGGCGACACCTGCTCGGCGGGAGATTTCGCGACGGTCATGACGCGGACAGTGCAAGAGCGATCTGAGCGGAAGTCAGAAGACTCGGAACCGGAGTGCTGGCGGGAATGGACGGGTCGGCGTTCTGCAGCACGCTGTCGAGCGAAACCACCGGGTTGGGCGAGATCATCTGTCGGCTGACGTCCTGACCAGCTCTGAGCATGATTCCCGCTGTGACTGCGATTCGCCCGCTCCATACCTGACTGTTGGTGACGAAGCTGGTCGGGTCGAGGTTGGCATTCCGAGCTTCTGTGAACGCGGTCAGCCAGGACTGGTTCACCACGTCGGACATGACGACCGGCGGTGTCTGGCCGCGGTCGACGAACGGACGCACGAGGTCTTCGGGGGTGTAGTCGTACACGATTGCACCTGGGGTGGTTCCGGAGGAGAGCAGTGCGTTGGCTGCCTGGGCTGTTCCCTGGGGAGTCCACTGCGTGAATCCTTCGAGTGCGCGAGTCCACCCTGCCGCCTGCATCGACCGCTCGAAGCACGGCTGCCATGTTGCTGCATTGCTGTTCCCGGGGATTCCGGTGTACATCGCGTAAGACTTGTTGGGAGCGTTCGTCGCGGCGATCGCGGCCCCAGCTTCGGTGTACGTCTGGCATAGGTCCGGAACCACCTGAGCCGCTACGGTGTCGACCACATCGTCGGGCAATGGGGTTTGAGCCTCGACGACGAGAATGCCGGCGTCCTTCGCCTGCTGCAGGACGGGGCCTACGGCTCCACCGTAGATCGAGTTGAGGACGATGATGTCGACGCGCTGCGCCACCAGGCTCTGAAAATTGGCGAGGAAGCCGGCGACATCGGTGGACGAGTTGTAGACCACTTTCGCGACCTGCGGCGAGGCGATCGCCTGAGCGGTGATCTCGCCACGGAAGATGCTGCGCCACGGGTTGACGTTGTCGTTGGCGAACGCGACGGTCAAAGATCCCCGCCCAGTTTCGCACACGTTGCTCTGCATACATTGCGCGAACGTCTCGTCCTGCTCGCTGGTGAGAGGGACCGATGCGACGGCCATGGTGTTGAGGATGGTCGGGTCGAGCGAATCTGCTGGAACCGACTGCAGGAACGCTTTGTCGATGGTTGCCTGCAGGGCCTCGGGAGTGGCGACGTCGGTGGACACCGGGTCCACCGTCTCGCCGGTACCACTGTCTCCCGCGGTAGTGCTCGAGCAGCCGGCAGCCAAAGCCACCACCGCCAGGGCTGCGGCGTATCGGGCGCGCCGAGAGCGGGCAGCATCACGCTGTCGCGGCAGTGTCTCGGAAGAATTCATATCTGACTCCGTGTGTTCGGTGAAGCGTGGGAGGAAGTGCGGACTTGTCAGCTCGCGCTGCGGAGCGATCGGGTGAATCGACGAAAACTGGTGGCGCCGATGGTGCCCACCGTGATCGCGGCGACCGCGATGACGAGGGCGGCACCCTGAACGATCGTGCGAGCGCCGGCCGACAGGCCGAGGATCGCGAGGGTCTGGTCCAGCAATTGAAGAAAGATGCACGCGACGACGACGCTCGCAACGCTTGCGGGGCCGCCCGCGAAAATTCCGCCGGCGATGCCGACTGCGGTCACCGTGGCGAGCTGATAGGGCGTGCCGACGGTACTGTCCGGCGTCCCGACGAATCCGGAGAGCAGAACTCCGGCGAGACCGTACAGCAGGCCTGCGGCCGCGAAGCTCGACAGCCGTACTCGGGTGACTCGCACTCCCAGAGCGCGCGCGGCTCTCGGATTGGACCCCACCTCGGCAATTCGCCGACCCGCACGGGTCAGGTGCAGTATGCCCGCGAGAACTGCCGCAAGTACGACAGCGACCAGGAAGCATGCGTTGACCCGGAGAATCGAGAGCTGCGCGAAGTCTTGAAGGGCCCGGGGCGCTTGCCCGGTCAGCGAGAACGACACACCGCTCAGATAACTGATCAAGCCACTGACGATGCCGAACGTGGCCAAGGTGACAATGAGCGAATTCAGTCCGAGAACCGAGATCAAGATCCCGTTCACGGTGCTGATCACCACTGCCACAGCCACTGCCACAACCAGGACCAGCGGGACGTTGGCGCCGTCTCCGCCGTAATGGACGACGATTCCGGCGACCGCCGCGAGAATCGCGGGCACGGAAAGGTCGATGGCACCGAGCATGATGATGAGCATCTGGCCCATGGACGCGAGCGCGAGAGTCCCCGCCAGCGCCGTCACGACCCAGACGGAGTCCCCTTTCACGCTGGCCGGTGCCGCGATGAGAGCGGCAACGATGAGGAGGGCCAGCGCTGCCCATGCCGCGAGGTACCGGCCGGGGTACCGATACTTGATGTCGGTCAGTCGACGCGAGCCCCCCTTGGGAGCACGCGAACTCGCCACCACCGAACCACTCTGCACGACCGTTGACATGTGAGAACTTTCTTTACAGTCAGTCATAATACTGACAGGAGTGATAGCTGTCACAGCATGGCCTAAGGGCAAGTCTTCAGTCAAGCTTTCAGTCAAACAATTATCAGAATGTAGGACTGAGCCGAATCGGCCGAGGTCTCGTCGGGGTTCACTCGTTCGCTGGAACCCTGGCCAGAATCGTCCGAGCGCGAGCAATCACCGGCGGGTCGACCATCCTGCCGGCGACCGCGACCGCGCCGCCGCCGTCGGAAACGTCACCAGCATCCACCGCCGCCACGATCTGACGCGCCCACACGATGTCGACATCGGACGGGCGGAGAACGCCGTGCACCGTCTCGACCTGACGCGGATGAATACAAAGCTTGCCGGTGAGTCCCAGCGCCAACGCGTGCGTCACGTCGCCGATCAAGCGTTCGGAGTCGTTCAACGCCGTGGTGACCCCGTCCACCGGGCCGGCGATCCCGGCAGCGGCACTGGCGAGGACCAACTGAGACCGGGTGTGAAGGAACGCTTCACGCGACTCCGAGTCCACTCCCAATGCGGCCGCGAGGTCGATGTGTCCGAGCGCCAGTCGAACCACTCCTTCGGCACCCGCGATCGATTCCGCCCGCAATACTCCGGCGGGCGTCTCGATCAGCGGTATCAGCGGCAGCCCCGACCGGCGGTGTAGTCCCTCGAGCACCTCCACGGAATCGGCCTTCGGGACCATCACCGGTACGTCGAACCTCTGTAGCGACTCGATCTCCCGCTCGTGCCACCGTGAGTCCACCGCATTGATGCGCACTGCCGTCACCGACCCTCTCTGTCCCTCGCCGAGCCACGCGGTGATCAGGGCGAGCGCACTCGATTTGTCGTCGGGGTGTACCGCATCTTCGAGATCGAGAATGACGACATCCGACCCCGCTGCGTCTGCCTTGTCGAAGCGGTCGGCACGAGACGCCGGAACGAACAGAAACGTGCGTGCAGACTTGATCTGCGCACTGAGGGTCATCGCACGATCACGATCGGGCGCCACACGAGCACCTCGTTCGAACTTCCGTCGAGCGCGTGGCGGCTGCGGGTGACAACCCGTAGCCCGAGTGCTCGAACACCGTCAGCGTTCGACTGCACGGTCTCGACAGCCACGGTCGACGTGAGGAAATCTCCCTCGTGCACGGGACCAACGTGATCGCAGCCGTGCCACCCCGCAACCGCGACGATCCCCGGAATTGCCTGGCACACGTGATGAAACGCAATGCCGATGGAGTGGCCGCCGTAGACCAGCCGCGCCCCTCCTGCGGCCGCGGAATCATGATGCACCCGTGCCACGTTTCCGGTCAGGCGAGCGAGTTCGGGCGCGCTGGAGACCACGTCGCCGCCGAGAACGTCGAACTCGGTGCCGATCTCCCACCCTGCAGGGCCAGGTGGATACGGCACCTCGTCGATGTTCCATCCCGCCACCGACGCGAACGGATCGTGTGGTCCGGACAAGTCCGCTCCCGACGACGTGTCGTCTCGGTGGCCGGTCTCGGGAGCGAGGGGCGAGAGCAGAACCATCGCGCAGCGGCGGTAGTCCAACACCGTCCGCCCGTGTTGATCGACGGTGGTGATGCGAAGTACGACCAGACCGGTCGGGGAGCGATCGGGCCGGCGCGCGTTCTCACGAAGAGCCTCCACGACCGACCTGGTTTTCAGCGTGTCGCCGACCACCGGTGATCGATAAAAATGCAGTCCCCGGTAGAACAGGTTCGCACGCACGTGTTGCGTCGCCGGCGTCGACTGGCCGATCGAGATATCCCACACCAGAGCGGGATTGACTATCGAGCCGCCGACGACGGCATGCGCTGTCGTGCGATCGAGAGACAATGCGTACCGGTTGCCGACGATCGAGCTGTGTACCGCGGCGAGTCCGTCGGTCACGGTCACCGCGGGCGCCGTGTCGAACACTCGACCTACGACCATTTCATCGAAGTAGGGACTCCGAACGGGCTTCCGGGTGTGCTCGGCCACCGACATGCAGGTACCACCATTCAGCAATCGACTAATGAGACAGCTAGACTACTGTCAGATGATTGAACGGTTGCACGAATCGGCGTTGAATGTTGCGCAGTGACCGCGTGCTCGGCTGCAGCGTGGGAGGATGGTGGATAATTCTCACTTCGAGCTCGATACCTGCTCTCGACACCACGCTTCTGGAGACCCCATGACGTCATCTTCGACCAACTCGTTCAAAGCGCGCCAAGTGACTCGTCCGCGCGACCAAGTCGAAGAGCAGCTGCGTGAGGCCATTCTGGACGGACGGTTCAAGCAGGGTGCCAAGCTTCCACCCGAGACCGAACTCGCCCAGCTGTTCGGCGTCAGCCGCCCGACGGTTCGTGAAGCACTCGGCGCTCTCGTCAGCTCCGGCCTCATCCGCAAGATCCCGGGCGTGGCCGGCGGCAGCTTCGTCAACACCGTGACCCCCCACTCCCTGAGCCAGATGCTCAGCGAATCGATGGACACCATCGTTCGCATCGGGGCGCTGGACATCGCGGAGATCACCGAGGTACGTCGGCTTCTCGAAATCCCCGCCGCCGAATGGGCCGCCCGCAACCGCACCGCCGACGACGTCGCGAAGATTCGCAGCATCATCGATCTGCAGAAGAACACGTCGATCGACGACCCCGATATTCCCGAGTACGACCTCCGGTTCCACACCGCGATCGGTTACGCGTCGGGCAATCGACTGCTGGCAGCGTTCATCTCGTCGGTGCACGATGCCACACACCCCGCGCAGTTCCTGGACGTGACACCGGAGGTGGCGAAGAAGACCGTGCGACAGCACATCGCCATCGAGGCTGCGATCGAAGCGCAGGATCCGGAGAAGGCCGGCGCTGCCATGCGCGAACATCTGGACTTCGTGCTTCAGTACTCGCTTCCCTGCTGAGGCGGACTACCAACCCGCCTCGTCCCCACACGAGCATTATTGTCAGACATTAACCGGCCTGATACTTTCGATACATGACGAACACCTCTCCCGCGAGAATCCTGATCACCGGCGCTGCCGGCTTCGTCGGATCCCACGTGGTGGAACTACTGGCTACCGACACGAGTACGACAATCCTCGCCACCGATGTCGGCGGCGAGGCAATGCTCGAGACGTTGAACGAACTTCCGAGCGTGAGCGCGCACTCCGGCGATCTCCGCGATCCGTCGGTTATCGAATCCATGGTCGATGGCGTCGATGTCGTCATCCACCTCGCTGCCGTGCGCACCAAAGCCTCGTCCTCCAACCCACGGGCCGCACACGAGGTCAACGTCGGGTCCACTTACGACCTCCTCACAGCAGCCAAGAGGTCCGGCGTACGGCGCATCGTCTTCGGCTCGTCACACACCGTGTACGGGTCCTTCGCCGACCCGAACCGCGCCCCGTTCGCCGAAGACGAACCGTGGCCGTGCGCAGGGGTGAACATGTATGCCGCCACCAAGCTCGCCGGCGAGGCCTACTGCGAGGCGTTCGCCGCGGACGGGGGCCCTGACTACCTCGCGTTGCGACTGGGCACGATCTACGGCCCCCGCACCAGCCCCGGGTCGAACGGATCGTTGATGACCGACCTGCTGAGCGTCGTACGACAGGACCGCACGCCCACCATCCCGTGGGCGGGGGGCGCGCAGCACGGCCTCATCCATGTCGCCGACGTGGCCGAAGCGGTTCGTCGTGCGGCGTATTCCGACGCCAGCGGGATGGCGGTCAACGTCTCCGGTGTGCCGAGAACGTCGAAGGAGATCTACGGCACCTTGGCCGACATGGTGGGAAGCGATCCAGCCTCGATCACCTATGACGAGAACCGAACTCGATATCAGCTGGTCAGCCAGCAGAGGATGCGCGACCTCCTGGACTTCACGCCTCGGGTCGACCTCACGGACGGCCTGCGCAGCGTCGTCGAGTGGTTCGACTCGACACTCGTCTGACGCTGCGCGGTGGCGAAGATCAGAAGACGATGACACCCTTGCCCGCACGCTGTCTGTCGAACTCCGTGTAGGCCTCGGACACCTCGTCCAGCGACCAGCGGTGCGTGAACAAGGCGTCGACCGGCAGATCGTGCGCGACGATGAAATCTGCGCACTCCTTCTGCCCCACCCAGGACATCGACCACGATGTCATGACCGTCAGTTGGCGCCGCAGATACGGCAGTACGCCGAAAGAGATCTCTGCTCCGACACCGACGAAACATCCACGACCCCATCGTGACAGGCTGTCGATCATGACGGAGGCCGCAACCGACGAGCCGGATGTCTCCAGTCCGACGGGAACGCCGTCGGCACCGGCCACCTGCCGAATCGCCTCCGGAACAGCTCCACTCGCAGGATCCACTGCGGCCACCGCGCCGAGTGCGAGTGCCTGCTCACGCCTCTCAGCGCTGAGATCGACGGCGATCACACGGGCGCCCATCGCGGTCGCGAGCATGGTGGCCGACAGCCCCACCGGCCCCTGACCGGACACCACCACATACTTCCCGCCGACGTCACCGACGCGGTCCAGCGCACCCCACGCGGTACCTGTCCCACACGAAATTGCCGCGCCCGCCTCGAAACTCAAGGAATCGTCGAGCGGAACCAGGGTGGACGCCGGCACCTTGATGTAAGGCGCGTGACCACCATGGTCGTCACTTCCGAGTACGACGATTGGCTGCACGATGCACATCTGCGACCATCCGGACCGGCAATCGGAGCATGCCCCGCACCCGATGTAGTGATGGATCATCACCCGGTCGCCGACCTTCGCGACCGTCTCCGACACACCCGCACCCACCGAGTGCACCACGCCCGCAGGCTCGTGGCCTGCGATGCACCGGCCGGCGCCGTCGACCGGGTCGGCTCGGTAGTAGTTCAGATCACTTCCGCACAGCCCGGACGCCTTGGTAGCCACGACGACCTCACCCTCACCCGGCGTGGGCTCGGGGAATTCGCGCAACTCGACCTTTCTGTCGCCGAGATATACCGCTCCTTGCATCACGATCTCCTTCTTGTGTTCTCGCAGTCATGCGTGGCGGACGGCAGTCGGGTCAGCCGACGACTCCGCGTGTGCGCAGATCGGCAAGCTCGGTGTCGGACAAACCCAGTGCGTCGCCGAGAATTTCATCGGTGTGGTCCGACAGACGGGGTGCCGCAGTGCTTCTGGCGTGTACATCACCCCATCGCCAGGGGGCGGCCGCGCTGAGCATGGTTCCCACTCCAGGCTGATCGATCTGGTGCACGATGCTCGCCGGGTCCTCGAGTGCGATCGACACGACCTCACTCATGTCGCGGTAGGGGCTCCAGAGTGCTCTCGCCGCATTCAGTGACTTTTCCACTTCCGCGAGGTCACGCGCCGCGAACCAGGGCCGAAGGACTGATTCGATCGTGTCCCGGAAGCGGAACCGTGCACCCTCGTCGTCGAAGTTCACCGCGAATGTCTCGGCGAGCGCCCTGAAGACCGTCTCGGTGTCAGTGGCTCGTTGCAGTGCGTTCCACTGAGCGGTCGTCAGGGCGATGACCATGACACGGCGTCCGTCGGACGTGGCGAAATCGACGCCGAATGTTCCGAACATGTGATTGCCCAGACGTTCTCGGGCGCTGCCGGTTTCATGCGCCTCGGCCAGCCAGCCCATGTCCGCCACACCGGCGAGAGCAACGTCCGACAACGCCATGTCGACCTTGGATCCGTTCCCGGTCCTGTCGCGGTGGACGACGGCGGCCACCACCGAGGTGGCCGCAATCATTCCGGTCACCAGATCCCAGGCCGGCAGGACGTGATTGACCGGCCCCACCGTGTCGCGGGGGCCCGTCATCATCGGCAGGCCGACTTCGGCGTTGATCGAGTAGTCGACCGCAGGTAGACCGCCCCGTCGCCCCTCGATGTGCACGTGAATCGCGTCGGCGCGTCGCTCGGTGAGTTGTTCGAACCTTATTCGGCTGCGACCCGGCATGTTGTCGACAAGGATTCCGGAACTCGGCCCGGGCGCCGTCACGAGCTCGAGCAGTAGTTCCCTGCCCTCGTCCGTGCGGTGGTCGATGGTCACCGACCGTTTTCCGCGATTGAGGTTGTTCCAGAAGAGGCTCGATCCGGTATGCGAGAGCGGCCACCGGCCCGCGTCGCTGCCGCCGCCTGGCGGATCGACCCGAATGACATCGGCGCCCAACTGGGACAGCGCGAGACCGGCGGATGGTCCGGCGACGAAGGACGACGCCTCGATGACGCGAATTCCCGCGAGAGGCCCTGTCACCTCACCGATCACGTGGTTGCCAGTGTCGGGTCCGCTGCGACGAGCGCCTCGGCCACCGCTTCCGACACCCCTACTGCTTTGAGCTCGACATAGGCTTCGAGTCCCTCGGGCCCGTTCTCACGTCCGAGTCCGCTGAGCTTGATTCCGCCCATCGGCGCGGAGAAACCCGCCGGATTGCCGTTCACCTCGACGGTGCCGGTATGCATGCGCTCGGCGACGCGCAGGCCGCGCTGGACGTCCGCGGTGAACACTGCGCCGTTGAGTCCGTAGTCGGAATTGTTGGCCAGCTCGATGGCGTGCGCCTCGTCGCGGTACGACAGCACGGACACCACGGGACCGAAGATCTCCTCACGCACGATCTTCATGTCGGGAGTGGCGTCGACGAAGACGGTCGGCTCGACGAACCATCCCCGATCCAGGTGCGCCGGACGACCGCCGCCGAGTACGCAGCGTGCACCTTCGGCTCGCCCGGCAGCGATGTAGCCCTCCACTACGGTGCGTTGACGTTCGGACACCATCGGACCGATCTGCGTGTCGGGGTCCGTCGGGTCACCGACGGGCATCGACGACACCATCGCGACCAGCCGCTCGGTGAACTCCGCTTGCTGCGACTCGTGCACGAGAATGCGAGTCTTCAGCGAACACACCTGCCCACTGTTGCGGAACGATCCCATACGCAGTGCCTCGACGGCCTGATCCAGATCTGCGTCGGGCAGCACCACCGCAGCCGACTTGCCGCCGAGTTCGAGAGTGACTCGGCGCAGATCCGCACCGCACCGCGCCGCGATGCTGCGTCCCGCTGCGGGAGAACCGGTGAACGTGACCTTGTCGACCATCGGGTGCCCCACGAGGTACGCACTTGCGTCCCGGCCCGCGGGCACCACATTGAGAACTCCGGGCGGTAGACCGGCTTCGGTGGCCAGCTCGGCGAGCAGGTAGGCATCGAGCGGGGTCTCCGGGGAAGGCTTGAGCACCATCGTGCAACCGGCGATCAAGGCGGGCACGAGCTTCTGAACGTTGATCGACAGCGGCATGTTCCATGGCGACACCGCTGCGACGACTCCGACGGGACTTCGAGTGACGAGGGCATTGGCAGAGGCGGAACGTCGTAGCGCGCGCCACGGGAAGGCCGCGGCGATGTCGAGGGATGCGTCGATGACCTTGACGGGGTTGGCCGCTTGAACGGATCGCGATTGGGTTATGGGACAGCCCATCTCGGTGGTGATCGTGACGGCGAGCGCCTCCGCGTTATCGACGAGGAGTTGCCGCAGACGCCGGAGGACATCCAGACGATTCTGCAGCGAGGTTCCGGTCCATTTCCCGTCATCGAACGCTCTGCGCGCAGCACGCACCGCGGTGTCCATGTCCTCGATCGAGCCCGCCGGCACTGCGCCGTAGACCTCGCCCGTCGTCGGTGACACGAGCTGGGTCATCTCCGACGACGCCGGTTGCACCCACCCGCCGTCGACGAAAATGGCGTCGTAGGTTGTCTTCTGCATCATTCTCCTCACACGTCGACGGTTGTTCGCGTCGCTCCGAGACGGATGTCCCGTGCGACGAGCATGCTCTGAACCTGGTTGGTGCCGTCGTAGATCTCGGCGATCTTTGCATCGCGAAGCAGCCGTTCGGCTCCGAGTGACACCAGGTCACCGTCCGGACCCAGCAACTCGACACAGCGCGCAGCGACCGTCGTACCCAGTGTGGTGCAATGCATCTTGGCCAGCGACACCTCTGCGACCGGCTCCTCGAAGCTGGAGTCGACCTGGTCGCACACCGACAGCAACATCGCCCGCGCCGCCGTGATGTCGCCGCGCAGTCGGGCGAGTTCGAATTGCAGGTCCTGTGCGTGCAGCGTCTTCGACGACAACAGATCGCGGTCCGCGGCCCAGGACACCACGACGTCGAACGCGCCTTGCGCGAACCCCACACCCTGCGCCGCTGCACTGATGCGAGAGCGGATGACGGAGCGCAGCAGTAGCGGGTAGCCCTCGCCCTCCTCCCCCATCCGAGATGACACCGGAATCCGGCAGTCCTGGAAAGACAACGTCACCGTCGACGCTCCCTTCTGTCCCAACTTCTTCATGGGCGCACCCGGCTCGAAACCGTCGAGAGTCGCGGTGTCCAGAAGAAACGCGGTGATACCCGATTTTCCGAGTGACGTGTCCACGGTGGCGAACAGGACGATCACGTCGGCGCGATCACCGTTGGAGATGAACGTCTTCTCACCGTTGACGATGTACGTGTCCCCGTCGCGTCGCGCGACGGTGCGCATGGAACTGACGTCCGAGCCGGCACCTGGTTCGGTGAGCGCAATCGACCCGATGGCGGTGCCTTTGCACAGCTCCGGAACCCATCGTGCGCTCTGCTCCGGTGAACCCTGAAGATGAATGGGGTGAGCAGCGTGCATCTGTGTCATGTAGACCGTCGATGTGGCACCGCACACGGCTGAGATACGTAGCAGCGCCTCCGCGTAAGTCGACGTGCTGGCACCTGCACCACCGAGCGACTTCTGCATCTGCAGGACCCCCAAGCCAGCATCCGCCAGTTCGGCGATCCCGGCGGCGGGGAACGTGCCGGTCGCATCGATCTCCGCAGCAGCGGGAGCAATGGTGCGCGCGATCACCGAATCGACGGTGTCGATGATGTCGTGATCGATGCTGGCCCACGGTGTGTTCATGAATTCTCCTGGTGGAAGACGGGTGCACGACGCTCGGCGAAGGACGTGATGCCCTCTTGCCCGTCGCGAGCAGCGATGGAGATGGCAGCGAGGGCCGCTTCGTGATCGAGCGCCGCGGCACGGAATGCCGGACGAGCGGCGTCGAGGATGTTCGCGATACCGCGCCGGCTCCCCGACGCGATCAGCTCTGCCAGCCGCCGTGCTTCCGCCGCCGACTCTCCTGGCGGCAGAGGGGGTACCGACAGCAGTCCGATCTGCCAGGCACGGTCGGCGTCCACTCGTTCACCGCCGAGCATCATCAGCAACGCCGCTGGTTTGCTCACCGACATCGCGAGGCGCTGGGTACCCCCGAATCCGGGAATGCACCCGATGCGCGCTTCCGGGAGACCGAAGCCACTCCGATCGGACGCGATCACCAGGTGGCAGGCGAGCATCAACTCGAACCCGCCCCCCAGCGCGAATCCGTCGACATCGGCAATGACCGGCACCACTGAATCGGCGACGGCCGTCATGGTGCGTTGACCAGCACGGATGAACGACTGTGCCGCCTCGATGTCGAGCCCGCGAATCTCGTCCAGGTCGGCTCCCGCACAGAACGCGCGATCACCACTGCCACGAATGACGATGGCGCCCAGCGACTCGTCGTGCTGGGCATCATCCACGGCAGCCAGCATCTGCGCCAGAACGATGGTGTTGAGTGCGTTCAGCTGCTTCGGCCGAGTGATCTCTATGGTCAACACCCGTCCGGAACGAGTGGTGTCGATCATGGAACCCACACGACCTCTGCATTCGTCAACGCTGCGATTTCCGCATCGTCGAGTCCGATCTCGGCGAGGACTTCCCTGCCGTGTTCTCCCCGCAGCGGGGCCGGTAGACGAGCCTGCCGATCCTCGGGGTCGGACGCAAGTCTCCAGGGGGTTCCGACGCCGCGGAATGTGCCGGCGACGGGGTGTTCGTAGGGCACGATGGCCTTGCGGGCCTCGACCTGTGGGTCCGAGACCACCTCCGACAGGGAGTTGATCTGCGAGCACGGAACGCCGACGCTCTGCAGAGTTTTCAGCGCTGTCTCCGACGACATGGTCAGGAGTCGAGCTTGGAAGAGCCCGACGACCTCCTCGCGTTTGGCGCGGCGATCGGCGTTGGTGCGCAGGTCTTCTCGCTGTCCCAACTCGTGCAACCCGAGTGCATCGCATGCCCGGACCCAGTGACGGTCGTTGCCGATCGCGACAACGATGGGTCGGTCGGCCGTCACCATCGACTGGTAGATCGCGACGACTGAGTCACGTCCCGAGCACGGGGACGGTTCTGGATCACCGGCGAGGTAGCTCGCGATGCGGGGAGACATGAACGCCAGATCGGCCTCAAGCAGCGCGATGTCGACCACCTCACCCTCACCCGTCCGCTGCTGCTTGACCAGAGCTGACGAAATGGCGAACGCAGCAACGGTTCCTGCTGCCACGTCCGACAACGCAGTGCTGACACGTTGCGGCACGCCGTCTGCGCCCGTGACGCTCATGATTCCGGATCGGGCCTGGGCGATCAGGTCGTAGCCCGGGAGGGCGGAATCGGGCCCGGTGAGCCCGAAACCGGAGAATGCACAGACGATGAGCTGGGGAAACCTCGACCGCAGGGTGTCCGGATCCAATCCGTGCTTCGCCAGCTTGACCGGGTTGATGTTCTCGATGAAGACGTCGGCGGTCTCGAGGAGTGAGAACAGCACCTGTCGGCCGGCCTGCCCGCGAATATCGAGGCACATGCTCCGTTTGTTGCGGTTCACCGACAAGAACCATGCGGCCTCACCGTTCAGGAACGGTGGGCCCCACCCGCGCGCGTCGTCGCCACGGGTCGGTTCGATCTTGATGACGTCCGCTCCCATGTCGGCGAGGTACATCGAGGTCGTCGGTGCGGCGTAGGACGACGAGATGTCGACCACCCGAACACCGGCCAAGGGGCCACTGGTTGGATCCATCTTCTTCTCCGGTTTTCGAGCGGGGGCGGTCATGGCAGCAGGACTGCTTGCGAGCCCAGTCCCAGCTGGGCCACTCGCGCGACGTGGAAGCGTCGTCCCCCGGCTCTGGCCTGGGTACTGATGGCATCGCGCAGTAATCCCGCGATGGGGTACTCGTCGATGTAACCGTATCCGCCGTGCGCCTGCACAGCGTCGATGCACGTGGCCACGGCGGCGCGTCCAGCCGATGCCGACACCGGCGCCGACGCCTCGCCGTCGAGAGCGCGCGACAGCAATGCCTCGGCGTCACCGACACGCAGGTCCATGTCCGCGACGAGCGCACGCAACCCGACGAACGACCCGATGGCGACACCGAACTGGTGACGCCCCATGACGTAGGCCTGTGTCTCGGCCACCGCCCGCCGGCCGATTCCGACGAGCGCGGCACCGGTCAGCAGGTCCCAGCGGGAGATGAGTTCGGATACTTCGACATTCGCGACGACGGAATCGGAGGCTATGGTCACCGAGACCAGATCCGCTTGCGCGAGACCGGATCGTCGTGCGCTGCCATCGGCACCGATCGAGTCGAAAGGTGCGGCGAACACCGACCCCGTTGCCGCGTCCCACACCACCGCACGATCGGGATCGAGGGCCGACGACAGGACGGTGGCGGCGCCTGCGAAGGCCAGTCCGAACGCCGAACCTCCCGAGCCCGCGCTGTGGCCCACGTGATCGGCGGCGTAGCGACCGGCGAGCACGAAGGCGAGTGACGGCGATGTCTGCGCAACGACGCGGACGGTGTGCGCCAGCCAGGCGAGACCATCCGATTCGTCGGCGACGTCACCGGCGAGATCGAGAAGACCGGTGCTTTCCAACGCACCTCGCGAGATGGTGACCGAATCGGAGGAGTCTGCCACCGACGTCGCGACCTTGGCCGCCGTCGTCAGGAATTCTTCCAATTCGGAGCTGAGGCTGATCATCGGTTGAACTTCGATCGGTCGGGTGCGCGGCGCTCGTCGAAGGATTCCGACATCTCGGTGGCCTCCCGGGTGCTGCGATACGCGGTCAGAAGCAAGTCGTGTGCCATCCGCGCCTGACCGACCACACCGGTGTGGCGTCCGGAGAATGCAGCCTTGAGTGCACTGATGGCGAAGGGGCCACGTTGGCGCAGCGTCTGAGCGAGCTCGTGCGCGTGGGCCACCGGATCATCGGCGATGTCGTTGATCAAGCCCATGTCCAACGCCTGCTCGGCGGTGTACTTGCGGTTGAGGTACCACATCTCCTTGGCGCGGCGGCGTCCGATCGTCTGTTCGAGATACCAGGTGCCGTAGCCGGCGTCGAAGCTCCCGACCATGGGTCCGACCTGGCGGAACACCGAGTGCGGCGCCGCGACTGTCAAATCGCAGACGACGTGGAGCACGTTGCCGCCACCCACAGCGAAGCCGTTGACGGCAGCGATCACGGGTTTGGGCATAGTGTCGATGAACTCGTACAGATCGATTACCGGCATCACGCTCGAGTAGTCGAGCGACGTCAGTTCCTCGTGCTCGCCGCCGATGCAGAAAAACTTGTCACCGGCTCCGGTCAACACCGCCACGTCGATGGTGGGCGTCTCACGCACCATCCGGAACGCGTCGAGGAGTTCGCGAGCGGTGGTGAACCGCAACTTGTTCGCGTTCTCGGGACGGTTGATCGCAATGGTTGCCACCCCCTCGTCGACCGAGACGACGATGTCTTCGTAGGTCATTGCGTACCACTTTCCTGCCTCGCTCGAACGACCAGTGTATGACAATTAGTCTGATACTTTCTTTACAGCAACGTACATTGTCATACAGCTAGAAGCAACCATGTTCCGGGCCTTCCGAGGCCCCGCTGACAATCCTCAGGAGTAACCCATGACCACAGCATCCACCCCGATCTGCGTCGTCGGCGCAGGCACGATGGGTCGGGGGATCGCGCAGACAGCGCTGGCTGCTGGGCACCCGGTGTACCTCGTGGATCCTCAGCAAGCGCAGCTGACGGCCGCGGCCGAGGACATCGAGGCTCGCCTCGCGAAACGGCACCCGGCCATCGCAGCGTCTTTGGACAGTCTCCTGACCACCTGCACGTCGATCGAGTCGGCACCACAGCATCCGTACACGGTGGTCATCGAGGCCGTCCTGGAATCGCTGGATGTAAAGGCCGCCGTCTTTGCGGCGGCCGCAGGGCATTTCGGTCCCGACTGCATCCTCGCGACGAACACCTCGTCGCTGTCGGTGTCCGAGATCGCTGCGCGCTCCCCGATGCCTCACAGAGTCGTCGGCATGCACTTCTTCAACCCGGTCCCCATCATGAAACTCGTCGAGGTGGTCACCGGGCTGCAGACCGACCCTCGAGTGGCGGACGATATCGACAAGCTCGCCGTCGCCTGGGGCAAGACCGTTGCGCGGGTGACGAACGCACCCGGTTTCATCGTCAACCGGGTCGCACGCGGCTTCTACGGTGAACCGCTCAGGCTCCTGCAGGAGTGCGCGGCCTCACCCGCGACCCTCGACGCGATCATCCGTAACTCCGGCGGGTTCAAGATGGGTCCGTTCGAGCTGATGGATCTCATCGGTCACGACGTCAACGCCGCCGTGACCAGAACGGTCTGGACCGCATTCAACTTCGACCCCCGGTTCGAACCGTCGCGCATTCAGGACGAACTCGTGGCCGCTGGCCGCTACGGGCGCAAGCGTGGGCAAGGCTTCTACCGCTATGCTGCCGATGCCGAACCTGATGCACCCGCGCAGGTGCAGGCCGGTTCACCTCCTGCACAGGCCATTCGACGTGGGCCGAGCTCGGAACTCGACGCGGTGGTGGAGCGATCGGGCATCACGGTCACGTACGAGGAATCGGCCCGGGACGCACCGGCCGAGCTCGTTCTCGATGCGGCCGTCGTCGTGCTCACCCGCGGCCGGACCGCGCGGTCCGAGTCGGCCGAACGAGACGGCGTCCCCGTCGTCGTCCTCGACCGGTGCTTGTCCTTTGCCGATGCCACCGGCATCGCGGTTGCGTCATCGCACGAGTATTCGCTGCCGACGGTCGCGGCGGTCCTGCACCTCGCAGGCATTACTGCCCACCCCGTGTCCGACGTACCGGGCCTCGTTCTCGCCCGCACCCTGGCCGTCGTGGCCAACGAAGCGTGGGAAACGACCATGCAAGGTGTGGCATCTCCCGACGCCATCGATACCGCAATGAAACTGGGAACGAACTACCCGGCCGGCCCGTTCGAGTGGACGCGCACGTGGTCTCGCTCCGCGGTACTCGAACTGCTCGACGCGCTGTGGTCGAGCTACCACGACACTCGCTACCGGGCCAACCGCCTGCTACGCGACTGACGCGAGCGAGCTCGGGTCAGGACAGGTTGCGAATGATGTCCTCGACCCGAGCCTTCGCGTCGCCGAACAACATTCGGCTGTTGTCTCGAAAGAACAGCGGATTCTGCACACCCGCGTACCCGGCGGCCATCGAGCGTTTGAACACGATGACGTCCTTGGCCTCCCACACGCGCAGTACCGGCATCCCGGCGATGGGCGACGACGGATCCTCGGCAGCCGACGGATTCACGGTGTCGTTCGCCCCGATCACCAGCACCACGTCGACCTGCTTCAGATCGTCGTTGATCTCGTCCATTTCCAATACGATGTCGTACGGAACCTTCGCCTCGGCCAGAAGCACGTTCATGTGCCCCGGCAATCGTCCGGCCACGGGATGAATTGCAAATCTCACGTCGACTCCTCGCTCGCGCAAGGCTTTGGTCAACTCGGCAACGGGATACTGCGCTTGGGCGACGGCCATTCCGTAACCGGGGGTGATGACGACCGACGCCGCATGCAGCACGAGGTCCGCTGCAGTTGCGGCGTCGATCTCCCTGTGGTCGCCGTGATCGGTGTCGTCCGACACCGCGGCCGTGGCGCCGAACCCGCCGGCGATCACCGAAACGAACGACCGGTTCATCGCCTTGCACATGACGTAGGACAGGAACGCGCCCGACGATCCGACCAGTGCTCCAGTGACGATGAGGAGATCGTTGTTCAACAGGAAGCCCGAAGCTGCTGCAGCCCAGCCCGAGTAGGAGTTCAGCATAGACACGACCACCGGCATGTCGCCGCCGCCGATCGATGCCACCAGGTGCCAGCCCAGCGCGAGAGCCAACACTGTGACTGCAACGAGCAACCACAGCGACGGGGTGGCAACGAACCACACCGTGAGCGTGACGAAGGCGACCAGCGCGCCTACGTTGAGGGCATTCTTGCCCGGAAGCATCAATGGGGACGACGATATTCGGCCGGACAACTTCAGGTTCGCGACAATCGAACCGGTGAACGTCACCGCTCCGATGAACACCCCGATGAATACCTCCGCGTGGTGGATACCCGCCAATGCAACCGATTCGAAGGACTCGTGCGAGAGGTAGCCGTTCCAGCCCACCAGGACGGCTGCGAGCCCGACGAAGGAATGCAGAAGTGCGATGAGTTCCGGCATCCCGGTCATCTCGACGACCCGAGCACGCCAGCGCCCGACCGCGGCGCCGATAAGCAGCGCGACCACGAGCAATCCGAGTGCCACGCCGTCGGAAACGTCGACGATCACCACGATCGTGGCGCCCACGGCGATCACCATGCCCACGATGCCGTAAACAACGCCGCTACCCGAGGTTTCGTGCTTAGACAGCCCGGCCAAGGAGAAGATGAACAAGACAGCGGCGACGAGGTATGCAGCGGTCGTCGCGGACAGCACGGTCATGGGAGCCTCAGCCTTTACTGAACATCCGGAGCATCCGCCGAGTGACCGCGAACCCTCCGAATACGTTGATTGCAGCAAGAAGTGTCGCCACGAAGGCCAACACCCTGATCACGCCCGCGTTCGTTGCGTCACCGGCCACACCGAGTTGAACGATCGCGCCGACGACGATGATGCCGCTGATCGCGTTGGTTACAGCCATCAACGGCGTATGCAACGCATGGGCCACGTTCCCGATCACGTAGTACCCCAGGATGATCGACAGGACCAGAACCGTGAAGTGCTGCGGCAACGGAGCGGGCGCGTACGCCAGAACCAGGAAGAACACGAGCACACCGACAGCAAGCGCGGCCCACCGATTCCTGGGCGGTCGGGGCGATCTCGGTTGTGGTGCGACCACGTCAGCAGTGCGGGTGGTCGGAGCCGCAGACACGGCGGTCGGAGGTGGCGGCCAGGTGATCTGCCCGTCGCGCACCACGGTGACTCCGCGTTGAATCACGTCGTCGAAATCCAGGACCAGTCGACCGTCCTTCTCCGGAGTGAGCAAGGTCAGCAGATTGACCACATTGGTTCCGTAGAGTTGCGACGCTTGGGTGGGAAGTCGGCGCGCCAGATCGGTGTACCCGAGAATGATCACGCCGTTGTCGGAGACCACACGCTCGCCGGCAACCGACCCTGCAACGTTGCCACCGTGCCCCGCAGCCATGTCGACGACGACACTTCCCGGTTTCATCGACGCGATGTCCGCCTCGGTGATCAGGCGGGGTGCCGGGCGTCCCGGGATCAGCGCGGTGGTGATGATGATGTCGACCTCGGCCGCCTGCTCGGAGTATATCTCCGCTGCGCGCCGGTTGTAGTCCTCGCTGGTGGCCTTGGCGTAGCCGTCAGTCGACACCTCCTGTGTGACATCGACTTCGAGAAATTTTCCGCCGATGGACCGTACCTGCTCGGCAACCTCGGGTCGAGGATCGGTTGCCCTGACGATCGCACCGAGACTCGAAGCGGCACCCACAGCGGCGAGACCCGCAACACCTGCACCGGCTACCAACACCTTCGCGGGCGGAATTTTGCCGGCTGCGGTCACCTGACCGGTGAAGAATCGGCCGAACTCGTGGGCAGCCTCGATCACCGACCGGTAGCCCGCGATGTTCGCCATCGACGAGAGCACGTCGAGCGACTGTGCGCGTGAAATACGGGGTACGGCGTCCATCGCGAGGACCGTCAGACTGCGCTGAGCGAGGTCGTCGACGAGTTCGGCGTTCGACGCGGGACCGATCAGACCGACCAGTACGGCCGAGTCGGTCAACCGGCCGATCTCCGCCGAGGTCGGAGCGTGGACCTTCAGAACGACGTCTGCCGACCAGGCATCGTCGCTGGAGCAGATGGAGGCACCAGCGTCTCGGTACGCGGTGTCGCTGTAGCTGGAACCAGTGCCCGCACCCTGCTCGACGACAATCTCGTATCCGAGTCCGATCAGCTTACGAACACTTGTTGGCGTTGCAGCAACCCGGGTTTCGCCGGAACCGGACTCGGCGACCACCCCGATCGTCAAAGGTTCGCTCAACTCTTCGAGCCACCGCTGTAGCGGTCCATGACCGCAACGATCCCGGCTCGGACCCCGGGCCGGGCGATCAATTCGATATTTGCCGCCAGACTCGCGCGAAGTGCGGCGTCCAGCTCCGACGTCGCTGTTGTGCGGGCAATCTTCTTGACGCTCGCATACGTCGCCGACGGGCCGTGCGTCATTTCGCGAGCCAACTCGACCGCCCGTTCGGCCACGGCTTCCGGTTCGCACACGTCGCTGACCATGCCCAACGCAAGGGCACGTTCGGCGGAAATGAATTCGCCGGTTGCCAACATTCTCAGCGCGGCTGCGGAACCGATCAGCGAGGGAAGGAGATACGCGCCGCCGGCGACCGGCACCATTCCGAGGTTGACGTAGCTTTCGGCGAACCGGGCTCGAGACGACGCAATTCGAACGTCACACGCGAGGCCGAAATCGAGACCCCCGGCCGTCGCGGCACCATTGTAGGCGGCAACGAGAGGCACAGGTGCGTTCCACAACATCCGCACAGTGGCCTGAACGGCGGGCATCCAGATATCGCCGAGGTAGCTCATCAGGGCGTCTGGACCTTCCGCCGTGTAGACATCGTTCATCTCTCGCACGTCGGCGCCCGCGCAGAACACCGTGCCGGTACCGGTGAGCACGACGGCGGAGACGGTGTCCGTCTCCGCGAACTCGGCGACCGCTTCGCCCATCCGTCGCACGACGTCCGGGGTCACCGAGTTTCCCCTGTCGGGCCGGTTCAGCCGGACGATTCCGATCTCGTCTTCGATCGATACGACGATATCCGTCACGTCACTTCTCCACTCTCTTCACGTTGTGCGGTACAACTCCGGGGTCCGCCACCCACGACTGAACGATCCTTTTGATGTCGCCGCGGGCAATCTTCGACTCACCCGAGGCGCGGGGAATAGGATCCGGTGACACGAAGATGTGGCCGGGCCGCTTGAAGCCCGCGAGGTTGTCCTTGAGCCACGCGTCCAGATCGGCTCCGACCGAGTCCCACGGCTCGGACAGGTGCACGTACGCCGCGGGCGTCTCTCCCCACTTCGCGTCCGGCACACCCACCACCACGGCCTCGCGGACAGCCGCGTGCTTCTCGAACGCGCGCTCGATCTCCACCGGCTGAATGTTGGTGCCGCCGGTAATGATCGTCTCGCTTGCCCGACCGACTATGTAGATGCGCCCGGAGTCGTCGAAGTGGCCCAGGTCCGAGGTTCGCCACCACCCACCGGGAAGCGACCTTTCCGCGTGCTCGTCCTCGGCTCCCAGCAGGGTGCTCGCGACGCTCGGTGTCCGAATCACGAGTTCACCGTCGACACCCGGCTCCGGCCTGTCGAGGACCACTCCATCGGTGTAAACGGAGAACTCGACACCGGGAATCGGCCGCCCGATCGACGACCACAGCTCGCGCTCTTTCATGTCGGTCCGCGAGAGAAGCGTCGTCGAGGCGGGCGCTTCCGTCTGCCCCCAACACTGAATCAACGCGTCGGTATGTTCCCCGACGACGTCGAGCGCAGGCAGAGCCGCCGGTTCACCGGCGAGCATGAGACAACGCAGGGACGATCCGCGCAGTGCGGAAAGCCCTGTGAGGGTACTCATTCTGCGCAGCATCGTCGGGACGGCGAACATCCACGTGATCCCCCGTCGGACGATGACGTCCAGCATCTGCTCTGCCTCGAAGCGGCCCATGAACACGTTCGTGCCACCGCAGAGCAGGGTGGGAAGGATGCTCCAGCCACCGGCGTACACCAACGGCGCAACCTGCAGCGTTCGCGGCCGATCGACGGGTCCGCTACTGCTCATCACCCAGGTGTTCCCGAGAATTGCGGCACGGGCGCCCCGCTGAGAGATGGCAATTCCTTTCGGCTTTCCGGTGGAACCGGAGCTGAAGCGAATGTGGTATAGGTCGTCGGGACCGGTGGCAACCTGCACTGGTGTCGGGGAGCCTCCGGCCACCAGATCGGCGAAGTCCACCCATCCGTCACGTGGCCCGATATGAACTCGCAGGATGTCGGTGCCGTCCAGAACATTGTCGAGGGCGGTGGACGATGCGTCGTCTGCAACGACGAGAGCGACGTCCGCCAAGTCGATGCATCGGCGAAGCTCGACTGGTGCGAATCTGTGATTGAGGGGAACTTTGACGAGTCCTGCTTTGAGCAGCGCGAACTCGAGAATCACGTACTCGATATGATTCTGCGCCACGTACGCGACACGACTGCCCGGAGCCAGGCCGAGTCCGATGAAGGCGTTGGCCACACAGTTCGACGAGCGCACGAGTTCGGCGATGGTCAACCGATGCTGTCCGTCGACACCCTCCGCGGCCACCTCGTGTCCGGGCCGGCGTTGAATCTGGCTCATCAACTGGACGACGGTGTGGGCGACCGCCGGAGACTGTGCACTCGTCATCAGCGCTGGCCGAAGCCGATCGGCATGGTCGCCAGGGACAACCCGCCGTCGACGACGATGGTCTGACCGTTGATGACGGCGCTCTGCGGCGAGCACAGGAACGCCATGACTTCGGCAACCTCCGTGGGCGTCGGGTACGCGCCCGACGGCGTTTGCGCGAGCCACTGCTCGGCGTAGTCGTCCCACTGCTCGCCGGCATAATAGCGGAAGGAGTCAGTGTCGATCGGCCCGGGGCAGACCCCGACTGTGCTGACGCCGTTCGCGGCCAGCTCGATCGCCAGATACTTCACGATCGTTTCCATCGCCGCTTTGGCTGCACCGAGCAGTCCGTGTCCGGGTAGGACGCGGAAGCTGTCCCACCCGCTGACCGCCATGACGCGACCGCCACGATTCATGTGCGGCAGTGCCAGCCGCACGAGGTCCAGGAAGCCCTGAACGGTGATGCCCATCGTCTTCTCGATGTGGCGTCCATGGATGTCCATCAGAGGCTTGAACGCGCTGGCTGCGGCGTTGGCCACGACGACGTCGAGGGTTCCGAAGCGTGCGACGGCCTGTCCGATCATGTCCTCGACTGCAGCGGTGTCGGATACGTCTGCCTGAACGGCAAGCGCCTGCCCCCCGGCTGCCTCGACTGCCTCGACGGTTTCCTTCGCGGCTTCGGTGTCGCGCCGGTAGTTGACGACGATGTTGGCGCCTTCGCCAGCGAGACGTAACGCGAGTTGCTGTCCCATTCCTCTGGAACCGCCGGTGATCAGGACCGTCTTGTCACGCATGGGGTGAACGACCTCTCGGTGTGGGATTGCTTGGATGCTCGATCGAGACGAATGGGCGGAGGAGTCATGAGCCCATCGTCAATCCCCCACCGACGCAGAGGGTCTGGCCGGTAACGTAACTGGCCCCATCGCCCGCGAGGTACGTGATGGCGGCAGCGATCTCGGATGGCTCTCCCGCTCGACGCATCGGCACACCTCTGAGGATGCTGCCCAGGACGCCCCCGTCCGCGCCGTCGCCGGTCACCAGCCCTTGCTCTTCGAGCAGAGGCGTCGCCGTGATACCCGGCGCCACCGCATTGACCCGTATCCCGAATCGAGCCCACTCACGGGCGAGCGACTTGGCCAGCGCAATGATGCCTGCCTTGGCCGCGGAGTAGACAGCCTCCCCGGAGGTACCGACGGTGCCGGCTTCGGACGAGGTCAGCACGATGGACCCACCCCCGCTGTCCTTCATGACGCGTCCGGCGGACGCCGACAGGTGGATCGCCGACATCAGGTTCACGTCGATGATCCGTCGCCAGTAGTCCGGAGACTCATCGAGGAACTTCGTGATCGCTGTCCACCCGACCGTGGACACCACGGTGTCGAGCGGACCCACTGCCCCGACTGCGGCGGCTATCAACTCGTCACACACCTCTGGGTCCGTGGCGTTCCACGACTGCCCCAGGTCGATGATCCCCTCCACGTCGGCGGCGAGTGCTGCGACCGCCCCGGAGTTGAGGTCCGCTGCCACGACGCGATATCCGTTGCGCGCCAGTTCGATGGCTGTCGCTCGGCCGATCCCCGACCCCGCTCCCATCACCACGGCAGTGCAGGGGCCGTTACGTTCTGTCATCGACGTTTCTCCTGGTGGTACTCGGGCGGTGGCGGACCAACCACCGAACACAAAATATCATTGAACATAATGTCTGACAATAGCTTCTATGTAATCAATTGAGCTCGTCGTGCGCCCACGACAACGCCTCCACGACCGGCACCAGCCCCAAGCTGGTTCCGAGCTGAAGAATCACCACCTGCTCGATCTCGGCCACTGTCGCGCCCGCGTCCGTGGCGCGTGTGCAGTGAACCCGAAAACCGCCCTCGTTCCGCGTGACCGCGAACCCGACCAACAAACTCAGTTCCCGCTGCTTCGCGTCGAGGGTCCCGTACGCGTCAGCGGCGACCCTCAGCCCCCTGAACGCATCGGCGACATCTGGGGCGGTCTCGCGAAGACGATCCAGGTTGGATACGAACACATCCTGCTTGCTCAACGGGTAACGAACGTCCATCCGATTCACTCCTTGGTCTGTTCTACTGCGGGGTATCCATCTACCAAACGCGCCAGGGCCGGCAGGTTGTAACCCTCGGCGTACTCGACGCCCGAATCGCGAATGGACGCCACCGGCGCCTTCGCGTACAGCCTGCGCCGACTCACGAAAGCCCCAGCCTGCCGGTGGATCCGGACGGCCGACTCCACTGCGGTCACGAGAGAGACGGTTCCGTCGAGCAGTGGTGCGCCGTCGACCTCACGGATTCCTACGGCATTGAGAAAGGCGGTCAGGCGACCACCCGCAGGGACGACCACCTCGGCTCCTTTGTCGAGCGATACGCGCGCCGCCGCGACGAACGAGTCGATTGCCTTCTGGCGGCTACTGTCATCGGAGAAACACGCGTCGAGCTCGTGGGGGGTCAAACCCATGCATTCGATGCTCGCCAGTCGGTCGCGTAGCCCGTACCTGGCCACGTTCTCCTCGAATCGGCCACCGAAGTAAGGGTTGACGCCGACGAGCGAAAACTGGCTACCCATCATGCATGCGGTCAACATTGACGTCTCGCCGAGTCCCAGCACTGGGATGTCCACCATCGACCGCGCCTCGCGAAGCGCCGGATCGAGGATGTTGCCTATCGCCACGGCATCGAAGCCATCCTGTTCCGCACCGACGACGGAGTCGAGAATGGACACCCAGTCGAGTACTTCGAAGAAGCGGAAACTGTCGATACGTCCGACTCGTGTCCCGTGGAGCTCGAACTCGACGTCCGGCGACTTCACTTGGTCGATATAGGTGCGTAGGTAAGGAAAGTAGTTCGGCGAGTACTTCTCCCGCGACATCGACAAGTACAGTATTCGCGTCATCTCACGCCACCCGCTCGAAAATCGCGGCCAGTCCCTGACCGCCGCCCATGCACATGGTTTCCATCCCGTACCGCGACTCGCGCCGATCCATCTCGCGCAGCAAGTTCGCAAGGATGCGGCCTCCGGTCGCCCCGATCGGATGCCCCAATGAGATACCGGACCCGTTGACGTTGACTCGGTCCAGATCGGAGTCGCCGAACTGCCACCCTCGGAAACAGCCGAGTACCTGGGCCGCGAAGGCTTCGTTCAACTCGATCAGGTCGATGTCCGCCCAGGACAACGACGCACGCTCGAGCGCCCGACGCGCAGCCGGAACGGGTCCGATTCCCATCAGTTCGGGCTCGACGCCGGCCAACGACCAGCTGACGAGGCGCGCCAGAGGACGAAGTCCCAGTTTTTCTGCTTTCTCGGGAGTCGTCACGATTGCGATCGCTGCGGCATCGTTCTGACCGCTGGAGTTTCCGGCCGTCACCGACGCTGTGGGCAACGTCGCGCGCATCATCGGCTTCAGGCGCGACAGCGTTTCGATCGTGGTGTCCGGACGAGGGTGTTCGTCGCGAGAGACGATCAGTGGCTCACCTTTTCGGCGCGGAACGACGACGGGAACTATCTCGTCGTCGAACAGTCCACCGTCGATGGCCGCCGCGGCGCGCTGCTGAGACCGCACAGCCCACTCGTCCTGCTCCTCGCGCGTCACTCCGTACTTCGCCGCGACGTTTTCGGCGGTCTCGATCATCCCGCCCTCGACCGGGTGCCTCCACCCTCCGGAGTTGTTGCGTGGGGACGCGAGACGATCTCTAAGGGTGGGCACTTCGCCGGTGTTCCACCGTGCGTTCGGCATGTAGAACTCGGCTCGACTCATACTTTCGGCGCCGCCGGCGAGCACCAGATCCGAGCCTCCGGTCGCTACCTGCATGCAGGCGTACAACACAGCCTGCAGGCCGGAGCCGCACCGACGATCGATCTGTAGACCCGGCACCGATACGTCGAGACCGGCGTCGAGGGCGGCGATCCTGCCGATGGCGGCTGCTTCCCCGTTGGGGTATCCCTGACCGAAGATGACGTCGTCGATGTCCGCGGCGGTCAACCCCGTTCGGTCGACCAATCCCTTCATGACCGTCGACGCCAGTGTCGTCACCGGCACATCCTTGAAAATACCTCCGTAACTGCCCACCGGTGTACGGATCGGCTCGCAGACAACTGCCTCGGTCATGCCTGTTCCTTTCACTTGGTCAGACGCTCGCTTCGCCGCCGTCGACCGCAATGGTCTGCCCGGTAAGGAAGTTCGGTGCTTTCAGCGCCAAGTACGTCACGACATTGGCGAGCTCGTCCGGCCTTCCCATGCGGTATGCGGGAATGCGCCGCAGAACCTTCGCCATCGCGGCATCGTCTGCGCGCAACTCGGCGTTGATGTCAGTTGCGAAGTAACCCGGTGCCACGGCGTTCATCTGTGCACCAAATCTCGCCCACTCGGCGGAAACAGACCGAGTGAAGTTGATGACGGCACCTTTGGATGCGCAGTAAGCGGAGAACCCGGGACGACCGAGCAGGCCGAACACCGACGCGACGTTGACGGCGCGACCGGCACCCGACTGCGCAAAGCGACGCCCGGCCTCGCGACTGCACAGGAACATTCCGCGGACGTTGGTGTCGAAGATTCGATCCCACTCGGCCTCGTCCAGATCGACCAGGTCGACCTGACTGGCGATGCCGGCGTTGTTCACCAGCACGTCTATCTGTCCGAAGGTCTCCTCCGCGTCCTGGAAGAGCCCGGCCACGGATTTGGCGTCGGTGACATCGGTGGCGTGCACGAGAGCGCTGCCACCGTCTGCTTCGATGGCTGCTTTCACACGTTCGAGTGGTTCGACCGACCGACCTCCGAGGACGACGAACGCGCCCTCCCTAGCTACGTCGAGCGCAATCGCTTCGCCGAGTCCGCGCCCTGCACCAGTTACCACCACCACCGACTTTGACATATGTGTAATATGTCTGACATCTAGTAGGTTAGTCAAATGGATTCACAGAGGAGCCGAAGGCCATGACCCGACTTGCACGCACCACAGGTCTGACAGTCGAGCAGGACGAGATACTGAAGGTCGTTCGACAGTTCGTCGAGAAGAAGATCATTCCTGTCGCCACCGAGTTGGAGCATGCAGACGAGTATCCGACGGAGATCGTCGAAGGACTCAAGGATCTGGGGATCTTCGGTCTCATGATCCCCGAGGAGTACGGCGGCCTGGGTGAATCTCTACTGACCTACGCATTGGTGGTCGAAGAGATCGCTCGGGGATGGATGAGCGTGTCGGGCGTGATCAATACCCACTTCATCGTGGCGTACATGCTCACGCAGCACGGCACCGAGGAGCAGAAGCAGCGCTACCTACCGCGGATGGCGCTCGGCGAGGTCCGCGGCGCGTTTTCGATGTCGGAACCCGGGCTCGGGTCGGACGTGTCGGCCATCTCGACCAAGGCCCAGAAGACCGACGACGGCTACGAGATCACCGGCCAGAAGATGTGGCTCACCAACGGCGGATCCGCAAATCTTGTTGCGGTGCTCTGCAAAACAGACGACGGTGCCGACTCTCCCTACAAGAACATGACGACGTTCCTGGTGGAGAAGGAAGCCGGCTTCGGCGAGACCGCCCAGGGGGTCACCGTGCCCGGCAAGATCGACAAGATGGGATACAAGGGCATCGACACCACCGAGTTGATCCTCGATCGACATCGCCTGAACGAATCGCAGATACTCGGCGGCATCACCGGGAAGGGCTTCTATCAGATGATGGACGGCGTCGAGGTGGGCCGCGTCAACGTGGGTGCACGCGCTGTGGGAATCGCCAACCGCGCGTTCGAACTGGGCGTGAAGTACGCGCAGCAGCGTGAGACGTTCGGAAAGCCGATCGCGCAGCATCAGGCCATTCTGTTCCGCATCGCCGAGATGGCGACCAAGGTGGAAACTGCGCACTCGATGGTGGTACGCGCGGCCCGGCTGAAAGATGCCGGCGAGCGAATGGACGTCGAGGCAGGCATGGCCAAGATGGTGGCCAGCGAGTACTGCAACGAGGTGGTTCAGGACTCGTTCCGTATTCATGGTGGATATGGCTACTCCAAAGAGTATGAAATCGAGAGGCTCTACCGCGAAGCGGCTTTCATGCTGATCGGTGAGGGCACGACCGACATCCAGAAGATCATCATCGGGCGCGCGATGCTTGCGGAGTACAAGCTCTGACCACAGGAGAACTGGACGTGACCCTTTTGTGTCACGTCCAGTCTCTCTGCTGGGTACCGGTGAGCTGTCAGACGGACTTCGCGATGTACACGTCGCAGGGCGCGTGGGCCGCGACGGCACTGGCGATACTTCCGAGCACGCGCGACAAGCCCTGGGTTCGCCGGTTACCCACGACGATGAGCTCGGCGTTGAGCCGCGCAGCTTCGTCGGACAAAGCCACCGCCGGTCGGCCGTACACCACCGATGTCGTCACGTGTTCTACCAGCGTTCGAAGGTCCTCGGCTGCGTCGGCGACGATGGCATCCGCGAGCTCACCCGACGTCACAGCGGTGGACCCCGGCCTACCGGGGTATTCCTTGACGGTGCCTCGGTCGACAGCGTTAACAATGTGAAGACTTGCTCCCAGCCTCCGTGCGATCTCGGCCGCTCGGCGGGCAGCGCGCATCGAGGCCTCCCCGCCATCCACTCCGACAACGATGACGCTTGGCATGGTCGCTCCTTGGTTCTGACCCAGTCGAGGTCGTCCGGTTAGATGTTGCCGTGAATTACATTCCGCCGTCGACCGCGATGTCCTGGCCGGTGATCATGTCCGCTTGTGGCGTGGACAGGAAGACTGCGAGGTTGGCGATGTCGACCGCTTCGATGCGCTTTTTCATGCTCTGGTTCTCGAGCACCCATTCGTGGTACTCCGGCTGCGCGTCGCCGCGCTGTCGGTACTCCGCATCCGAGTGAACCGCACCTGGCGAGATGCCGTTCACGTTGATGAGGTGCTCACCCAGTTCTCGCGCCATGCCTTTGATCAGCCCGTACATGGCACCCTTCGACGCGATGTAAGGCACATACCCTGTCCAGCGGCCAGTAAGAGTGAGCGAGGTGATGTTGACGATCTTGCCGTAGCTCTTCTTCTTCATGTGCTCCGAGCACACGCGCGACAACACGAACACCGCTGACGAATTGACGCGGACCTGGTCCTCGTACTCGGCGATGGTGAACTCTGCGTGCGGTTTGAAGATGACCAGAGCGGCGTTGTTGACCAGTACGTCGACCCCGCCGATCTCGTCCCCCAGGGCCCTCACCGACGTCTCGATGCCGGCCAGGTCGTTCAAGTCGCACTCGAAGAATCGGATTCCCTTGCCGATGCCGTCGAGCGTCTTTTCCGCGTCGGGCGCACCGGGACGATCCAACGCGATGACGTTGGCACCTTCCTCGACGTACCGGCCGACCAGGGCCTGGCCGATGGTGCCGAGCGCACCGGTGATCAAGACGTTCTTGCCTGTCAGTGAACCCACAGATCTTCCTTCATCTCGTTCCGCTCCCGGCGAAGGGCTGAGAGTTCTCCACCGCCGTGGATCTGATCTGTATAATGTCAGACTGTTTGAAGTAGGTCAAGGAACGCCTACGTCGGCGTAGAGTTCGGCATGAACTACACCACGACTTAAGTCATACTTTTGCCGTGAGGCCTTGACATCCTCGAGCACGGAGGTTCGCAGTGGAGCATTTCGCACAGCACTACATCGGCGGTCGATGGGTCGCGCCCAGTGGCGACGGAACACGCACGCTGATCGATCCGGCGTCCGAGGAGCCCTGGGCCACAGTGGCGTCCGGGGGCGGCACCGCCGATGTCGACCATGCGGTGTCGGAGGCGCGGCGCGCATTCGCCAGTTTTTCGCGGACGACAGTTGCCGACCGGATCGAGTTGATCGATCGCATCATCGCCGAATACGAACGCCGCGAACCCATGCTTGCTCGACTGATCGCCCGCGAGGTCGGCGTTCCGGTCTCCTTCACGGCTCAGGTGAGCGGGCCGGCCGGCCACATGAAGGTAGCGCGTGACCTCATCCGCACCTACGAGTTCCAGCGCGAGTTGGCCGACACGCTCGTGCGCCGCGAGGCGATCGGCGTCTGCGCACTGATCTCGCCCTGGAACTGGCCCATCCAGACGTCCGTCATCAAGGTGATCTACGGTATCGCCGCCGGCTGCACGGTGGTGTTGAAGCCGTCCGACGCCTCCCCCGCATCGGGTGTGGCGCTCGCCGAGGTCATGCACGAGGCCGGGACCCCGCCTGGTGTGTTCAATCTGGTCATCGGGCGAGGAAGCGTCGTGGGCGATGCACTCTCGCGCCATCCCGATGTGGACATGGTCTCGTTCACCGGCTCCACCGGCGCTGGAGTCAAGGTGGGCGAGGCTGCAGCACAGACCGTCAAACGCGTGTGTCTCGAGCTCGGCGGTAAATCGGCGAACATCGTTCTCACCGACGCCGACCTGGAGAAGGCAGCGCGCTGGAATGTGCAGCGCGGGTTCTCCAACACCGGCCAGTCCTGCCACGCACCCAGCCGAATGCTGGTGCACGAGTCGCAGGTCACGGACATACTTCCGTTCATCACCGACGAGATCGGGAGAATGCGACTCGGTGACCCTCGCGACCCTTCGACGACGCACGGTCCGCTCGTGCACGCGCAGCAGTACGAGAGCGTGCAGAATCACATCGAGGTCGGCATCAGGGAGGGCGGCACCCTCGTCACCGGTGGTGGGGGCCGGCCAGACGGTTTCGATCGGGGATTCTTCTGCCAACCCACCGTCCTCGCGGACGTCGATCGTGAGATGACCCTCGCCCGAGAGGAGATCTTCGGTCCCGTACTCGTCGTGATGCCATACCGTACCGAAGAACAAGCGCTCGAGATCGCCAACGATTCGATCTTCGGTCTCGGTGGCTACGTGTTCAGTGAAAATCGCGACCGTGGTTGGGAATTCGCGTGCGGTCTCCGCGCCGGGCGGGTGTCTTTCAATGGCGCGAACACAAACTCCCTGACGCCCATGGGCGGTTACAAGCAGTCGGGCATCGGCAGGTCGATGGGTGAGTACGGACTCGACGAATACCTCGAAGTGAAGTCGGTCTATGGATTCACCACTCAATGATTCAACCGCCGTCTGGAATTCAGCTATCCAGCGAGAATTCTCGCGATCATCACCGGCGGAGCCGCTCATTCCTCGACGATCCGAACAGCGGCCGCTGCCAGTTCCGACAACGCCCAGCCTGTGACGATCGCGGCGATCATCACGGTGAACACGATTGTTGTCAGCACTGTGCGGATCGCGACGGTGATAGTTTCGATCACACGGGTCACGGTTCGTTTCCTCCGATCTCGATAGCGCAGTCATTGTCATCGGAGTCACGAGCGAACCCGGAGAGCCGTCGGTCGGACCACTCGGAGTCGACGCCTCGGCGTCTCCGCCACTACTCGGTTACTTCACCCCGTCGATCGATCACGTGCTGTGCGCCACGCTCTCAGCGACCGACCACGCAAGGTGGCCGCATCACGCCTTGGGCATTGCCATGTATTTGAACTCGAGGTACTCGTCCATGCCCACCCGGCCACCTTCACGCCCCAACCCCGATGCCTTGACTCCACCGAAAGGGGCGACAGGATTGGACACGATTCCGGTGTTCAGACCGACCATGCCCACCTCGAGTGCGTCGCCGACACGGAAGCTGCGGTCCACGTCCTGCGTGAACAAGTACGCCGCAAGCCCCCACGGGGTGTCATTTGCCATCCGCACGGCCTCCTCCTCGGTGTCGAAAGAGACGATGGGAGCAACGGGCCCGAATATCTCCTCGGACAGAAGGTCCGCATCTGCGGAGACGTTCGAAAGAACGGTGGGTAGGAAGAAGAACCCCGCACGGTCCGGGCTGGTTCCACCACAGACCACCGTCGCGCCTTTCTGAACGGCGTCTCCCACCAGGGCTCGAACCTTCGCAAGGGCTTTCGCTTCGACGAGGGGACCTACCGTGGTGCTCTCGTCCAGACCGTCACCGACGAACAATGAATCGAAGCGTGCAGCGAGCCGCTTCGCGAACTCGTCTGCCACCGATCGGTGTACGAGTATTCGATTGGCAGCTGTGCACGCCTCCCCCATGTTCCGCATCTTGGCCGCGAAAGCACCCTCCACGGCACGGTCGAGGTCCGCGTCCTCGAACACGATCAAGGGTGCGTTCCCACCGAGCTCCATCGACGAACGCATGACATGCGCGGACGCTTGCTCCAGCAACCTGACACCGACGGCTGTCGATCCGGTGAAGCTGATCTTGCGGGCGATTCCGCTGGCCATCCACGGCGAGACGACGGCGGAGGCGTCGGACGTGCACACGACGTTCACCACCCCCTTGGGTAGTCCGGCCTCGACGAGTATGTCCACCAGCGCCAGGGATGAGAGCGGTGCCAGGTGCGCAGGCTTGAACACCACCGTGCAACCGGCCGCGATTGCAGGTCCGATCTTTCGCGCGCCCATCGCGAGCGGAAAGTTCCATGGCGTGACCAGCACGCACGGACCGACCGGCTCCCGCGAGACGATGATGCGATTCGAGCCGTCGCCGGTCAGCGTCACGTCGCCGACGACACGAACGGCTTCTTCCGAGAACCAGCGCAAGAACTCTGCCGCGTAGGCCACCTCACCGCGGGCCTCGCCGATGGGCTTGCCCATCTCCCTCGTGATGATGACGGCGAGATCCTCCTGCTTCTCCATCATCGAGTCGTGAGCGCGACGGAGAATGTCACTACGCTCGCGCGGCGATGTCCTGGCCCACTCCTTCTGCGCCCGGCCGGCCGCACCGATGGCACGCAACGCGTCCTCTGCGCCCCCGTCCGCGACCGAGGCGATGACCGTCTCCGTGGCCGGATCGACGACGTCGAAACGCTTGCCGGACGCAGACTCGCACCACTCACCGTCGATGAACACACCGGTGGACACAGTGGCGATCACATCGCGCACGCGGGAGTTCGTGCACTGGTCGTCGACTGCGGTGGTCATCAGGTCTCGAGCCTCTTTCGGTGATGCGACACTTGCCCGCTTGTGATCGGTGCAGCACCCGACCATGCCCCGGGCTGCGCTCGCACGGCTTCGTCCACGGTGGACCCCGCGTTCGCCGTGATGCTCAGAAGGTGTGGAGAACCGCACGGAAGAACTCGGTGGGTTCGACTGCCTCGATCGATACCGGGCCTTCGTTCGCCAGGAACTCGAAACCCGTCTCAGCACCGTACTTCTCACCGTCCACGAGAACGTTACCGTTCAGCTGGAAGAGTATTTCGATCGACGAGAACTGACCTGCGCCGTACACGGCGCCCGGGTCGAGCTTCACGAAACCGATGCGAAGATCACGCTCGGTGAAATTGCCGAGCCACTTGTTCCAGACTCCGGTGTCGCCGTCCTGGATCCAGTCGAAGGCCGCGGGATTCATCGCGATCACGTCGGTGTAACGAGGCGTCGCGAACTCCAACTCGCGGCCGGTCGCATGCTCGAAGATGGCCTGAGAACCGTCGGTGGTCCTCTCGACACCATCGGAATCGGTGTAGTGGTACATGCCCTTCTTGAACACGCCGGTCTTGTTCAGTTCCGCATTGGTTGCTTCGCGCTGTGCGACCGAGAGGTAACCGTTACCGCTGGCTCCACCCGCCTGCAGGACGAGCGTGCGGAGGCCTTCTTCGCGCTCCTGGGGTCCGTAGTGGACGCTCTCCGGGAAATAACCGACCCAGCCCTGTTCCAGATAGTCGGTCTCGGAGTAGGGCAGGCGCCCCTCGACGACGTAGCGGATCTGATCGAAATCGTGCCGGTGGCGTGGGGTGCGCCAACCCCCACTGCCGGTGTAACCGGTGTTGAGGTCGTAGTTGTTGGGCGAGCCGTCCACCCCGAACAGCAGGTGCTTCTGTTCGAGCTTTCCCTCACGCATAGTTCCGACGGCTTCTTCACCGGTCTCGGATGCCCTGCTCACTCGCATCTTCTACTCCTTCGTCACGTCTGTTCGGTCGGTCCGACTTCGTTGACAATATCCCATAGTTCGGGATATTGTCCAGCAACGGTTTGACGCAGATCACACTTTGGCTGAACGCCGACATCCACGTACCGCGACATCGAGGACCGACATGACGACAGCACTCACCCACGCCCCGCAGGATTCGGGGGTCCCGGCATCGGCCCGGGATTTCAGTGTCGAGGACAGGGTGGTGATCGTCACCGGCGCCGGCCAGGGCATCGGTCGTGAGATCGCTCGTCAGTTCGCCGCTGCAGGTGCGTTGGCCGTCGTCGCCGATCTCGACGTCGCCCGGGCTGCATCAGTCGTCGACGAGATCGAGAGCGCCGGCGGAACTGCACTGGCCGTACGAGTCGACGTCGGGGACGAGCAGGCCGTGGGTGCCATGGTGGACACCGTCGTCGCCACTTGGGGGCGGATCGACGTACTGATCAACAATGCGTCCGTCTTCGCGACCATCGAGAAGGGCCCGTTCGACGAAATCCCTGTCGCGCAGTGGGAGCACGTGCTCCGTGTCAACATCACCGGCACCTACCTGTGTGTACGGGCCGTGGCGTCCCATATGCGTGCGGCAGGGTTCGGTCGCATCGTCAACATCTCCTCCGACGCCGTCACGCGCGGAACCGTCAACTACCTGCACTACGTCACTTCCAAGTCCGCCCTCATCGGGATGACGAACTCGTTGGCACGTGAGCTCGGCCCCCACGGGATCACGGTCAACTGCGTCCGGCCGGGCTCGGTCGCCACCGAGGTGGAACGAGTCATCAATCCCACTCCCGAGGTGCGCCAGCGAGCACAGTCCTTGCAGTGCATCCCACGCGGAATGGTTCCGACCGACCTCGTGGGCATCATGTTCTTCCTTGCGACACCGGCCTCGGCCTTCGTCACGGGTCAGACGATCGCGTGCGACGGCGGTTACACGCACAGCAGCTGATCTACGAGGACCCACGCCCACGACCACCGAATCACGACAGCCCCGACGGGCGAGGAGAACCGACTTCATGAGGCACTTCCCCCACTTGTACATCGACGGACGATGGGTCGAGCCCATCGCGCCTCGTCAGGTAGAACTCGTCGACCCCACCCGCGAGGAGCCCTTCGCGTCCGTAGCTCTCGGTGGGGTGGCGGACGCCGACCTGGCTGTCGCGGCCGCTCGACGGGCGTTCGAGACCTTCTCGGTCATGCCTGTGGAAAATCGAATCACCCTTATCGAACGCATCATCGACGTGTACGAGACGTACATCGACGACTTCTCCGAGCTCATCGCGCACGAGGTGGGCATCCCCGTGTCCAACCGTGCCCAGGTCACGGGGCCCGCCGGACACATGCGCGTCGCGCGGGACGTCCTGCGTACCTATCCATTCGAGTCCAGTGTGGGTGGAGCCATCGTGCGCCGCGAGCCGATCGGTGTGTGCGCACTGATCTCGCCGTGGAACTGGCCAGTTCAGACCGGAGTCATCAAGCTCATCTACGCCGTCGCTGCGGGGTGCACCGTCGTCGCGAAGCCGAGTATCGAGTCTGCGGCGAGTGGCGTGCTCCTGGCCGAGGTGCTCCACGAGGCGGGAGTTCCCGCAGGGGTGTTCAACCTCGTCAGCGGTACCGGTCGCGAAGTGGGTGACAGGCTCTCCCACCATCCGGACGTCGACATGATTTCCTTCACCGGGTCCACCGGTGCCGGGAAGCTCGTGGGCGCTGCCGCTGCCGGCAGCTCGGTCAAGCGCGTGTGCCTCGAGCTCGGCGGCAAGTCGGCGAACATTGTTCTGCCCGACGCCGACCTGGAGAGGGCCGCACGATGGAACATCCAGCGCTGCTTCGTCAATACGGGACAGTCGTGCCATGCACCGAGCCGAATGCTGGTGCACGAGAGCCAGATCGACGAGGTGACAGGGTACCTCGTGGACGAGGCGCACCGTTTCCGGCTCGGCGACCCACTGGACCCCTCGACCACGATGGGCCCCGTCGTCAGCGCCTCGCAGTTCGAGTCGATCCAGAATCTGATCCGCACTGCCCTCGACGAGGGTGCTGTTCTCGCGACGGGCGGTGCAGGACGCCCGGAGGGATTCGAGCGGGGATTCTTCGTGCAACCGACCGTGTTGACCGAGGTGACGCCGAAGATGACCATCGCTCGTGAAGAGGTGTTCGGCCCCGTGCTCGTCGTTCTCTCCTACCGCGACCAGGACGAAGCCGTGCGTATCGCGAACGACTCACCCTACGGTCTCGGCGGATACGTGTTCGGGACGGATCGGGACAACACCAGAAGCGTGGCCGACCGCCTCCGGGCGGGGCGCATCAGCGTCAACGGCGCCGCCACAGATTCACACACTCCGATGGGCGGATACAAGCAGTCCGGAATCGGGCGGTCGATGGGCAGGCTCGGATTCGAGGAGTACCTCGAGGTCAAGTCCGTCTACGGATTCGAGGACGAGGCGAACGACCTGCCCGTTCTGTTCAGCTGAACCACCACGCCCGTACGACGACATCGATGACCGGTCAGGAGACCACAACACATGAGTGACGACGCGCCCGTTCTGCTTCACAATCTCGCCAAGGAGAAGATGGCGAGGGGTGAGCCGGTCTATTCGATGACCGTCCGTCTCGTTCGAACCATCGACATCGCATCCATCGCCCACACCGCGGGTTTCGACACCGTGTACATCGACCTCGAACACAGCAGTTTCTCACTGCAGGACACCGGTCAGATCTGTATGGCCTGTAATCACCTCGGCGTCACTCCGCTGGTTCGCGTACCCGATCTGGACCCCGCACTGATTGCGCGCGTGATGGACTCCGGCGCAATGGGAATCGTCGTCCCGGGTGTGTCATCCGGCGACGAAGCCCGCGCTGTGGTTCGCGCCGTGAAGCACGCTCCACTGGGTGAGCGCTCACTTGCGGGGGCGGCTCCACAATTGCTGTACCGCACACTGCCCGCAGACCGAGTGGTGCGCGAGCTGGACCGATCGTCTCTGGTGGTCGTCATGATCGAATCGCAGGCAGGTCTCGACGCCGCGGAGGACATCGCTTCCGTCGACGGCGTCGACGTCGTCCTCGTGGGCGCCAATGATCTGAGCGTCGAGCTCGGTGTGGCCGGGCAGGTCGATCATCCTGACATCCACCAGGCATACCTACGGGTCATCGAAGCATGCAAGGCCGGCGGGAAGACTGTCGGAATCGGAGGGATGGGTGGTCGCCCCGACTTGATCCGCCAGTACCTCGACATGGGTGCCCGCTACGTCTCCACCGGCAACGACATCTCGTTCCTTTCCGCGGCCGCGGCGCAGAAGCGCCAGCAGTTCACCTGACGTGGGGAACGACGTCATGAGAATCTGCGTCTATGGAGCCGGAGCTGTGGGCGGACACATCGCCGGGCGCCTCGCAGCCGGGACCGGTGACACAGAAGTCTCCGTCATCGCGCGCGGCGCACATCTTGCAGCGATGCGCGCTGACGGATTGCTCCTGAGAACCCACGACGGCGAGCTGCGGTCACGTCCGTTCGCCACTGATCGTCCCGCAGACCTTCCGCCCCAGGACATCGTGATCGTCGCGGTCAAAGCGCCCACCTTGCCGTCGATCGCAGCAGACGTGGCATCGCTGTTGCACGAGGACAGCCTCGTCCTGTTCGTCACCAACGGGATTCCCTGGTGGTACTTCCACTCTCACGGCGGACCGCTGGACGGCACACCTCTGCGCCGGCTGGACCCGACGCTCGAACTCCAGTCGCACATCGGGGGTGAGCGTGCGGTGGGCGCCGTGGCCTACACCGCGGGGACCGTCGTCGAGCCGGGCGTGATCAGTGCGGTGAACCCACGCAACAGGCTCATCGTGGGCCGACCCGACGGCCGTCCGGACGGTCGCCTGGACGCTTTCACCGCCCTGTTCGAATCCAGTGGCCTGGAGGTAGCGGTGACACCCACGATCCGGGACGCTGTCTGGGCCAAGTTGTCGATGAATCTCATCGGTGGCCTGCTCGGGGTTCTCACGTGTTCCGTAATGAAGGATGTTCTCGGGGAACCCGCTGTCGCGACTGTCGCAATGGCCATGGTGACAGAGAGCAGCGCCATCGCTCGCGCTCTGGGGTGCGACGGTGGTGACCCGGCGGAGGTGCTGCGCAAACAGCATTCGTCGACACATCTGCAGAGCGTTGTCCAGGACCTTCAGGCCGGGAGGCCGATGGAGATCGACGCCCTTTTCAGGGTTCCTCTCGACCTCGCCGACCTGGCACAGGTGCCGACACCCACGTTGTCGTTCGTCATCGCCCTGGTCACCCGACGCGCGCGTGCTGCCGGTCTCTATGCCGACTCGAACGGCGTGGTGAACCGCTGACCACTTACCCAGGTCGTCTCGTTCGTTGCGCATATAGCCGAGGGCTATGCGCACATTCGGTTCTCGGTATTGGACGCGGGCGCACTCGCGAGACGTTAATGGGAGACGCTCGTGTGATCTGCCCGACAACCCCCGTCGTCGGCGTTCCCAGCACCCACCACTCGCCCCGAGCCGCCCGGGTCACTCCGGCGGTCCCGGTGCAGCCCACACAACAACACGGAGAACACTGTTTCGATGCGCGCCACCTCTCACACTACCGGCCTTCTCACCGACTACTACTCGGCAATGGAAGCGAACGACCCTGCCCGGTTCAGCGCGTATTACGCCGACGACATGACACTGACCTTCGGCAACAGTCCTCAGATCGTCGGGCGCGAAGACATCGTAGCTGCGTTCAGCAGCAAACTCGATCACGTCGAGTCGCTGGGCCACGAACTCGTGGAGGTGTGGGAGGAGGACGGCGGCGTCGTCTTCTTCGAATCGCTCGGACGCTGGACATTACGCAACGGAGAGATCGTGGAGATCAAGGCCGCCTCGAAGATCACCATCGTCGATGGGAAGTTCGTCGATCAGCGCATCTACGTCGACAACGCCCCGGTCGACGCAGCACTGGAACGTGAACGCGCGTGATCATTCGCCCGACAACACATCCCGAGAAAGGACACCGATCGATGGCTGGAGAGCACCGTGAATTTCAGTCGCGCCTCATCGTCACCGGGCTCGACGACGCGGGGAGGTCCACGATCGTGAGCGACGGGCCGACGACCGACCGCCTCGTCGCAGACGGCTACACACGCAATCATCTGTGGCAGGCGACCGAGGTACCCACCCCGGTCACCGCCCCGAGCGGACCGGGTGACGCATCGATCATCCCGCCGCCGCCGACCGGCTACAACTACGTGATCACTGCTTTCGCTCCGGACGAGCAGTGGGACTACGAGGGCGGCTACGCACGGATTCTGGCCGAATCGGGCGCGGGCGACTCGGTCGACCCCGACGACGCCCCGGGAATGCACACGACGGACACGATCGACATCGTCACGATCATCTTCGGAGAAGCGCGGGTGATCCTCGATACGGGCGAGACGGTCATGCGACCGGGCGACACCATCGTTCAGCGTGGAACCAAGCACGCCTGGCGGAACCGTACGAACGAACCCTGTGTGGTGTCCGCAGTACACATCAGCGCAACTCGCTGAACGACACCTCGACGAATCCGGTGCCGGTGGCAGCTCACCGACACCGGATTCGTCGTGTCCGGGTTGATCGGCGCCCAGTGAAGATCCCCGTCAGCAAGGCACCGTGAGGTTATTGACTAATTCCCACAGTGCAGGATATCGTGAATCTGTGAGCGCAGTCACTGTGGCCGCGGAGGGTGGGCGACGTCCCCACGTCTGCGCGCTCCTCCGCCCTCTCTGATTTCACCGCCTCGTCCATCGTCTTTCGCTGCGCTCCCCTGGCGGGCTGCGCTCCTTCACTGTCTCAAGCACCAGCTGTCGCCCAAGCTCGAACGCATGACATGCGCGGACGCGGCCTCAGCCCGTTCATCCACTAAGGAGTACCTGTGTCCGAAAAGTTGGACTCTCCGCGAGTCCGAACCGATCAGAGCGGTCACGAAGACCCGAGATCGTTCCTCTTCCGTCTGACGCTGATCGCCAGCATCGGGGGTCTCCTCTTCGGTCTGGACACCGGAGTTATCGCGGGAGCGCTCGTCTACCTACGGGACGACTTCAATCTGACCGCCGTCAGCGAAGGCCTGGTGGTCACCTCGCTGTTGTTCCCGGGCGCGACCGTGGGAGCGCTTCTCGGCGGCCCCATCGCAGATCGAGTGGGTCGTAGGAAGTCACTTGTCATCGCGGGTCTGATCTTCATCGTCAGCACCATCGTCTGCGCACTGGCCCCCACCGTCGCCATCCTGGTCGCCGGCCGGGTCGCCCTCGGCTACGCCGTGGGAGTCGCCTCCGTCGTCGTCCCGCTCTACCTCGCAGAGATGGCGCCGGCATCGCAACGCGGGCGGATCGTCACCATGAACCAGCTGATGATCACCGTCGGACTCTTCCTCGCGTTCGTCATGAACGCACTACTGGCGAACCTCATCGACAGCTCGGTCGTGTGGCGCTACATGATCGGCATCGCCGCGATTCCCGCGCTCGCCCTGTTCTTCGGAATGAGCGCGCTTCCCGACACACCGCGTTGGTACGCGAGCAAACAGCGCTGGACCGAGGCGAAGGACGTTCTGCGTCGCGCTCACATGGCAGATCGAGTCGAAGCCGAGTACGCACAGATTTCCTCGATCGTCGAGTCCGATCAAATCAAGGGCAAGCTGTCGGTACTGACTGTGCTCCGCAACGAACCGTGGATGAAGAAGCTGATCCTGGTGGGCATCGTCCTGGCAGTCGCACAGCAGACGACCGGCATCAATGTCGTCATGTACTACGCCCCGACCGTTCTCGAGAGTTCCGGCCTGACCCGATCCGCCGCACTGCTCGCCTCCGTCACCGTGGGCATCGCGATGATCATCTTCACCATCATCGGCATGTGGATCCTGGGCGTCATGGGACGTCGAAAGATGATGTTGTTCGGGTTCGTCGGCGTCGCTGCTTCGCACCTGGGCCTTCTCATGACCTATTTGCTCCCGGAAACCACCTTGCGCTCGTACCTCATCCTGCTGTTCATGCTTGCGGTCACGGGCTTCATGGTCACCTTCCTGGGAACGACCGGCTTCCTCGTCCTCTCCGAACTCTTCCCGCTACCGATTCGCGGATTCGCGATGGGCGCCTCGCTCGGTGGACTGTGGATCGCCAACTCGCTCATCTCGTTCCTCTTCCCGATTCTCGCCGAGCGGTACGGATCGGTGGTGGTGTTCGGTGGGTTCATGGTGCTCAACGTGCTGGCCGCCCTCTTCGCGTTCAAATTCATTCCCGAGACGAAGGGCCGAACACTCGAGGAGGTGGAAGTCGACATGCGCGCTCGTGGGACCGCAGTGGTTCACCCTTGATCCTGGCAGCACGACTGCCCGTCTCTGACCTCACCCCTACAGAAATGTGATCGATCGATGACTGAACGCAGATTCGACGGGAAAGCCGTCTTCGTCACCGGAGCCGGCAGCGGCATAGGCCGCGCCGCGGTGCTCGCTTTCGCACGCGAAGGTGCCGACGTGGTACTAGCCGACATCGACTCCGCAGGTAACGAGGAAACTGCTCGTCTCGCTGCCGACCACGGCGGCCGACTCGTACCCGTGACGTGCGACGTGTCCAAGGCGGACGACATCCGCACCGCGATCGACAAGACTGTCGACGCTTTCGGACGCCTCGACGTGGCGTTCAACAACGCGGGGATCGAGCAACCTGCCGCCCCGTTGGTGGATATCGAGGACGACCAGTGGTCCCGAATCATCGACATCGATCTCCGTAGCGCCTTCCTCTGCATGAAGTACGAGATCCCCGCCATGCTCGCCACCGGCGGCGGTTCGATCGTCAACACATCGTCGGGAGCAGGCGTCGTCGGCATCCGCGGGCAGGCAGCGTACGTCGCCGCCAAGCACGGATTGATCGGGCTCACCAAGTCAGCAGCGCTCGACTACGCTGCTGAGGGTATTCGCGTCAACGCAGTGTGCCCCGGCATCATCGAGACACCCATGATGGACCGGTTCTCGGGCGGAACGCCGGAAGGTCGAGCCCGAGTCATCGGCCAGGAGCCGGTGGGACGTATGGGAACACCCGAGGAGATCGCCTCTGCAGTTCTGTGGTTGTCCTCCGATCTCGGCAGTTTCGCGACCGGACATGCCATGGTCATCGACGGAGGCCAGACCGTCGGCATCTGACACCCGACCGACTCCCCCACGAATGCCGCCCGACAGCGCCACGCGCGCAGTCGGGCGGCACTCGCCGTTGCGACCCGTCCGCCCGCTCTGCGCAGTCCGCAGCCCTGCCCGGATCTAACTGGACTCGTTCGTACTCGCGTCACGCTCGATCGCTGTCACACCGTCCGAGATCGTGGTGGCAGCGCGTCGGACGGCAAAGACAGCACGTTCCACGTCCACATCGCGCCGTTCGTTCACGTCCCAGGCCACTCCCACGCTGCCCAGAGCGGTTCTTCGTTCGGTGAGAACCGGCGCAGCGACGCCGCAGACCCCCGGGTTGAACTCGCCCACGGTCACCACGTAGCCATCCTTCTTGAACGCACCCAGTGTCGTACGGAACGTGCTCCACGAGTCTCCGAGACCCGCACGCTCGATCTCCTCGCGTTGCCGCGGGTACAGGGCCTTGAGCCGGTGATGCGGGAGGTGCGCGAGGATCACCTTCGAGACAGCGCCGTGAAACAACGGGCGGCGTTCGCCACGACTGAAACGATTCGCCGGGCTCAATGGCGCTCGGTACTCCCCGACACACAGGACGGAGTCTCCGAACGGCCGACACAACAATGCCGAATGGCCGATGGTGTCCACGAGATCCTCGAGCACACCACGGCTCGCCAGCAGCAGGGGATCCGTCTGTCGGATCTGCAGGTCCATCTCGATGATGCGCGGGCCGAGCGAGTACTGACCGTTTCGAACGGACGCTATCAATCCGGCATCGTGCAGCGACTTGATGTACCGGTACCCAGTGGATCGGGACGTGTCCAGAACCTCGAGGATCGCCGCAGTGGACCACGTCGGCTGCGACTCGCTGAACAGTTCCAGGATGTGCAGCATCTTGCCGAGACTGTTCGCCGCGTCGGGGGCGCCCGCCGCGTCGTCGGTCGATACAGCAGGCCCCGTCCACGCTTCGACGTCCGCCGGGACGCCTGTGTCTGCCCGATCCATGTGAGTTCGAACCTCTCTCGATCGTCTGCTGGCGGACCGATCACCTGCCCTGCCGGACAACGTGATACGCCATGCCGGCTGCCCTGATGATAGTGGCCGCGTGTCGATGGATTGCGAATCGCTGAACCCTTCGACCGCCGGTTAGACAGTGATGCTTACTACTGTTCGCTCTCAGCGTGGACTTTGCCTGCATCCTGCCGCTATATTGGTAAGCATAGCTGGCTAATATCGGAGGATCCCGTGAACAGGAAAGTCGACCGCCTCAGAGAAGACATCGTTCTCTTCAACCGAGCGATTCGGCAGAACGACGCAGGCCACATGTTGACACCCACTCAGCTCCAAGCGCTCGGACATCTCGACCGCCTGGGCGCGATGAGCGCGCGCGCGCTTGCGACCGTGGAGCGCGTGACGCCTCAGACAGTGGCCCGAACGATCTCACTGCTGGAAGAACACGCGCTCGTCGCTCGCATCCAGGACCCGAACGACGGTCGCGCGCAGATCATCTCGATCACCGACAACGGCCGGGCCAAGCTCCGGGCAGACCGTGAGAAGCGGGACGAGTGGCTGGCCGGCGTGCTGAGTGAACACTGCAGCGACGTGGAACGCGACGTGTTGTTCGCCGCAGGTGCGCTTCTTCGTCGCCTGTCGACCGCCCCAGTCCCCACCGACGCATCCGTGACACCGACGGCGGACGGAGCGAAGGGTGTGCGCACATGACGGTGGAGACGACCGGAAAAATCGCGCGGTCGACGATCCCCTTCCGTGTTCGCGGAGCAGCCGCTACGGGAACAGTCCTCCAACCGCTCAACTCGTCGATGATCGCGGTCGCCATCGTCGGCATCGCCGCCCAGTTCGGACACGGCGCCGGGGTGTCGTGGGTCATCTCCGCCATGTACATCACGACAGCCGTGTGTGCACCCATGGCGGGTCGGCTGGGGTCGATGCTGGGCGCGCGGCGGGTCTTTCTGGCAGGACTCGCTTTCGTGGCCGCGGGATCGATCTCCGGCGCCTTCGCACCGGGCATCGGGTGGCTGATCGGCTCTTACATCATTCTGGGCGTGGGTATCTCGGCGCACATGCCCAACGCCATGACGATGGTGAGGGCCTACGGCGAACTGCACGGCCAGCAGACACGAACTGCACTGACGACCATCGTGATGTGCGGTCAGTCGGTCGCTGCGCTCGGACCCACAGTCGGCGGCCTGCTGGTCGGTACCTTCGGGTGGCAGTCGATCCTCTGGGTGAACATCCCGGTCGTCGCACTCAGTGCGGTGGCTGTCCTGAGCGTGGACGTCGGGGACCGGGGTCGACCCACCGTGTCGCTGCGTGAAGCCCTGGGTTCCATGGACGGTGGCGGAATCGCGTTCTTCGTTGCCGGCGTGACCAGTCTGATGGTGTTTCTGGTGTCCATGTCCGACGGGGCCCGTTGGTGGATCCTGCCGGTGTCGATCACCAGCTTCGCTCTGTTCGTCGGCCAAGAACTACGAGTGCCGCAGCCGTTCTTCGACGTGCGAGCGCTCGCGCACAACCGGGCCCTCGCCGCCACGTTGACAGGGGCGTTGATCACGTACACAAGCTTCTACTGCGTGTTCTTCGGAATCCCGCAGTGGCTGCAGGCGTCACGGGGCATGTCCCCGATCGAGACCGGACTGACCATGCTCCCCGTCGCCGGAGTCACCGTGCTGTCCACCGTTGTCGGAGCGCGGGTCTACGGACGGTTCGGCGCACGTCGGACCCTCATCGCCGGCACAGTGATGATGCTCGTCGGCGGCACGTTGATCGCCACAGTGGAGGACAGCGCCGCCCCGATATACGTTCTGCTGTTGGTGGCCGCGGTGCTCGGCATCCCGAACGGGTTTCACAACATCGGCAATCAGAGTCTGATCAACGCGACGACGTCCGTCGACGACGTCGGCACGGCCATCGGGATGTACCGGACGATCGCCTTCGTCGGCGCGAACCTCGCCGTGGTGGTGCTGCAGGTGACCGCCGGTCCCGTGATGGACGATGCGGGTCTGCACCGAACCGGGCTGTTCATCGTCCTGAGCGCCGCCGTGGTCCTGATAGGGCTGCTCGCATACCGACGCGCGTCAGCGTCGCGACACTGACGGAAAGACGAAACCGGGCCCGTCGGCTCCGGTCACCTCCGAAGAGGCGACCGGGCGCCGAACGGGCCCGCTTCGCTCCGGTCCGCGACGTCACCTCACAGTTCCATGTACACGCATTTCGAGTACAGGTAGTTGTCCATGTGGGCAGCGTTGCCCTTGGCGCCGTATCCACTCAACTTCGTGCCGCCGAATCCCACCATCGGATCGATGTACCCGTAGCAGTTCACCCACATCGTGCCCGTGTGCACCCCACGGACCACCTTCATGGCGGTCGACAGCCCTCGAGACCACACAGCACCTCCGAGGCCGTAGTCACTGTCGTTGGCGATGTGAATGGCCTCGTCCACGTCGTCGAACGGCAGGATGGAAAGGACGGGTCCGAAGATCTCCTCGCGAGCGATACGCATGTCATTGGACACGCCGCCGAAGACGGTGGGCTGCATGAAGTATCCGTTGCTGAAATCGCCGCCCAACCGTTCTCCTCCTCGAAGAAGTTCAGCACCCTCCTGCCGACCGATGTCGGTGTACGCCAACACCTTCTCCAACTGAGGCTCCGAAATGACGGGACCGAGGGTGGACGCGTCGTCGAGGCTGTGTCCGACTCGAATCTCGTCCATGTACTTCAGCAGTCGATCGGTGAACTCGTCGACGATCGGGCGCTGCACCAGTACACGGGTTCCCGCGAAGCAGATCTGGCCGGAGTTCGCGAACACGCCCATCGCCGCCCCGGGAACTGCCTTGTCGAGATCTGCATCCGCGCACACGATGTCGGCCGACTTGCCGCCCAACTCCAGCTGCAGACCCTTGATGTTGACCGTCGACGCCTTGATGATGCTCCGGCCGGTCTCCGTGGATCCCGTGAAGGCGATGCGGTCCACATCGGGGTGGCTGGCCAGCGCGTGACCGGCGCTCTTCCCCAACCCGGTGACCACGTTGACGACCCCCGCGGGCACACCCACTTCGTGCAAGATCTCCGCCGTCCGGAGGACCGACAGCGATGCGTCCTCCGACGGCTTGAGCACGGTGGTGCATCCACTGGCGAGGACAGCCCCAACGATCCAGAACTGACCGCCCAACGGGCCGTTCCATGGAATGATCCCGCCGATGACGCCGACCGGAGCCTTCAGCGTCATCGTGGCGATGTCGCCGGGGATGCCGTTCATCAAGGTGTCGCCGGAGATCGCGCCCGCCTGCGTCGAGAAGAATGCCAACATCTTCATCATCGCGGACTTCGAATTGCGCAATCTCGTGACCGGAGCGCCCATGTCGAGCGCCTCGATCTGGACCAGCTCGTCGAAGTTCTCGTCCATGGCATGAGCGACGCGCGTCAACAGAGCCTGGCGGTCGTACGGAGTCCAGGAGCTCCATTCACCCTGGAACGCCCGCCGGGCCGCCACGACCGCGCGATCGATGTCGGACTCCCCGCCGGCCCCGATATGGGCGAAGACCTCACCCGTCGAGGGATTCACAGTCGAGAGAACGTCTCCCGAATCGGCCGGGACCCGTCGACCGTCGACGAACGGATGATGGACGTCTCGTGCCAGAAATGCACGAGCCGGATCCATTAGCGCGAAGTCATGTTGAGCTGTACTCACTTGTTCCCTCTCGAAACTGACCGATGCTGCTGCATCAGTCGAAAACGAAGACGCCCTTTCCGATCTGGCGCCGGTCGAAAAGTCGATAAGCCTGTTCGGCCTCGTCGAGCCCGAATTCGTTCGTGAACAACGATTCCACATCGAGGCCGCGTTCCGCGACGAACAACGCGCATGCTTCCTGCTGATTCTTGCTGAACGTCAACGAGCCCACGATGGTCTTGTGATGGTGAATGAGTTCGTCGCTACTGATCTGCAGTGGTCCGAACACACCCACCATGCACGCAGTCCCCCATGGCCTGATCGCCTGTACAGCATGTTCGCGAACGCTGGTGACGGAGCTGCATTCCAGAGACTTGTCTGCACCGAGTCCACGACGCGTCAGCGCACGAACGGCCGCCACCGGGTCCTCGACCGAAGAATCGATCACGTGGTCGGCGCCGAAGCGTGCGGCCGACTCCAGCCGGGCGGCGTCGACATCGAGCGCGATGACCCGTGCTCCGAATGCTTTCGCCAGCATCGTTGCGCTCAGTCCGACAGGGCCCTGCCCGAAGATCGCCACGGTGTCCTCGGCCGTCAGACCCACCCTCTCGATCGCGGCGAATGCCGTACCGGTTCCGCAGGACACCGCCGCCCCCGTCTTGAAGGACAACGAATCCGGTAGTCGAATCAGCGTGTGAGCCGGGACCTTCATCAGATCAGCATGTGCTCCGTCGCCGTTCAGACCGCCGAACACGACCTTTCCGTTCGCGCAGTACTGCGTCCGACCCGAGCGACAGAATTCGCAGGTACGACACCCGTCGTAATGGTGCACCATGACGCGGTCCCCGACGCGGGCCTGCCCTGGTTTCACGGTGTCGCCGACGAGCTCGACGATCCCGCACGGTTCGTGCCCTTCGATGACCAACTCGGCCTCGCTGCGCGCGTCGCTGTGAAGATGATGTAGATCGCTGCCGCACATGCCGGACGCTTTGATGCGGACGACGACCTCGTCCGGCGCCGGCACCGGGTCGGGGTATCGACGTATCTCGATCCTGTTCTCGCCCATGAAGACCACGGCCTGCATGTCATCGCCTCCGAGTCGTGTGAGTGGAGCCGGTCGGCTCGGCAGGGGTCTTACCGAGCCGACCGGGGTAGGTGGGGCGCGGATGACGCGACCGACAGAGCTACGTGTGTCGACGGCACGACGACCTAGGTTGTCGTCGAGGCTCACACATGCCCTGCCCCATTAACGCCGTAAGAGTGGCCTCACGTCCAATACTCAGATGCGATCGGAGTCATAGCTTCGGGCTATGAATGCGTGGCACTGCACTAGACTGGGGGACACTGGCCGCACTGGTAGGAGACCGCGTCGCGTGGATGCACGAAAACTGAAGTACTTTCTGGCGGTCATCGACGAGGGCAGTCTGAACAAGGCCGCGGAGACGTTGCTGATCGCCCAACCCACGCTCTCTCAGGCCATCGCCGGTCTGGAGCGCGAGCTCGGCGTCCCCCTGTTCCATCGTGTCGGCCGCCGTCTCGTCCTCAGCGACGCCGGAGCGACACTGGTCGGGCCGGCTCGCGTGGTGTTGCGTGACCTCGACGATGCGGTCGCCGCAGTCCACGCCCTCAAAGGGCTGCGGAGCGGACGCGTCGACCTGATCACCATGCCCTCGCCGGGGATAGAACCTCTGACCACCATCCTGACCGCATTCGCTCGGTCGTTCCCAGCGGTGACGATCAACGCCGAGGCAGCGTTCACTCCCGACGACGTACTCCGTGCGGTCCGTACGGGTGTCTGCGAGATCGGCATATTGGGTTCCCCGGATGAAGTACGAGCTCCGGATCTCGACGTGGTCGCGCTCGAGAGCCAACCGCTGATTCTGCTGTCGAGTCCCGGGACCACACTGCCGGACAACCGGGAGATCCAGCGATCCGAACTGTCCGGACTGAGATTGATCGCCTCTCAACAGGGTTCGCTGATGCGATCGTTGGTCGACGATGTGCTCGCCAGCGGCGTGGACCTCACCGTCGCAGCCGAGGTGGCTCACCGCACATCGATCCTGCCATTGGTGATCAGCGGATTCGGCCACGCCGTCGTGCCGTCGTCATGGGCGACACTCGCAAAGCAAGCAGGTGCGGAGATCCGCTGCATCGTCCCGGAGTCGTTCCTTCGGGTGGCCGCGGTGTGCCGACGCACGCACGTGACTCCCCCCGCGCGCATGCTCATGGACGAGGCGAGAAAGTACGCCGCCGAGGTTCGTCGCAGCACGTGAGGCCCTCGAGTGGGATACCGAGCCGTGCCGGAAGATCATGCCGCCGCGACCGTGCCCGCGGTAGGTCCTCGCAGGACCACCGCGGCGGCCCGATCTCGCGCTCGGCGCCTGGCGACGTTCACACCGTAGGTAGCGACCATCAGCGCTACGCCTGCGGTGATGAAGTACGGCGCGACATCAGGGTTCGCGCCCACAGTGCTTCCGACGATCAGGAGAACGGACACCCACAGGACAGCGGCGATGACGTTGCAGACGGCGAAGCTTCGGAACGACATGGACGACGCCGCAGCCAACCGGGGCCCCACGGTTCGCGTGCCTCCCATGAGATGACTGGCGACCGACGCGATGGTGGTGTTCCGGTCGAAGATCTTCTGTATCCGGCCGACGAGTCTCGACGACGCTGCGGCGCGGGGCTCACACGTCTGGACAGGAGAACCGCCGTGGCGTCGGCGCAGAAGGAATGCAGTCTGAGCCCCACCTGAGGACGCCGTGACCATCACGACGGCGGCGAGCACCGGGTCCACACGCCCCAGCCCGACGACTGAACCGACGATCAGAACTGTACTGGTGCCGGGTAGAACGAGCCCGACGAGCAACGCCGACTCCGCGAGCAGAATGATCCCGGCTGCCCCGAGGAGATACGGCCCGCACACTCCGGCCAGGCACGCGAGAAGTATTCCGAAATCGGGCACGAATGCAGCCTTTCGACAAGATGGCGCCCGGACCCGGACAGACCCGAGTGTACGTAGGACCTGCTCGCCCCGGCCAGTCGCGCCCATAGGGAGAGACTATAAGAGGCATCTGTTCTCGGTATTGGACAAGACCCGGCCCGTGACGGATTAATGGATCTATTCCGATTGTGATTCGGACAACAGCTCAAATATTTGCATTGGAGTTCGACGCATGCCCGACGATGCCGACGACGTCGTTCATCATTTCGCCCACACCGCCGCGAACACAACCTTCGACACGCTTCCTGCGGGCGCTGTGGAGGCTGCCAAGAAAAGTATCCTGGATACGCTCGGGGTGATCCTGGCCGCCAGCGGCGTGGAACCGGCAGTACGCGCCGCCATCGACGTCGTTCTGGAATCCGGCGACAGACCGGAGGCCACGGTACTGGCGTACGGCCGGCGCTCATCCGCCATCGGTGCCGCGTTCGCGAACGGCGCCCTCGCTCATTGCCTCGACTACGACGACCAGACCCCGTGGGGTCAGCACGCCTCGAGTTCGATCGTCCCCGCAGTGTTCGCCGTCGCGGAACGCCGAGGCGGAGTGACCGGAAAGGATCTCATCGCCGCGGTGGCGGTGGGGCAAGATCTCTTCGCACGCCTTCGATGCAACGTTGGGTGGCGCAAGGACTGGAACCTATCGACGGTGATCGGTGTCTATGCGGCGACGGCGGCCGCTGGGCGGGTACTCGGCCTCTCCTCCGTTCAGCTCGGTCATGCACTCGGTATCGCAAGCATGCAGTCGAGCGGTGTGATGGAGCTGGTGTGCGGCACCGGTAGCGATCTGCGCGGTATCTATGCCGCATTCTCGGCGCGCGGAGCGGTCACGGCTGTACTTCTGGCGGAAAAGGGCATGACAGGAGTCGACACCTTGTTCGAGGGCGAGTACGGCGTGTTTCGAACGTATTTCGACGGCGAGTACGAACGCGACGCCATACTGCGCGGGCTGGGGATCGAGTATCTCGGCGCGGGAACTCTCTACAAGAAGTGGCCTGCTGTCGGCACCGCCCACAGCCACGTTCACGCGATCATCGGGCTTCTCGAGGACAATGATCTCGTCGTAGACGATCTCAGCGAGATTCGAGTGTTCGTCGGCGACTACCACGACCTCATGTGCCGACCCCTGGAAGCCCGGCAGGCGCCCGCGACACTGGTCGATGCGAAATTCAGCCTCCCGTTCCTTGTGGCGCTGGGCGCTGTCCACAAGAGCCTGAAGATTTCGCATTTCACCGAGGAATCGCTCGCGGACGACGCCGTTCTAGCGGCGGCACGGAAGATCACCCCGGTCAGCGACCCCGACCTCGACTGGACGCTGGAGCTGCCCGCGGGACGGGTCGAGATCATCGCTCACGACGGTAGAAAATTCGAGAGAATCGGGACCGGGGTACCGGGAAACGAAGATGCACCACTGAACTGGGACGATCTTGCCGAGAAATTCGTCGATTGCGCAAGTGTCGCGGTGTCCGATCACACGGCGGAGAGCCTCGAACTGGTCGTGCTCTCCGTTCGTGATCTGGAGTCCATGAACGATGCGACGGCCTTGCTTCGAATGCTGACCGTCGTCGACAAAGAGCCCGTTCCGGTCGACTCGGACAGTGGGATCCGGTCATGATCGCGATCTGGGCTCTGGTGGCCTTCATCTGCACCATCGTCACATGGAACGCGGTGCTGAAACGCACTATCGGTGAAGCCATGGTGGTCGGGTTCATCGTGGTCGGCTTGTTCGCCGGTCGCGATGCGCCGCGGTACATGCTGAGCGGTTTCGTCGAAGCGATTCAGGCCGAGATCACCTTCGCCGCTCTGGCTTTCATCTTCATGAGCTTCATTCTCGCGAAGACTCCAGTGCTCGACAGGCTCATCGACATCCTGAACTCGTTCCTCGGCAGGATTCGAGGGGGGCCGGTCTACACGACGACCCTCGCGGGCGCCATCTTCGGCGCCGTGGCCCATGTCGGCGCCTCCATGGCCGCAGTGGTCGGCTCGGTGACAGTGCCGTGGATGAAACGCTCCGGTGTGAGCGGCGAACTTTCGGCCACGGTTGTCGCAGGATCAGCCGGGATGGGTCTGACCTTTCCCTTCAGTGCCACCATGTTCATCCTCGTCGGATCGACCACGGTCAGCGGATTGATGGACGCTGACGACATCATCGTTCCGCTCGCCGTCGCCGGCGTGTGGTGCCTCGGCTACCGCCTACTGCTCAACTTCTACCTGATTCGCAAGAACGGGCTCGAGCCCATCGCGATCGAGGACAGAATCCCCGCGCGCCGCAGCCTGCGTGCCGGGTGGACGTCCGGTCTGCTTCTCGTACCGCTGCTGGTCCCCTTGTTCCTCACCCAGGGTCCACTCGCCGGTGCACTGGGACGCTACACCGATCTGGTCATGTCGAGAGCGATCAGCATCATCACGTGGATTCCCGTTCTCATGATCCTGCTGGTGCTGTTCTTGGGCCGCCGCCACCTACCGCGGGACAGGGGAGGCTGGTGGAAGATTCTCGGCGACTCGGCACCCCAGTTCGGCATCATCGGCACCACACTCGTTGCGGCATTCTCCGCATCGGCCGTCCTCGGCCAGCTGGGATTGCCGGAACAGTTGACGTCGACACTGGAATCGTTGGCCGCACCGAAGTGGCTCATGGCGATCCTGGTGGGAATCATCATCGTCGTCATCGCGATTCCTCTGACCGCATCTGCCACCGTCGCGACCGTAGGACCCGTCGCGGTCGCCGCTCTGGTCGGAGCCGGCGTGGCCGCCCCCGTTGCTGCGGCGGCCGTGTTGGTCTTCGCCTCGACGGAGGGCGCATCCCCGCCTTCCGGCGCTCCGATCTACATCGCCTCCGGCATCGCGAGAATCGACCCGTCGAAAATTTTCGTGCCGCTGTTGAAGTACTACTGTCTCCCAATCCTCGCCATCGGCGTGCTGATCGCTCTCGGCCTCCTCCCCGTCTGACAGGACCACACCCCATGTTCCATACGTTCGTGTCCGCTCTCTTTCGGCTCTGCACCCTCGCGTTCCTCCTCGGCGGGCTGGTCATCGTCGCGGGGCAGGGTGTGGGACTCCTCCTGGGCAACGGATCCATCGTCAGTCAGGTACCGGCGACACTCAGCCCGTTCGTCTACAGCGCTGCAGGTGTGGCCGGGCTCCTCGCATTCGTCATGTCGTATTCCGACGGCGAAAGCGATGTCGATCGCACGGATACCGCGGAAGCGGTCGTGGTTCCGGATACCCCCTCCGGGACGACCTGAGCGTGACGGAACACCGCGGGACTCCTCGGCCTCAGCCGCGAAGGGTGTATCAGCAGGGTGTCGTTCAACCGCGCGTGGGGTCCTAGGCTCGTCCTCATGGACAACAAAGCCGAGGTACGCGAGTTCCTCACGACCCGCCGAGCCAGGCTCACTCCGGAGGAGGCCGGGATCACGGGGGGCGGAAACCGCAGAGTGGCCGGGCTCCGTAGGAGCGAGGTGGCCGCTCTCGCCGGCCTTTCCGTCGAGTACTACGCCCGGATAGAGCGGGGCGCCATCGGGGGGGCATCGTCGTCCGTGCTCGACGCACTCTCGCGCGCGTTGAAATTGGACGATACCGAGCACGCACACCTGCTCGACCTTGCGCGCGCGGCAGACGGTGTGCCCACGTCCGGACGCCCACGTCGCAAGGCAACTCGGTCCACGGCGCCCAGAATCAGCCTGCAATGGGCATTGGACTCGATCACCGACGGCATCGCTTTCGTGCGCAACCAACGCCAGGATCTGTTGGCGGTCAACGAATTGGGCAAGGCGTTCTACGCGCCGATCATCGGGGACGGCGGGCGGCTTCCGAATCTCGCGCGCTTCCAGTTTCTCGACCCGCTGTCACACGAGTTCTATCCGGACTGGGACACGTTTGCCGAGATGTGCGTGTCGATCATGCGCGCGGAAGCGGGTCGTGACCCTCACGACAAGGGACTACAGGACCTCGTCGGCGAGTTGTCCACGCGAGACGAGACCTTCCGAAAGCTGTGGGGTGCGCACAACGTACGTACGCACGGGGCGGGAAAGAAGCGTTTCAATCATCCTGTCGTCGGTGAGGTCCACCTCGCCTACGAGGAATTGGTGGTGACGGCGGACCCCGGCTCGATTCTGATGGTCTACACCGCCGAACCAGGCTCGCCGAGCGCGGAGCGTCTGCGCCTGCTGGGCTCCTGGGCGGCCGAGCACAGCCACAGCCCTACCGAGTCCCGCCCCTGACCGATCCAGTCGGGTCGTCACCCCCCACGGTTCCCCACGCGCCCGTGACCGCATCGGTCACGGGCGTCTTCATGTCTGCCACCTACCACCGGCTGTGGTCATAGGCCGAACCTATAAACGTGTGCAGTTATCGGTATTGGACACCGAGATGGTGATGACGGCTAAATGGCTCTCGCACAATGTGTGACGCACACGACTCATCAACCTCACGATGACTCTCGCCACCGACTGACTTCCAACGATCAAATGCCGTCGACGGTGTCGTCACTCTTTTCTCGATCTACGCAGGAAAGGCACCATGAAGGGCGCAATCTTTCTCGGCGACCGCAAGGTCGAGCTTCGCGACTTCCCGCTCCGCGAGCCCGCGGCGGGCGAGGTGGTCGTCGCCGTGCGCGCGTCCGGAATGTGCGGCAGCGACCTGCACGTCTATCGTGCCGAAGCGAACTACCCCACCACCGCGGACATGCGGATCGCCGGACACGAACCCGCCGGCGTCGTTCACAGCGTCGGACCGGGCGTGAGCAATGATGTCGCGGCGGTGGGTGATCGCGTCATGATCCATCACTACATCGGATGCACGACGTGCGACCGGTGTCGGTCGGGGTGGCCGCAGATGTGCACCAGGGCGCCTTTCCGAGCATTCGGTACGCAGGAACACGGAGGACACGCTCCGTACATCGTGGTGCCCGCCGCGACGCTCGTGCCTCTCGACGATGCCTTGAGCTTCGAGGCCGGAGCCACCATCGGGTGCGGCACCGGCACCGCGTGGGGCGCTCTGGAGCGTCTGGGGGACGTCGGCGGCTCGACGATCGCCGTAGTCGGTCAGGGCCCCGTGGGCCTGTCGGCGACCATGTTGGCGACGGCTCGCGGCGCACGCGTCATCGCGGTCGACCCCGAACCGAATCGACGTGCCCAAGCAGAACGATTCGGGGCAATGGCCACAGTCGATCCGACGATCGGCAGCGCATCGGAGGCAGTGCGAGAGCTCACCGAAGGTGAAGGAGTGCCACTGGTACTCGAGACGTCGGGCGCTTCGGCCGCGATATCGGCAGGCATGGATTCCTTGGCGCCGTGGGGCAAGATCTGCCTTGTCGGACTGGGCGGCGGCGAGGCACGCTTCCGCGTCACCGACTTCTATCGCAGCCAGGTGACCGTCATGACGTCCTGGACTATGTCCATCGTGCAGCAGCGACAGTGCGCCGAGTTCATCGTCCGCCACAACATTCCGATCGACGAGCTCTTCAGCCACCGATGGACCCTGAGCCAGGCGGTGGAGGCCTACGACGAGTTCGACAAACAGAACGCAGGCAAAGGCGTCTTCGTGTTCGACGAAGCATGACAACTCAACGCAAGGTGACGAAAGAGATTCGATCATGACTGATTCCAGCCCTCGGCGTCGCCTCATCGGCGGGTGCATCGGGAACGTATGCGAGGTGTTCGACTATTCGATTTACGCTCTCGCAGCACCGGCACTCGCCGTTCACTTCTTCTCGCAGGAGAATCAGACCGCCGCACTTCTCGGCACTTTCGCGATCTACGCCCTCGCGTTCTTCGCACGCCCCTTGGGTGGTGTGTTCTTCGGGTTCCTCGCCGACCGCGTGGGCCGCCTCAGAATTCTGTCGCTGACAATTCTCCTGATGGGCGGCGGCACGGTCGTGACCGGCCTTCTCCCGACATACGATGCGATAGGTCTGGCCGCACCGGCACTGTTGGTCGTCTGCCGACTGGTTCAGGGACTGTCGATGGGCGGCGAATCGACCGGCGGCTACAGCTTCGTCGTCGAATCGGCTCCGGATGGACAACGCGGTCGATGGATCGGGTATGCGGTGTGTTTCATCTACGTTCCGACGTCGCTCGCGGCAGTGTTCGTTCTGGGAGTACAGGCGTTGCTGGGCAGCGAGGCCTACCTCGAGTGGGGTTGGCGGATTCCCTTCATCGCCGGTGGCCTCATCGCCGTGGCGGGTTTCTGGATTCGACGGACCCTCGACGACCCGGAGGAGTACACCAGCGCGGTGAAGAATCAGGGTGACGCACGTAGCACCATTCGCGACGTCGCCGCCGCCCGCATGTCGATGGTCCGTGTCATTCTCCTGCAGGTGCCGCAGGCCGTGGGCGCCTATCTTCTCGTCGGCTACATGTTCACGTTCGTCGTGAAGACCGGAGGTCTTGCCGAGAAGCCGGCCCTGTTGTCGAATGCCGCTGCCATCCTGGTGTTGGCAGTCGGGGTCACCGTTCTCGGTGCGCTCGGCGATCGAATCGGACGAAAGCCGCTCCTCATCGGCGGCGCGTCCTGGCTGGCCGTCACCGCCTACCCGGCCTTCTCGTTGGCATCGTCCGGCACGTTGCTCGGCGCCATCGCAGGGCAGAGTCTGCTCGCGATGGGTGTCGCCATCTTCGCAGCCGGATACTTCGTCGTCGCCGTGGAACTGTTCCCGACGGCTGTTCGTGGGACAGGGCACGGCTTCTCGTTCAACCTGTCCGCCGCCATCTTCGGCGGTACCACTCCCCTGGTCGCGACAGCACTGGTCAGCTACTTCAACAGCCCGGTCGCGCCGGCCTTCTACGCCATCGCCCTGATTCTCACCCTGGGAGCCCTCGGAATCGTCATGACGCCGGAGACCAGCAACACCGACCTCAGAACGGCGCTCGCGAACACCGACGTTGCAGTAGCACCTCGCCGAAGCTCCGTGACGAACTAAGAGCACGACGTCCGCGCCTGGCCCGAGCACCAAGTCGACCACTCAGTCGGCGCGTGAGACCGTCACCGTCACGTCGCCGTCAATGGACCCGATCGTGCTCGACCCGGTGTCGTCCATCCTACCGGGGATCACGATGCCGGGGAACGCCGAGGTCGCCGTAGTACGGAACGAAGTCGTCGGACGGCGAACCCGATATCGCCGGGGTCGGGTATGCCGCACAAGGAGAGCCATCGGTCGACAATCCCACGGGAAGAGGTCCGGTCTTCTCCACGGAACCGTGATCGGACTAGTTCAGAGTCAACGGTAGTTGTGCAGCGAGATCACTGCTGGCTTCGCTGTCGTTCCGCTCACCGTTCGTTCGCCCACCCGTATGCCGATGCGCATCGTGTCTCCGTTCTCGACAGGCGCCTTCGCCGCACGTGTCGTCGTGGGCTCTGACGGTATGCACGCGAGCACAGTGATGGGAGTCCCTGTCGGGGAACCCCTCGCGAACCACGGCGACCATCGCACACCCCAATTCTGGTGCGGGAATGCCTGTGGAGGCGCGCCCCGCCGGGGGGCGCACGTTGCGGTACGGAAAAGACTGCGGCGTCAACGACCGTTGCTCGTGTTGCGCCATGTAGAGACTCCAGCCAAGGACAGAAGTGCACCGGTGACGATGAAGACGGCGCCGATCCCAGTGGCAGACACCAGCAGTCCGGCAGCGGCCGGGATGAGAACCTGACCCAACCTGTTGCCGGTCATCCTCAGTGACAATGCCGCGCCGCGGCTCGACGGCAGCGTCGAACTGGCAACCCACGTCATGGTCAAGGGCTGAGCTATTCCCCAGAAGAACCCTGCGATCGACATCGACACGGCGGCGAACGCGGGATGCTCTGCAAGGGGAAGGACGGCGACGGGTACGGCGGTGGCAGCCGTGCCTGCGATGAGAAGCGCGCGCCGAGGCACTCGATCGAGCAACCGCGGAAGAAGGACACGCGAGACGATCGAGGCGACAGATCGTGCCGTGAGCACGACGGTCACTGTGAGGACCGACCACCCCAGTGCATCACCGAGAAGAGGCAGGTACGCGGCCAAGAGGTCGATGGAGGACAAGACGATGAGACTGCTGAAGATTGCAGCGCGCATTCCGCGATCCGCGAGCATGGAGGTCGTGCTCTGACGCACCGCTGACGATGTCGGAACGGTCGACGCGGGCGTGTCGAGCCCGGGAATGAACGTGACCGCGGAGGCGAGGCCCGCGATCGCGGCCATGACCACCAACGCGCCCGTAGTTCCCACGCTCGTGGACGCGACCGATCCTGCCACGGGTAAGCCACCCGTCTGACCGACCGACACCCACAGTGAGAACGTCCCGAACCGACGGTCGAATCGCGCGTCGTCTCCGTGGTGCGGAATGTATGACTGCGACGCCACCATCGTCAGTAGATTCCCCACGCCGAGCACGACGCTGCCGACCGCGAGCGCAGGGATGCTGTCGGCCACAGCGATGACGAGCACTGCTACGACGCTGACGATCGCGCCGGCCCGGAGAGTGACGGACAGGAAACGCCCGTCCACGACTCGACCCACAGGAATGGCTATGAGGAGGGGCGCGAGGGAATACGCGGCGGTCAAAGCGCCGACCGCTGCGCCACCGCCGTCGAGCTCGAGCACGCGATAGGACAACAGAACTCGGACGGCAACGTACACCGACTGGAGAAGACTCGCGGACGCACACAACGGGACGAGCCACGGCGCTGCGGACCTCTCGGCACTCATCGAACAGGCACGCGGCCACCCGGCGACAACGCTGTGCGCTCGCTCGTGACCGGACAGCTCGCGTGGGGGCACGGGTTTCGACGTGACGAGCGTAGGTCCCTCGAAGGCCGCTCTACACCTTCGCGTACTGGCGGTCGCCGCCGAGTGTCCATCAACCGATGCCCACTGTTTGCCCACCGTCGACGACCAGAGCGTGACCGATGGTGAATCCGCCCAGATCCGAACACAACCACAACACTGCTGACGCGATCTCCTCGGGCCTGCCCATCCGTCCGACGGGTTCCTGCGCGATGACTCGAGCGCGACCTTCGGGTGTGCCGCCGGAGAATCGGCCCATCATGGGAGTCTCGATGATTCCGGGACAGATCGCGTTGATACGGATGCCCCGATCCGCGTATTCGAGCGCAGCGGACTTCGTCATACCGATCACGCCATGCTTGGCTGCGGCGTAGGTCGCCTGCTCGCGGATTCCCACCACGCCCGCACCGGAGGAGAAGTTGACGATCGAACCGCCCTTGTCCAGCATCATGGGAAGCTCGTACTTCATCGACAGGAAGACTCCGCGGAGATCGACGCTCATGATGCGATCGAAGTCCTCCTCGTCGGTCTCGTGTAGCGGCGTGGTCGGTTGTTCCACGCCCGCGTTGTTGACCGCGATGTCGAGTCCGCCCAGCGCCTGGACCGTCGAGGCGACTGCGGCAGCAACCTGCGCGCCATCCGACACGTCGCACACCTCCACATGCGCACGACGGCCGTGGGAGCGGACGATCTCGGCGGTTCCGCGGAGAGAGTCCTCATCAAGGCCGGTAACGGCCACGTCAGCTCCCTGGACCGAGAATGCCTCTGCCACGGCTCTTCCGATGCCGGCTCCGGCACCGGTGATGAACACGACCTTGTCGGCGAATGCTCGTGTGCTGACCATCAGCTGGATCCCTTCGATATATGTTTCGCGTTGTGATCGGCGGTTTTCGGGGCCGGCGAACTCATTCGAGCACCGACCGGTTCCGGGGGAGTCTTTCTCAAACCGTCCACCAGCAGGAGCTGCACACACAGGTGACCACGTTCGCGCGCGATGAGGAAGACCCTGACAGTGAGGGCTCCGGCAAGGCACCCCTCAGGCATCGACTGTCGGGCCTGTCGATACACCGGTGGTCGGGAGGTACGTCGAGACGCAGCCCGCGTCGTCGACGCAGCGCGGCTCGGACCGATGTAGATCCAGTCAAGCTATAAGGCCCATCACATACCGATATTGGACACTCGACACGATGATGGCGGTTAATGAGTGTCGGCCGACCGCACATCCGGGACGAAAGGGACCTGTGCCATCGCTCTCGGACGATTCGGGCGATCCGAACGTCGTGACCGGTCGACGTCCCTGTCTCGCTCAGGTCGGCTGAGTCACGACCTCGGTTTCGTGACCTGTGCAGTGCGGAATGGAACGGGTTCACCGAACCATCACACACGACGCAGCGTTGATCTCGAGCCGACACCACCATCGCGAAAGAAGACAACGTGACCAAGAAAATCGCAATTCTTCACACCAGCTTCGTGTTCGTCTCTGTGGAGCCTGTCATCAACGATCTGATCGCAGAACTGATACCCGACGCAGAAGTCATGCACTTCGTGGATTCCGACGTTCTGGCCACGGTCGTACGCGAGCAGGGGATCTCGACCACCAGTGAGCTGCGGATGACACATCTCGCCCAGGCCGCGGAGGCAGCAGGCGCCGACATCATCTTCTCCGCGTGCTCGTCCCTCGGCCCGGCTCTCGATGTGGCTGCACAGAATGTCGCGACACCTGTCGTCAAGATCGACGAGGCAATGGCACTGCGGGCAGCCACCGAGGGCAGACGAATCGGGGTGCTGGCAACGGTGCCGACGACGCTCGGACCGACGTCGGACCTCATCGCAGACAGCGCCGCGACGCTGGGCCGCGCCGTGGAGATCGAACAACAACTCTGCGAGGGTGCTTTCGCGGTTCTGATGGCAGGCGACCGTGAGAAGCACGACGCCCTGATCGTAGAGCAGGCGACGAACCTGGCCGACAGAGTCGACTTGATCGTCCTCGCACAAGCCTCGATGAATCGCCTCGCCCCGGTCCTGCAGGAAAAGACAGGCGTGCCCGTGTTGTCCAGCCCTCGTATGGGTGTCGACTACCTCGCGCAACGCGTGTCGCAGTTGACCGTCTAACAGATCAGAGTTGTCCTGCCTCGTAACCGAGGAACCGAATCATCTGTCCCCATGGAGTACGCAGTGTTGCTCGAACATGAAGTGTTGTCCGCTTATCCCGACGAGGTCGTGGTCTCCGCCTCGGCGGTATCAGAGAGCAACACGCCAGACTGCGTCAGTGCCCGTGTGTTGGTCGTCCTCGACGACGATCCCACCGGCACCCAGTCCGTGTGGGATGTACCGGTACTCACACGTTGGGAGACAGATGATTTCGAGTGGGCGTTCGGCCACATTCGCGATGAAGGCAGCAAGCCCGCTGTCTATGTCCTGACCAACACACGTAGCGTGAGCCCCGCCGAAGCAGCCACCCGAAACGAGGAGATAGTCCGAAACGCGCTGGCAGCAGCCGCCACTGTCGACGGCGGCGTGACCCTGTCGTTCGTCAGCCGCGGTGACTCGACCCTTCGCGGACACTATCCGCTCGAACCCGATGTCATCGCCGCCACCGTGGAGACCGTGACCGGCGACGGTACCGACGGCGTAGTGATCGTCCCCGCGTTTCCGGAAGCAGGTCGGATCACCATCGGCGCGGTGCACTACATGCGGGGTACCGGCACCGATGCGGGAAGCCTGATTCCCGTCGGGGACACCGAATTCGCGGACGATGCGAGTTTCAGCTTCGTTTCCTCGTCCTTGCCCGAGTACATAGAGGAGAAGTCCGAAGGTCGTTATCTCGCCGAGTCCGTGATCGTTCTGGATCTCCACATCATTCGAGCGGGTTCCGCGGCGCGGGATCCACTCGTCTCGGCTGACGCGATCGCCGACGCGATCGCGCCTGCGACCGACTCCACGCCGATCGTCGCGGACGTCGTCACCGAGAACGATCTTCGCGCACTTGCGTTGGGACTGCAGGAAGCCGAACGCCGCGGAAAAAAGTTGCTCTACAGAGTCGGTCCGCCGTTCGTCCGTGCCCGCATCGGCCAGGAAGTCCGCGCCGCACTCGTCTCGGACGATGTGTTCGGCCCCTCCGCTCCCACCGAGACCGGCGGACTGATCGTGGTGGGCTCTCACGTCGCCGTCACCACCCGCCAACTCCATGCCCTCACATCGGTCCATCAGTCGGCGCGCGTCATCGAGATCGACGTCGAGAAGTTACTCATTGCCGGCCACACCGCAACGGACAACCCCTATGTCGACGGCATCGTCGCGGATGTCATCGACGGCCTGCACCGTGGCGATGTCATCGTCCATACCTGCCGAAAGCTTGTCAGGACCGACGACGCAACCTCGAGCCTGGAGATTGCGCGCACCGTGTCGGCCGCGGTCGTGGACGTGGTGAAGCGCACCCTTGCGGCCTTTCCCCCCCGATTCGTCATCGCCAAGGGCGGAATAACGTCCTCGGACGTCGCGACGTACGGCATGGAGATTCGACACGCGATCGTCCGAGGACCGATGCTGCCCGGAATTGTCTCCTTGTGGGAGCCGACAGCGGGTCCAGGCCGAGGGATCCCGTACGTCGTTTTTCCCGGAAACGTCGGCGACGATCAGTCACTGGTCGATGTCACCAGGAAGCTGAGCAACACATTCGACCACGCCGTCAGCGGACCAGCATGAGCCGACATCGCGGATCCTCCGCTCGGGTTCGTCGAGGTACCCCCTGATGCGCGCCCGACTCGATGATCTGGTCGCGGACGCACTGAGGCGGGGATCAGCCGTCCCTGCGTTCACCTGCTACGACTTCACCACAGCGATGGGCGTCGTGGCGGCCGCAGAGACCTCCCGTCGCGGCACCACGTTGCTGATCGCCCCCAAGACAGCCGCGGCCCAGCACGGTGCCCGCTTCATCACGGCTCTGCGTGGTCTCGCCGACGACGCCGACATCCCGGTCACCGTACAACTCGACCATGCCGCCAACCTCGATGTGATCGCCACAGCCGTTGCTGCAGGAGCTGATTCGGTACTCGTGGACGGCTCGTCACTCTCCTACGAGAACAACATCGCGCTGGTACGCGCGGCACGCGAGATCGTCGGACCGGACATCGTGTTGGAAGCGGAGTTGGGGGGCCTTCCGGGCGACGAGGACCGTGCTCTCGCGGCGTCCCCCGTCATCGAACCCGGTACGGGCCTCACCGATCCGTCGTCGGTCACAGACTTCGTTTCTCGAACCGGAATCGGCCTGCTCGCCGTGGCGATCGGCAATGTTCACGGAACCTACAGCGGCGAGCCGCAGTTGCAATGGGATCTGCTCCGCGACATCGGCACCCATACCTCCGTCCCACTCGTGCTCCACGGGGCTTCCGGAATACCGACCCCAGACCTCGTCAGAGCGACGAGGATGGGCGTCGGCAAGATCAACATCAACACCGAGTTGCGGACGAGTGTTCTGGACCTCGTCGAGCGTGAGCTGCCGTCGTACCGCACGGACGGGGAGAACCTGCTCGGTCTGCTCGGGCGATGGGACCGTGTTGTGCGTGAATTCGCTTCCGCGACCCTGGACACACTGAACCACTGAGGGTCGCCGTTCCATCGAACCGAGCGCCTCGTGAACCAGCCCTGCCGCCAGCCTCAGAACCTCAGCTCGGGAACGCAGTTCACCGTGTCTGGCCCCGACACGGACTCGGACGATCAACCGGCAGCTTCGGCGACTCCCCGAGGCGAGGCGAGGCGCACGAACCACTGAGTCGCCGGAATCATGACGACTGGATTCGTGAACCAAGGAACGCCTGTCGACTATTTTCTTACCCTACCTGCGTCGCCCGATGACGGAGCATCGCGAATCTGCTGGTCGACGTCATCGATCAGCCGAATCCATAACCGCGATCGACTGACGCTATTGGACATCGAAGGCGTGAGACGAATTAATGGACGAATGGCGCAGAGTGATCCGGACTACATCGCGGGCCGACTGTGTAACTGAGCATGACCCACATCGCGGCCGACGGGCGCGCGTGATCCGCGGGATTACCGAGTCAGTCGGATGACTCCACCCCACTCTTCGTGGTCCTCCCTGGACACGAAACCGACCCGAGAAAAGCAAACCTGACGAACGAGCTGCACACACGCTCCATAGCCGTCTGCCGTCGACAATCCGCGATGGTATGCGTCCCGCGTTCAGCTCGACGACGAAAGGATCCTGGCAGTGGATACACACATCGACGCGGGGAGCAGGCTCGACAACCTCCCGCTGGGTAAGTTCCATCGACGACTGATCATTCTCGTCGGACTGGGGATGTTCTGGGATGCTTTCGACAACAAGCTCTCAGCTGCGGTTCTGGCATCCATGCTTCCCTCGGGTTTCTCGACACTGGAACTGAATTCCCTGTTTCTGTCGTTCACCTTCGCTGGGCTGGCGATCGGAGCCGCTTTCGCGGGTTGGCTCAGCGACCGTGTCGGTCGCGGTTTCGCCTTCCAGTTCAACTTGGGTTTGTTCGCGGTGCTTGCACTGTGCGCCGCGCTGGCGCCCAACATGGAGATACTCATTGCCCTGCGGTTCCTCATGAGCATCGGAATGGGCGCCGAGTACGTCATCTGCTACGGCATGATCACCGAATTCATTCCTCGTGCTCGTCGCGGTCGCTACCTCGGAATTCTCGGCTTCTTCGGTGGCCTCGGGGTGACGGTGTCCGCTGTGTCGGGATGGCTCGTGATCCCCGCCTTCTCGTGGCGCGCGATGTTCGTGATCGGGGGTGTCGGCGCGCTCGTCGCATGGTGGTTGCGCCGTTCGATGCCCGAGTCGCCGCGATGGTTGCAGTCACGCGGGCGGTACGAGGAAGCCGAAGCGGTCATGCGCGAAATCGAACGGCAGAACGGGACGCCGAACACTGTGACGCAGACACAGTCGAGTTCTGACGCGACGTCGACCTCCGTCGACGAGAATGCGGACTGGGTGCCGATCACAGTGCTGTTCTCCCGCCCCGTGATTGCCCGGACGGCGATGGCCCTGTTCCTCACCGTCATCTGTCTATTCGGTTCCAACGTGATCACTGGGTGGATGCCCACCTTCTTCGTCGACCAGGGGCTCACGGTGTCCCGATCTCTGGGCTTCAACGCTGCGATCATGTCCGGGTACGTCGTCGGGCCGCTTCTGTGCGTGCTGATCGCAGACCGCATCGGTAGACGCGAGAGCATCGTGATCTTCGGAACGCTCGCCGCGATCTTCGCCGGAATCTACCCCTTCATGCAGCAGCCGGTGCTGATCGTCGTCATCGGTTTCGTCCTGGTGGCAATGGCTGCATCGTTCTTGACGATGTGCCTCGGAACGGTGCCCGAATTCTTTCCCACCGCTTTCCGATTCCGCGGCGGCGGACTCACTCAGACCGTCGGTCGTGTCGCCTTGATCTTCTCGCCTTTCATCGTTCTGTGGCTGTACAACCTTGCCGGCATCATCGGGGTGATCCTTGCTCTCTCCGGCATGTACGTGATGGCCACGTTGCTCTACGTCGTTGCCCGCGTCGACACGTCGAGGGAGGCTCTCCGCAAGATCTCCGAGGAGTCTCGGTCCGGCGACGGTCAAGACACTGGCCCGGGCCCGACGACATCCAACGACGTACCGGTTGGATCGATGGGACTCGGTCGTCGGGTCTCCGGCGAGGAATGACGTCGGCCACAGTCGGCTGGTGCAGTCGACTGTGGCCGCAGGCCGCAGGCCGCAGGCCTGGGACGCACGCGCGGATGGCGCTTCCGGTTCATGTCTTGGCGTCGTACGTGCGGCGAAGTGGTCGGTGGCCGTCGTACCCACGGGCAATACAACGGTTGATCACGTGACTTCAAACAAGAACACGGTGCGCTCCTGCCGAAGGCCGTCGCAGTCGGAGCCACGCAGTCTGATCGGACCGACGGTGGTTCCGCGCGGACGAATGCCACGGACTCCGGGTCAATGTCTCGTCGAAGACCCCGTGCCAGACGGACTGACCGAAGCGGGCGCGGTGCCCAGTTGCGCTTGCTTGCACCGATCAACGAACGTTGCCGACATGCGACTGCGCTCCTCACAATCCGGGTCGGTACATGCCGGATCATCACTCCACGCCGTATTGCGAAGGAGCCGAATCGGCACTACACATGCCCGCTCGCCATTCTCGAAGGGGTGTTCATCCGCCATCGGGTATCGGGTCGGCGAGGATTCCGGTCGTCACCGGGCGCCGCCGGCCGCAGGAGCAACGTCTCGTCGACCATGCGCTGTAGGCCTCGCAGTTTGCCCGCGTGTTCGAATTGGACATCGCGATTCGACCACAGCGCGGTGCGCTTTCGTCGGACTACCCGGCTGCCGGTTCCGCGGTGCTCAGCATGAGGTCGAGAAGATCGCCGGCGCCGGGGGCCTGTTTCATGTCGGCAGCACGTCGACCCGGGCTCGATGACTTTCCGCACCAAGGGACGACAGCAATCCCGACCCGTACGTCAAGCGAGCCCGAACACGGTGCGTTCGATTGAGGACCCGTATTCAGCGCATCCCGTCTCGCTCGGTAATTCGACTCGGTGGTACATGGGTTCACGAAGTCGCCCACCGTCGGTCCGCCGCCGTGGTGAAGGCGGCCGGACACTCGTACAGGGTTCACGGCGTTGCCGAACCATCGCTGCTCCCCCTTGCACTATCGCAACAGAATTCGCTCGGTCGATGAGTACCGACAGAGCGCGACGCTGACTCGAACATCTCGCTCGAGCCGACCGGCGGCTGGGTGGCACTTGCGAGAACGCTCCGGCCGGCTCGTCGGGGAGGCTCTACCAAACAGAAGACGTCTGCGTCTCAACGGCCGTGGACCGCCACTTCATCATGCAGGGTTTGCCGTCACGGCCCGGAAAGCTCCGCGAATCCCTGACTCCACACGTGCCCCGATGGGCTTTGTGCGTGGGCGACAACCGCGGAGACTGGTGACCGTGGTCGACCCCAGGACGGGTTCCGATCAGGTCCGACCACATCGACGTCGACGAGCGGACCGACCGGGTCCAGCCGACGTCGCCAACACCTCCTGCTCGCCCAATCCCGCAGCTTGCCCTGACTTTTCTTCTCAAACTCATTTGTGCGCATCCGCATCGCCGACGAGTACATCGGTGTGGTCATCGAGATCGAGCCGTACGAACCAGAAGTCGCGAACCCCGACCTCGACAGCCGCGCGGGTGTGGCGACTCCAGTTGGTCTTGACGGCAGCCGATCGCACTCGTATCGTCATTCGTACTTATGAACGCCTATGCTCATATGCGTACGACCTGGATCACCCCGCGGGGAGAATGGAGACGATCACATGACAATCATGCTGACCGGTATCGGCCACGTAGGGGGATATATCGTCCGCGACCTCCTCGACGCAGGCGAGCGGGTCGTCCTGTACGGGTTCTTCGGCGGGGTAGGCGACCCGTCGGACCTCTTCCCACCCGATTTACAGTTCGTGGACGACCTCGTTGGAGGGGGCCTGCGCGACAAGGTGGATATCGTCGTCGGCGACGTCGTCGACTTGGCGGCGATCCGCGACACAATGGAGCGTTATGGCGTGACGAAAGTGATTCACCTCGCGTCACTGCTCTCGGCAGGCGTCGAAGCCAATCCCCCGCTGGCCGCCAGTGTGAACCTTGTCGGAATGGCAAACATCCTCGAGGCTTCGGCACTGCATGGTCTGTCGAAGGTTGTGTGGGCCAGTAGTGTCGATGTCTTCGGTGACAAGTCAGGCGGCGCCGACGGATTCATACGAGACGACTCACCCTACGACCCCCCGTTCATTTACGGAGCCACGAAGGTGTTCGGGGAACAACTGGCGTGGCGCTATGCCGAGAACACAGGTCTGAGCTTGACCGGCTTACGGCTGACCCGAGCATACGGCTACGGTGAGCACATCAAAGCAGGTCGCGGTGGCGGGAGTTCCTGGATGTCGGGCATGCTGCTCGAACCCGCGATCGGCAGCGGCCGAGAGGTTTTGGTGCCCTTCGGAGCACGTCCGATGGATTTCCTCTATCTTGAGGATGCATCAAGGGCGTTCGTCAGAGCGCTTGATTACACCGACCCCGGTTCGACCAACTACATCACCCGCGGTGACTTTCGAAAAGTTTCCGACGCATTTGATTTCGTTGCCACGCTTTTCCCGGATGCTCCACTCGAATTGGTCATGGATGATGCCCCGCTGCCGCCCGGTTCGTCGTATGCGTGGACGCGTCGATACGACGGCACGCGGGCGGCGAACGAGATCGGGTACACGAGCCGATACAACCTGGAGACGGGTCTGTTGCGCACCATCAATCTCAATCGAGCCGCAGCGGGCCTCGATCCTGTGACGGCTCCAGCTTCGCCGGTGAGTGGAGTTCTGCGATGACCGACTCGAACATCGAATTACAGGAACTGTTGGCCGAGCGTGCGATCACCAAGGTGTTGTTGCGTTACTGCCAGGGTGTGGACCGGCGAGCGTGGGATCAGATCCGCGACTGTTACCACGTGGGCGCGGTCGACGCGCACGGAGCGTACGTTGGTGACGCAGAGGGATTGATCGCCTGGCTGAGCAGACGGCACGAACACGTACTGTCTTCGACACACGTGGTGACGAATGTGTCAGTAGTCTTCAGTGACGATCATCGGTTCGCGCGTGTGGAAAGTTACTGCATGAGCATGCAACTCGTCGATCCGTCGAGCGGTGACCCGTTTGCCGGAGTCGGGGACGAGCCGGTGTTCATGACAGTGATGAGCCGATACGTCGACACCTTCTCATTCCGGGATCACGGTGGGTGGCGAATCATGCGACGAGACTGCGTCTTCGACTGGATGCGCCGGCAGAACACGGCCGATTTCCTTGAGATTGATCCATCGTGGGCACTGGCGCGCCGCGACGAGCATGATCTGCTGTTCGCGCCTCTGCCTTCGTCCGACTCCGGGGGAACCGTATCGGTTTGACGGTGTAGATCAACGCATCGGAGTGCACTTGGCGGATCGTTTATCGCCGTTCCGACTGACGTATCGCTGACACCAGCAATTGCAGACTGGCGGGTGCGCGCTCAGCCGGCTGACAGCTCGGTACCGACTCAGCACCCTGGTCTTGAGCACAGGCGCATAGCCGTGCGGAACCATCACGATGTGAAGCTCAGTAGTCGATGCAGGACGACTTGCCGAGCCGGTCGCCTGGATTCTCCGACGTGGAAGTCCCTATTGAGCGTGTCCTCGAGCTGAACGTGGATCCGGCCGCACACCACGCCACATCGCGGTGGAAGATTTTACGTCGGCAACTCGACCCAACGTCGAAATAAGGACGGGCACAACATAACGCGCATCTTCGGAGAGAATTTGCTGTATCCCGCTGTGACGCTTCTGATGAAATGCCAATAGCTCGACTCGCCACGATCGAACGGCCGCCGGGCGCGAAGAAGGTAAGACGCAAAGATTGCCGGACCGTCGGGCTCCGGTCGGTCTCAGTTTCAGCCAGCGCGTGCGATGGATTGCGCCGCGGCCTTGACGTCGAGAGCAAGGGACTCCAACTGCCCCGCCAACCGCGCCTCCGGTCCAGTCACGGCAATCGTCTGAGTGACAGGCTTCGCAGGCAGCTTGATCGGGCTGGCCACTCCGAACATACCGACGGCAGTGCCGCCCAGGTTCAGGGCAAAACCTTGCTTTCTCACCTGCGCCAACTCGTCGATAGCATCAGCCCGCTCCTCACCAGCCAGCCCAATTCGATCAAGGTAGTTCTCGAGGCGCTTCTGCGGCATCGCCGACAGGAGACACTTGCCGCTGCTAGCTGGCCACAGCTGAACCCGAGTGTTCAGCGGCACCGATGCGCGGAGGGTTTGCGGAGACTCGACCGACTGAACGTAGACCACCGATTCTCCGACGAGAATGCCGGCCATCGCGGTCTCGCCCCACTTGTCGCGCAGGATGGTCAGCTGCTCGACGACAACACGTAGTCTCCATGCCTCGGTATCAGTGGGCATCAAGAGCGGGAGAGCGGGCCCTGTCTGATAACGAATCTCGTTCTCACGCAGGTACCCCAAGGCCACCAAACCCTTTGCGAGCCCATGCACCGACGACTTGGGTGCCCCCAGCATCTCAGCCAGCTCACCGAGTTTAAGGCCGCGAGGCTCGGCTGCCGCCACCGCCTCGATAATGCCCATCACGCGTGACACCGTTCGATGTTCGGCCGCGATCGACGCAACCGCTCCACTTTGCATGCTTCCTCCGTTGCGACGCCCGCCAGCATTCAATATATCGTACAAGCATTCGCGGTGCCTGTACCTGTGAAGCAAGCGTCACGTGCTAACGGCCGGTCCACCTCGGCACACGTTTTTCCGCGCGGGCAAGTCGACCCTCAAGGACATCATCGGATGCGGCGTAGGCCTCGATCGCCTCGAACTTTGTCGAAAGGGCCGTCTCGAGAGGGTGATTTGCGCGCGCGAGGACTGCTTGCTTTGCCGCCTGCTGCGCCAACGGCGAAGACGCGGTCAGTCTGTCGACCCATCTTTTCTCGGCTTGGGCAAGCTGAGCGCGGGGTACGACCTCGTTGACGAGTCCGAAGTGCAGCGCATCGTGCGCCGACAACGTCTCACCGGTCAGAATCATCGCCATCGCAACTCGATGTGGCAGTTGCCGGACCGCCCGGTGTACCACGCCCGCCTCGCCGATGATTCCCGCCCGCACTTCGGGTAGTCCGAACTGGCTGTCGTCGGCCGCCACGATGATGTCGGCGCACATCGCCAGTTCGAATCCGCCGCCGAGGACATGACCATGGACGGCGGCGACCAGGGGTGGGCGAAGGTGCCTTAGGGGTCCGCCGATGCCGGTCAGACCTCCACCCAGGGCGATACGCGCCGGCAATGTATCGGTGCTGCCACTGATGTCGCCGCCGGCACAGAATGCCCGGTCACCGGCTCCCCGCAGCACAGCGACCCAGATGTCCGGATCGCCATCGACCTCGTCCCAACGCGCCGCGAGCTGCTCGTCGAGTGCAGCGTCGATCGCGTTGAGCTTGCGGGGACGATTGAGGGTTAGGTACGCGACGTGGCCTTCGACCGAGTACAGCAGTTCATTGCTCATGACAGAACATTCCACGCGTTCGCCATTCATTCGTCGAGTTCGGGTATATCGGCTGCGGTGCGGGTGAAGACGGGTGCCCGCTTCTCCAGGAAGGCCGCCACCCCCTCTTTGCCGTCCCCCCTAGACGTATGCCACATAGCGAGACTGTCACGTCGGTGGGCCTGCAACGGATCGGTCGACCCGGCACCTGCGTACAGCAATCGCCGCGACAGCGCCAACGCCACGTTCGACCGACCGTCGATGAATTTGTGGGCCAACGCCACCGCGTCTGAAACCAGGTCCAGGGGTTCATGGACAGACCGCGCCAGCCCATTTTTGACAAGCTCGTCACCGCTCAAGATGTCTGCTGCGTAAACCAATTCCAACGCCTTTGAGATACCGACGATCCGAGGCAGAAAGTAGGAGGACGCAGCTTCGGGGACGATGCCGAGTCGTCCGAAGATCAACCCGAAACGGGCTTCGGTCGACACCAGGCGTACGTCCATAGCCAGTGTCATCGTGGCTCCGACACCCACGGCAGCACCGTTAATCGCCGCGATCACAGGCTTGTCACACGCGTGGATCGCCAAGGTCACTTTTCCACCGGCATCGCGGACGCCATCTTGGAACGGAGCCTCGGTGAGATGATTGCGCAGTGCTTGTGGAGTGGGATTGGCCTCCTCGTCGAGTCCGAAGACGTTCCCTGCGGTCGATAGATCCATGCCCGCACAAAACGCCCGTCCGGCTCCCGTGACCACAACCGCGCGCACCATGTTGTCGACTCGTACCCTCTCGAAAGCACGCACGAGTTCGTTTGCCATCGTGAGATCGAAGGCGTTGAGATGATCGGGTCGATCGAGCGTCAGCGTCAGAACTCCGTCCTCGACCTCCCACCCGAGGGTCGTGAAATTCATGCACTCCCCCGCGTTCAGACTGACGCCGTAGCGTTGGCGGCAGGGACGTAGGCAACCCCATGTCGTTCGTAATCGTCGAGGCTGGCGCCTCGCACGCGCTCCCAGTACTCCAAATTGGTGAATGGCATGATGAACACGACCCGCCCCTTGGAGTTGCGGTAGTACGTACTGAAACCCTGGTGGCTCCAGACGGTCCTCGCATGGAGTTCGTCCATTTCCGCGTTATAGCGGTCATTGAGTTCTTCGGTCACAGAAATGGCTGTGGTGCCTTCGGCGAACATCTTGCCCAAGAGTTCGCGGACGTAGCGTGCCTGTACCTCTGTTACATACATCACCGAACCGCTGCCCGGAAATGATCCCGGTCCACCGAGCATGAAGAAATTGGGGAAGTGGGGTACCGACACGCCCAGGTACGCCCTCGGGTCATCGGTGCCCCAAGTATCTCGCAGTCTGCGACCACCGCGGCCGTAGACATCGATTGAGTCGAGGAATCGGTCAGCGTGAAAACCGGTGGCCCACACGATCACATCGACATCGCGGTGCTGTCCCTGGGAGTCGGTGATGCCAGTGGCATCGACCTCGGTCACACTATTGGTCACGAGCTCGACATTGTCCCTCTTGAGTGTGTCGTACCAGCCGTTGTCCAACAGAATTCGCTTGCCGAAGGGCGGGTAGTCGGGAACGGCCTTCGCCACGAGATCGGGCCGGTTCTCGAGTTTTTCCTCTATGTACCGCGTGAAGAATCGACGTTGACCCTCGTTGCGTTCGTTGACCGAGCGGTCGAGGTGTTGCCAGGTGGGATCGATACGCAAGTGGTGAATGACCGTGTCGCCGAACTGCCAGAACTGCTCGAGCCACGCCCAAGCGTGGAAGAGAGGTGTGCTGGCGAGCAGTCGTCGTTGGCTTTCGCCGATCTCCTGACGAAATAGAGGGAAGGGGGCGACCCATTGCGGCGACCGCTGGTAGATGGTGACGTTTGCGGCGCGGGAGGAGATGGCTGGCGCGATCTGCTGCGAACTGGCGCCAGCGCCCACGATCGCGACGTGCTTGTCACTCAGATCGATGTCGTCGGGCCAGTGAGTGGAGTGAAATTGCTGACCACGGAAGGCGTCCAATCCCGGCAGCTGTGGCAGCTTCGGCTTGTTCAGCGCACCGACGGTGCTCAGCACGATGTTGGCCGTGTGGGTCTCAGTTGCGCCCGAGGGCTCCTTGGCCGTGATCGTCCAGATGGCGGTGTTCTCGTCGTAGTCGAGCCGGATGACCTCGGTACCGAAGCGGACGTGTTCGCGCACCTGCAGTCGGTCGAACACATCGACAAAGTAGGCATGCAGCTCGTCACGAAGCTCGAAATGACGGGCCCAGTCTTGGTACGCGAACGAGAACGTATAAAGATGACTCGGAGTGTCAACACCAGCACCCGGGTATTTGTTGACACTCCACACGCCTCCGACGTCGTCGCCACGTTCGAAAACCGTGTAGTCCTCAATACCCATCGTCTGCAGCATGTTCACTGCAGCGAGCCCGGCGAGACCGAGACCGATGACGGCCGCGCGAAGACCGGCCGGTGTCTCGACGGGCGGCGCGAGTGGGGCACCTCGGGTCTTCGATCGGCGTTCGATCTCCGCTCCGAGCATGGGCCCGTACCTGGAATCGACGTCTTCGCCGAGAAAGAACGAAATCAGCTCAGCCATCTCGTCACCGTCGACGGTAGTGATCGCCGGTTCTTCGCCGGCCGAGAGTGCAACGATGACCGGGACCGCCGCGGCGCGCACCTCGGCCTGAGCTTCCGGTGATAGACCACCGTCGGTTCGGGGGTTCAACCCCCTGATGCGTGCCGGCCGATATCGGTCGGAGAGCCACGCCCGGTCGCCAGTGAACTGGTAGACGATCATCACCAGCGGGGGGATGTTCGCGCTCTGGACCGCGACGCCGATCTCGCCTGCAGAGAGTGGTCCCGAGCCCCCGAAGTTTGTTGCCGAGTCGGTCTTGGTCATGTGCCCTCCTGGCATCGAGCCGCCGCGAGTCGAACCCAAGGCGGACCACGTGCATGCGTTCATAATTACGAATCTCTGTTCTCAATTAAGAATATTTTCGGACGCGGTCTATGTCAACCCGCCCCCTGTGCAGGCCAAACAGCCCGCGGGCGGCAACCAGACAGTTCGCCGACGTCTCCACCCCCCTTGAAAAGGTGAAGCACACTCGGCTATACCTGGTTTAGCATTACGTAAGTCCGTTCATAATTACGAACGTCAGGAGAGTGGGACGTGGATGTCCGCACAAGCACCGCGACCGTAACGACCGACTCGGTGGAAACCATCACGTGGCTCCACGGAGTAACCGTCCAGTGCTACGGAACCTCGGCGGCAATGCGAGCCGCGGAAGCTACCCTGCGGCAGTTCGGCGCCACGGTGGGAGCAGGCGAGGACCCGACGACGGGGCCGGACGTAGACATCGTCCTGGTCGATCGGATCGAGACTGCACCAGTGATCCCCGGGCTGTTCCCGCCGGACGCACACGACACGCATCAGGCCGAGGATTACCTCGCCCGAGTGCAGCGCACGAACCGTTCTGTCTGGGTTACCGTCAGTTCGTTCGGGATCGACGGCGATCGCGGCAATGCCCGCGGTTCAGAGTTGACCGTCGAGGCATCCGGCGGCTTCCTGGCGCATGCCCGGTTCGATGCGGCGTTGCCACCGACCGTGACTCCTGGCCATCTCGGATTGCGCATGGTCGGCATTGCTTTTGCGGTGGCAGCACTACATGGGCTGCACACTTTTCGCCGCGACCGTGAACCCCTCCATGTCGATGTCTCAGCTCAAGCCGTACTTGTTTCCACAGGCCTTGCGCTCGAGATGGGGCATGTGTTGGCCGACTGCCCCGGCGGCGGCGGTAGTATTCGGTACGGCGCGCCGACCGGCTTCTTCCAGTGCGAAGACGGGCACGTGTACGTGTGCGTGCTCGAGCAGCACCAGTGGGAGGGGCTATGCAACGCCCTCGCGCCGCGACTCGACTCCATTCCCACCCTAGAAGAAGGCCGCGACCGGCCGGACGAAGTCAACGCCGCCATGACGAACTGGGTGCGCGACAAACTCGCCGCTGAAGCCGAAAAGATACTGCAGAGTGCGGGTGTGCCATGCACCTCGGTCAACTCGGTGTCGACATTCATCAATCGCACCCTCGACAGCGGCCGGTGCTCCGGGTTCCATGCCGGCACGGCGCTTCCACTACCCGCGGTGGTCACCGACGTGGCGGGGAAGGTTTCCGAGCCGCGGATGCAGACAGTCATCGACCTGAAGGACCTCCGAGTTCTCGATGCCGGCAACGTACTCGCAGTACCCCTGGGAGCTGCTTGGCTCGGGGCGATGGGCGCCCGAGTGACGAAAATGGAGGATCCTCAACGACTCGATGTCTACCGGCGTCGTGGCCCGTTCGCACCCGGTGAACCCGACCTGAACCGTAGTGGCTATTTCAACCACATTAATTACAGCAAGACCGGCATGGACATCACCGTGGACGAACAGGGCAGCTCGCTCGACTTAACGAAATTCGACGTGGTGATTCAAAATGTCACGAAACGACGAGCCAGTAGTGTGGGGATCGACGCTGCCTCAGTGACTGCGGAGCCGACGCCAAAACTTTCTCTGACATCGAGTGGCTTCGGGCGCGTCGGTCCGTGGGCCGACTATCGCGCCTACGGGCACAACGTGCATGCGTTTTCCGGTGTCACCGCGTCTACGCGAAACCCGCTGAACGACATGGCCGACATGGGCGTTCCGGTCGCCGACGTACTGACCAGTGTCGCGCTGAACGCGTGGGTGCTGGCCTGGGCGCTGGCCCCGACCCATGACGCCAGTGCTGCTGTCGACATCTCCATGGCGGAACTGATCGCCGCTCAACTCATCGAACTCGACGGTGTCAGCGTCGAGGACGCTTACCGGGCCCCGGCGGTCGGGGGCGACGTCTTCGTTCGTATCGACGGTGGCCACGATCTTGCCGCTGTGTCGCTGCGCGACAGAGCCGATGTCGAACAATTGGAGGCAATCGTCGGCGAACAGCTTCCGGCCATCACTCGACGGGGTCAGCTAATCGACCTGGATCCCACTGATGACATCGGATCGGTTGCCGATCTCGACGATCGCCTGCGTGCCCTCGGCGTCCCGGCCGCGCTCGTGTTGAGCGCGCGTGATCTCGCCACCGATTCATTCCTGCGTTCGACAGGTCTGATCCAGTCGGTTCGCAGTTCGGCCATGGGGAAATACGACGTCGTCGGGTTGCCGTGGTCATTTGTCGGCCGAGACCGCGAAGCGGTGTTCGCCGCGCCTGAGCGTCCGTGAACACGAAAGTTCCCCGTGAACACATGACCCGCGCACCGGCGCAACAGGAGGTACGGCCTACATGATCACCACGCGTTTCACCCGTGAGTTCGGCATCGAGCACCCGATCGTCTGTGGAGGCATGGTCGGTGTCGGCAAAGCCGACTTGATTGCCGCAGTGGCAAATGCGGGAGCACTTGGATTTCTGTCCGCGCTCACGCAGCCCACCCCGGCACTGCTCGACGAGGAAATCGTCCGAACGCAAAAACTTACCGATCGCCCGTTCGGGGTAAACCTGACGATCCTGCCCACGATCACGCCAGTACCTTACGACGAGTACCGCCAGGTCATCATCGACAATGGGATCCGAATCGTCGAGACCGCGGGAGCGAACCCGTCCGCCCACCTGCCTGCGCTCAAGAAAGCCGGCGTCAAAGTAGTGCACAAAGCCGTGGCCGTACGTCATTCGCAATCGGCGCAGCGCCTCGGGGTCGACGCCATCTCGGTGGATGGGTTCGAGTGCGCAGGGCATCCAGGGGAGGACGACGTACCCGGGTTGGTGCTTATCCCCGCTGTGGCGGCAAGAGTGGACCTGCCGATCATTGCTTCGGGTGGTTTTGCAACCGGCCCCGGACTCGCCGCGGCTCTGGCGCTCGGCGCTGACGCCATCAATATGGGGACCCGGTTCGTCGCGACTACAGAAGCGGGGGTCCACCCGAACGTGAAGAACCAGATCGTCGCCAACACCGAACGCGACACGACACTGGTGTTCCGGAAGTTCCGCAACACGGCGCGGGTAGCCCGCAACGCGATCTCGGAGGAAATTCGGCAGATCGAAGACCGCCCTGACAGCACCTTCGCCGACATTGCCGCACTGGCCTCTGGTGCCCGTGGCCGGCAGTCGGTACTTGCCGACGGTCGCATGGACGATGGGATGTGGTGGGCGGGTCAGTCGCAAGGTCTGGTCTCGAAGGTCCTGAGCTGCGCTGAGGTGGTCGATCTGATTGTCACAGAGGCAGAAACTCTGATCGGCCGGACGCTGCCCGACCTGCTCGTCGCTTCGTCAACCGGGAGCTCGACTTAACGGCTGACGTTCATCCACAGTGCGTGCACTCGTCACGCAGTCCGCAAACATCGGGCCATTACATCTCTTAGGACAGCAATCATGAAAGTTTCATCCGATCCATCGACATTCACGACGATCCGTGTCGAACACGAGAAACCGATTTCCTGGATCATCCTCGATCGGCCCCACAAGGCCAATGCTCTATCGAGAGAAATGCTCGAAGAATTCTCCGCGGCGCTCGACTGGCTCGAACACAATGGTGAACCTGTCATTGCGATCCGCGGTGAGGGCAAAGGCTTCAGCGCCGGATACGACCTCGGCCAAGTTGCACCGGACGCCCCGGTCGATGTGGTGGACGACCTAGCCCGAATGCGACGAAATCTTAATCGGTACATCGCAATGTGGGATCATCCCAAACCGATCATCGGTGCGGTCCACGGCTACTGCATCGCCGGTGGCAGCCAACTCGCCGCGATGACCGACATTACCATCGTCACCGAGGACGCTAAGATCGGACTCGTGACAATTCCCGTCGGTGCGGGCTATGTATCCCCGGTCTGGGCTACTCTTGTCGGACCCAAACGCGCGAAGGAGATCACTTTCGTCCCGGGTAACAGCATCGACGGTCGCACCGCCGTCGAGTGGGGGTGGGCAAACCACGCCGTGCCGGCCGATCAACTGCTTGACCGGGTGCGTTCGCTCGCCGAGCGGATTGCACTGACTCCGCCGGACATCTTGGCGTTGAAGAAAGCGTCGATCACTACTTCCATGGATGCGATGGGCGCGCGACAGTCGTTGTCCACGCCACCGGAGTACGACGCGATCGCCCATACCACCGACAGCGTCAAGGCGGTAAAGGCTCGGATCTCCAGGGAGGGCCTCAAAGAAGTAATCGCGTCCTACCGCACCCCGCCCACGACCGACCTGTCCGTCTGAGAGCCGCGACTCGAGCGATCAGGCTGATGACGATTGAGGTCAGCGCGCCTGTCGTCGTCGACACGCCGTGTTCGGTGGCAGAGTCGCGAGTAGTTCAATCCGACGTGATCCGAAGACCGCGACATGAAGGGCCGACTCAATGCTGCCGTGTTACACAGTTCACGCCGTCCGGGTGGGCATGATCCACGCCGATCGATGTGAATCCGTCTACGGATCGGAACCGGGGACCATGCTCGATCTGCCGGTGTATATCGCCGCCATCGAGGGGAACGGGCACAAGATCTTGGTCGACACCGGCTTGTCGAATCCGGAGAAATGGTCGGTCACCAACAAGCATCTACAGCCTGCTGAGGAACAGATCGATGGTGCGCTTGCTCATATTGGATGGAAGCTCACCGACGTCGATCTGATCATAAATACCCATCTGCATTACGACCACAGCGGAAACAACCTTGCATTCCCCGACGCCCAATTCTACATCTCGCGTGCTGAGTGGGAGTTCGGTGCAGCACCCAGCAATGCCCAGTGCTGGACCTATGACCTCGACTGGACTGGTCCCGATTTGACCTTTCTCAACTGCACTATCGTCGATTCTGACGACTACGATGTCCTCCGCGGTCTCCGAGTCATTCAAACACCGGGACATACTCCCGGACACCAGTCCGTTCTGGTCAACACCGCTGAGGGCGTGCTGTGTGTGACGGGCGATGCGGCGAACCTACTGGACAACTTTGCCATTCCGATGCATGTCGCGAACTTTGTCTCTCCTCTCGATGCAATGGCATCACTGGAGAAAATCCGCACGCTGTCCGATCGCGTTCTGGTGAATCACGAACCCAGTATCACCAACTACCAGAGTTCCGGATTCCCCGTTTGTCCCGATCCGGGCAGCCGTTAATATCAGCAGACCCCACGAAGGGCCGAGATCAAGTACGCGCAGAATCCCCGCGCACAGCAGAGTCCGGCAGAACTGAGCCTCGGTCGCCTGGTCGGCCACGCGGTCGGCATCTCATTCCCGTGCCGTCGGCCGATCGACACACGCTCGTCTGTGAGCGAGCGCGCAATCTGTGCACTCTGCGCTGCTGGCGGCAGCATCGAATTCACGGCCCTTGCCCTCGTTCGCGGTCAGCTCCTTCGTCGTCGAACTTGTCTCCGCTATCGCCTTGGTGTTCTGATTCCCACCGTCGTAAGACCAGCTTTTGCGGAGCGCGCTGCCGCAGCCACCGCAACAACAGTGGTTGGACTGGACATCGGCTTGTTCGACGGCTGGATCATCGCCGGTCTCGTCACGTGGCGCGTCCTCCTGGCCGCATCCGCCGGCATGTTGCCAGCCGTGGCTCCGGGAAGCAGACGATTACTCGAAGCCGAAGGCGTCGCCACCGCTGCGACCTGGACGAACTCGTTGCTTCTCGCTAGCACCATCGATCTCAAGCAGCAAGCCCGGGACTCGTCCTGTCGCCACTCCGGTTTCCAGTGTTCCCTACCTTCAGCAGTTTCTGGACCTGTCGTGACATTGCACCTGACGACAGCCCCGTACGACGGAGATCGGTCCGCCGCAGCAGCGATTGCCGCTCGCGGAGCGGTTCTGCCCGCGTGTTCATCAGAAGAAGCAATCTGGGGTGGTCGGGACTTTCGTTAGGATAGGTGCGATGCCACCGTGGACGGCCTCTAGGCGGTGACGCTGCTCGTCACCGATGAGGCAAATCAGCCGACAGGGCGGAACCGCGTGTGGCGGCGCATCCCCGGCGGCCGCCGAGGGAAACGCCATGCTCATGGCTAGCGCCCTCTCGACGGACCCTCCGGTGGCATGATCGGGCCCTCCCTCACGTAGGCGGTCGGATGCCGGCGGTGACCGCGGCCGGATCCCCTCTCATATGTCTCGCGACGACCGCGTGGTCCGTTGCGAGGCGCCGTCAATGACGCCGCGGCCGCGCGTCGAGCAGTTGGCGACCCAGGTGCGGCAAGCGCCGCCGCCGCGAAGGCAAGGACCGAGACGCAGCTACGATGAACCCGAGTAATGCTCACTCCGGCGGCGGTTGGACAACTGACGGAGATTCGAAATCATCGACGACACACGGCCGATCAGCAGGGCGCCCAGGATGATCACTCCGTAAGCAGCATTGATCCAGAACGACGGCACGTTGGACAAGGTCAGAATGTTCTGAATGATGCTCAACAGCAGTACACCGAGTGCGGCACCGATGAGGGTGCCCCGGCCGCCGTTGAGGTCGATACCACCGAGGACGGCGGCGGCAAAGACGGTGAAGATGATGTTGTCGCCGAGTGTTCCGGTCGCCACAGACGTTTGGGCGGCGAGCATGAGACCTGCGAGTAGGGCCAACAGACTGCCGGCTACGAAGAGCCCGACGGTCAGTCGACGGATATTCAGACCGGCAGCTCGAGCGGCTTCGATACTGCCGCCCATCGCGTATATGCCGCGACCAGTTGGGGTGAGCCGCATCACTGCAACAGCGATCGCGAAAGCTCCGATGAAAATAGCCGCCTGGATGGGCAGACCCAGAACGCTGCCGCTTCCGAGCCACAGCACGAAGTCGGGCAGCTCGGTGTAGGTCTGACCGTTCGAAATGCCCAGCGTCACACCCTGGATGAGGATGAGCATCGCCAAGGTGACGATGAAGGCGTTCAGTTTCAGAACAGAGACCAGGAAACCGTTGAGCAGCCCAATCAATAGGACGACAGCAAACGTGATGAACAGGGCGAGCGGCAGCGGCAGGTCGTATCCGCGGGTGCCCGTGGCGGGCGCCGCGATCAGAACCGCTAGAACGATCACTGAGAAACTTACCGTCGACTGCAGCGACAGATCGAAGAATCCGCCAATCAAGATGATGCTTTCTGCGATGACGAGGATCGCCAAGGGCGCTGACAATGCCAGAACGTTGTCGATGATGTTAGTAGAAGTCATGAAGTGCGGGCTGACTATCGCACCGAGAACACAGACCACGGCTATCACGGGCACGAGGGCAATATTTTGCAAATTCTTGCCGGACAGGGAAAAACTAGTCCTGGCGGAGTCCGAGATCGGTTCCGATCCGCCGGGCACGGCTGTCGTAGACACTTGAGTCATTTTAGTTTCCTTGGATGGATGTGGAGAGTTCGGTGTCGGAGAAGGGCGCAATCAGTTCTCGATGAACCCGGCCCTGGAACAGTACGATGGCACGATGGCAGATCGAGAAGTCCTCGTCGTCGGATGAGACGATGACGATCGATTTGCCCCGCGCAGCCAAATGTTGGACGCTTTCGTAGATCGACTGCTTTGCTGCAACGTCGACGCCGGCGGTGGGGTTCATCAAAATCAACACGTCAGGATCCGACGACACCGCACGAGCCAAAACCACTTTCTGTTGGTTACCGCCGCTGAGCTCACCGACGGGTTGCGCAGGGCCCCACGCTTTAATTGCCCAATCGTCGGCCAACCCTTGATAAATGGATTCGCGTTTCTTCCGATCGATCACGCGCAGGACATTGGTGATTTGGCGCATAACTGGAAGCGTGGCGTTCTCTGCGATCGAAAGGGCCGGCACAAAACCGCCCGTGTTGCGGTCCTCCGGAACGAACCCGATCCCGGCCGCGATGCAGCCACGAACATCTGTGGCTTTGAGAACGGTCCCTGACAGGGACACTGTGCCGCTTTCGGGTCGAGACAATCCGCACAGCGCCTCGGCGATCTGTACGTGCCCAGATCCGTCCAGCCCGGTGATACCCACGCATTCGCCCGGCCGGACGTCGAAACTTACCTCGTCGAAGCGCGATCCTGTCAACCCCGTCACCCTCAGCAACGGCTCTTTCGCAGAGACGGCCGGCGGCTGCTGCACCCTCTGGGCGCTTCGATCGTCGCCGACCATGGCATCGACTAGGTGGGTGACATTGAGACCATCAAGACTACAGTCGAGGACAACCTCTCCGTCGCGCAGGACGGTGGTCGTCTGGCAGACATCGAAAATTTCTTCGAGGTGATGCGAGACGTAGATGATGGAAACGCCACGGTCCCGTGCCTCGTGAATATGTTTGAACAATCGCTGGGAACCGGCGTAGTCCAGCCCGGCGGTCGGTTCGTCCAGGAGCAGGACGTCAGGCTCGAGTGACAGAACCCGACTTATCTCGACGATTTTTCGTTCGACCGGCTCAAGGTCTTCGACCAGTTTGTTGCTGACGTGACCGCAATTCCATTCGTTCAGCCGTGACGTACCGTTGCGCCGCACCTGCCGCCAGTCGATCGAGCCCGCCCGTGTGCGGGGGTAATTGTGCAACGAGATGTTCTCAGCTGCGGTCAGTCCAGGAATGAGAGTGCTCTTCTGATAAACGCATCCGACGCCGCGCTCGGACCCGTGTCGGCCATCGCCGAACCGGATGGAACCCGAGTCCGGGGACGATAGTCCTGCGATCACCGAGACGAGAGTGGACTTGCCTGCGCCGTTGCGCCCGAGGAGGGCCAATGACGTTCCCCTCTCGACGGCGAGCGAGACATTCGACAGTGCGCGCGTGGCGCCGAAGAACTTGGAGACCTCAGTAACCTGTACGGCTGGAGTGGTCATAGGTCTGAACCTTTCGGTACCGTCGTTGTCCCCTTCATCGACATATCCGTGGCCCGGCCTGCCGGGATCATTTATTGCCCCACAGCGATGAATCGTCAACGTTGTCCCTTGTCACCATGGGTGCCGGAATATTGTCGATGTATTGCCCGTCCTCACTGACGACGACGGAGCTACCGTGCGGTGTCGAGCCAGCCTCGATCGGCAACTTCTGCATCGCCCGGTCGACCCAGTAGACGGCCGCCTCGGCATACCTGTCGCGTGGTTGAGAGATGAGTCCGTCGAGGACTCCCTCGCGCACAGCCTGCAGTCCTTCGCTCGATCCGTCGATGGCGACGAAGGGCACGTGACCGGGAGACCCGACCGGCGCCGACCGGTTCAGCGACCGCAACACCTTTGCGACCGGATTCAGACAAATAATCTCAGACGCCGAATAGATCGCGTCGATCTGCGTGGTGGACAGCACTGTTTGTGCGACCTCAGCGCATTTCTCGGTAGACCATTCCATCTGTTTCGAAACGACACTGATACCAGGAAATTCCTTCTTGATGCAGTCGGTGAAGCCTTCGCTACGCTCGACTCCGACATTGCCTGCCAGATCGCCCTGCAGGTTGAGGACCGACCCGCGCCCATTGAGAGCTTGTCCGATTGCGTCGCATGCCTGCGCGCCGAGTGCGAGGTTGTCGGCCTGCACCGCCATAGCGACGTTGCCGCCGGCTGCGGAGGAGTCGATGGTGACCACTGGTACGTCATCGACGTTCGCCTGCTCAACCGCGGGAACGATTGCCGCTCCATCGAGCGGGTTCACGATTAGGCCTCCGACACCTCGCCCCAGGGCAATCCCGATGTCTTGGTTCTGCTTGGCAGGGTCTCCGTTAGCATTTATCACAGGCAGCAAGTTCACGTCCTGCTGCTCAGCTTGTTCGTCGAGAAGTATTGCCTGCAGGCTCTGCGAGCGGTCATCGAGTGTGCGGATGGAAAACGCCACCTCGCGGTGCGCAGGATCAACCTCGGGTGGGCTCCCGCATGCTCCAACGGCTATCGCAAGGGGGAAAACCGCTGTCAGCCACCCAAATTTGACCGCACATCCGCGCGCTCGCAAGCGAAGCTCACCACGAGTCGCGTTCGTCATTCTGAATACCTATTCATGTGGACAAACGCTACGGCTCCCCATGAGATCGTGTCAAGGGTCACAGCATCTGGACGGTGCGCGTTCGAGTTGGGTTGCTTCGCACGGGTCAGTGCAGCTTCGGTTGGGATCGATGTGCTGTGGGAAATCAAAGGCGGGCGAACCCCCATGGGAATATCGGCCGCAGACGCTTTGATGCTGCGGCCCTGGAATGAAGGCTCGACACCCAGGGCCCATACGAACGCTGCCCGCGATGCAAACAACGAAATCACACCTGGCTCCGTCGATGTCGACCCATCACCATGCCCTGATCCAACTGGGAGCTGCAAGCCGCACGAGACGGTGAAGGTCATTGGCAAGGGCTCGCAATGATGGAATTGCAGGTGGCTCTCTAAAACGCACATTCGATTCTGCCACCATGATCAGACGCCGACGTGGACGAAGATGGCCATCATCGTTAGCCAGTAGGATGCGCGGCAACTGAACCCTGCATTCTTGCAACATGACGTTGATGAATCGCGGTTGCTCCGGCTCACCGTCACATCAGGACATCTCAGAGACCCCGCAGGGTTCCCGTACATCTCTTCGGGTCAACCCATTTGAATCCAGCACGGCTCAGAACACGTCCACGCTACGATCGCCGAGTCAGACGAGTCGGCTGTGAAGGCGCACGGCGGCTATGACGCGCCCGGCGCAGTGATGTGACTCGACTTGAGCTCCGCTCCGGACAACCATGCTTGCGATGAGCCGGCACATACTCAGCAAGGGTGGTTGAGGCGATAGACCGCGATGACGACGCCGCTCTATGGACCAACGTCAGGGCGACCTCGAGCCGGGTGCAGAGCAGCCGCGCTCGACAGATACCTAGTCGATCTTGTTGCCCAGCCGGTTCAGTGGTGTTCGATATGTTTCTGGGGCGGTCGCAGCGACAGCAGCACCGACCAAGCACACCACAGACACCATCAAGGCGATCGGAAGCCAATTGGTCCCATCGTTGCCGATTATGGCCCACCCAACCATCGGCGCGAATCCTGCAATCGCCCACCCGGTCTGCGTGCCGACGGCCATTCCTGAAAAGCGGACTCCGGTGTGGAACATTTCCGAGTAAAACGAAGGGAACAACCCGTTCGCAGAAGCATAGAACACACCCATCAGTAGGGTGGACCCGAGAAGTATGCACACAATATTGGCCGTGCTGATCGCCCAAAAGTAGAGATAAATCGAGACAGCGCAGCCAAGGAGCCCACTGATGTATGTCGGTTTGCGGCCGTATCGATCTGCGAGGATTCCCCAGATCGGCGGCATGACGACTGCAACAGAAATCGCGACTACAGACGTCAGCAACATCGTGGTTCTCGGTACACCAACCTCTTCGCTGGTCGCGAAGGCAAGACCAAACACTGAGAAAACTGTCGATACCAAGGAGGTTATCGAGCAGAGGATGACTCTGACGAGGGCAGCGGGATGCGTCTTGATCAGCGTCAGGACTGGAAAATCGGGAATCATCCCGGAGTCTCGATCGGATTCATACGCTTCTGGATCTTCCAGCCTCCGACGAAAGTAATAGGCAATGACAACAACGACGGCACTTGCCCAGAATGGAATGCGCCATCCCCACGAGTACAACGCGTGATCAGGAAGCCCCGCGACTGAGAGGAAGACCAATGTTGCAAGACAGAACCCAGCCATCGACCCGGATGGCGTCCAGCTTGAATAAAACGCGCGTCGTCCCGGAGGCGCATGTTCAAGGGTCAGGGTACTCGACCCGGCTTGCTCTCCCGCAGCGGATATACCCTGCAGTACCCGCATTAGCACGAGAAGACCGGGGCCCCAATAGCCGATTTGGTCGAAGCTGGGTATACACCCGATGACGAACGTCGCGGCGCCCATCAGAAACAAGGTAAACAGGAGTATCCGTTTGCGACCGAGGCGATCACCCAGGTGCCCCAACGCAACTGCTGCGATCGGTCTAACAACGAATGCTACCGCGAAAGTGGACAGTGAAAGCAGAGTCGCAAGTGCGGGATCTGTACTAGGGAAAAATACTGTACCGAAAATCAGGGCTGATGCCGAAGCGAAGATGTACATCTCGTAGTACTCAAGTAGCGTTCCGAAGAAGCCGGCCTTTGCCGCTCTCTTCACACCGGACGTGTCATCAACGGCCATACCGGTTGCATCCGCGGGTCGTGTTTGCCGAGTTTCGGTCACATACGCTCCTGGGTCTAGGACGGGTCAAGAGTCATGTAGCGTTGTTCGCTATTACGAACGGCAGTTCTTATGTATGGACGGTACGATCGCGTACCTGTGATGTCAAGCACGTAACCCCCGCTGCAACGCTGACTGCCCAATTCTTCTGCGTGCATCGAAACGGCCCTTTGTACGTGGTCACAGGGAGAAACCGTCGACCAACGCCTCGGCGCAGAGGGAATCAATCTCACGTCGTCAGGTCAGCGACCGCGGTCGGCGTGCTCGGAGGCCGAGCGCATGGGTTCACCAGGGCTGTTGCGGACATGACTCGACGTCGCTGACCTGCTCGCACTTTCCGCAGCGTTCGGTGCGCCGCCGGCCCAGCTGTTGTTCCTCGATCCCCCGCGAAACGGTGACGGGCGGACTCCCAGGCGCCCCCGTGGAACCCGCGAAACCGTCAGGTGGGTAGTAGGACTGTTGACGCTCGGACCTTCCGGATCGTCCGAGCAAACACCAGACAACCGATCTGGAGTTCGTGCACCGCCAGTCGAACGTAGCCACCGAGCGCTACCGGATGCACTCCGATCCGGTGTCGGGAGTGTTCGGCTCGGGTCGATGCCGCGGTGACTAGTCGGGGGGCGGTGACGTGGCGAATTCGGTGTCCACCGGCCCCCACGACGCGAGCACCGGAAGTGCCCGAGCAGTAGACGACTCGGGCTCGACGGTGTAGATGATCAAGCGTTGCTCCGGATCGTGCGGCGACACGAGCGATTCGATGCCGAACGAGAGACAGCCGACCACGGGGTGAGCGATCTTCTTGTCGACGGACGTGCGATCCGCCACACCGTGATCATCCCACCACCGGGCGAAGTCTGCACTTGCCGAACGTAATTCGTCGATCAGAACCGTCAATCGGGCGTCGGCGACGTGACGACCGCCCTCGTAGCGCATCGCCCCTACCGCGGCCGACGCGTAATCGGACCAGTTGACGATTCGTTCCCTCGCACGTGGGTCCAGGAAAAGCCAGCGCACCAACACGGCGCCCGCGTCTATCTCTGCCCCCAGG
>NZ_LMRN01000025.1:664076-664531 GCF_001426145.1 Rhodococcus sp. Leaf225 | reverse complement strand
ATCGGGACGCTGCGCAGACTCCCACGCACTCGAGCGTTTCCGGCGAAGCGGAGCGGCGAGATTCCGGAGGTGTGCGTCCTCGATCTCGTCGAGGCGCAAGGCCCGGCTCAAGGCGTCGACGATGTCGTCGGTGACCGTGTGCTGACGACCCTGCTCCAACCGGCTGTAGTGGTCGGGGCTCAGTCCCGCGAGCACCGCGAGCTCCTCCTTGCGCAGGCCCGGAACGCGCCGCGGACCGGGGAACGGCGCAATCCCCGCTGTTGCCGGCGTGAGTGCGTCACGTCGGGACCGGAGGAATGCCCCGAGTACGGATCTGTCTGCTGGCACCCTGGTCAGACTACTGAGAGACCGCTTCCTGCGCCTGGTCACGCCGTGACCAGGCAGCGCTCGCCCTGGTGCGTTACCGAACCGGACGGTGAACTGGTCTGCATGAGCAACCCACTGAATCTGTCCGG
>NZ_LMRN01000025.1:662036-663921 GCF_001426145.1 Rhodococcus sp. Leaf225 | reverse complement strand
TGCGCTGGCCGCCGCGTGGACCACCGCTCTCGACGGGCGGGTCGACATCCTGGTGCACAACGCTGCACTCTGCCCCGCCGTCAACACCGTCTCCCTCACCGACGCCGATCTGGAAGCGACACTTGCCGTCAACGTCCGGGCACCGCATGTTCTCACCGCAGCCCTGGCCCCGGCAATGGCCGAACGAGGCACCGGCGCGATCGTGGTCATCGGGTCGTGGATGGCCACGGTGGGCCACGCATTCGTCGGCCTGTACTCCGCCACCAAGGCGGCCGAAACCCAGCTCGCTCGAAGCTGGGCCGCCGAATTCGGACCACGAGGGATACGGGTTAACACCGTCGCGCCCGGCGCCACCCGAACTCCGATCAACGATTCGGACGGTGACGTCATTGCCGCAATGACCACCGGCATACCGGCCGGACGTCCGGGTAGGCCGGAAGAGATCGCGTCGGCCATCGCGTGGGTGGTCTCTGACGAGGCGGCCTACCTGCACGGGGCGACGATCCCGGTGGACGGTGGCATCACCGGAACCCGTTAGGCGGCGGTGGCGCCGGACGGTCGACGTGCGCGCTCGGGAACGGAGCTGACCGCCGGTGCGGCGTCGCCCGTCCCCCGACCGACACTGTTGCGATGCAACAAATGTCAGAGGCTCAGCGACAAAGAATCGGTTTCGTCCCAACGCGCATGGGCCAGCATTGACCCGCGTGCGAAAGACCTCGACGTCGGGTTGCTCGGCACCCCGCCACCCATATTATTCGCCGCATCCGGATCCCTGGCGCCGCGCGTAGATCGAGGTTCAGGCGTCGAGGGCGGCATCGTTCTCGCGCTGGTGCCGTGGCTATGAGTAACGCGAGAGAGCGACGACAGCGACTCCCGGATGCATGGACTAGCACAGCGCGTATTTGTCTCCATTACCCTCCATGCGAGTTAGGCGACCGGATCGGACCGTTCACGGGTCTGCACGGACAGATTTCGCGGCTTCAAAGTCACTGTCTCGTCGACCTCGAGCGAGTAGTCCGGTCGCCCGATGAGATCGACCCGACCGACTATGAGCGCGAGCGCAACAAGGACTTCGTGGTACGCGAACTGCCGACCGATGCAGGCGCGCAGGCCCGTTCCGAACGGCTTGTACAAATCTGCGAGATTCGCCGGAACGCGGTTACGCTCGAATCGATCTGGGTCGAACCGCTCGGGATCAGCACCCCACGCCGCATTGCGGTGCAGTTGCAGCAACACCACGAAGACCCACTCCCCCTTCTCGAAGGGGTGCTCCCCCACCATCGTGTCTCGACGAGCTTTCCGGTAGTAACCGGGCGCCACCGGCCACAACCTCAACGTCTCGTCGACCACGCGCCGCAGGTACCGCAGCTTGCCCACGTGATCGAACTGAAGATCACCCTCTGGGCAGACCGACAAGAGCTCCGCCCGGATCCGCTCGACCACGTCCGGATGAGTCGACAAGAAGTGCAGAGTGAACGCCATCACCCCGGCTGACGTCTCCTGGCCCGCAACCATGAACGTGAGGATCTGATTGCGAATGTTCTGATCGGACAACCGCTCCCCCGTCGCCGGGTCCGCGGTGCTCAACATCAAATCGAGAAGATCACCGCTCCCCGGGGCATCGCGCTCGCGCCGCATCGCGACGATGTCATCCACGAGTCGCTGAGCCACCTTGATGTCGTCTCGGTGCTGGTTACGTTCACGCCTGTAGATCGTCGCCTCGACAGCGGGGTGGGAGTACGCGGCCCGGTTGATGTACTTCAGGGCACGAGAGATTCGCACCACCAACTCGTGCGGTGCTGCGTCGTCGAACGGTCCGAAGTCGTAGCCGAAGGCCACCTCGCCGATCACACCGAGAGCAAGCTTGTTCATGTCTGCCGGTACA
>NZ_LMRN01000025.1:661759-661910 GCF_001426145.1 Rhodococcus sp. Leaf225 | reverse complement strand
AATCGCGTGGGCGGTAGCCCAGGACGGTTCCGAGTTGTACGCAGTGAACAGCCCGTCGCCGGCTACTTGTCGGAGGTTGCCCATGGGTACACCGAGGAACTTGGCCCACGTCGTCTCATCGTTGACCGCTGCGACCTCGAGGGGCCCCGAT
>NZ_LMRN01000025.1:386910-661670 GCF_001426145.1 Rhodococcus sp. Leaf225 | reverse complement strand
GTCTCGCATCGCCCATTGGCTGGACTCGGTGACGTGGAGGTCCAGGATGTCGCCGACCACCGGAAGTCGCCGCGGTGGATGCGGCAGCACGCGGTCGGACGCTCGTACAGGTCTCACGGTGTTGTCGTTCATTGGTGTTCCCCCTGCGTTGTTGCGATAAGTCTCGGCTCGATCGGCCAGTGACGACCGATGGCAGCCAGCACTCGAACTTCTTGCTTCAAATCGACCGACGGCTCGATCGGCACTTTGATGAACGCTCCTGCCGGCTCGTCGGCGCGTCGTCTGTGTGCTGCGAGGTAGAAAACCTCTGCGGCAGAACTGTTGTCGACCGGCCCCTCCGTAGGGAGGTCTTCAACGTAGCGGCCCAGCAGACTCAGCGAATCCCTGATCTCCACGCACATGCGATGAGCTCGATGCACGGGCGACGACTGCGGAGACGGGTGACGGAGGACAACCTCCGGACAGGCCTGAACGAGGTCGGACCACATCGGCGTCAGAGAGCGGATCGACCGGGTCCAGCTGTCGACGCCCAGCGACTCGGTGACTGCTCGCCAGAGAGGTAATGCCGCGCACAGCGTTGCCACTGCCAGCAAGTAGATGAAGCTGACCTCGTTCAGCGTCACCCGCAAGGCCACGAAGTCCCGAGCGATTCCGATTGCGGCGAACACTCCCATCAGCAAGATCGAGACGGCCTCCTCCAAACCCCACAAGGCCACGATCGCGAACAGCCAGAACACCATCGACGCTTGTGTTGGCAGCTGACCGCGGCGCAGCTCCCCCACAGAAACACGCAGGTAGAGATACGGCATGAACGCTGCCCACGCAGAGAACAGCGCGAAGTACACCGCCGTTCGCCAACCCGGTTGGACATCGATGTACTCGCCAGAGCCTCGCGCCGAGGAACCGACGACGATCATCAGCGCTCCGCTGGTAAGTGCAAGCATCATCACTGTGGTCGTAGAGGCGTGCCCCTCAGGTCGTCGCCAGCGGAGGGCGATAGCGATCAGCGGTGCAAGCGCCAGAAGTAACGCCACGGTACCGAGTTGCTGCATCAGCGGCACGTCGATCACGGTGCCGGTTGCTGACGCCACCACCGATTGAATCGCCCCTTCGCGAGCGAGTTCAGACGAAATACCGAGCGCCAAAGCAATATTGACGAGACGAGAGGTGGCAGTCCGGCTCGCAAACACAAGCCTCGCGAGGAGGATGCCGACGCTCCACAGCAGCAGTGGGTATGACACCAGCATCGGCACCGAAGACGTCACGTCAGACCCAGAAAGTCGTGCATCGAGGAGGAACGCCTGTAGCGCGACACTGCCGCCGACATGAGCAGATCAGCGAAGGTCTCGGCTTCGCCTTCCTGATCGTCATCGAAGTTCGACCTTTTCATGACCGATTCGAGCGCATCGAAGTCGATGTCGGGGCAGAGCTCGCGGAGCGTGGCGTCTGCACCTGTCGAGCCCCCGTGACCCAGCACCATGTGTCCGACTTCGTGCATGATCGTCTGGTCGACGTGGTAACTCGACGAGTCCGCGTGACAGACGATTTCGTCGTGATCGTCGAACTGCAGCCACAGTCCGCATGGCAAGCCCTGCAGCGTCACCGCGTCGACGGGGACCAGCGCAATCGGCCGACTTCTGTGGGCTGACAGGTTTTCGAGGAAAGCCGTTCTGTCCCACGGACTTGGAACCAAGAGTTCTATGGCACGGGCTGCACCGATCACATCATGTGCTGAAAATGTCATTTCCCCCCCAGGAATCGTGAACCAGTAGCTATTACGGACCGGCCTCGCGCGCGCGGCGCAGGTCGCCCAAGAGATCCGTGAGATGCTCGATGCGCATACGTTCATCACCTGTTCGGAGCCTCATGCCGGTGATCCCTCCATGGAGCACCTCTTCGATCAAACTGAGCTGACTGTGGATGCTCGGCGCTGCCGAATCGTCGAGCAAGTAACTGCTGCTCGACGGGAACACGGTCGCAATCGCCTCGAGCATGTCTCGTGTGGCAGTACGTGTCCCCTCACGGAGAGCGGAGATCTCTCGTGCGGCGACCTGCCTGCCCAGGGCAACACTGACGTCCGATGCCACAGACTCAGGGCTTCGTTCAGAGCCGTCCTCAGTGCGCCAGATCTTGAAGAGCAGGTCTAGTCGAGCGTTGACTGGCACCGCCTCCTGCGCCGCAGTTCCCGTCATTTCTGCCCCCTGTTCAAACGCATTTCGAACCGGGCCACTGTCTCCGCCGGCACATCGACGTCACGACCGGCGAGCCAGCGTCTGTACTGACGCTCCTCGCGCTCCACCTCGTCGGTGGACTCATTCGGCTCGTCGAGTAGTTGCCCGAACATCGCGTAGATCGGCGACAGCGAACCGTTCTGACGCCTGTTCTCCTCGAACAAGCGCGTGACGTACTCGCCGTAGATTGGACGCAGGGCAACTCCCATACGTCGCGACAGAGCACTCAGTTCGACGAGATCCTGGCGGTCGCGCGCCATCGCGTCCAGTTCTCGGGAGATGGACAACAGGTCGAGAACGACTCGCACGGACACGACCACCGTGTCGGGGCCCAGAACGGCGTCCACGTCGGTCGACGACTTGCTCCGCGGTTCGCCACCTCGGAGGACATCGGCGGCGCTCCCTGGCTGCCATTCGAGACCGGTGTCCAGCTTGCCGAGTGTCCCGGCTGACACGGTCCGCCCACTCCCCTCCTCGATGTCCTTGAGAGTCGGCACCGATGGCCCGCCCCGCTCGCGGACCTGCGGACGCGACAGACCCAGCTGCGTACGGCGCTTCCACGCGTACTCGGCCAAACGTCCATAACCGTCCACGCTCGGAACAGTAGGGGTCCGAACCAGGACCGGCAAGAAAACCCAAGATCAACCCCGACCACCTGGAGATCTCACAACATCTGCTCGATAAGCCGGACGCGGTGGTTTTTCTACCTTTATTTGTGTTTTTTTGCTATCTTTGTCGTGCTACGACGACGGGGGTAAGCGACATGGCATCAGAGAGCAATAGAGCGACCGAGCCTGGGTGTGCGGAGACTGTCGTCGACGTGGTCACAGGCGACCGCTTCCGCTGCTCGTTGGTCCAACACCTCGACCGTGAGCACGAATCGTGGTCGGACGACGGACTCGTCGTCGCACGGTGGGTCGCACCGAGACCGCTCACCCTGTGCGAGCCGGACTTCGCGGCGAGATGAGAGCCGCGATCGGAACAACCGAACAGTGAGCGCAACGGCACGCCACCGTGTCATCCCGAGTTCGACCCTCAGACCCGGGCGGGCATTCATGACCTCGATGTAGTTGTGCCACAACCAACTAGGCAAGGAAATCTGCAATGTACAATCCCGGTAGATACAACGCTCATAGATACCGAGCAGGAGCGTGCACTGCGATGCCGCTCTTGATCGCACTCACGGTCGGTCAAGGAATAGCGGAGGGTGCGCCACAGGACTTCGTCACCGCACCCGACACTGCCCAGTCTGGAACAACGGACACCACTCCCCTCGCTCAGCCGCCCGAGCCCACCGCAGAACGAGATTTCCTACCGGGCTTCCATGCGTCACCTCGCGTGCAGCAGAGCGACTGGCGCAGCTACGACGACTACCGATCCGGCAATCAGCAGTCGTCTTACGACAGCCAGGCACTCGGGCCGGCGGCGGCGACACCATCTCCTCGTCCATCCCCACCGCCCGCACCGACCCTGCGCCGCAACGTCATTGCGCCCATCGACATTCCTGACGGGTACATCGGCGTCGGCGGAGAAATCGTGCCGTATGACACGACAGTCGTCGACCCGAATCTGGTGGAGCAGTTCAACAACACCAGTCAAGCCTTGCAGGCAGATGGCGGGAACTTCCTCGTCGACGCCGGATTGGCCGACGCACCCCGCGCCGACCGCATCTCCGCGGGAGTCGCCACCGGCATTGTCGGCGGCGGCACCGCAGGATTACTAGCCTCGCTCGTCCCCGCGGCCGTCATCAGCGCTACTGGGGCAGCACTCGGCGGAGCGCTCGGTGTCGCCGCGACCACCGGTAGCGGGGCGATCGTGTGGGGCGGGCCCGTCGGGTGGGTGTTCATCCCCGGCGCAGCCGCACTGGCCGGTGGGGCCGCGGGAGCAGCACTGTCCGCGCCGATCGTCCTCGGCCTGACCGTCACCGGTGCCGCACTCGGCGGCCTCCTCGGTGCCACCGTCACGGGTGGAGAACAGCAGATCATCGAGGAGCCGGTCCTTGTACACGAAGCACCGGCTCCCGCCCCGGCCGCGCCGGTGTGGACGCCGCCGCAGGACGTCCAGCAGGTGCCCGACACGGCCCCGGCCTACGTCGAGCAGGCTCACCAAGCGGTCACCGACGTGCCCGGCGGCGCGGACGTCCTGGCGGCGGTCGACACCGTGATCGCCGACAACGCCCTCGCGCTCGATCAGGGCGCAGCAGCCCTGACCGGCGCACTGTCCGCTCTGAACATCGGGGACTGACCGATGCCGGGTGCGGCCGACACCGCTCGTCCGCACCCGACGTTCGCCCGACCCGACCGAGGAGGTCCCGCTGTGGCTCATCCCGACGACACAGCAGCCGACGACTGGTTCGCCGCACCGCCCGCCACAGGCGAACGGTCGCCCGTTCCGACCGACAGTCCCGCCGCGTCCACCGACACGCCACCGAACCGACGCCTCACCGTCCTCGCCGACCGAGACGTCAAGACGGACGACGACGGTTGGCTCGCGGACGCTCCGACATCGACGTTCGACGCGGCGACCGAGACCCTGCGCAGCGGAGCCGCCGGCCCCGCTGCCAGGCCCTCGTGGTGGCGTCGTCAACGGTCCGCCGTGGCGGTCACCGCGTCACTCCTGCTCCTGGTGGGTGCGGTGGGCGTCACCACCGTGTTCCTCACCGGAGCCACCGAGGACACCCTCACCGCGGATCCGGCACCACTTCTTCCGAGCACGCAGGCCGCTCCTGTTGTCGCGGCGCAGCCGGCAGCGGGCGCCGCTGCCGCTGCGGACTTCACCTGGTGCGCCGGCCAAGGTGCCGGTGAGCCGGTCACCGAGGGCACCGCCGATCCCGGCCTGAGCGCGATCTGGCGCTTCGAGAAGGCGTTCTACTACGACCGTGACCCGGTCGCGGCCCGCGCCGTCGGTGCACCGGAAGCCGTCATGGCATCGGCCGAACGCCTGCGCATGGGCATCGACGCCCTCGAACCGGCGGTCGAGTTCTGCGTGCTCGCCGACCCCGTTGCATCCGGCGTCTACGACGTGACCGTGGTCGAACGCGGACCCGCCGTCGACCCGCGCACCTCCTCTCAACGCTTCACCACCGCCGAGTCCGGCGGCACCACCTCCATCACCGCCATCACCCGCCGCTGATCCGAGCTCGACGAGAGGCACCACCCATGACCCCCGCCCTGCACCGCAGAACGGCTCGCGCCGCCGTCGCGGCCACCGCAGTCGCCGCGACCCTGCTCGCCGCCGCGACCGCGCACGCCACACCGACCACGACGGCAGCCGCCGCCGACGGGTGCGCACCGCTGCACCTGGTCGTCGTCCCCGGTACCACCGAGATCGACGAGAACAGCTCACCCGACGCTGATTCCGGGTTCTTCTCCCGGCTCACCGTCCCGGCCATGCGCGACGCCAACTCCGGCGCCGAACCCGCACTGGACCGCAGCTACGTCCCGTATCCGGCGTCGTTCGGCGGCAAGCCCGGTGATCGGTCCTCCGACACCTACGCGACGTCCGTGCAGACCGGCATCGACAACGCCACCACCATGATCGGAGACATCGCCGAGAAGTGCCCCGGCACCAGAGTGTTCGTCTCCGGGTACTCCCAGGGTGGTCAGATCGCCTCCGAGGTCATCCGCGAGATCGGAGCCGGGACCGGACCCATCGACGCCGACCGGTTCGCCGGCGGCGCACTGTTCTCCGACCCCACACGCGGACAGGGCGAACCGGTCCTCGGAGGAGGTGACGCCAGTCCCGCGCCCGCCCCCGGTACCGACGGGGCAGCGGTGCAGTCCGTGCAGCTCGCACCGGCCGTCGCCGCGACACCACCCGCCGGGGGCGGCATAGCCCCTGATCCTGCCGAGGCAGACTTCGGCGCAGTCGCCGACCGTGTCGCCTCGTACTGCACCGCAGGCGATCTCGCGTGCGACACCCCCGCGAACACTCCCGCGGCGAAGATGGTCGCCAACATCGCCGGACAGTCCTCGATGGACACCCGCGACCCGGTGCGCATCCTCACCGACGTCTCCACCGCCGTCGGACGCTCCGCACTGCTCACCGGCGCCTCGGTGGTCAACGACAACCTCGACTTCGACAGTGCCCGCGGTCAATTCGAGGTCACCAGCGCCCCCGACACCGTGCTCGGAAAGATGGCCAAGTACTCCGACCCGACGGCCGTCGGCGACGACGAAGCCATCGATGAGGCGGTCAGCGCGGTCACCAAGATCGCGGGCATGGCGATCGGCGCTGCCATCACCGTCGCCAAGGACGTCATCTCCCCAGATACCATCGGCCAACTCGCCGCCGTCGGCCTGACCAACCCCCCTGCCGCACTGGGCATCCTCGCCGCAAAGGTCGGCACCGCCGCGGTCAAGCTGGTGCCCCCGGCGACGATCGACTCCGCCGTGAACGTCGCGTTCGAGGAAGTCACCCGCACCATCGACGACAACGCCGGCCTCGCGCAGCTCGTCACCGACACCTCTTACTGGAACACCGCCGTCAAACACGGCTCCTACGACAGCGTCCCGGTCGGCAACCGCGGCGAGACCCCCGTGCAGTTGACGGTGCGGTGGATCGTCGCGCTCGCCGCGGACCTCACCGGTGACAGCACCCTCGCCGACAAGGTCGGAGCCGTCCTCGGCCGCAGCGCCCAGCTCCTCGCCACCCCCGACACCGTCCGCAGCGCAGGCCAGATCCTCACCGCGGGTGCACGGACCGCCGTCAACGCTGCACCGACCACCACCGGCACCACCACCACGCCGGCACCGACGACGACGGCCGGGGCCACCCCGACCGCCGCCTGGTGACCGACTCACCCGCAGAAGGAGACGTCGACATGGCCGCACAGCCGATCAACAATCACGAGCTCTACAGCGACGACACCTCGGGCTCGGCCCCCGTCGTCCCCGCCGGTCTGCGGATCCCACCGATCGACCGCCAGGCACCGGTCCACACAGAACCGGTCGCCGGTGTCGGGCGGCCGCCGGTGATGTGGCTGCTCGGCGCGCACGGCGGCGCGGGTGTGTCCACCCTCACCCGCGTCTGGGCACCCGCCGCCGACGCGCACGGCGGGTGGCCGGCACACGACCGGTACCGGTCGGTCATCGTCGTCGCCCGCACCCACCGCACCGGGCTCACCGCCGCCCACGACCTGCTGCTCCAGTCGGCCGCCGGTCTCACCGGAGGGTGCACCGTCCTCGGTCTGGCTCTGGTCCCGGACGCACCGGGGAATTTGCCGAAGACGCTGCGGCGCAGCGCCGACGTCGTGGCATCCGCCGCACCCGCGGTGTGGCATCTGCCGTGGGTGCCGGACCTGCGCGTGCACACCTACTCCGACCTCGCGGTGTGGTCACCGGCCGAACCGGACCCACCGCCTCCTGGCCGTATGCGATCGGTGACCTCCGCGGCCGCCCCGCACCCCGGCCTCGTCGCCGCCGGTCACACCGCCTTCGACGCTGCCCGCGACGCGGCTCAGCACTGACCCTAGGTCGGTTCGACCTAACCCGTTTCCGAAAGGACCCACCATGCTCTTCACGCTTCGCACCGACGTCACCGTGTTCCTCGCTCAGAACATTGGCGACGTCGAACCCATCATGCCCAGTGGGGAATTCGGCGACAAGATCAACATGCTCATGGGCTGGCTGATGATGGGCTGCATCTTCGGTTCCATCGCCGCAGCCTCCATCTGCAGCGTCAAGCTCGGTTACGACAAATTGACCGGTAGAGGTGGCGACGCCACGGGCGCGCTCGGTTACATCCTTGTCGGGGCGGTCGTTCTCGGTTCCGCCTCCGGCCTGATCAACGGCCTCGTCCTGTGAGCGCCATCGCGATCGTTCGCATGGGCTTAGCCGAACTCGAAGATGCCACAACCGGTGTTCTCAACTCAGCGCTTGGGCTTCTCGACCCGCTCGCCCGCGGAACCCTGATCGCGTCCGGTATCGCCATCGCCTTCGGAATAATTCTGTTGGCGTCCGGTAGTTCTCGCGCTCTGGGCACCCTGTTCGGCGGCATCTGCGGCTTAGCGGTCTGCGCTGTCGCGCTCAGCGGCGGCACCGACTGGGTGATCGACAGCGCCCAGACGACCGCCGTCGCCACCTCCACGGACGGCAGTACCGCATCGTGATAGCTGAGGTATCGATCGTTGTGGTCCTCGCGCAGCCACCGACCAACGTCGTGACGTTCTCCGCAGAGGTATGGGATCCGCTGATGAGCGCTCTCTCATGGCTGATGGGGTTCGCCGTCGTTGTCTGCATCGCAGCGCTTTTCGTATGCGGAGCGGTCTTCGTCAACCAGCGCAAGTCCACCGGCACCCAGGTTGTCGAAGACGGCACGCTCGCCCGCATCCTCCTCTGCGCCGCCGTCATCGGATCCGCCGCCGGCATAGCCAGAGTTGTCTTGGCATGAACCCCCGGCACTGCATCTCCCCCCGGAAAAGTGTACCGCCCGTGACACTGTCCCGCACCGACCGCCTCATGGCCGCCGTCAGCGTCGTTCTGATAGCCGCAGCTTGCGGGTCGGAGTCGAGCGACAGTGCCGCACCTGCAGAGACGCAGGTAGACACCGCCTCTGCGCCGGCCGACCTCGAGTGGCGCACCGTGGGGGGCGTCAGCGTGCCCAGCTCGCCCACGGCCGGACCGTCGACGGGAACCGGAGTCACCCGCCATGGCTACGACAAGAGCCCGCAGGGAGCCGTTCTGGCGGCGATCAACGGGCAGACCGCACTCGCCGTCGCCGACGACCGCACCTGGCCCGAAGTGGTCAACACCGTCACCGCACCGGGCCCGGGACGCGACGCGTTCGCGGTCGCCCGCGCCGCCGTCACCGTCGCCGGGACCGTGCCGAAGGAGTCCGCGCCGCGGTTCGTCGGCTTCGACGTCACCGCCTACGAGCCCGATGCGGCGACCGCCGCAGTGTCGGTGGCACAAACAGTCGGCGAGGACTCGCAGCTCTACAGCTACCCCGTCGCCCTGCAGTGGGTCGGCGGCGACTGGCGGATCGTGCTCCCGACTTCCGAGGAGAACATCGACGCCGCCGAGCTCGACGACCTCGCCGGCTACACCGAACTGAAAGCTGCCTCATGAGCACCCTCGTCCGCCGGTTGCTGATCGCGGCAGCCGCCCTCGTCGTCCTGGCCGTCATCGGTGGCCTGATCTTCGTCGTCCCGAACCTCGGGGACGACGACGCGTCCGCAGATACTGCCGACCCGTCGACGACGTCCGCGCCGGCACCGGCCCCGTCCGTCCCCGGTTCGGTCAACAACGGCCGCACAGGGTTCGGAACCCCCGTCGTGGACATCCTCGGCCGTAAGGTCACCGTCCCGAACAACCCTGTCGGAGCACCGCTCACGCAGGAACCGGCAGGCGAGCGCAGCGGATGCGCCACCGCCGGACCTGTCTCCTCTCCCACCGGCGTGCAGATCCAGCAGACCGTCGGACTGCCCACGCTGGTCTCCACCAGCGACGGCCCCACCCGCGTCGACGGCAACGTCCTAACCGGGTACGCCCGCACCCCCCAGGGCGCGGCGCTCGCCGGGTGGAACTGGATCGGCCGCGTCTACGGACCCGGCCCGGTGGCCAAGGACGCTTACGAGAAACTGACCGTCGCCACCGACGAGCTGGCGCAAAAATCGGCCGGCCAGTCCTGGGACGGTGAAGGACTCAGCGGTTCCTCCTTCCCAGCCCCCGAGGCGTTCCGGATCGTCAGTTGCACCGACGACTTCGCCTCCGTCGAGTACGCGATCAACATCCCCATCGACGACAACGGCCAGCGGCGCACCACCCCCGCCTGGACCGTGATGCGAGCGGCACTGTTCCACGACAGCGGCGAGTGGCGCGCTCGACTCGACGGCCGATCCGTCTCCGCGACACCCGACGTCACGAGCATCGCCGGGTTCACCCCCTGGACGCTCTCGTGACGCGCCTAGCGCGGCTCACCGCGGCCGTCGTCGTCCTCCTCGCCCTGCTCGGCCTCGGCGCCGGCACCGCAGCCGCCCAGGAACCAACCCCGCCCCCGGTAGCCCCGGTGACCGGGATCGCCGACGACGGCAACGCCTTCCAACAGGATCGGCGCGAATGCCTCGCCGAGACCGACGCACCGTGGATCGGCGACGTGATCAACGGTGCAACCGGAAACCTCGTACCGGAGACCTTCTGCCTGATCAACGCATTCGAGGACAACCCCGGCGCGGCCGTGTCCACCGCAGCATCGTCCGCCGCCTCCGCGTTCTGGGGCGACTCCGTCGGCGACTTCGCCAAAGCCGTCATGGAAGGCAACGCCCAAGCCTTCCGCACCGTGATGACGTTCTGGATGACCACCGGCATACCGGGACTCGGAGCCGAAACCGCAATGTCGGGGCTACGCAACATCGTCTCCGGATTCACCATCGCGGCGCTGTTCGCCTCCATCGTCATCGCCATGACCAAACTCGCCATCGCCCGCAAACAGGCCGTGATGGAAGGGGCGACGGAGACCGCGAACATGCTGGTGCGCACCGTGTTCACCGTCTCGCTACTGCCGGTGCTGGTGCTCATGCTCCATCAAGGCGGGGATGCCGCATCGGCGTTCGCCCTGAAGGAGTTCGTCGGGGCGGACCTGAACGAGAAGATCACCGCCATCACCGCGTTCGACGACAAGACCGGCCTGGGACCGGTGTTCGCCCTCGCGTGCGCCGGATTCGCCTTCCTCGGCTCTGTCGCCCAACTCATCGCGCTGCTCATCCGCGAGGCGGTGCTCTGCGTCGTCGTCGCCGTCATCCCGCTCGCCGCGGCATCCTCGGCAACCGCTACTGGGCGCTCGTCCTACAAGTCGATGATCGCCTTCACCATCGGTGCGTTGCTGTTCAAGCCCGTCGCGACGCTGCTGTACCTGTTCGCGTTCTGGGCGCAGTCCGCGGCGTCCGGTGATCCGGTGTCCTCGGTGATCGTCGGGTCGGTGCTGCTGGCGATCGTCGGATTCGCCCTACCCACGCTGGTGCGGATCATCGCCCCGGCCGCGGAGACCATCGCCGCCGGCGGAGCGCAGGCCGCCGGGCTCGCCGCCGCCGGTGGCGCACTGGCGGGTGGGGCCGCCGCGACCGGTGCTCGCGCACTGGGCGGTGTGGCACGGACCATCTCACCAGCGGCGTCCGGCGGCGGTGGCGGCGGGATGGGCGCTGCGGGTACCGGCGCGAGATCGGTCGCCGGGATGCAGGGCCGCTACACGGGCGGGTCGGCCTCGGCCGGCTCGTCGGGACGGTCCGGACCCACGGGCGCGCTGTCGAGAGCGGCTTCCGGTGGACGCCGGGCGACGGGCGGTGTCATGTCCGGGGCCGCGGGTGCGATGCGCACCGTCGGGTCCGGCGTCGGAGGTGCCGCACGGGTCGCCGGAGGCCTCGGCGCCGCCGCCGACGGCGCAGTCGGCAACTACCACGGACGAGTGCAGCAATGACCGCCCCCGCGTTCTCCTCGACTGCGGCCGTCCACGAGGAACCGGCGATCTACTCCGCCGGAACGCGCCCCAAGAGCACCTTCGCGTTCGGGCTCTCCAACAAGGTCATCGCCTACGCAGGCGGCTTCTTCGCCCTCGCGTTCGCCGTCCTGATCTGGGGCAACGTCCCCGCCGGCCTCGCCCTCATGACGCTCGGCGCGGTGCTCCTCGCCCCGCTGGCGATCGCGCCGGGCGGGCGCTCCCTCTACGAGAAAGGCCACCTGAGAATGCAGTTCTTCCGCAGCCGCGTCAGCCGCTCCGCCGAGTATCACGCCGGACCGCACTCGCGTATCCCCGGTGGCCGCTACCGGCTGCCAGGGTGGTTGGCGCACACCACGCTCTACGTCGGAATGGACCGGCACGGCAACGAGTTCGGGATGATCCATCACCCCAAGAAGCAGCGGTACACCGTCGTCATCGACTGCCTCCCCGGCGGCGACGAAGCCGTCGCCCGCGGGGAGAAGGACCTCTACACCGCCGAGTGGGGCGTCTACCTCGCCGACCTCGGCCTGCCGGGCGACATCGTCGGCGCCGAGGTGGTCGTGGAGAACATCCCTGCGACCGGACTGCGCCTCTCCCGTCTGGTCGAGCGTGAGGTCGTCCCGTACGCACCGGAGCTGTCCACGGCGTTCGTGCGGCAGTCGTCGGTGCGGATGCCCTCGGGCCGTCACCGCACGCTGGCCCGGTTGTCGATCACCTTCCGCGCCACCACCAAGGAACGGCAGAGCGATCCGGAGGAGATGGCGGCCGAGCTGGCGCGGCGACTGCCGGACCTCTACGGCAACCTCGCCGGGGCGGGCATCGACGCGCAGCCGATGACCGCGGCGGAGATCACCGCCGCGGTGCACCGCTCGTACAACCCGTCGACGGAGAACGACTTCGAAGAGCTCGACATCGCCGGCCTCGATCACGGGGTGGCGTGGGAGGACGCCGGTCCCGGCCGAGCCTCCTCGTTGTGGGGGCAGTACCGGCACGACGGTGTCGTCTCCGTCGTCTACGAGATGGCCGCGCCGCCGGAATCGGTGTTCACCGACACCGTCCTCAAGCCGCTCCTCCAACCGCACGACGACCTGCTCCGCAAGCGCCTCACCCTGATCTACCGGCCGTTCTCCGCCGGCGACGCGGCGAATAAGGTCGAGAAGCAGCACCGAGACGCGCTGCATGCCATCAACTCCCGCGGAGCGAAGATCAGCTCCGCCGAAGCGGAGAAGCGCCTCGAGATCACCTCGCAGACCCGCAAGGAGATGGTCGCCGGGGCCGGGCAACTGCGTTACTCGGCTCTGGTGACGATCACCGTGGCCGATCCCGCCGACGTCGCGAACGCCGCCGCGGTCATCGAATCGCTCGCCGCCCGCGCTCGCCTCGGGCTGCGCCGCGCCCACGGCTTCCAGGACGCCGCGTTCGCCGCCGGTCTGGGCGTCGGGTTCCTGCTGCCCGACCACGTCACCACCTCGGCGCTGGTGCGGCACAGCTGAGCTGCAGCACCGCCCACGTCCTCTCCGCCCGCCGTTCCCACCGGAAGGTCCCCCATGAGCATCACCACCAGTACCCGCGACGATCTCGATCCGGATGCAGGCGTGAACGTTCAACTGCAGATGCTCCCTCGCGGGGTGCGCTGGTTGATCGCCGACGTCGACTACGAGCAGTTGGCACAGCGCATCGCCGACGGCGACGACGACGAACCGGCCTGGTGGACCCGCACCGGCCTCGGGCTGGCCCGGTGGCGCAACGCCCACGGTGAGGTGACCGAGGAACTGACGGGCGATCCCTGGTGGCGCGGAGCCAAGCGCGCCGCCTCCCGCGGCTACACCGGCCCCGGCGGAGGCCGGATGCTCGCCGTCCCCGCGCCCATCGAGTACGAGGCGTCGTCGGTGCAGGTGTGCGGGTTCAACCCGTGGTCCATCGGCGCCGCCGCACCGGCCTCGGGCACCATCGTCGGCCAGCACGCCATCACCGGCGAGGCCGTCTCGTGCGACCCGTTCGCTTACTTCCGCGACAACCACATCGCCAACCCGTCGATGTTCGTCCTCTCCCTGCCAGGGCTCGGCAAGTCGTCGCTGATCCGCAAGATCCTGCTCGGCGCGACCGCGTGGGGGCAGACGCCCATCGTCGCCGGCGACATCAAGGCCGAATACGTCAAACTCGCGCACCTCGTCGGCGGCCAGGTCGTCACCCTCGGCTACGGCGGCGGTCACCTCAACCCGCTCGCCGCCGGCACCCTCGGCCAAGCCGTCGCCCGCATCCGCCGCGCCCGCGTCGACGCCGCGGCCGCCGGGGACCGCGCCAGGGTCGCCCAGCTCGACGAGCTGATCGGCACCGCGGAGCTGACTGTGCGGACCCGGCAGGTCAACGCCGTGTGCGCCCTGGTGGAGCTGATCCGCTACGACACCCACTCGGTGAAAGCGTTCGAGAACTCCCTCATCGGCACCGCCCTCGACGAGCTCTACTCCGACGGCGGTTTCAGCTACGACCGTCCCCCGCTGCTGGTCGACCTGTACGAACGGATCGACGCCGGATCCGCGGCGATGCAGCGCGCGGCCTATCAGACGACGCGGGGCGGATACCGGGAGCAGATCACGGAGCTGATGCAGGCGCTCGGCGCGCTCATCTCCGGCCCGCTCGGTGACATCTTCGCCGACCACACCTCCGAACCGCTCGACCTCGACGCCCCCATGATCGTCATCGACGTCTCCTCCCTCGACCGCGGCGACACCACACTCAAAGCGGCCGTGATGCTCTCCTGCTGGGCCGACGCCTACGGCACCGTGGAAGCGGCGCACCTGCTCGCCGACGCCGGACTGGACCGCCAGCGGCTGTTCCTGCTCGCCCTGGACGAGCTGTGGCAGGTCATCGGCGCTGGCCCCGGCATGGTCGCCCGCGTCAACGAGATCTCCCGCCTCAACCGCACCGACGGCGCCGGGCTGCTGATGATCACCCACACCGGCCGCGACCTCGAGACCTTGCCCACCGAGGCCGACATCAAGACCGCGAAAGGGTTCATCGACCGCGCCGGGATGGTCGTGTGCGGCGGGCTGCCCATCGGCGAGGTCGAACGACTCTCCGGCGAACTCAAGTTCACCCCCGCCGAAGCGAGCATGGTGACCTCCTGGTCCCGCGGAGCGGCACTGCGCTCCGCGGAACGACGCACCGCACGAGCACCCATCGGGCGGGGAAAGTTCCTGATCAAGGTCGCCAAGGACAACACCCCCGGCATCCCCATCCAGACGGTGTTCACCGACGTCGAGCTCGACACCGGAGTCCACGACACCAACGCCCGCTTCGCCGAGTACTTCCAGGGTGGCCGCAGCGACCTCGTCGCCGCCCACACCGGCACCGGGGACCTGTAGATGCGGCCCCGCTACGAGGCGGACGTCCGGAACTGGGCGCTGAGCACCTACCGATCCTCCCGGCCCAACTACGCCTCCCGCGACCAGTGCGTCACCGCCATCGCCGAACAGATCGGCGCGCACGTCAACACCGTGAACCGGTGGATCAAAACCGAGTTCGGGCCCTCCCGCGCCCCGGCCGCCGACGAGGTCGTCGCGAAGCTGCGGGCCGCCGAAGCCGAGATCGAACGGCTGCTCGCGGTCAACCGCCTACTCACCGACCGACTCGCCGCGGCCGCACCGCGTTCGGTGACCGCCGAGTCGGTCATGAGCGGGGCGCAGCGGTGAAGAAGGGCGGGATCATCGCCCTCGTCGCGGTCCTCGCGGCGGCACTGTTCGTGGTCCTGTTCGTCACCACCCTCAGCCCCAGCGGCGACGAGGACTGCCTGCCCTCGGGCACCTCCGTGCCGTCGGCCGGGGGCGTCCCGGCCGGATCGTTCGCCAAACCCATGAAGACCGGCGAAGCGCAGCTCACCAGCGGCTTCGGCCCACGGTGGGGCACCCAGCACAACGGCATCGACCTCGCCGGACCGATCGGCACCCCCATCTACGCCTACGCCGACGGTGTCGTCTCCAAAGCCGGTGAGGCGCAGGGTTTCGGGCAGTGGATCGTCCTCGACCACAACATCGGCGGCCAGGTCGTCTCCACCGTCTACGGGCACATGTTCCCCGACGGCGTCCTCGTCACAGTCGGGGACCGGGTCACCGCCGGCCAGCACATCGCGAACGAAGGCAACAACGGCGACACCACCGGAGCGCACCTGCACTTCGAGTACCACCCCGGCGGGTGGGCACCCGGCAACGCCGTCGACCCGGCACCGTTCTACGCCGCCGCCGCCGAGCCCGGTTCCGGTGCAGCCGGTCCCGGAGCGCCGGGCAGCTCGCCGTCGACCACCCCGCCGGCCCCGGCCGCACCGGACGTCACCGTGTCGGCGAGCGGCGCCGAGATGGCAGCGCTCCCCGCCTTGGTCGGGTCGGAGGAGCACTTCCAGGTCGACACCGTCCGCGTCGCCCGCGCCGTCCACGCGAGGTTCCCGCAGATCACGACCATCGGCGGATGGCGGGCAGACGGCGGCGGCTTCGACGACCACCCGTCCGGCCGGGCCGCCGACATCATGATCGACAACTGGTCCTCCGAGCAAGGCAAGGCACTCGGCGATCAGGTCAAGGACTATCTCTGGGCCAACCGCGAAGTGTTGCAGATCGAGTACATGATCTGGCGACAGCAATACATCCCCTCCGACGGTGAACCGAACGTCATGGAGGACAGGGGATCACCGACGCAGAACCACTTCGACCACGTCCACGTCACCACCATCGGCCACGGACCGCCCGCACCCGGGCAAACGTACGGTTCCGCACCGGGCGGGGCCGGATCGGCCCCGAAAGCGAACGGCACCTGCACCACCGCACCCGGCGCGGGTATCGGCGACCACGCCGACCTCGCCGCCGGTCAGATCCCACCGGAGTTCGAGAAGTGGCTGCCGCTCTCGGCGGCGCAGTGCCGCGAACTCTCCCCGGCGATCCTCGCGGCACAGATCAAGCAGGAGTCCGGGTTTCGGGCCGGTTTGACCAGTCCTGCCGGGGCACGCGGCTACACCCAGTTCCTGCCCGGCACCTGGGCGTCCTACGGATTTCCCGTCGACGACGAGACCGGTGAGGTCGCCGGACCCGCCGGAGCCGGAGACCCGGACGACGTCGGGGATGCGGTCATGGCGCAAGGACGGTACAACTGCGCGGTCCTCGACGATCTGCGCCCGGGTATGGAATCCGGTGCCATCACCGGTGATCCGGTGGAGCTGATGCTCGCCGGGTACAACGCTGGACCCGGTGCTGTGCAGCAGTTCGGCGGCGTCCCGCCGTATGCGGAGACGCAGAACTACGTCACCACCATCACCGCCACCGCCGGCGACTACGACCTCGCCCGATGACCCGCCAAGGAGCACCCGTGTTCGACACCCACCACCGCCGAGGCCCCACCATCGCCCTCGTGCTCGCCGCACTGGCCGTCGTCCTGATCGTCGCAGTCGGCACCGCGGTCGCGCTGTGGGTCACCGGCGACAGTGACGACACCCCCGCCGCCGGGGGAACCGACGCCGGGTTCGCCATCGACCCCATCGGAACCGACCCGGTCGACGTCGCCACCGTCGTCTTGTCCGGTGTGTTCACCTGGCAACCGGCAGTTCAGGACTCGACGTGGGACGCCCTGCACACCCAGGCCGGTCACCTCACCGGCCCGATGGCCACCGCCGCCGCACAGGCGCCGTCACCGGCCCCGAAACCCATCTCGGAGTGGGCGGCGTGGGCGCGCAGCAGCGACACCCTCACCGCCGTCGTACGACCCGACGGGGACACCGCTGTCGACGGCGACACTGCCACCGTGCCGGTGACCATCGCGCAGACCGTGCAGCACCAGTCCGGGCAGGCCACCCCGTACATCACCTACACCGCCACGGTGACGCTGAACGACGACGCCGAGGGGGAGTGGAAGGTCAGCGACTACCGGATCACCAGCAGCAGCCTGTGAGGGCTAGTTGTAATGGCCAGGGACGTTGTGGGCGGCGTCGAACGCCTCCACCACCGCCGCGGGGATCCGGCCGCGGTCACTGACCTCGTAGCCGTTCGCGTTCGCCCACTCCCGGATCGCCCGCGTCTGCTCCGGATCACGCTTGGCGGACTTTCCGGCGGCCGCTGCGGCGTCGATGACGGCGGTCGAATGTGCTCTCCGCTTGCGGCCGCCGACCCGCCCGGCGTGATCGATGTAGTAATCGAGCTTACGGTGAAACTCCTTCGCGTTCTTGTCTTTCAGGTCGATCCGGTAGTCGACCCCGTTGACGGAGAAGTCGATCGTCTCCCCGGCCCCGTCGGCGATGCCGCTTCCGTCGATGTCGTCGGTCAGTTCCACGATCTCGCGTTTCGCCACGACCAGGAGCCTAGTGCGCGCCCTTCACGGCTTCGGACACGCGTAGTTGGCGCCAGGACGTCAGTAGTCGTCATCGCCGTAGCGCATGGCCTCCCATTCGGCGGGGTCGAAATCGTCGCCTAGTTCGTGGTCCTCGATCTGGCGTGATGCAGTCGGTATCCCCGCCACCTCTAGTTCTGCGCCCCGCAGCTCCAGCTTGCAGACGTTGCACAGGAACGATCGTGCGTGAAAGAAGGTGGTGAAGAACGGCGCCGGCATCGATTCGCCTTCTGACACATCGAAGTCCATGGTGACGTCGACCTCGATCGAACCGATCAACCGGCCGCGATACCCGCAGGAAGGGCAGTCGTACTCGGTGGGTAGTTGGTCGGAATCGAGAAGCATCGCCAGCCGTGGCGGGTCCACGGCTTCCAGCTCCTGCGCGCTCGATCGCCAGAGCTCGTCGTCGTCGAAGTGCTCGCGCAAACTGTCGATTCGCGTTTTCGCGTTCGCGAAGAGTCGATCGACCTGTTGCTGCGTTTCCGTTCGTTGCTTGTCCAGGAGTCCGGCGACCATCGACTTGTGTTGACCGTAGAACTGACTGGTGTCGTGGTCGAGATGGTCGAGGAAAAAGTTCGACAGGAGCAGTGAATCGGAAAGGACGCGCCGCACGAACCTCTCTTCGGTCTCGCCGTCGGATCTCGGAATCATGCCCACGTGCGTGGAGCTGTTGCGGCAGTCGATCAGTTGCTGCTGGCGCTCGCTGGTGATCGGGAGCGGTCCGTGCATGAGAGCCACCCGATCCAGTGCCGAGCGGAGAGTGACCGTACGAAGGCCGGGAATGGCCAGGTGTGGGGCGGTCGCGAGGGCGATGAGCGCCTTGTCCTGTCTCGATTCGAGAGAGACGATCAACGTGGGGTTTTGTTGCCACAGTGTTGCTTTCGCCAGGAATTCGCACGCCGTCGGTGCCGCTGCCGCGGCCCTCTGGTATCGACCGTTCGACCAGGCATCCAACGCTTCCGACATGCGATCGCCACCAGCGCGACGGAGGGCCTTGACCCCGGGTTCTACCTCCGCTTTCGTCAGCATCGACCCAGGCTAGCCGCCTGCGTTGTCGGATGAATGCGTGTGTGACTCGCCCGCGCCGTCACATCGAGAAGAGGTGATCGCGCCGGAATACGTTCGTAGCGCCGCCGCGGAGCACATATCGATTATGATAATCACTGCCGATAATTTAGATTATGATATAAGTCCAGTTCAAGGTCCCTTCTGTTGGTCGGTTCGCTATTCCGCCGTCGACGCGTGCGCGTCGTATTCCCAGTCCATTTCCCCCGCGCTCACGGAGCCGTCCGGGTACAGGACAGTAGTACGAATCATCCCGCCCACCTCTTCCTTCAGCCTGAAGTCGCGGACCCCCTCCTTGAAGCGTTTCCTCAGATCTCGGATGACGGTGCCGCCTGACTCGATCGGGCGACTGGCATCGTCCTTGATTCGAGGGAGATTGCTTTCATTGAGTTGTAGGTGAAACTGCTGGGCCGAGAGATACACGCTGTTGGGCAGCATCGGGAGGAACTGGATTTTGTCGGGCCGCGTCCACCACCGTCGGTATCGCATCGCCACTGGTCCGTCCACGCTGTGCTCGAAACCTGCAAGTTCGAGAGTGATGCCGTGCCCCGCGTCGCAATCGACTTCGCTGTCATCGGGCTCGCCTTCGTTGACCTCTCTGCAGGATCGGCAGTCCGAGAGCATCCTGTTCTTGATAGTTGGCCATATGGCTTCACCGACGTCTCGCACGGATCGGAGCCCCTGGGCGGAGGCGGCATCGAGCGCGCCGGCCACGACGTCGATCGCGGGCTCCGGATCGTTGGCCGCATCGTCGCCGGGGGTGAAGTACGCACGCCCGGCCACCGTGACGATCGCCGACACCGCCCCGGACGCGGTATGACTGTGGTGGACAATCGACTTGATCGCCGTCGACGAGGTCTGAGAACCGGTGTCATCGGAAGTCCTGCTGTCCGCCATGCACACGATGGCATCTCCAACACTTACAAGCGCGATAAGGGTCATGCGGGTGAGTGTCCCTCGGATGTCGTGGTCTGGGGTTGCGAATCGGGTGGGGTCTCGGCTGCATCCGCGACTGCCTGCAGTGCCGTAGTTCGCTTACTAAGCGCAGTATCGACGACGTCGAAGGCGTCCTTGTCGAACAGAGTCTCGCGTGGGGTGCTCGGTTCGGGTGGGTAGATGAGCCTCAAGGCGACGCGTTCGTCGGTTTCAGAATGGAGGACGATTTTCCTACCGACCATCGAGATGTGAGTGTAGGGCTTCGGGTTTGCTCGATTCGGCATCGGGTCGAGCACCCTGATCAGTCCGAAGTCATGCAGGTTGTGCACGGTTTCGTATGCCTCGTCGCTCAGGCCGTAGGTCTTCCAGCGGACCGACTCTTTCAGATCCACTCCCATATCCATGATTCCTCGTTCTCGCCTCAGGTTTCGATAGAGCGCGGTCCGGTCGATGATCGCCAGCAGTGTCGCTGTCTCGGCCGGGGTCAGAACCAGATGCCATCCGCGTGAGAAGAACGTCCACGGCACACGGATGGCCTCCTTGTTCGGGGCGGTCCCACCCGGGACGCGGTACTGGTCCTCGGCACCGGACTCGGTGAGCACCCGAAAGTGTTCGTATCTGCCGGCGCGACCCGCTGGGCCGGAGAGGGCAATGAGCCGGTGCTGCTCGAGAGTGTCGAGGGCGGTTGTCAGCGCCTTCCGCTGGCGGCGTTTACGCGACCCCGGGGTGAGCGCACCGCTGTTCGGGAGGTACATACCCGCGAGTTCGACCCAGGAGTGGCTGCCCCATCGCTGTGTGTTCGGGATGTCGTTCTCGAATGGTTCTCCTGGTACTGCGCGCAGATGTGCGATGTACAGAGCGCTGAGATAGGTCGGCAGGGCGCGTGAGCCCGACGATGCGAGGAGTTTGGTCATCGGGGGCCGAGTGGAGATGTCGTTGCTGCGATCCCAGGGCGCCCTCGTCTGTGGCCTGCCCGGGGGGATGCGTTTTGCGTTCCGGATCCTGTCGTCACGGGGCGTCGCGAGTTGGATGAACGGGACGCGGATGCGAATCTCCGGCGCCTCACCGCGATCGAGGTCGTCGTACTGCTGCAGAGCCCGGTCGATGCCCGGTCGTCGAGTCGCAAGTTGGCGCCGCCGTTGCTCGACCGCGGGAATAGCGCGTTCAGCCGCTTCCGCCTGCTGGTTTCGGACTCGATCATCACGTTCTTTGTCGGCGCGCAGAGCGTCCAGATCAGCGGGCTGCGCTTTGACCATCGGCTCAGTTCGAGATCCCATGAGAAAAGGGTACTTGCTGGCGGGTACCTGATGAGCGGGGCGTAACCCCGGATTCACACGGTTATGCCCCGCTCATCAGGGGTCGAGTCCCCGTTGATTCCGGCCCGGATTCGGGAGGCGGCGATTGCCGGTTCCGATCAATCTGTCCCCATGTTGAAACAACGAGCGGTCATGACCGCCATCACCGACACTGCCGTCAATCACGGGTGGCCCGCCACGTTCCGCCTGGCCCTGCTGATCGGAGCGGTACAGGTCAATCGCGCCGCAGCAGTCCTCGGTGGAGTGCTGCTGTGGGCGCACATGGGTCAGTGACCGGCACGTCGGACTGTATCGACGTGCTGATCCCGGCCCGACATGATCGGGGATTTCACGAGAATTTACGCACCGGCCACGGGTGCAGCCCGCGATCACTGCTCATCGGTGTCTGCGACGACTGCTTTCTGCATCCGCGTGGAGACGACCGTGTCGGAGTCTCGATCTTTCACTCGTCGTATGACAGAGAAAACTCGAGGACGCTGCAAGGAGCCTTAGCGAAGCTTGCGACGCGGCGGCAACACTTCACGGCAGCAGGTCGGGTGCCCTATGCTGATCCTTGTTCGACCGTCGATGAGGGTCACGGTCGAGCGTCCATCCAGCACGGCCGTGGTCTCTGCGCGTACGCATCGCGCGGGACGACCGGGTCGTGAGCTGGCCGACGCTCCCAGTGAGGCCCCTCATGTCGAACATTCGCAGTAGCAACTCGGACCACAATCGGATCGCCCGCGAGGCGTACGTCCGTGCCCGCGCCGCCGCTGTCGAGGCCGTGACCCGCCGCAGTCTCGACGAACGCACCACCCGCATCGAACGCTCGCAGCGGCGCGAATGGACCGGTGCGTCCGCGCTCGCCCCCGCAGCCACCGACGCTTCGATCGGCAGGCTCGCCGCGTGCGCCGGCGCTGCAGCGGTTGTCGCCGCGACCGCCCGCGCCGAGATGGACACCGCGCCGTCGGAGGACGCGCTGATGGCGTCGATGCGCGCCGACGCGTACGGATCGGCCTGGCACGAGCGCCTGGCTGACTCCGGTGTCGACGTCGACGGCTTGCGCGCGGACTTCGACTCCGGCACCGACTCGACTACTCCTGAGCCTGCGGGCAGTGACGCACTTGAGATGCTGCTCGCCGCGGAGTTCGAGACCGTCGCCGAGGACGCACTCGACGCTGTCGTCGAACCGTCGTGGGAGCCGGTGACCCGCACCGAGCTGGCGGCTCCGCCGACCGGTGTCGCCGCGACAGGTCAGTACCTCGACAACAGTGACGACGGCGCCGAGATCATGGAGCGCAGCCGCACCTGGTCTACGAACCTGGACGACGGGGTGGACCTGTGATGGCCAAGAACGCCGCCACCGCCCGCGGCGCGGGCACACAGTCGTCGATGCTCCCGCTGGTCGGAATCGTGGCACTGATCGCACTGCTGCTGGTGTCCTACGGGGCACTGTGGGCCGGTCACGCCGCCGCTGGCACCGCGGCACTGGTGCCGGGCAACCCGGTCCAGGCGCTGATCGAGGTCGCGGCCGGCTCCCTGACGTGGCCGACTCTGTCCACCGTCGTCCTAATCCTCGCCGCGATGCTTGCCGTTGCAGCGTTGACGGGTGTCGCGGTCCTGCGCCGCGGACGCGGGACGACAGCGGTCGACGCCAAGGCCAAGCTGATGGCGTCGCCGTCGGAGCTGACGGGAGTCACCGGCAATCAGGCCCGTATCCGCGCCCGCCAGCTCCGCCCCGACCTCGCGTCGGTGAAGACCCTGTCCGACAGGGACACCGGGGCGGTGGTGGGGCGCACCGTACGCGGCCGGGAGAAGCTGTTCATGTCCTGGGAGGACATGCTGTTCGCCCTCGCCGGGCCTCGTATGGGCAAGACGGCAGCGTTGGCGATCGACGCGCTCTGCGGGGCACCGGGGGCGGCGCTGTTCACCTCGAACAAGCGTGACGGCCACGACCACACCCGCGGGGTCCGGGAGGAACTGGGCCGGGTGTGGCGCTATGACCTGCAGGCGATCGCCGAGGGGCCGGCCACCGGCGACGACGGGTTCTGGTGGAATCCGCTGCGCTCGGTCGATTCGATCGTCAAGGCCCGCAAGCTCGCCTCCTACTTCGCCGCCGCGTCGCGCGACGACTCCGCCCGTGTCGACGCCTACTTCGACGGCGGAGCGCAGGAGCTGCTCGCGCAGATGATGTTCGCCGCCGCCTCGGGCGGCGGCGACCTGCTGCACGTCTACGGGTGGCTCTCCGGCGAGGAGAACGAACTCCCCCAACGACTTTTGGAGCGGCACGGGCATCAGATCGTGGCGATGCGCCTGGAATCGGTCCGCGGGCTGAACCCGCGTCAGCGTGACGGCCTATACGACATGGCCCGGCGCTTCATCGGACTGCTGGAAGAGCAGTCGTACGCGATGAGCGTGCTCCCACCGAGCCGCGTCGACCTCTCCCACGAGGGCTACATCGACACCGCGATCGGCCGCACCGTGCGCTACCCGCACAGCCTCGACGAGTTCGTCGTCGAGGACTTCGTCGCCGGCACCGACACCCTCTACGCACTGTCGAAGGAGGGCCCCGACTCGTCTTCCGCGCTGACCACCGCGCTGATCGGGTCGGTCATCGACGCCGCCCAACGCACCGCGCGGCTGAGCCCGTTCGGGCGGTTGCGGGTGCCGATGCTCGCCGTCCTCGACGAGGCCGCGAACGTGTGCCGTCTCCCGGAGCTGCCCGCCTGGTACTCGCACCTCGGATCGCAGGGCATCTGCGTGATGACGGTGGTGCAGAACCTCTCCCAGGCGCAGCGGGTGTGGGGACAGGACGGCGTCAAGCAGCTCCTCGATGCCGCCAACTTCCTCTGGTACGGCGGCGGCCTCAAGGACAAGAACACTCTCTCCGAGCTGTCCGCGCTGGTCGGTGACCACGACGTCGAACGGTGGTCGAATTCGCGTAACGGAGGCATGTTCGCCTCCGGATCGACCTCCCGGTCGCAGTCCTGGTCGAAGGAACCGATCCTCACGGTCGACGACCTCGCCGCGATCCCCAAGACGCGTGCACTGGTGCAGATCTCGGGCAACCGTCCGGTGCTGGTGGAGAAGGTCTACTGGTCCGACGGACCCAACGCCGACGGCATCCGGGCATCGCTGGCCACGTACGGCGTCACCGACAGCGAACCGGACGACGTGGACGACGAGTCCGACGACGTTGCCGCGACTGCGGGCACCGAGAAGACCGACGGCGTGGAGGCGTTCCTGTGAGCGTCGACGACGCCGCCGCCGAGGCCGCACCCACCGAGGAAGCGCCGGAACGCAAGTACGCGTCCATGTTCGAGTGGTTCGACCGCTGGTACTCCCCCACCATCGCCCGCCGCCTGTCCGGGACGGCCGGCAAGAGTGGCCGCGTCTTCTGCCCGCAGTGGTGGCGGCACGACGAGGTCGTCCGGCGGCTGCGCGATCTGTGGCTGGCGTGGGAAGGGGCGGAGGCGAGCGACAACCCGGGTGCGCCGTCCGCGTGGTGGGTGCACGACGCCGACCCGCACCTGCGGGTGCTGCTCGATCCAGAGAACGGGCCGATGTACCAGTGCGGCAAGGACAAACACACCGACACCCGGCCGCTGCGGGCGAGCTTGCTCCCGCCGCCGCCGGGGTGGTTCGACGGTCTCGACTGACCGTTCCCGATACCTGACACAAGCACCACATGGGCCCTGGTGGGTCCGGCTAGACCCACCAGGGCTGTAGCGGCCGGAGATCGCGCTCCGGCCGACGACGACGATAACGGCCCCCACCGTGCGCGGTGGCCGCGGCCGGTGACGTACCGCCGACTAGGAGCGCGATCTCGTGGCCAAGAACTCAGATGACAACCAGCTCGATTTGTTCGCCGACGGAGAGGACAGTGACACCCATGATCGACCCGACAACGCAGGACGTGATGAAGCTCTACCTGGAGCACGTGGGATTGCCGACGGAGCTGAGCCCGGAGGATCAGCAGGAGTTCCTCGAGAGGGAGAGCGAGCGGATCGCGGAGCGGATCGACAACATGAAGGTCCACATGCAGGACCAGGTGTTGACCCGGTACGTGCGGGAGAACGGGCACCCGGCTCCACACTCGGAGCAGGTGGGTCTGATCAATCAGGCGTGGGCGCAGGCGACGGACTTCGTGATCGACGAGGAGATCTACGGGAAGCTCCCGGAGGACATGGAGGCGTACCCGCCGGATCAGGAGAGCGCGGAAGCGGAAGCGGAGCGGGACCGAGCGCGGATCCAGGTGCACAGGAGCAACCCGGAACGGTGGCGCCAGCCGGTGAACTGCGAGGACCCGGCGACCTCGACTCGGCAGTTGCAGGACCTGCTGTGGGAGGAGAAGCCGTCGAGGTTCCGCTATTACGCAGTGCACCTTCTGCAGGCGAGGATCGAGGACGACCAGCCGTACCCGACGTCCCGAGAACACCCGCTGTATCCATCGTTCACGAGCCTGCTCGACGAGAGGGTGGCCGAGTACGCGGCAAGCGGAAAGTAACCCGCCGCAGCGAGAACGACGCCCAACTGGACCTGTTCGCGTTCGACGCCGACGGGGCCGCACCGATCGACCCCACCGGGGCCGACATCGGTGCCTCACCCCTGCCCGCTCCACGCGACCCCGCCGAGCTCGTCGCCGAAGCAACGGCCACGACCGCCGCACCGGCCCCCTCCGTGGTCCCCACAGCGGCCCCAACCCCGATGCCGACGCCTGCCGCCGCTCCGACACCGGCGGAGCTGGTGCGCGATGCCTACGGGCGACTCGCGCGGGAGGACGAGGCGTCGGTGCGGCTGGTGCGCATCCGCGCCGACCTCGCCGGCACCCTGACCGACGACCAGATCACCGAGTCGCTGCTGGGGATGCGCCGCGACAGCGACATCTCCCTGATCCCGGAGGAGAACCAGAAAACCCTCGAACGCGAGGATCACGCAGCCGCGGTGAGCTTCGGCAACCAGAACCGGCACCTGTTGTCCATCGACGGCCGCCGCGCCGATCAACTCATCGGCGCGGCCCCGCAGGTGACGCAACCCGCCGACTCGGTCACGGTCGAGCCGGCCACCGCCGATCCCGTCGAGGCAACGTGGACGGTCGATCCCGTCGACTTCCGCCCGAGCACACAGGTGCTGGTGCCGTCCGGCACCAAAGCACGGGTGACGGCGAACATCGACGCTCTGCGCACGCTGGCTGCGATCACCGCGCAGGACCGCTACGCCACCGAGGCCGAGCAAGCGGTGCTGGCCCGCTGGTCGAGCTGGGGCGCGACCCCGCAGGTGTTCGATCCTCGCCGCCCCGACTGGGCGGCCGAACGCGAGCAGATCCGCGACCTGCTCGACGACACGGCGTGGGGGCAGGCGCAGCGCACCATCCTCAACGCCCACTACACCGACCCGGCGATCGCGGCCGCGATGTGGAACGCAACGATCCGGGCCGGGTTCTCCGGCGGCCGGGTGCTCGAACCGGGTTGCGGTGCCGGCACGTTCATCGCCCACGCTCCGGCGTCGGCGCAGATGGTCGGTGTGGAGCTCGACGCCACCACCGCCTCGATCGCGGCGGCACTGTCCCCGTCGGCGCAGATCCGCGCCGAAGGGTTCGAGAAGACGAGCGTCCCGCAGGGCTCGTTCACGGCTGCGATCGGCAACGTGCCGTTCGGTGACTACCGGCTCTACGACCCGGTGCACAACCAGGCCAAGCACTCGATCCACAACCATTTCATCGTCAAGTCGCTGGCGCTGACCGCCCCCGGCGGGTACGTCACCGTCCTGACCTCCCGCTACACCCTCGACGCGCAGAACCAGCGGGCGCGGCGCGACATCGCCGCCTTGGGCGACCTGGTCGGCGCGGTCCGGCTGCCGTCCAACGCATTCCGACGGGTCGCCGGGACGGAGGTCGTCACCGACATTCTCGTGCTGCGTCGCCGCGAGGACGGCAAGAAGCCCGCTCCGATGACCGAGCGATTCCTCGGCCTTGAGAACGCCACCGCCCTCGACGACACCGGCGAGGACAAAGGCGTACCGATCAACGCCGTCTACACCGATCACCCCGAATGGGTGCTCGGTGAGCTGCGGGTCGGGCATGGCATGTACGGGGAGGACACCCTGTCCGTCGCCGCCCGCGCCGGGGCCGACCTGCCGACGCTGGTCGAGGACTCCCTCGCCGCGATCGTCGACACCGCGAAGGAAGCGGGTCTCGGTCACACCGCCTCCTGGCGGGACACCCTCGGTCCCACCCGCGAGGACTTCGAGCGTGGCCTCCTCGCGGTCGGCCGCGCGAAAGAGGACGAGCTGGCGGTCGGAACGCTGCGGCACGACGAGCAGGCCGGCACCATCGAACGCTGGGACTCGCTGACCTGGGAGACGGTGAACACCCGCGGCGCCAAGCAGGTCGCCGAATGGGGCGAGCTGCTCTCGCTGCGGGACACGACGCACGCGCTCATCACCGCTCAGCGCGACGGCAACACCAGCATCAATGAACGCCAGGCGCTGCGGGAGATCCTGGGTGAGCAGTACGACGCCTACGTCGCCCGCTACGGCCCGATCAACCGCTACACCATGACCGTGCCCAAGGACCTCACCGAAGCGCAGCACGACAAGGCTCTCGACAAGCTCATCGAGACCTGGCGCAAGGACGAAGGCGTCGCCGGCGACCCCTACGCCGGAGAGATTCCCGAGGACGTCTACGACCGACTCTCCGACGACGCATGGATCAACCCCAAGTCCCCGGCGAAGCTCCAGAACCACCTGGGCAGGGCTCTGCGCACCGATCCCACGTTCGCTCAGGTTCTCGCGTTGGAGCACTTCGACGACGAGACCAGGACCGCCCGCAAGGCGGCGATTTTCCACACCGACGTGCTGCATTCGCGCGAGCTGCGCACGCACGCCGACACCGTCGACGAGGCGATGGCCATCAGCCTCGACGAACAGGCCCGCCTGGACGTCGGACGCATCGCCGAACTGCTCGGTACGACCACCGAACAGGCCGAGACCGCGATGGAGGGGCGCGCGTTCCGCACCCTCAGCGACCCGACGCGGTGGGTGTCGGCATCGAGCTACCTCTCGGGCAACGTGCGCCGCAAGCTCGCCGACGCCGAGGAGCTGGCCGCGCTGGACCCGCGCTATCAGGCCAACGCCGACGCACTGACCGCAGTGATCCCGCCGCGCAAGACCGACGTCGACGTCTCACTCGGTGCCCCGTGGGTGCCGATCGAGGTCTACACCCGGTTCGTCCGGGAGACCTTCGAGGTGCCCGACGACGTGAGGGTCACCATCGAACGGGCGTCGGGACGGTGGTCGCTGTCCGTCGGCATCTACGAGGGGATGCGTGCTCAGAACCTCAAGTGGGCGCTGGTACCCAAGAAAGGGCAGTGGTCGACCAGCTTCAACTTCGAGCACCGGCCCGCCGAGGACCGCGGTATCAGCAACGCCGGGATGCGCGCCGGCGACTACGACTGGCCCGAACTGCTGACCGATCTGCTCAACAGCGATCCCATCGAGATCGCCAGCTCCAAGGAGTTCAAGGAGTCCGCCGGCGCACCGGCGGTCCACGACGCGGCGACCCGCGCCGCGCAGTCGAAGGCCCGCCGAGTGTCGCAAGAGTTCGGGCAGTGGGCGCTGCACGCGGACGAGGAACGCCGCGAGCTGCTGCTCGACATCTACAACGACAAGTTCAACTCACTCGTCGCCCCCGTCCACTCAGGTGAGCACATGAGCTTCCCCGGCCTCGGGGAGAAGTACGCGCCGTATCCGTACCAGCGCAACGCCGCCGCCCGGATCGTCTCCGAGCCGACGGTGCTGCTCGATCACGTCGTCGGGGCCGGCAAGACCGGCACGATCCTCATGGGGGCGATGGAGCTCAAGCGCCTCGGGTTGGCCGACAAGCCGTGGATCGTGGTGCCCAACCACATCATCGACCAGGTCGTCCGCGAGGCCGGCCAGTGGTATCCCGGTGCGCGGATCCTCTCCGGGTCCGCGGCGACCGACGCCGACGGGCGAAGATTGCTCGTCGCGCAATCCGCCTCGCAGGACTGGGACATCGTCATCGTGCCCCGCTCGGCGTTCTCCTCGATCGGTGTCGATCCCGGTACGAAGGCCGAGTACATGCGCGCCCAGGTCGAGTCGCTGAGCGCGGAGCTCGTCGACGCCGACAACGACCTCACCATCAAACGACTCGAAGCAATGAAGGCCAAGCTTGAGGAGAAACTGAACACGGCGCTGGAACAGGCCGGGAAGGACCGCGGTCTGACGTTCGAGGCGTCGGGATGCGACTACCTGTTCATCGACGAGGCCCACGAGTTCAAGAACCTCGCCCGCGCCTCCGGGGTGACCGAGCTGGCCAACGAAGGGTCGCACCGGGCCACCGACATGGACCTAAAGCTCAACTACCTGCGGGCGATGCGGCGCGAGGAAGCGATCACCAAGGGCATCCCGCCCGAGGAGTACACCGAGCGCGTGGCCACCTTCGCCACCGGCACCCCGGTCGCGAACTCGCTCGCCGAGCTGTGGGTGATGCAGCACTACCTGCGCCCGGACCTGCTCGACGACGCCGGCGTCGGGCAGATCAACGACTGGGGGTCGACGTTCACCGACACCGTCGAGCGTGTCGAGCTGAACTCGTCCGGATCGCGGCTGCGGGCCGTCACCAGAGTCGGTGAGTTCACCAACGTCGGTGACCTCATCGGCATGACCAGCGTCTACACCGACGCCGTGACACGCGATCAGGTGCCGGCGAACCTGCCGGTCAAAGACGGCGGCCGCAACACCGACGTCACGTTCACCCCGGCTCTCGAGGTGCAGGACTTCATCGCCGACCTCGGGTACCGCGCCGACAACGCCGACGCCAAGAGGCCCGACATCGACAACTCCCTCAAGGTCGCCAACGACGGCCGCAACGCCACCCTCGACCCGCGAGTGGCGCACCTCGACGCCGCTCCCCCGGCCAACTCGCGGGCGCACATCGTCGCCGAGCGAATCCTCGCCGTGCACAATGACACCCGCGAGAACACCTACCTCGACTCCGGCGGGGGACCCCACCCGACACCGGGGGCGTTGCAGATCGTCTTCTGCGACCGCTCCACCCCGAAAGCAGACGGTTCCTGGTCGATCTACGACGGCATCCGCGAGGAGCTGATTGCCGGCGGCATGGACCCCGCCGGCATCGCCTACGTCCACGACTACCCGAAGCCGTCGGAAAAGGCGCGGCTGTTCGAAATGTGCCGCACCGGGCGGGTGTCGGTGGTGTTCGGCTCCACCGAGAAGATGGGCACCGGCACCAACATTCAGGACCGCGCCGTCGCGCTGCACCACGTCGACGTGCCGTGGCGACCGGCCGATCTGGAACAGCGCGAGGGCCGAATCATCCGGCAGGGCAACCAGAACGCCCACGTCAAGGTGTTCAACTACGTCGCGGAGAAGACGTTCGACACCGTCATGTGGCAGACGGTGCACCGCAAGGCGCACTTCATCGAACAGCTCAAGAGGGCCGACCGCACGATGCGCCGGGTGGTCGACCTCGACTCGGACTCCCTCGCGGAGAACTCGGCGATGACCAAAGCCCTCGCCACGGGCGACGATCGGTACATCCGGCAGATCGAGCTGGACTCGCAACTCCAGGAACTCCAGTCCGAGGCCGATTCGCACTTCGCCGAGCAACGCTCCATCGAGCGTGACCGCGATCGGCTGCGCCGGGAGGTCCCGCGGGCACGTGAGCGCATCGCCATGCTGGGAGAAGCGGCGCCGAAACTGCGAGCACGGCGCGAGGCCGAACAGTGGCCCGGCATCACCGTGCGCGGCAGGTTCTACGGCCAGCGGAGCGAGGCGGCCACGGCGATGGTGACGGCGCTGCAAGCCACGCACGCATCGCTCAAGGGTGAAGGGTTGATGAAGTCGGTCATCGTGGCGGAGATGAGCGGGTTCCCCATCGAGGCCCGGCGCCCCGCGCAGGACAACTCGCTGTACCTCTCGTTCTCCGCGCTCGGGTCGTCCATGAAGTCCATCGACGCGGCGGCGCTGTATGCGCGCATCGGGGACAGCGACCGCAGCCAGCACGCGCTCGGCCTGCTCACCCGCGTAGAGAACATGGCCCACACCGTCGACACCGACCTGGCGAAAGCCCAGCGCGATCTCGACCGTGACGCCCACCGCCTCGACGACCTGGAGCTGACGGAACTCTCCGACTTCCCCAAAGCCCGCCAGCTCAAGGACCTGTCGGACGAGGTCTCGCGCATCCGGCGCGAGATCAAGGAGTCCGAGAGCAGCCCCGAAGCGATCGCGCGCAACGAGGCCCGCGCCGAACGCGCCGCAGCGAAGGGACGAGAAGAAGGCTGGTCGCTGATGCTCAACCCCACCCCCGCGCTCGTCGAAGACCTCGGGATGGAGACCGCGGACGACGTCCGCGCCATGATGCGACAAGCTGAACTCGACGCCGAGGTGAGGGCCGGCACGCAATCGAACGCGCCTGGCACCGACGTGGCAGACCCGGACTTCCCGGCCCGCCGACTGTCGGATCCACCGGAGTACCGCGGCCCCGAGACGGGACGGACCGAAGGAGGGTGGCGAGCTCCGCCATCGGACCCGACCGAGCCTGGACGCGATACCGGACCGGAGTTGGAGTAGTGCCGACCTGGGGGCCTGGAACCGGCGTGGGCACGCTGCACCGTCAAGTACACGTGACGGATCAGCGTGCCCGCCACCGGCGACACCTTCTGCAAAGTGCCATCTCGCACCCCTACTGCCATACTCATCCGATGAGCATGGCGGACGATATGAATGCGGAGCGCGCTGAGCAACAGCGCTTCATCGCACGTCTACACGCGGCGGAACAGGCTTCACTGAAAGCCCTGGAGCAACATCTTTCCCGTCTAGTGCCGGACTTCGTCAAGTCAGCTCTTGCACTGAACATCCGACCCGACCAAGGCATTCTACGAAAATGCTGGAACATCGAACTCAGAGTTTATGACGGAACCATGATTAGTGGCGAGTGGCCTAGCAGCTGCGACGCGCTGGTTCGCATTTACACCGACGGTACGTGGATTCACCTCGGCAAGAAGTGGAAACCTGGGACCAGCACTTTCGCCACTGCGGCTGTACCCACCGAGACTCAAGTCCGGGACGCACTGAAAGAATGGCTAAGAGTTAAGCAAATGGGTTGACGCGATCCTCCTGTTTACGACACTCTGCCGTCACCTTCGGACGTCGTCGGGATCATCACAGCCCGTGATCGTTGTCGTATCGGCGTTCGTTGGTGTCGGCCTCGTGCTGCGGACGTCGGCGGTCGCCCTGTGTGGGCCCGTTGCCGCGGCCGGTGGTGGGTGCGTCCGCGAGCAAACGCCCGGCGGAACGCTCCGCGCCCTGTCGAGCCACCTCGGCCGTGGCGGTGCGATTCTCGGCGTCGGTGACTCCTTCGATCGCTGACGCTTCCGCTGCGCGGGTTGTGGCGTTGACGGAACGGAGACGTTGCTCGGCGTCGTGACGCTCCGTCGCGAGCGTCATGGCACGCAGTCGGCGGCGCTGCTCGGTGATGGCCGTGTCGAAGACCGCGGCGGCCGTGAGGTCCGCGGCGCGGCGCTGCGTGTCGGCGGCGCGGGCGGTGATCGCCGGCCACTCGTTGGTCTCGGCCCGCACCCGGCCGGCTGCGTCGGCGGCGGCGCGCTTCGTGTCGCGGACCTGCCGGGCGAGGCGGTCGACCCGTGTCCGTGCGTCCTCGACGGCGGGTTCGAGTGTCTTGCGGTCGCGTCGCTTGGCCCCGGCCAACTGGTCGGACAGCGTGGCGTGTTCGGTGCGCGCTGCATCATGGTCTGCGGTGATGCGGCGCAGCTCGGCGTCGAGTTCGCGGGCGTCGGCGATGGCCGCGGCCTGCTCGGTGAGGTGGGCGTGGAGCTTCTCGGTGTCGTCGACGACGGTGGGCTCGGTGCGTCCTCGACCGGCGCGGTCGACGAACGCAGCGAGGTCGGCGTCCGGAACGAGGCGGATCGGGTCCTGCTGCATCCGCGCCAACAGCTCGGCGTCCGCCGCCGACAGCGCAACCTCCGGCTCGGCCTCTGACATTTCGGCGAGGAGCACTGCCGACTGCACCGTCTCGGGGACCGTGACGTCCTCTCCTGCCACGTCCAGTGGAGGCTCAGCGTCCACGACGGGCACCTGAGTGGGTGCCTCCATCGCTTCACGCCGGGCGGCGGCCTCAGCGCGCCACAGCGCCGACTCGATGCGGCCGGTTTCGGCCTTGAGGTCGGCGAGCACACCGAGGTCGATGTCCTCCGCTGCGCCGCGGGCGGCGATGACGTCGATGTTGGTCACCGCTCCCCCGTCAGCAGCGGTGACGCGCTCGTACTCGGCGGCGGCGACCTCGGCGCGGGCCCGTGCGGTGGCTGCGGCGTCGTCGGCGTATCCGGCGCGCCAGATCTCCCAGTCCAGGGTGCGTTGGGCGAGCAATCGGGCGTCCTCGTCGTCGCCGGCGGCCGCGACGGCTGCGGCGACGTCGCCGCGGACGGCGGTGTCGATGTGGTGCCAGAGCGCTTCGGCCTCGAATGCGGCGTCCGTCCAGTCCTGGCGGGCGTCGAGCATCGTCACCCGCGCCGGCTTCTGCCGGTCGGCTCGTTCCTGCATTTCGATCACCAGCGGTGCGCTGTGCGCCATCGCGGGGCTGGTGCCGTCGGCGATCGCCGCACGCAGCGCCCGGTGCTGGGCGGTGGCCTCGTCGAGGTCGGCTCGCAGCAGCCTGATGCGTTCGTCGCGGGTGACCGTCGGGTACGGCAGGGCGACCCTCGCGTCGTCGAGCATCGCGTCGAACGGGTCCACTACGGCGCGCTCGGGCTCGGGCTCGGCGTCGACGTTGAACTCCGTGTCGAGCGGGGCGGCGTTCGGCTCGGCGACGGGTTCGGTGTCGTACCCGTCGTACTCCTGCGGCGGCGCGTCGTCGTACTCGCTCGGTGCGTCCAGGGCGTCGAGGGAGGCGAGATAGTCGGCGTCCATATCGACGGGGATCGACGGGGACGCGTCGTCGACCGGCCCTGCGGCGTTGACGGGTGCGAGGAGCGTGCCGGGGTCGGCGAACTCGGGCGGCAGGACGTCGCTCGCGGTGTCGCCGATGGTCTCGTCGACGGGAGCGAGGGCTTCCTCGTCCTCGGCGGACAGCGGTTCGACGTCGGGGCCGATGTAGGTGCGGGCGAGGTGGTTCTCGCGCACCAGCATCTCGGCGCGCCAGGTGAGCGCCTGGGCAAGCTCGTGCGCGGGGATGGTCAGTCCGTGATCGACCGGGTCGATGCCGCCGTGCAGGAACTCGTAGGCGGTGCCGAGCAGTTGGCCCGGGGTCCACATGCTCGGGTCGGCGGCGTCGACGGTCGCCACCAGCGCCGGCCAGGACGGGTCGGACATGACGCGCACAGCGGCATTCATGCCGACGAGTTCGGTCAGCACCGGTGCCCACGACGGGTCGAGGTCGGAGCCGGTGCCGTCCGCCTCGAGCGCGGCCACCGACAGCTCGCTCGACAGACGCCACCACAGGGCGGCAGCGGGAAGCTCGTCCGGCAGCGGTGCCTGGCCGAGCGAGTCCCGCACCAGGGCGTGCACGTCGATGCAGGCACGGGCAGCAGCGGACAGGCGGTCGGCGAGGACCGGGAAGTACGGGTCGCGGGCGATGTGATGGTCGAGCTCATCGACGAACGGTCGCCACCGACCGACGGCGTCGTTGCCGGACCCGATGACCTTCGTCGCTCGCCGATCGAGCGTGCGCTGGGCCTTGAGGGACGCAGCGGCGTACTGCGCGGGTCCGGTGGGTCGGCGGTCGGCGGGGTCGACGTCGTGGGCGGCGCGGAACACCGCGAGGTCGGTCAGCAGCGCAGTGTCGGTCTCGGCGCCGAGGAACGCCCGCGCCCACACCGGGGCGGTCGTCGGTGTCCACGTCCGGACGACGGCGGCGAGGGAGGCGCGGTGTGCGGTGACCGACTTCTCGCGGGCGTCGAGGTATGCGCCCCACTCGGGCTTGTCGCGGAGCACCTTCGGCACAGACGGCAGCCACGGCAACGGCCCGACGCCGGCGGAGTGCTGCCCCTTGGGGTCGAGTCGGAAGTCGAGGACAGCGGCCTTGTCGAGTGCGGAACCGAGTTCCTTGGACCGCACTGCGGTGCGCAGCGCCTGCACCGGGTCGCGGCCGCTCGCCCCGATGACGGCGAGGTGCCCGCGCAGCGTCGGCCATGCGGTCTCGTCGGTCAGGCCGGGCACTTCCTCCTCGGCCGCGACGTCGATCGCGGCCATCACCTCGGCGCCGAGGTGCGCCTCCGCGCCGGCGGCGACGGAGTGGTCGTAGGCGCGTGCGGCGGGTGAGAAGTTCAGGTGCGGGTCGTCCGCGGCCGCCAACGTCGAGTGCGCCGACACCTGCGCACCGTCGCGTCGCAGGATCGTGCGGAGGTCGTCGACGGCGGTCGGTGGGAGCAGCCCGCGTTCGGTCATCGCGGTGTGCAGATCACCCTCAGAGACCGTCGCGAGGTACAGGTGGTTCTCCTGACGGCCGCGGGTGAGCGCGACGTAGGCGAGCTGACGCGTCTCGTCTCCGGTGGCGACGACGTGGCAGGTATCCGCGGTCGAGCCCTGCGCGGAGTGCACCGTTCCGGCGTAGCCGAGTTCGGTCGCGCTCTGCACGTAGTCGGCGTCGAGGGTGACGGTGCGACCGAGTTCGAGGTGCCGCACAAGCAGTGAACCGTCGACGAGGATTTCCTCGACGATCCAGCGGTCGCCGTTGCGGACCCAGTCGGTCTGCGAGAGCGGGTTGCGTCGGTCGTTGGATCGGGTGCGGACGGTGTCGCCGATGCTGGCGAACAGGCCGTCGGCGAGGGGTGCTTCCAGGCCGACGGGAGCGTCAAATGCGTCTAGTCGGTCGGTGCGGGCGCGCGTGTTCAGCTCGGCGACGAGTTCGCGGGTCGGAGCGAGCATGATCGCGTCCTTGCCGGCGTTGCGGTCGGCGGTCCACGCGGTGTAAGCGTCGTCGGTGGCGGCGCGGATGGAGCCGACGTGGACGCGACCGTGGTCGATGTAAAAACCGAGCGCGGCGTCGTCGCCCTCACGCAGCGCGAGGGAAGCGGCACCTTCGGCGCTGTCGCGGAACCGCACCACCTGCGACAGCGACAGTGCGCCGACGCGGTCGTGAATGTCACGCAGCACACCGCCGGATGCGACGGACGCGAGCTGCTGATCGTCGCCGATCAAACGGACCGTCGCGCCGCGTTCGGCGAGTGCGGACACCGCCTCGTCCAGGTCGAGGGTGCCGGTCATGCCGGCCTCGTCGACGATGACCAGAGTGTTGTCTCCGATCGCGGAGTACCAGGCGGGCACTGTCACCGGTCGGCCGTCGCGCAGGCGTCGTGTGATGTCGACGAACTTCGCCAACGTGTCCGTCGTCGTCAAGATGTCTTGACGCAGCACGGCGGCGGCCGCGGCGGTCGGCGCGAATCCGACGACACGGCCACCGGCGTTCTGCCACGACCGCGTCAGCGCGTTCATCGCAGTTGTCTTGCCCGTGCCGGCGGGAGCGAGCGCGAGCTGCAACTTCGCACCCGAGGTGGCCATCGCCCGCACCAGTGAACGTTGCCCGGCGTTCAGGTCGCGGCCGTTCGCCGTGGACTCGAGCAACGCCATCTCCACGTGCTCGTCGGCCACGGCGACACCGTCGTCGCGTTGTGCGAGGGCGACGATGCGCGCTTCGGCGTCGAGCACGGCGGCGGTGGTCATCAACTGCGACTCGTGCCGGGTGTGGACGTCGAGTCCGTCGCGTCGGCGCATCGCCTGCGGTGCGATCTCGGCGGCCGGGTCCACATCTGCGGCACCCGATAGGTCGATCGACGTTCCTTCCGCGCACGCGGCGTCGGTGATCGCGTCGACGAGTGCGTCGATGCGTTCGGTCGGCGGGTTGTAGGTGCGCACCTGCCGCACCGCTTCGGCGCGGATGTTGTGCCGCAGGAACCGTGAGCGGGCACGCGAGACCGTGGCCACGACGTCGTCAGCGACCGTGCCGACCCACGGCGCATCGAAGTCCGTAGACGGTGCGCCCGCGGCGCGTCCGGTGATGGAGGAGACCAGCTCGGACAGCGCCTCCTCGGAGCCGAGGATCTGCACCGCTTCGCTGCGCCACCCGCCGCGCTGCTCGGCGTGGCTGACCGGTTCGTGCTTCGCCGCGCGCGTCTCCAGCGTTGCCTGCTGCGCGAGGGAGATCGCTTCGATGGCGGACGGTTCGCGTCCGTGGTCGGCTTGGAAGGTGCGGGCCAGCTCGGCGGTGCGCGTCTTGATCGCCGCGCTGCGTGAGGACCATCGCTCGGCCAGTCGGTCGTCCATACCGTCGATCTCGCGCACGGGGCGCTTCGACCGATCCGCCGACGGGCGCTCGGTGAACCGCACACCGATGCGCTCGCGCAGTTGCGCTTCCAGGACGGTGTTGTAGACCTCGGAGGCGGGGACGTTGTTGCGGTAGAGCGCGGCCCCGTCGAGCGCCAACCACTTCGTCGTCCCGTCGGGCAACGTCGTGGCGACCTTGTTGCTGATCGCGACGTGCGTGTGCAGGTTCGGATCCCCGGCGCGGGAGTCGCGGTGGGTGAACTGCGCGGCGATCAGACCATTGCCGTCGACCTGCGCGACTCCCCCGGTGCCGACGCGGGTGAAGCACGCGTGCTTCTCCAGGTACTGCACGGCGGCCGCGATCGCGTTCTCGTGCGCCGCTTCGATCTGCTGCGAGACCTCCCGCGGTGCGACCGCCCACAGTGCGGACACACTTTTCACCGGAGTGAACGTCAGGTCGAAGCCGGCGACTGCGGTGGTCTTCTGGCGGCCGATCTTCGCCACCCACCCCGACAGTTCCCGCTCGTCAGCCGGCGTCCGCCCGAACTCTTTGGTGAACATTCTCGTGCCGACGTCGGTACGCAGACGCGCACGCTGGGCCGTCTCGATCGGCGCGTTCCACTTCTCGCCGCGCGCGAGGTTGTGCTCGACGAACGCCTCAGCGCACGCCACCCGGTACGCCGTGGCACCGGAGTCGACCTTGAACGCCCGACCCAACCGGGCGGCGCGCGCGGCGTCGGCCTTCGATGCGCCCCGGGCGATCGCGATCTCGAACATCACGTCGGCGTTCGGGTGCAGCCCTTCGCCGAACAGTGCCTTCATCTGCAGCTCGGAGACCTGCTGCCCCTCGGCGACCGAGCCCAACTCGGCCAAGCCCGACCCGGCCCAGCGGCCCGGTGACTCACCCTTCTCGGAGTAGTAATCGGCCAGCGAAGTCGCCCCACGCTCGGTGGAATCAGCAGCCGCGACCTGCCGGGTCAGGTACTCGTACCCGTCGCCGGCGGTCAGCTTGTGCAGATTCATCACAATCAGGAACGTACCCGCGAAAGCAGCTTTTACGGCCTTAGTGCATGAGGTGTGGGGGTTGTGGTTGAGCGTGGTCGAGTGTTTGTGTTGTCGACGCCGCTTGAAGAGCGAACTCAATGCGTCAGATGGCGGATTCGCTATGCGGGTGAGGTTGCGTCGGTCGGCGCACAAGCTAGGTTGCCGACATGCCGTCCACCTCGTCTCGAGTCGCCGCGCGCACCCGTGCATGCGAGGCGGGACGCAAAGTCCTCGCCTCCCGCGCCGAGCGCGACAGGGCGAACATGGACTCGCTCACCGAGTTCCTGACCGCCGCAAAGGAAGCCGAGGCTGCCCGCCGCCGCCAGGCCTGCGCGCTCGCCGCGATCCGACAGCGGGAGGGGAGGATGACCGCGGCTGCCGAGCTGGCCGGCCTCACCCTTGGTGAAGCACGAACGCTGCTCGCAGTGCTCGCCGCGTCGGGCTCGTTGCCCGGTAACGGCGACTAGGAGTCGTCGGAGACCGATCTACTCCCGCACAATGCCGACTCATCCGAGTCAACGGTCTAGCACCACCCCGAAGCCCGAAGAGTGTGGGCGCAATAACTTCATCCACGGCGGCGTTTAGCTCACCATCCGTGCGCACCGACTCGCGGGGGGATACTCGCGAGTCGGAGATCCCAACCCCGACGACGCCGGAGAATACGAATGCAACGAGACGTCCTGCGTTCGCGTCGGTGACGAGAAACAGAAACTCGGCCCAGAGCGCGCAATCTCGCCCACGCCGTCGCCACCGGCCAGTACTTCGGACCGACTCCTGCGCACTCGGACCGACGCGGGGGTATGGGCGCACACTCGTCATTCGCGACGCGTTAGCGTTCTCCACATGGCCAAAGACTGGGGTCCCGACGTCTCACGTGCACGTGCCGCATTGGTAGTGGCGGCGCTGCGCAAGTCATTGCTGACCTATGGGGAACTGGGCGCAGCTATCGGCGTCCGCGGTGTCGACCTCCGCAACCAGGCGCGCCACATACTCGATCATCTCTCGGAGCAGAACCACGCCAACGGTGAACCTGCGCTCGCGGCGCTGGTCGTCAACGGCCAGACCGGCAGACCGGGCGCGGGATGGGTCAGCGGCCCCGGCGTCGAGTGGCATACAGAAGTGCGCCGCGTGTTCGACCACGATTGGACCGCACCGCCGACCACCTGACCAGGCGTCGCGCCTCGCGCTTCACTCCGACTTGCCCCACACCCAACTGATGACGCCGAGGACACGCAGTGCACTGATGTCGTCGGGCAGGCCCGCCGCAGTCCTGATCGAACGTAGACGGGCATCGAGGGCGCCACCGTCAGCGCGCAACGCCTCTCGGATGGGGTTGTGATGCGAGAGCGTGGTTTTGAGAACTTCACCGACGACGACGTCGTAGATCGGGACCAGCCGGGGACGTTTGCGGGCCATCAACTTCGTCGCCTTGGTTCGACCGATGTATTTGATGCTCAACAACGTCGTCTCGAGACGCCACAGCGGAGAGTCGCGGGTGAGTGCGTCGACATCGTCGACGAGGTCGTGATCGGGACCGACAGCGGCGAGCAGTTCCGCGAATTCGTCGGCGCGGGTGACGAGTATTTCTCGCGCCGCTCTCGCGCTGACGTCGACCGAGAGGAAGGTGACCGCAATGAGATCGTCTGCGGTGAACCGGTCTGCGTCGACCTCGCGGTTCCGCGGTGCCCAACTGTCGAAGAAGACACCGGTGTAGCACCCGGCACCGAGGTAGGTGCTGCCGTAGTACTCGCGGAGGAGCGCCACTGCGTCGTCGTCGGTAAAGGCTGCGAGGGGTGGCGGAAGAGTGACACTCATGGCGCGGATTCTGTCAAGAAATCGCGGAGCCCGGAACGCGAAACATGGTTGACCAACAGCGCGGGAGACTCCGAGACCGACACGCGAGCGTTCACGACGACCTGCGTCGCACCGTCGAGGTACTTACGGTCAGTGCGCATGAAGGCGCGCGGGAAGAGCCAGAACTTGACCGCACCGGTGTCGTCGACGAACAGTCCTCGCGCCCACAACCCCGACTGTTCGTGCCCCGCCGTGATCACCTCGACGAAGGCCCCGATCACCACCGCATGGGTTCCGTTGTCGACCTGCCCGTCGAGCACGTCGCGGACCTGAGTCCGCAGCGGAAGTGGTGCACTGTCGTCGGCCATTCCGAGAGGCTGCCATACGACGCCGACAGCTCCGGTGAGGCAATCCGCGCGACGACGCGACGGTCTCGTGTCGTACCCCCGATGTAGACAGCGGGTCACGACACGTGCGCCGCACCTGGTGGTGCACTTCCCGACCGGGAGGACTCACCATGCTCACACCACTGGCACTGGCCGGCGGCGGACTGCTCATCCTCGGGATCAAGTACGTCGCCGAACATCGCACCCGCCCGCTCGCATGGGTCGCCGGTGCGATCATCTGGCTCGGCACCATCGCCGTTGTCGGTGCCGTCATCGCCGCACTCGTCGCGGGCGCCGCAGTGTTCGCGCTCATCGCTGTGGTGTTCGCGTTCATGATCCCGCTGGCATTGCTCGGCGGATCCGTCGGCAACGGCAGCCGTGGGGTCTACCCGCGCCTCTACTACTGACCCCCGAACATGCGCGCGGCGCGGCCGTGCACATGTCGGGGCCATGATTTAGAGTCGTCCATGTTCGACCGTCGATGAGGGTCACGGTCGAGCGTCCATCACCACCGGCACCACCGCCGCACGGCAGCTCCACCAGTCGTGTGCGTCCGGTTGCGTGTGCCGGCCGACGCTCCCATCTCGAAAGGCCCTCATGTCTGCCATCACCACGCTCGACAAGTCCGCTGTCCTCGCCCGCGCACGCGAGGCGATCGACACCCGCACCCGGTTCGTCGAGACGCTCTTCGACGCCGCCACCGAGGCCGCCGCCGCGCACTCCGCGGTCGCCGACGCACGCGACGCCGCCGCGACCGCGGACACTGCGTTCGAGAAGGCGTACCGCGACGCGATCGCCGCCGGATGGACCGCCGCGGAGCTCAAAGCCGCCGGCCTCCCCACCCCCGCCGCACCACGCCGGTCCGGCCGCCGCAGCACCCCCCGGCGCAACAAGGCAACCACCCCGACAGTGCCGACACCGATCGACACCGCACCGAGCGACGGCGCGGCCGTCGACGAGCAGGCGACCGCATGACCGGCGCGACCACAGCGGTCGAGGCGACGGTGTGGCCGCGCTCCCCCGCTGGGGAACCCGGCCACATAACGTTGGCGCACGGGGTGTTCGTCGACGACGTCGGCGCGCACGAGTTCATCCGCCACCAGGTGCAGACGCTCCCCGATCGTGGGGTCAACGACGTGATGATCCAACTCGTCACCGTCGACGGCGTCGGCCGGGCACGACCGACGCGCAACATCGTCGGGTCCACCGAATCGGTACCTGCGGATCTCGACCATCCCGACCAGGCGGCGCACGCGATCTCCTCCGTCCTCACCCTCATCGTGCAGACCCGCAGCGTGGACGGCACCGACACCCAGTTAGCGGCGTTCACCGAAGTCCGAGGCGGCGCAGCACATCGCCGGACTGGCGCCGTTCGGTACCGAACTGCGGTCGCCGTTGGCGAAGCGGACGGCGCCGGTGATGCTTTCCCTTCTGAACATGCTGGCGCGATGCGGCCGGCCGCGGCAGTGACCGGACTGCGCCACGCTTGGTCGCTATCGAAGGCTTCAAGCCGCGACACCGACTTACCTCTTCGCGTGGACCGCGGCGGCGACGGCTCGGCGGTTGGGACCGCGAGATTCAGTACTCATGGTTGCAACGGATTGAAGAGACGAGGTTCTTGGTTCACGGGGTCTCGGACCGATCCGCCAGCACGTATTCTCCGCCACCCCGTTTCCTGGGTGCGAACGCATCGCCGACACGTTCCCGCTCCGCTACCCGGACGGCGGTATCGGACGTCGAGGCATCTTCACCGCCTGTACATGCCGCTCGCCGCGGCGTCCCGACCGCACGGCCGAGGCGTCACCACGAACAAGGTGGTATCGGGGCGCAGCGTTGCGACGATCGTGCGAGTTCTACCGCACCGAATTCTTACTACAAGTCTAGTCAGCCCTCTATTCTGTCGGCCGGGTTGCTGCGACTTGCGCCACCGCATCGGACCGCCCGAATCGTTCCCCGGACGTTACGTGAGGAACGCCTTCTATTTCGGGGATATTTGCTCCATTGAGCATTCTTTCTGCAAGCTGCGCCGCTTGACGAGCGTCGACAATGGAAACAATTACTTGATAGCCCCTACCGTCGTCGTCGGGTGAGCCGGCATAGCCGGTCGTGCACTTATAGGTTCCATTGTCTTCCACTCTGCAAGGACCAGGTTGCATATATATGGTGCCTGCGCCATCGGGCTGGTTGAATGACCAAACGAGCATCCCCGGCAACAGGTCTGTGGTTGCGCCGGAAACTACGTACTGACCACTCGCGCCTCGCCATTCGACGGGTTCGCCGATGGAGATAGTCGGATTCTCTGGCGGCGCTTCGGCCTCATCATCTTTCGTCACTTGGTGGACGCCCAATGCGACCAGACCTGCGAAAGCAGCTCCTGCAATGGCAGTGAATAGAGGCTTCTGATACCACGGTACAACTGTCGGAGACGATGCGGTCATGGACACAACCTAGGCGAACTAACCTAGTTCTAGCTACACGCGGGCAGGGATACCGCTCTACTCAAGTGCGGCGACACGTTGCACCCTTCATCCTCAGAACAAGGCACGTAGCACCTTGTGGCGATCCCCTCGGGCGGTGCGTCATTGCGCGTGAAGGCGTCCGGCGACACGGGGTGCACTCAAAGGTGCCGACGAGTGTCGAAGTCGGTTACGCGTATACGTTCGGTGTCGCGCCATCGGCCCGCGTCGTCGCTATATGCGGTGAGGTACCGAAACGAATCAGCTGTACTGATCTCCCGAAGCTCATGGATGCGCTGCCCCGGCCCGGAAGGTGTTGAGCCGACTCCACGCTGCCCGCTGGGCGGTGCCGAGCTCGACCATGTAATCGAACAGCTCGTCCTCTGGTCCCTCTTCAGCCGCCTGCATGAGTCGCTGCCCGGCGATGTGGAAGGACCGTCGGTAGGACTGGGAGAGCACGATGTCGGCGTAGTGCACGGAAGCGGAGAATCCGGTGATGTCGGCGGTGACGACGTCCGCGAGGGCTCGGCGTAGCGGTGCGTCCTTCTGCCCTCCCCCGCCTCGGTGCAGGACGGCGGCAACAGAGGCGGGGTCGTGCGGCTGTTCACTGGTGACGAGTTCGGCGATGACGGCGAACAGCTCCGCGTAGGCCGGTTCCGCGAAGTCGGCCGGCTCCAGGGCGCTGGTGACGCGTACGGCGGCGACGGTGTCGACGGACCACATGAGCGCACAAAGGGTCAGCGATTCCGGGTCGGTACGCGGATCAAGGCCGACTACATCGGCGCTGAGATCCGCGAGATCCACAGTGTAGGGAGCTAGGTCGAATCGCGAATCGACGTGTACCGGTGTTGCCGTGTGTCCGGGAACTGCCCGCAGTGCACTCATTTCTCGGCCTTTGCTGGGTGTTGGAGGAGCTCGGTCAGGTTGGATCAGCCGGCAACGTTGCCGCTTCCACCAGTTCGGCTACGCGGCCATCGCGGAACCCACCCCAGTGCGGACTAGCGTCGACGACCGCCATGGGTGGGGCGAGGTAGCCGAGCGCCATCACGGAGCCGCGCGCCCCGGAATCGATGGTGATGTCAACGGCGGTCTGGTCGTGCCCGAGCTTGTCGAGTGCCCGGAGCGTCGCCGTGCACTGCTGGCATTTCGGCTTGGGGTAGAAGGCGATGCCGGACACAGCTCGCGCCTTTAGATCAGTTCGAAGCAATAATTCGATTATATTTCATTTGCCGCAATATTGTCACGTTCCGCCACTGTTCAATTCATAACAAAGTTTCATTACAGCTATGGCCGCACAACAGTTTCGGCTACATCACAGTCAAGCCCTCCGTCACCGATTGGCCACTTTTGACGCTGCATTTCGGGTTTGCGGCGGTTTACGTCTTCAGAGGTAGAGAAGGTGATTATTGCCTGTTCCGTCGAAGCGTTCGAGGCTGTCGAGCACGCCGTTGTAGTTCTCCAGCCGGCACCGGCCCAGACCTAGGACAAGCGCGAAGTCACCGCCGAGGGTGACGAGGTAAGAAGGGGCGCAGCCGTTGTCAGGTGAGGCGTGCTCGCGGGCGTCGAGAAGGGCGCACCTCACGGCGTCAGCGGCGGCTCGTTTGGCCGTCTCGCTGTTCGGTTCGGCTCCGGATGCGGTGAGGATCTCGGGGCTGTTCTCCGGGTGGGTGGTCACTGTCCACGCAATCATCGAGTGTCCTCTCTGGCACATGGCGCGTTTTGCGCTGCCGTGGAGACTCACACAGTCGGCATTCACGCCTACCTCGCATCGCCTTGCTCCCGGAGAGCATGTGGACATAGACCCGTTGTGGACAGGCGACGTTCGGCCCCGCGTTGCGGGGCCGAACGTCTGGTATCGCGTCAGACTTCGTCGAACACATCGAGGGTCTTGGCGGGGTCCCGGCGGAACCGGCCTACGTCGATAGAACCGCGACCGCTGTGCGATGAACCCGACGAAACTCCTCCATCATCGTGTCGTAGCCGACGCGGTCGACGATGCGCCAGGTCAGAGGGCCCATGTGCAAGTCGACCCAGTGCACGTTCCGGCGCTGTTCAGGGCTGTAGCGGGTGTGAGGCACCACCGAGTGCTCATGGCCTCAGAGCCACAGCACGGAGATGGCAGCGGCACCGAATTCTTCGCCCGGTTCCGCCTGGGCGGGAGCGTGGCCGTCCGCTCCGACGAGCGCTGCTCGGATCGAGGCGAACGCGGCGATCACTGCGCACACGGCTTCGGCGTTGCGGAAGGTCATCATGACGTGCCCGAAGGTGACAATCATCTGCGCCTCTCCGGTCGCGGCGACGGTGACGGTGATCTTTGCGGACTGGGGTCCGGTAACGACAGCCGTGGTGTGGGTGACGATGGCGGCGGCGGTGCGGCCGCTGGGAACAGTGTTCGTCCGAGGCTGCTGTGCGGTCGTGTTCTTGGCCACGACGGGACCTCTCCTCGAGAATTGATGACCGGACTTCGCCCTGCCAATTTCTTTGTGCCTTGGTGGCCGAGGAGAGGCACCAGCGCACGGGGCCGACGCGTCAAACGTTAGGCCGAAGAAGTTTTCATGCGAGCGCAGCCAGTGCGGGTGTGAAAAGTTCTTCGGAGCCCATAGGCCGGCGCAGCCGCCAGCGGTTGATGGGGCGGTCACAGGTGATGGAGACTCGGTGAAGCCACCACGACACACAGGACGTGTTCTTGTCAGAGGACGGAGCGCAGCGAAGTTCCATTCAGTGGACGCACGCAGGGTGGCCTACCCCCGGCCGCTCACGGTTGGTCTGCGATGGCCCTCGCGGCCTACTCCTCTGCGCCCGCCGCCGTTGGACCTTGCGCGACTCGGAAGTTGGCTATGCGGAAACTCCGGGCCATTCCGCTCCGATTGGTCCGTTGATCGACGGGTTGTACGCAGTGGTTGTGTCCTGTGTCGGTTGCGGCACCGGCGATGTCGAAACGTACGGAGCAAAGAATCTGCCGGTGATCGCGGGTTGTTCGGCGGTGGCGGTGGCGGTGGCGCCACCGGACCTGCCGGACCTACGGGGCCGCCGGACTTGCCGGCCGCGCGAGCCGACTTGGGCACTTCTTCGGGTGCAGGTCCGCGGTACGCCGTCGGTCGAGTGGTCCGCGGAGCAGAGTGAGGCTCCGTTTCGGCTGCCTTGAAGGTGGTTGCTCGGCCAGCACCGGAAGAGGACGAAAGGCCCGCATCCCATCGCGGGATGCGGGCCTCTCGGTCGGTTGACTGTGCTGGTTAGGGCTGCTCAGGCGGAACAGTGGTCGACCTGCCTGCCGCGGCGTCGCGGATCCAATCCGGTACGGGCTTGCGATCGCGCTCAGCCATTGTGATGTAGGCGCGTGCTGCGGCAGCGGCAACCCGTGGTCGCGCTGCTTTATCGGTCTTGCGCGGTTCGGTGGTGGTCATCGCGGGTCCTCCTGCTCGTTCTGATTCTCAGTGTCCTCGATCCGCGATGGTTGCGCCAGTGCGCGACGGGTCGATTGCGCAGCCACAGCCAGGAGCACTTCTCGTTCGGTGCTGGTGATCAGGTGTGAGTCGGTGACGGTGGCGTAGATGCCCCATCCGAGTTCGGCTTCGTCGTCGTCTTCACTGAGGGTGTGGTCGAGGCACCAGGTGATGCGGTCCCATGCTTGGGCGCGTTTGTCAGCGATGGTGCGTTGGCGGACGGTCAGGGCGACCCCGACGACGGCGAGAACGCCGACAATGAGGGTCACCCAGGACTGTGCGGGCATTGGAGGCCATCCTCTCGATGGGTGTCGAGCTCATGGACGTGTGTGGCACCTTGCCAGGTCCCTGATTCACCGGCCGTCAGGTCGGTCCAGTGAGTGCTGGGCTGATGGCTCCGGAGGGGCACCATTGGTGCGTGCGGAGAGTGCCGTGGCCGTTCCCGCTGTGCAACTCGACCTCGCACAGTCCAATCCAATCGCCGGAGGTAGTGCGCACCCAGGCTCGGAGCAATCCGCGCGCGGTGCCGGTGAGATGCAGTCCCTGTGCTTCACTCGCAGCGCAAGCCCTCGGTGCGAAGGTCGTGGGGTGCGGGCGAACGCGCGGCCGAGGTCGATGACGACAGGTAGGGGCGGGTCGTAGACCCGCCGCGGTGCGGGTGTGAACTTGACTGGCCAGTCCTCGAACACGACCGGTCACCGCGCGGCAGGAGTGAGCGCGGCTGTTGATGTCATTCGGGCTCCGTCTCCGCTGCTCGCAAGTGGTTTGCGGGGCCGAGAGCTTTCCGTGACGCCTCGGTCTTGTCCCGTTCGCCACCACTCGGCCCCGCACCAACAACGTAGCAAAGCTCGAACATATGTTCTAGTCAGGGTCGGGTGCCTCACGGAACCTGGCGAGGGCAGTAGTGCGGTACCAGTCACGCAGCTGTCCGGGTTCCGTGATGAGGTGGCGGTGCGCGCGCAGAACATCCGTGACGTGATCGTGCGCGGCCCGTAGTTCGGGGTCGTCGGGATCGTGACCATCGAGGGTAAGGGCTACACGTTCGTCGTGATCCACGACTGCTAGAACGCTTTCACCCGTCGTGTAGTTCCCGCTACCACCCCGCGCTCCGACACACCTGTCTTGCCATAGGGCTGGGCCGTGTGAATGTGACACGGTGAGCAGGCATCGCGTGACCGCTGAACCAGTGAAAGATAGGTACAAGCACCGTGGCCAAGAATCTGATCGTCGAAATGACCGATGACATCGACGGGAGCGTTATTGCTGATGGCACCGGGGAGTCGATCGAGTTCTCCGTCGATGGCGTCGACTACGCGATCGACCTGAATGACAAGAACGCGGAAGAGTTCCGGAAGGCGTTCGGCTACTACATCGAGCATGCCGCAAAAGTCGGCGGACGCAAGCGTGGTGGGCACACATCCGCTGTCCGCGCCGCCGCTGAGGCCACCACCAAGAAGTCCTCCAAGCGCGACCCTGAGCAGACGCGGGCGATCCGCGAGTGGGCCAACAGCAACGGGTACGAGGTCAGCGATCGTGGCCGGATCCCCACCGCGGTCGTCGAAGCATTCGACGCCGCTCACTGACCGACCATCAGCCAGGCCAGCTATCTGCACTTTCGAGCGGCGGCCGCCGGTGGGCCTGCGAACCATTGGCCGACGGTGCGCCGACCTGGCGGAATCAGACTCAGGAGGAGCGAATCGGCCCCAGGATCAGCAGTACCAGAACTGCGAGGGGATCCACGTCCACCGACGACGGATGCGTCGTGGGGCAGTTCGGGATAGCCCAAATGGTTCGTGGACGGGTCGTGCGGACGGGGCATCGAGATCCTTGTTCAGGCGACGTGGATGCGAACCGCACCCTACGGAAGATCCACGTAGGGCTCCCTGATTCGCACGTCCGCCCGCGACGGTGGCAAGCTCGTGCATGAATCGCACAACGAATAACCCAACCCATCACGAGCTGGACCCGTGAGCGGTGTTTGGCTACAGGCGCGGCAAGGGGTGGTAAGTCATGGCTGGTTCGGGTGAGCACATCAAGGCGCTGGTACGAAGTCATGCAGCCGGGGACGACCAGTCCTTCTATTCGATCGCCATGCAAGTGGCTGCCCAAGCAGCAAGACAAGGACACGGCAGGCTCGCCCAAGATTTGAAGGACGCCGTCGAAAGGTCACGCTCAGCGACTCCGCCGTCGAGCGTCACGTCCATAGCGCGCCCACGCGGCGATCTTGCTGACCTTGTCACCGCTACCCACCCTGACGTAGCGCTACGCAATTTGGTGCTGCCCGCAGACCTCAAGGACCAGGTTGACCGAGTGCTCACCGAACAACGTCAACGTACCGCGCTGCTCAACCACGGCTTCACTCCCGCACACCGCCTGCTTCTTGAAGGTCCACCTGGTACCGGTAAAACCATGACAGCATCAGTGCTCGCTCGCGAATTGTCACTGCCTCTGATCACAGTGAGACTTGATTCTCTACTAAGCAAATTCATGGGCGAAACCGCAAGCAAACTTCGGACAGTGTTCACCGCCGTGTCCGACCAGCGAGCGGTCTATCTGTTCGACGAGTTCGATGCACTCGGCGGCGATAGGGCGGGAAACGATGTTGGTGAGGCCCGTCGCATTCTTAACTCCTTTCTAATTTTTCTAGAAGAAGCTAGCCCACTTAGCCTAGTTGTGGCGGCAACTAACCACCGTTCGATTCTCGACCGAGCTCTTTTTCGGCGTTTCGATATGGTATTGACTTACTCGTTGCCCGATTCTAAACAGGCGACGTCAGTAATGCGAAGTCGATTAGGAACGATGGCGCGCGGCATCCGCTGGGCATCGATCTCCGAGATAACACACGGGTTGTCCCACGCCGATCTTGTCCGGGCCGCGGAGACTGCCGCCAAAACCGCGGTGCTGAGCGGCGCCGATCGCGTCACCACCGAGGACGTCCGTGTTGCCTTGACCAGCCGTCGAACGGCGAGCCTTGACTGACCCTGTTGCGCTTCCGCATCTCACAGTGCGAGGCCGTGCGGCGAATCGGGCGTTCTCTCCGAATGGACGCGGCAACGCAAGGATCCGGCCGATTGCTGATCGAGCCATTCATGCCGCGGCACGCAGCATGGAGCTGACTTCCTCGCTCGCGGATATCGACCGCTACCGAACCGAAATAGTTACGCCTACCATGGAAGAGCTCGTCGCACTCGGATCCATCGTCACCATCGAAGGATTCGAGTCTGAATACCCGCTGCGCCTTAATTCTTTGCAACGAGCGAGCGGAGGCAACGGGCTGCCTCGATGGTTGTTGCTCACAGTCTCTCCCGCTGACCTCGAGAATGACGTACCCGAGAAAGCGATGGTTTGGGTCAATGATCAAAATCGGCCCGAATTTCTAAAACTGTTCGAGGATTACGCCAATCGCAACACCAAGAATGGGCAGCCCGCAAACCTTGGCCTGGTCGCCAACATCGCCCGCATACGCGCTACGGTCCTTGCAGACTTGTGGCAGTCTTCCGGTCAGCCCAATACGAGGGGGACGCACTGGTGGGAGGTCTGGATGCGCCCGGACCCGAATGCTGTCGAACTCTTGCGGTCTTATGCGGGACAGCAGCAGCTCCGGATCTCCAGCAGGTCCATGACGCTCTCAGATCGAATCGTCAGCTGGATCGAAGCGCCCTGGATTCAATTACAGGCTCTCCCTTTCACAGCCGTACCAGTTGCCGAGATTCGTCGCCCCGAATTCATTGACACAATCGAAGATCTTGGCGTCGAGGAGCAGAATGACTACGTTTCAGACCTGATGAGCCGCGTCGTTCCTGCGCCTTACGATGCGCCTGCAGTTTGTCATCTCGATTCTGGAGTCGCGCGCACTCATATATTGATCGAAGGCTCGTTACACGAGGACGACCTGCATACTGTGGTGGGGAATGACGGGTTCGACCGCAGCGGGCACGGCACTTCGATGGCGGGTATCGCACTGTTCGGCAGCACGCTCGACGCCCATCTCCTGGGAACGACATCCGTTGTGCTTACACACCGCCTTGAGTCCGTTCGCATCCTGCCGCGGCGTTATGAGACGGTCCCCGATCCAGTCACGTACGGCGACATCACGGCGCAAGCAATCGCCGCGCCCGAGGTAGTTACGCAGCGACCACGAGTTTTTTGCCTGCCCGTGACACACATTTCGGACTTGCCCGACCATCCTGGTCAACCCACCTTATGGTCGGCCACTCTCGATGCTCTGGTGGCAGGGGTGGATGTCGAACGCGACGGCGAACACATCAAGCTCTTGTCCGCTCCAGACTCGACCGCGTCGCGCCTCATCGTGGTGTCAGCGGGAAACATCGACACATACAGCGCCGATCATCTCGCCAGTTCCGACAACGCGCCAATCGAAGATCCTGGACAAGCCTGGAACGCCATCACAGTTGGCGCTTACACGACGATGAATGACACACCGACACACCCTGATTACACGGGATGGACTCCAGTCGCGGCGACCGGTGAGCTATCACCGCACAGCCGAACATCACACCGCTTCGGGACCCGCCCCTGGCCTATCAAACCCGACATTGTGCTCGAGGGTGGCAACGTCCTGACCGATGGAACGATCTTCGAAGAACGACACCCCCTTCTGTCGTTACGCACGACAGGAACTGACAACAACGCTGCACTCACATCGGCCAACGCCACTAGTGCTGCCACTGCCCAAGCTGCGCGCTTGGCGGCAATTACACAGGCGGCATATCCGAACTACTGGCCCGAAACCATCCGGGGCCTATTGGTGCACGCTGCACGGTGGACGCCCGAGATGTCGGCTCGCATCGGCGCGGAAAGCACACTTGAAGCAAGACAGCATCTACTGCGCAGATACGGATGGGGTGTCCCCACCGAGTCGGGAGTTTTGACATCTAGCAACAACAGCGTCACGATGGTTGTCGAAGATCAATTCGTACCGTTTGTTGGCGAAACATATTCCATGCCCGCTCTGCGGCTGCACGATCTCCCGTGGCCCGTGGAGGTACTCCAATCCCTCGGTCCGGCGGACCTCACATTGACTGTGACGTTGTCCTACTACATCGAACCGACCGCATCACGCCGCGGTTGGAGACAGCGTTACTCATATCCCTCACACGGACTTAGATTCGAATTACAAGACCCATTGGAGAACGAATCGCATTTCTTACGCCGGTTGAATCGTCAATCACGAGGCGAGGAAGTAGGCGACGTCGGACCCGCATCGAGCCAGGTCAGGTGGACTCTCGGCAGCCGACAACGGCATTACGGTTCCCTGCATCAAGACATCTGGGAAACCACCGGACCCGCATTGGCGGATTGTGCGACTCTCGCAGTCTATCCGGTGGGCGGCTGGTGGAAGCGAAACTCGAGCAAGAAGCGCATTGATCAACCTGTGCGCTACTCACTGGTAGTATCGATTCGCACCCCGGCAGCGGATGTCGACCTCTACACACCAATTCTGAATTCCATAACCACGCCGGTCGAAACGCCTATCGACACGTGAGATTGACAGGCCGGATGACCGACATTGCTGTTGTGAACTACCGAATGCGCGGTCCCCTCTGCAGGGGCCCACTTCTCTGCGCGAATGGCCGGCCTTCGTTGTGGGTGGCCTCCAGATAATCGACGTACCGTTCCACCGCCTCTGCAGCAAGGTCGGACGGGCCGCGTGGCGCTCCCGGCGTAGCCATCAGGGCCTCGGCCGCATTCAGGAGTCGCTCACTGGTCTCGACGTAGAAGTAGAACGTCCGCTTGGTCTTGACGGGCTTGCCCCCCGCCGGTGGCGCTGGAGCAGCGGCGGCCGTAATTGAAGCCACCTCGGACACCGGGTCGAGCGGGCTCGAGTTGCCCAAGCTGCTCTTCAGACGTTCAGGACGCATCATGGCCGACTCCCCCCATCAGCAGTTCCGATGTACGGCGGTAAATGCTTGCCAAATTGCGGGCGTCCGTCGTCCCCCAGTCGAGCAGACTGGTTTGCGCCTCGGAGGAGTCCTTCAGCACTACACGCTTGGGTACCGGGTCCCCGATGATCGTGATGCAGTCGGCGATCTCCGCCAGCTGCTCGCGACCAGCAATGGTGTTGCGTTCATGAAGGTTGATGATCGCACCCACCAGCTCCAGCGTCGGGTTGTAGCTGCGGCGCACCACGTCGATGGTGCGCCGTAGCCGCGCTAGCCCGTTCGCGGAGAACAGCGCGGACTGACTGACCACGAGGGCTCGGCGAGCCGCCACCAGAGAGTTGATCGTCAACAGGTCCAGACTCGGTGGGCAGTCGATCACCACCAGTCCATACTTCGGAGCGAGTGACTCCAGCGCATCGCGGAGTCGCCGCTCGCGTCCAGCGCCGCCGAGAATCAGCTCATCCCGCACGAAGGCGAGGGATTCCGAGTTCGGGTCGGTGGCGACCAGGTCCACACCGTCCCAGATGGACGGCGCCACGACGTCGGCGAGGGTGGCGGCCGACCGGTCCGACAACGCATCTGCCATCCCCGCGTCACCGGGTGCCGGCTCACCGGCACTGAGGACGGTACTCAGGTTTCCCTGAGGGTCCATATCGAGTGCCAGAACTCGGTGGCCGGCGCGACGGGCGGCATCCACGATGTGAAAGGTGGTCGTCGTCTTACCTACGCCACCCTTTTGGTTGCAGAAGGCGATCACGTTGTGTGGCATGTGTGTCCTCTCATGTGTCGGAAGTTCGAAGAAAGAGACTTCCCGTACCGCAATACCTGCAATACGGGTGAAGGAAGAAAAGTAAGTGATGGCTGTATGGGACGAGTGGCGGCGCGTACCTCCATACACGCCACCCCAGTGAAGAGTCCGATACCGGTAATGACTGACCGGGACGCAACACCCGCACAGGACGTAATACCAGCAATGTCACCATCACTGGGGTAGCGGTCGATGGTGACAACACCGCCGATACTGCAATCACTGGTAACTCTCACTGTTGTCAACGAACCCGCACCGGAGTCGACCGTTGGCCGGATCCACAGACTTGGTCTCCGAGCAGTGAACCTGAAAACTGTTGGTATGGAGAGTGGTTCCGTCTACTGCATCGGACTAGGTGCTGCTACACCCGGACCCCCCAGGGGTGACCCCCAATGTCCGCACCCACGTTGTCCGCTCCACGCCCTCTGGCCCCGCACCCGGATGGGCGCGTGGCTTTCGGTATCGCCACGTCATCAATGATCAGTCGACGGCATGGTGCCCAGGGCCGGTCTCCGGGGATCGCTACAGGGTGCACAGGCAACGGCGGCAGGCTGGTTATCGTCGGGCTCTGCCAGAGAACGACGGACGCGGACACCAAAACGTGCCCAGCGTTCAGCGCCATCAGTCACATAACTGATGTGCGGCTCGTCCCGTCAATAATCATTGAAGGACGAGCAGGAATGACCTAAGGTCGAATGTAAGAACCTCCGATCTGATGTGAGGCGGTTTGGACGCCCTCGGCCTCGGTGCTGGTAACACCGAGATGCGCCGGGGGCGTCGTTTTGTTCGGGCAGTACCTCAGCTCACGCGACATCCGTCGACAAAGATGCCTGCGCCTCGAGGCGTTCGATGTACTCGTCGATCGCGGTATCCGGTATGAGGCGGCGCTTGCCTACCTTGATGCTTTTGATCTCACCGGATGCGAGCTTGTTGAAGAAGTTGGACCGGCCCAAGCCGGTGCGGTCCATACCTTCTTGCACGCTGAACAGTTGCCTCGTCATGACACCCTCCGCTGCGTTGATTCACCACATCCGTTCCGCTGAATACGGTGTGTCCACGTGGTTCCACCACAAACTAGCTGACGCGTGTAATCACCGCAAGAGAACCAGCAGAAGGCGGTAGAGTGCGTGTTCATGACGCAAAGCTGGGCCCAAGCGATCGTGGATCGAACGGGGGCCGAGGTCCGCCGACTCCGGACGTCGGCGACCCCGCCGATGTCCGGGCAGGCACTCTCCGACCGCACTGCCGAGCTCGGCCACCACATATCGAGGGCGGTGATCTCCGACCTCGAGACAGGGCGGCGGAGGGGGCTCGACGTCGCTGATCTCCTCACACTGGCCGCAGCGCTCGACGTGGCGCCGGCCCAGCTGCTGTTCCCTGATCTTCCCCGCGGAACCGTGGACGTGCTCCCCGGGGTTTCCCAGGAATCCCACGACGCCGTCAGGTGGGTGGGAGGGGAGAGCGGCCTGTTGATGCTCGAGGATTCGGGATGGTCCGACGAAGCAACCGGGCAGCCGGTTCCGGTGTTCGTGCGCCGCCAGTTCGACGCCCGCAGAGACCGTACGACGCTGACTCACGAATGGCACCGCTCGATCACCGCGATGCGTAGCGCACGCAAGCAGCTGCAGAGGGCACTCGAGAACAACGATTCGCCCGACCAGATCGAAGCCCTGGAGATCATCTACGAGAACGCGCTCAAGCAGACGGCAGCGCATCGGGACACCATGGCCGGGCTCGGCATGACCGTCGGAGATGGACTCCCCCGTGGCTGATCGCTCATCGAGTACGCGATCGACGCGGATCCCTGCGGGAGCACTGAGAAACATCGCTGCCAGTTCGGCTCAGTCGGTCGATGGCTAGAAACCAACTACCCCCGCAGATCCGCAAGATCTCGGTCACCGATCGCCGTACGGCGAAAGAAGTTGTTCGCTACCAGGTCACTGTCGATGCGGGGACGCGAGAGGTACCGCGCCTGCGACCTGATGGATCCACGTACTTGCACACGACGCGATCTCAGTCCCGGCGGCGATTCGATACCGAGAAGGACGCTCGCGCGTATTTAGCCCGCGTGACCGACGAGGTCAACCGTGGTGTTCACGTCTCGGGTAGCACGCTGTCCGTCGACGAGGTCTGCGAGGCATGGCTCGCGGGCCGTCGAGTGAGGCCCACGACGAAGAACGCGTATCGCCACGCGCTGGAACCGCTGAGACAGTTCCACGGAGCAATGCCGGTACAGAGGTTGACCAAAGGCCACCTCGACTCGCTTGTGACCGCACTCGCCGCCGGCGGAACACCGATGACACCCCAGTCGGTGCGTCGACCGTGGAGCCCGCAATCCATCAATCCCATGCTCAACATCATCTCGGCGGTGCTGACCGACCTCGTCAAACAGGGACTGCTGGTGCGGAACGTCGCCTTGTTGGTGGATCGACTGCCGCGCACCCAGCCGCAGATGCGAACGTTCTCTGTCGAGGAGATGCGCCAGATGTTGGCTTTCGCGCAGACCGATCGAGTGGGACACGCGTGGAACCTTGCCTTGTCCGGCCTGCGCCGCGGTGAGATCTGCGGTCTTCGGTGGTCCGACGTCGACCTGGACGCCGGTGTCATGTCGATCCGCAACAACCGAGTGTCTGTCGCCGGTCAGGCCGTGGACGGACTGACCAAGACGGAACGGTCGAACCGCGATCTTCCCCTGACCCCGGTGCTGACCGCCGCTCTGATCGCCGCCCGTGAGCGTCAGGACCTCGAGAGCGCCGCTGCCGGTGCGAACTACGGACCGGGCACCCATATCGTGTGCGACGTACTCGGCCACGCCTACCACCCCGACACGTTGTCCAACTTCTGGCAGACGGCGTGTAAACGCGCCGGGGTGCCGCAGATCAGGCTGCACGACGCGCGCCACACCTGCGCGACGTTGATGCATTTGCAGAACGTTCCCATAGCCGTCATCTCGGCGTGGCTGGGCCACGCGGATTCCGCCTTCACGATGCGCACATACGCTCACGCCCCGAACGACGCACTCAAGATCGCGGCGCAGAGCCTCCAGACGATGTCAGACCTCCACGGGAACTGACGACGTCCGCGGGCCCGGTTTTCGACCCCGGTGGAGCAGTTCCGAGTGACTTGTGACAACTCGTGACATCGGGGCCGTGCGACCCATTCCCGCGAAGCGCGCGAAGTCGCGTAACCGCAGGTCAAAGTACCTTTAGTTGGAGCCTCCTGTCAGGATTGAACTGACGACCTTTCGCTTACAAGGCGAGTGCTCTACCACTGAGCTAAGGAGGCGTGCCCGGCGAACCGAGCGGCACCATCATAACGAGAGCCCCTCCTGCCGGCGCCCGCCCACCCCGTCGGTTCCGGGGTCGGCGACGCTGACCCTGTTCCCGCCCTGTCGCTTCGCCTGGTACATGGCGGCGTCGGCGCGATCGAGCAGGCTGTTGAGCATCACGGCGGTGTCGCCGCGGGCCTGCGACAGGGGCAGGGAGGCCACCCCGATGGATGCGGAGATCGGCGTCGCGTCGTCGTCTCGATGGATGGCGTGCAGCAACGCGCGGGCGACCGCCGGTCCCCTCGACTCGTCGCCGGCGACGACGACCAGGAACTCCTCGCCGCCGATGCGCGCGGAGACGGCGTCGAAGGACACCCGACCGATCCGGGCGGCGGCGCTGCGGAGGACGTCGTCGCCGATGGTGTGGCCGAAGCGGTCGTTGACGGACTTGAAGGCGTCGAGATCGAGGCAGACGGCGGACACGACGGTGGCGCCGTCGGCGGGTGCGAGTCGCGCGCTGCGGAGCATCGATTCGACGTCGACGAGCAATCCGCGTCTGTTCCGTAGACCGGTCAGCTGGTCGTAGAACGCGCGCGCCGCGTCGTCACGCAGTGCGGTGAAGAACAGGTGATTGAGCGACGACGCGGCGAAGAGGACCACGAGGACGGTGACCAGGGTCGACACGGCAGCGGACACCTCCACCGACGTGGTGGTCACCAGTCGGAGGAACAGCAGCCCGGCGACGCCGATGGCCCAGGCCTCGTGGCAGACGAAGACGCGCACGCCGTGGAACGCATTGGCGTAGTTCCCCACCGTCACCAACAGCGCGGCGGAGATGACGACGATCTGGGACGGCGGTAACGCGAACAGCACCGCGGCGATGGTGACGTCGCCGATGATGACGAAGCGCAGCGACCACGTCCGGGACAGGAAGTGGCCGCGACCCCACATCAGACCGAGCGCGATGGAGACGACGGTGGCCACGGCGAACACCCACCCGGATGCGCCGAGTCCGGCGTCACGAGCTGTGACCAGATCCGCGACCGTCTTCACTGCGAGCAGGAAGCAGGCCGCGCTGATGAAGTACGGCGCCGACCTCAGGTAGGCGTGGGTCCGGTGGTAATTGGCGACCCACGCGTAGTCGATGTCGGACGACCACCATTCGCGGAGAACACGCACTCGAGCCAGCCTTGCATCGAAACGGACAACAGTGTCGACGGTGGTCCCCACACCGTCGTCGGCCACAATGGTAGGCACACGATCCCCGGTCGACACGGTCATTGCGGGAACAGAGCCCGAAAAAGACCGACCGAACGAGGTCGACGACGGTTTCCGGTCGTCAGAGGCAGTGCGCGTCGTCGCCCGTCGCGACTGCTGCGCGATGCCCACCGCAACGTTTCGCCTCGTACATGGCTCGATCAGCAGAGGCGAGAACCGTGTCCAGAAGGTCCTGAGTATCGACGCGGCCGTCCGGCAGGGGAACGGTGGCCACACCGATGGACGCAGTGACGGGGGTGGGATCGTCGGGGCGGTGAATGGCGTCGAGAAGGGCGCTCGCCATCAGTGGCCCGGGGTCACCCGCACCGACGACCACGAGGGCGAACTCCTCCCCGCCCGTCCGCGCACTGACGGCGTCCCCGGCGACCGCGGCGATCCGACCGGCCGCGCGTCTGAGCACCTCGTCGCCGGCCGCGTGGCCGTGCCGATCGTTGATCGACTTGAACGCGTCGAGATCGATGCACAGGATCGACACCGTGACCGGCGTGCCGGCGGCGTCATGGATCTGCTTCTCCACGTCGACGAGCAGGCCCAGACGATTACGCAGCCCGGTGAGCTGATCGTGATAGGCCCGCACCGCGTCGTCACGGAGCTGCGTGAAGAAGACGTGGTTCAGCGTGGATCCGCCGTACACGACGAACGCGATGACCACTGCGGTCGCGGCCAAGACGACCAGGCTCTCGGACCCCACGGCGAGCGCTCGCAGCACCAGCGCCGTCGTCACCCCGAGGACGAGGATGCTGTGCACGAGGTACACGCGCAGGCCGTGGAATGCGCTCGCGTAATTGCCCACCGCGAGCAACAGCACGCTCTGGACGACGATCACCGACGACGGGGGCAGCACCACCAGCGGGGCGAGGACGACGATGTCGGCGACGGCCACGAACGCGACCGATCCGTAGCGACCCGGCATCCGTCCGCGGAGCCACCACAGCGCGAGAGCGGCGGTGACCGCTGCGGACACGAGGAGAACCGTCGGACGGAACCCGGCACCTCGGACGGTGGCCAGATCCGCACCGGTCTTCACGAGAAGCAGGACGCATGCGAACGCTATGAGGTAGGGCGCTCGCCGGATCGCGGTGCCGTGGCGGTGGTACGCCACGACGCTCTCGTAGTCGACGTCGGCCGCCGAGATTCCGGGGAGCACGCGCACGGTGGGGCCGTCCTTGCAGGGTCGGACGTCGTCGCCCCCCGACGGTCGACGTGGTTCCAGCACTGTGCCACGAGTGGGCGCATCCGGACGCCGAAAACGGTGTGTGGGCGTGAGCCGCCTCGGTCAGGGAACACCCGGGTGGACCCGGTACCTTCGTCGGGACAACCGGACACAAGAGCGGACCGAGAGAAGGAATGACCTACCTGCAGGGCTTCGCGTCGACGTTACGACGCATGACAGGCGAGCGACGCGCCATCGTCGACACCCCGGCGGGTGCACCCAGTCCGCTCCAGCCCATCGACCTCACCGACGACGCCAGCGTGTCGGAGGTGCTCGACCTCGCGGTGCGTGTCGGTGAGGTGACCCTGGCCGCCGGGACCGGTGCCATCGACACCGCCAATCAGGTGCAGTTCATCGCCTCGACGTACGGCCTCGCCCGGTGCGACGTGGACGTCACCTACAACTCGATCGTCATCAGCGCCTACCGCGGCCCGACACTCCCCCCGGCCAGCACGATGCGCATCGTGCACTACCGGTCCATGGACTTCACGCGCCTGGCCGACGTGGACGCTCTCGCCCGCAAGATCCGCCTGGAGGTGCCGACACCGGCGGTCGCGTTGGCGGAGCTGAAGGAGGTCACCCGGGCACCGCACCCCTACAACCGGTGGATCGCCACCCTGGCGTGGGCGGGCATGGCCGCGGCGATCTCCGTCCTGCTCGGCGGCGGTGTGCTGGTGGCCGCCGTGAGCTTCCTGTCGACGATGGTGATCGACCGCGTCGGCCGAGTGCTGAACCGTGCCGGTCTGCCCTTCTTCTTCCAGCAGGTGGTCGGCGGTTTCATCGCGTCGGCGCCCGCCATCACGCTGTACAACTTCCAGGAACAACTGGGCATCTCGATCCTGCCGTCCCAGGTCATCGCTGCCGGCGTGACAGTGCTGTTGTCGGGGCTGTCGCTGGTCGGCTCGGTGCAGGACGCCATCACGGGCGCCCCGATCACCGCCGCGGCCCGCTTCTTCGAGCTGCTGATGATGACGGGCGGCATCATCGCGGGCGTGGCGACGACCCTGCGACTGGCGGCGCTGCTGGGCGCCGAGCTGCCGGTCATGAGCAACGTCGCGCCTCCGGACCTCGCCCAGGTGCCCACCAAGGTGCTGGCCGGAGCCTTCGCGGCCCTCTTCTACGCACTGGCCTGCTACGCGGAGCGCCGAGGTCTCACGGCGGCGTTCGCCGGGGGTTTCGCCGGTGCGCTGGTGTTCCTCATCGCGCAGCAGGTCGGCTTCGGGCCGGTGCTCTCGTCCGCGATCGCCGCGACGGTGGTCGGCTTCGCCGGTGGTCTCATGGCTCGCCGAGCCCTGATCCCGCCGCTGATCGTCGCCGTCGCCGGTATCACCCCGCTGTTGCCGGGTCTGTCGGTGTACCGCGGCCTTTTCGCCCTGCTCAACGATCAGACGTTGCTGGGCCTCAGCGCACTGCTGGCGGCGGTGGGCACGGGCGGCGCACTGGCCGGCGGCGTCACGCTGGGCGAATGGGGTGCGCGCACACTGCGCCGCCCCCGCATAGTCGAACGCACCGAGTCCCTGCGTCGACCCATCATGAGACTGGGCCGCGCGGACTCGGTGCGCTCGAAGCTTCCGGTCAGGTCGCGGAGACGGTCCGCAGCGCGCTGGAAGTAGAGATCAGGAGGGATTCTCGACGCGGTGACGACCCGCGGCGTCCTCTTCCATGGCCTCGCGGAGACTGCGGGGACGCATGTCGGTCCAGTTCTTCTCGACGTACTCCAGGCACGCTGCCCGGCTCTCCTCGCCGAACACGACGCGCCATCCCTGGGGCACCTCGGCGAAGGTGGGCCACAACGAGTGCTGATCCTCGTCGTTGACCAACACGTAGAAGCGTCCGTCTTCGTCGTCGAACGGGTTGGTGCTCATCTTGCCTCGCTCACTGCAAACGTCGATGCCGGGCGTTCCCGGCGGGCCTTGTCGGTCTCGGCGCGGGTCGCCGCGCCTGTGGAACCGGTGTCGACCCTAGCAAGGACCGCGCCACCGGCACGCCTCGCAACGATGGAGTTCAGGATTTCTCCGGATCTGATCGCGACATTCGAGAGCAACGACGACGTGATGCCGTGCGTGGTCTCGGTGCCGCCCTGCAGGTAGACACCGGGTGCACCGGCGGTGTCGGCCTCCGGTGTCGCCAGCAGGCGATAGTCGCGTGTGACGACGCGGGGGCCGCCGTCCTCGGGCGCCAGTTCGCCGAGGAGCGGGCGCAGAGGCGCGGGCCGGAAGCCGGTCGCGAGCACGAGCGCGTCGCAGTCGAGGGTGTCGGCGATGCCGTCGATGCTGTCCCGGATGGTCACCTCGATGCCGTCGGCCGTCTCGACCACGCCGTCGATGGTGGACGCGCGGCGCATGAACAGCCGGCGGTGACCGCTGACGCGCTCCGCGTACTCCGCGCGGTAGAGCTCCTCGATCAGCTCGATGTCGACGACCGAGTAGTTGGTGCTGCGGTGCAGCGCGATGAGCCGCTCCCGCTCGAGGGCCGGTGCCCGGTGCAGTTCGTCGACCGCGGACGGATCGAAGATGCGGTTGGCGTAGGGACTGTCGTCGGCGGGGCTGTAGCCGTACCGCGTGAAGACACTGTGGACCTCGGCGTGCGGGTAGTGACCGTGCAGGTACTGCACCACCTCGGCTGCCGACTGGCCGGCACCCAGCACCACGAACCGTCCGTGGGTCGGCTTCGGCAACTCGGCCATACGTGGCAGGAAGTCGTGGTTGTGGAAGCACCGTGCGGACAGCGATGCCCACTCGGGGACCCGCTGGGTCAACCCGGCGCCGACGGAGACGTTGCGGGTGCGCACAACTGTGCCGTCGTCGCACCGGACGGTCAGGACGTCGCCGTCCTGCGTGATGTCCGTGACCGACGTACTGAAGCGGACGTCGGCGTCGACCCGGTCGGCAGCCCAGGACAGGTAGTCGTGGAACTCGTGCCGCGTCGGGAAGAACGTCTGGTGATTGACGAAGTCCACCAGCCGGTCGCGTTCGTACAGATAGTTGAAGAAGGTGAACCCGCTCCGCGGATTGCGGAACGTGACCAGGTCCTTCGGGAACGCGATCTGCATCGTCGCGCCGTCGAGCAGCATGCCGGGATGCCACCCGAAGCTCTCCTGACGTTCCACGAACACCGCCCGGACGCGCTCGTGCTCCGCGCACGTCTCGTTGTGTTCCTCGATCGCGATCGCCAGCGCGAGATTCGCAGGTCCGAAACCGACACCCACGACGTCGAGTACTTCTGGACTGCTCATGCTTCTCCCACCCGTTCCGTCCCGGATCGGATCGTCGCGTGGACGTCGGGACCGTCGGTCAGCTTAGCCTAGCCTTTGCTGGTCCACTAGCCCTCGACGACCGATCGCAGGTGCAGAGTGAGCCGTTCCACGAACCGACCGATCGCCCCGCGATCGGCACCCGCAGCGAACTGCAGCTGCGCGAAAAGTGCAGCGTCGTGGTCCGATTCGCCCTCGTGGACACTCAGCGTCAGGTCGGCCCACGGTCGACCGACGGGTACCGGCAGGAGTGCCGCGCCGGCGTCGCCGAGATCTGCGACGTGGTGGTGCACCACCAGGAACTGCGGACGGTGCATCTCGCGCACGCCGGCGCCCTCGACGATGTCGACATAGGAAGGACCGGAGCGGCTCAGCGCCGCGACGGTCTCCGCCTGCACCCGACGAGCCACCGTCGCCAGATCGGATCCCGTTCGCGTGCGGATCGGCACGACGTCGGCGAACGCACCCACCATGGCGTGCGTGCTCTCGTCGTCGCGGCCGGCGACCATCGTGGCGATCGCCAGGTCCTCACCCGCACCGAGGTCGGTGAGAGCGAGCGCGAAGGCAGCGTGCAGAACCGACACGAGACCCGCACCCTCGATGCTGCGTAGTGCTCGCACCACGTCGACATCGATGTCGATCGCGACGGCGTCGGATCCGGACTCACCCAGTGCGATCGGAAGACTCACCCGGCCCGGCACACCAACCAGGGTCTCGCGCCACGACGTGATCGCCGGGTCGTCGGCGTCCCGTCGGGCGACGGCCCAGCGCGCGACGTCGCTGTACCGCAGCGGTAGCGGCGTGAACTCCGGCGCCTCGGCACCGGAGCGCGCCTGCGCAGCGTGCATCAGATCGGTGAGCAACGGGACGACCGACCACTCGTCGACGGCCCAGTAGTGCATGACCAGGAGAACTACCTTTTCCCTGGAATCGTTTTGTAGCAGCATGATTCGCAGACCCGGTCGCTGCGTGAGATCCAGGGGTTCCTGTGCGATCTCGTAGGCGCGGCGGCGGATGTCGTCTGTCCCGACGTCGACGGTTTCGAGCGCCACCGGATCGCCGAGGGCGGACCCCTCACCCGGCACCAGAACCGAGTGCAGCGGTTCGTGCCGCTCTGCGACATCGCCGACCGCGGAAGCGAGCACCGCGGTGTCCACGTCGGGCAGCTCGAGAACCAGAGCGTGGTCGGCCTGCACCACGTGCCCGTTCTGCAGCCTGGTCTCCTGCATCGGACTCAGCGGCACCACGTCGGGCCTGTCCGGGTGCGCGGTCAGGTGCGGTCCCTCGTGTCCACCGCGATCGGCGAGTCGCTCCGCCAAGGCGCGGACGGTCGACGCCTCGAAGACGTCGCGCACCGAGATGTCGACGTCGAGTTCGGCGCGGACGGCCGACACCCACTGCATCGCGGCCATCGAATGACCGCCGAGAGCGAAGAAGTCGTCGTCCGTCCCCAGCTCGTCCAGGCCCAGAACCGCTGCGGCACTGCGCACCAGCGCACGCTCGACGTCCGTGGTGGGAGCGCGGCCGCCGACCACCGACGACCACTCCGGCTGCGGCAACGCAGCTCGGTCCAACTTGCCGTTGGGTGTCAACGGCAACGTCCCGTCGACCACCACGACGAGAGTGGGCACCATGTAGTCCGGCAGCACCGTCGCCGCGTGCGTCCGCACCGCGGCCCCCGTGAGATCGTCACGCCCGGTGACGTATCCGACGAGTCGGCTCACCTCGGACGACTCGTGCACGACGACGGCGGTCTGATCGACACCGTCGAACGACGCCATCGCGGCCATGATCTCGCCCGGCTCGATCCGGAACCCCCGCACCTTGATCTGGTCGTCGACGCGCCCCAGGAAGTCGAGATTGCCGTCGGCACGCCAGCGTGCCCGGTCGCCGGTGCGGTACATCCTGCCGCCGGGAGCGGCGACATCGGGCACGAATCGGTGGGCACTGAGCCCCGGCTGCCCGAGGTACCCGCGCGCCAACCCGCGGCCGGCGATGTACAGCTCCCCCGATACCCCGACCGGGACGGGCCGCAGCCGATCGTCGAGCACGTACGCGCGCTCGTTGGGATCGGGTACGCCGATGGGCACGGAGGACGTCCAGCCCGGACAGGCCTGCCACAGAGTGTTGTTGACCGTCGCCTCCGTCAGTCCGTACGCAGCGAGCAGGTTCAGATGCTCGGACCAGGCGGAGATCACCGCGGGCGGCACCGTCTCGGTACCGACGAGCACGGTGCACCCCTCGGGCAGTGCGCATCCCGGCGGGAGCGCCGCCATGAGCGACGGCGGGATGATCGCGTGGGTCACCCCGTGCTCGGCGCAGAAGTCGGTGAGCTCGGGACCCGCCACACGGGAGTCGTCGGGCACGATGACCAGTCGCGATCCGGTGCACAGGGCCATGGCGAGTTCGAAGACCGCGACGTCGAAGCCGACGGACGCGAACTGCAGGACCACCGATCCGGTGGTGAGTCGCATGCGGTCCTCCGCCGTGGCCACGAGTGACGAGATGCCCTCGTGCGGCACCACGACACCCTTGGGGCGGCCGGTCGAACCGGACGTGTAGATGACGTACGCCGCGAGTTCGAGCGAGGCCGGTCGCGCGAGCTCGGCACCGGTCGACGGCGGGATGTCCTCCACGAGGACGTGTTCGGCCGCCGACGGCACCTGCGCGGTGGCCGCGGCCGACGTCAGGGCGAGGGTCGCACCCGCATCGGTGACCATGTACTCGAGCCGGTCCGCAGGATGCTTCAGGTCGAGCGGGAGATACGCCGCGCCCACCGCGAGGACCCCCATGGTCGCCGCGATGGTCCACACCGACCGCGGCACCGCGACCGCGACCACGGCCTCGGGGCCGACACCGCGCCGCTGCAACTCCGCGGCGATGTCGAGGACGTGCTCGTGCAGATCCGCGTATGTCCACGTCGTGGTCTCGTCGACCACAGCGATCGCGTCCGGAGTGGTCTCGACCCACCGCAGGTACGACTCGAACAGCGACTCCTCGGGCACCGCACGGGCGGTGTCGTTGAAGCGCCGGAGGACGTCGTCGCGCTCGGTGGGCAGGAAGATGTCGACGTCGTCGACCACCGCCGTGGCGTCGGTCGCCAGTGCGTCGAGTACCGCGAGCTGACGTGCTGTGACGGCCTCGGCGGTCGACGCGTCGAACAGATCCTCGGCGTACTCGAGCTCGAGCACCAGGCGGTCCGAGGTGAGATCCTCGGTGTAGTTGAACACCAGGTCGAACTTCGCCGGTGTCATCAGCGCCGCGTCACCGTCGCCGAGCGGACCGGTGTGGTGGCTGATCATGACCTGGAACAGCGGGTTCCGCGACATGCTGCGCTCAGGAGCGACCCGCGCGACCACCGCGTCGAACGGCACATCCGCGTGCGCGAAGGCCTCGAGGTCGACGCTGCGCGCCTCCTCCACCGCCCGCTGCAGCGTGGAGCGGCCGTCGACCGCGGTGCGCAGAACCAGCGTGTTGACGAAGAACCCGACGAGCTGGTCGAGCCCCTCCTCACCGCGCCCGGCCACCGGGGCGCCGAGCACGATGTCGTCGGACCCGGTGATCCGGTGCAGCAGCACCGCAGACGCCGCGTGCAGGGTCATGAAGACACTCGCGTCGAGACTCCGCGCGAGTGTCCGCAGGGCGCGCACGGTCTCGGGATCGACGGTGCGACGCACCACCGATCCGCGATGACTCGGCCGCGGCGGACGCGGCCGGTCGGTCGCGAGTTCGATCTCGTCGGGAGCGCCGGCCAGGGCGGACTGCCAGTACGCGAGCTGACGCCCCGCGAGCGACTCCGGATCTGCGGCGTCGCCGAGCAGGTCGGCCTGCCACAGCGTGTAGTCCGCGTACTGCACGGGCAGCGGAGGGCGGGCATCCGTGTCACCGGACAGTCGCGCGGCGTAGGCCGCCATCAGGTCGGCCAGCAGCGGCCGGTCCGACCACTCGTCGGTCGTGATGTGGTGCAGGACGAGCACGACGACGCACGAGGTGTCCTCGTTCCGGATCAGCGCCGCGCGGACAGGAATCTCCCGGCGCAGATCGAACGGCCGCGCCGTCATCTCGGCGACCACGGCGGCGGCATCGCCTTCGTGAACCGAGTACTCCGGTGACGCGTCCGTCAGAACGTGCTGCGCCAGAGCGCCGTCCGCATCGCCGAAGACGGTGCGGAGCGACTCGTGCCGTTCGACGACGTCGGCGAGAGCGAGCCGGAACGCATCCTCGTCCAGCTGCTCGGGGAGCGGCAGCACGATCGGGAAGTTGTAGGCGGCCGAGTCCGGATCCAGCTGATGCAGCAGCCAGAGCCGTTGCTGCGCAGCCGACATGGGCACGACATCCGGCCGGTCGTACCGACGCAGAGCCGGCCGGGCGTCATCGCCTCGCGATCCGACGAGTGCAGCGAGACCCGCCACGGTCGGCGCGGCGAACAGATCGCGCACACTCAGCTCGGTGCCGAGCGCGGTCCGTGCACGGCCGATGACTCGAGTGGCCAGCAGTGAATGGCCACCGAGATCGAAGAAGTCGTCGTGAATCCCGGTGCCGCGGCGGCCGAGCACGTCGTCGAACACGCTGCACAGCATGCGTTCGACCTCGGTCCGCGGCGGCACAGCGTCGACGGCACTCTCGTCCGGCGCCGGCAGTGCGGCGACGTCGAGCTTGCCGTTGACGGTCATCGGGAAGGACGAGACGAGCACGACGGTGGGCACCATGTAGTCCGGCAGGACCACGGCACAGGCCGCCCGTACCGATTCGGCATCCGCGTCGGTGTCGACGTAGGCGATCAACCGGGCCAACCCGCCCGGCCCCGTCGAGGTGACGACCGCGGCGCGGCGGACGCCGTCCACCGACGACACGACCGAGGCGACCTCACCGAGTTCCACCCGGTGACCGCGGATCTTGACCTGATCGTCGGTGCGGCCGAGGTAGTCGATCAGTCCCGTTCCGGCGCGGCGCCGCACGAGGTCACCCGTGCGGTACATGCGCTCCCCCGCCCCGAAGGAGTCGGCGACGAAGCGGTCCGCCGTGAGGCCGAACCGTCCCGCGTAACCACGGGCGAGTCCGGCTCCGGCGATGTACAACTCACCGGCCACGCCGTCCGGTACGGGCCGCAGCCAGCCGTCCAGCACGTGCGCCTCGGTGGCGCGGATCGGCAACCCGACCGTCGGCGTCTCGCTCTCGTCGGTACCCGCGCCGAGAGTGTTGATCGTGTACTCCGTGGGGCCGTACAGGTTGTAGCCGAGCACGCCGTCGGTGGATCGCAGTGCGGACCACACGTCGTCGCCGACGGCTTCACCGCCCAGCAGGACGAGCGCCGGTCGATGCCCGTCGAGCAGACCTGTCTCGAGGAGGAGGGATGCGTACGTGGGGGTCACATTGATGACGTCGATGCGCTCCTCGTCGATGTAGCGGACCAGGGCATCGGCGTCGCGGCGCAGCACCTCGTCGGCGACGTGCACCTCGTGACCCTCGACGAGCCACAGGAGTTCTTCCCACGACATGTCGAACGCGAACGACACCGTGTGCGCGATCCGCAGTGCCCGACCGTGTGCCGCATCCACCACCGGGTCGAAGATCGCGGACCGGTGGTTCAGCTGCATGTTGGTCAGTCCGCGGTACGGCGTGACGACGCCCTTGGGCGTCCCGGTCGACCCGGACGTGTAGATGACGTAGGCCGGGTGATCGAGCCGATGCGGCGTTCCGGGCGCGAACGCCCCCAGTTCGGCTGCGGTGAGCGGTGACTCGTCGCGGAGTGGCTCGAGCACGACGATGCCGTCACGTCCGCTCAGTCGGCGACCGACCGCATCCGTGGTCACGGTGCACAGCGGACGAGCGTCGTCGAGCAGAGCATGGATGCGAGCATCGGGATGATCGAGTTCGAGGGGCAGATAGGCCGCGCCGGTGCGCAACACGGCGAACAGCGCGACCACCATGTCGAGACTGCGAGGCAACGCGAGAGCCACCACGGTCTCCGGTCCCGCACCGCGGCTCAGCAGGACGCGCGCCAGACCTTCCACCCGGCCGGCCAACCCGGCGTAGGTGAGGTGCTCGGACCCGGCGACGAGTGCGATCGCGTCGGGATCCTTCTGCGCTGTGCGGAGCAGCATCTCGGTCACGGTGAGATCGGGAACCTCGTCGACCTGTCGGTCGAGGCGTGGCAGCGCCGGCAGAACCGAACGCGACCCCTCGGTCGCGAATCCGGCCACCAGGCGGGTGAACTCGTCCGCGATCAGGTCGACGCGCTCGACGTCGATCGCCTCCGGCCGGTACTCGACCGTCACGGCGATCCGAGCGCCCGGCGTGACGACGACGGTGAGCGGATAGTTCGTGTGGTCGATGCTGTCGGTGCCCGCGACACCGTGCGCCGCGTTCAGGGACGCCGCCGAGTCCTCGGAGACGAAGTTCTGCACCACGCAGAGCGTGTCGAACAGAGTGCGGTGCGGCGACACCTCGATGATCTCGGCGAGACCGAGGTGATCGAACTCCATCGCCTCCACGCGGTCGCCCTGGACACGGCGGACCAGGGCGTCGACGTTCTCGCGGGGATCGAGCACGGTACGGACGGGCACCGTCGACAGGAACATCCCTGGTGCGGTGTCGAGTCCCTCGACCTCGGGCGGTCGGCCCGCGACCGTGATGCCGAAGACCACGTCGGTGCGGCCGGTGGCCGACGAGATCGCCAGTGCCAGAGCGGCGGTGACCACGGCGTTGAGCGTGACACCGCGCCGACGGGTGGCGGCGACGAGCGCGGCCGTCGTCGACGCATCGAGCTCGTCGCGTCGGCGCAACGGGACACCGACCGTCGGCGCGGCGCGGTGCGCCACCAGCGTCGGCTCGTCGAGACCGGCCATCGCCGTCGCCCACACGGTGCGGGCCGCGACGCGGTCGCGTTCCGCGAGCCACGTCAGGTACCGCTCGAACGCGGTGTCCGCCGGCGCGGGCAGCCCCGGATTCTCGTAGCGGGCGAGCAACTCTCCCACCACCACACCGTTGGACCAGCCGTCCCAGACGAGGAACTGTCGGTTGATCACCAGGCGATCGCGCCCACCGTCGAGATGCAGCACGAGCACCCGCCACAGCGGTGGTGTCGACAGGTCGAACGGGGTGTCGCGGTCCTCCTGCATCCACCGCTCGGCCTCGTCGTCGTCTCCGGCGTGTGCCTCGCGCACGGGCACCTCGCACGACGACGACACGACCTGCACCGGCACACCGGCGGCCGTCTGCGTGAACCCTGCGCGCAGCTGTGGGTGGCGGCGCTGCAGCCCGGCGAGGGCACTACGCAGCCGATCGAGATCGAGGCGGTGATCGAAGTCCAGCGCGAACTGCGCCGTGTAGATGTCGCGCTCCCCCGCGGACAGGCTCTCGAAGACCAGCCCCTCCTGCAGAGGAGTCAACGGCCACACGGTCTCGACGGATCCCTGTGCGGTCAGCGCCGTCAGCTCGTCGGGAGTGAGGTCGACGAGAGGGACGTCCGACGGCGTGAGGATCGGCGGCCCGTCGTGTGTGCGGGCGGCCTCCGCGAGATCTCCGAGCGCCGTGCGGAACTCGTCGGTGAGCGAGGTGACCGCCTCGGACGACAGGTGCGCGGACGACCAGGCGAACTGGGCCGAGAGAGTCGGCTGTGCACCGTCCGTCACGTGCGCGTTGATCACCAGACGGTAGGGACCGCCCATGTCGGCATCGGGATCGGTACGCACGGTCTCCGGAGCCCTGTCGAACGGGGCCGACCCGGCGGCCGGCACCCGGCCCAGGTAGTTCAGCAGGATCTGCGACTGCTCACCGCGCGCGAGAAGGGCTGCGGTGCGGGCATTCCCGTAGCGCAGGAGCCCGTATCCGAGGCCACCGTCGGGCGCCGCACGCAGGGCCTCCTTCGTCTCCGCGAGCACCGTGACGGGATCGGTTCCCGGCCGCAGCCGGACCGGAGCGATGGACGTGAACCACCCCGTGGTGCGCGAGAGATCCGCCGCGTCCGACCGACCGTGGCGCTCGAGGTCGACCAGTACGTCGCGGTCGACAGACCACCGGGTGAGGGCGAGCCGGAGCGCTGCGGCGACGACGTCGGTGACGTCGCCGCGCACGAGAGAGGGCACACTGCCGAGCACCTCGGCGGTGACCTCGGACGACACGTCGACGGTGCGGACGTCGCCCTGACCGACCACGGCGTGGTCGGTGTCTCTCGGTGTCTGCGGGGAGACCGGAGGTCGGCCGGTGATGAGCGCGCCGCCCGGCGCGGTGACGGCGGTCCAGTGGTCCAGTTCCGCGAGACGAGCGGGGCTGTGGGCACTCTCGTCGAGCAGGCGCCCGTACTCCCGCAGTGAGGTCCGCACGCGGTCCAACGTCGGGGTCTGGCCGCTGTCGTGCGCGATCCACGCCAGTGCGAGGTCCTCGACGAGGATGCCCCACGAGACCCCGTCGACGACGAGGTGATGCGCGACGAGCAGCAGCCGGCCGGGCTCGGAGCCACGGTCGAACCACACGACCTCGAGCACGGCGCCGGCCTCGGGAGCCAGACGGTCGGTGGCGGCATCGGATTCGCGCGCGACGAGGTCGGCGAACGCAGACTCGTCGAGATCGACCGCGTGGACGCGGTGCACGGTGACCGAGGCCTCGGGGCGCACCGCGGTGGTCCAGACACCGCGGAGGTGACGGGTCAGGACGAGGCGCAGGCTGTCGTGATGTTGGACCAGCGCGCCGACGGTGCGCTGCGGCGTGGTCTCCTCGACCGGAGCCGGAACCACCAGCAGCAGTGACTGGTTGAAGCGGTCGGTGCTACCGGACCACTCGGACAGTCGGTGCACCACGGGGAGCGGGCGCACCTCCCCGACACCGGACTCCGCGACCGTGGCGGCCTGCGGAGTCTCGACCCGTGCGACCTCCGCGAGCGCACGCGGAGTGCGCTTCTCGAAGACGTCGCGGGCGCTGATCTCGAGACCGCTGCCCCGCGCCAGGTTCACGAGCCGGATGGCCAGGATGCTGTCGCCGCCGCGGGCGAAGAAGTCGTCGTCCTCACCGACCGCCGCTCCACCGAGAACGGTGTGGAAGTGGGTGCACAACAGCGCGACCGGACCCGACCCCGTCTCCGTGGTGGTGGGAGTGTCCGCGCGAACGGCGGCCAGCAGCGCTGCCCGGTCGAGCTTGCCGCTGGGGCCGGTCGGCAGATCAGCCACCACGGACAGCGTCGTCGGCACCATGTGCTCGGGCAGACGGTCGGCCAGGTACGACCGCAGTGCGGCCTCGTCCACCGACCCCACCAGGAAGGCGGCGATCTGCGCGGTCCCGCGGTCGGTGCGCACCACCGTGGCGGCCCGGTCGACGGACGGATGCGAGCGCAGCGCCGCGTCGATCTCACCGAGCTCGATACGGAAGCCCCGCACTTTGACCTGGGTGTCGGCGCGACCGAGGTAGTCCAGCGCCCCGTCGCGCCACCGCACGATGTCGCCGGTGCGGTAGAGCCTTTCCCCGTCCGGCCCGGCGACGAACCTGGTGGAGGTGAGACCGGGGCGGCGAAGATACCCGCGCGCCAGCTGCGGACCCGCCAGGTACAGCTCGCCCGGCACGTCCGGTCCTACCGGCGACAGCCACCCGTCGAGTACGCGGAACCCGACGGCGGGCAGCGCAGATCCGATGGGCACCGCGTCGCCGGAGTGGTTCTGGACGCCCTGTGCGGCGGTGACGTCGACCGCCGCCTCGGTAGGGCCGTAGAGGTTGTCCAGGCGCACGTGTGGAAGCAGATCGCCGACGCGGCGCGCGGACTCTGCGGACAGTGCCTCCCCGCTGCAGACGATCACGCGCAGCGACGTGCACGTCGCGACGTCCGGATCGGTGAGGAACGCGTCGAGCATCGAGGGGACGAAGTGCACCCAGGTGATCTGCTGCGCACGGATCACCTCGACGAGACGGGCGGTGTCGCGGTGCGCATCCGGGTCCGCGAGCACGAGCGTCGCTCCGGACACCAGCGGTCCGAAGAACTCGCTGACCGAGACGTCGAAACTGGAGGGCGTCTTCTGCAGCACTCGGGTGCCCACGGCGAGCGGAGTGTGATCGCGCATCCACTCGAGGCGGGGCACGATGGCGCTGTGCGGCACCACCACTCCCTTGGGACGGCCGGTCGATCCCGAGGTGTAGATGACGTACGCGGCGTCGGCTGGGGCGGGCCCGGGTGCTGCCGTCGGCTCGGCCTCGAACGGTGCGAGATCGCCGTCGATCACCGCGGCGGGATGCGCGTCCTCGATCATGAAGGCCAGACGCTCGGCCGGGTACCCCGGATCGAGCGGCAGGTACGCCGCGCCCGACCGGACGACCGCGAGCAGTGCGACCACCAGATCGATCGAGCGCGGAAGCGCCACCGCCACCACCGATCCCGGACCGGCGCCACGCTCGCGAAGACCGGCGGCGACCCGCTCGGCGCGCAAGTGCAGCTCGGCGTAGGTGAGGGACTCCTCGCCGTGGACGAGGGCGACGCCGTTCGGAGTGGTCCGGCGCTGCACCTCGAGGAGATCCACCAGGGTGGTCGAACTGTCGGACGAGGGCACGTCGACGACCGCCGGACGGTCCGTCGGCGTCACGGCGGACACCAGGGTGTCGGCCGGTGCGGTCGCGACGGCGACGACGGTGTCCAGCATCGACTGCGCCGTCGCTGCCGAGACCAGCGCCGAGTCATACTTCAGCTCCAGCGTCAACCGATCACCCGGAATCACCATGAGCGTCAACGGGTACGGCGAGTTCTCCTCGACCCGAATACCCGTCAACGCGATGGTGCCGGACGGATCGGCGATGGCGGTGTCGCCCAACGGGTAGTTCTCCACCACGACCAGCGAGTCGAACAACGAGTCCACGCCCGCGACACGACGCAGCGTCGGCACACCGACATGGTGGTGATCGAGCAGATCGGCCTGCTCCTGCTGCCAGCGCTGTACCGCGGAGGCGACGGTGTCGTCCGCTCGCAGTCTCCATCGTGCCGGGATGGTGTCGATGAAGAGCCCCACCATGGACTCGATACCGGCGACCGGTGCCGACCGTCCGGACACCGTCGACCCGAACACGACGTCGCGTCGACCGGTGGCGCGTGCGAGCGCGAGACCCCAGGCTCCGTGCAGCAGGGAACCCTGCGTCACCGCGGCATCGCGCGCACGTCCCGACACCACGGCGGTGAGGTCGGAGGAGAGGTCGACCCGCACGGATGCGGTACCGCTGCCGGCGGCGCCGAACGCCGGGACGGGTACCGACTCGCGGACACCCTCGAGTGCGGCGCGCCAGACCCGCGCCGACGCGTCGATGTCGCGCTCGGCGAGGTGGCGGACCCACGCCGCGGGTGCCGTGACCGCCGGAAGAACCGGAGTGTCCCCGTAGTGAGCGAGCATCTCGCGCAGCATGATCGGGATCGACCACCCGTCCGCGACGATGTGGTGGATCGACTGCACGAGAGACGAGCGGGTCTCGTCGTGGCGGACGAGGGTGTAGCGCACCAGCGGCGCGGAGCCCAGATCCATGCCGGCGCCGGCGTGATCGGCCAGCACCACGTCGACGGTGCCGTCGGACACGGTGAACGGGACATCGACGGTGCGGTGCACCACCTGGACCACGCGCCCGTCGGCGAGGGGCCGGAAGCTGGTGCGCAGCGATGCGTGTCGAGCCACCACGTGCTCGAGCGCGGTGCGGAGCACGGCACTGTCGACCGGGCCACTGATCTCGACCACCTGCCCCACGACGTACGGGTCCGCGTCCCCGAAGGTGCTGTGGAAGTAGATGCCGTCCTGCACCGCGGTGAGGGGCAGGACGTCCTCGACGTCGTCCGGGAGCGCCGCGACATCGACCGCGCCGAGAGCGGCGAGCGGGAAGTCGGCGGGGGTTCGGCGAGCGCTCGACGCAGATCCGGCGACGCGGTCGAGTGCGGCGGTCCACGCATCCACGATGCTGTCGTCCACCACACCGGGCACCCAACGCAGGGTCGAGACGAGCTGTCCCCCGGTCTCGATCACGTCGATCGTCAGCGCGTGCGCCGCAGGCTGATCGGGGTCGGAGCCGCCGGTGACGGACACCCCCACGTCGGTACTGCGGCCGAGGTAGTTGAACAGGACGCTCGGCGCCGCGGCCTCCGCCAGGGCGGGCTCGCGGCGCAGGTACCGCAGTGCGCCGTATCCGACGCCCGACGCAGGTGCCGAGCGCAGCGAGTCCCGGATCTGCAGCAGGACATCGGCATCCGGGTCCGGACCGGTCGGCAGTGCAACGGGACGGACGGTCGTGAACCACCCGACGGTGCGCGTCAGATCGACAGCGGGGGCCTCGACGACCTCGACGTCACGGCCGTGTCCCTCCACGTCCACGACGACCGACGGCGCCGAGTACCCGTCCCACGACGCGAGGGTGCGGGCGAGTGCTGCGAGGAGCACCTCGGTGGGCCCAGTGCGGTAGGCGGTGGCGACGTCGGTCAGCAGTGCCGCCGTGACGTCGGCGGGGGTGGTGACCGTGTGCGTCGCCGACAGTCGATCGGCCGCGGTGAGTGTGCGAGCACCGACGGAGTCGCTCGAGGTCGTCAGAACCTCACGCCACCAGGGTAGTTCGTGATCGAAGTGGCCGGCGTCCGCAGCATCGGCGACCAGGCTCGCCCAGCGGCGGATCGACGTGGTGACCGGTGGCAGCGTGGGCGTGCGGCCCTCGCTCAGCGCACCGAGTGCCGTCAGTAGATCCCCGAGCAGGATGCGCCACGACACCCCGTCGACGACGAGGTGGTGCACCGACAGAATCAGCGTGTCGGCCTCGAGAGACACGGCCACCATGCCGCCCGGCCGCATCGAATCGAGGCGGGCCACGGTGTCCGCCACGGAGCCCGTGCCGAACTCGGGGGACACGGTGTCGGCCGGCACGGTAAGACCCTCGCTCCACACAGCACGCAGCGCCGGGTGGTGGGCGACGACGAGCTCGACGGCCGCACGCACGAGTACAGGGTCGGCGCCCGGAGGCAGTGCCACGGAGGCGGTCTGGTGGAACGCGGTGCCGATGCCGCCGTGCTGGAGTGTCCGCGCGACGATGGGCGTGGCCACCACCTCACCGACAGGATCGTCGTCGACGGTCACCAGCTCCGCCGGAGCCGCGCCGGCGATCGCCTCGGCGGTACGCAGGGTGAAGACGTCGCGCGGGCCGATCGCCAGCCCTCGTTCGCGGGCCTGCGCGACCACCGTGATCGCCACGATGCTGTCGCCGCCCAGGGCGAAGAAGTCGTCCGTGACACCCACATTCTCCACACCGAGCGCCGACGCCATCACCTCGCACAGCACGCGCTCCCGCTCGGTCCGCGGGGCCACGGCGTCGCCGCGCACCTGCTCCGGATCGGGCAGAGCCCGCCGATCGACCTTGCCGTTCGCGGTGGTGGGGAAGGCATCGAGCACCACGTAGGTGGACGGCACCATGTACTCGGGGAGGACGCGTGCACAGTGCGTGCGCAGCACCTCGGGTGTCAGCGCGGCGCCGTCCGGCACGATCCAGGCGGCGAGAAACGCCGCGCCCGCGCCGGTTCGGCGCACGTCGACGGCGGCGCGTCGCACACCGGGGCACGAGCCGAGCGCGGCTTCCACCTCCTCGAGCTCGAGGCGCATGCCGCGGATCTTGACCTGGTTGTCCACCCGGCCGAGGAAGTCGAGGGTGCCGTCCTCCGCCCAACGTGCGCGGTCGCCGGTGCGGTACAGCCGGGCGCCGGCGGGGCCGAACGGGTCGGCCACGAAACGCGACGCGGTCATGTCCGGTGCGCCCACGTAGCCACGACCGAGGAGGAACCCGCCCGCGTAGAGCTCTCCCCCGACGCCGACCGGCACCGGGCGCAGCAACGAATCGAGCACGTAGAGGCGCGTGTTCGGGTTGGGGCGGCCGATCGACGTGGCGATGCGAGGAGCGTCGCCCGTGTAGATCACATGGGACACACCGATGGTGGCCTCCGCGGGCCCGTACCCGTGGTACAGCGTGGTGCCGAGTCGAGAGCGGAAGCGCGCGAACAACTCCGGAGTGAGCACCTCACCGCCGCACCACACGTGCCGCAGGCCGGACAACGATCCGTCCGTGTCGAGGGCCAGCAGAGCGTCGAGCATGGACGACACCAGGTAGACGAAGGTGACGTGGCGACGCGAGATGACATCCAGGAGGTACAGACCGTCCCGCTCGCCTCCCGGTTCGGCGATCACGAGGGTGCCACCCGACAGCAACGGGAGCAGGATCTCGTTCACCGAGATGTCGAAGGACAACGGCGCCTTGAACAACGACGCGTCGCCCGGTCCGAAACCGAGCACCCGATCGCGTTGCCACACCATGCGGGCACAGATGGCCTCGTGGCGGATCATGGCGCCCTTGGGCGTCCCGGTACTGCCGGAGGTGAAGATGACGTAGGCGAGCTGCGAGCCGTGCACCACGACGTCCGGTGCGGACGTCGGCCCGTCGCCGAACTGCCAGTCGTCGAGATCGACCGTCCACCGGCCCTTCTCGTGGCCCGCACCGGTGAGAACGACGCGGGTGTCCGCATCCTGCTGCACCCGCTCGCGGCGATCCGCCGGCCAGTCCGGATCGAGCGGGACGAACGCACCGCCCGCCACCATCGCGGCCAGCACTCCCACGACCATCTCGATCGAGCGCGGCACCGACACGGCGACGACACCCTCACGGGGCAGGCCCGCGTCGAGAAGTGCATGAGCGAGCTGGTGCACCCGCTGCGAGAGCTCGGTGAACGTGAGCGTCCGCTCGCCCAGTACCACGGCCACCGCATCGGGGGTGGCGGCGACCTGCGCCTCGAACAGAGCGGGCACCGACGTCGACACGGACGGTTCCGCGGTGTCGTTGAAGGTGTGCAGCAGGCGATCGAGATCGGGCTCCGACATCGTCGACAGGGAGGACAGCGTCCGATCAGGCTGCGCGAGAACCTGATCGAGCACCCACTCGAAGCGGTCCCGGTGGCCGATCAGCGCGTCGTGGGCGCCGGGGCGCGAGCGCAGGTCGAAGACCAGCGGCTCGTCGTCCCGGCCGCCGGTGACGGTGACGTCGAGATCGCGCACCGGTCCGGTCTGGAGGCTGTGCATGTGCGCCGGCGAACCGCCGATGTCGATGCCGTGCTCCACCATGAGGACGTTGATGCCCGGCCCGTGCACCATGCGGTCGCCGGAGTCCCGCAGCTCCCGAGCGATGTCCTCCCCGCGGAAGCGCCCGTGCCGGACCGCGCCGATCGATGCCCGCTGCAGTTCCCGCGCGACGTCGGCCACCGTCATCGACGGCGAGAGTCGCAGTCGCACGGGAAGGATGGTCGACGCCATGAACGGCGTCGTCCGCGCACGACGGCCCACGCGGGCGGTCGACGGCAGTGAGACGACGAGATCGTGACGGCCGGTGACCGCGGACAGGTACGCGATCCACACCGCCGGCGCGAGGCGGGTGCGTCGGACGTCCTCCGTCTCGGCGACGTCGTACAGCGGGGCGAGTCGGTCGATCGGCACCGAGACCCGCTCGGTGACCGCGGACCCCGTGTCGGGCACGTCGGGCAGCAGCACCGGCGGCTCGGGGGCGTCGGCCATCTGGTCGAGCCAGTAGTCGCGGTCGCGACGGAAACCCTCGGACGCGCGGTACTCCGCATCGGCCACCACCAGCGGCTCGAGAGCCCACGCACCTTCGTTCGAACGACCGGCCTCCGGCCTGCCCGCGGTCGCGACTCCCCGCTCGGGATCCGCATAGCGCGCGCGGACCTCGTTGAAGATGATCGACATGCCGAAGCCGTCGACGATGCCGTGGTGATAGCGCTGGTGCCAGAGCACGTGCTCGTCCCCCAGGCGGAGGAGCGCCGTCGCGAACAGATCGCGAGCGCCGCTGGTGTCCGCCGACGCGATGTCGGCCGCGATCCAGGCCTTCGCCTCGGCCATCGGGTCGGCAGCCGGGCGTAGGTCGACGACCCCGACCGACCACTCGTCGTCACTGCGGTACTGCACGGGCTCGGGACCGGAGAAGTCGAATCGCACGTGCAGCGCGTCCGCGTCGGCGATGACCGACCGGATGACGTCACACGCACGGTCGAGGTCGAGCGGGCCGGTGATCTCGACGAGCAGCGAGATGACGAAGTCGGTGCGGTCACCCAGCAGGTGCTGCGCGGTCCAGACCTCCGTCTGAGCAGCGGTCAACGGCAGCACAGCGGTGGTGACGACAGATCCCCGAGACATGAACGTAGGCTAACCTAACGCCCTTCCGGCGTTACTCGCGGAGGAACGTGAGAATCGCCTGATTGACCTCGTCGGGCTTCTCCAGGTATCCGTAGTGCCCCGCGTCGGCGATCTCCACGTAGCGACCGCCCGGAACCAGGTCGGCCACCTCGCGCGAGAGGTAGGCGGGAATCATCCGGTCGTCGGCGAAGCCCATCGCCAGGCACGGCACCGTGATGTCGCGGTAGGCGGACCGGCGGTCGAACGACTCGTCCAGAGAGAGCTGGGCACGCTGGCCCGGGGTCAGCGGCTGCACGGAGAACTCGAACAGGTCGAGCCAGTCCCGTGCCTTCGCGGGGTCGGCGAGCGACGCGGGAGAGAGGTTCAGGGCCGCCGTCACTGCGGCCGCGTACTTCGGCGGCAGCGTCGCCGAGCTGTCAGCCAGCTCGCGCTCGCCGGCGCCGAGCACTTTCTGGAACTCGTCGAGCCGGGCGTGACCGGCCGCGAAGATCGCTCGCGACACCAGGTCGGGCCTGGTCAAGGCCAGTTCCTGCGCCACGCGCGCACCCATCGACGTGCCCACGACGGCTGCCTTCTCGTCGGGGCCGGACCGCAGGTACTCGATGAGCTCCGCGGTGTCCGCGACCAGATCGTCCATCGTCATGCCGCCCGCGCACTCGTCGGTCGGGGCGATGCCGCGGTTGTCGAAGGTGCACACCCGGAATCCCGCGGCCGTGAGCGCCGGCACCTGATGCAGCTGCCACACCCGGCCGGGGCTGCCCGTCCCCATGACCATCACGACGAGCGGACCCTTGCCCGTCACGGTGTAGTTGAGGCGGATGCCGTTGATGGTGCCGATGGGCATGGCGGGTGTCCTTCTTCCGATACGACAGCTGTTCGGGGCAGACGCTACCGGTCACGGTGCGCGTCCGGTTTTGCCGGGAACGAGCGCGAACTCGTAGAGTTCAGGTACGCGAGTGCGCCCCACCGGGCTGCACCACCACATCGTTCGACCCCAGGGAGACCCGCATGGCCACCGAGCCCGCCGAGACCGACATCGCCGACGAAGAGATCGAGACCCTGTCCGACGAGACCGCCCGCATGGCGCGTCGCGTCGTCGCCGCCTACGCGACGGACGCCGACGAGTGCCGCATGCTGCTGTCCATGCTGGGGATCAACCCGCCCGTCCGCGCCTGAGCGCCGCTCGCTCCTGCACTCCGATTGGCGTTCGGCGAGTGGGGTAAGCACGTGCTGACACCGTCGCGGCAGGCTGCCGGCCTCACCGCGCGCCCCGACGTCGAGACAGAGGATCAGCAGTGACCGCATCAGGTTCGGACTTCGTCGTCGTCGCCAACAGGTTGCCTGTCGACCTCGACACGGCGCCCGACGGTTCCCGAGTCTGGAAGCGCAGCCCCGGTGGTCTCGTCACCGCGCTCGAGCCGATCCTGCGGAGCAACAACGGCGCCTGGGTCGGATGGGCCGGTGTCCCCGACGTCGACGTCGATCCGTTCGAGGACGACGGCCTCGAGCTGGTCCCGGTCCCGCTCTCGCAGCAGGAGGTCGCCGATTACTACGAGGGCTTCTCCAATGCCACCCTGTGGCCGCTCTACCACGACGTCATCGTCCGGCCCGTCTACGACCGGAGCTGGTGGGACGCCTACGTCGAGGTGAACCGACGCTTCGCCGAGGCCACGTCCAAGGCGGCCGCCGAGAACGCCACCGTGTGGATCCAGGACTACCAACTCCAACTGGTCCCGAAGATGCTGCGCATGCTGCGCCCCGATCTGACGATCGGCTTCTTCCTGCACATCCCGTTCCCGCCCGTCGAGCTGTTCATGCAGATGCCGTGGCGCACCGAGATCGTCGAGGGCCTGCTGGGCGCGGATCTCATCGGCTTCCATCTGCCCGGTGGCGCGCAGAACTTCCTCTACCTCGCACGGCGTCTCGCCGGCCAGCCGACCTCGCGCGGCAACATCGGAGTCCGCTCCAAACTCGGTGTGGTGCAGGTGGGTTTCCGGTCCGTGCGCGTGGGCGCCTTCCCCATCTCCATCGACTCGGGCGATCTCGACGAGAAGTCGCGGCGCAAGCCGGTGCGCGATCGTGCACGAGAGATGCGCGAGGAGCTGGGCAATCCGAAGACGATCATGTTGGGCGTCGACCGACTCGACTACACCAAGGGCATCGACGTCCGTCTCGAGGCGTTCCTGGAACTGCTGACCGAGGGCCGGGTGGATCCCGAGGACGTCGTGATGATCCAGCTGGCCACACCGAGCCGCGAGCGCGTCGAGAGCTACAAGCAGATGCGCGGTGAGATCGAGGGCATGGTCGGGCGCATCAACGGCGAGTTCAGCCGCGTCGGGCATCCGGTGGTGCACTACCTGCACCGTCCCATTCCGCGCGAGGAGCTCATCGCCTACTACGTGGCCGCCGACGTCATGCTGGTGACGCCCATCCGCGACGGCATGAACCTCGTCGCCAAGGAGTACGTGGCGTGCCGCAGCGACCTGGGCGGTTCCCTCGTGCTCAGCGAGTTCACCGGCGCCGCAGCCGAACTGCGCCAGGCGTACCAATGCAACCCGCACGACCTGAACAGCGTCAAGGACGCGATGATGGCCGCGATCGAGCAGACGCCGGAATCGGGCCGACGCCACATCCGGGCGATGCGGCGGCAGGTCCTCGCGCACGACGTCGATCGCTGGGCGCGGTCGTTCCTCGCCGCGCTGGGACGCACCGGCGACGAGGAGCCCAACCAGATGATCTCCAACCGGGACATCGGTCAGGCGACGATGTGATGCGCGAAGACCGGTGACCGTGGTCGAAGCGCAAGTGGTGCAGTGCCATCGGCTGCGCCGTGATCTTCTGATCGTCCGCCTCGTCGGCGAGCTGGTTCCGTTCGCCGCGGGGCAGTCCGTCGCCGTGACGGTGCCCACCTCGCCGCACCTGCCTCGTCGGTACTCCCCCGCCCTACCCCCGTCGCGAGACGGCAAGTACGAGTTCCACATTCGCGAGGTACCGGCAGGCTGGGTCAGTCGCAGCATCGTCCGCGAGACCCGTGAGGGCGACATCTGGACTCTCGACGACCCGGCGGGCGACCTCCGTGTCGACGACACCGACGACGACGTCGTGATGGTCGCGGGCGGAACGGGTCTCGCACCGATGCGCGCACTGCTGCTGGGCCTGGCACGTCGGCCACGACCTCCGCGGGTGCGCCTCTACGTGGGAGGCAGGCACCCCCGCGATCTCTATGCCGCCGACATGCTGTCCCTGATGGCGCGATCAGCGCCATGGCTCACGGTGATCCCGGTGGTGGACGAGCCCGTGGACCCGCCGTACCGCGACGAGTTCTTCGATGCCGCCGAGGCCGTGCGGCTGCAGACGGCACCCGACTCCGGCTTCGCACCTCACGAGTACCTCGTCGGCCGCGTCGGCGAGGTGGTGGCGCGGCGCGGGCCGTACCTGTCGCAGCGCGTGCTGGTGTGCGGATCACCGGCGATGTCGAGCTTCACGACGCGTGCCCTGGTGACGACGGGAACCCCGGCGGAGAACATCCGCACGGGGTGAGGGTCAGGTCTGCTTCGGGTTGCGCGGTGTCCACACGACGAGCGCGTTACTGCGTTGCACCGGAACGAGATCGCGTCGGTACCCGGCGTGAACCTTGGCCAGCTCGGTCGCCATCTCGGTGACGCGGGCCTGCAGCGCCTCCACCTGATTGGTGAGTTCGATGATGCGCTTGATACCCGCCAGATTGACGCCCTCGTCCTGCGAGAGACGCTGCACCTCGCGAAGCAGCGCGACGTCGCGCGGAGAGTACCGTCGCCCACCGCCGGTGGTGCGGAACGGCGTCACCAGTCCGAGACGGTCGTAGGTGCGCAGTGTCTGGGCGTGCATGCCGGCGAGCTCGGCGGCGACGGAGATGACGAAGATCCGGGCATCCGGGTCCGCGCCTGCGTCGCGCGCATCCTGCGGATCGCTGGGCGTCCGAGTCATCTCATCTCTCCTCTCGCATCAGAACCGTCAGGCTCCGGGCCACCCGGAGCGGGGATCGAAACCACTCGCCTTCTCCGCCGCAGCGTAGGCCTCGAGGGCATCACGTGCCGCGTCGTCCAACTCGGACGGCACGGCCACCTTCACCGTGACCAACAGGTCACCGATCTTCGACTTCTTGGGAATGCCGCGACCCTTCACCCGGAAGGTGCGGCCGTCCACCGTGCCTGCCGGAACCTTCAGACCGACTCGGCCGTCGAGCGTCGGCACCGACAGCGTCGTGCCGAGCACCAGTTCGCTGTACGCGACGGGAACCGTGAGGGTGAGATCGTCACCCGTGCGGCCGAACACGGCGTCGCTCTTCACGTGCACCGTCACCAGCAGATCGCCGGCGGCAGCGCCGCGCAGACCGGCCTCGCCTCGGCCGGCCACTCGGACACGTTGCCCGTCACTGACACCGGCCGGAACCCGCACCGTCACCGACCGGGTGCGGTTCTGCACGCCGGTGCCGCGGCAGTCGGTGCACGGATCGTCGATGATCGACCCGGTGCCCCGGCAGTCGTCGCACGGCTCGCTGAAGCCGAACGCGCCCTGGTTGCGGCTGACCACACCGGCACCGTTGCACCGTGGGCAGACCCGCGGGCTCGTGCCGGGCTTCGCGCCGCTCCCGTGACAGGTGGTGCAGGACGACGGGCTCGTGATGGACAGCGGGACAGACGTTCCCACCGCCGCGTCACGGAAGTCGAGAGTCACCTCGGCCGCGAGATCACTCCCGCGCCGGGGACGTGACGACGCGGCCTGGGTACGACCACCGGCCGCACCACGGTTGAACAACCCGCCGAACAGATCACCGAGATCGGCTCCGCCACCGGCACCTCCGAAGAGGTCACCGACGTCGAACCCGCCGGCCGTACCCCCGCCGCCGAAGTTGGTTCCGCCGCCCGGCGAGAATCCGCCGCGTCCGAAACCACCACTGGCGAACAGTGATCGGGCCTCGTCGTACTCCTTGCGCTTCGCGGGGTCGGAGAGCACCGCATTGGCCTCGCTGACCGCCTTGAAGCGCTCCTCCGCCTTCGCGTCCCCCGGATTGGAGTCCGGATGGTTGTCGCGCGCGAGCTTGCGGTACGCCTTCTTGATCTCGTCCTGCGACGCGGAGGAGGAGACGCCCAGCTCCTTGTAGAAGTCCTTCTCTATCCACTCCCGTTGGCTCACCGGTCGCCTCCTCCTCTCACATCACATCTTCGTTGTGGTCGAACTATGCCTGGTCGGATGCCGCGTCGGCGCCCGAACCGTCGACGACGGCGACCATGGCGGAGCGCAGAACTCGATCACGCACCTTGTACCCCTTGCGGAACACGCTGCCGACGACAGGATCGTTGCCGTCGCCCTCGTGCTGCACGGCCTCGTGCAGCGCAGGGTCGAACGCGTCGCCCTCGTCACCGAAGGCGACGAGACCCTGTGCGGTGATGACGGATTCGAGCTTGTCCGCCACCGACTTCAGCGGCCCCGTCTCGAGGTCACCGTGCTTGCGCGCCCGATCGAGATCGTCGAGCACACCCAGCAACTCGGCCAACACCGACGCCTTGGCGTTGTCGATGTCCACCTGCTTGTCCCGAGCGACGCGTCGCCGGTAGTTGGCGAACTCGGCGCTGAGGCGCTGCAGGTCGGCCGTCCGCTCGGACAGCTCGTCCTTCTCGGGTGCAGTCTCGGAATCCACGGAACCCTCGGACATCTCTGCCTCGAGAACCTCTGCTTCGTCCTCCACGTCACCGGGCTGGGGCGCCGTGGCGGAGCCCGCGAGGGACTCCTCCACGGCAGGGTCGACGTCGGGTGCGTCTACCTTCCCGGTGTCCTCAGCACTCACTTCTTGTCCGTGTCGACCGGCTCGTCCACGACCTCGGCGTCGACGACATCGTCGCTACCGTCGGTCGGGGCTGCGCCGTCGGCACCTGCTCCGTCGGCTGCTGCCGACTCGTACAGTGCCTGACCCAGAGCCTGCGACTCCGTGCTCAGCTTCTCCACCGCTGCCTTGATGGCGGCGATGTCGGTGCCGTTCAAGGCAGTGCGAGCCTCCGCGATGGCCGACTCGACCTTTTCCTTGGTCTCCGCAGGAACCTTGTCCTCGTTGTCCTTGACGAACTTCTCCGTCTGGTAGACGAGCGACTCGGCCTGGTTGCGGGTCTCGGCCTCCTCGCGACGGGTCTTGTCCTCCTCGGCGTGAGCCTCGGCGTCCTTGACCATGCGCTCGATCTCCTCCTTGGAGAGGCCGGAGCCCTCCTGGATCTTGATCGTGTTCTCCTTGCCTGTGCCCTTGTCCTTCGCCGTCACGTGCACGATGCCGTTGGCGTCGATGTCGAACGTGACCTCGATCTGGGGCACACCGCGCGGTGCGGGAGGCAGCTCCGTCAGCTCGAACGAGCCGAGAAGCTTGTTGTGCGACGCGATCTCGCGCTCACCCTGAAAGACCTGGATCTGCACCGACGGCTGATTGTCGTCCGCCGTGGTGAAGGTCTCGGACCGCTTGGTGGGGATGGTGGTGTTGCGCTCGATGAGCTTGGTCATCACGCCACCCTTGGTCTCGATGCCGAGCGACAGCGGCGTGACGTCGAGGAGCAGAACGTCCTTGACCTCACCCTTGAGCACACCGGCCTGCAGTGCGGCGCCGACGGCCACGACCTCGTCCGGGTTGACGCCCTTGTTGGGCTCGCGTCCACCGGAGAGCTCCTTGACCAGCTCGGACACGGCCGGCATACGGGTGGAGCCACCGACGAGCACGACGTGGTCGATGTCCTTGACCGCGATGCCCGAGTCCTTGACCACGGCCTGGAACGGCGCGCGGGTGCGGTCGAGCAGGTCGGCGGTGATCTTCTGGAACTCGGAGCGGCTGAGCTGCTCGTCGAGGAAGAGCGGGTTCTTGTCCGAGTCCACCGTGATGTACGGCAGGTTGATGGACGTGCTCTGGCTCGAGGACAGCTCGATCTTGGCCTTCTCCGCGGCCTCACGCAGGCGCTGGAGAGCCATCTTGTCCTTGGTCAGATCGATGCCGTTCTGAGCCTTGAACTTGTCGACGAGCCAGGTGACGATGCGCTCGTCCCAGTCGTCGCCACCGAGGTGGTTGTCGCCGGACGTGGCGCGGACCTCGACGACACCGTCGCCGATCTCGAGCAGGGACACGTCGAACGTGCCGCCACCGAGGTCGAACACGAGAATGGTCTGTTCCTTCTCGCCCTTGTCCAGGCCGTACGCCAGAGCGGCGGCGGTGGGCTCGTTGACGATGCGCAGGACGTTGAGGCCGGCGATCTGGCCGGCTTCCTTCGTGGCCTGACGCTGTGCGTCCTCGAAGTACGCGGGCACCGTGATGACCGCGTCGGTGATCTCTTCGCCCAGGTACGCCTCGGCGTCACGCTTGAGCTTCATGAGCGTGCGCGCGCTGATCTCCTGCGACGTGTACTTCTTGTCGTCGATGCCGACGGTCCAGTCAGTGCCGATGTGGCGCTTGACGGAGCGAATGGTCCGGTCGACGTTCGTGACGGCCTGGTTCTTCGCGGACTGGCCGACGAGAACCTCTCCGTTCTTGGCGAACGCGACGATGGACGGGGTGGTGCGTGCACCCTCGGAGTTGGCCACCACGACCGGTTCGCCGCCCTCCAGGACGGACACGACCGAGTTGGTGGTCCCGAGGTCGATTCCGACCGCACGAGCCATGTGAAGACCTCCTGATAGATGCTGCTGTGATCGTTCGAGCGTCTGCCTGAGCGAACTGCGCTCAAGTCTGCCTGTCGGATTCTCGCTCCGTCAAGTCGTACTTGAGTGACCCACGCTCAATGGCAGTCGTACGGCTCAACGGAGGGGTGTACGAGTTTGTTCCCGGAGTGGTCGGCCGATTGTGGTCCGCGTGTCTGGACCCACCCGATCGCGAGGCTTTCTGCGGATCGGCAGCATTCGACGCGAAAATGTGGCAAAACCTGCACTCGGCCGTGCCTCAGCATCCACAGGTCGACCGGATCGACGGGATCCCGCCTCCGGCAGCAAGTCGAGGGCACTCACGCATGGTCGGCGCGTGTGAACCCACCCGATCGCGAGGCTTTCTGCAGATCCGCGGAATTCGACGCGAGAGTGTGGCTGAACACGCACGTCCGACGGTTAGGGTCCACGGCATGTCACCGGTTCCCGGCACGATCCTGACGGCCCGCGGCCTCAGCCGAACCTTCGGCGGACACACTGCCGTCGCGCACGCCGACGTGACGCTCGCTCCCGGCACGGTCACCGGGCTGGTCGGACCCAACGGCGCCGGCAAGACGACGCTGCTGCTGATGCTCGCCGGCCTCCTGGCTCCCGACTCCGGGACCCTCGAGCTGGACGGGTCTTCGGTCGAGACGGTCGCACTCCGGCGGGCCGTGGGGTGGATGCCGGACGTCTTCGGCACCTGGGACAGCCTCACGGCGACCGAGATCCTGTCCACGTTCGGACGGCTGCACGGGCTGTCGTCGAAGGACGCCCGTGCCCGCGCCGCCGAACTGCTGCAGCAGGTCCACCTCGACGATCGCGCCGACCGACCCGCGCACGAGTTGTCCCGCGGCCAGAAGCAGCGGCTCGGGTTCGCCCGCGCACTGGTGCACCGACCGCGATTACTTCTACTCGACGAGCCGGCATCGGGCATGGATCCGCGCTCGCGAGTCGAACTGCGCGACGAGGTCCGCCGGCTCGCCGACAACGGATGCGCAGTGCTGGTGTCGAGCCACATCCTCACCGAACTGTCGGAGATGGTGGACGACGTGCTCGTGATGACGGACGGGCGCACGCGGGAGTCGGCACCCGCCACCGAACGATCCTGGCGACTACGCGCGGTGGGCCGGCCTGCATCGTCGGCCGACATCCTGCACTTCCCCGACGAGGAGGCCGCGGCGCGACACCTGCGCACGGTCGTCGACTCGGGAGTGCTCGTCGCCGAGTTCGCCCGGGTGGACTCGCAGCTCGAGGACACCTACCTCGCACTCGACGCGGACAGGACCTGACATGGCGGCACGGACGAGCAGCTGGTGGTCGGTGGTCGGCGTACTGATCGGCCTCGAACTCCGGCAGCGACTGCGCACCACGCGGTGGCGCGTCACCCTGGCGGTGACCTTCACGGTGATCTCGCTGGCCGTGTTCGGATCGATGTATCTGGCACTGTCCGTCGACGAAGCCGATGCGAACTACGACGGCTGGGCGCGCAACCTGTACGCGGTCGTGCTGGGAGTCGAGCTGTTCCTCGGCGTGATCCTCGCCCCCACCCTCACGGCGACCTCGATCAACGGTGACCGCAAGAACGCGACGCTCGCCGTGGTGCAGGCGACGCCGATCAGCCACTGGCAGTTGGCCGTCGGCAAGCTTCTCGGGTCGTGGGTGTCGTGCCTCGCCCTCGTCGCCGTTTCGTCGCCGTATCTTGTGTGGGGCATCGTCGCCGCGCCCTACGGCATCGGCACCTCGGTGCTGGGCGTGATCGTTCTCTGCCTGATCTTCCTGTGCTACTGCGGGATCGGGCTGGGGTACTCCGCCCTGACCGCTCGGCCGGCAGGTTCGGCCGTCCTGACGCAGGCCACCGTGTTCTTCCTGGTGTTGGGCCTCCCGGCACTGTTCGGCCTGCTCTACTCGACCACGGCGGAGGACCACGAGGTGGTGGGCGCCGAGTACACGTACGTGGACGATTCGTTCGACACCGTTCCGGACTGTCGCGACGTGGCCACGGTGCGCTCCTACGAGCACACCGAGCGTATCTGGTGGCTGTTGGCGCCCAACCCGTTTCTCATTCTCCCGGATGTGGTGGCCGCACATGACAATCCGAGCGTACGTGTCTGGATGTCGGACGAGCGGCCACCCGATCCCAGCGTGGCGCGCCCGATAGCCGAGACGCTCTCGACGGCGCGCACGGGCCCGTACCTGACGGAGCCGACCTGCGCGGACACCGTGTCGACCTACCGCGTGAGCGCCTCGAACCGCAGCTTCTACGACGAGCAGGTCGCGTTCGAATCCGGAAAGGTCGGCGACAGTTGGTACCTCGGGCTGGCCGTCAATGTCATCCTGGGAGCTCTCGGAGTCACGGTCGCCGCGCGGCGACTCCGCGTTCCGGCCCGCACCTTGCCGAGGGGCGTGCGGATCGCCTGAGGCGCTCAGCTCAGCCGTCCACCCCCGTCGACGTGGAGGGTGGTTCCGGTGACGAAGGTGTTGGTCAGGGCGAGCAGCACCGCTGCCGACACGTCTTCCGGGCGGCCCACGCGCCGTGCGGGATTGGAGGCAGCCGTCGCGTCGAACATCTTCTGCTTCCCGTCTCCCATGCCGTCCCACGAACCCGAGTCGACGATGCCGGGCGAGACGGCGTTGACCCGCAACGGTGCCAGTTCGACGGCCAACGCTTCCGCGAGGAATGCGACAGCACCGTTGGTCGTGGCCATGACGGCGAGGCCCGGCGCCGGCTTCCATGCGGCGACACCGGAGAAGAACACGAACGAGCCGCCGTCCCGCAGCGTGGGAGCGAAGTGCTTGGTCAGCAGGATCGGTCCGACGACCTTGGCTGCGAACGCGCGCTCGACGGCGGCGCGGTCGAGGTCTGCGACCGGGCCGTTGGCGTGGTTCGCCGCGAGCGACACGACGTGATCGAGAGGTCCGAGCGTGGTGACGGCGGCGGCGATGGACGATTCGTCGTCGAGGTCGAAGTGCACCGCCGATGCGCCCGAGCCGAGCTCGGCGACAGTGTCGGCCAGGGCCTCCGGGCGTCGACTGCCGAGGACGACTTCCGCGCCGGCGGCGAGCGCGTCCTCGGCGATGCGCCGCGCGATGCCCGACGAGCCGCCGACGAGAAGGATGCGGGTGTTCTGCAGGGTGCTCATGACGGTGTGTCCCTTCCGCGGCCCCGTCTCTCGCGGCCACGGAAGGTTCAGCGCACTGGGCCCGCAGCATCATCCCATCGCGCTATCGATAGTTTCGGGACTTGCTATTCATAATCTCTATGGCCACAGCGTGGCGGCATAATCGACCACCATGACGTTCGACGAGGTGGCCGACGAGCTGTACGGGCTGGACCCGTCCGACTTCGTCGCCACCCGCACCGGCCGGCAGAAGCAGGCGCGTTCCGACGGCGACAAGGACCTGGCCAAGCAGATCGGTGCGCTGCGCAAACCGACGATCGTCGGGTGGGTACTGAACGTGACGGTGCGCGACGCGGAGGACGACGTCACAGACCTGCTCGACCTCGGCGAAGCACTTCGTGAGGCGCAGCAACATCTGCGGGAAGGCCGGAGGCCGGCCGGTCGACCGTCGGGCGCCACCCTCCGCACGCTGACGAAGCAGCGGCAGCGCGCCGTGCGTGCACTGGCGAACCGCGCCGCGAAGATCGCAGAAGACCGCGGTCACCCGATCGGCGAGGACGTCGGGCGCGAGGTGACCCAGAGCCTGAATGCGGCGCTGTCCGATGCGGACATCGCCGACGAGGTGCGGCGCGGCCGGATGCTGGGGGCCGCCGAGTACAGCCGGTTCGGCCCGATGGGGCTGGTGTCCGTCGATCCCGAACCCGCGAAAGAACCGGAACCCGCACCCGACGACACGGCCGAACGGGAGATGGAAGAGCAGCGAGCCCGCGCACAGGCCGAACTCGACGACGCCGAGGCTGCGCTGCAGGATGCGACCGAGGCGCTGGAGCACGCCGACCATCGCGTCGACGAGCTGCAGGAGTCGGTCGACGCCCTCACCGAGCAACTCGAGAAGGCACGCGAGGACCTGGAGGCGGCGCAGGACGCGCGTTCCGAGGCGGCGTCGGAGAAGGACGCGTCGACCTCGAGGGTCCGGAACGCGACGAAGCGCCTCGATCGACTGTGATCGAGGCGCTTCGGCGGTGACGGGTCAGGCGCAGTTGCCCGCTGTGGGGACGTCGCGGAACCGGGCGTCGAGCCAGTTGGTGCCGGCGCCGAGTCCGATGAAGTCGGGCAGGACGTGGCCGAGCGCGAGCCCGGGGAGGAAGAACGGCAACTGCTGCGTGTTCAGCTGGACGTTCGAGCCCTTCCCGCACCAGGTTGCGGCGAGATCGACGGCCTGGCCGTGCGGCACGATGTCGTCGCCCGTGCCGGTGTCGATGTAGACCGGCGTGGTGGGTGTGCGGTTACCGATCTTGTTCTCGGCGAGAACCGTCTGCGCCTCGGGAATCCGCTTCAGGTAGTCCGACAGCGACTCGCCGGTGGTGATCCACTCGTTGGTGCGGTGGAAGCCCACGGTGAGTGCACTTTCCACGACGCACTGATTCTCGAGTGCCGCCAGCGCAGCCTTGCCGGCCGGGTTGGTCGACGCGTCGATGATCGGGCCCAACTCGGGGTTGGACCGGCGCAGACCGTTCAGGGTGTAGCCGATGACACCGGTGAGGATGGTGCCGTCGACCTGCGCCAGCGTCGCGGCGAGATCGGCGACGGGCGCGCCGGCGTAGGTGCCCTTGATGTCCAGCTCCGGGGCGTACTCGGGAGCGAGCTCCACGGCCGCTGCCACGGCGCCGCCGCCCTGGGAGTAACCCCAGAGGCCGACCGGGGAATCGGAACCGACCTTGGTGTTGCCGAGCTGCTGCGCGGCGCGGGCCGCATCGAGCACCGCGTGCGCTTCCGCGGCGCGGTTGACGTAGGTGTGCGCCCCCGGCGTGCCCAGACCGTCGTAGTCGGTGATGACGATGCCGTAGCCGCGGGCCAGCAACGCGTAGGTGGAGAGGAGCTCGTACTCGACCATGAGTCCGAGAACGGGTGTGTAGGTGAGGACGTTGTTGAGCTGGTGCGACGGCGCGCACTGATCACCCTGGCCGTGGGTGCCGGGGGCGATCACCACGAGCGGGCGCGGACCGGGGCCGGTCCACTCGGCCGACGGGTCGATGTACGTCCCGGTGACGGCCACCGGCGCGTCGTTGGCGTCCTGCGACCGGTACATCAGGCGCGTCGCGGTGCCGGGGATCGGTCCCTGCGGCAAGGGAAGCGACAGTGCGAGATTCGACGGCCCGGTACGGATGAGGTCACCGTCGTTCCCGGCGGGAAGCGGTGAGGGGGGCGTGTAGAAGCTCGACGCCGGGCCGGGGGGTTCGGCGGTCGCCGTGGGCACCACCGCGCCGAACAGACCGAGACACATCACCAGACCGACGCCGGCAGACCGCAGTTTCCGCACATTCATCCCATCGACAACGGGGCCCAGGCGGGCCCACTACCGCCCTGACCGTAAGTGATGGGGCCCACTTCCTAGAAGCCCGTGTGACCCCGACCGCGGACTTCGTGCTCGATCACTTTGCGAGCCCGAACGGACGGGGCCGGACCACAACAGGGTCGGGCGGAAACAGACCCTCTAGCCTGAAGCCATGAACGCGTCGGACAGTGTCGAAGGCTCGCAACCCCCGAAGCCGCCCCGCCCGTCGGTGCACGTGACGCCCATGCGGGAGCCGGTTCCCGACGAGCGCCCACGCGCCGTCGATGCCGCCGTGATCCTGTGGAGTCTGTGCCTCGTCGTCCTGGCGGCCACCGGCGCGCTGCTGGGACTCGACCACCAGGGACTACGGTCGCGCCTCGCCGACGTCCTCTCGGCCGACGCCCCCGGCACCTCGACGGAGGACATCGACTCGACGGTCCTCATCACGCTCGTCGCCGGTGCTGCCGTCGGCGCCGTCGTTCTCCTGGTGGGACTGGCCGGCATCCTGCAGATCCGCGGCCGACGCCCCACCGGACGATCCACGCTGACCGTGGTCGGCATCGTCGCGGCCGCGGGATCGATCGCGTTCTGGATCGCGACCTCCGATGCGCTGGAGCAGCCCACGACGTATGCGCCGTTCGTCGTCGCGGCCCTCGCTCTGCTGGGCACCGCTCCGCTGTTCGTCCCCGCCGTCGGGCGATGGCTCGCAGCCGCTCCCGTCCGGCGCTGATCTCAGCGGCGGTCGAGCTCCGCGAGGATGCCCTCGGCGCTGCGCGCGGCGATGTCGCACGCCCGCGCCGTGAACCGGTCGAGCAGCGGATGGGACGCGCGGGAGCGCCAACTGCGGACCGCGTCGAAGGCCGTCTTGCGCTGCAGTTCCACCGAGTCGTCCGGATCGAGCCCCAACCGCGTCGTCGTCTCGGTGCCCTGCGCACCCACCAGTCGAGCGAGCTCCGCCTTCTCCGGCTCGGGCAGCCGCACCTCGCGTGCCCGTAGCTGACCGAGCAGACGCAGTTCCTTGAACCCGTGGACGTCGGCGAGGGTGGATCCCACCTCGTCGATGATGGCGCGCGATCCCGCGGCCGGTGAGGCGCGCAGCACGCGATCGAGAGCGACGAGGGCCGAGTGCGCCTTGAGCTGGTCGGCTCGCTCGCCGAACTGAACGTCGATGATGTGCCGTAGCTCCTCGAGTCCACTGCGCTCGACGAGTTCCCGTGCGAGCGAGGGCGAATCGCGCGTGCCCATGCGGATGAGCGTGACGGCCATCCGGATGCCGAAGAGCCCGAAACGGTCGACGAGTCCGGCGCGCGTCTCCGCATCGACGGGGAGTGGCATGTCCGGGCGGGAGAAGCGGTCGGCCGACAGCATCGCCAGTTGGAGGTCGTCGGGCGGAGCGTCGGCCAACGCGACGAGCGCGCCGAACTCGCTCTGCCGCAACGTCCGTGCCCCGAGGGCGAGCAGGCCGGCGACGGGCACGACGGCCTGGCACAGACCGGTCTTCTCGAGCTCCACCGCGAAGCGGGACGCCACTTCCTTGGCCGACATCATCGCGTCCATGCGACCGGCGCCCACCTCGTCGGCACGCGAGACGACGCCGACCACGCCGAGGGGGCCGGAGTCGCCACCGACCGCGTCGTTGATGCGGGTGAGGAACGACGTGTCGGACGCGCTCAGGGTGCGCAGGAGATAGACCACGGCGTCGGCGCCGGACGCGGAGTCCTCGGGCGTCAACATCGACAACGTCCGCTCGGACACGTCCAGGGACAGCGACGACGTGCCGGGGGTGTCGATGATGGTGTTGCGGGCCAGGGTTCGCGCCGGCCACTCGACGTCGAGGCGGTCCACGCGGTCCGCGGTGAGATCGCCGAAGTCGAACGACAGTCGACCACCCCGTCGCAACACCGGGATGCTCATCGAGCGGTCCCCGTCGTACCGGGCCGTCACCGAGGGAGACGTCCCGCGGCGGTACCACGTGACCACGCGGGTGCACTCGGTCGCGTCGGTGGGGGCGATGTCCTGTCCGACGAGCGCGTTGAGGAGCGTCGACTTGCCGGCCTTGAGTGATCCGGCGAGCGCGACGCGCAGCGGCTCGTCGAGCCGGTCCGCGCAGACGCGCAACGCATCCCGGACGTCCGGCTCCCGCACGTACTCCGCCTGCGCCGCCGCGACGAGTTCCCGCGCACGGTCGAGCGTGACACTCACGAGCCGGTACCGATCTGCGTGCGGTCCGCACGAGCCGCCTCGACGACCTTGTCTGCCTCGGCGGCCTCGACGGCCTCGGGGTCGAGCTTCTGCGCGATGCTGCGCAGTGCAGAGATCTTCTTCAGTGACTGCTCCAGTTCGGCTGTGCGCGCGGCACGCTCGGACGAGGCGCCGGTCGCCGCCTCCTGCGCGGCCCGCAGCGAGTCGCTCACCGAGCGCACCGTCTGATCGGCCATGTCGGTGAAGTGGTCACGGAGCTGGCGCTGGACGAGCCGCAGGCGGTCTTTGGACTCCTTGCCCACCTGGAAGCTGACGTCGTCGGTGAACTTGCGGATGGCGACCTTCGCGTCGGCCCGCCGCTTGAGCACCCGCGCCTCCTTGTCGTCCTTGTAGGCCTTGCTGCCCAACAGGACTCCGGCGCCGAGCGAGATCGGATTGAGCAGCGCCAGTCCCATCATCGTCGTGATGAGTCCGAACATGAGCACGCCGCCGTAGGAGCCGCGCATGCCCACGAGCACCTTCGAGGTGATGCCCATCCGGCCGGACTCGAGGTCCCCCAGTGAGGTCACCGGGTCCATGACGCCGTCGACGTTCGCGATGTTCATCGCCGGGATGTGCGCATCGGCCGTCTCGGCGAAGTGCCGAGCGACCGTCTCGGCGAGCCACAGGGACCGCTCGTGCGCCCAGACGAAGTTGTCCCCCACGGCGGAGGCGATCTGGTCCTCGAGCCACTCACCGATGCGCGGCCAGTCCTTGCCCGGGTCTCCCCCGTCGACCGCCTCCTCCGCCTCACGGGTGATGACGCGCAGCCGGTCTCGCAGGTCGTGGTCGATGTCGGCGGCCAGATCGGTGATGCCGTCGTTGAGTGTCTGCTGCCACCGACTGCTGCGCTTCTGCATGTCCTCGGCGTTGGCCCGCGCCTGTTGCAGACCGGCCACCGCCGCGGCGGCGGTCTCCGGATCGCGAAGCGCCGCGAGTTCACTGCCCAGGGCGAGGGCGAGATGCTCGGACACCGAGCGGACGTCGAGAGCGACGGCCTTGCGAGTGGTGGCGTCGGCGCGCTGCACCACACCGCGGAGGAAGTCGTAGAGAGCCGGGAAGCCGGCCTCCTTGTCGAGCGAATCGTCCTTCAGCCGCAGCGCGTGCGAGCGGAGCATCGACGAGATCGGCATCAGCGGGACGTCGATGCCCTGCCGCGCGAGGTGCCCGCGATCGGCCTCGACGATGCGCCGCCAGTGCGGGTACAGGTCGGTCTTGGTCACCAGGCACGCGACCGCCGGGCACAGAGTCACCACCTGGCGCAGGAAGGCCACCTCGGGCTCGGTGAACTCCTGACTCGAATCGGACAGCACCAGAACGGCATCCGCCGACGTGACCAGACCCAGGGTGCTGTTGGCGTGCGGGTTGCCGTGGCCGCCGACGCCGGGGGTGTCGATGACGACGAGCCCGTCCTTCAGCAGCGGGCTGGGCACGGAGATCTCGAGGCGCAGGATCTCGCGACCCTCCGCGCGCGGGTCGGTCGGTGTGACGGCATGGATGTCCGCCATGGGGATGTCGATGCGCACCGGGTCGGCGCCGATCTCGCCGACCACCAGCTCCGCCCGCTCGGTCTCCGCGTACGCGACCATCGTGGGCACCGCGGTGGTCTCGTCGTCGCCCACCGAACACACGTCGAGGCCCAGCAGCGAGTTCACGAACTGGCTCTTGCCCTGCTTGAGCGGTCCGACCACGACGATGCGCAGGCGCGGATCGAGCACCCGCTCACGCGCCGCCGTCAACCGGTCGAGAAGGTCGCGGCGACCGGCACCGGACGCCACCTCGCCCATCCGGGACAGGAGCTCGGCCAGTTGCGTCGCCTGCGTCGGCGCGGGGGTCTTCCCGGCGCCGGTCTGCACGGCGGGTGGTGCGTCGTTCTGCATGTGGTCCCGATCTGTCTGCGATGGCAACGGGTCGAGCGCGTCTGTGAGCATTCACCATCTGCGGCGGTGTGACCCTCACGGTAAGCGCCGACGACCCCGTACGCATAAGCGCGTACGGGGTCGTCGGTGTTACAGAGCGCGGGTGATCAGTTGGCGTCTCCCGCGTCGGCCGCGTTGTCATCGGCCACAGCGCCGGTGTCGAGGCCGTCGTCCGCGGAGCTCAGTCCGCCGCCGAGGGTGTTCGACAGGCCGTCGGTCAGGCCACCGGTGAGTCCGCCGCCGAGCCCGGAGACGGTGTCGGTGAGGCCGTCGCCGACTCCGCCGACCGCCGCCGCGGGGCCGTCGAAGGCACCCTCGGCGTCGACGTCCTGCCAGGAGGTGGCCTCGCCGGCGATGTCGCCGCCGAGTCCGCCGTCCGTGGTCACGGCGCCGAGCGCGTCGCCGGTGACGTCGGTGACCGCGCTCAGGCCCAGTCCGTCTGTCGCTCCGGTGACGCCGCCGAGCACGGCGTCGGTGGAGTTCTGGAACTGGCCCACGGCGTCGGCGGTGGCGTCGATGCCGCCGTCGAGTGCGCCGGTGAACTCGGACGTGTTGTCCAGTCCGCCGGTGACCTCGCCGTCGGGCGAGATCTCGAAGCCGCCGAAGACGCCGCCCGCGCCGGTCGCAGCGCCGGTCAGGCCGCCCTGCAGCTCCGAGCCGAGCTCGAGCCCGCCCTGCGTGACGCTGTTCAGGCCCAGCCCGAGGCCGCTGGCGAGGCCGCCGCCCAGGCTCGCCACCGCACCGGTGACCGCGTCGGGATCGGTGACCGCGCCGCCGACACCGGTGAGGGTGCCGTCCAGTCCGCCGGCGACCGCACCCACGGCGCCGAGGCCACCGGTCAGGGTGGTCAGTGCGCTGAGGCTGCCGTCGAGGCCGGTGTTCGCGTCGAGCAGTCCGCTGATCGGCAGACCCTCGGCGTCGAGCGCGCCGCCGGCGGAGACCGCCGTGTCGAGTGCGGCGTCGAGCATCGTGGTGAGGTCACCCGTGGCTCCGAGTGCCGTTCCCAGGGACGCCACCGGATCGCCGCCGCCGGCGATGTCGAGCAGAGCGCCGAAGGCTCCGCCGAGCTCCGCACCCGCCGTGCCGCCGACGCCGAATGCTGCGGTCAGCGTCGCGGGCAGGTCGCCCAGGGCGCCGGTGTCCACGCCGCCGACGAGGCCGAGCGCCCCGTTGAGCGCCGCGCCGAACTGGCCGACCGGGTCGGTCTCCAGGTCGAGGACACCGCCGACGTTCAGTGCGTCGCCGAGTGCGGCGGAGACGATGCCGCCGAGGTCACCCTCGAGCAGTCCGTTCGCATCCAGATCGGCGAGCACCGTGCCGCCGAGCACCGTGCCCAGTGCGGTTCCCAGTCCTGCTGCGGCTGCGCCGCCCAGTCCCAGTGCCGCGGCCAGGCTGCCCGTGAGGTCCGGCAGCTCCGTGTCGGGCAGGCCGACTCCCGCGACCAGGCCGAGGCCGGTCGAGACAGCGCCGCCGAGCAGGCCGGCGAGGTCTGCGTCCAGATCGAGATCCGGAGCCGCACCGAGCACCGTGCCGAGCGCGGCGTCGAGGTCCAGCCCACCGGCCAGCAGTGCACCGAGCTGGGCCTGCAGATCGGCGGTCAGGGAGCCCCCGAGAGCGGCACCGAGGGTGGCGCCGACCGTGGCGGCGACGTCGCCGCCGGCGGCCAGAGCACCGCCGAGTGCAGCGCCGACCGTGGCGGCGAGATCTCCGCCGACCAGGCCGTCGAGATCGAGCGCCCCGCCGAGTCCGAGCGCCGTGTTCAGGGCGCCGGCCAGGGTGGCCGCACCCTCACCGGTGATGCCGAGAGCGGCGGTGACGGCGGCACCCAGATCGGCACCCGCGGTCAGGTCGGTGACGCCGGCGAGGACGCCGCCGAGGGCGAGTCCGAGTTCACCGGCAGCGTCGCCGCCGAGGCCGAGAGCCACGCCGAGGGCGGTGGACAGCTGCGCCGCCACATCGCCGCCGAGCAGTGCCTGCAGGTCACCGGTGAGCAGCCCGCCGGCGCCGAGGGCAGCGCCGAGCGAGCCGGCGAGCGCACCGACGATGTCGGTGTCCAGTGCGCCGGTCAGGCCGCCCAGCAGGTCGGCGTCGAGCAGACCGCCGACGGCTCCGAGCCCGTCCAGATCTGCGAGCCCGTCGAGATCGACCAGCCCGCCGAGTCCGAGTGCGCCGCCGAGGACCGTGCCGAGTGCGGCGTCCAGATCGACGCCGCCGCCCAACAGACCTGCGAGCTGTGCGCCGAGGTCGCCCGACAGGGCGGTCCCGAGCACGCCGCCGAGGGCGGCGCCCACGTTCGCGGCCAGCGGGCCACCGGCCGACAGTGCTGCGCTGAGCGCGGCTCCGACGGTGGCGGCGACGTCCGCGTCGGCACCGAGGATCGCGGTGAGGTCGAGACCGCCCGCAGCTCCCAGCATCGCGTCGAGTGCGCCCGACAGCGTGGCGGCGGCATCGCCGGTGACACCGAGTGCGCCGGCGAGGACCAGTCCGAGATCGGCGCCGGCCGTGAGGTCGGTGGCAGCACCGACGAGCCCGCCCAGTGCCAGGCCGAGGTCGCCACCCAGTGCGCCGCCGGCGCCCAGGGCGCCGGAGAGTGCGGCACCCAGAACGGCGGTGAGGTCGCCGCCGAGCAGTGCGGTGAGGTCGACGTCGGTCAGGCCGCCGACGTTCAGTGCGGCGGCGAGCGTGGTGCCGAGCGTGCCGACCAGGCCGGCGGCCGCGTCGGCACCGATGCCGAAGACCCCGTCGAGGTCGAGAGCGCCGCCCAGGACGGCGGTCAGTGCGGTGCCGAGATCGGCGCCGCCTGCCAGCAGTCCGGTGAGCTGGGCGCCGAGGTCGGCGCCGAGCACGGCAGCGAGGGTGGTGCCGAGTGTCGCGCCCAGTCCTGCGGCGACGTCGCCACCGGCGGCGAGTGCGCCCGTGAGCGCAGCCGTGATGTCGGCGCCTCCGACCACACCGAGTGCGGCGTCGAGCGCGCCGGCGAGCTGCGCGGTGAGTCCACCGGTCAGGTCGCCGTCGAGGCCGAGGGCCGCGGTGAGCGCCGCTGCGAGGTCGGCGCCGAGGACGCCGTCCAGGTCCAGACCCGCGGTGACCGTGCCGAGCACGTCGCCCAGGGCCAGGCCCACGTTCGCCGCCACGTCGCCGCCGGCCGCGAGAGCCGTCGCGAGTGCGGCGGAGAGCTGCGCGGCGAGGCCGCCGGTCAGCAGGCCCGCGAGATCGGCGTCGAGCAGACCGCCCGCACCGAGCACGGCTGCGAGCGAGGTGCCGAGCGTGGCGACGAGGTCGCCGCCGAGGCCGAGGGCACCGGACGGATCGAGGACACCGCCCAGCAGGGTGGTGAGGCCGGCACCGAGGTCCAGACCACCGGCGAGCAGGCCGACGAGCTCGGCGCCGAGGTCGCCGGACAGGACACCGCCGAGGGCCGCGCCGAGCGTGGCACCGAGGTTGGCTGCCACCGCGCCGCCGGCGGCGAGAGCGCCGGAGAGTGCGGTACCGAGGGTGGCCGCGAGGTCCAGGTCGCCGAGGACGCTGAGGTCGTTCAGCACGTTCAGGTCGCCCAGCACGCCGAGTCCGCCGAGCAGGTCGAGATCGCCGGCCAGGCCGAGGACACCGTCGAGAGCGGCACCGAGCTGAGCGGTGAGGCCCGCTGCGAGTCCACCGGTGAGTCCTGCGCCGACACCGAGTGCGCCGGTGAGGGCTGCGGCGAGGGTGGCACCGAGTCCGGCCACCGCGTCGACGTCGAGACCGCCCGCGACGTCCACGAGTCCGGCGAGCACGCCGCCGAGGGCGAGTCCGAGGTCGCCGCCCAGGTCGCCGCCGACGGCGAGAGCGCCGGCCAGCGCGGCAGCGAGCTGAGCACCGAGATCGGCACCGAGCAGTGCGGTCAGATCGCCACCGAGCAGGCCGCCCGCACCGAGGAGAGCCTCGAGGGAACCGCCGAGCGTGGCCAGGACACCGGCACCGAGGCCGAGTGCGCCGTCGACGTCGAGCAGGGCACCGAGATCGGCGAGAGCGCCGATGTCCAGCAAACCGCCGAGGCCGAGAGCGCCGTCGAGGATGGTGGCCAGTGCCGCACCGAGGTCCAGCTCACCGGCCAGCAGTCCGACGAGCTGAGCACCGAGGTCGGCCCCCAGGACGCCGCCGAGGGCGGCACCGAAGGCCGCGCCGAGCGTGCCGGCGACGGTACCGCCGGCGACCAGCACGCCGCTGAGGGCAGTGGAGAGAGTGGCGCCGAGCGTGGCCGCGATGTCGGCTCCGCCGGCCAGGGCGGCCGCGAGGTCCAGGCCACCGGCCAACTCCAGGACACCGTCGAGCGCGGCGCCGAGCTGCGCACCGATACCGCCGCCGAGGCCGAGCACACCGGCGAGGGTCGCGCCGAGGGTGCCGCCGACGCCGAGAAGAGCGTCGAGGTCGAGTGCGCCGGACAGGCCGGTGACGGCTCCGAGGAGCGCGCCGAGGGAGGCGCCGAACTCACCGGCGACGTCTCCGCCGGCAGCGAGGGCTGCGCCGAGAGCCGCGGAGAGCTCGGTGGTCAGCGTGCCTGCGAGCGCGGCGACGACGTTCGCGTCGAGGATGGTGGTCAGCGTCGCGCCGAGATCACCGGCGACGTCGACGGCAGCGGCGAGTGCACCCGAGAGAGCAGCGGTGATGTCGGTGGTCACACCGAGCGCGCCACCGACGACGACACCGAGCGATCCGGCGACATCGAGTCCGGCGGTGAGGGCGGCGGCCAGATCGGCGCCGAGCGAGCCACCGGCGGTGACCGCCGCGCCGAGCACGCCACCGAGTGCGGCGCCGACATTCGCGCCGAGCACACCGCCCACCGAGAGTGCGTTGGCGAGAACGCCGGACAGACCGACGACGGCGTCGAGGTCGAGACCGGCGACGGTGCCGAGCACGGCGTCGAGGGCGGCCGTGAGCTGGGCTCCGGCACCCACGCCGAGGCCGAGCGCTGCGGTGAGCGCACCGGCCAGGGTGGCGCTGAGGTCGACCAGCGTGTCGAGGTCGAGGACGCCGCCGAGGGCGAGGAAGGCGTCGAACGCCGCGCCCAGTGCGGCACCGAACTCGGCGGCGAGGTCGCCACCGAGGGAGAGTCCGTTGGCCAGGACGAGGGCGAGGACCGTGGTGAACTGGCCCGCGATGTCGAGGTCGCCCAGGTCGATGAGGCTGAGGTCGAGTCCGCCGAGCAGGTCGATGTCGCCGATCCCGCCGAGGTCCAGCGAGGCCAGGTTCAGGCCGCTGAGGTCGAGCGAGGCCAGGTTCAGGCCGCTCAGATCCAGGTCACCGAGGTTCAGGTTGCCGATGTTGCCGATGCTGCCGATCGCCAGGCCGCCACCGATGAGGGTCGGGCTGAAGGTGAAGCCGCCCAGGTCGAAGCCCCCGAAGTTGTTGTTGCTGAAATTTCCGTTGTTGTTGTTGTTTCCGAAGTTCACCGCGTTGCTGCCGAACGTGGGGCCGCCGACGGCGACGTTGTTGCCGCCGAAGACGGTGCTGTTGTTCACGCTGCCCGCATTCACGACGGTCGAGTTCACGACGTTGGAGGAGCTGCCCGCGTTCACGATCGAGGCGAGACGCGATCCGCCGGCGAACAGTCCGGACTCGGCGACCATGGGCGCCACGGCCACGATGTCGGCGTGGCACACGTCGGGCAGGCCGGCAGCGTCCAGCGAGGCCTGGGGGTTCGCGCAGTAGGCGGCGGCGGCCTTGTCGTCGCGAAGAAGGCTGAGGATGAAGTCGAGTACGGCGTTCGTGGCCATCGGGATCTCCTGGGTGTGTGTGAACCGGTGTCGGCAGACGGTGTGTGTGCAGGCGTCGAGGTGGTCGGGCCGACTGTCTCGGCACGTTGAGATCAAAACTAGGTCGACTAGTGAGGTGTCCCAACGGGGCGCAGCCCCCTTCCTGCACCCCGGGGGTCGACCCGGGGCAGATCGGGGGGACTAGGGGGCATAGGGGATAGGACCGCTCTACTCTTGTGACCTGTAACGAAACGGACCATCGGGACGACAGTGCCGGTGGACAGCTACGGCGTCACGGCGACGTGCCCGACAGCAGGTCCGACACAGCCTTGACGAGCACGAATATCGACGAGCACGGAAACGGAGTCGGCGCCATGGCAACGGATCAGGGACGGTCATCAGGTCTGGGACTGGACGTCGGCTCGAGCACCTCGACGGCGGTCGCCGTGGACGGTCCGGGACACCTCGGTGACGCCGTCACCGTCGTTCGATCCACCGCACTGTCGGTCACGCCCGACCGTGAACCCGCCCTGGCCGCGCCGGGCACCGTCGACACCACGGCCCTGACCGGCTTCGCCGGCCGCGTCGGCGATCCGGTCGCGCTGGTCACCGAGGACGGACGCAGCTACACCGGCGACGAGCTCTACGCGACGACGCTGGACTGCCTCGTCCGGGAGGCACGCACGGCCGGCGCCGACGACGACGCCGCAATCGTGGTGACCTACCCGACGTCGTGGCCCGAGTACACGGTGGACCGGCTCCGCAACGCGGCTGCCCGCCACGGCCTCACCGACGTCACCTTCGTTCCCGACGCTCTCGCCGCGACGGCATGGATGCAGCAGTCGCCGGACGCGGTGGCGGACGGCGTCGTGCTGGTCGCGGACCTGGGTGCGAGCGCCCTGACCGTGTCGGTCGTGCGCACAGGTGCCGATTCGGCGATCCTCGGACGCGGTGCGCGCAGCGAGGACGTCAGCGGCGCTCACATCGACCAGGTCGTGTTGGCGCACGTGCTCGACAACGTCGACTCCTCGTCGCTCGATCCCTTCGATCCCGCGACGGTCGAAGCCCTCACGACCCTGCGCACGCACTGCGCGACGGCCAAGGAAGCACTGTCCTCCGACACCGAGACGGTCGTGCCGGTGCACCTGCCCGGCATCGACACCGACGTGCGACTGGTGCGGTCGGAGATCGAGGAACTACTGCGCGAGACGTTCGACGACGTCACCCGGGTAATCGGCGAGGCGCTGCGCACCGCGGGTGTCGACGGCGACGCGGTGGACCGTGTGCTGCTGGTCGGCGGCGGCGCGTCGATCCCCATGCTCACCGAGACCGTGTCCTCCGCGCTGCGCAAGCCGGTGACCGTCGGCGAACAGCCCGCGGCCACCGCCGCGACCGGAGCCGCACTGCTCGCCGCCGACATCGCTTCTGCCGGGGCAGAACTGAACCGCCCGGGCGCAGCGGCACTCGCTGCCGTCGCCGCCGGTTCCACCGTCGACGACGACGAGACCGACCTGCTCCCTCCGGTCACCGAGCGCCCCGCCTCGGCCCGAACCTCCACGCCCGCACCGGTGTCGCGCTCGGCACACGCCAAGGACGCCCCGTCGCGCGGTAAGCGCACCGCCGTCATCGGTGGCGTCGCCGCTGCCGTGATCCTGCTGGCCGCGGGTGGCCTCTCCGTCGGCACCGGCCTCGTCGGCGGATCATCGGAGAACACCGGCCCCTCCACCAGCAGCGCGGTGGCCCCGGCCGCCGCGGACGGTTCCGTGAGCGCGACCCCGACCACCGCCGCCGCCGGCGTCGACCCCGTGACGGGACAGCCGCGCACCACCGGAGCCGCCGGAGCGCCGACCAGCGGCGCCGCAGCAGCACCGGGGGCTGCGGCGCCCGGCGCGACCGCGCCCGGCTCGACCGGATCGGCCGCGGTACCGGGCGCCACCGCGCCGAACGCTGCTGTGCCGGATGTGCAGGCGCCGGATGTGCAGGTGCCTCAGTTCACGGCACCGAATCTTCCCACCGCGCAGGTGCCGTCAGTGCAGGTTCCCTCGGCTCAGCTACCCACCCTGCCGTCGGTACCCACCAGACTTCCCGGTCAAGGTCTCGTCGAGGGGGCGCTCGGCCTACCCGGCGCGCTGCTCGGTAACACGGGTGCAGCCGTGAACGGTGTCACTGAATTCATCATTCCGCAGCGGTGACCTCCCCTGACGAGCGGTCGGCTCTCGACGCTCTGCTGTCCGCGCACGATCACACCGCCCTCGTGGTGGTGACGCTCGCGTCGGTCGGTCTGGCTCCGGATCCGTACCTCGTCGCCGATGTCGCCGAAGTCGCGATGCCCGAGGCCGTCGCCGCCGTGGAGCGCACGCGGGAGTGCGGTGTCCTGTCCGACGAGGGTCTGCTGTCGGACTCCGCACGCGATGCGCTGCGCGTGGTGATGGGCGAGCACGGAATGCTCGGCGTGCTGCGTCGCCTGGCACGGGTGCACCTCGACAGTGGCGGTCTCGGTGGTGATCTCGCGGTCTCGCTCGCTGATGCGGGTCTGCGCGATCCGGATCTCGCACAGCACCTGGTCGAATTGGCCTCCGCCGCAGACCGTCTCGACGCACGACGACTGTGGGACGCGGCCGCCGCGGCGGGCGCGCAGGGCACCGACATCTCCGTGCCCTACGCCGACGCCCTGCTCGCGAGCGGCGATCTCGACACCGCGGCGCTCACAGTGGACGCGGTGCTGTCCGCCGAGGCGCCGTCACCCGACGGAGTACGCGGAGCCGTTCGCGTCGCGTCCACGGTCGCACTGATGCGCGGCACCGCGTCGCACGCCGCCGACCTCTACCGGTGGCTCGGGCCGGACCGCATCGGACCGGATGCGGCGTACGCGGTGACGACGCTTCTCGCCGTGGGGGACGCCGACTGCGCCGCGACGTTCGTCCGCGCGCACGGCGGCCTCCGCCCCGTCCCGCCCACGTCGGCGAACGCCCGCTCGACGCTGGTGGCCCGCGGGCTACTCGACTCGCTGACCGAACCCGCCACTGTGGCAACGGGTTCGCTGCTGCGCGCCGCTTCGATGGCCGACACCGCGGTGGGCGCCCGGGCCGAGCCGGAACATCCCGCGGTGATCGCGGCACTGATCGCTCTGCACACCGGCGACCCCGCCACCGCCCGAGCGGTGCTGACCGAGACCATCGCCGCGGATCCGGGGTGCGCGGTGTCCACGCGGTGCCGTCTGCTGCTCGCCTGGTCGGCCCTCGTGGCCGGCGACACGGGTGTCGATCCCACCTCGGGCGTCGACCCGGCCACGCTCCCCCAACGGGACGCCCTGTCCTACTTCGCACTTCGCGTCGCCACCGCCCGCCGGCGCGGAGACACGGGCGCCCTCATGTCCGCGTGGCAGGAGGCCCGGCGCACCGTCGCGGAGGCCGAGCCCGATCTCTTCTCCCTCATCCCGCTCGGTGAACTGTGGCTCGCCGCAGTGCGTCTCGGGGACACGGCACGCATCGCGCACTCCGTCTCCGCGGCCACCGCACTGGTCGCCTCGCTCGGCGAACCACCGACCTGGGCGGCCACGTGGCACTGGTACGGCGTACAGGCCGCCATCCTCGGCGGCGCCCCGGCCGACCTGCTTCCCCACGCTCGTGCGCTCGGCTCGTTCGCCGACCGCAGTCCCCACGCCGCAGCACTCGCCTCCGCAGGCAAGGCATGGCTCCGCGTCCTGCAGGGCGAGCCCGACGTCGCCGAGGTCGAGACGTCCGCTCGTACCCTGGAGAAGTTCGGGCACGCCTGGGACGCGGCACGGCTCGCCAGTGACGCCGCCCTGCGCGTCGCCGACACCCGCGACGCCACCGCCCTGCTGCAGATCGCCCGCGACATCGGTGCCGTCGCGGCGACGGCCGAGCCCACCGAGCCCGGTTCCGCGTCGCTGGGGGCGCTGACCGAGCGCGAGGCGGAGGTGGCGCATCATCTCGTACTGGGCCTGACGTACCGCGAGATCGGCGCCCAGATGTACATCTCGGCCAAGACGGTCGAGCACCACGTCGCACGGATCCGTCGACGTCTGGGAGCGCAGTCGCGCTCGCAGATGCTATCGATGCTCCGCGCGGCCGGCTACGCACAGGACAAGGAACGACGGGTACACGCATGAACACCGGGCACGACGCCGCACCGATCACCCGAGCCACCGGGATCCACATCACCGATCTGACGTCGACGGCCGTCGTGGTGTCGACGACCTCGGGTGAACTGGTCCGCGTGCCGGTGACGGCCGAGACGGTCCTCTACCTCCTGCCCGACGGCACGACGACACTGCACCGACCCGACGCGCTGACGGCGGACATCGACGTCGTCGATCGCTTCATGGCTCGCGTCGGTGACCCGTCCGGCGTGGTCTCGTCCCGCGGCGTACCCATGCGCGCCGAGGACCTCGTCGCGACCATGATGTTCCTGCTGCTCAGTGAGACCGTCGACGCCGGCGAGGACGTCCGCGTCCTCACGGCCGGAGCTGCCCATCCCGCCGACTGGTCACCCGAGCGCATCGCCGCGCTGCGGGAGGCGCTCGACTTCGTCGGACTCACCGCGCTGACGCTGCATCCCGAGTCGGCCGATCCCCACGCCACCCTCGGCGCGTCGGAGGAACGGCTGGCGGCCGCCGCGGCTGCCGCGCGTGCCGCCGCCGGGCTCGCGCCGACGACAGGGGCACCGCTGCTCGCGACCGCTGCCGCCTCGACAGCCACCGACAGCGGTGCATCGAGGTCGACACCGCGCGGGCCCCTCGCCCTCCTCGTGGCGGCCGCGGTGGCGACCCTGCTGATCGTCGGCGGCGGCATCGCCTACCTCGCGTCCGATCGGACGGTCAGCACCGCGGTTCCGGCCGTCGAGGACGCCGCCGGTGTCACCGCGCGGCCGACGACGACTCGTCCCGCTCCGTCCACCAGCATCGGCTTCCCGACCGTCGTCCCCGGCGCACCCGCGCCCGTCGAGGCCACACGTGCACCTGCTCGGATCACCACGACGGTGCCCCCGCGCGCACCGGACCCCGTGCCGGCACCCGCGCCCGCGCCCGCGCCCGCTCCTGCTCCCGCCCCGGCTCCGGCACCCGAGCCGGCACCCGAACCCGTGCCGAGCGACCCGCCCGTCGTCGTGGAGCCCTCGCCCACCAGTCCGTCGCCGTCACCGTCGCCCGATGCACCGATCGAAGACTCGGACGAGACCGCGGACGACCCGCCGACCGGCGGCTGAGTGCTTCCCGTGCGCGTTGTGCGTGCCGCGGGATGCGCGAAGCGCGCACGGGGGGCGGAGCCCATCGGGTACCCCCTCACCGTGACGACCGGTACGGTGATCGGACGGGTGCTCGCGGTCGACGTGGCACCGTGTCTGCAACTCGCCGAGGGGGTCGAGTCCGAATGAGCGCGCGCAGCCAGGGGTTCGACGGACCCCGGGTCGACAAGACGATCCACCTCGTCATGGCGGTGACCGATGCCGAGACGGCCGTGTCGGTCGACATCGACGGTGGTACCGAGCTGTTCGAGTGCCCGACGGCGGTGGGCCTGGACCCCGATGGACGCGTGCGCCTCGATGACTCCGACCAGGGCGTTCGCGGTTTTCTCGTCGCGGTGGGCGACCCTCGCGGACTCGGCCTGGCCGACGGTCGCGTGGTGCGCGCCGAGGATCTCGTCGCCGGATTCGTCCACGCTCTGACGGGCACGCTGTCGGAGCTCTACTCTCTGCCCGCCGACGCTCGATGCACGCTGCTCCACCCAGCAGGACTGTCCGCCGACTCGGTAGCCGCGTTGCGGGACGCCCTCGATTACGTCGGTCTGCAGGACTGCTCGCTGACTCCTGCGACGTCGGAGAACCCGGCGGCGGCCGTTCGCGCCGCAGCCTCACGTCGGTCGTCGCCGCTCACCTCGGCGGCCTCGAACAAGGCATTCGCGGCGATGGTGTCCGACTCGGCCACCGGTAAGACCGCTCACACTCGACCACATAGGAGAACACCCACGCGCGCGGCGGTCTCGGTCGCCGCGGTGGCTCTCGCGTTCCTCGCCGTCGGCGGCGCCGTGGGCACCCACGACCTCGACTCCAGCTCGGTCGCGCCCCTGAACTCGCAGCAGGCCATCACGCCCGCCGCTCCCGTCGTGACGTCGTCGTTGGACAGCACCACGACGTCCGCCGCGCCGCTGCCCGTCCAGGAGCAGGCACCGGCTCCGGTGCAGGAGGCCCCGGCTCCGGAGATCGACACGCTCGACCCTGTCACGGAGACGATGCCGCCCTCGCTGCCGGAACCCAGCGGCCTCACCGACATCGTGGAGCCGCTCGATCTGTTTCCTGATGGTGGGATATTCGGTGGAGTCGGGTCCCCACCCCCTCCAGACACCACCACCACCACCACCACCACGACCACGACGGCACCGTCCACGACAATCGCCACCACGACACCGGAAACCTCGGCCTCGGAGACCACTGCCCCGGCCCGGTCCGTCTCGCGTACCTCTCCCGGTTCTGTGAACCGTCCCTGACGCTCGTCGGGCGCCGGAAACGCTCAGGATGATGCCCTATGCTCGTGCGCTGGCATCGGTACCTCTGCAAACCATGTGCGGACCCGACGGGCCACGGACTGTCACCACTGCGAAGGGAACTTCTTGCGTAACTCGGCGGCCACAGCGGCCACGGGCCAGAGTCACTCCGAGTCGAGCGGCGCATCTCGCAGCGCACGGGTGATGGGGGTGGTGGGCGCGTCGCTGCTGACGCTGAGCCTCGGCACCGCCACTGCCGGCGCAGCACCCGCGTCGGCGGCTCCCGAGCAGCTGTCCGCGGATCGCCTCCCGTCCGAGTTGGTCGACGCCGTGCAGCGCGATCTGCACATGTCGCCGCAGGAGTACCTCGACCGCGCTGCCGAGGCGCAGAAGCTTCGTACCTACGCCGACGACTTCCGTCAGCAGCGCCCGGCGGACTTCGCGGGTGCCTGGATCGGCGACGACGGCGTTCCCGTCGTCGCGGTCACCACCTCGGAGGCCGCGAGCCAGGTGGCGCAGGACGGCTACCGCAGCCGCCAGTCGCCCGTGTCGGCGGACACGCTCGAGCAGTCCCTCGACGACTTCGGTCGCTGGGTGTCGGGTCTGCCCCGCGAGGTCTCGTCACAGATCAATTCAGCGGCTGTCGACGTGCTCGGCGGACGGGTGATCGTCGACATCGCCAACAGTCCGATCGGGCGCGCACTGAATCTGCCGACCGCCATCGCCAACCTCCAGGTGCAGCTGTCCCCACCCGCTCCCGGTCCGACGCCTCCGCCTGCCGTGATGGGCGGCGACGACTACGTGACGTCCGCCGGCGACATCACCACCGCGCCGCTCGAGGACATCGAGATCTGCTCGTTCGGGTTCAGCGCCACCGACGGGGCCGGCACGCCGGTCAATCTGTCTGCGGGACACTGTGATCCGGGCAACTCCGCCTCGGTGTACCTGGCGAATCGCGACGACATCCGCGCCAGTACTCCCGTCGGCGATTTCACCGCGTCGAGTGTCGGCGGCGGCGACGGACTCGACTACTCCGTCATCGCGCTGAACGACGCCGGCGTGGCCGCGGGGCTCGACCAGCCCACCGTGCGGGGAGCCAACGGCACCGCCCTCACGATCACCGGAACGGCCTCGCCCGTCATCGGTGCCCCGGTGTGCAAGTCCGGTCAGGCGTCGTCCTTCACATGTGGTCTCGTCGCGGCGGACCGCGTCGAGACGCAGCTCTTCCTGGGCGACGGCGACAGCCGCACGGTGCGTGGATTCGCCAGTACCGCCTGCACTCTCGCGGGTGACAGCGGCGGCGCCATCGTCACAGGGACACTCGCACTGGGCATCACCAGCGGATCCAACAGCGGCGCTGCTCCGAGCTGCGGCGAGGCCAACCTGGCGCTGGCTCAGTACGGCGGAACCGCCAGCCTGGGCATCCCCGTCGACGCCGTCACCGCGGCCACCGGAACGACCGTCCGCACGTCGTGAGATAGCACAACGTTCGGTCTCCTTGGTGCGGTAATGTCACCCCTCGAGGCAGGGTGCCTCCGCACCTCGATCGTGCGTCGTCGACACACGGAAGGCCCGACATGGGATACCTCCAGCTCGCTCTCACCGTCTTCGGATACATCATCGGGATCGTCACGAACGCCGGCGCCTTCGGAAGCTGACCTCCCTTCACCACACTGTCGCGGCCCCGTCGTCTTCGGACGACGGGGCCGCTGCCGTGAGTATCGAGGAATCAAAAAGACACGGGCACATCACTTTACGGATTCCGTCACGTAACGCGCTCTGGCCACAGTGGTATCGTGGGACACGCGCAGTCCACTCCGTCACCAACGTCGGTGACGTCCGAGTGTCGACCGTTCCGTTCATCCCACGAGGAGGTGTACCGCTGTGCTGCGCTGCGTTCGATACCCGATGACCTTCGGCTGTTCCCCGAAGGAGGTATCGCTGTGACCGACATCGCCGATTCGTCACTCCCCCGCGAGACTCAGTCCCCGGCCGCGATCTACACGGCGGAAAAGATGTCGTCTGCACGGGCGGCCCTGAGTTCCGTTGCCCGCGATCCCCGACTCGCCGACGCTTCCGTGCTGTTGGGCGCGCTGTCGGTGGTGGCGTTCTGGAGCTTCGGCTTCGGTGTTCTGCTGGGCATCGCCGCGCTCGTCGCCGGCGTCCTGGCCACCCGCGTTCCCGATGCCGATCGCGCAGACACCGTCATCGGACTGCTCACGGGAGCCGTCGGTGTGATCGCGGGTGGCATCTTCCTCGCCGCCGCCGTTCCCTGGCTCTGATCCACTCCGCCTGAAACGAGAGAAGGCCGCCACCCGATGGGTGGCGGCCTTCGTCGTGTTCCGAGTCTTACAAAGCGAACTTGGAGGTTCCCGGAGCAGCGTTGTACGTGTTGAGCAGATCGATACCGGCGACGACCAGGGTCGGTCCACCCGCGACGATCGTGCCGATGACGCCACCGACACCGGCGCCCGGCACGATGCCGATCGCGGGGACGATGATGCCGCCGATGACTGCACCGATGATGGTGCCGGTCAGTCCGCCGATGGAGGTGGCGAGACCGAGCTGCGAGGCGAAGGACTGCTCGGCAGCGGTGTTCTCGGCGGGCGATGCCACCGTGTTCTCGAGCGCGTTCGGGGCGAGGCCCATCGGTGCTGCGAGGTTCGGGATGAGCTTCACGGTGCGGCCCTCGTCGGTGTACTCGACACCGTAGGGGAACTCGACGCCGTTGAGGTTGAACGACAGCGGAAGGCTCAGGATCGTGTTGCCCTCCTCGTCCACCAGGTCGACGGTCTTGCCGTCGTCGGCCGCACGGAACATGCCGGCGTCGACGGTGGTGACGACGCCACCGGCCTCGACGCGCGATGCCCAGTTCAGCTCGGAGTTCTCCGCGGGAGCACTCTCGGTGGTCGTCGCGGAGGGGGTGGTGGTTGCCGGCTGCGCGTACGCAGTACCGGTGGCCACGCCCAGGGAGGCGATCGCGATCGCAGAGGTTGCGACGAGTCGACGCAGTGTCATCTAGATGTTCCGTTCGTTCAGGTTCGTGGTGTCGGACCCCGACACGAGCACTGTAGCGGTTGACAGGGACACAACCGAATATCAGGTCCGTTTTCAGTACTCGATCCGGGAATTGTCCGTGTGAACAGCCACGATGTGACCTCACCCACGGACGAGGTTGCTCGTGAAGGGTAACAAAATGGTCGCGATGAGGGGCGACTTCCTCGGCGGCCCCAAGTTACCCACGAGGCAAGTTAGGAATACCTGTGCGGGAGGCCTGTCGCTGTGCCGTAATACGGTAGGGCTCATCGCGTGTGCAGGACGGACCAGCCCTCCGTCCGACCTGCGGTGATGTCGACCGAAATGCTAAGTTACCGATCGGTAGAACCCTTGTGGTTACCGGCTGGTAACTTCGAGTGGGACAGATGCATCCGGGCTGACCGTCGGACCGCCCCCTGTGGCCGGCCGGAAGCGTAGGGCGACGGAATGGCCGTCGCCGAAGAAAGGCAGCGTCATGAATGCCCTGACGATCACCCTCGGCACCGTCGGTGCCCTGCTCAGCATCGTGTGTTGGGCCTACTTCTTCCGCGGTGCCGCGATGATGGTGCGATCCATCGCGCTGGGACAGCCGGACAGGACACGTCTGCGACCGTTCGTTCCGCGGTTCAAGCAGATGTGCATCGAGTTCGCTGCGCACACCCGGATGAACAAGTTCCGCTCCGTCGGCTGGGCGCACTGGTTGGTGATGGTCGGCTTCATGCTCGGCGCCATCCTGTGGTTCGAGGCCTACGGGCAGACGTTCAATCCCGAGTTCCACTGGCCACTCATCGGTGACCTCGCGATCTACCACCTCATGGACGAGATCCTGGGCCTGGGCACCGTCATCGGCATCGTGACGCTGATGATCATCCGGCAGCGGAACCACCCTCGCTCCCCCGAGCGCCTCTCCCGCTTCTCCGGCTCCAACTTCCGTGCCGCCTACTTCGTCGAGTTCGTGGTGCTGCTCGAGGGCCTCGGCATGATCTTCGTGAAGGCCGGCAAGATCGCCACCTACGGGCACGCCAACCCGTGGACCGACTTCTTCACCATGAACCTGGCCAAGCTGCTCCCCGCGAGCGCGGTCCTGGTCTCGATCTTCGCCTTCGTCAAGCTCATGTCCGGCATGGTCTGGCTGCTGATCGTCGGCCGCAACATCACGTGGGGTGTCGCATGGCACCGGTTCAGCGCGTTCTTCAACATCTACTTCAAGCGTGAGGACGACGGCGGAGTCGCGCTCGGCGCGGCCAAGCCGATGATGTCCGGCGGCAAGGTCCTCGAGATGGAGGAGGCCGACCCCGACGTCGACGCGTTCGGTGCCGGCAAGATCGAGGACTTCACCTGGAAGGGCTGGCTCGACTTCACCACGTGCACCGAGTGCGGCCGCTGCCAGTCGCAGTGCCCGGCGTGGAACACGGGCAAGCCGCTCTCACCCAAGCTGCTCATCACCTCGCTCCGCGACCACGGCAACGCCAAGGCGCCGTACCTGCTCGCCGGTGGCCGCAAGGACATGGCGGGCGACGAGGTCGGCCTGGTCGACGCGGACGGCAAGCCGGACGAGGCCAAGCTCGCGAAGATCCCGCAGGCCGCCCGTGACGAGGCCGAGCGCCCGCTGGTCGGCGAGACCACTCTCGACGGCGGTCTCGGCGGAATCATCGATCCCGAGGTGCTGTGGAGCTGCACCAACTGCGGCGCCTGCGTCGAGCAGTGCCCCGTCGACATCGAGCACGTCGACCACATTCTCGACATGCGTCGCTACCAGGTGCTCATCGAGTCGGAGTTCCCCTCTGAGCTGGCCGGCCTGTTCAAGAACCTGGAGAACAAGGGCAACCCCTGGGGCCAGAACGCCAAGGACCGCACCAACTGGATCTCGGAGCTCGACTTCGACGTGCCGGTCTTCGGCCAGGACGCCGACAGCTTCGAGGACTTCGAGTACCTCTTCTGGGTCGGCTGCGCCGGCGCCTACGAGGACCGCGCGAAGAAGACCACCAAGGCCGTCGCGGAACTGCTCGCCACCGCCGGCGTGAAGTTCATGGTGCTCGGCGCCGAGGAGACCTGCACCGGTGACTCCGCTCGCCGCGCGGGCAACGAGTTCCTGTTCCAGCAGCTCGCGATGCAGAACATCGAGACCCTGAACTCCGTGTTCGAGGGTGTCGACGAGAGCCGTCGCAAGATCGTCGTCACGTGCGCGCACTGCTTCAACGCACTCGGCAACGAGTACCCGCAGGTGGGCGGCAAGTACGAGGTCGTGCACCACACCCAGCTGCTCAACCGCCTCGTGCGGGCCAAGAAGCTGGTGCCGGTGGCGTCGGTGCAAGAGGACGTCACGTACCACGACCCGTGCTTCCTGGGACGCCACAACAAGGTGTACGACGCACCCCGCGAGCTGATGGCGGCGTCGGGCTCCACACTCAAGGAGATGCCGCGTCACGGCGAGCGCTCCATGTGCTGCGGCGCCGGTGGTGCTCGCATGTGGATGGAAGAGAAGATCGGCAAGCGGATCAACATCGACCGCGTCGACGAAGCGCTAGACACCCTGGGTGGCAGCACCACCGCGACGCAGAAGATCGCGACCGGCTGCCCCTTCTGCCGGGTCATGCTCAACGACGGTGTCACCGCACGCCAGGAGGCCGGTGGCAACGACAACGTCGAGGTCATCGACGTCTCGCAGATGCTGCTCAGCTCGATCACGCGCCTGGACTCCGCACAGCTCGGCGAGAACATCAAGGTGGTGCCGCGGGCCAAGCCCGTGGTCGTCCCTGCCGAGGAGCCCGTCGACACCCCCAAGGCCGAGTCCGTCGCCACCGAGGACGTCGCCGCCGCAGAGGAGAAGGGTCGCGTCGAGGAGATCGAGACGGCTGCTGCGGGTGGCGATCCTGCTGCCCCCGCGCCCGGCAAGGGTCTGAAGATGAAGGGCCTGGCCAAGGCTCCGGGCGCCAAGGCACCCGGCGCGAAGGCTCCGGCCGAGCCCGCCGAGTCGCCCAACGCCGACGGTGACGACGCAGCCGACGCGTCCAAGCCGAAGGGCCTCGGCATGGCCGGCAAGGCGAAGGCACCGGGCGGCAAGGGGCTGCAGCTCAAGGGTCGTCCTCCGGGCGCGAAGGCACCGGGATCTGCCGCAGCTGCTCCGGCCGAGAAGCCGGAACCGACCGACGCTCCCGCCGAGACGGCCAGTGAGGCATCGGAGTCGTTGCCGACGGTCAAGCCCAAGGGTCTCGCCGTGAAGTCCGGGTTCAAGAAGCCCGGCGCCAAGGCACCGGGTTCAGCGGCTCCTGCTTCTGCGGCTCCTGCTTCCGAGGCTTCCGCCGAGGCACCGTCCGAGGCTTCCGCTGAGGCACCGTCCGAGGCTCCCGCCGAGGCACCGACACAGGCGACAGAGTCGATGCCGACCGTCAAGGCCAAGGGTCTCGCCGTGAAGTCCGGGTTCAAGAAGCCCGGCGCCAAGGCACCGGGTTCCCCGGCGGCTGAGGCACCGGCGGAGGCTTCTGCTCCTGCCGAGGCGTCTGAGGCACCGTCCGAGGCATCTGCTCCTGCCGAGGCTTCTGCTGAGGCACCGTCCGAGGCTCCCGCCGAGGCACCGGCACAGGCGACCGAGTCGATGCCGACCGTCACGGCGAAGGGTCTCGCCGTGAAGTCCGGGTTCAAGAAGCCGGGCGCCAAGGCACCGAGTTCCGCGGCACCCGCCGCAGCGCCCGAGCCGGAGGCACCTGCCGAGTCGGAGGCACCGGAGTCGGCGGCACCCGCAGAGCAGGCACCCGAGGAGACGGCCGCTCCTACGCCGGAGTCGAACGGTGCTGCCGAGTCGAACGGCGCCGCGGAGTCGAATGGTGCCGCGGAGCCCGCAGACACCCCGGCGCCACCGCAGCCGAAGGCCGGTGGGCTCGGGTTCAAGTCGGGAGCGAAGGCGCCGGGCAAGAGGTCCTGACCGAACACCCGTTGCAGTAGCCGAACACCCTCTCCAGCGTGCTGGGGAGGGTGTTCGGGTTGTGTGCGGTGTGCGGCTCGGGACCGCAGCCCCAGCACCGCAAAAGGCACCACAGGCCCCGCACCGCAGAAGGCACCACGGGCCCCGCACCGCAGAAGGCAGCACCCGGCACGCGGCTCCGCTCCCCCAGAGCCACACACCACTTGCCACCTCCGAACACCCTGTCCAGCGTGCTGCGAGGGGTGTACGCGTCACGGACCCTGTGCAGCTCACGCATCCACAGGCCTCGGACCATCCCCAGCGGGGCACCGGAGCCCCGCCCGAGCACCCTCGGTGCGGCAACGATCGGCGCATGGCCCGCATCATCACGCGCTCTCAGGCATTGACCGACGGATTCACCGACTCCGAGCTCCGCCGACTCTGCCGCGACGGCACCCTCACCCGCCTGCGCCGCGGGGCCTACGCGGGTGCGCCTGACATCGAGAACCTGACCGACACCGATCGGCACCTCCTCGTCGCGCGGGCAACCATGGCGCGCGCGACCGCCCCCGACACCGTGTCGAGCCACGCGAGTGCCGCCCTGCTGCACGGGATCACGCTGTGGGACGTGCCGCTGGGCACCGTCCACCTGACGCGGAACCGTAGAACCGGGGGTCGCCGCGGACAGCTCCGCACAGTGCACGCGTCGCCCTACGACCCGGACGAGGTCACCGAGGTGGAGGGCCTCCGCGTGACCACTGTGGCCCGCACGATCGCGGACCTGGCCTGCAGCCTCCCGTTCGAGCAGGCCGTCTGCGCGGCGGACGATGCCGCGCGTCGGCTCGGGGTACTCGGCACGGAGGTGGCGGCGGTGCTCGCCCGACGGCCGACCCGCAACGGCCACGCTCGCGCGCTGCGGGTGGCTCGGTTCATGAACGCTGGAGCGGAGAGCGTCGGCGAGTCACGGAGCCGCGTACTGCTCCACGAGTCGGGCTTCGTCGTCGAGGTGCAGCGAGTGGTGCACTGTGCGAACCGATCTCATCGCGTGGACTTCTTCCTGCCCGAGTCGAACGTGGTGGGCGAGTTCGACGGGCGCGTGAAGTACGGCCGCCTCGTGCCCACGGGTGACACTCCCGCTGACGTGCTGTGGCGCGAGAAGCTCCGGGAGGACGAGATCCGAGACACGGGGTACGAGATGGCGCGCTGGACGTGGGGCGATCTGGAGTTCCCCGAGTCGATCATCGGGCGGATCCGCCGCGCCGAGGCGCGATCCGCACGCCGACCATGACATCCACACCCCCTCCAGCCTGCGGAACGGGGTGCAGCTCAACGCAACCGGTGCACGGCGCCGCCCGCAGACAGACCGCCCCTACCTCACCCCCTTCAACTGCCCGACGATGTGCTCCGCGATACCCAGCGCCGCGGTGGCGGCGGGTGAGGGCGCGTTGAGCACGTGCACCTGGCCGGGCCGCTGTTCGTAGTAGAAGTCGTCGACCAGTGCACCGCTGCGGTGGATCGCCTGCGCCCGCACTCCCGCATGGGTGGGGACGAGGCTGTCCGAGGGCAGGTCCGGCACCAGCTCGCGCAGACTGGCGAGGAAGCGCGCGGACGACACCGACCGGGCCACCTCCTGCGCCCCGGTACGCCAGTAACGCCGACCGAGTCGCCACAGCCCGGGCCATGTCAGCGCGTCGGCCACGTCGCGCGGCGCGATGTCGCGCCACCGATAGCCTTCGCGCGCCAGTGCGAGAACGGCATTCGGTCCGGCATGAACGGTGCCGTCGATCATGCGGGTGAGGTGGACGCCCAGGAACGGCAGCGTCGGGTCGGGCACCGGATAGATGAGCCCGCGCACCAGGTGGCTGTACTGCGGTGCCAGTTCGAAGTACTCGCCGCGGAACGGCAGGATGCGGACGGCCGGGGTGACTCCGGCCATGCGGGCGATGCGGTCGCTGTGCAGTCCGGCGCAGTTCACCAGCAGGTCGGCGGCGATCAGCGTCTCCGACTGCCCTGTGCGACAGCGCACCTCGATCGATCCACTGATCGCGACGACCTCGGCGCCCAGCACCACGTCACTGCCGGCGTCCTCGATCTCACGTCGCAGCGTGGCACACACCGCCCGGTAGTCGACGATGCCGGTGGACTCCACTCGCAGCGCCGCCACCGCGCGCACCGCGGGTTCGTACTCCCGCGCCTCGTCCGCGGTGATCATCCGGCACGGCACCCCGTTGACGGCGCCGCGCTCGGCCAGGGCTCGCAGTGCCGGTACCTGCGCCTCGGTGGTGGCGACCACGAGCTTGCCGCAGACGTCGACGGGCAGGTCGTGCTCGCGGGCGAAGTCCCGCATCGACACGGACCCGGACACGGCGAGCGTGGCCTTGAGGCTGCCGGGCGCGTAGTAGAGACCCGAATGGATGACACCGGAGTTGTTGCCCGTCTGATGCGTCGCGGTGTCCGACTCCTTGTCCAGCACCGTCACCCGGTACCCGCGGCGCACCAGCGCCCGCCCCGTCGCGAGGCCCACGATGCCGGCCCCGACCACCACCACGTGCCCACCGTGCATGTCAGGACTCGACGATCGCCTTGATCGCGGCGAGCGTGCGGGGAATCCCGTCGAGTGCGGCGGTACGGCGGATCTCGATCTCCTCCTGCGCGCGATCGCCGAACTTCGTGTGGAAGTACTCGATCCCCTGCTCGGTGAACAGCCACGATTCGGTGAGCTGCGTCGAGTTCTCGTCGATCGCCTCGAGGGTGTATCCCCACCGCACGAACGAGTCGCCGACGAGCCAGGCGAACTCGGTGCCCGGGATGGCGACGGCGACGGTCGAGACCGTCTCCCAGGTGCGGTCGGCGGTGACGTTGCGCCCGGTGAAGGTGGACCCGACCACGTCGGCGCTGCCACCGTCGTTCCACCAGCACTCCTGGCAGATCGGGCTCCACTCCCCGGTCCGGGTGACGTCGGAGACGAGGGCGTACACGGCGTCGGGCGACGCGGCGATCACGATGGAGTCGGAATGCTCGAGTGCGGTCATGCCTCGAGTATGCCGCCGAGCGGCGCCGTGAAGGTGGTTCGTCGCCGAAGTTCTTGCTCCGCCACCCGGATCGCCAACTGCAGGCGCTCCTCACGGCTCCCCGTCAACAACACCCAGGACCGGCCGGTGCGCGTGAGCGCGTCGAGGAACCACCCGGTCATGTCCGCCCGCACTTGTTCACCGTCACGAATACCGTCCTGCACGAACGGAACTCCGTGATGATCCGTCACCAGATACACCGCGGGTCGATCGTCGGCGACGGCGTGGTGTGACTCGGGGCCGAGTTAACGCCGCTCCCACACCGTCGTCGCGAACGCGTCGGTGTCGCAGATCAGCACAGGCGATCCGCGCCGCGCTGCCGCGTCCTCGTGGGCAGTCTGGGTGCGCGCGATGCGGGCGAAGTCGTCACCGGTCCACACGATGTCGTCGACCGATCCGACCTCCGCGACCTTGTCGAGGGTGTCCTGCCGGCCGAACTCGTCGACGCACTCGGTGTCCGGCCACCGTTGTCGAAAGTGTGCAGCCAGCGCGCCCGCGACGGTGGTGGTGCCCGTCGACTCCGAACCCACCACGACGATGCGCGTCGCCAGACCGGCTCTGGCGGGCGCGTCGAGGCAGCGCCACGAGGCGGCGAGGTCGCGACGACACGCGGTCCCGGACACCGGGAAGGTGCTGCGCGGCAGATCGAACGGCACGTGTCGAGCGTCGAACCACCGCGCCAGTTCCTCGCCGTACGGCTCGCTGGTGACCACCACGTCGACGGGCTCGTTCCCGACGGCCGCGCGCATGCACGCCACCTGGGCCGCCCACACGGCCCGTGAGGTGTGGTCGATCGGTGCGTCGCAGACGATGCCGGTGATCGTGACCGTCTTCTCGCCTGCGTGCGACTCGGTCATCCACGCCACACGGTCTCGCAGAGACACCGACTCCACGGTGGCTGCCATCACCACGACGGTCACCCGGTCGGCCACCGTGGCGGCGAACCGGACCATCGCGTGGTGACCGACGTGCGGCGGATAGAACTTGCCGATGATCAGCGCGTGCCTCATGCCGGCACCTCGACGGCGGCGGGGGTCATCGACCGTGTCCACGCTCGCAGCCCGGCAACGCACAGCGCGATGAATCCCAGATAGAGAACACCGGTCAGCACCAGGTCCTTGTAGAGGTAGAGCGGCACGTACACGACGTCCGCGGCGATCCACAGGAACCAGGACTCACGACGCTTCGTCACCTGGCCCCACGTCGCCAGCAGTGACAGCACGGTCGTCACCGCGTCCCAGAACGGCACGACCGACGTCGTCGCGGTGTCGAGGAACCACGTCATGGCCAGCGTGGCCGTCACGCCGACGGCGCCGAGCCACCACCATTCCCGACGGCTGGTGGACGTGACCACCAGCGGACCCTGCGTGCCGCCGCCGACCCACAGGACCCATCCGGACACGGCGAGAGCGATGTAGACGAACTGCAGCGCCGCGTCGGCGAACAGCCCGGCGCCGAAGAACAGCAGGACGAACGCCAGATTGTTGGCGATACCGATGGGCCAGTTCCACACCGACTGCCGTGCGACCAGGACGACGCAGGTGGCGCCCGTGACGAATCCGACGACCTCGACCCACGACGTGGGTGCCCCGAAGGACACGAACGCGGTGGATCCGAGCCACTCGATCAGGGTCATGAAGCCTCCTTAGCGTGATTATGCGCTACGCATGGCGCAGAAGTGCTCGAAGTGCAACTCGACCCCTCGTCAGGCCACCGGCTCGAGCAACTGCGGCCCGTTGTTGCGCACGCTGTTGACGGCCGTGCTCACCTCGTACGGAGACAGGTGCGGCTCGGGCATCGACTGGACCAGGTCCGCCACCGCGCCGAGATCGGTCAGCGTCGGGTCCAACCAGGCATCGCGCATGTCCGCAGGCACCACGACGGGTGACCGGTCGTGGATGTGCCCCAGCGCGTCGGTGGCCGTCGTGGTGAGCACAGTCGTGGTCCACACCCACTTGCCCGGATCATCCTCGGGCAGTGCGGGATCCGGCCACAGCTCGTACAGTCCCGCCATCGCGAGAACACCGTCCGTGTGCAGGAAGTGCGGGATCTTCTTCCCCTCGCGCTTCTCCCACTCGTAGTACCCGTCGGCGGGAACGAGGCAGCGCCGCTTCGCCGCGGCCTTGCGGAACGCCGGCTTCTCGGTGATGGTCTCGGACCGCGCGTTGATCAGCCTGCTCGCGATCTTTCGATCCTTCGCCCACGACGGGATCAGACCCCATCGGACCGTCCGCAGCTGGCGCGCTTCCTCCCCACGCTCGAGCACGATGCGCACCGGATCCGTGGGCGCCACGTTGTAGGACGGTTCCGGCGCCTCCCCCAGCGCCACGGCGGCATCGAAGATGGACGACAGGTCGTCGTCGGACCGGGTACTGGCGTAGCGACCGCACATCCCTCGATTCTGCCCCGCTCGGGTAGCGACATGCCAGGCGGTCTGGTTAGTGTCGGAAAGTACCGCAACCGACGAGGGGGATCGCATGTCGACCGTGGACGAGACACCCGGCGCGCTGCAGTCGTGGGGGCTGAGCAAGCAGTACGACGGGAGCGCACCGGCCGTGCGCGACCTGTCGTTGTTCGTGCCGGCCGGCACGCTGTACGGGCTGGTGGGACCCAACGGAGCAGGCAAGACCACGTTTCTGTCGATGGCGACGGGCATCGTGCGACCGTCCGCCGGGCAGGTGTGGATCGACGGTCACGACGTGTGGGCCGACCCGGTCGCCGCCCGCGGGCGCGTCGGACTGCTTCCCGACGGGCCGTCCCTCCCCGAGGCCCTGCCCGGTCGGCGCGCACTGCACTACGTCGGAGTGCTGCACGGTCTCGATCCGGCGGTGGCGCACGAACGCTGCGAGGAACTGCTCGCGGTGCTGGACATCGCCGAGGCCGGTGACCGCGCGGTCTCCACGTACAGCGCCGGAATGAAGAAGAAGATCGGCCTGGCCGCGGCGATGATCCACTCGCCGCGGCTCCTCGTGCTCGACGAGCCGCTGGAGGCGGTGGACCCCATGTCCGCCCGCACCATTCGGCACCTTCTCGAGAGTTTCGTCGCGCGGGGCGGCACCGCGATGGTGTCGAGCCACTCCATGCCGCTCATCGAGCAGATGTGCTCGCACGTGGCCATTCTCGCCCGCGGCTCTCTGCTGGCCGCCGGCACGATCGACGACGTGCGTGCCGGCGGCACCCTCGAGGGCGCGCTGTTCGACGCGGTCGGCGGCGGTGACCAGGCGGCCGAGTTGCCATGGCTGGGCTCATGATCAGCGCGCCGGTCCGCACACTGTTGTCGTTGGATCGCGAGATACGCAGAGCAGCAACCGGATCGGGTGCCCGCATCGCGATCGTGATCACCGCGATCGCGTCGCTCGGGGCGATGTACGCGATCACGCTGAGCGCACAGCCCTCGGCGCGTGCCACGCTCGCCGCACTGTGCGCCGTGGTGGTGGTCGTCCTCACCGTCGTCGCTCCCCTGCTGACCGGAGTGGGCGACCGCGGACTCGTCCCGGCGCACGTGCGCCATCTACCGGTGCGTGCCGACGATCTCCGGAGAGCCCTCGCCCTCATCGGTGCGCGCAGCGGGGTGACCGTCTTCCTCGTCGTCGGACTCGCCCTCACGCCCGTCGCGGTTCCGGACGTCTCGCCCGTGGCACGCATCGTGACCGCCGTGATCGCCCTGCTCACCGTCGGTGTCGCGCTCGCCGTGTCCCGTGTCGCCGTCCTCCGCCTGGATGCGGCATCGCGCACTCCACGCGGCCGCATCCTCTCGACGATCGGTGGCACCGTCGTCGCCGCGGCCGCGTACGCGGCCTTCCTTCTGCTCGGCAACGTCTCGACGTCGTTCGCCGACAACACCTTTCTGCGCACCGCGGTGCGCGTCCTGCCGACGGGATGGGCGGCGGTGTCGAGCGAGGCAGTCGACGACGGGAGGTGGTGGGTGCCCGTCCTCGTCGCCGTCGCGCTCGCCGGACTCGGCGCACTGGTGGTGCGGTGGTGGACCTCGGCGGTGTCGGCCGCGCTCGACAGCACGCCGCCCCGCTCCCGGACCGACCGCCGTCGGACGACGACGTTCCGTGCGCGTGGACCGATGATCACGGCCATCGCCGCCGAGAGCAGGTTGCTGCTGGTCGATCCGCGCCGAGTGGGACTGCTGACGATGCCGGGGGTGTTCCTGCTCGTCGGAGTCGTGCTCATGGCCACCTCGACCGACATCTACGGCCTGCAGTACGGCGCACCGATCGTGATCCTGCTGACCAGCAGCATGTTCGCCAACTCGTACGGCCTCGACGGCGCAGCGGCGTGGCGCGTCACGTCGGTGCCGGGTGTGGCGCGACGCGTCATCGACGCGCGTCTCGTCATCGCGGCCGTGGTGGCCGCGGCGTTCGGCGCCGTCGGAACAGTCCTCGGTCGCCTCGTCGGCGATCCGTCGCCGCGCACTCTCCCCGTGGCGGCCGCCGTCGTCGTGGCCGCGTCCCTGGCCACCGCAGCGGCCGGCGCCGTGCAGTCGGCGGCCAGCCCGTACGTCGTCGCAGGACAGACCGCGGGGAGCGCGTTCAACTCCCGCGGGTCGATGACCGGCCGTGCGATCGGGTGGACGCTCGCCGTGATGGCCGGGGGTGCCCTCCTGTGCCTGCCGGGCGTCCTGATCGCGCTGGCCCTCCCGGGCGTCCTCGTCTGGCTCGCGCCCGTCGTCTCCCTGCTGCTCGGCGGATGCATCGTGGCGGTGGCCCGGCGTCGAGCCGTCGCTCTGGTGACCAGCCGCGGCCCGGAGATCTTCGCAACCGTCAGCGCCTGATCACGATTCCGTGCACGATGTGGTCCGGGGAGCCGAGAGCGAGGAACACACAGGCATGACCATGCACGAACCGTCGACGCACGTCGTTCGCAAGACCAGCACCACCCTCGCCGACGGTCGAGAGTTGCTGTACTTCGACGACTCCGAGCCCTGGGTGTCCGGGAAGAAGACGCGGGACCTGGTGGACACGCGCCCCCTCCCCGCGTCGGAGTCGTTGTCGCAGATGCGACTCGACGTGCTCACCGGCGACTGGGTGGTCATCGCCGCGCAGCGGATGGACCGCACGTTTCTCCCACCGCCCGACGCGTCCCCGCTCGCGCCGAGCCGCCCGGGACGCCCACCCACCGAGATCCCCGCTGCCGACTACGACGTCGTGGTCTTCGAGAATCGCTTCCCCTCCCTTGCGCAGTCGGCAGCGGCGCAGCACCTTCCGTCCCACGTCGACGGCGAGGAGCTCTGGCCGCTCGCTGCCGGCACGGGCCGGTGCGAGGTGGTGTGTTTCGCCAGCGACCCCGACGCCTCCTTCGCCTCGCTCGACCTGCACCGGGTGCGCACCATCGTCGACGTGTGGGCCGACCGCACCGAGGCACTGTCCGCCCTTCCGGGGGTGCGCCAGGTGGTCTGCTTCGAGAATCGGGGGCGGGAGATCGGGGTGACCCTCACTCACCCGCACGGGCAGATCTACGCCTACCCCTACCTGCCGCAGAGGACCGACGCGATGATCCGGCAGTCCCGGCTGCACCGGGAGCGCACCGGTCGCTCACTGCTGTCCGACGTACTGGACACCGAGCTGCGGTCCGGCCGCCGCATCGTCGTCGACACCGAGCACTGGGTGGCCTACGTGCCGGCGGCCGCCCGCTGGCCCGTCGAGGTGCACCTCGCCCCGCGCCGCGCCGTTCCCGATCTCGCTGCGTTGTCGACGGCCGAACGCGACGCGTTGGCCGGTGTGTATCGCGCTCTGCTGCGTGCCGTCGACGACTTCTTCGAGGGCGTCGACGAGGTGCCCTACATCGCCGCGTGGCATCAGGCGCCCGTCGGTGCGGACCGTGACCTGGGGAGTCTGCACCTGCAGCTGTTCTCGATGATGCGATCGCCGGGGCGGATGAAGTTCCTGGCCGGATCCGAGTCCGCCATGGGCGCGTGGATCAACGACACGACACCCGAGGCCATCGCGGACAGGTTCCGGGAGGTGCTCGCGTGACCGCGTGGCTGCCGGTCGTCGACGAGACCGAGCTCGCCGACGGTGCCGTCGAACGGTTCCGCACGACCTTCGGCGGCGAGCCGGACGGCGTCTGGATCGCGCCGGGACGGGTGAATCTGATCGGCGAGCACGTGGACTACGCGGGCGGGCTCGTCCTTCCCTTCGCGTTGCCCTACGTCACCGCGGTCGCGGCCCGCCGACGCGACGACGCAGTACTGCGGGCGGCGTCGACAGGCTCCGACATGCACTGGGGTATCGCACTGTCGGCCATCGCTCCCGGCAGCCCGGACGGGTGGGGCGCGTACGTCGCCGGCGTCTCGTGGGCGCTGGGGCTCACGATGGGCGCGGACATCGCGGTGCACTCGTCCGTACCCGTGGGCTCCGGCCTGTCCAGCTCGGCTGCTCTCGAATGTGCTGTGGCGGTGGCACTCCGGGACCTGTTCGATCTCGACGCCGACCGGCGGGCACTGATCGACGCGTGCATCCGCGCCGAGAACGAGATCGCCGGCGCATCGACGGGCGGGATGGATCAGTCGATCGCGATGCTCGCGGAACCGGGCCACGCGCTGCTGCTGGACTGTCTCGACTTCTCCTCCCGGCAGATTCCGCTCGATCTCCCGGACGCGGAGATCCTCGTCATCGACACGAACGCACCGCATCGGCTGGTCGACGGTCAGTACGGCCGGCGGCGCGCGTCGATCGAGAAGGCGTGCGCCGACCTCGGCGTGTCGACGCTGCGCGGTCTCGACCCGGAGGCGGCGGCGTCCGCGATGACCGACCAGGTGTCGGCGGCACGCGTCCGGCACGTCACCAGCGAGATCGTCCGCGTGGAGCAGGCGGCCGAACTCCTGAACGCCACACCCGATCTCGCGGCGTTGGGGGCGCTGCTGACCGCATCGCACCGATCACTGCGTGACGACTACGAAGTGAGCTCGCCGGAACTGGACTCCGCCGTCCGGGCATCGCTGGACGCCGGCGCGTTCGGCGCCCGGATGACCGGCGGCGGGTTCGGCGGTTCGGCCATCGCCCTGGTCGACCGGACGCGCACCGAGGCGGTCGCGGACGCGGTCACCGAGGCGGCATCGGCAGCCGGGCTGCCCACCCCCACCTTCCTCACCGCCACCCCGTCCGGGGCAGCGCACCGTCAGCGCTGAGAACGCCGACCCGAGACGACGAGTAGCGCCGCACCCAGAACCAGACCGACGCCCCCGACGGACCACAGCAGCACAGGTCCGCGGTCGGTGAGCCACATCAGCTTGGTGGCCGACTCGCGGGCGCGGTCGAGCTGCTCCTTCTGCCCGTCCTCGTCGAGCCCGAGGGTCGCCTTGAACACGGTGACCTCCGGAACGGCAGGGTCGCGCGCGAAGTACTGGTAGGGCTGCTCACGACCGCCGACGAGACTGCCGCTGCGCGGCTCGACGTAGATGTCGCGAACGGTGGAGTAGTACCGCTTCATGGTGATCGACTGCTCACCGAGCCCCTCGAGCCCCCACTTCGACGCGGGCAACGTCACGGAGTTGATCGGCGACTGCGTCGTCTCGGAGAGATCGGCACCGGTGACCTGCGTGCGGAAGTGGTAGATCGGGAGCCCGTCCATCGAGATCTCCTCGACGAACTCGGCAGGGAAGCTCGTCCAGGCCGTCGCGTCGTAGACCGAGTACGTGATCGGCTGGGTGTCGAACGGGAAGCGCTGCTGATATCCGGTCCGCGGCACCGGGATGGCCGGCTTGCCGACGGTGGTCTGCAACGACGCCACCGGATCGACCGGCTGCGACGTGCGTCGATCGACGGTGACCCGGTCGACCGACGCGGTCAGCAGACCGGCATCGCCCTCCCGGTCCGCACGGCGCACGGTCGCGCCGGACTGGAACGTCACGCGATCCGCGTCGCTCGGATCCTCGGTGGTGATGAAGCGCTGCACCACCAGCGGGACCCCGGTGGCCACGGACAGCGGGCCGGGACGCGTGATGGACGTCGCGTCGAGCACGTCGCCGCCGGTTCCCGGATCGGTGACCGCGACCGTCGTGGTGCGGATGTCCAGGGGCGTCACCGCGAGTCGATGCTCGACGTAGGTGGGCAGCATGATCGCCCCCACCACGGCCGCACTGCCGATCGCGAGCAGGACACACGCGCTGCCGCGCAGGAGGGTCGGTCGCGCCACGTCGGTCACCTGCTCCCGTACTGCACGTCGCCGAGCACCGAGGCCGACGGATCGGCGGTGACCACCGGCTCCGGCCGGACGGTCTCCTCGGCGGACCACGTCAGGCCCACCACCGCGCCGGCGGACAACACCCCACCCACGAGCAGGCTGGCCACAGCCGGCACCACGACACTTCTCACAGCCACGTCCCCCACATCCGATCCTCGACGTCCAACTGTGTCATTTCGGACACCGCCCGAGGCCGTCCCGACGTTGTGAACAGTCCACGATCTGGGCGCGGACCTCTGGAGGCTCCCGTTTCGCCCGGTCGGGTCGCGGGTACAACCCGGCTCATGAACGAAACCCGGCACACGAGCGATACGGGCGGCCGCGCACCGGCCGCGGCCGATCTGTCCACCGTGCAATTGGTCGAGCGCCTGACCCAGCAGGTGAGCACGCTGGTGCGCACCGAGGTGAGCAGCGCACTCGACGAGGTCAAGTCGAAGGGCACCAAGCTCGGGGTCGGCATCGGTGTCTCCGGCGCCGGCGCCCTGCTGCTGTTCCTGGGCCTCGCGACCCTCGTCGCCACCGCCGTCCTCGGCCTGGCGACGGTGCTCGACCCGTGGCTCGCGGCACTGATCGTCGCCGTCGTCCTGCTGATCGTCGGCGGCATCCTCGCCAAGGTCGGCGCGACCAAGGCGAAAAATGCCGTTCCGCCTGCACCTGCCGCCACCGTCGCCAGCGTCCAGCGCGACGTCGAGACCGTCCAGAACGCCCGAAAGGCTCACTCATGACCGACCCGAAGGACGCGTCCGAACCGCGTCACGCCCTGCGTACCGAGGCCGATGCCGAGCCGCCGTCCGTCGAGCAGCAGCGCGAGGAGCTGGCCGCGACCGTCGAGGCGCTCGCGGCCAAGGTCGACGTGCCCGCTCGCGTCTCCGCCGCGGCCCACGAGTCGACGGAGAAGGTGCAGGAGGTAGCTCAGCAGGGCGTCGCCAAGGCACAGGAGGGTGTCGCGCAGGTGAAGGAGAACCCGCAGGTCGCGGGCATCTCGCTCGCCGGTGCGGTCGCCGCCGTGGTCCTCGTGGCCCTGGTCCGCCGTCGCCGTGCGCGCACGGCGCTGCGCCGACAGACCGTCCTCGACATCCTGGCCGGCCGATGACCAGCACGTCGAAGGCCTTCTACAAGCCGCTCTCCCTGGCCACGAGCATCGTCGGTGGACTGGTCGCCGGACAGATCTTCAACCAGATCTACAAGCGCGTCGGCAAGAACGACGCCGAGATGCCCGATCCGAAGGACCTCTCACGCACCAACCGTGAGGTCCTGATCGCCGCAGCGCTGCACGGTGTCGTGTACGGGCTGGTCAAGGCCGGGGTCGACCGCGCCGGCGCCAAGGGATTTCGCGCACTCGCCAAGGAAGACCCCAAGTGACGATCATCAGAAGGAGCCTTTCGTGACCGAGAACCAGGGTGCAGCCTCCGAGGCGCGCAGCGACTTCGTCGACAAGATCAAGGGCCGTGCCAAGGAAGTGGCCGGCGCCGTGACCAACAACGACGAACTCGCCGATCGCGGGCGGCTCGAACAGGCGGAGGTGGAACGCCGCCGCGAGGCCGAGGCCACCGAGACCGCCGCCGCCCTCGAGATCGAGGAGGCGCAGCAGGACATCGCGGAGACGGAGGCCGAGGCGGACGTCGCACGGCAGTCTGTCGAGGACCGCACCGACGCGTCCGAGGCTGCGGCACAGAACGACCGGCTCCGTGCGCACACGACGGCGGAGGCCGACGCGATGCGTGACGCCGAGCAGGGTCGCGTCGCCGCCGAGGCACAGTCGGAGCGGCGCATCGCCGAGGCCACCAGCGAGCGGCAGCAGGAGGAGGCCCGTGCGGCCGACGAGATCTCCGCTGCGCGAAGCGAGTACGACGAGAAGCTCGACGAGGCCGACGCACTGGAGCAGGAGGCGGCGCAGGCACGCGAGCGCGCCGCCCGGGCCGAGCGCGAGGCCGCGTCGACCGACACCGAGGAGACCAAGTGAGCCTGTCCCTGCCCCGCCGGATCCTGCGACTGCAGTACTCGATCGCACGACTTCCGTTGCAGGCGTTCGAGTCCACCGTGATCAGTCGGCTCGACGCCGAGGGTCCGGTCCGTGCGACGTATCAGCAGATCGTCGGAGGCATCGACGCCACCGCGGGTGCCGTCCTGGGTGACGAGAACCTCGCGCGGCGCGGCCAGAAGATGCGCAGCGCGGCCGCGGATCTCGAGAAGGCCACCCGTCTCGAGGCGCAGGCCCGCGAGAAGCGTGCACAGGCGACGCGCGAGACGCAGAACAGGGTCGACGAGGCGACGACGCGGGCGAAGAAGGCTCGCGAGACCGCCGAGGAGAAGGCGACCGACGCGGCCGACCAGGAGATCGAGAACAAGGTGGCCGCGGGCAAGAAGGCCGCCGCACGACTCGAGGACCGCAAGTCGCGCGCCGACGACATCGCCGACAAGCGGATCTCGGCGGCCGAGGCCGAGCGTGAAGCGAAGCTGTCGGAGGTCGAACGCCGCGAGGCCGAGGCCAAGGCTCCGCGCACCGAGGAGATCGAGGACGCGGCGGAGAAGCTCGAGGACGCCGCCGAGAAGCGCGACGACGCCGAACGCCTGGCGGACGTCGCGGAGGCGTCGAAGGACAGCTGACACCGCCCGTCGACTCACCGTCTGCCCCCGACAGTCACTGGACTGCTCGGGGGCAGACCACTCGACGGGGCCGACAGTGAGACGATGGCGGACGTGAGCACATCAGACACGACGCCGCGCCAGGCCGGCCAGCGCACGCTGCGCCCGCTCGAGCAGTCCGTCAAGCTGCAGAACGTCCTCTACGAGATCCGTGGACCCGTGCACGCCCACGCCGCCCGTCTCGAGGCCGAGGGCCACCGCATTCTGAAGCTCAACATCGGCAACCCGGCGCCGTTCGGCTTCGAGGCACCCGACGTGATCGTGCGCGACATGATCGCCGCGCTCCCCACGGCTCAGGGGTACTCCGAGTCCAAGGGCATCATGTCGGCCCGCCGCGCCATCGTCACTCGCTACGAGCTGGTCGACGGCTTCCCGTTCCTCGACGTCGACGACATCTATCTCGGCAACGGCGTGTCCGAGCTGATCACGATGACGATGCAGGCGCTGCTCGACGACGGCGACGAGGTCCTCATCCCGGCGCCCGACTACCCGCTGTGGACGGCGATGACGACGCTGTCCGGTGGCAAGGCGGTGCACTACCGCTGCGACGAGGAGAACGACTGGAACCCCGACCTCGCGGACATCGAGTCGAAGATCACCGATCGCACCAAGGCGCTCCTGGTCATCAACCCGAACAACCCGACGGGTGCGGTGTACTCCAAGGAGGTGCTGCGGGGGATCGCGGCGCTGGCACGCAAGCACAGCCTGTTGCTGCTGGCCGACGAGATCTACGACAAGATCCTCTACGACGGCGCCCAGCACGTGTCCATGGCGACGATGGCGCCGGACCTGCTGTGCCTCACCTTCAACGGTCTCTCCAAGGCCTACCGGGTGGCCGGATACCGCGCGGGCTGGCTCGCGATCACCGGACCCAAGGACCACGCCGCGGGCTTCCTGGAGGGCATCAATCTGCTGGCGTCCACTCGCCTGTGCCCCAATGTGCCTGCGCAGCATGCCATTCAGGTCGCACTCGGTGGCCACCAGAGCATCGGGGACCTCATCCTGCCGGGCGGGCGGCTGCTCGAACAGCGTGACGTCGCCTGGGAGGGACTCAACGCCATTCCCGGCGTGAGCTGCGTCAAGCCGCGCGGTGCGCTGTACGCCTTCCCGCGCCTCGATCCCGAGGTGCACGAGATCCACAGCGACGAGAAGCTGGTGCAGGACCTGCTGCTGCAGGAGAAGATCCTGGTGGTGCAGGGAACCGGCTTCAACTGGCCCGACCACGATCACCTACGCATCGTCACGCTGCCGTGGGCCCGCGATCTGCGCACGGCGATCGAACGGTTCGGCAATTTCCTGTCGTCGTACCGGCAGTGACCGTCAGGGCGTTCGTCGAGGCGTTGCCGAAGGTCGAGCTGCACGTCCACCTCGAGGGGTCGATGTGGCCGAGCACGCTGAAGGCGCTGGCCGACAAGCATCAGGTCGAGGCCATCCCGCGCACGGAGGACGCGCTGCGGGAGTGGTTCGAGTTCCGCGACTTCCCGCACTTCATCGAGGTGTACCTGACGTCGATCGGCGTGCTGCGCGATCCCGAGGACTTCGCGCGGCTCGCGTACGACAGCCTCACCGCGCTGGCGACGCACGCCGTGCGGTACACCGAGATGCACATCAGTCTCTTCGGGCACCTCATGCGTGGGGTGGACGCGGCGGCGGTGTTCGAGGGCGTCGAGGAGGGCCGGCTGCGTGCTGAGGCCGAGGCCGGCATCGTCGCGCGCTGGATCCCCGATTTCCCCGGTGACTTCGGTACCGATGCGGCGAACCGCACCCTCGACGCCGTGCTGGCGCATCGCGTCGACTCGATCGTCGGATTCGGCATCGGGGGCATCGAGGTGCCGCGGGCGGAGTTCGCCGACGTGTTCGCGCGGGCGAGCGCGGCGGGACTGCACTCGCTCCCCCACGCGGGCGAGACCGGCGGGCCGGACAGCATCTGGTCGGCGCTGCGTGATCTGGGGGCCGAACGCATCGGCCACGGCATCGCCGTGCTCGGCGACCCCGAGCTCGTCGCGCACCTGATCGAGCACCGGATCCCGCTCGACGTGTCCCCCACCTCCAACATCCGGACCCGCGTCGTCGAGTCGCTCGACGTGCACCCGCTGCCGGCCATGATCGGCGCGGGGCTGACCGTGACGCTCAACAGCGACGACCCGTCGATGTTCGGCACCGACCTCACCACCGAGTACCTCGCCGCGCACGGCATGGGGCTGGACGCGTCGGCCCTGCGCTCGCTCGCCCTCGCAGGGGTGGACGCGTCGTACGCGGACGCGGACCTGAAGGAGCAGTTGCGGGCGGAGATCGCGGCGGTCGAACTCCCGGAGGTCTAGGGGCGCTGCACGCCCTCCAGCCACCCACACCCCTCCCCGCAGGCTGCAGGGGGTGTGCGCCTCACGGAACCCTCGCAGCACGGCGTGCCCGTATTCCCGCGGGTGTTCCAGGTTCCCGCGGATGCTGCAACACGTACGAGAACCCGGAACCCCTACGGGAGCGCCGGCACACTCCCTGACCTGCACTTGGTGTGACGCGCAGTGCCATACACCGCGCTGTGTGACACAACACAACGTCTCGGGCACATTTTTCAACCCCGTGATGATCGAACCGTGTGTTCGCGGGTATGTTCGTACATGAGCCCTTCGGGGTTCCGAAAGCGCCGAACGGCCCCCCACCCCCCCGGTGGGCCGCTCGGTCGGTGGCGGGGGACACCCCCCCTGCTTCCCCGCCACCCGCTTTCGTCCCGCGTCGCTCGCGCCCCCAAATCCTTGTCCGCGCCACCGTTAGTGTTGGCGTCGTGACACACGGCCACGGACACAGCTCCGGTCCCGCCCCCATCGGGAAGATCGCCGCGAGACTGGTGCTCGGCATCCTCGCCGTCGTCGGCATCGCCGCGATCGTGGGCGTGGTGCTGCTGTGGCCCAGCGATCGCACCGTCGAGGTCCCCGCGCCGTTCCAGAGCGCGGCCGGCGGCGTCGTGGCCACCGAGTACGGCACCGTGGTGTCGCAGGACATCGGTCCGTGTGGCAGTTCGTCCAACGGTCGCGTCTTCAGCGGCGCCCCCACTCCGCCCACCGTCTCGGGCTTCGAGTGCAACCGCAGCATCGTCTCGATCGACACCGGCGTGAACGAGGGCACCCGCACCCTGCTCGAGGTGACGCCCGGGCCGGGCACCCCCGATCTGCGCGTCGGCGAGGAGATCCGCCTCGTCCGCGGCACCGACGACAGCGGGACCGCGATCTACGGGTTCGACGACTACTCCCGCACCACGCCGCTGCTGCTGGTGGTCGCGGTCTTCGCCGTCGTCATCTGCGTGGTCGCGCGGTGGCGCGGGCTGCGCGCCCTGCTCGGACTCGGTCTCGCGCTCGGAGTGCTGGTCGGTTTCGTGCTCCCCGCGATCCTCGACGGCCGGTCCGCCATCCTCGTCGCCCTGGTCGGCGGCACCGTCATCCTCTACGGCGTGCTGTATCTGGCGCACGGGCCCAATCTGCGGACCAGTTCGGCGTTGCTCGGCACCGTGGTGTCGATGGGCGTCGCTGCGGGACTGTCCGAAGCGGCCATCAGGCTGACCCGGGTGACCGGTCTGTCGGAGGAACAGAACACCGACGTGCAGGCCTATCTCGACCACGTCAGCATCACCGGGTTGCTGCTCGCCGGGTTCATCATCGGATCGCTCGGCGTGCTGAACGACGTGACGATCACCCAGGCGTCGGCAGCCTTCGAACTCGCGGCACTCGATCCCGACGCCACCCGGCGGTCGATCTTCACGTCCGCGATGCGCGTCGGGCGGGACCACATCGCCAGCACCGTCTACACGCTCGTCCTTGCCTATGCGGGTGGTGCGCTGCCGCTGCTGCTGCTCTTCAGTGTCGCCGGCCGCTCGTTCGGCAACGTCCTGACCGGAGACGCGGTGGCCATCGAGATCGTCCGCTCGTGCGTGGGCGGCACGGCGCTCGCGCTCTCCGTTCCGCTCACCACCGCGATCGCCGTGATGCTCGCCCGGCCGCCCCGCGGACGCGCCCCCGTGAGCGGTCGGCACTCCGCGCGCTGACGCTCGACCGCGCATCGGGAAACTTCACAGAGTTCGGCCACGAGGTATGCACTGGCACTACAAAACATTCTCCTGTATTGTTTCAGTGGGTTCGGGAACCTGCGCGTTTGTTTGACGCAACTTCGCAGAGCACGACGACTATGTGAGGACACACAATGAACACTCTGGCCGCAGAGGACGTCGACCGTATCCGCCGGGTACTCGACAAGTACGGAAAGCTCCCGGTCGCCATCGACGCAGTCGCCAACGACGCCGATCTGTACGACGCAGGTCTGACGTCGCACGCGAGCGTCAATGTGATGATCGGCCTCGAGGACGAGTTCGATGTCGAGTTCCCGGATCGCCTGTTGCAGAAGGCCACGTTCGCGAGCGTCTCGGCCATCGCCGACGCCGTCGCAGAGCTGGCGTGATCTGAGATGACCACACTCGAGGCTCCCTCCGCCCTTCCCCCCATCGATCCGGACGCGCCCGCAGGCCTGGCGCAGATCCCGCTCGAGGACGTGCTCGCCGTGGTGCGCAGCAACGCCGAGCTCGTCGACCGTGAGGCTCGCTTCCCCACGGAGTCGGTGCAGGCGCTCAAGTCCGCGGGCCTGCTCTCCGCGTCGGTTCCGACGTCGCTGGGGGGCGCCGGACTCACACTCACCGAACTCGCGACCGTGGGCCGCGCTCTCGGTGGCGAGTGCGCGTCCACCGCGATGATCTACGCGATGCACCACACGCAGGTGTTGTCGCTGACCCGCCACGGCATGGAGTCCCCGGTCATCCGGGAGTTCCTGGCGAACATGGTCGTGGAGCAGCCCCTCGTGGCCTCCGCCACCACCGAGATCAACATCGGTGGCGACGTCCGCACCAGCGGGTGCGCGGTGGAGTACGACGGCGACCGCTACACGCTCACCAAGAACGCCCCCGTCATCTCGTACGGCGAGTACGCCGACGTCATCCTGGCCACGGCCCGTCGGTCCCCCGACGCAGCGCCCAGCGATCAGGTGCTCGTCGCGTGTCAGCGCGAGGACGTCACGCTGCAGAAGACCGGCACGTGGGACACCATGGGCTTCCGCGGTACGTGCAGCCCCGGCTTCATGCTCCGCGCATCGGGTTCGGCGGAGTGGGTCGTTCCCGCCACGTACAGCGACATCTCGGCCCAGACGATGCTGCCCTCGGCACACGTCCTGTGGGGTGGCGCCTGGTTGGGCATCGCCGACGCCGCGGTGCGCAAGGCTCGCAAGTCCGTGCAGAAGCTGGCCCGCAAGACGCCCGGTGTCACGCCGCCGTCCGCCGCGCGCCTCGCCGAGCTGCTCGTGGTCCATCAGCAGCTGTCCGACACCGTGTTCACGGCCGCCGCGAAGTTCGACTCCATCGCCGACGATCCGGCTGCGCTCAGCGCCATCGGTTTCGCGCTGCAGATCAACAACGTCAAGGTCACGGCGTCCGATCTGCTCATCGACATCGTCGCCCGCGCGCTGCTCATCTGCGGTATCGCCGGCTACCGCGAGGACAGTGAGCTGCGCATGAGCCGCCACCTCCGCGACTCGCACGGTTCCGCGATCATGGTGAGCAACGAGCGCATCCTGAACCACAACGCGCAGCTCTCGCTCGTCTACAAGGGGATCTGACCATGACCTCCACACTCGACCGCGACGTGGTCTCCGACCTCGATCTCGCTCGTGCCGATTTCCGCGATCAGCTCGTCGGCGCCGGTCTCCTCGTCCCCAGTTCCCTCGACGGTCTCTACGGCCGCTCGGGCGAGTTCGAGGACATCATCGATCTCATCGACTCCAAGGTGAAGGCCGCAGGCGCTGCCGCACACGGAGATGCGCTGCGCCGCTTCCGGTTCCCGCCGGTGTTCCCGCGCGACGCGTTCGAGAAGACCGACTACATCGCCTCGTTCCCCAACCTCACCGGTGCCATCACCACCTTCTCCGGTGACAACAAGGCCCACGCCGAGCTGCTCGCGGCACGGTCCGAGGGCAAGGACTGGGACCACTGGCTCGAGTCCGCCGGCACCATGCTGGTGTCGGCCGCGTGCCACCCGTCCTACTCCATGCTCACCGGTCAGCTTCCCGACGGCGGCACCATGCTCGACGTCTACGGGTACTGCTTCCGCCACGAGCCCGCCGTGGATCCTGCTCGCATGCAGGCGTTCCGGATGCACGAGTTCGTCCAGGTCGGCACGCCCGATCAGGCAGTGGAGCACCGTGAGTCGTGGATCGAGCGCGGCATGACGGTACTGTCCGACCTCGGGCTCGACGCCTCGCCCGTTATCGCCAACGACCCGTTCTTCGGTCGCGCGGGACGCATGCTGGCCGCGAACCAGCGCAACGAGAACCTCAAGACCGAGCTGGTCGTGCGACTCTACGGCGACCTGGACGAGGGCACCGCGGTGGTGTCGTGCAACTGCCACCGTGACCACTTCGGCCAGACCTTCGACATCCGTACCGCGGACGGCAACGAGGCCCACAGTGCCTGTGTCGGTTTCGGTATGGAGCGCATCGCCCTCGCGATGGTGCGTACTCACGGCCTCGACACCTCGCGGTGGCCGGCGTCGCTCCGCCTCAGCTGATCTACCTCTCGAGAACCGTCACCGTCGCCCTGGCTGTGCTGTTCACCGCTCGGACATGCCCTCGCGGCGTGGTCGAACCCGTGCGTGGCAGCAGAGTCAGGGCGCGGCTCGTTCCGGGGGCGAGGTGGAACCACGAGTCGGACGCCCGGTAGCCGTCCACGTCCACGCACACGTACTGCGCGGCATCCGTGCACGCGACGGTGAGGGTCCACCGGCCGTCGCCCTCCGGGGCCGCCGACGCGGTGAGACCCACCGAGTTCTGCTGCGGGAGCAGCCCGTTCTCCACCAGATGCACTGCCTCGGCGAGCACGGTGCCCTCCGGGGCGGCCAGCACGACACTCACCGCGTCGACGGTGCGCGACCCGAATCGGTGAGCGTGCGTCATGTCGGTGAACCTGCCGACGACACCGTCCGCGGTACCGGTCCACGACGAGTGTGCATCGAGAGCGAGCTGCCGAACACCCTCGGCAGCAACGGCTCCCGTGCGCTGATGCGCCCGCACGGTGAGTGTTCCGGCGACGGGATCCGCGCCGTCGTTCATCACGTCGAGACGAAGCCCGTCCATCCCCTCGTCCGTCACGAGGACGGTGATCGGTGCGCTGGCCCGCGCCACCGCGTACCAGGGCGCCTTGGCGATGCCGGTGCTGTCGGTGAATCCCCACCCCGCGCCCGGCTCGAGGTCGCGCAGAGTCAGCACCAGCGCTCCCCCGCAACCCGAGTCCACCTGCCTCCAGAACCCGAACGACTGCGTCACCGCCTCACAGACGGCCGCGCGACCCAGGTCGAGGTAGCGCTCCGGATCGTCGCGGCGCACCGCGGACGGCTCCACGTCGAAGAGAGTGCGCACGTAGTGGTCTCGCACGTCCTCGAAGTCCCACGACGCTCCCCGATCACGCGGAACCGTGGCCTTCCAGCGCGGATCGTGGCCCGCCGGATGTGCCGAGCCGAACACGGAGTCGACGACGCGCCGCTCCGGGGGCACGGAGAACGCCAGGCACTCCGTCGCGAATGCCACCCGGGCGTACCGCACGTCCGAGAGAGGTCGCAGGTAGCCGCCGATGCCGAAGTAGTGCGCGAAGCCGGAGCCCACGTGGGTGGCGAGGTCGCCGCCCGACGGGGTGGACGGGACGTACGCGACACCGGAGAAAGCGTGCACCACGTCTGGGATGATGCTGTCCAGCAGTGGTATCCGTGACTCGTCCGAGGCGAGCCCGAGCATCGTCGGCTGCTGGTACGTCTCGCTACCGCCGCTCACCACCACGAGGGAGGGCCCACCGGCGGTCGCGAGCATCGCCCGGACCTCGTCGACGACGGCGGACTCGACGGCGGGATCGTCCGGTGGATCGATGGTCGCCAGCATGACGTCCTGCCACACCATGATGCCCAGTTCCGAACAGAGCGTGTGGAACTCGGCCGACTCGTAGACCATCGTGCCCGTGAGTCGCACCATGTTCAGCCCGGCCTCGACATACGAGGTCAGGGTGTCCCGCAGGTGGTCGGGATCGTTCTGCAGCGTGATCGGGTCGAGCGGGACCCAGCATCCGCCGCGGCAGAAGACGGGCACCTCGTTCACGAGCAGCGTCGTGTCGCGCAGTGCGCTCGACCGGAACCCCACTCGGAAGTGCATGGCGTGACCGTCGACGGTCACGGTGACGTCGTGGAGGGTCGGATCACCGTGCGTGTGCGGCCACCACAGGGCCCGCTCACCCGCGTCGATCTCGTCCGTCACTCGTCCGTCGGCATCGGCCGAGAGCTCGAACACGCTGTCGCCCAGCTCGATTCGCACAGCAGCGCCGGTCGTGGCCGTGCCGTCGACCTGTAGGACGCAGCGTCCGTCCCGCACCAGCCCGCGCACCGTCACGGCAGGGACGTCCACAGCGACACAGCGCACGGCGCGCCAGGGTCCGACAGGAGCCGGGGCGCCGGTGAACACGGGGGCGCGGCCGAGCATCGAGGTGCGGGTCCACCGCAGGCCCTGCGACGAGATCATGGACGATCGCCACCGGCCGCGCGGACGGCGCTTCGCCAGTGCCGCGTCGAGCGAACGGCAGCACAGCGCGATCGAGACGGTGCCGGCGACGAGGGCCTCGACGGTGACGGGAACGAACATCGACGTGCTGGTCGTCGTCAGCGTCCCGTCGACCCAGACCTCCGCGAGGGTGGCGATGCCCTCGAGATGCAGCCGTATCGACTCCGTCCCGTCCGGCACCGGCACCTCGGTGCGGAACCACCAGTCGCGCCCGTCGAGGTCCTCGATCGGCAGCCCCGCCGCGGCCAGCGCGCCGGCGACGGTACCCGGAACCCGTGCGGGCACAGCAGCATCGGCGTCCGGGAGATCATCGGGGCTCTCGACGGCACCGGCATCGGTCGACAGGAGCGTCCAGTGTGCGTCGGCCAGCAGATCGAGCGGCGCGGTCACAGCGCCGAACGCACTGCGTCCATACCGCGCTGCCAGGCCGCTGCCATGCCGGCCATCGAGTCACGCACGTCGACGTCGCGTCCCCGAGCGGCTCGCGCCATCCGGAACTGCACGGACTTGGCGCCGGACGCCACCTCCCGGAAGGGCTCGGCGGCAGCCGCCGCACCGGCGACCCCGCGGCGTTCGAGGTACTCGGCCAGGTCGGCCGCGAGTTCGGCGGTGGAGCCGCACTGACGGAGGGTGCCGAACGACCACAGGTGGAAGAAGTCCGGGCCCGCCTGCTGGATCAGCGCGACGTCCTCGACGACCCGCTCTCCGAGGCGCTCCACCGGGTTGCCCGCATCGGCGCGCTCGAGGTGAGCACGCACCACCTGCAGGTCGTGATCGTCGGTCTCCGGACCGGCGGCCAGAGCGTCACGGTCGACGACGACCCGTTCGACGTAGGGCGGCAGCGCCACCGTTCCGGGAGCGAGCGACCGAGCGAGTGCGCCGTCGAAGTCGTCACCCTCGAGGCGGAACAGACCGGCGTTGTGGAAGTAGTCGAGCCGGCGCGCGTCGGCATCGATGGCCGTCGGCACGATCGTCGTCTTGGTGTGCTCCCGGCCGTAGCTGGTGCCGTCGGTGTCGGGGAGGTAGAAGGCGTCGATCTCGACCGTACTCAGCACACCGTCGTGCATGTTCTCGATCAGGTGCTCTCCGAACGGCTTCCAGATGTTCATCTCGGAGACGTCCACCCCGTAGAGGAGGCGGAGATCCTCGGGCTGGAACTTCACGAAGTCCCACTGCCGGCCGTCGAACCCCGCGCTGAGGGCGAACGCCAGTGCGGGTGTCGGATCTGCGCCCATCGCGTGCAGCAGTTCGATCCACAGGTCGACGTAGCAGTTGGTCTCGGACCACGTGCGCTCCGACGAGTGCAGGGAGTGCGATCGGTACGTCGCGGGATCGAGGTCCGCGGGCAACGGGGACCCGCCCACCGGCGTCGCCGAGAGATTCACCGTCACTGCTCCTCCATTGGTCGTCGACACGAGGTGTCGGCCCACGCGTTCACATCACGCACGACAGTAGCCGCGAGAAAGGTGATCAGAACCCCCCGAAGTCCCCGCCACCACCGAAGTCCCCGCCACCGCCGAAGTCCCCGTCGGTCTCGTCGGCGAACGGGTCGGCGGTGGTGGTGACGGGCGGCGGGACTCCACGCGACCCGACGGGCGCCACCGCGCTGGTGGGTGCCACGGACGGGGTGCTGACCGTGGCGGGGTCCATCGGCTCGGGCATCGAGGTGAAGGCCCACGCCGCGGCGCCCGCCATGACGGCGCACGAGAAGGCGATGACGAGGGCGACGGGGACCCTGCTGCGCTTCGGATCGGGCACCGGTTCCCCGCCCACGTCGACGACGTCCGCGGGCGCCGACGCGTCGGGCTCGCGTTCCGGCTCGGCGGGGGCGGCCGCGAAGGCGACGGTCCGATCCGTGGACGAGGGCTCGGGCGCCGGCGCCGGTACCGACACACGCGTCGCGTGCGGGTCCAGCGCGGTGAGGACCGGAACGCCGAAGCGTTCCGCGGCGGCGATCGACAGGATCGGGATGGGCGAACCGCCCCCGACGAGGATCACCGCGTCGAGGTCGCGCTCGCCGAGAAGCGACGCCGCGGTGTCGAGCGAGAGGTCGAGCAGAGGGCGAACCGCGGTCTCGAACTCCTGACGCGTGATCAGTGTGGTGCCGCCGCCGGGGGTGCGCGCGACGGTCGCGGAGGACAGCGACTCCTTCACGCGGCGGCAGAAGACGATGACGTCCGTGTCGTCCGCGCCCTCGGCGGGGCGCTCCAGAATGCCGCGGTCGACGATGTGATCGAGCACGATGTGATCGAAGACATCCCCACCGGCCACCGAGGAGTCGACGGAGCCCAGGACCGCCATCTCGTCGACGTCCACGAGGCTCGCCGTCGCGCCGCCACGGCCCAGGTCGTAGAGCAACACCGTGGTGAGACCGGACAGAACGCCCGAATCGACCACGTCCCGAGGGACCGACGTCACAGCTTCGGTGTCGGACATCCGTCGGCGCTTCCTCTCGGTGGGTGGTCATTCCCCTGCGTTGTCACTTGTCACAGCCCTGTTCACGTCGCACCCGCTTCGAGCGCAGGAACCGGACAGCTCCTGCTGTATGGCGCCCAAAAGAATCTTCCGGTATGTTAAACGATGAAATAGGGAACTGCGAGATCGATACCGGTCGTGGATGCGACCGGGCACACCTTACTGCCAGGTAGGGCCCCAGGGCGACTGTCAGTGGCACATCGATCGCAGAAATCCCTCACCGAGCAGCGTGTCGAGCGGGGCCGACGCGCACGGCCGAGCTTCGCCGATGCAGACGCGGCGCACCGGACGCTCCGATCCAGAAGTTTGGTTCGGAGTCACAAACCCGGCGCCGTGGACGCACCGACGAGCACCGGACCGAGACGAAAGGCTGTCGACCCCGATGATCCCCGCACCCGCTACTCGTGACCGCACGGCCACGGTGCAGGTACACATGACCGGCGCCGAGTGGTTCGCCGACTCGCCGGGTGGCCTCAACCGCTACTTCACCGATCTCTACGTCGCGCTCTCCGCCCTCGACGGTGTCAGCGCCTCCGCGTCCGCGTTCGGCGACTCCGATCTGGACGACGCCCACCACGGCACGTCCTCGTGGGGACCCTCGACGGGTTCCACGCTCTCGCGCGTCTGGTCGGCCCTCTCCGCCGATCGCGGTCTGCCGAGGAACACGGTGATCGACCGCCACTTCAGCCTCTTCGGACGCTCCACCGTCGGCCTGCGCGGTGCGCACCCGTCGGTGGCGCACTTCCACGGACCCTGGGCCGCCGAGAGCGCCATGTCCGGCGAGAGCGATCTGGTGGTGCGCGCCAAGTACTGGGTCGAGCGTCTGCGCTTCCTCGACGTGCGCCGGTTCATCGTGCTGTCGGGGCACTCCGCCCGCATCCTCACCGAGGACTACGCCGTCGATCCGGCCGCGATCACGATCATCCCGCCGGGTGTCGACCTGGACCGTTTCGCCGTCACCCCGGCAACGAGCAACACTCGCCCCACCGTCCTCTGCGTGCGCCGACTCGAGCGCCGCATGGGCATCGACCGGCTCGTCGCGGCCTGGCCCGCCGTCGTGGCGGACCACCCGGACGCGCAGCTCGTCGTCGTCGGGACCGGCACCGAGGAGGCGGCACTGCGCAGCCAGGCCGCCGAGTCCACCGCCGGCGACTCCATCGTCTTCACCGGCCGGACCAGCGACGAGCGCCTCGCAGCGCTCTACGCCGAGGCCACCGTCTCCGTGGTCCCGACCCTGAGCCTCGAAGGCTTCGGGCTCATCGCCCTCGAGTCCTGCGCCAGCGGACGCGCCCCCGTCGTGACCGACTGCGGCGGCCTGCCCGACGCCGTCGCGGGCCTCGATCCCTCCCTCGTGGTGCCCGCCGGCGACGTCGACGCACTCGCCCACCGCCTGTCCACCGCGCTGAGCGGCGACGTGCCGAGTGCCGCCGCGTGCCGCGCCCATGCCGAGTCGTTCTCGTGGGAGTCCTCGGCCCGCCGCCACGTCGACGTGTACCGAGAGTTGGTCCAGCGATGACCCGCGCACTGTTCCTCGCCCACACCGCGGCGCCGTCCGGCGCCGAGATCGCGCTGCACCGCCTGGTGCGCGCCATGGACAAGACCGAGGTCACCGTCGTCTTCACCGAGACGGGTCCGATGGTGGACAAGCTCCGTGCCGACGGCATCGACACCGTCGTCGTGGACGGCGCGTTCGACAGCCGCTCCGTGACCATCGAGGGCATGTCCGTCCGCCGCATGATCGGCGGAGTCACCGGCCTGCTCCGGCTGGGGTGGGCCGTGGGCGCCGTCGTTCGCGAGTCGGGTGCCGACGTGGTCGTCGCCGAGTCGTCCAAGGCGTTGCTCATGGGGACCATCGCCGCACGGCGAGCGGGCGTGCCCCTGGTGTGGCACTCCCACGACCGCATCTCCCGCGAGTACTTCGGCACGCTGTTCACCGCCGTGCTGCACGTTCTGGGCTGGACCGCGTGTCGCGGCTTCATCGCCAACAGCACGTCCACGCTGGCCTCGCTGCCCACCTGGCGTCGGCCCGCCGTGGTCGCCTACCCCGGCGTCGACGGGTCGGCGGACCGCCCGGTGGGTGCCCGCCCCGAGCAGTCCGCTCCCGCGGACACGGTGCTGTGTCTGGTCGCCCGCCTCACCCCGTGGAAGGGACACGTCCTCTTCCTCGAGGCGGTCGCGGCGATGACCACCCGGCCGGCGCACGTCTTCCTCGTCGGCGGCACCTTCTTCGGCGAGGAGCCGTACCGCGCAGAGCTCGAGGCCATGGCCGCCGAGCTCGAGCTGCCCGTCACCTTCACCGGCCACGTCGACGATCCGCGGGACTACATGCGGATGTCCGACGTGCTGGTCCACTGCACCCTGACGGCGGAACCGTTCGGTCAGGTCGTGGTCGAGGGCATGCTCGCCGGCTGCGCCGTGGTCGCGTCGCGGCCCGGCGGCCCTGCGGAGATCGTCGAGCACGGTGTCAACGGCATGCTCGTCGACTCCGGCGACCGCGCGGGCCTCACCGCCATGCTCGATCGCGTCGTCGCCGACCGTGACCTGCGGACGCGCCTGTCCGCCGCCGCGCCGGCCCGTGCCGCGCACTTCGACATCGAGGAATCGGCCCGCACCGTCGAGAGCTTCCTCGAGGACGTCCTCGACACCGTGAGCGTGCGTCATGGTCGGTGAACTCACTCGTGGCGGGTCGCGCGGCGGCCCCACCACCGAGCCCCCGAAGCACCGCCGTGGATCGCTGCACAAGCTGTCGGCGGTACGCGACATCGCCTTCGTCAGCTTCGGCAAGTACGGCCAGTACCTGGTCACGATCGTCACGCTGCCGCTCACGGCCCGCATCCTCGGCACCGAGGGGCTGGGTCTGCTCGCGATCGCGATGTCGGCGTACTTCATCGGCTCGCTGCTGGTCGACTTCGGCATCACCACGTTCCTCGCGGCGATGGCGAACGACGAGAACCTCAACCAGCTCCGTGGCAACTACCTCGCGCTGCGCGCCACGGTGCTCGCCGTGATGGGCACCGGGCTGCTAGCGAGTCTCCTGGTCGGTGCGCACGTCCACCTGCACATGATCCTGCTCGGCCTCTTCGCCGGCGGCTTCGCGTCGTTCGGTGATGACTGGGTGCTCGTGGCCCAGGCCCGCTTCGGCATCGGCGTGGTCTACCAGGGCATCGGCCGCATCCTGTACCTCGTGCTGCTGGTGACGCTGCTGCCGATGTTCCCCAGCGCCGCGGTCGCGATGCTGTGCCTGCTGGCGTCGTCGGTGGTGTCCGTGGCCCTGACCTGGCGGCTCACCATCCGCGAGTTCGGCCCGCCGAGCAAGCCGAAGGACGTCACCGGGATGGTCCGCATGGGCGTGCCCGTCCTGACCTCGCGGTTGCTCATCACCAGCTACGGCCAGGGCGCCGCGACCTTCTACTCCGTGGCGCTGTCCGCGGCGTCGCTCGGCATCTTCTCCGCGAGCGACCGGCTGATCCGCGCGTTCCAGTCGCTGCTCGACGCCATCGGCTACGGCCTGCTGCCGCGGCTGGCCCGCGGCCGGGAGGACCACTTCTGGCAGAACGCACTGCGCGGACTGACCGCGTGCGTGGGTGTGGCCGTCGTGGCCACCGTCGGGCTGTGGGTGAGCGCGCCGCTGCTGATCTCGCTGGTGTTCGGCGATCAGTTCTCGTCCGCGGTGGACATCATGCGCGTGCAGGTGTTCATCCTGCCCTTCACCGCCATCACCTCGTTCGTCACCACCGCCATCCTGCCGGTCCGCCAGGACACCAAGGGAGTGCTGATCGGCGCCGTCGTCGGCACCGTCTTCGCCGCGGGAGCGCTGGCCACCGCGCTGTCCACCGAGTCGGTGTGGGCGCTGGTCTACGGCACGCTCACCTGCGAGGTCGCAGTCGCGGCCTGGTACCTGTTCCGGGTGCGCATGCTGCATCGCCGCAACGACGATGCGCTGCACGCGGAATCGGAGGCACCCACCGTGCCGATGGCCGTGGTCGCCTCCGATGCCCCCACCGTTCCCCTCGCCGTTCGCCGCTTCCGGGAGGCAAGTCGATGAAGATCCTGTTCCTCGGAGACGACTGGATCGGCAGCAACGCCCGGTCCATGGCCGACGGGTTCCGCGAGGCCGGCCACACCGTGCTCGTCGTCGACACCACTCCGGTCGCGCTGCCGACCCGGCTGTCCCCGCCGTGGGTGTACAGCAAGCTCGGCCGCGGCCGCGCCCCCTGGGTGCTCGAGGCGCTGCACCGCCGCATCGAGGCGGCGGCAGCCCAGTTCCGCCCCGACATGCTGTTCGCGTTCCGCACCGTGCATCTCGACCAGGACCGACTGCTGGCTCTGCCGGCGGGTCTGCACGTGCACTACAGCCCGGACGACGTGTCCAACCCGTACAACACCACGCCGGAGTACCTGCGCCGCGAGGCCGACTGGGACCTCGTCGTCACCACCAAGCGGCACAACGTGCCCGAGCTGGAGTCGCGCGGCGCGAAGTCGACGCTCTTCGTCCACAGCGCGTACGACCCGGCCTGGCACCGTCCGACCGCCCGTCGTGATCCGGCCGAGTACCTCGTCGGCTTCATCGGTGCCTGCCGACCGGACCGCCGCGACTCGATGGTGGAGCTGGCCCGCACGCACGGCTCGGCGATGACGGTCCAGGGTCCGGGATGGCGACGGGTGTCCGCGCTGCGGACGACGTCGGCTCACATCGGCGGCGCCGTGTACGGCGAGGGGTTCTCGGTGGCGGTGTCGGCCGTGCTGGCCAACCTCGTCCTGCTGAACTCGGACAACCGCGACACCCACACGTGCCGCACGTTCGAGGTGCCCGCGGCCGGCGGTCTGTTCGTCGGTGAGCGCACGGACGAGCACATGGCGCTGCTGGAGGACGGACGGGATTGCCGTCTTTTCTCCAGCTCGGACGAACTCGATGACATCCTGGCGTGGTGCCGCACCGAACCTGATGCAGCCAGAGAGATGGCGGAGCGCGGCCGGCTGCGGATCGTCGGTGATCACCACGCGTACGTGGACCGAGCACGGGAGATGACCGATGCGTTGTGACATCGTCGCCCTGCGCCGCCCGACGGGGGTCGCGCCGTGACCGCCTTCACCGCCGTCGCGCTCACCACTGCGGCCATCGTCGCCCTCGTCGTGTCCGCGATGTTCGTGCCGGGTGTCGCCAAGGTGTTCCTGCTGGCGCAGTCCGCCTACTGGTCGCTGAGCTACGTGGCGCGTCCCCTCGTCCTGCTGTGGACGCTCCCGCAGCCGCAGTTCGCGGACAGCCTGGCGGACCCGCGACTGGCGAACATCGGCTACGACATCGGCATCGCCGAGGTGCTGAAGCCCGTCGTGTTCGGTCTGTGGTTCTACGTGGCTCTCGTCGTCGGATACGTGCTGTTCCGTCGGTGGCGCCGGGGACCGCAGGAGCGGACCACCATCGGAGCGGCCGTCGCGGATCCGTACTTCTTCCGCAGCCTCGGCACCATCTACGTGCTGGGTCTCGGCGGACGCTTCGTGTCCTTCGCGACGGGCAACACCGGATCCGCCGGTGAGGTCAGCAGTTCCAACCCGCTCCTCGACTTCGCCGCCACGATGGCGACGGTGGGCGCCCTCGGCCTCATCGTCTTCGCGCGACCGGAGAAGCTGTGGCAGACCGCGGTCCTGCTGCTCGGCCTGATGGGCATGGAGCTCGTGTGGACCGTGATCGTGGAGTCCAAGACCCCCGTGCTCGGTGCGGCTCTCGCCGTCGCCGTGCGCTTCGCCCTCATCGGGTGGACGCGCGGGACCATCCTCGGCGTGCTCGGTATCTCGGCGGGCGCCATCGGCGCGTTCGGCATCCTGCAGTCGCTGAAGGTGGATCCCGAGGCCCGTGCGATCTCGGCGGCCGCCGAGGCCAGCTATCCCCCTGTCGTGCAACCGTTCCTGCCGATCCTGCGCCGCTTCGACCTCCTCGAGGCCGCGACGGACGCGTACTACATGCAGGGCCGGGAATGGATCTCGCACGGCGACGTGGTGAAGAACGCGCTCCTCAACTTCATCCCGTCCCAGCTCCTCGGATCGGAGAAGTTCCAGTCCGGCACCGCGTGGGCCAACCAGGTCCGTGGGTCGTCGGTGGACATGCGCAACGTGTCCGTCTCCCTGGCCGAGGGAAACATCAGTGAGGGCTTCGTGTTCGGCGGGTACGCCGGCGTGGCCGTCACCATGACCTTCACCTTCGTCATGGTGCTGGTCGCCGTTCGATGGCTCCTCGCGAGGAACTTCCTCTTCGTGGTGCTCGGGCTGACGCTCATCGAGTATCCCGTGCTGTTCGAGCGCGGGATCCTCGGGACGACCGAGTCCATCGGCAAATCACTCCAATTGGCAATTCTCGTGTGGATCGTGACGCTTCTCGTCGGCGAGTACTCCCGACAGTGCGCGGAGACACCCCCTCCGACCACGCACGTTCCCGACGACATCTCCACACTCGACCGCTCTTCGAGCAAAGGATCTGCATCATGGGTTTGATCGATTACGTGAACATCGCACGACGCCGGTGGATGACCATCCTGGCCTTCGTCGTGTTGGGAACGGTGGCAGCGGCGGCGTACACGTCGACGCTGAGCTACTCCTACACCTCCTCGAGCCGTCTCTACGTCTCGATGGCGACCGGCACCTCGGTGTCGGACGCCTACCAGGGCAACATGGCGGCGCAGCAGCGTGTCACGTCCTACGTGAACCTGGTGACCAGTGAGCGCGTCATGTCGGGTGTCATCTCCGATCTGCAGCTCGACACCACGCCGGCGGCTCTCGCGTCGACGGTCACCACGTCCTTCGCGCCGGCCACCGTGCTCATCGGCATCTCGGTGTCGGACACGACGCCGGACGGTGCGCGGGCGATCAACGACGCGGTGGTCACCGAGTTCCGTGATCTGGTCAACGAGATCGAGACCACGGAGATCGGCGCGGCTCCCGCGGCGAAGGTGACCGTCGTCGACCCGGCGACCACCCCGGCCGCCGTGGGCGGGCCCGCACCGATGCGCACCCTGCTCATGGGCGCCGTCGCCGGCATGCTGCTCGGCTGCGCTGCGGCGTACCTGCGTGACCGGCTCGACAAGCGCATCCGCACCACCGGCCAGGTCGCCGCGGTCGCTCCCACCGCGTTCCTCGGTGACGTCAAGGCGGCCACGCGCACCGCGGACGCACGGCGCGCCGCACTACGCCTCGACGCCTCGGTCGGCCGGACGACCCCGCACTCCATCGCGGTCGTCGGCGTCTCCCCCGCCGGCGGGTCGGACACCGTCCTCGCCCTGGCGCGTGCGCTCAGCGGACTGGGCCGCCCGACTCTCGTGGTCGACGCCTGCACCGACGGCACCGGAGTGTCGTCCCGCATGCAGAACGCCGGCGGGCTCGCCGATCTCGCACGCTCGCCCAAGCGGTCGGCCACCGATCTCACGCGGCCGAGCCAGGTCGAGGGTCTGAGCATCCTGCCCATGGGCGTGGGTGACGATCGGACCACCCTGTTCCTGGCCTCCCCGCGCTTCGGCACCATCGTGCAGAGCCTGAAGGCCGATCGTGACTACGTGGTGATCGACGCGACCTCGGTGGCGGACGCGACCGATGCGCTCGCCATCGCCGTGCACGTCGACCACGTCGTCGTGGCCGTCGAGAACGGCACCACCACCGCCGCGCAGCTCCGCGCACTGCTGACCGAGCTCGACAGCATCGGGGTCGCCGTGGCCGGAACCGTTCTGGTGCCGCACGTCTCGGCTCGCCGCTGGCCGCTCTCGCTGCTGAAGTCGTCCGCCGCGAAGGACGACGTCGTGCCCGCGACGTCGCCGAAGGCTGCTCCCGTGGCCGAGGTGCGCGACGTACCGACCACCACCCGGACCACCACCGCTGCGCGTCCGACCGCACCGCAGTCCTACCGCGCGCCGTCGCCGGTCCACGAGTCCGAGTACCGGAACGACGACTACCGCGACCGCGACCACCGGAACGACGACCACCGCAATGACGGCTACCGCACCGACGGCTACCGGGACGATCACCAGGATCGCTGGGACACCGTCCAGCCGGCACCTCGTGCCGAGCGCGCCGCCCGTCCCGAGCCCCGCCAGGAGGAGCGTTACGACGTGGTCCAGTCGCCGGCGGACGCCGAGACCGACCGCTTCCACGTGGTGACGGCGGAGCCGATCGAGGTTCCGCAGGACGACGCAGAAGATGGTGTCGCGGAGAAGGACTCGACCGAGTCCGAGGTGAACGACACCATCACCGCGGACGTCGAGGACGTCGACACCGACGAGTCCGAGACGGACGACGCCGACACCAGCGCGACGCCCGAGCCGGTCTCGATCACCAAGGCCGACACGACCACGCCGGCCGCGTCCGACAAGGCGGACAAGGTTGCGCAGGACACGACGGTCACGAAGGCGACCCGTCCCGCGGAGCCCACCACCTCGCGGCCCGTCCGCCCTCGGACGCAGACCGGCCGCCGCACCTTCCGGGTCACCAAGTGAACCAGACCCTCCACTCCACCCGCACCCCGAGCCCGATCGGCTCGCACTCCCGAGAGGACCGAGCACCCATGTCGACGACACCGACCTGGTTCGGATCGGACGGCCGTCGCCTGTTCGGCGTGGTTCACCTTCCCGAAGGCGACCACGCGCGCGCGGGCATCGTGCTGTGCCCGTCGATGGGCAAGGAGCACGTCGACACCTACCGCGGACTCAAGCTGCTCGCGCAGGAGTTGGCCGCGGCCGGCTTCGCCGTGCTGCGGTTCGACTACCTCGGTGTGGGCGACTCGGGCGGCGACCAGAACGACGCTGCGGCGATGGACGGGTGGCTCGCGAGCATCGGGGACGCGGTGAGCCTGGTGCGCTCGCTCGGCTGCACCACGGTCTCCGCCGTCGGCCTGCGCGCCGGTGCCCTGCTTCTCGATCGCGCCGCCGACGCTGTCGGCCCGCTGCACACGGTCGTCCTGTGGGATCCGGTGCCGCGCGGCCGCGCGTACCTGCGCGAGCAGCAGGCGCTGTACCGGCTCGGTGTGGGCACCGACACCGTCGGAACCGACACCGACGACACCGATCTGCACACCATCGGGCACTCGCTGTCCACCGAGGCCGCGGCAGCGCTGTCCGCCCTCGAACTCACCGCGGCGTCACCCGCCGTGTCGCAGTGGATCTTCGCGCTGCGTGACGGGTACTCCTCGCCTCGGCTCGACAAGGCGATCGAGCGGTCGGGCGCGACGGTGCGGCACGTCGGCACGATGACCGAGTTCGTCACGCCCGAGAGCTTCCTGGTGCCGCTGCCGAACACGGCGATCCGCGCGGTCGTCGACATCCTCGACGGCGCACACGACTCCGCCCGCGACTGCGCGGTCGAGTTCACCCCGACCACCAGCGTCACGCACCAGGCGAGCGACGGGTCGACCTTCACCGAGCACATCGAGAGCATCGGTGCGCACGGCCTGTTCGGCATCCGATCAACTCCGGTCGGGACACCGGACTCCGCACCCACTCTGGTCTTCTGCGCCACGGCGAACGACACGCGCACCGGACCGGCGCGGCTGTGGGTCGAGCTCGCTCGCGAGGCGGCGCGCTCCGGTGCGTCCGCGCTGCGCTTCGACCGACGCGGAACCGGTGAATCGGAGGTGGTGCGTGCCGACGAGCACACTCCGATCTACTCGGCGGAGAGCGCCGACGACGTGGTCGCGGCCGCCCGTGCGGCGCATGCCGATCCGCGTCGCGTGGTGCTCACGGGCATCTGCTCCGGGTCGTGGAACGCGGCCCACGCCGCCACGGAGATCGGGGCCGGCGGCGCCGTCATGGTGAACGCCATCGCGTGGAGCTGGAAGCGCAAGAAGTCGACGCAGGGCGAGATCGATCCTGCCGATCTGGGCATCCCGCGGTCGGATCCGGCGTGGCAGAAGACGCCCCGGGCGCGCATCAAGAACGCACTGCAGACGCACCTGCCGTACCGGGCGTGGCGGCTGCTCGGTGTGCGCGGCGTGACCCAGGTTCCCGAGGTCATCCTGCGTTCGCTGGCGGACAACGACGTCGACGCCACCGTGATCCTGGCTCCGGCCGATCACCGCTGGTTCGTCGATCAGCGTGGGCCCGAGGGCCTCACACGCATCCAGCGTCGCAGCGGCACCGTGCCGTTGATCGTCAGCGCGCCCGTCGGTGACCACTCGGCGTACCACGCCGACATGCGCCGCACGATCATCTCCTCGGTGCTCGCCCGAACCATCGAACCGCAGAGACAGCAGGTCACCGCGTGACCGCGAGTTCCTTCGGCCGGCGACGGCTGCTCACCGGCACCCTCGTCGCCGCCACCGTTCCGCTCGCGGTCGCGTGTTCGCGCGACGACGCCGAGTCGGTGCAGTTCCAGTCGCCGAACGTCACGGACACCCCGGCTGCGCGCAACGTGCGTGACTTCGGGGCGACGGGCGACGGCACCACCGACGACACCGAGGCGATCGCGCGGGCGTTCGAAGGCATCACCCAGGCCTCTGCGGTCTACCTGCCCGGCGGCACCTACCGGGTGACGGCGTGGCCGGCGATGGCCGACTACGCCACCGTGTACGGCGACGGCGCCGATGTCACCACCGTCCTGTACGAACAGAACGGCACTCTGATCGACCTGCGGGGACGCCAGCGCGTCAACTTCCGCCGGATGGGGTTCTTCACCACCGGCGCCACGTCGACGTGCTTCTCCCTGTCCGCGTGCTTCCGCTGCTCGTTCGACTCGGTGACCATCCGCGGCAACCACTCGTCGTCCACGTTCCCGCAGTACGAGAACCAGCGCGGAGTGCTGCTGACCGACAACACGGGCGGCACCACGTTCACCAACTGCGACATCAACAACTACGGCATCGGTCTGACGTCGGAGTGCATCCAGAACTACGTGACGGCCTCGAAGTTCACGAGCAACCGTGTCGGGGTGCTCGGCACCGGTGGCGACTTCAACGCCGGCATGGCGTTCACCAACGTCGAGTTCGTGTCGGACAACGACCCGGACACGACGGATCGGCACGTCCGCGTCGACGGTCCCGCGAACGACTGGTGGTTCACCAACGTCTGGTTCGAGGGGTCCGAGGTGGCCCTGAGCATCGGCACGCGCGAGACCGGCGGGCCGTCCCAGTTCGGCATGGTCAACTGCAAGATCTCGGCGCGCACCACGTGTGTCGAGCTGCTGTACTGCCGGCAGCCCTACCTTGCCAACATCATCTTCGATCCGGACCCGAACAGCCGGCCCGCCGAGCTGGTCATCGACGCGGAGCACGTCCCGACGGGCACCGCGGTGAACCTGATCTCGGGCGTCAACGACGACGTGAACGGCGCGGTCTTCCCCGATGCGTGGACCGTGATCGGTCGCGGCACCATGTCGGGGCCCACCTTCACCAGCACGGTGGTCACGCGCACCGTGCAGGACGACGTCGACCTGCTGCAGGCGCGGGACAGCGGCGATGCCGTGACCGCCGCCGTCCTGTCCGACGGCACCTGGTTGTCCGACCGCCGCGAGGCGGGCGTGGTGCTCAAAGACGAGTCCAACGCGTACTGGCGTCTGGTGGTGGGGACGGACGGAACCCTGAGTACCGAGTCCCTCGGCACCGATCGGCCGCGCTGACCGCTACAGCACCCCGAGGTTCTGCCCGCTCACCACACCGGTGTTGCTGATCGACAGCCGCCAACTCTTGCCGTCCGGCGACTTGACGACGGGTCCGCCGCCGGCGGAGAAGAGCTTGCCGCGGCCGAGCACCGACCAGCCACCAGGGAAGGTGTTGCCGGGGAAGTCGGCACCCTGGCTGGTGATGAGGTTGATCGCGGTCCCCTCCGCGACATACTGCGCGTTCACCCTGATGAGCTGGGGATTCGACTGTTGGTCGGCGTCGAACGCCACGTTGGCGAGGTACGGCTGGCGGCAGTGCTGCAGATCGAGGCAGATCCCGCGAGCGGCGACCTTGCAGTTGACCATGCCGAACTGCGACGGTCCGCCCGTGCCCGCCTTACCGATGGTGAGGGCCGTCGCCGCTCCCTCGAACCACACGTTGGTGAGCCACCAGTCGTTGGCCCGGCCGTCCACGACGAGATGCGACGTGGTGGTGTTCGCATTGATGTCGGAGACGAACTCGGTGTTGACGATCGACATTCCCGACGCGAAATTGTTGCCCGTTCCCAGCAGCCCGATCCAGTTGGTCGCGAACTTGCAGTTGGCGATGTACGACTGAATGGCCGTCGTCGACATCGCCGTTCCGTAATTGTTGAAGTCGCAATTCACGAACGACGTTCCGCCGGTGTTGTTGATCAGCGACACGCCTTTCTGCGGCAGGAACCGGGGGTAGCTCTGCGGGGTGTGGTTACCGCGGAAGACCACCGAGTCGAACGAGCAGCGGAAGCAGGCGTCGAGAAGCACGGCCAGCGACGAGGGATCCAGCGAGAAGATGCCCAGGTTCTTCAGTGCGACGCGCTGACGGCCCTTGAGGGTGAGCAGCGTGCCCGAGCTGGTGTGCACGATCGTCGTCAGATCGGCGCCGGCTCCGAACACGGTGGCGTAGTTGGCGAATTGTGGGAGCGAACGCACCCGGAACATGCCGGGCGGGAAGTACAGCGGCCGGTTCTGTTGCTGCGCTGCGGTATACGCGGCGGCGACGGCGGCGGTGTCGTCGGCGGCGTTGTCACCCTTCGCGTTGTACGGGGCAGCCTTGACGTTGACCCACCCGAGCAGGGCGCCGGGGTCGGTCTCGCCCGCCGCGAGGGTCACGGCCACGGGGTCGTCGGCCTGCGCGAGGATGCTGCTCGCCGCGAGCGTGGTGCCCACTCCAGCGGCCAGTCCCCCCATGAGCAGTGCGCGGCGGTCGAGCCGCGAACCCGAAGGACCTCTGTCGTTCATGGTTTACCCCTTCACCATCGTGGTCGGCGCACCTCCTGCCCCCGCTCGGCGCCTGCCCATACACAAGCAAAGAAATGCGCATTCACGACGCGACGCGCCGCCCCGAGAGACCTGCGATACACGGCGGTGTGAAAAAGACCGACCGCGGCTTCCACATCGAAAGCCGTTCACTGATGGGCATCGTGTTTCGCGCCCGCCCACCAAGACAAAGGCAGGAAAGTGTGTCGGCCGTCACGCGGCGCCGAGCACCCACCGAGGCCGCGACCACACCTGCCAGTACTCCGTCGTGTGGAAGCCCAGCGACGCGTAGAGCGGCACTCCGGCCGGGGAGGCGAGGCACAGATCCTGCGACGGCCCGTGCAGTCCGGTCTCGACGTGCTTGCCGCCCGCGATGAGGCGCGCCGCGTGTCCGGCACGGCGATGGTCGGGGTGGGTGGCCAGCGCCCACCCCGTGACGGTGTCGCCGGCGCGGCAGGACAGGAGGCAGGAGACGAGCTCGTCGTCGACGAACAGGCCGAACGCCATGGCGTCGGGACGGCGAAGCGTCTCCGCGGTGTAGACGGCGGCGGCCAGCTCGGGCCCCACCCCGAACGCGAGCGACGCGACCTCCTGACAGGCGGGCAGGTCTGCCTCTGTGATCTCGCGCACCCCGTCCACCGGCTGCGACCCACCGGCGGACCGGTGCATGAACGGCATGGCCTGCAGGCTCACCCAGCCGGCGTCGGCCAGGGTCTGCGCCCCCGAGAGGCCGGCGCCGGCCAGCATCACCAGAGCCGGTCGGCGGAGCGCGGTCACCGAGTCGATCACCCGTCCGACCTGTTCAGCGGCGTCTCCGCCGTGCACCAGGGCGAGGTTGTAATCGGGTCGGTCCAACCCGCTGAACGCCACCCAGCCGGAGTCGGTCGACTCGAACGTGTGGTCCGCCCAGGAGCGCGTCGTCTGTCCGAACGACTGCCGGAGCGCCTCCATCTCGCGCTCCGACGACCGTCCGATCGGCATCTCACTCACGCCTTCACCAAAACCTTCCTGCGGTACGGAAACTTCTCATATACACTTCTCGTAGATTGTTGCGGCGTCCACAAGAGCCGACGCGGTCGAGTTCTTCCATGTAAGTCGACGATGCATTCGCCGCGGGGCGCGATATGAGCGTGACTGTCTGTCTGAACCGTAGGCAAGGAGTAAACCCTCGTGACGCACCCGTCACCAACCCGGGACACCATCGTCCGTAGCTCGCTGCACCGAGCCGGTCGACTACCCGTCGATCCGTGGACGCTGGGCGACGACGAGAACCTGTTCGACGCCGGCCTGAGTTCGCACGCCAGCGTGGCCGTGCTCGTGGATCTGGAGGAATCGGCCCAGGTCGAGTTCCCCGATCACCTTCTGCGTCGTTCCACGTTCGCCACGATCGCCGCCATTCGTGACGCGCTGGACCATGTGTCCGACACCTCCGCAGCCGTCCAGCCGGAGGCGAGCCGATGACCACCTCGCACCCCGACACCTCGCCGATCGATCTCCGTGGCGACAACCACCGAGGCGACAAGCGCCGCGGGGCGGACTCACCCGATCTCGAGCCGGAGAACCTGCTCCCCCGCTTCGCCCGCCATGCCGAGGCCGTGCAGTACGCACAGGCAGCGCAGGAGGCGACGGCCACCGAGGTCACCCCGCCCATCCCGCTCCGTCCCAACATCCCGGATCCGCGCAGCCGTCTGTCGCGCTGGCCGGCTCTGCACCTGAGCGCGGTGCTCGGCATCGTCCTCGAGTCGATGTTCGTCTCCCTCGCGATCGCGCTCGCGCCGTTCGACGGCCACCCAGTGATCGTGACCGTGCTGATCGTCGTCTTCGCGGTGCTGCCGCAGCGCCGTCGTCAGCGTCTCACGCTGTCGATGCTGGACGATCTGCCGCTGATGGCCGCCATCGTGCTGTTGGTCTCCATGAGCGCCATCGTCATCGTGGCGCCGTCCACCACCCTGCTCACGGCCGCCCTCATCTCCCTGTCCGTCCTGGCGGCCACCATGGCGGGGCGCGAGGCGTCCTACTTCGTCGCCCGTCGGCTGCGGCGTCGGCCGCGCTTCCAGCGCCGCACCGTCGTGATCGGCAGCGGGCTCGTGGCCACGCAGCTCGTCGAGAGCATGCAGTCCTACCCGGAGCACGGTCTCGAGCCGCACGCCCTGCTGGACGATTCACCGATGCCGGCGAGCGTGGCCAGCCACATCCCCGTCGAGCCGCTGGCGAACCAGCTGCGGACCTACATCGATTTGCACCAGATCGACACCATCGTCATCGCGTTCTCGGCGATGCGGGAGTCGGCTCTGCTGACACTGCTGCGCGAGTGCGACCGGATGGACTGCGAGATCTTCGTGGTGCCTCGTCTGTTCGAGTTCGTGAGCGTCACCGGTGAGATGGACCGACTGCACGCCATCCCGCTGGTGCGTATCCGACGCGACGCGCACCGGTCGCTCGCCTGGCGCATGAAGCGCGTTCTGAGCAGCATCCTTGCGGGTATGGCTCTCTTCGTGTTGTCCCCGCTCCTGCTCGCCATCGCGGCAGCCGTGCGGTTCTCCGATCCGAGCGCGCCCGTGCTGTTCAAGCAGTTGCGCGTCACCGGCAACGGTCAGCTGTTCGCCTGCCTCAAGTTCCGGTCGATGAAACCCGCGTCGCGCACCGAGTCGGACACGACGTGGAACATCTCCCAGGACGACCGCGTCGGGCGACTGGGCCGCTTCCTGCGCAAGACCTCTCTGGACGAGTTGCCTCAGCTGTGGAACATCATGGTGGGCGACATGGATCTGGTGGGCCCGCGCCCCGAGCGACCGCACTTCGTCGACAAGTTCACCACCGAGATCCCGGGCTACTCCGCGCGTCACCGCGTGCCCGGCGGACTCACGGGATGGGCTGCGGTGCACGGACTCCGAGGCGACACGTCACTCAAGGACCGCGCGCTCTACGACAACTTCTACATCGAGAACTGGAGTCTCTGGCTCGACGTCAAGATCCTGCTCCGTACAGTCCTGTCCGTACTGCGGCGGACCGGTGGCTGAGACTCGTGACCTTTCGCCGCCTTCTGGTGGCGTTCTCGGTGCTGCTCGTGGCCATCGTGGCCGCGGGATGGCCCGTGTACGTCCACCCTCAGACAGACCCACTCCGACCGGCCGACGCCGTCGTGGTGCTCGGGGGAAAGCCCTACGGGCGCTTCCACTACGGCATCGACATCGCCGAGCAGGGGTACGCACCCGAAGTGGTGCTCTCCAACTCGGTGGGCCCGGACGACGTGCGCATGCAGCAGATCTGCAACGGCACCTACACCGTGACGGTGTCGTGCTTCCTCCCGGATCCGTACTCCACGAAGGGCGAGGCGGAGGAGATCAAGCGCCGCGCCGCCGCGGAGAACTGGAAACACATCATCGTGGTGACCTACACGCCGCACCTGTCTCGGTCGCGCTACATCGTCCAGCAGTGCTTCGACGGCGAGGTCACCATGTCTCCCAACCCCACTCAGGAGGGGATCGGAGAATGGATCGGCAGCTACATCTATCAGACTGCCGGCTACATCAAGGCTGCACTCGACAGCGAGTGCTCGTGACCGTGGCCTGACGGCCCGGACACGCGACGAACACGAACGCCGTAGTGCGGCATCGCTGCGATGCGATGCCGTCGGGGGCTACGGCGCTCGTGTTCGACGACGTTCACAGCAGGACAACGACATGCACCGCGAACGGCAGGATCAGAACCCGGGGATGAGACCCGGCGGGATCTGGATGCCGGGCGGCAGCTGCACACCGGGGAGTCCCGGGATGGTCGGCGGAGCGGGCGCGGGGGCCGGCGCCACGTCGGGAACCTCGGCGGCCGGAGCGGGCGCCTCCACCGGAGCCGGAGCGACCGGGGGAACGGTGGTGGTGGTCGGCGGCACCGTGGTGGTGGTCCGTGTGGTGGTCGCCGTCGTCGTGGACGGTGCGTCCGAACTCGACGTTCCCGCCTGATCGGCCGGCGTGACGTCGGCGGTGGACTGCGACGGCGTGGCGCCGTATCCGAGCGCGAGCCCGACGGCAGCGATCACCGCGAGACCGACGGCCGCGATGAGCGGCAGCCGTGGGCGTGACGAACGCTGTTCCGGCGCTGCGGAACCGGACCCGGAGAGCCACGAGGGAGTCTCCGCCGCACGCGGATCCGCCACGTCGGGGCGATGCTCCGAGTCGCGAGCCGCATGGTCGATGTCGCGCGCAGAGTGCTCACGGCTCTCCACGTCGCTGTAGGCCATGGTCTCCGCGGACGGTGCGCTGAGCGCCTTCTCCGGCGCCGGTGCGTCCGGCGTGCGCGGCTCGACCGGCCCGGCGACCACGGGAGCGGACACCAGCGGTGCCGCGACGGTCGGAGCGGGAGCAGCGGGACGAGGGGCGGCCATCGGGACGGGACCGGAGTTCGACTGGCCGTCCACGGGAGTCGCGGACAGTGCCGCACCCTTCGCGGCGACCAGCTCGGGCTCCGCGGGCGTGATGGTGGGCAGACCGACCCAGCCCGCGAGCGTCGCCCGGACCAGGGGTATGCGGGATCCGCCGCCGATCATGACGAGAGCATCGACGGGGCGGCCGGCGCGCGTGATGACGTCGCGCGTGAGCCGCGCGGACTGCTCGATGGGGACGGCGACCATCGACTCGAACGCTTCGCGGGACAGCAGGATGAGCCCGCCGATACCCGGCAGGCACACGGCGCCGCTCGAGGAGAGCTGTTCCTTGGCCACGCGGCACCGGAGCTCGAACTCGCGTCCGTCCACGTCGTCCAGGCCGCTCTGCTGGCGGCCGATCTGGTTGTCGCGGATGGTGGCGTCGAACATGTTGCCGCTGACGGCGAAGCTGCGCTCGGAGGCGAGCACCTGCCCGTTGTCGAGGTCGACGACGGTGACGCTGAGACCCGAGCTGCCCAGGTCGTACAACCCGACGACGTGGAGCCCGTCGAGGTCGCCCGTGGACCGCAGGAACTGCACGGCGGCATGCACTTCGGGGACGAGGCGGTAGTTGACGATGTGCTGGCGGGCCATGGCCCGGGCGACGGCGCCGGCCTGCGCGTCGTCGCGGTAGGCGACGCCGGTGGCGGAGATCGACTCGGGGTCGGCGGGGTCGGCGAGGATGACGCCGATGGACTCGGCCGCGAGCTGCTCGGCCTGGTCGAAGGTGGTGTCGATGGCGCGGTGGCGGAAGGCGGCCTCGACGCCCGCGCGCAGCCCCTGAACGGGCCTGGCCAAGCGCACGGCACTGGTGCCCACCGACACTCCCAGTACTGTCATGAGCCGCCTTGTCCGGACCGATGTACCGCACGACGAGCGCGTGCGATCACAGAGTGTAACCAGGCCGCGCCATCGCCGTCACATCGGCTGTTATGACCTGACAAACGGGGTAGGCGTCCACTTTGTCCGGAGGCCGGTCACGCGTAGGGCATGCGGGCGGTCTCCGGATCGCCGAACGTGACCGCTCGCTCGCGTCTGGTTCCCGAGGCGAGGGTCGCGGCCCAGTTGATCAAGGTGCCGGCACGGTTGCGTCGACCCGAGAGGAACGCGATGTGGATCGCGCCCCACGCGGCCCACCCGGCGAAGCCCGAGAGCTGGATGGGGCCCGCCTGCAGCAGGGCGTGCCGACGCGCGATGTAGGCCGCGCTACCGAGATCGTGGTACTTGAACGGCGACGACGCGCGCGTCCCGTTCTCGATGGTCTTGGCGATCATCGCGCCCGCGTGGCGGCCGCCCTGCATGGCGACCTCCGCGACGCCGGGCAGATCGTTCAGCGCGGCCACGTCGCCCACGACGTACACGGTGGGGTGCCCGGCGACCGAGAGGTCCTTCTCCACCGGAATGCGTCCGCCGCGTGCCTGCGTGACGCCCAGTGCGGACGCCAGGGTGCCGGCGAACGGCACCGCCTCGACGCCCGCGGTCCACAGCACGGTGTGGGTGTCGTAGGTCGTCTTCTGCTTGTCCGACTTGCGGGTGACCTCGATGTGGTCGGCCGTCACGTCGGTCACGTGGACCCCGAGGTGGGTCTCCACCCCGATGTGGTCGAGGGTCTTCTGAGCCTTCGCCGACAGCGTGGCGTCGAACGACTCGAGGACGCGGTCACCGCCGTGGAACAGCAGCACCCGCGCCTCGCTCGGGTCGATCGAGCGGAACTCGTGCTCGAGCGCCCCGACGGCGAGCTCACGGATCTGTCCGGCGATCTCGACGCCGGTGGGGCCGCCGCCGGACACCGCGAACGTGAGCCAGGGCCGCCGCTCCTCGGGAGTGGGCAGCGACTCGGCCATCTCGAACGCGCTGATGAGCTTGCGGCGGATCGCGAGCGCGTCGTCGACGGTCTTCATTCCGGGCGCGTACTTCGCGAACTCCTCGTTGCCGTGATAGCTCTGCCGCATGCCGGCGGCGAACACGAGGTAGTCGAAGGGCAGCTCGAACGTCGACCCGTCGATACGCGACGCGGTGAGACGTCGCTTCTCGAGATCGATGCCCGACGCCTCCCCGAGCGCGACGTGGGTGTTCTTCTGTCGACGCAGGAGGTGCCGCAGCGGCGAGGTGATGGATCCCTCGGACAGCAGGCCGGTGGCGCACTGGTAGAGCAGCGGTTGGAAGACGTGCGAGGTGCCGCGGTCGATCACGGTGACGTCGCCGTCGATGCGGCGCAGTCGCCGGGCGGCGTACAGCCCGCCGAATCCGCCGCCGACGACGACGACACTCGGGCGCTGTCGTGAGAGTTCATCAGCCATGCTCGAAATCCTGCCACGCGAGGCCGCAGTGCTGTAACGAAGCGGGGCGTCGTCACGAACCTGTGAGTAGGTTTACCTTTCACCATTCTTCCCAGCCGAGAGTTGCCAGTCGATGTTCCGTGTTGTGGGCGAGTGGTGGAGTCGACCCTTCGACTACTCCGCGATGCCCGGCTACATGGCGCAGCGCGGACTGCAGCGGCCCTACCGCCGCATGATGGCCGCAGTGGTGCTCATGGTGGTGCTCGCCGGTTCCCTGCTGCTCTTCACCAGCGGGGCACCTCCCTCACCTGCCGCCCGCGCCGTGTTCATCGCCTGCCTGGTCACGGGCGCCGTGTCGGCGCTGCTGTGGCTCCGCGGGACGTGGCCGACTCGTCGACAATCCCTCGTCTTCCTGTTCGGCGACGACGTGGCGCTGGTGGTGGGGCTGTCGATGTTGGCCGACGTGCAGGCCTCGTTCACCGTGTCCGTGGTGTTCGCCCTTCTCGGCATCTACTGCGGCTACTTCCACTCGATCCGTACGCTCGTGGCGCACATCGCGCTGACGGTGGCCGTGTCCCTGTACTTCTTCGGCTCGGCCGCCGCGGAGGGCGACAGCGACGTGGCCTACCTGTCCGTCCTGTTGGTCGTGCAGCTGGCACTGTTCCTTCTTGCACCGCTGCTCTCGCAGATCCCGCTGTCGAACCTGCGGGACGACGCGTACCAGTCGGGCACCGATCCACTGACCGGGGCGCTGAACCGTCGGGGGCTGAGCGCGGTGGTGCACGCGCCGCTGCTGGCTGCGGCACGTCACGACGAGGTGGTGGCGATGATGGTGATCGACCTCGACAGGTTCAAGTCGGTCAACGACCGCGTGGGCCACGAGGGCGGCGACGAGGTGTTGCGACGGGTCTCCGAACGGTTGCAGACCAGTACGACCACCTGGGCGTACGTCGCCCGTCTCGGCGGCGAGGAGTTCTGCGTCGTCGGGATCGTGCCGTGGGCGGAGATGCGGAACCGTCTCGACGACGTCCACGCCGCCGTCCGGTGCGACGCCGACGAGGTACCGGTCACGGCGAGTGCCGGAGTGGCGTGGATCCCCGGCAGCCGGTGGACCCGCGACGCCGACGACGTCGAACTGCTGATCCGCCGCGCCGACCGTCTGATGTACGAGGCGAAGCGCGCGGGAGGGGACAGCCTGCGGTTCGACGACCAGGCGTACACCACGACGGACAACGCGCGCACCTGACACCGGGGCGGACCTACACTCCGCTCATGCATGTCCTCTACGTCTGCACGGGCAACATCTGCCGCTCCCCCACCGCGGAACGCTTGACCGCCGCGTTCGCCCGTGACCTGAACCTGGACGTGACCACCGACAGCGCCGGCACTCGTGCCGTGATCGGGCACGGTGTCCAGGCCGAGGCGGCCCGCGTTCTCGAGTCCCTGGGCGGAGATCCCACCGGGTTCGTGGCCCGCCGACTCACCCCGACCATCGCGTCCGGGGCGGATCTGGTGCTGACGATGACCTCGCGGCACCGTGACGAGGTGCTGACGGTGGCGCCGCGCAACCTCCGCCGCACGTTCACGTTGCTCGAGGCGGCGGAGTTCGCGCGGCGCACCGGGGTGATCGACCCGGCCGCGTGGGTCTCGGAGCGCGCGGCGAACCCGGTGACACAACTCGACATCATGGATCCCATCGGTCAGTCGACCGACGTGTACGAGCGGGTGGGCGACGCCATCTCGGAGGCGCTCGGTCCGCTGTTCGAGATCTGGGGCGCTCGCTGATCGAAGTTCGGACTGCCACCCGCCGTCTCCCCGGCTACGGTATGACTCGGCTCGAGGACACGGGCGGAAACGGAGCGCGGAGACCATGCGTGAGAGAGCTGCCGTCGCCGTCGTGATGGGTATCGCCGCGGCCGCCCTGGCCGGCGGGCTCACCGTCGCTGCCGCCGGCGGAGTGTTCGACGCGGACGTTCGACGGGTCTCTCCCCCACCCATCGACGGCACGGTCGCCGTCGTGGGCAGCCTGACCTACGCGCCCACCATCGAGGTGCCGCCGTCCCCGACGTGGCAGATCGCGCCCGTCACCACACCCCGGCCCACCACCACGCCTCCGCCGACCACCACCGCGGCCACGACGGCCGACGAGCCGACCACCACGACGCGGCGCACCCGCACGTCCACGACCACCACAACCGACGCGGACGACGCCGAGTCCGGGGACACGGACTCGGGGGACAACTGACAGTGCCGCGTCCCCCGGTCACGGACGTGGTGCTCGTCGCGCTGGGTGGGGCGATCGGGTCGGCCGGCCGTCACGCCGTTCTGTCGGATGCCGTCCCCGCGGCCGGACTTCGCGTCACCGTCGCTGCGATGCTCGTGATCGGCTGTCTCGCACTGGGTCTCGTCCTGGGAGCGACGAGATCCCCCACGAACCCGTTCCGCGTCTTCGCGATCGGACTCTGCGGCGGCTTCGCCAGCTTCTCCCTGTACGCGGTGGTGGGATCCGCGTTGTCGACCGCGTGGATCGGCGTCGTCTTCCTGGTGGTCACACCCGTCGTCGCTCTCGCGGCGATGGCGGCGGGCGCTCTTCTCACCGCCTCGATCGTGCGCCGATGAGCTCCGCCGTGGCCTTCGTCGTCGGCGGAACACTGGGCACGGTGGTCCACTACGTAGCCACCTCGATGTCGAGGGCACCCCAGCGAATGGTGCTGGCGGCCAACGTCGCCGCGTCCGCGCTGTACGGGGTGGTGGCCGCGATGGGTGCGCACTACGCCGGTGGCTGGAACACGCCGTGGGCCGCCGCGTTGCTCGGATTCGCCGGGGCGGCAGCACCGTTCACCGCCCTGGGCCTGCAGGCGAGCGCGACGACCGGCCCCGGCCGGGTGCGCACCATCGTTCTCGGGATCGGCGCGAACGTGCTGGCCGGTGCGGCCGCTGCCTTGCTCGGCTACCTGTCCCTACGTTTCGGTGTGACGCTCTATCGCAAGCTGCGCTGAGAGACGTCGGTGCACGTGCCCTGCGCGCGAGCCTTGACGAAGCCGGCGACCTGGTAGAGGTAGGTGTACTCCCAGTCGGCCAGCGAGAAGGCATACGACCGAGGAACGGCCCGCATGGTGACCTCACCCGAGAAGCACTGTCCGAAGATGTATCTCGCGCGCGGAAGGTGATACCGCCAGCTGATCACCATGACGTGCGACCATCCGTACTGCTGCGCCAGGCGTTGCGTGAAGATCGCTTCGCCTCGCGTGGTGCTCGGCACCGGCGCGGGGCACAGCACCGTCAGGGTCGCGGTGCCGGACGCGCACCACGCTGCCATGCGCCGATCCCGCGAGTTGTAGGGATCGGACAGGACGACAGTGTCGGCGACTCCGGAACGGGCGAGGTCGAGGCCGTACTCCTCGCGCCCGTCGTGCTCACCACCCAGCACGATGATGGCGTCGACGGCCGTCACCGGATCCTCTGCTGCACGGGTGAACAGCACATATCCCGAGGCGCCGAGTCCCACGGTGCCGGCGACCACGAGGGACGCCATCACCAGCGCGAGGCGCACCGTCCAGGACATGGGTCAAGGCTAGGCGAGAGTGCGGTTGCACCACCGAGTGAAGCCCGGGCGCACCCGGAATACTCCGGCCACGGGTGCCGTTGAACAGGCCGACGGTGTTCGATTCCACTGCCCCGGGTACCAACCATCAGCCGCTTCGAGCGGCCACCTGCCGAGAGGCGCACTGGCGGGCACCGTCGCCTATGACAAAGCCGCAGACCCCTGGTCTGCGGCTTTCGTCGTTCACACGGTGCGGGTTCGAGCACCCGCCTCTGTCAGGACTGATACGGACGGCGAGGCGGCGGACGCATCGTCGACCGACTCGGAACCTGCTCGGCCTCGTACCCGTTGCCATTGCCGTTGCCGTTGCCGTTCGCGTTCTCGGCCTGACGCCGGGCAGCTCGGCCGCCATGGCTCCGGGTGGGCTCGTAGCGAGGCGCGGGATGGATCTCGGGAGCGGGTTCCGGTGCGGGCTCGGGCACCACGACCGGCGCTGCCGGCCGCACGGCGGCGGACGGAGCGTCCTGACGAGCGACCGTGGTGTCCGTCTCGTAGTAGTGGCGGTAGTCGTAGTCCCGCTTGCCGCGCGACGGGGCCATCGTGAGGATGACGCCCAGGATCGGGGCACCCACCTGTGTCAGGTTGCCCAGTGCACGGGTGAGCTCGTCCCGCTTGGTGTGGCCGTGGCGCGCCACGACGATGGCGCCGTCGGCGTGCGCGGTGATGACGGATGCGTCGGTGACGGGGAGTAGCGGCGGTGCATCGACGACGACGTAGTCGAAGCTCGCGCGGAGCGTGTCCATGACGGTGCGCGCCGCCTCGGACCCGAGCAGCTCGGACGGGTTGGGCGGCAACGGTCCGGAGGCGAGCACGTCGACACCGTGGAACTTGGTCGGCTGCAACACTTCCTCCACGTCCGCCTGTCCCGACAGCACGGTGGAGAAGCCGACCGACCCGACCAGGCCGAGGTACTTCGAGACACGGGGACGACGGAGGTCACCCTCGATGAGAGCCACGTGGTGGCCGGCCTCGGCGAGGACCAGCGCGAGGTTGACGGCCGTGGTGGTCTTGCCCTCGGCGGGCACGGCGGACGTCACGACGATGACGCGCGGCGGCGAGTCCACCTCGAGGAACTGGAGGTTGGTGCGCAGTTCGCGGAACGCCTCGGCGGTGCCGGAGGACGATTCGGCGAACGAGAGCGCCGCCTCCTCCTTGATCGTCTTGTCGAAGGGCACGACGCCGACGACGGGAACGCCCGAGAGGTCGGCGAGCGTGGTGCGGTCCTTGATGGTGTTGTCGAGCCGGTCGCGGATAACGGCGAGCGCGATACCGAGCAGCAGGCCGACGGCCACACCGAGCGCGAGGTTGCGCGTGGTCTTCGGCGAGATCGGGCCGGTGGGAACCTGTGCCGGCTCGACGACGCTGACCTGGGCCAGCGGAGCGCCGCCGCCGGGAGGCGTCTCGAGGTCGTCGACGAAGTCCACGAACGTGGTGCCGATGCCGTTGGCGAGATCGCGCGCGGTCGTCGCACTGGCGTCGGACACGCACGTGTCGATCAGCACGGTGTCGGGCGACGACGTGGTGCGGACCTTCGACGCCAGCGTCGACGGGCTCATGGAGAGGCCGAGGCTGTCGATGGTGCGCTGCGCGACGCTCTCGCCGCCGAGGAGCTGCGTGTAGGAGGCGACGCGCTGCTGCGACGCCAGGTTGCCCTGGTACACCTCGGTCACCGAGGACGACGACGAGCCGGTGGAGACGTAGAGGCGTGTGCACGCCTCGTAGACGGGCGTGGACACGAGTGAGAACACCAGCGACGCCGCCGCGGCGATCACCGTGGTCAGAACAATCACGATCCACCGCGCGCGGAGAATTCTCACGTAATCAGATATCTCCACCGAGACGACTCCTCACATCGATGACGGCCGGACCGAGCACCCGGACCACACATCTGGGGCAAACTTCTGGACTCACCTTAACCATGTCGTGACCATCGGGCATCTCGGGAACGGGGCGAAAGCCCCGCTCCGGTTTTTACGCGATAAATGTGAGAAACACCGATTTTTGAAATCACGATCAAGTTCGTGAGCACTGCATACTTCGGGCTGCTCCGCTCGCCGTGTGGCACAGTTCACCACGTGACCAAGCTCGACCGCACCGATGCTCGCCTGTTGCTCGCGCTCTGCGACATCCCTCGCGCCACCGGAGTCCACCTCGCCTCGGTTCTCGGACTGGCGCGAAACACGGTTCAGGCCAGACTCTCTCGTTGGGACGACTCACATACCCTCGCACCGATGGACCGGCTCGTCTCCCCTCGGGACCTGGGGTATCCCCTCCGCGCGTACGTGGGCGCAGTGACGGACCAACACCGCCTCGAAGCGGTCATCGATCGCCTGCGGGACATTGCCGAGGTGACCGAGGTGGTCGGCGTCTCGGGCGGAGCGGATCTGCAGATCGGCGTCTCGGCCGCCGACGCAGATGATCTGTATCGCGTGGCCGGGCTCATTCTCGCGGTTCCCGGGGTCGAACGCACGACGGTCTCCGTCGTGATGCGCGAAGCGATTCCCTATCGCACCCGGCCGCTGATCGAAAGACTTGCGCGCGAGAACGACAATTCCTGATTCCACTCCTGTTACGTGTGCGCAAAACAGGGATCGGGCCCGACGGAAGCGTGCAACCACCCCTCGACGCAGGTTCCACGCTGATACCGTCCGACAGGTGATACGCCCAGGTTCCGGCGGCCGCAGTCGTGTTCGGTCCCGGGCGCCCTTGACCGACGTCGTGCGTCGCCGTATCGCTGTGCTGATCCCGACGTTCGCCCTCCCCGGCATCCTGACGATGTTCAGCGCTGCCGGCCCGGCCGCCGGCGCCCCGCGTATCGCTGCCATCGCCGTTCTGCTGTCCACTCTTCCCGTGGCGGCAATCGTCGCCACCGCTCGCAAGTCGTTCACCTGGTGGCGCCGGGCGCGCACCCAGCGCGCCGTCGCTCTTGCCTTCACCGTCTACGCCGACGTGGGGACGTCGACCTTCCTCCTGCTGTGCAGCAGTCACGCTCTGGGTCTCGCCGGGTGCGCACTGTTCGCGGTCATCAGCTCGTACGTCGCCTTCTTCGGCGGACGCGCCACCGTGGTGGTGCACCTGGTGCTGACCACCGTCGTGATCGGCTGGATGACAGCGCTGGTCCTGCGCGAGCAACCGATCGGCGCGATGGCCACCATCGCCGCGGCGACGAGCATCTGGCTGGCGGTCAACGCGACCATGTCCATCGTGAGCACCACCTCGATGTCCCTGCACCGGCACCTCGAGCGTCAGATCGACAGTGCGCGGACCGATCCGCTGACGGGACTGCTCAACCTGCGGGGCCTGGAGGTGCAGGCGAAGCGGCAGCTCCGCGGACGGTCACAGGTGGGATTCCTGCTCGTCGACCTCGATCACTTCAAGTGGGTCAACGATCATCACGGGCACATCGCGGGCGACGGGGTGCTCGCGCTCGCCGCGCAGCGCCTGCGCGATCACCTGGGTGACCGGGCAGTCGTCGCCCGACGCGGCGGCGAGGAGTTCCTCGTGGTGCTCGACGCGCAGTCCACCGGTCTGCACGCTCTCGCCGAGTCGATCCGCCTCGCGCTGTCCGACACGTCCGACCTCATCCCGGTGACGGTGAGCATCGGGGTCTCGTGCCTCGACACCACTCGGATGACGGCGGCCCCGATCGCGTCGACCATCAATCACGGCATGCACCTCGCGGACATCGCCATGTACCGAGCGAAGGCGGCGGGCCGCAACACCGTGGTGGTCTACACGGACTGACGTCCGCGCGGTTTGCCGTCCCTCTCCTCGGGTAGCTCGCACGCGAGCCATCACCCGACGACGAGAGGACCGTCCCATGGCCGTCAATCCGATCGAACTGCAGAAGCACCTGGCCGGCGCCGACTACCCGGCGTCGCCGAAAGACCTGGCCGATCTCGCGAAGAGCAACGGCGCGGACGACGACGTGGTCGACGCACTGTCGTCCATGCCCGACGACAGCTACGACGGACCCGACGCCGTCAGCGCCGCCATCACCAAGAAGTAGGTCAGGAGTCGAAGCGCCGGGGCGGCACCGGACTCGTCGGCAGGTAGATCAGCTCCGACGATCCGATGTCCGCCGGCGCGACGTTCTGCGCGGCGATGATCGCGGCGGCGTGCTCGCTGTCCGTGGTGCCGTGCGCCCGCGCCAGGCGGGACAGCCGAGTGCGTGCCGCCGACGTGGAGTCGTCGAAGAATTCGGCCAACACACCGGTCGCACCCGAGATGGTGGCCGCGCCGCTGAGTACTGCCTGCACGGCGGCCGACGCGTCGACGCGTCGTATCTCCGACGCTCCGGTGGTGAGGGCCAACGCCGTCAGGTCGGCGAGCATCTGCCCCAGCTCGTCCGGACGCTGGGTCCCCCACGGTTCGGCGGTGTAGACGGCCAGGGCGCCGAGTCCGACGCCCAGTGCGACGACCGGATACGCCCGTACGGCGCCGACGCCGCTCTCCTCGGCAAGTGCGCGGTACTGCTCCCACCGGCTGCTTCCCGCAGCCGAGGCGTCGCCGATCATGGCCACGGCCGTTTCCCGGGCACTGGTGCGGACGGGACCGGACGTGAAGAGCCGCTCGTCGGCGGCCGCACTGCCGACACTGGCGGTGGCCACGGCGTGCAGCGCATCTCCGTCCACCAGGGAGATGACGGCGATGTGGGCGTCGAACCCGGTGAGTGCGGTGCCCGCGATGCGCTCGAGGAGGGCGGGCAGGTCGAAGCGAGTGACCAGCGTGGCGGTGATGTCGGCGAGGGCGAGCCGAGTGGGCGTCGTGTTCACCGGGGACCTCCGTTGTCTCGTTCGTCTCTCATGCTGATCCGACGGGCCACGACGTCGGCGGCGACCTCGGTGACGCTGCGCCCTCGCGCGAAGGCGTGCGCGCGCAGACGGTCCATCGCCACATCGGTGGTCACGGCCAGTTGCACCGCGATCATGCCCGCCGCCACGTAGACGTCGGCGCGGCTGTACGGGCCGGCGCCCTCGATGGCGGCGACGTCCTCCGATGCCAGAGCATCCTCCGGGGTGGCCGCCGCGTCGTCGGTGTCGTCCGGGTTCACGTAGTGCCCGAGCACCGTACGCGCGATCGCGACGGCGCACATGCGGGCTGCGTCGTGCTCGACGTCGGTCAGGTCCACGGGCGTCGAGCGGTAGAGCTCCAGGACGCCGAACGACGACGCGCCACCCAGCAGCGGGTAGGCGTACATCCCGCGAGCGCCCAGCGTGGCCGCGCCCTGTCCGAAGATGGGCCAGCGGGCCGCTGAATCGGGCGAGCGGATGTCGCCCACCCGTACCGGTTCTGCGGAGCGATGCGCGTCGATGCACGGGCCTTCGCCGACGGTGAACTGCAGTTCGTCGAGCTGCTGCGAGAGGGCGTCCGTGGCGAAGACGAGTTCGCGCACGTCGTGTGAGGTGCCGAGAAGTGCGACCGCGGCCCCGTCGACACCCGTCAGCCGCACCGACGTCTCGGTGACGTGGCGGATACCGGTGAACGAGGATGCACCGTCACGTGAGGACCCACGACGATCATCGTCACGGGTGGGGTCGTCGGGCATGGAATCCACGAGCGAACCTCCTCCGGACGCCCGGTGCGCCTCGCACCCAGTGTCCCACGCGCAGTGTCCCGGACGCGGAATGCGCCTCCTACTTTCCGATCCCGCTGCGCAGCAGCTTCCACGGGACGGCGGCGGACTCGAGCTGCACCGCGAGGCTCATCTTGGAGGTGCCGTCGACGCGCTCCTCGAAGCGGATGGGCACCTCGGCGATGCGCAGACCGTGCTTGATGACGCGGTAGTTCATCTCCACCTGGAAGGCGTAGCCGTTGCTGCCGACGGACGCGACGTCGATGGTGCGCAGCGTCGATGCGCGCCAGGCCTTGAAGCCGGCCGTCGCGTCCTTGACCTTCAACCGCAGGATCGCGTTGACATACAGGTTGGCCCACTTCGACAGCGCCTTGCGGTGCCACGGCCAGTCCTCGGCGACAGCGCCGCCCGGCACGTAGCGCGATCCGAGCACCACGGCGGCGTCCGACTCCTGCAGGCGCTGCACCATGCGCGGAATGGCCTCGCACGGGTGGGAGAGATCGGCATCCATCTGTACGACGATGTCCGCCCCCTCCTCCAGCGCGCGCAGGATGCCGGCGACGTACGCGCGGCCCAGCCCGTCCTTGGTGGTGCGATGCAGAACACTCACCGGGATGGCGGCGGAGGTGGTGAGTCCGTCCGCCACGTCGCCCGTCCCGTCCGGCGATCCGTCGTCGACCACGAGGACGCCGAGGTTCTTCATCTGCAGGTCGGTGAGCATTCCGACCAGCTTGGGAAGGTTCTCGCGCTCGTTGTACGTGGGTACGACGACGGTGATGCGGGGGTCAGCGGAGGCTTCGGACACTGTGGAATGGTGATGGATCGGCCGGTAGATCGCAAGAACCGGACACACCGCGTCGCTCAGCGGCGCGGGACCATAGCCCACATGGCCGCGAGCACCGTGGACGCTGCGACGCACCACACCGTCACGTTCGATGCCCCGCCCACCATCAGTCCCAGCGTCGTACAGAGAAGAAGGACAGCGAGTACTGACGCTGTGCGAGCGTCGAGTCGCCTGGTCATCGTCGACCCGCGCCCTTGTGCCCACGCGTGACCTGATCGGGGTCCGCCACCGCTCGACCCGCGACCACCCGGTCCTCACACGACGTCTCTCCCCCACCGACCTCACCGACGAATCCGCCGACCGCTGCCCCGACCGCCACACCGAGGGGCCCGCCGGCCGCGCCCAGCATGCCTCCGACACTGGCACCGCTCAGTGCTCCGCTGAGCATCCCGGACGAGCACTCGTCCACCGCGAACTCCCACGACTCGGCGAATCTCTGCATCGGATCGGTCACCTCGGTCGCCGCTGCCGACCCCGCGCCGACGACGGCGCACGATCCGACAGCCACTGCGATGACGAGTGTTCGTGCGAGCTTCATCTGATCCCCCGATTCGTGGCGACGCCGTGTCGCCTCGCTATCGAGAGAAACAGCCCCCGAACAGGTAATCCATGACGTTGGCGCACGAATATCGACCGGCTACACGGGCGCAACGCCACCGCTTTCGGAAATCTGGACTAGCTGCATAACTTCGATCTGGACCAGGCCGCCCTGGGGCGGGTGTCCATTGTTGACATTCAAGACCCAAGCGGCAAAGCGGCGGACTTCGGCAGCGCCATGGGCGTGGGGACGAAGAACCTTCTTGGCAGGTGAAAATGTAAGCATCACGGCGCAGTCCTCACCCGGACTTGCACGAACAAGACGCGTCGACGTTCGGAACCAGGTTTGGGTGCAATCACGGGAGGACTGGGTCGGTTGATCGTCGCCCTGGTGGGGCGTCGCAAAATGACAGTAGCTCATGACACCGCTGTGGTCGGGGCAGCCGCAACTGTTCGACGGGGCGACGGGGCGAACCCACTGTCGACGACCCCACAGTGAAATAGCGGTTACCGCACCGCTGGGGTGAGGTAGTCACAGATCTGTCGATGCCCCACCTGACGATTCATGGTTCATTATTCACGTACAGCATTGCCTGATCACAGGAACTAGACGGTCGAATTGAGCCCTTCAATACCGCTTCAGCGCACCGAACGTAAATCAAAGCAATTAGTGCACGATAAACCCAATAGACGATTACAATCTTGGCTGGTGAACCGCACCTACGTCCAGCGTTTCGGCGGTGCGAACAACAGGCCTAGTCCCATACGACCTGCCAGCACGTATATATATGACGACGTTAGGGCTATCAGTATTGCAGCGACAGGCGCATACATTACCGCTATCATTCGCGGCCAGTTCGAAATTGAAACCGAGTACTTTCCCCATACATACGCAAGAATAGACACAAAGAAAAACTGGAGGACATAAACAGGCAGAGTCCGACTTCCGAGAACCTGCAACCCGCGCGAACTTCGAGAACGACCAAATCGCATAGCGAGGTTTGCAGTCACGAGGATTCCTATGACGCTTGCACAGAGGACCAATACCTGACTTCCGGAAACGTGCGCTAAGAACACTAACGAGAAGTACAACGCGAATCCAAACAACGCTACGGGAACTTTGATGACTGAAACAGAAATCAAGATTTTTCCACGGAGGCGTACGCCTGCAACGAAAAACACCATGTTGGCGCAAACGCTACCCAACAAACTCGACGAATCCGTGAAGTCGCTTGCGACTTCGTTAGCAAAGTATTCAACATGCTCACGCAACATGTAAGGGACAAGCAACACACATAGCACTAGCAGAACGTTGATATTTGCAGTAACTCGCGCCAATATAAAATACAACGGTAGAGAAAAAAGGTACCAGTAACCGCTGCAAACCAGAAAAACGTCGGCTAAGAAAGATAACGCACTACCCTTGAACGAGTCATTCGCAGTCCCGGGTATGAAGTCACGACTCGCGAGAAGAACAGACCACAAAAAATACAAATATAGCGGAATGACAATCCTGCTACGCGCACGTACTAACGGACCGAAGACGCGCGATGACGCAAGTATGCCCGAGATCGCAAAGAACAGGGGAATACGTATCGGTTCCAAGTAATCGTCGACGACCATCCAATTAAGTCCGACGATCTCCCAAACGCCTCTCGCCTCGGACACTTGCTGCCTCACCAGATGGTGGAACACAACGAGAAGAACGCAACCGCCACGAGCAACATCTAACCATGTCATTCTTGTCGAAGCCGTTGGCACGGAGGGGTCTTTCGGCGCAGTGGCGTCGTTGGCATGACTCAAGAGCTCGCACCCTGAATCCACCAACGCCGGCAACCCAGGACAGCGCCGTCACCGGTTTGCTCAGATTGCTCTGATTGCAGGTAAGCGCCGGCTATACCGATCAACCCAAAGAACAGCCCGTAAGTTGGCGCCGCGGTGAAGACGGCTCCGGCCATTGACTCGATTACTAATTCTACGGTCCACAGAACCGCAACTGTGTACAACCAGCTCAGCCTGGCGTCACTTGAGGACTTAGCACCGCGCGAGAACGACGAATAAATGCGCCAAAGCGCAAACACAAACGCTAGCCCTCCGATAAAACCAGCCTCTCCAAACACTGCCGGCCAGAAAGTATCGGTCAAGAATTTACCAGACTCTTGAGTGTCGCCAAGACCCCACACATATCGGTAGCCGAGATCGGCGTATTCAGGACTGTAGTAAGCGCGCGCAGTCGCGCTGCCGAACCTACCGAAACCAGCGCCGAATGGGAAATAGTTGAACGCTACACCGGCACCATCGGAGTACAGTCTTATTCTCGCAACTTCATCGGGATTCGAAAGATATTCGGTCGCAGTCGCGTCAAGCACAGACATCAAGATTGGCCAAATCAGCACTAACGCGATCGGAACCAGTACCGAAGCGACAATCACACCCTTGACACCGTTAACCCTAATGTACAAATAGCCAGCACCGATTAGAAGCGCCGCGATTACCTTCCGTCGCACTGTCAACAACGTAGTCACAAGAGAGGCCACAAGCATCGCGGTGTTGAAAGCGCTCGACCCGTGGTACACACGATAAGCAAGCGCTGCAAGTCCAAAAAGTGCCACCGTAGTACCGAAGTATCCAGGATGAACAAAGGGACCGATGATAGGCGGAATGCCATACCTATACCCAAAACCTGGCGATGACATCACAGTACCCGTCCAGAACCCAGGAGCAGCAAGGTTAACTACCGCACAGCCAAAAACAAACGTCATAATGACAGACCCAGATTTAACCATCCGCGAGATGTCAGAGGGTGCCCAGTCGATCTGCGATACGGCCCAACCGCAAAGAACGCCTTTGCCCGCCAAAAGAAGTCCGCTCACTAGCACAGCAGTGGGCACATCGCGGATTACGGCCGACAACAGTCCGCACAATATGTATACGGCGAAACAATAGAATCCCGGGAACAACCGCAGTTTTCCGTGTGCCAGGAGCCTCATTATCGGAAAAACGATGGCGCATATAAAAACGCACATCTCATCGAGATAACCAACCTGAGACATGCCGCTTCTGTACTCAAGAGTCCGCACAAAAAGCAGCACAAGAGCGGTGACTAGCACAAAAAACTTGGGGTGTGCATACGCCAGTGCGACCGAACAGATCAGTAACAGCGATGGGAGTACGACGAACGGAGCAACGACCGCCGCTATCGACAATGTGACTGCCGCGAAGGATGCCACTACCCAGAACGTGAGCCCACGGACTTCAGGGTGACGCCGTTTCCACTGGCCTAGAAAAATCACAGGTCTGAACCACCGATTCCGTCAGTGTCAGGCATGTGCCGCGACAGTCGGACGAACAACGCCCACCACAAAATTGCATTTATTGAGCTTGACAGCAGCAACCCTATCACCGCGCCCGTCACTCCGCTCTGCGATGCACCGATAATGACTGACAGTAAACTGATCGGTACAGTCACACACCGCATGCGTAGGGACTCCGTAGCCCTCTTCATCCCTCGTAGCGCGGACGTGGCGCCGTAAGCCAAGTTGGCGAAAATGATTGAACCTGTTAGGGCTGGGGCCAGCGCATTGCCAGCCACCCAGGAGCTTCCGAGAAGCAATCGGCCGACAGAATCCGGAATGAAAAAAATGAATGCCCCGTAAAGCAACGTGAGACAGGACAGGGTACAACTCACTCGCACGGCGTAGAGCCGAATAAGTTGTGAATTCCCCGAACGCGCGATTCGTGCCACTGCCGGTAAAACAAAAACCGACACTCCTAACACAAGAATATTGACAGGACCTAAGAGCACCTGAGCAGCGCGAAGTGCACCGGCCTGTAGGAGGTCACCGAAGAAGACGACAACAAAAATTGTGCCTTGCTGGACGCTCGACAGCAGAACAAATTCCACAAGAAACTTTGGACTGATACTTTTATTAGCGACCCACCAGCCCGACAGTGAACCAATAGAATGCTGCTTGCGAAATAGCACGATACTCTGGTACGCAATTGATGCCACCGAACCTAGACCCCATACCAGTATGTAGGAGGACAGGCTCGTCGATCCATTCGCCAGCAAGATCGCATATCCGGAAGCCTGCACAACTACCCAAGTCAGATCCGCAATAAGAGACAAAGTCGGCTCTTGACGACTGAAGAACAGGTATCGAATAGCGTCCTGCAATATTAGTGCAGGAAAAATGCACGCTAGAGAAAAGAAGCCCGCAGAAAGATCACCCGCAGTTGCGAGTCCGCTGATTACCGATACCGCGGAACCGACGACCCCTATGGTTAAAGACGCCAGCAGCGCACCCTGTCCTACCCCCGACGTCTCGACGCCCACGGCCCTGGGGTCCTTGACGAGCATTGCGTCGCCAACGAATGCTCTCGCTGCACCTTGGAACACAACAAAAATTGCAAAGCAAAGTCCAAATGCGCCGAACGCAGACTGGCTGACCTGGCTCGCTATCGTCACCGACATCGCAAGATTGGAGGCACTCGCGACCCCCTGGTCTAAAACCGACGCGCCCATTCTGACTTTTGCGCTGAGCGTAGACGTCATAACACTTCTCTCAGCGAGTAGTGGCGGTCGCGGATTCTGGCCCCGGCATATTGGCTAGAATCTCGCAAGCGCCGACGCACGCATCTCGAAGTTCTGCTAGCTTGGCGTCACTAAGGATGTGTCGGCTTGGTTCATCCAGCATGTTCTTTACCGCCGCTGCCAGCCGGTCGTCATTCACGTCTTCAATGCGGATGACTGCGTGACCCAACCCCAGAGAGTTGAAAAGTTCTAACGTTTTGAACTCGTATGCAATCGCGACTACTGGAGTTTTGTTCACCAGAGAAAGGATAGCCATGTGCATCCTCGTCGTGAGAACTGCAGAAGATGCACGGATCTCTATCGCCAACTCGTCGGGCGTCCTGTGCACTGCGTCGATATCGACGTCGGTCTCGGAGAAAATTTCACGGGCAGTTGCAGAATCGTCGATGTAGCCGTCAAGTCCCTGGCATGTAGACATCGCCACGGCCTGAAAACCCGAGGAAATCAGGCTGGAAGCAACTGCCTTATGTGCCGATTCATACGACCCGGCGGTCAAGGCGGCTCCATCGGAAGTCAGTGACCAGCTCCTGACAGATAACAGCATCCGATGCTTCGGCGGTGAGTAGGGGGCTGACGACAGAGCAAACGCCGCATCTGGCCGCACCTCCGTTCGAGCAACGTACATGCCGAGTGAAGACCAGTACTTCAGTGAGCGCGTGTCCCGGAAGAGGCCGCCATTGATCACTTCCGCAATAGCTCTCGCCGACTTGATCGACCCCGTCGACTTGAACGGGCCAGCCGATTGTGTCCATAGGTACACGGGGACGCCAATGCGGTGCGCGAATACAAGCTCAGTCGCTCTGGGAGCGAAATTGTAATGGTCAACCAAGTATGTGCCACCGCTACTAATGACTGCGTCGGCGTCGAAATAACATGCCATGGTGCGAAAGAAGGCACTACGGTCAGCAAACCTAAGTCCAAGCCATGCAGCCAATCGGCCCTTGTGTGACAAAAACTTAACTGACATGCGGAGTAGTTCTTGGGTGAGTCTTTTGATAATTCGGTTTCGGCTCGATGATGGATAACATAACTGCTGTTCGATGCGGAGATCCGGGTAGAGGTTCCGGGTAAGGTTGGCGTTCGCGTCAATAACCGTGACTTCGTCTCGTCGCGATACACCTGCGACTTCTAGGGCCCTCACAATCCCGTGCAGGATTGCCGCATCACCGGTATTGCTGAGGACGGCGTTCGTTATGACGATCTTCACGAGGCACCGGCGGATAGCGACAAAGAGATTGTCTTCTTGGACGCCTCAACAAGGTCGGACCAGACCAGTTTCTCGGGTTGGCGGTGGGTTGCAAGCCCGAGAAGCGCTAGTTCTCGCGCGATTTGAAGCTGGTGGTTGTCAACATGCTCGTTATGGATTTGTTCGCGCGCCACTAAGACCGGCGACATTCCAATATCCATTATTTGCATGGCTGAGCCCACTCCCGCATGGCTCACCACCACATCGCTTGATTTCATATGCATGACCATCTCCGCATTCGACATCGAGTGAAAAGTCTGTCCCGCTAGGTCATTTCTGGTTGTTTCGCCTAGCTGCCACACAACCTCTACACCGGGCGGGATTATCTCTACCAGCCGATCAACAAGTCTGTCGAAACGAAATGGTCTAATAGTTCCCAACGTGACAAACACTTTCGCGACTTTCGAGTCTGCATTATTATTGTCGTCGATCTCATAATCCTGCAGAACCGACGGATGGGCTGGCCATCTGCGCGAAGACCACGATTTGTGTTGCGTAAAAGTCTTGATGGTTGGGACTCTCGCCAAAATACGGCCTGTGAATGACGGGCCGTCGAAACGGGACACACTCTCGATGTATACCGCCTTCGATCCCATAACCCTCGCTGCGGGTAGGGCGATCAAAGCAATGGCCGCGCCGGTACTGATAACCACATCTGCTCGTTCGCGGCGCAGGGCCGACAGCATAGCTGGCGCAGCCGAGATAAGCGCACGGAGTGCGCGCGGCGCCACATAAGGAACGTGCGCAACTCTTTGACCCTCTAGAAGGGATTCTGATTGCGGGTGGTCAAATGTAATCCAAAGTGGATCTGGACCGACTCCTAGATGCGGTCTGAGTCGTGCTAATTGCGCGAGATGACCGCCCGTGCTCGCCACAAGTATCGCACGGTTCGCGCCGGCCTCTGCGTTGACTGTGCCCGTCATGACGCTTCCTTCCCGTAGGCGAGGCCAACCCAGTGGTCCTCGAACAGTTCCGCAATCACGCGTCCCGAATGGCGCTGTTCGATGCGCAGGTGACCCAATTCCGCAAATCTCGAGCGGAGGTCGTTGTCGCTGAGTAGCTGTCGCATCGCTGTAGTGAACTCGTCAGTCGAACCAGGGCCGACCACTAGGCCGACACCCTGAAGAAGCTCTCCGACCTGGCCGACGTCTGTTCCTATGACTGCGCATTTATTCGACATTGCCTCAAGCAGAAACATCGGTAGCGCTTCGGCTCGCGAAGGCAGAACGGCCACTTCCGCTTTAGCTAGGAGGTCCTCAACAGAGTCTTGCCTCACCGCGCCGAGAAAAGTGCATCTAGGAACTTGCTTTTGAATCGAGAGCCGATTCGGCCCAGCTATGACGAGTTGCCAGTCAGGAAACTCGTTCTCTAGAGCTTGCCAAGCGGCCAATAGTATATCCGCGCCTTTCCTGGTGGATACTTCGCCAGCGAATACGACAGTTTTGTTTTTCTCCACAAAAGTAGAAGGCACGGTCACCGCATTTCTCGAACGCACAATTGGTACATCAATCAAATTTAACGATTCTATTGCTCGGCATGTTTGGTCGGTAAGAGCTATAATGCTGGTAGCGTGACGCAGAACGGTTCGCACTATCCGGGTGTGGGTGGCAGCAAACCCAACAAAGTTGCTTCCGTGAATGTATGCCGAGACGGGTAGTCCGATTTTCCTGCTGATGACCAGTAGGGATCCTTCACGGATGAAGGAGCCACCCTGGGACATGTGGACTACCACTACGCTGCGATCGCGCCCATATCGCAGCTTTAAAAGCCTCACTAAAGCCTTTGGCCAGTCTATTAATGCGCGAGGGTCGCGTTTGCCGCGGGTCGTACGGACAGCTTCAACATGGCACCGCTTGTAGTTCCACTTTACGTGTTCGGAAATTACCTTCGCGATGCCCCCGGGTATGTCGCCGACAACACCAAGGTGGACCACTTTGATTGCCGGCCGTTCGGTCATTCGCTAATCCTAATTTCGAAAGATTTCTCGCATATGCCGTTAGACAAGCCAACCGCCACCGCTGTCGCCCAGCATGCGAACGTAGCGATGCTTACTGACCTGCGTCTGCTTACTCAGCGAAGGCCTCCTCCCAGTGGTGCGTTACGACGAAACCAGCCTTGACCGGGCACATGCACCGTCGCCCGTTAAGATAACGGATAGTTCACGCCTGTGCATCTTGGGTTTCGCCCGTCGCCCAGGGCGTGTTTTCCCACACACCTCGACCGTCACCATCCCTTATCAATCCTTGCCAGTGCCACGGATCGGGCCGGGGTGGCCGGGCTGAGGTCGTCTGTGCTCGCTGCCGAGCCTATTTGGTTGCAAGCGAACTAGGGATCACTCGGCGGGCGCAGTAGCGGCGACGCGCTCGGTAATCGTTGTTGGTTCGGTGTCTGAGGCGGGTCTGCGTGATACAAATGGCGCTAATTGTGAATTTCTACAGCAAATAGGTAATTTACTGTTGGCCGCGACGCCGACCCTGAAGCCTTCCTCTTTCGGGGCGACATCTTGGTTTACCGTCGCCTCATACCTGGATTTGCAATCTTTGATTCCGGCACCAGAGTCAACTGTTGGAGCGAAGGTCTCAACACGACAAACCTAGGTCCGTTTGGCTTCATCCTGGGGGCTACTACGCGGACGTCGGATGCGCAGGGTGTTAACCGGATGGCGAGGTCGGAGCGGTCATGCGCTCGCGATCATGTGGACTGATGGTTTCCGCCTAGCGCATTGCCGCAATCATCGATGTCTCGTCCAACCATTGAGCCGGTAATTGACTCGAAGTCCTGCGTTGGTGCCCACCCCAGTTCGAGTCGCGCCTTCGACGCATCCCCGACGCTCAAGGTGGGCTCAGACGGCCTCGACAATTTGGCGTCGGATTTCACCAAATCGGACCAGTCCGAGATACCCGCAGCGTTGAAGGCAGTCGCGACGAACTCCATGATCGACCTCGCCTCCCCCGTCGCCACGATGAAGTCGTCACCCTTCCCGTGCATCGCCATCCTGTACATCGCGTCGACATAGTCCGGGGCCCAGCCCCAGTCACGCCGGATGCTCGTGTCGCCGAGGGTGAGGGTGTCCTGCTTGCCGGCGGCGATGGCGGCGACGGCCGCGGTGATCTTGCGGGTGACGAAGGTGGTCGGTCGACGAGGGGACTCGTGGTTGTACAGAATCGCGTTGGTGCCCTCGAGACCACGGGCTCGGTAGACCTGAACGAGGTTGTGTGAGAACGCTTTGGACGCGCCGTACGGCGACGTGGGCCTGATCGGGGTGTCCTCGGTCTGCGGTGACTCGGTCGATCCGGCGAAGATCTCGGCGGACGAGGCGTTGACCACCATCACCTTCTTTCCCGACTCCTCCTGCTGCTGCAGGCAGGCGTCGAGCAGCGCAGCCGCGGAGACTCCGTTGACTCGCGCGGTGGTCACCGGGTCCTGCCACGACTTCCACACGGACGAGATGCCTGCCAGGTGAAAGACGTAGTCGGGCGCGATCTCCTGCACCGCCGTCGTCGTCGCGATCGGGTCGGCGATGTCCTGGTATCGCACGGTCACGCCGTCGAGGTACTGCAGAAACGGGGGTCCGTCGTCGTTCGGGCGCGTGATGCCGTGGACCTGCCACCCTTTCGACACCAGCAGCTCGGCCAGGTAGGTGCCGTCCTGACCACCCACTCCGGTGATCAGCGCCACGGGTGCGGTGTCGTCGAGCTCCACGTCGGTAGGGCCGGTGCTCATGCGGTCAGTATGCCGTCCCGCGTGCCTCGATCCCCAGCCACGTTCGCGGTGTTGCCCAGTCGTGAGCGGGCGAAGTCGTACGCCTCGGTCAACCGCCCGGCCATCAGCGCGAAGTCGAAGGACTTCGCCACCTCCACCGACTGCGCCCTCACGAGTTCCTGGTAGTCGAGGTCGGCGAAGAAGCGCCGGACGGCGATCGCCATCTCCACCGGGGTGGTGCCGGCCAAGGGGTAATTGAGCGACACCATGCTGGGGATGGATCGGCTGAGAATCGGGCATCCCATCTCGGCCGCCTCGAGGGTGGACAGCGGAGCCCCTTCCCACGCAGCGGTGTGGAGGTAGAGGCTCGCGGTCTGGATCAGACGACGAACCTCGGCCGGCTCGATCCATCCCGTGATGCGGACTCCCGCTCGCTCGAGGCACTCGCGCCCCTCGTCACCCGAACCGATCCACACGAACTCGCACGACGGGCCCACCACCTCGGCCACCTCGGCGAAGAAGCGCGGGTCCTTCTGGTCGGCGATCCGTCCGAGCATCGCCACCAACGGGCGGTCCGACGCGGGCGGGCGCTCCACGACGAGGGACATGGGGGTGGCGGTGTTGGGCACTTCGCGGCTCGGCATGCTCGGGCGCAGATCGTGCCCGATGGCCAGTTCGCGAGGACTCACGGCCATCAGCATCTGCTCGCGGCCGGCGAGGAAGCGTTCCACCGCCCAGTACGTGAGGCGCTTCGCGGGCGGGTGGCCCTCCTCCATGGCGTAGCAGTGCGGGGAGTAGACGATGCGGGTGCCCTTGGGGAGCATCGCGCGGAGCAGCCCCGCGTAGCTCGAATGCAGGTGCACGATGTCGAAGTCGTTGTCCAGGATGAACCTTCGTGCGTCACGGAGGAACGCCATGAGGTCGCCGTCGAACGTCTGGACGGTCGCCGTCTCCGGCACGTCGAAGGTCTCGTGGCCCACGCGGGTGCGGACGAACAGATGGTGCTCGTGGGCGTCGGCACCGCGGACGTAGTTCACGATGGCGCTGCGCAGCCCGCCGCCGAACGCTTCCGACACATGCACGATCTTCATCTCGCACCTTCTCGGTCGTGGGTGGCACGACGCTCCCCACCCGCGTGCAGACGAAACATAACGCCCAGAACCATTCTTTGCACGTCGAACAATGTTTGTTCAAACTGGTCGAATTCTTACAATGTAAAAGGTATGGCTACTTTACGTATAAGGTCGATGAAACAGGCCGGAAAGCGGCACCGCGACTGTTTCGAGGTTGCGGGCGCACGGTGACAGACCACGACGAGTCGTCCATTTTCGTGCCATAGTTGTCGGCATGGCGGCACCGGTCTCGACGGACGATTCGCGCAAGCAGTGGGTCTCCCGCGTGCAGACGGGCGCTCGGGAGCAGGCCGGTGAGCGGCTCTACAACGTGGTGATCACCCGAATCCCGTCAGGCACGCTTCGAGTGGGCTGGTTGCGGCTGTTCGGGGCCACCATCGGCGAGGGCACGACCATCAGGATGGGCACCCGAGTGCTGGGGCTGCGCTCCCTTGTCATCGGTGCGCACTGCGCCATCGGTGCCGGCTGCCTGCTCGACGCGCGGGGGCAGGTCACCATCCACGACGACGTGGAGATCGACGCGCACGTGCAGATGATCAGCGGCCAGCACGTCGTCGACTCGGACGATTTCGGTACCACCTACTGCCCCATCGTCATCGGACACCACGCCTGGATCGCCAGTCGGTCGATGGTGGTGGTCGGCGTGCGCATCGGAGCCGGTGCAGTGGTGGGAGCCGCGTCGCTCGTGCGCGACGACGTGGCGCCGAGGACCGTCGTCGCGGGTGTCCCTGCTCGTCCCATCGGGACACGCGACGCGGCTCTCGACTATCACCCGGTAGGGAGCCCGCGCCTCACCTGAGGTGCGTCGTGCTGTCTGCGCCGACGGTGGCTGGTGGCCACGCACCCCAGGACACTCGCGCCGGACAGTCCCAGCTTCCCCACCGAGTGCGTCAGATCCGCCGAGGTGGTCGACCCCAGAAGCGCCACCAGCAGGACGCCGTCCGCGACTCCCGCGAGGACGGCTGCGTCGGCCGAGCACAGCACCGGCGGTGCGTCGATGATGACGAACTCGAAATACTCGTGAAGTTGCTTGACCATCTCGTTCATCGTCACGCGGCCGAACAGGGCGCTCGACGACTCGGTGGCGACGCCGGTACCGATGATGCTGAGGTTGTCACGGTCGGTGGGGACCACCGCGTCGTCGAGTGTGGCCTTGCCGCGCAGCAACTCGCTCAGCCCCGGCACTCCCCCGATACCGAACAGAGTCGGGAGCCGCCCGCCGCGGAAGTCGGCGTCGATGAGGGCCACCGATCTGCCGGTGTCCGCCAGTGCAGCCGCCAGTCCTGCCGCCACCGTCGTCGATCCGGTCCCCATCGTCGGTGCCGCCACCACGATGGTCCGCGGCGGTGTGCCCGTTCTGAGCGCGAGGATTGCTGTGCGGATCTCGCGGAACGCTTCTTCCGCCGTCGGGAACGACGAGCCGAGAAGCAAGGAGTCGGCCATCGCGTCGTTCTGGCGGGGAACGACGCCGAGCACGGGCCCGGCGGCGCCGGCCGCGATGTCGTCGTCGGTGTGCACGGTCGAGTCGAGGGCCGAGCGACCCACAGCCGTCGCGAGACCCAGGATCAACCCACCGAACAGCCCGAACACCAGATTGCGGCCCCAGCGGGGACTCGAGGGAGCGACGGGGAGGTCTGCGAAATCAGCCACCGTGGCGGTGGCTGCCGGCAGTTGCCCCGCCTGCGCCGTCTCCAACTCCTGCACGAGCTGACTCGTCTGGGACGCCACCGCATTGGCCAGGTCGCGAGCAGCGGCCGCGTCGGAGTCGCTGGCCGTGACGTCCAGCAGCACCGATCCCGTGACGGCCGCGGCGGTGACTCTCGACATCACGCTCTCCGGAGGAACGTTCAGACCCAATTCGTCGATCGCGCGCTCGGCCACCTGCTTGCCCACCGCGAGCCCCGCGTACGACGCGACGCGACCGGTGGAGAACAGGCTGCCCTGATACGCGTCGCTGATGGAGCCCGCACCGGTGGTCGAGATGAAGAGTCGCGCCGTCGCCACGTAGGTCGGTTGCGACAGGGCCGACACCGCACCGGCAGCACCGACCGCGAGCACGGTGCACAGCACGATGGTGACCCAGTGTCTCCGCCAGGCCGAGAAATACTCCCGTATGTCCATGACCCGTTCTCCCCGCGGAAGATACCCAGCGATTGTGGCCGGGAATGATTGCTCATAGTATGCGGATGATCAGTGAAAAGCGCAGGGCAACATGGGTGTCACAGAATGGTCATCCGCTCGCGCAGTCGCACTGACAGAATGAAACGGCGATACCCGGAAATGGCCCCGTTTACGGGGACGTACATGAGCACGACGCGACGGAGTTCGGCGTTTCGGACACTCGAGCTCGACTGACGGAAGCGATGGTGTGTCTTGACCAAGCGAGCTCTCATCACAGGAATCACCGGGCAGGACGGCATGTACCTCGCCGAACTGCTGCACGAGAAGGGGTACGACGTGTTCGGCCTGGTGGCCGGACAGAACAATCCCAAGGCAGATCTGCTCCGCGTCACACACCCGTACGTCGAGATCATCAGCGGCAACCTGCTCGATCTGGTGAGCCTCATTCGCGCCGTCGCCCATGCGAAGCCAGACGAGGTCTACAACCTCGGCGCCATCTCCTTCGTCGCGTACTCGTGGGAGAACGCCCGGCTCACCAGTGACGTCACCGGCGGCGGTGTGCTGAACATCCTCGAGGCGGTGCGCTTCTTCCAGGACAGCTCCGGCCGCGACGTGCGGTTCTACCAGGCATCGAGTTCCGAGATGTTCGGCAAGGTGCAGGAAGTACCGCAGACCGAGAAGACGCTTCTCTGGCCGCGCTCGCCCTACGGCGTCGCCAAGGTGTACGGCCACTACATGACGATCAACTACCGCGAGTCCTACGGCATGCATGCCAGCTCCGGCGTCTTGTTCAATCATGAATCACCGCGCCGTGGACCGGAATTCGTCACCAGAAAGGTGTCGCAGGCCGTCGCTCGCATCACATTGGGCCTGCAGGACGAGATCGCACTGGGAAACCTGGACGCCAAGCGCGACTGGGGCTTCGCCGGCGACTACGTCGAGGCGATGTGGTTGATGCTGCAGCACGACCACGCCGACGATTACGTCATCTCCACCGGTGAGACGCACTCGATCCGCGAACTGCTCGACATCGCGTTCGACGAGATCGGCATCTCCGACTGGAGCGAGCGGGTGCACATCGATCCGGCCTTCCTGCGACCGGCCGAGGTGGACGAACTCATCGGCGATTCCACAAAGGCACGGGAGACGCTCGGCTGGCGCCCCAAGGTCGGCTTCGACGAGTTGGTCCGCATGATGGTGCGGCACGACGTCGACGATCAGTCCAAGCGTGCGGCCGGTGCCCAGTGAACTCCGCGCCCTACTCGAGCACGCGCAAGGAACAACTGGGTGAGCGCGTCTTCAACTTCCTGATCACCCACATCCCGTCGCACACACTCCGCCAGGGGTGGCTCCGCTTCTTCGGCGCCACCATCGGCACGGGCTCGTCGATCATGCTGGGCTCCACGACGTTCGGGCTCCGACGGCTGGTGATCGGCAACAACGTCTCTATCGGATCGTCCGTGCTGCTGGACGCCCGCGGGGGTCTCCTCATCGACGACGACGTGGTGATCGCGTCCGACGTCCACATCATCACCGGGGACCACGACGTCGACAGTGACGATTTCGGTGTCCGCCTCGGGCCGGTGCACGTGGGACACCACGCGTGGATCGCGAGCCGCGCCACGGTGCTGAGGGACGTGGAGATCGGCGCCGGCGCCGTGATCGGTGCCGCGTCTCTGGTCCGCCGCGACGTGGGCGAGATGGAGATCGCCGCCGGCGTTCCCGCCACGGCGCTGGGCAAGCGCACGTCCGCGTTGGACTACCACCCCACCTTCCGCCCGCTCCTCTACTGATGGGATCCGACGTGGTGGATCTCGCCCGTACACGGCTGGTCTACGTCGCGCCTGCTGCCGGCCGCAGCGGCGTCGGCGACTACGCCGACGATTTTCTCACCGAGGTCGCCCCGCACTTCCTCGACGTCGTCGACTACCGCATCGAGACCGAGGGCGCGGAGACGGCGCGCGAGGTACTCGCCCATGCGAGACGGATCCGCGCGCTGGTGAAGGCATCGTCGGCGCAAGGCCCCACCCTCGTCCACTTCGAGCAGAGCGGCGGGTCGCTGTCGGTGTTCTGGGCATCACTGCTGCGCGGGGTGACCGTCACGGCCACGGTGCACGATCCGCCTTACCCGGTGTGGTGGCCCTTCAAGACCAAGTTGGTAGGACGCCACCGCCTCCTGCACCACGCCGTCCACTACCCGTTCCGGGTGATCACCACCGCGCTGCAACTTCGAGTGCTGCGGGGGCGCACCGTCTTCGCCCTCACGACGATGGGCGCCGACAGCATCCGTCGCACCTTCCCCCGGTCACACCCGGTCGCGGCACGCATCTTCGTGCCGGCCCGCCCCGACCTCACTCCACCCGCGGAGCGTCCACTCGCCGTCGGATTGTTCGGCCATGTCTACCGCGGCAAGGGCTTCGATCTCATCGGCCGTCTGCGCGAGGAACTGGACGCCGACATCGACATCCGCGCCGCCGGACGAGGAACGGCGGCACTGCCGGCGATGGCCGGTGTGACCCTCGTGGGCGAGGTGAACGGTCCCGACGAGGACCGCTTCTTCGAGTCGATCCGACTGCTTCTGGTGCCGTACTCCAAGCACAATCCGTACGGCAAGGCCTATCCCGCCTCCAGCGCCGTCACCCGATCGTTCGCCTACGGAACGCCCATCGTCTGCATCACCGAGGGAGCACTCGCCGAGACGGTGGAGCGCGGAGGCGCCGTGGGAGTCGACAGCGTCGACGATCTCGCGGCCGCGGTACTCGGCGTGGTGCGCGACGGCGCCCGGCTCGACGACCTCACCCGCCAGGTCGACGCGGTACGGCGAGCCGACGCCATGACCCACTGTGCGGCCGTCTTCCTCGACGCGTGGTCCGCCGGGGCGAGCCTCGACGCCGCCGAGTACTCGGTGCGATGAGAGCGCTCGACAGCCATCTCCTCCGCACGGGGGTGGCGTCGTTCTGGAACTACAGCGGCCGGCTCGTCGGGCTCGGCTGGACGTTCGCCCTCATCCACACCCTCGGCATCGGCTCCTACGGGCAGTACGCGGTCGCAGTGGCGACGGCTGCCATCGTGAACGCCGGCATCGACAACGCGTTCTACGTCCGCTCCCTTCGACTCGATGAGGCCAGGTACGAGCGGGAACGCTGCGCCCGCGTGTTGTTCGGCTCGGTGGTGGCGGTGGTCGGTGTCGTCGCGTTCACCGCGTCGTTCGTCGTGGGTTTCGCCGTGATCGTCGCGGCGGGTGAGCTGCTGTTCAACACCTGGAAGAGCCACCTGCTCCGGGAGGGACGTCCCGACGTCGCCATGCGCTTCGACGCGGTCCGGCAGATCACGAGCATCGTCCTCGGTGCCACGTATCTGTATGCGGTGGAGGCACCGTCGCTGTCGACAGCCGCGGCCCTGTACCTGCTCCCCTACCTCGTGGTGGCGGCCGCCTGCCTCCGGTACGTCCCCGGACGGACCCCCGCCGCACCCGGCGGGCCGAAGGAGTTCGCGCTGCTCTCCTTCGAGGCTCTCGCCGCCGCCCTCTACGCGCAGGGCGACGTCGTCGTGATCGGGTGGGTCGCGGGCGACGAGGTCGCGGGCTACTACTCCGTGGCACTCGTGGCGGCACTGGCCATCTCGACCATCGGCCAGAACTATGCCAACACCTACCTCGAGAAGATCCGGGCGGTCGGCGGTCACGTGTCGGGAGCGCCGGCGCTTCGCGACGTCGTCAAGGTCGGCCTGCTCACCGGTGGGTCGATGGCCGTCATCGGCGTCGGCATCCTGGTCTGGGGCGGCGCCGACTACACCGGCCACATCACGCTGATCCTCTCGCTGTTCGTCGTCGCGCGGGCGATCAACCACTCGTTCATCGTGGTGCTGTTCGTGCAGAAGCGCGACGCCCTGCGGGTGAAGGCCACCGTCGCCGTGGCGGTGGCGAAGCTCGCGGCACTGGCGTTGCTCGTGGGACCGCTCGGCGGGTACGGCGCGGCCGTGGCCTGTGTCGTGTGCGAGGCCGCCCTGCTGTTCGTGTACCACCGCGCCGTACACGGCGCGGCGTCGTCCTCCATCCGGGAACCACTTCACGACAGGGCTACTCGATGAAAGCGGCATTTCTCCTGGCCAAGGATCCCCGGTTCGAGTCGACGGGCGATCTGACGATGGCGAACCTCGTGATGACGCTCGCCCGGTCGTCGTACGACGTCGCTGTCGTGTGCCTCTCCGGCCGCCCGGAGGTGGCGGAGGCCGACGTCGTCCGTATTCCCAAGACGGCTCCGCGCCCGGCCGAACTGGTGAGCCGGAGCCTGCGCACCCGTCGCAGTCTGGTGCACACGCGCTTCACTTCGGACAGCCTCGTGAAGGCCGTGGACGACACCGACGCCGACATCTTCGTCGCCGACCACAGTTACATGGCCGAGGCCTTCCTGCACTCCTCGCGGGCACACACCCGTCGACACGGAGACCCCATCCTCGCGGTGAGCACCGTCGTGTCGGAGACGTTGGTGTGGAAGGCGACCCGGGGAGTCCTCGGCCGGGTCGACTCGCGCCGCATCGTGCGCGACGAACTCCGCGTCGCGCGTCAGGCCTACTCTGTCGGGACGTACGACGCGGAGGAGGCGCAGTTCTACTCCGATCACGGGGTGCGGCGAGCGCACTGGCTGGATCTGACACTGCCCCCGAAGACGCAGGTGGACATCGGCGAGTCCGGCCCTCGATTGGTGTTCCTCGGCGACCGCCAGTGGTCGCCCAACCAGGAGGCGTTCGAACGGCTGCTGACGTGGTGGCCGGACATCGCCCGCGGCATCGACGGTGCGGAACTGCGCATCGTGGGCTCGCGCGGACCCGGCCGGCCCGTACCGCTGCCGCCCGGTGTGGAGGATCTGGGCTTCGTCGACGACCTGGACGCGTTCCTCTCGACCAGCCGCGCCATGGTCGCGCCCATCGTCACCGGCGGCGGAGTCCGGGTGAAGATCCTCGACGCGGCCAGCCGGGGCATGCCCGTCGTCGGTACCACCGCGGCCGTCGGATCGCTCGGACCCGTCCTGGGAATCGACGGCATCGACGACAAGCACGAGTTCGTGCAGCGCTGCCGGCGCTACCTGCTCGACCGTTCGGCCGCGGTGGCCGACGGCGACGCCCTCTACCGAGCCAACGCCGACCGTTGGAACGAGGGCGCACCGCACCGCGCGGTGCAGGAGTGGTTGGCGCCATGACCCCCCGCAGAGCGTCTCTCCTGGTGGGCATCCTCGGCGCCGGTGTGGCCGTCGCGGTGGGCCTGCTGTCCGGCTCGAGCACCAGCGCCGCCCGGCTGCTCGCGGTGGGCCTGATCGGCATGGTGGTCGGCGTGACGGTCACCCTTGCCTCACCAAAATTCGTTTATGCCGCACTGGGATTCACGCTCGGTGGCATCCCGTTCGCGGTGATTCCCGGCGCGGGACCCGCGGTGCTGCTCCTCGCGGTCGCGGTGTGGGCCGCGATGCTCACCCACCCGCCCCCTGTCCTGCGGGTGCGCAGCCTCGACGTGATGGTGGCGCTGCTCCTGCTCGTCTCGCTCGCCTCGGTCACCCAGAGCGCCACCAGTGGAGTCCATGTCACCGAGTTCCTCAAATGGGCAGTGGCGACGTCACTGATCTTCCCGCTGCTCCGACTCGATGCGGTCGACCTGCGCCGCTTCGGCCTGTCCTATGTGTGCGGCGCGGCGGTGGGCGGCGGCGCTTCCCTCCTGATCCTGTTCTTCGACCGCACCGGGACGGCGATCTCCGTCCTGTCCCCCATCGGGTACGGGAACACCGGGACCATCGGCACCACGCTGCGCTGGTTCGAGGTGGGCGGCACGTCCATCCGTCGGTTGGCCGGCACCTACATCGACCCGAACGTGGCGGGCATCTTTCTGTTCCTCGGCTTCGCCCTCGCGTTGGCGTTGACCCGCGGGTGGATCCGCATCGTGTCGAGTGCCGTCATCGGACTGGCGCTGATGGCGACCCTGTCGCGCTCGGCCATCCTGTCGGTGATCGTCGCGCTGGCGGTGTACCTCGCGTTCCAGCAACTGCGGACACGGACCCGCGTGATCGTCGTGGCGGCCACGCTGCTGGGCGCGGCTGTCGCACTCGCCATCCCCGCCGTCAACGCGCGGTTCCTGTCCAGCTTCGGCTCGTCCGACCGCGGAACCGACGACAGGGCCCGCGCACTCGCGAACTTCCTTCCATCGATGGACGGGCATTGGCTCTTCGGGCGCGGGTGGGGTGCCCTCGAGCTCATCGACGAGGTGGCCGGCTACAACGCGAACTACGTCGCCAATACCCCTTTGCTGACGCTCTATCGCGGGGGCATCATCGTCGGCGTCGTGTTCCTCGCGCTGCTGCTGGCCGCGCTGGTCATCGCGTACCGACGGATGCGCTCGTCGACGCACTGGCAGGCCGGTGTGATCGGTGCGGCCTTCATCGGATTCCTGCTCGTCGCACTGCAACTGGACTTCCCGGTGGTCACCAATCCGATCGTCACGATGGTGTTCTCGGTCTTCCTCGCTCTGCTCACAGTCAACCCGACACCCACACCGGACGACAGCGCCGTCGAACCCGATCATGCTCGACTGCAGGAGGTTCCACGGTGACCGATACTCCCGCTCCCGTCACCGCACCGCCGACCCAGCGGAAGGCCTGGATCGCCGGGCTGGAAGGCCCCCGCGGTGTCGCCGCGATCTGCGTCGTCCTCGCCCACGTGGCCGTGGTGCACACCCCGAACATCGTCGCGTCGACGCGGATCGACTTCCTGGGCCAGGCCCTCACGTTCTTCTTCGCGCTGTCCGGGTTCCTGCTCTACCTTCCGTACGTCACGCGCTTCGCCGACGGGGCAGCGTTCCCGAACACGAAGCGCTACTTCGTCGCCCGCGTCCGACGGGTGTTTCCCGCCTACATCGTCATCTTCCTGATCGTGAACTTCGTCCTGGGCGCCGGCTACGTGGTGAATCCCGTGACGAGCGGCTGGGATCATTCCGCCGACGGCACCGGCACCATCACCGCGCCGCTGCCCCTCCTGGCGCACCTGACGCTGACGCAGTCGTACTTCCCCAGCACTCTGCAGACCGGAATCAATCCCTCCTGGTCGCTGAGCACCGAGTGGGGCTTCTACCTCGTCCTCCCGATAGCGGGCTTCCTGCTCTTCCGGTTCGGCCGCGGCGGCCGGCGACCCCTCGTGACCGCGCTGATCCCCGCGGTGGCGCTCATCGCGCTCGGGCTGATCGCCAACACCATCGTCGGCAGGCTGCAGCACGCGAGCGGCCTCCCACCGCTCGAGCAGTACTGGGGACCGAACTGGGTCGCGGTGTTCTCGCGCAGCTTCCTCGCTCTCGCCGACCACTTCGCCTGGGGCATGGTGGCGGCCGTCGTCTACGCCGCGATCGCCCGGGGAGCTTTCTCCCGCTTGTCGACGTCGCGGTTGTCGGCGGTTCTCCTCAGCATCGCCGTCCTGGCGCTGTCCGGCTCGATGCTGTTGTTCGCGCTCGGATCTCGCTATATCTCCTCGGTGTTCGCGATCGCCTCGTGCGCCTCCATTCTCGCGATCGTCGCGCCTCTCGGCCGCGGCGAGGACTCCCGCCTCGCGAGGATGACCGACTGGGCGCCGCTCAAGTATCTCGGCATGGTCTCCCTGTCCTCCTATCTGTGGCACTACCCCGTTCTGATCCTGGTCGGCCGTGCGGGGATTCCGATCCCGCCCACCGCACTCGGTCTCGTGTGGGGATTCGTGCTGGTCATGTCCTTGACGGTGGCGCTCGGGTCGCTGACGTACTACCTGGTGGAACGACCGATGATGCGATGGCGAGCCGGACGTACCACGTGAACCGACGGGGGTTCCTCGTGCTCGCGGCCGCGGCAGCGGCGGCCGGGTGCGCGCGGGACCGGGCTGCGCCGCCCGTCCCCGGGGAACCGGTGGCGCCGCCCCGAGTGCTCGGCTACTCCACCGGATCGTCCATCCTGTGGGCGGACGACGCGGACGTCTCCCGGACGATGGCCGCGGTCCGCGACGGCGGGGCGACATCGGTTCGTATCGACATCTCGTGGCGCTTCGCCGAACCTGCTCGGGGGCAGTACGACTGGCGACCCTCCGATCGGGTGGTCGACGCCGCCAGGGCGGCCGGCCTGGACGTGGTGGCCACGCTGACCACGACACCGGCGTGGGCGGCCATCGGGTTCTCGGACCTCGCCGCAGCGGCTCCCCGAAACCCGCAGGAGTACGGCGCGTTCGCGGGCGTCGTCGCCGATCGGTATCGCGGGCGGGTGTCGACCTACGAGATCTGGAACGAGCCGAACGGCCGACTGTTCTTCTGGCCGAACCCCGACCCCGCCCGGTACACCGCCATGCTGCGGTCCGCCTTCACCGCCGTCACCGCGTCCGATCCCGACGCCGTCGTCGTGGCGGGGGCACTGGGCAACACGGACACCACCGACGGCCGGATGGACTCGAACGAGTTCCTCGTGGGTATGTACGACACCGGTGCGGCCGGGTCGTTCCACGCGCTCTCGTACCACGCGTACGACTACGGCACCACCCTGGCCGACGCCGGCCTGTACCCCAATTCGGCTGTGCAGCAGATCATCAGGATGCGGCAGACGATGGTGGCGCACGGGGATGCGGCGGCACGCATCTGGATCACCGAGTACGGCGCGCCCGACACCGGCGTGGACGCGGACACGCAGGCGCGGCTCATCGTGGAGTCGGCGCAGCAGTGGGGCGAGGTGCCGTACGGCGGGCCGTTCTACGTCTACACCGTCCGTGACGGCGACAGCCTGTCCCCCGATCCGGAGGCACGCTTCGGCGTGCTCGACGATGCCTTCGTACCCAAACCCGTCTACGGACAGTTGGCCGCACTGGCCGCGGCGGGGCTGCCCCAGCGCGACATCGCGAACCGGTTCGACGCCGCCGCACCCTCCGACTTGGGCGAGCCGCGGGGCCCGGTCTTCGCACTCCCCGCGGGCTCGGGCCGCCAGTACACCCACGGCAGCCTGTACTCGACTTCGAGCGGCTGGCTCACCTCGCCGCCGGCGGTCGCCGACATCGCCCGCACCACGGGGCTCGTTCCGGCGGGCCCGTTCCACGACGGATACCAGGACCTGCTGGCCGACGGCGGGTTCCGGGTGTTCTCCGATCCGCGCTTCGGCACATGGGCCGTCGTCGGCGCGATCCTCGATCAGTGGCGGCCGGAGCTCGGGTTCCCGGTCACCGGGGAGTACGAGACGCCCGACGGTCAGCGCGTCGTGGACTTCGAGTCCGGCCGCATCCTGTGGAACCCGACGGACGGGGCAGTGGTGGTGCGCGACCGGTGACGCGGCTGGGCGCGCTGCGCCGGGTTTCCGCTGACGTCGCCGTTACTGGACATTGCGACACCGTTTCACGGGCCGCTATTCGAGCGTGACGGGCGTCCGGGGATTGCGGTTCAGAGGCGTCTCCTCGCCCAGAATGCGAGCCCCGTCCTCGATGTCCGCATTGTGAATGGCACGGCCCATGACGACGCCGATGACCAGGGCTGCGACAACCCAGACGGCGCCGATGCCGTAGACGATCCACCACATCGCACGAGTGTGACACCGAAATCCGGAAATGTGACCATAAATGGCAATGAAACCATTGAGAACGTTTCTCGGCGGGGTTCGAAGCGCCACCACGGGCGTCTTCGGTACGCGATCCGCACCACAGAACCTGTCATTCGATCGGAGGACGGGGTCAACGACGCTTCGCGCACCCGGCCTGTTCAGGCGTGTTTCGAGTTCTTCGACGCCGAGGACGAGTCGGATGAGATCGCGGGATGACTTGCAGCAGAAACAGCGGATGGCCATACTTTCCGCATGGTCAGACGACGTTCGCGCATTGTTGCGCCCGATAAACCGACGCTCGGACAAGTCAGTTCCGTCGGTGTCAGCTTCGTCGCTTTTCTCGTGTTGCTGTTTCTCTGCATCAGCCACGGCCTTCTCTGAATTCGGCCCACTTCCGCACATGTAGGCAAATCGAACACACGTTCGATTTTTGTCGGTGGTCCGCGGTACTGTGAGGCATGTTTTCGGGGGGAAACGCAGGGGATGGTCGTCGTGACGACGGCTCCATCGGCGACCCCGTTCTCGCCCAGCTCGTCGCTGCGCAGGAGGAGCTGACGCGCCGCATCGCGGCCTACGACACTCAGCACATCGGGACGGCCGACCGTCTCGCCCTTCTGGTGCGGGACGAGAAGGTGACGCGGTCGCGGCAGGCGCAGGCGCACGTGTGGCTGGCCGAGCTCGTCCAGCAGCGCGGCTTCGAGGAGACCGGAGCGCACAACGCCGATGCGCTGGCTCAACTCCTCACCATCGATCGCGCAGCCGCTGTGGCGCGACTGTCCGTGGCCGCCCAGCTCGGCAACAGGACCACCCTGCTCGGCGACGTCATGGAACCCGAGCTGCCCGCCACCGCTGCGGCGCTGCGCGAGGGTGCCATCGACCCGGCCCACGTGAAGGTGATCAGGAAGTTCGACAAGAATCTCCCCGCTGCTGTGGATGCCGATACTCGCGCCCACGCGGAGCGGCACCTGGCCGACGCGGCGCGCGAGGTGCGTCCCGCAGAACTCACCGCGCTCGCCGAACGCATCACCGCGCACATCGTCGAGGAAGGCGAGTTCGAGCTCCCGCCGGAGCGCGTCCGCAAGCGCGGCATCTTCATGGGCAAGCAGGACAGCGACGGCATGCGCAGCGGCAGGTTCGTTCTCGATCCCGAGACCGCGGCGTACCTCGATGCCTACAACAGCAAGTACGCGTCGCCCGGGGTGGGCAATCCCGAGGACACACGCGCGCCCGTCATCGGAGAACCGGACGACGAGACCCGCCAGCGCGACACCCGGACCACACCGCAACGACGGCACGACGCCCTCAAGCTACTGCTACGCGACACACTGTCCTCCGACGATCTCGGCAGGCACCGCGGTGTGCCGGTCAAGGTCATCATCGTCGCCCGTCTCGAGGACCTGATCCGAGGCACCGGACTGGCCACCACCGCAACGGGTTCCACCATGCCGATCCGCGACGTCATCCGCATGGGGTCGCACGCCGATCACTACCTCGCTGTCTTCGGCGACGACGACGGCAGACCACTCCACTTCGGCCGCACCCGCCGCATCGCCAGTGAGGACCAGCGCCTCGTCCTCATGGCCACAGACCGCGGATGCACAGCACCGGGATGCGATCGCCCCGCCGTCGCCACTCAGGCGCACCACATCCACGAGTGGCAGGACGGCGGGCCCACCGACATCGAGTCGCTCACCTTCGTGTGCGACATGCACCATCCGATGGTCCATGACGGAGCACTCGGATGGTCCACCACCACAGCGCCGCCAGGCCATCCCTACGCCGGGCGCACTCTGTGGCACCCGCCTGCCCTCATCGACCCGTCGAGGACAGGCCGGGTGAACCACTATCACCACCCACAGGACTATCTGTGGGAGGACGACGAGCCAGCGGCCTGAGTCATCTCGATGAGTCGCAACGCATCCCACGGCGCGAAGCCCTTCGCGTCGTTGTCGAAGTAGACGTACACGTCTGCGCTTCGCAGCGCGCCACTCACCGATGCGCTCGGCCCACCGGCCGAGCGCCTCGTCGGAGTACCCACTCGTGTACAGCTCCGTGTCGCCGTGCAACCGGACGTAGACCACGTCGCTGGTGACCTCGGTGAGCATGGGGAACTTCCCGGCGGAGTCCGCCACCACGCACCCGATGTCGTGTGCCCGCATCAGCTCGTAGGCCTCGGGTGAGTCGAAGCTTGCATGCCGCACCTCGAGACAGTGCCGCAGCGGCCGGTCCTCGTCGACGTCCAGGAACACGCGGTCGTCGGCGAGCTTGTCGTCGTGCTTCTCCCCCAGCCGAGCGGCCTCCGTCGTCGACCGCGGCAGCAGCGCGAAGAAGTCGGCCATTCTCGTGGCGTCGAAACGGAACGTGGCCGGCAGCTGCCACAGGATCGGCCCGAGCCGTGGCCCCAGCGCGAGAACCCCCGACGCGAAGAAGTTGCCCAGCGCCGCGTCCACCCCCACCAGCTTCTTCATGTGGGTGACGAAGCGCGGCCCCTTCACCGCGAACACGAACCCGTCCGGCGTTTCGGCACGCCACCGCTGATAGCTCGACGGCCGTTGCAGGGAGTAGAACGAGCCGTTGATCTCGATGGAGGTCGGTGCGCGGGAGGCGTACTCGAGCTCGCGGCGCTGCGCCAGGCCTGCGGGATAGAAGTCGCCCCGCCAGCCCGCGTAGCGCCAGCCGGAGATGCCGATGCGCAGTTCCATCGGCTACCTCCCGTCCTCTCGGCCTCCGTCAGCAGATACCCGCACACCGAGCTGCGACACATGGGCCTGGTGCGATCACGGTCGCGGTGGCCAGGCGGCCCAGCCGTCGGGAAGTGCACGGAGAATGGGATCCGCAGCGTCGAGACGCGCTGCGGGGATACCGTCGGAACCGGTCCGCCCCGAGCTCGCGCCGTCGGGAAAGGTGAATGCGTACCCGACCATCGGACGGAGCCCGCGCTTGACACTCTCCCGATAGTTGCCGTTCACGACCGCGAACACCTGACGCTCGAGGCCGTCGGCTTCGTCCTGCCAGGTCGAGTCGCACGCGTCGCACCCGCAGCTCGGGAAGTAGAAATCGTGCAGCAGACCAGCGTGCATCCCGATCCCGGGGTAGGACGTGAAGATCAGTGTCAGTGTCGCGCAGTCGGAATCGCTCGGTCGGATTCGAACAGCACGAGTCGTGGCGCGATGCGGGCGAACCAACTCCGCAATCGCCTCCGGACCCTCGTCGATCTCGACGTCGTAGGTGTCGCGTAGGTGCTCGATGAGGGCATCCGCGATCACATGAAGTGGCGCATAGCGTTCCGGGTGTTCGGTCACGGAATAGGCACTCTCCGGCGGAGAGTCGGCCCACAGGTTCCCGTACTCGATGACCCGACCGTCGGAGTCGCGGAACACCGGCTCCTCGATCGTGGGGCGTACGTACGAACTCACGTCAGTCATCCTCTCTCGCTGCGAGCAGTCCGATCGGTGCTACCGCCCGGTCGGTGCGGGGATCGCACCACACCGCGACACCCGTCTCGTGGAGCGAGAGGGTCCACCGAAGTCGGTCGAGGTCCAGGTGCGCACCGGACCGGCGCCAGTGCAGGTCCGACCCCACTGCGACACACGCGTCGACCATCTGGGTGGGCGCACCCATTCCGGAGTCGGGGAGCAACGGCAACGTCCACTCGTCGACGTACTCGAGATCGGGGCCCCACATCGGTCCAGTGTGGCAAGCATTCCGGTGCTCGGAAAACTGTTTCTCACGATCCCCTCGACACCGTACGGTGCGGTGCATGGACGAGGTCGTGACCCGACGGAAGAACCAGCCACCGCCCCCTCATGTGGTTTTCGACGATCTCGTCAATCCCGGACGCGAGACCATACGGCCGTGGTTGCGCCTGCTCGATGACGAGATGCTTCCGCGCGTCATCGAGTCCGAGCCGCCGTCGCTGGTCGTGTGGTCGTCGCTCTGGCCGGCGAGACCCAGTGCTCTCATTCGCTTCGACCTGACGGACGATGGCGCTGGGACGAACCTTCGGTGGACATTGCTCCTCGACCCACCGCGCCCGGACGACGACGCCGTTCGTGGCTTGCGCAAGCGCATCGACAGGCTGATCAATGGCAACCTCCGCCATACCTACGGCCAGTGGCACTCAGGCGAATCGACAGATCAAGAACTGCGACTCCGACATGAGCCGATAAGTGAGCCGCGCACCAGTTATCGCTTCGCACAGCGCAAATGACGACGCCAGGTAGTTCGCGTCGAGGGCTGGATCGTCCTCGGGCCCGCGATCGAGGTCGAAGCCACCCACCTGTTCCATCAGTGGCAACACCGCATCAGGATCGTTGCCCTGGCGGGAGTCCGCGAACATGTGCTCGAACATGGTCACCAACGCTCCGTCACGATAGAACCGGAAGTGACTGGCAGCGAGGTTGCCGTCGACGCTGACCGCGAATCGGCCAGTCGACAGGCTTTGCTTCGCGTCGTCGTCGAGGTAGCCATAGGGTTCGTACAGAACGACCGACTCGCCGACCTGGAGTACACCGCCGATCAGATCCCGGCCGTTGTCCCAGGCAAGATCACAGAGCGCGCCCAAGTCGCCTGTGCTCGACTCGGTGACTGCCGGAAGCCCTGCGAGAACGTCGTCCACAGTGGCAGGCGAGAACACCGACAGGCAGAATCCTTCGTCGAGCAGGTAAGGGTCGTCGACGGTGATCCACGCGTAATCAGCGGAGCGCACGTTCGTCATTGCTGCAATCTACGTCGCAACCGAGGTCAGTTGCAGTCGGCACACGCGGCCACGGCCTAGTTGGCGTCCAGCACCCTCTCCAGCGGCACGTTCGGGATCGTGATCCCCCGCGACGCGCCGAGGCCCGTGATCTGCAGCCAGATGGTGTCGGCGAGGAAGGCGGCGAACGTGTCGAGATCGACCGAATCCTCCTGTGCGCGCCACGTTCTCACCGCGCCGACGCAGCCGGAGATGAGGCTCGACACCCACGGTCCGACCAGGCGCAGGTCCTCGTCGCCCAGGTCGGCGTCGACGAGAGCGAGGAATCCGCCGACGGCCACCTCGATCTTCTCGGCGACGCGGGCGATGGTGCTCTGCAGCGGTGATTCGGACGATCCGGTGACGTTCTGCTCGATGACGTACGTCCAGGTGGGATGGGCGACCACCCAGCGCACGTACGAGTCGACCACCCGTTGCACCACCGAGCGTGGCAGACCCTCGAGTGTCACCGACGCCGTCAGGGTGTGTTCCAGCTGCTCACAGATGGTGCGCTGGATGGCGACGTCGAGGTCAGCCCTGTCGGCGAAGTAACGGTAGATGCCGGTGCGATGGATGCGCGCCTCGTCGGCGATCTGCTGCGCCGTGACCCACTCCCCCGGATGCACGCCCCGCTCGAGCACGTCGAGGGCAGCGGCGATCACCTGACGGCGGCGGTCGGCGTTGTGCTGATCCCACCGTCGCCTCCGGCCGTCACCGGAGGTGGTGCGCTCGGTGCTCATCGCACCGAAGCATCTCACGTACGCAGTAGTCTCCGCGGCGCCCTGACCGTCACACGTGCCGCGACGGCCTCCTGATCGAGCCGATCGACGATCTTCACGCGCGGCCGACCGTTCCGTCGACCGAGAGCGAGCTCCTCCGCATCCAGCCGGCGCCATGCCGCCAGGTCACCCGCCCGCGGGATCGCCGCTGCGATCAACTCGTCGGGCGTGTGGTGCGGCTCGGTGATGTCGGAGTCCAGGTGGTCGAGCACCGCCTCCACCGTCTCCTGCGCGCAGGTCTTGTTCGTGCCGATGAAGCCGCGCGGACCGCGCTTGATCCACCCGACGACGAACACACCCGGCGCCACCCGCCCGCGATCGTTCGGCACGGTGCCCGTGCGCTCGTCGAACGGGAGCCCGGGCAGACCGACACCGCGGAAGCCGACCGACCGCACCACCAGGCCGGCGTCGAGGACGTACTCGTCGGACGTCGGGACGGCGACGACGGCACCGTCAGCACCCTCGACCAGGTTGTTCCGGGCGACGCGGACGCCGGTCACCCGGCCGTCCCGGCCCAGGATCTCCACCGGAGACACCGCGAACGTGAGCACGATGCGACGGCGCGTGGCGTCTGTCGATCGCGGCCGAGCAGCCAGCTCCGCGAGCAGGCGACTCCGCTGATCGTCACCTTGCAGCTGTGCGGGATCCGCCTCGACGATGACATCGACATCGGTGAGCGCTGCGAGACCCATCAGCTCGGGCACGGTGAAGGCCGCGTCGGCCGGTCCGCGTCGGCCGAGAATCCGCACCTCTCGGATCCGAGAACCCCGGAGCTGGTCGAGAGCGTGCGGCGCGATGTCCGTTCTCTCCGAGAGCCAATCGGTGTCGCGGGTGAGCATGCGCGCGACGTCGAGGGCGACGTTGCCGTTGCCGACGACGACGGCGCGCTCGTGATCGAGCGTGACGGCGGCGTCCCGATGGTCGGGATGGCCGTTGTACCAGCCGACGACGTCGGTGGCCGCCACGGAGCCCGTCAGGTTCTCACCGGGAATGCCGAGCGTGCGGTCGGACGACGCGCCGACGGCGAACACCACCGCGTGATAGACCGACTGCAGTTGCGCCACAGTGACAGTCGTTCCCACCTCGGCGCCCAGCACGTAGCGGAAGCCGGGCTCGTTCTCGATCGCCTCGAAGAGGTCGGTGACCTTCTTGGTGGTCGCGTGGTCGGGTGCGACGCCGTGCCGCACCAGGCCGTGCGGAGTGTGGAGCTTGTCGTAGACGTCGACCGACGCCACCTCGGGATGCTTGAGCAGCTCGTCCGCGGTATACAGCCCGGCAGGCCCGGCACCGATCACCGCGACGCGGAACGGGCCACCGCGGCGCAGACGTCGTTGCGGCGCAACGAGAGCCAGCGGAGTGCGGTCCGCGTGCGGAGACCGCTCGAAGTACTCCGCGTTGAGGGCCGCGTACGGAGCGGTCTCGATGGTCAGCTTCGTGTCGGAGACGATCGCGCCCACCGGGCACGCCGTCACACAGGCACTGCATCCCACGCATGTCGCCGGGTCGATGAACAGCATGTCTGTGGTCCCGAACCCGGGCTCACCCGGCGCGGGGTGGATGCAGTTGACCGGGCACGCGAGGACGCAGGACGCGTCGGCGCAGCACGTCCCGGTGACGACGTGGGGCATCGAATCAGGCCGCGGCGGAGGCGGGCTCGCTGCGGAACCGCGACGGGCGTCCGTCGATACGCAGACTCGTCCACAGACGCTTCGAGACGCGGTTCATCAGCCCCATGTCCTCCGACAGCTTGCGGACGTCACCGAACATGTCGCGCAACGTCTTCGCAGAGGCGTCGTTGTCCCACCACACCTCACGCACTACCTCGCGCGGGATTCCGAGCTCGCGCTGCACCTGCTTGCTGGGCTTCATGATGACGTCGCACAGCACGCGCATGATGATCGGCGTCGCAATGGACATTGCGAACCGCTGACGTCGGGACAGCTTCGGGGCGCGGTGTTCCAGGTACTGGTGGGCGAATCCGATGTGCCGCGCTTCCTCGGCGACGTGGATCTGCATGATGCGCGTCATCAACGGGTGCTGCGATGCACCGGCGCGCAGGATCGACTTCTGCGCGTGGTCGATGGGCTCCTCACCGGCCAGCACTCCGACGAAGAAGCCGAACGGGAGCGGGCCCGCGAAGAGGGGAAGAAGAGGGCCGGCCTTGCGGAACCACCTCGGGCCACCGGGCACGGCGACACCGATCCGGTTCACCAGCTCCTGGAACATCTGGGTGTGGTGGCACTCCTCCGTCGCCTCGTGCGTGGAGTAGCGGAACTCCGGCGAGCCGTTCGGGAGCCGCAGCGCGTAGTTCATGATGCCGGCGATGAGCACCTGCTCGAACTGCAGACCCACCTTGAGGATATTGGCCTGCCGGTACATGCCGACCGCGATCTGCCGATCCAGAGGGAGCGACCGGTACCACTCGGTGTTGCCCAGCGGATCGGCTGCCGGGAGCACCCAGCGGGGATCGTCGGCCACGATCGCGTAGTGCGGATCGTCCCAGGGGATGTCGAGGAAGGCATCGAAGTGCTGGTGAACGGACGCTTCGGACAGGGTGCGCAGCGTCTGCTCGTACTCGGAGCGCGTGTCGGATGTGATCGTCATGGCGTGAACCTCCGTGAGTGCCGGGCCGACTTGGTGCGACAGGCTGTTGCAGTAAAAGTTACTGCAACTCGGTGTACCACGCAAGCGTTGAGCCGTCGCGAATTGGTACAACGAACGTTGTCATCGTGGCCGAAATCAGGCCATTCTCGGTTGTTGCATTCACTCGGCATCTATTCTTCGATCATCGGGTACCGTTTCCCCGTCCTTGCGAACCGCAGCTCCGAATACCGGGAACTCGACCTGTCCTTCTCCTCACTGCCGCATCGTTCGTCGGGGGTCGACGCGGCTCGACGAACGAGAGTGTGTGTTGCCCGTACGTCCGATCCCGACCGCTGACCACGCCGCGGCACGCCTCGAGTACCCGAGCGTGCCTGCGATGCGTCTCGTCGTGTTGACGCTGGTCATCATCGTGGGCCTGGCCGGGATCACCTGGGGTCTGTCACCGCAGTTCGACAGGACGTCCTTCGTCATCGTCGCCGTGGCGGCGCTGACCACTCTTCCGTCCGCGTTGCTCATCTACCTCTACGGGCGAAATCTCCGCTACTCGATTCCTTTCGTCGTCTACGCAGACATCGGCATCACCGTCGTTCTGTTCGCCTCCCGGTCGCCGTTCGACGCCCTTCCCGGCGTCGTCCTGCTGATGCTGGTGTCGTTGTTCGCGGGCGTGTACGTCTCCGGGCGGATCCTGACGGCCCAGCTGGCCTTCGCCGCGGCGATCCTCGTCGTGCTGTCTGTGCTCTCGGTACACGACGGTGTCTCCGGGTGGATTGTTCTCTCGCGTGCGCTCACGCTGCTCACCGCGGTCATCGTGCCGATCCTGCTCAAGATTCACGTCGACTTCCTCACCGATAAGCTCGAGAACAGCCGACGCGACAGCGTCAGCGGCCTGCTCAACCGACGCGGCCTCGACGGCGCCGTCGCCCGGTTCGATGTTCCCCGCGGAGTCGAGCAGACCCTGGGCGCGGCCGTCGTCCATCTCCGGGACTTCGTGCAGATCGAGCGACGCCTCGGCCGCGCCACGAGCCACGACCTGGTCGCCGAGACATCGAGTCTCCTCACGGACGCGTTTCCCGACGCCATCGTGGCCCGGACCCAACCGGGCGAATTCGCCTGTGTCTGGCTCGGTTCCGCGGACGACGTGGCCGAGCGGCTCGCCGCGGCGCGCGCCCTGGTGGAGTCGACCCGCCTGCGCAGCGCCACCGTCAGCATGACGTGCACCAGTTCCACCGTGCCGGTCGACTACCGCACCACCGTGACCGTCGCGCTCGGCAAGACCCTCACCGCCGCCGCGTTCCTGCAGTACGGCGACGCCGTGGCTCCGCGCAGCAACCACCACGTCGCCGAGCTGATCGCCGACGGCGGGCCCGCCATCGTCTTCCAACCCGTGTTGTCGGTGTCGACGGGTCGCGTCATGGGCTACGAAGCGTTGTCCCGCTTTCCTTCCGGGCACGGCACCACCCAGAGCTGGTTCCTCGACGCGGCCGCCGACGGCCTGCAGATCCCGCTGGAGCTCGCTGCTGTCCGACGCGCCGTCGCGGCGTCCCGAGACCTCCCGACCGACGTCTTCCTCGCAGTCAACGTCTCGGCGACCACCATCGTCGCCACCGACCTGGTGCCGATCCTCGACGAGGCCGCCGAGTGCCGACGCGTCGTCGTCGAGATCACCGAGCACGACCTGGTCAGCGACTACACCGCACTCGGCGCCGCCCTCGATCATCTGCGCGACGAGGGCCTGTCCATCTCCGTCGACGACGTCGGGGCCGGCTACTCCGGTCTCCGTCAGCTCGTCGAGATCAAGCCCGACGTCCTCAAGCTCGACGCCTCGATCGTCCGCGGCATCGACACCGACCCCATGCGCCGCGCCGCCGCCAGCGCCCTCACCACCTTCGCGGCCGCCATCGGTGCGGAATGCGTGTACGAGGGCATCGAGACGCCGCAGGAGCTGGAGTCGGCGCGCAGCCTCGGTGCCGACATGGTGCAAGGGTTCCTGCTGGGGCGCCCCACCTCCACTCCGATCCTGAGCCGTCAGAACGGCATGAACGCCCTCTGAGCGGGTATGGCCCGGCCATGACGACACCAGGTTCCGACTTCGTTTCCCGCACCGCCGTCGTGACCGGCGGCGACTCCGGCATCGGCCGCGCGGTGGCCGTCGCGTTGGCCGGCGGCGGCCTCGACGTCGGGGTGACCTACAACCGCGACCGCGAGGGCGCCGAGGCCACCGTCGCGGAGATCCGCGCGCTCGGGTGCAGCGGGTTCAGTGCCCACATGGACCTGACCGACCTCCCGGGCGCCCCGTTCGCCGTGGACTCGCTGGCCAGTGAGCTCGGCGGGATCGACGTGCTGGTGAACTGCTCCGGCACAGGCACCGCCACCTCATTCCTCGACCTGGACTTCGACTCGTGGCGCACGGTGCTGTCGGTCGACGTCGACGGCGCGTTCCTGTGTGGACAGCACGCCGCACGGCTGATGGTGGAGCAGGGCCACGGCGGGCGCATCGTCAATGTCACCAGCGTGCACGAACACCTGCCCAAGGTCGGTGCGGCACCGTACTGCGCCGCGAAGGCCGGTCTCGGCGGACTGACGCAGGTGATGGCGATCGAGCTCGCACAATACGGCATCACCGTGAACTCGGTTGCACCGGGCGAGATCTCGACACCGATGACCGGTCAGACCGACGAGAACCCCGAGAACAACCCCCGGCCGGGTGTCCCGCTCGGACGTACCGGCGACGCACGGGAGATCGCCTCCGTCGTCGCGTTCCTCGCCGGCCCGACGTCGTCGTACATGACGGGCGCCTCCCTCGTCGTGGACGGCGGCATGGCCCTGATGGGGCCGCAGGCCGTCCAGTTCGTGAAGGACGACGCCTGGCGGAGCGTGTGACGTCCGATGGCCCTGCACTGCAGGGCCATCGGACGTCAGGTGCCCTTGACGTTCATGATCTGGCGGAGCTCGTGGAGCACCGTGACCAGATCGCGAGCATCCTCCATCACCACGTCGATGGACTTGTAGGCATCGGGGATCTCGTCGATGAACTCGGCCGAGTCCCGGTACTCGATCCCCACCATCCGCTCACGCAGGTCGTCCTGCGTGTAGCGCTTGCGCGCCTCGGCCCGGGAGAACCGCCGACCCGCACCGTGCGGAGCCGAGTGCAGACCGCTCGCGCTGCCCTTGCCCTCGACGACGTACGACCGCGTTCCCATGCTGCCCGGAATGATGGCCCGCACACCCTCGGCCGCGTGGACGGCGCCCTTACGGGTGAGCCACACGTCCTTGCCGGCATGCTTCTCCGGCCGGGTGTAGTTGTGGTGACAGTTGATTCGATCCGACTCGACACTCGTGTCGGTACCGGCCCGATGCACGAACTGGTGCAGGAACCGATCCATCATCTCGGCCCGGTTGAGGTACGCGAACCGCTGCGCCCACGTCAGATCCGCGATGTACCGATCGAACTCGGGCGTGCCCTGGGCCAGGTACGCGAGATCACGGTCGGGCAGCTGGATCCACCACTTCTCGCACATCTTCTGCGCGATCGCGATGTGCTTCTTGGCGATCTTGTTGCCCACCCCTCGCGAACCCGAGTGCAGGAACAGCCACACCCGGTCCCGCTCGTCGAGACACAGCTCGATGAAGTGGTTGCCACCACCGAGAGACCCCAGCTGCTGACGCCACTTCGGCGAGTGCGACAGGTCCACCCCGCTCTTCTCGGCCAGTTCCTCGAGCTCCGCGATCTTGGCAGCGGTGAACTCGAAGCGGTCGAGGTGCCCGTTGTAGTTGCCGGGCGAGAGGGGGATGACGCGCTCGACGTCCTGACGCAGCTGCGCCAGGTCGAGGTCCGTGATGTCGCTGTGAGTCAGCGTCGTCTCGACGCCGATCATCCCGCACCCGATGTCGACGCCGACCGCGGCGGGGATGACCGCGCGCAGTGTCGGAATGACCGTGCCCACAGCGCTTCCCATTCCGGGGTGCGCATCGGGCATCAGGGCGACGTGGGGGTGGATGAACGGCATGGCCGCGGTGCGACGCGCCTGCTCCAACGTGGCGTCCTCGATGGCCGAGGCCCAGTTGAGCAGCCGCGTTCCCGCGCCTGTCGGTGGCATGGTGATCTCCTTCGTTGTCAGTGAGGGGATGACGGTACGAGGTGTGGGTACCTCGGGGCCAGGCAATTACGCTGTCCCGCATGCACTCGGAGTACGACGCGATCGCCCCGGACTACGCGGCCGCCTTCGCCGACGAGCTCGGCTCGCGCCCCTTCGACCGCGGGTTCCTGTCGTCGTTCGCTCGCTCGGTACGGTCCTCGCGCGGCACGACGGTGCTCGACGCCGGGTGCGGGCCCGGCCAGGCGGCACGCGAGCTCGCGGGTGCCGGCCTCGACGTCCTGGGTCTCGACGCGTCGAAGGGCATGATCGCCGCAGCATCGGGGCCGGCCTCCTGGGTGGTGGGCGACATGACCGCGCTCCCCCTGGCCGACGGTTCTGTGCACGGCGTGTGCGCCTGGTACTCGATCGTGCACACCCCCACCGCCGATCTGCCCGCTCTGTTCTCCGAGTTCCGCCGCGTCATCGTCCCGGACGGCTGGCTGCTGCTGGCGTTCCAGACCGCAGCACCCACCCGCGAGCTGCGCACCGCGTTCGGGCGGGACGTGCACCTCGACTACCTCCGCCACGACGTCGACGAGGTGCAGTCGCTGCTCATCGACAGCGGGTACGTGCTGCACCGGGACGCCGTGCGATCCGCCCACGGCACGGAGACGGCGGCGCAGGCGTTCGTCGTCGCGCGGGCACGCGATCACCTCGTGGAGCCGCCGCCGCGAGGGTGTTGATCGTGGATGTCAGACCCCGGAATCCGGGGTTCCGATTCCACTGTTACTGCGGGGATCCCCGGTGGGCCCACGCCCGTCCAACAGTGCGTGGACGAACTGGACAGATTCGCTGGTCGGCACGACGGCGTCATCAGCCGGGCACAGGCCCTCGCACTGGGACTGTCGTCCACCGCGCTCGAACGCCGCGTGTCCGCAGGACGCTGGACCCGCATGGCGTCGGGCATCTACATGCCGGCAGGTCAACCGGTCACCCAGCAGGCGATGGTGCGCATCGCGGTGCTCCGATGCGGTCGCGGAGCACTGGCGAGTGGGCCCACCGCCGCATGGTGGCTCGGCCTGCTCGAGCGGCCGCCCGCCCACTCCTGGGTGACCCTTCCGCGTGCTCGGCGATACCTCGATCGGTCGGTCACCGTGCGACGACGCAACGTTCCTGCAGTCGACGTGGCGGTGGCCCGTGATCTCCGCGTCACCGGCCTCGCTCTGACTGTGCTGGAGACCGCCGTGATCCTGGAGGAGGCACGGCCCGGCGACGGAACCCGGTTCCTCGACCGCGCACTGCAGACCCGCACATCACTGGACCGGCTGCAGAGTGCCCACGCTCGCAACCCCGGACGTGTCGGCAGCCCTCGCGCCGCGGCGATGCTCGTGCACGCGGCGACCGGCGGCGAATCCGAGGCGGAGCGAATCTTCCTTCGACTGCTGCGCACCTTTCGCATCACGGGATGGGAGTGCGCCGTGCGATCGTGCGGCTACGTGATCGACGTGGCCTTCGTCGACCGGCGGGTGGCGATCGAGATCGACGGCTGGGCGTATCACCGGACGGCCGAGCGCATGGCACACGACGCGGTGCGTCAGAACGCGCTCGTGAACGACGGCTGGACGATCCTCCGGTTCACCTACCACCGGCTGATTCGAGAGCCCGAAGCCGTGATCGCCGAAGTTCGTCGAGTACTGCGTCGATAGTGGAATCGGCACCCCGGATTCCGGGGTCCAGATTCCACTATCGAACCCCGCGCCGGCCACGCAACAGGATCACCGCGAACGCCGGCACACCCACGAGCGCCGTCACGACCCCCACCGGAATCTCCTGCGGCGCGAAGACGCTGCGCGCCAGGGTGTCAGCCCACACCATGAACACGGCACCGATCGCCATGGACACCGGCAGCACGCGGTGATGGGCGGTGCCGACGAGGATGCGGGCCGCGTGGGGGATGACCAGCCCGACGAATCCGATGGCTCCCGCCGACGCCACGATGGTCGCGGTCATCAGTGCAGTGACTCCGAGCAGGACGACGGACAGGCGGAGCATCGAGACCCCGAGCGCGCGGGCCGTGTCCGATCCCAGCGTGACCGCGTCGAGCGACGGCGCCGCCACCACGCACGCCACCGCCCCGATCCCCACGGCGCCGGCGCACACCGCGACATCGCCCCACCCGGCACCGGCGAGCGAGCCCAGCAACCAGAAGAGAACCCCGCGCGTCTGCTCTGCATCGGCGGAGGACAGCACGATGAACGAGGTGAGGGCCGAGAACAACTGCGTACCGGCCACTCCCGCCAGGATCACCGGCCCTGTTCCGCCGCCGGCGCCGGTGGCCAACATCATCACCAGCACGAAGGACACGAGAGCACCGACGAAGGCGCCGGTCGACAGCGACAGTGCGCCCGCACCCACACCGAGCACCGCCACCGACACGGCGCCCGTCGAGGCACCGGACGAGATGCCGAGAACGAACGGATCCGCCAAGCGGTTACGCAGCAGCGACTGCATGATCGCGCCACACAGCGCCAGGCCGCACCCGCAGATCGCCGCGAGAAGTGCACGGGGAAGCCGCAGTTCCCAGACGATGCCGTCCTGGATGCGGCTGACGTCCGCCGGCGGGCCACCGAGATGCGCGACGACGACGGCGACCACGTCGGGCACCGTCACGTTCGCCGGGCCCAGCGCGATGGACACCGCCACCGACGCGACGACCGCCAGCAGCGTGGCCACGACCGCCAATGCCGGTCGCACCCTCACCCGTTCGACCACTCCTGCAGTGCCGCAGCCACTTTCTCGATACCGTCGATGGTCCGGATCGACGGATTGAGGTCGGCACCGTTCACGACGATGTAACGCTTGTCGATCACCGCCTGCATGCGACTCGTCACCGGGTTGCTCTCGAGGAATGCGATCTTGCTCGCCAGCGCGTCACCGTCGATGCTGCGCCGGCTGAGGTCGGCCAGCACGAGTGCGGAGGGGTTGCGGTCGGCGACACTCTCCCAACTCACCTGCGGCCATTCGTCCTTCGTGTCCGCGAAGACGTTGCGCACGCCCACCGCGTTCGAGATGACACCGGACGCTCCGCAGCACCCGGCCATGTAGGGGGCAGTGGTGTCGGCGAACCAGTAGGCGAGCGACGCCTCCGACACCGGCGTGGATGCCGCGTCGTAGCGCGCTCGCAGCTCGTCGACGAGGGCATTCCCTCGGTCGCGGACATCGAAGATCGCCGCGAGATCGCGCACCTCCTCGAACACCGTCTCGATGCTCAGTGGCTCGTCCCGGGCACCGTCGGCGTTGACGCTGGTGGCCGACTTGCCGATGCAATCGGTCGGCGACAGGTACGTCGGGACGCCGAGCGCGTCGAACCGGTCGCGGTCGGCGACTCCACCCTCTCCCAGCGTTCCGCCGAACGACGCGGTGACCAGATCGGGCTCGGTGTCCAGCACCACCTCGAGCGAGGGCTTGTTGTCCGCCAGCCGCGGAACCTGCGCGTCGGCGTCCGCGAGGTCGGCCCGTACCGGGTCGGTCCAGGTGGCGGTACCGACCATCCGATCTTCCAGCCCCAGGGACAGCAGGATCTCGGTGGATCCCTGATTGAGGGAGACGGCGCGCTGCGGCGGCGCGTCGATGGTGACGGTGCGGCCGCAGTTCTCGAGGGTGACGGGATAGTTGCTTCCGGCCTCGGCCGCAGCCGTCGTGGTCGGGCCGGTGGAGCATCCTGTGGCGAGGAGGCCGACTGTCGTGACGACAGCGGCGATCGCGAGGCGTGGGGTCATGTTCGGTTGTGCCGTCCTGCTGGGAGCCCGTGCGCGGAGCTTCGAGGGTGGTGCCGGACAGCAAGCGATCGGACTTCGAGCCGAAGCTCGTCACCGTTGCGCGCCAGTCCCGGAATCGCACCGGGTTCCCTCGCTGAACGACTGTTCGAGGGTCACTCTAACGGTCGGTCGTCAGGCCGCCGAGTCGCGGCGGTGTTCGGGAGTCGACTCCTGCCGACGTGCGTCGCGCTCGTCGCGCTCCGCCTTGCGGACGGCGCGACCGATCCAGACACCGATGAGGACCGCCATGAGAAGCCACGCGACCGCGATGCCGACCACGAGCATCCAGCCCGTGGTCACGAGCGGGTCCCGAGGTGGTGCGGTGTCGTCACGACGAGTTTTCGTCACGGCCATTCGCGAGGATTGCCGTGCTCGATCACAATCCGATCTCGGTCCCCATCACCTCGCGGGAGCGAGTGGCGCGTCACCGTCGACGTCGTGTGCATGCTCTACGTCTTCCTCGACGTCGGCCACATGGATGGCATGGCCGACTCGGACGCCGAGAACGACCGACACCACCATCCAGACGGCCACGAAGCCGATGACGAACCACCACATGTCACGAAGTGTTCCACCGATACCGGCGACCGAACCGCCTGCGAGGACGCGACATGGTCACGGTATCCGCTCAGTTCACATACGGAATGTTCACGAAGCTGGGGTTCGCGGGGTCGAGTTGCACGTGCTGAGGTGCCAGCGCGGAGTCGACGAGCATCGGCCCCAGGGGCAGGTAGCGCGGCACGCTGGCGGCGTAGACGTCGATGCGGATCCGGTGGCCCGGCGCGATCACGGCATCCGTGGGGAGCAGGTTGATGTCCACCGTGGTCGGGACGCCGGGCACGAGCGGCTGCCGGCTCGCGAGCGTGAGCGCCGGCTTCGCGTCGACGTAGTCGCCGTTGGCCGAGCGGGTGCTCTTCGCCTCGTCGATCTGGCGCAGCGATGCGGTGAGAGCGCCGTGGCTGATCGGGGTGGACGTGCCGTCCGGCGCGACGTCGTTCATCGTCGCGGCCCAGAAGCCGTCGGGCCGATCGAGCACCGTGTTGAGATGCAGGTTGGTGGCACCCGAGATCTGAGTGGGCTTCTCGGCCGGCGCGCTGGTGAACGTCAGGGCCTCGGCCTCGTTGAACCGGGAGTCCTTCGTGCACACGGACCCCAGGATCGCCGCCGCACCCGCAGTACCGACCGCGGCGTCGCGGGAACAGACCCCGCGAAGGCCCGGCGCGACGGTGAGGCGCGCGGTGTCAAACGTCGGCGACGAGGACAGCGAGCCGTCATGGAGGCTGTGCCCGGCGGTGCCGCTGGGGGCGGCGGAGAGGTAGGTGCGCTGAGACTGCGCTCCGGCACGGGGGAACTGATCGGTGGTGGTCCACCCGCCGCCCTGCTGGAACAGCGTCACGGGGCCGTACCTCTCGACACCGTTGTCGACGCCCTTGAGCCAGTGGTCGAACCACGCGCGTTCGAGTGCATCGAGTCGCGGCGGGTTGCCCGGGCGTCCGAAGCCCGCGCCCGGATTGACGTGGTACCCGTCGCCCATGATCAGCTGCTTGCGTCCGGGCGCGACCGGGATGTCGTTGTAGATGCGCGGCTCACTGTTGGTGAAGATGTCGTGCCAGCCGCCGTAGACCATGGTGGGCACCTCGATCTGCGACAGATCCGCCGAACGGTCGGCGTAGAACTCGCCGTCCTGCGCGACACCGAGTGTCTCGGGCCGGATGTCGGCAATGGTCGGCGCCGTGAAGGCGTTGGCGAGTTCGGGGATCAGGATCGCCGGATCGGCCAATCGATCGGCGAGCCACCGAGTGTCGAACTGCCCCTGCAGGATCGACTGCACGTTCGGGACGAACTTCAGCACGTTGACCAACGTGAGCCACAGCGGCATGAACCCGACACCCAACGCGCCGCCGGTACCCACGATGTCGCGCAGCAGGTCGTTGCCGGGCTCGACCGGGAAGATGGCCTTGAGCGCTGGCGGACGCAGCGCCGCGGCCTGCACGGAGTTGATGGCCGAGTAGGAGATGCCCGACATGCCGACCTGACCGTCCGACCAGGACTGCCGGGACGTCCAGTCGATGATCTCCGCCGAATCCTGTTGCTCGCGTGGACCCAACACGTCCCACGTACCCTGCGAGAACCCGGTGCCGCGGGCGTCGACGACCACCTGGGCGTAGCCGTTCTGGACGAGGTTCCGGTTGACGGCGAAGATGCGCAGGCCCCCGCCGTCGACCGCCTGCGTGAGATCGGTGATGCCGTCGAACGGCGTACCGGCGAAGTTCAGGCTCGCCAGGAAGTCGAGCACCGGCTCGCTCACCCCGGGGATCTGCTGGATCGAGTCGATCAGGTTGCCCACGAGCTTGGTGTACGGCGTGATGTTCAGGACGGTCGGGAGGGCGGTCTCCACCGGGCGACCGGATGCATCGGCGGGCCGGTAGATGTTGGCCTGCAACACCGTTCCGTCACTCATCGTGATGGGGACGTCCCAGTCGATGGCCACCTGCGGGTAGTGCGGCGGCGCATCGGCCGCGGCGGTCCAGGCGACGGCGTCCGCGCCGCCGGTGGGATCCGCCGTGGCCGGCACCGCGGTACCGGATGCGACGAGGAGGGCGACGAGAACGCCCGAGATGACCGTGGAACGACGCCGCACACGAGCCCCCATGCTCTGATCGGCACCCTCCCCTGTGATGGGCGCCACTAACCTACCGGACGGTAACCTACGGTCACGGAAAGGTCAACGACCATTCATGCGCCGAACAACAAGAAGAGACCGAGGAAGGTGTACAGCACCATCACCAGCATCAGTGCCAGTTCGCCGAGCAGCGCATCCTTCTTCGGTAGGAGCCGCAGAGCCGCGTCGTGCGCCAGTGTCACTCCGACGATGTGCCCGATCACCACGCACAGCACCGTGATCGATGCGACCACCGACGGATGCGAGGACAACGCGTAGTTCACCGACGCGTCCGCGATGCCGAGCGGATTCCATCCTCGGTCGAACGGATCGAACAACGTGAAGACGCTCTGCTGACCTTTCTCCACGAGATAGGTGAGGTAATGGGCGAAGAAGTACCCGACGACGATCGGGATCAGCGAGTGCGCCAGCAAGCCGGGCAACTGCGCGCGACGCTCCCTCGTCACGCCGCCGGTGGTGCGCGCCGCGAGCCAGAACACGGTGCCCACCAGTGCGACACACGCCAGCACGCCGGCCGTGCGGATCAGCACCGGGTCACCGAGGTCACGCGCGAACGACTTCCAACTCGGCGTCTGCGCCAGCGAGTCGAACGCGGTGGAGCCGAGCAACGTGGCCGTCACGGCGACGGTTCCGCGTCGTACGGGGAGGGTGGCGGCACCGTCGAGCGGGTTCCGCAGCACGAGGGCGCGAGACTCCCTGTCGCGCGCCAGGATCGACAACCGCGCCACGGTGTCGCTGAACACCTCGAACGGATCCGCGCGCGCGAACCATTCCTCGCCGAAGATCAGGGCGCCGCCGAGCAGGACCACCACGTACAGCAGACACCAGGTACGCACGGCGGCGACCGAACCGGGATCACTCGACGCCAGTTCGAGCCACACGAAGGCCAGCAGGCCCAGCACCGCCGGGACCACCCCGATGCCGTCGGGCACGGTCCGCGGCCGGCCGTGCGGCAGAACGCGATACAGCGCGCGGACCGGGGACACGATGCGCCACACCGGCCCGAAGACCAGCGATGCCGGGACCAGCCCGACCCACACCAACACGTAGAACACGCCGAGCAGCGCGTTGGATGCATCCTGCGGACCCAGCACCGACGCCGCACCGACCCACACGGCCAGCGCCACCGACGCGGCGCCGACGACGCCCCGGAACGGGGCAGCGTCCACGAGTCGTGCCAGCGGCGTTCGGACCAGGTGTCGATCGGGCGTCAGACGCGGAGTCTTCCACGCCAACAACAGGACCGCGAAGGACGCTGCCAGCGCCCAGGCACCGCCGATGAGGGCGTACGTCACCGGGATCGGCAGGTCGGTCGACCCGCCGAGACCGTGCGCGAGGAGCTCGCTGCTCACGACCGGACGAGCACCGTCGCCACGGTGACGTCGGCCTCGTGCAACTCGATGTCGACCGAGCCCGGCACGTCGACCGTGAAGCGGAACTGCTGATCGTCACCGACCGCCACCGGGAAGCTGTGCTCCGGAACGGAATGCACGTGGATCTCGTCCTCCGCGTCGCTGGACACGGTCACGAGGATCTCCTCGCCGACCCTGCCCTCGAGGCGCTGGTCGACCGGGGTGACCTCACCGCCCGCGATGGAGACGTCGAGCGTGGTGGTCGGCGTGATGCGTGGGACGTCGGACGCCGCTACGGACGTGGCCGGTGTCGAAGAGACCTGCTCGGGCGTCGCCTCGGTCTCCGGCTCCGCCTGCGAGCACCCCGCCAGCGCCAGTACCGCCAGCCCGACCACCACTACCCGCCTCACTCCGTACCCTCCCTCTCGTTCGCATCCTTCAGGTCGTTCTCGGCGTTCTCCGCCCGCTCGGCCCGCCGGTCGCGCACGACGATGACGATCACCACGAGAGCGATGAGCACTGCGGGGATGACGGCCGGAAGTGCCAGCACGACAGAGTGATCCGCGAGGTACGTCACGTTCGGATCGGGCGTCATACGCGACTGCGCTCCTTGCTGCCCTTCGTCGCGGTGTTGCCGGGGGTGGCCAGGCTGATGCGTGCGGCGCCCCAGGACAGCGACCAGATGAGGGCCAGCGAGCAGGCCAGCACCACGAGGCACGCAGCCGTGAACAGCCATGCCGGGTGGTCGAACGAGCGCTCACGCTGCAGCAGCTTGGTCTCGTACTGGAATTCGCGGGTGAACTCGGTGGTCGCGGGGACCTCCTCGGCGCCGATGCCCTCGTCCGCCGCCATGAAGATGGGCGCACCGGCCATGGTGCGGCCGTCCTGGATGCGCAGGAACGTCTTCCACGTCCCGTCGACCGGCATGGCACGCGTGGAGCGGTACTCACCCGGGCCGGTGCGCTCGAGGTTGTCGACGACGAGTCCGTGCAGCGAGTCGCCTGCGCCCTGCCAGGCGAGGATGGAGACCCACTCGGGATCGTCGGACACCAGGTCGCTCGGGTCGATGCTCACCGTGGCGGTGACCATGCGGAAGCCGTCCTCGCGGGGAGCGTCGGTGAGACTCACGGTCGCGCTCGCGCCCTGCGGAACGTCGATCATCAGGCCGTTCGCGACGCTGCCGCCGAGCACCAGCACCATCGCGACGACGATGGAACGCCGGACGGCGGGACGCGGGAGTCCGTCACCGCTGAGCGCCTGCGCGAACAGACCCGCGGTGAGACCGACGACGAGGCCGGCCGGGATGCAGGTGGCGAGCGCCTCGACCCACATACTGTTCGGCCACGGGTAGAGGAAGACGGCGTCGACCCACATGGACTCCAGGTACAGGCCGACGGTGCCCACGGCGACACCGGTGACGGCGCCGAACAGGAGGCGGCGGTGGACGAGAGTGGTCAGACCCATGATCTCGACGACCACGGCCATGCCCAGGTAGAGCGTGAACACGCTGTGCGGCTCACCGAGGACGGGACCGACGATCAGCGCGGTGATCTCGCGGATCACCGCGGCGAAGGCGACGGCGAACAGAGCGGATCCGCGGCCCACCATCAGGCGGGCGGCGATGAGCGCGAAGGCGCCGGCAGCCGTCATGAGCAGCGGCTGGAAGACGAGGCGGAACTGCTCGACGCCGAAGTCGTACTCGATCTGGAAGACGGACAGGCCGATGACGAGACCACCGAAGGCGGAGCTGCGCATGAACCAGGTGATGATCGAGCGCTTGCGCGAGTCGACGGCCTGCGCCGGGTCCGCCGTCGTCTCGCCGTCGGGCTCACCGCCGGTGGCGGCGGTGGTCACGGCGGTGGAGGCCATCGCGACGCGCCCCTCGTGCTCGAGCAGCAGCACGCCGACGAGCGAGAGCCCGGCCCCGCCGATGAGCATGAGGTGCGTCGGTCCCCACAGCGTCACGTCCTGGCCGAACATGCGGTGCCAGATGTCGTCGAGCGGGAAGCCGATGAGCGCGTACAGGCCCGAACCGGCGATGAGCAGCCCGCCGGTGGGGGCGTACCAGGTTCGGGTGATCTTGATGGCTGCCGGACCGGGCTTCTCGTCGCGCGGCAGGATGATCGCCAGCGCACCGGCGATGAACAGGAAGAACAGGCCCACCAGGATGAAGTAGTGCGCCGGGTTGGCCAACGGGCCCTCGTCGCGACCACGTCCGATGTGCAGGCTGACGTCCCAGATGAAGCCGAAGAACGCGGTGAGGATCGTCGAGATGAACATGACGAGCGGCAGCGCCACCCACCCGGGGCGGTGCAGCTTCTCGCCCGCGTAGTCCGCGAGGCGCTGCAGCCACGTGATGCGCCTCGTCCGGTGCATCACGGCCAGATACAGCAGGAACAGCGAGATGACACCGGCTGCCGCGGTCATGCCGAAGACCTGATCGAGCGCGGCGCCGCCACCGGCCGGCGCCTGTGCGATCAGGTTACTCGAGGTAACACCTACATTGTTCACGCATCGGATTATGTCTGTAACCGGACGTCGACACCAGAGCTACCCGAAAGTAATTTCTCGGGCACTCTCACGTGCCGCGCGCGGCGGTCGTCGCTGCTCTATCGTCTGCGCATGGACGTCGAACTCCGGCACAACCCCTCCAACACCGTCGCCCGATGCCGCCTCGCGCCACGGGAATCGCTGAACACCGAGGGCGGAGCGATGCTCGCGTGTTCGGCCGGTGTGGACATCCGCAGCAGCACCCCGGGCGGATTCCTCGGCGGACTCAAACGCAGCGCGCTGAGCGCCGGATCCTTCTACGTCACCACGTACACGGCACCGGACCAGGGCGGCTGGGTCGACCTGGCCGGCAAGCTGCCCGGCGACGTCATCACCGTCGACGTCGCCGACGGGCAGGAGTGGTTCGTGGGCCACGGTTCCTGGCTCGGCAACTCCCCCGACGTCACCGTCGACCCGCAGTTCGGCGGAATGAAGCAGATGTTCGGCGGCCAGGGCGCCTTCGGCTACAAGGCGTCGGGACGCGGGCACGTGCTGCTGGGTGTGTACGGCGCCATCGACGTCATGGACCTCGGTCCCGGGGAACGCGTCACCATCGACACCGGTCACGTGGTGGCGTACCACCTCGCGATGACGTTCGACGTGCGTCGAGCGGTACAGGGGAAGACGGTGCAGACGCTGAAGTCCGGCGAGGGGCTGGTGTTCGACTTCACCGGTCCGGGCCGCGTCCTGCTGCAGACCAGGAACCCTCGCGAACTCGAACGGCTCATCGACGAGAACCGGCCACGCTCGAGCTGATCGTGGAACTCAGACCCCGGAATCCGGGGTTCAGACTCCACGATTCGCGGTGTAGGCCCGCCAGCCGCCGAACTCGGTGATGTCGGTGCCCGCCTCCGCCGCATCGGCGGCGCACATGAAACCGACCACCTCCCGACCGCCGGACAGCGTCACCGATCCCAGGCCCATCGGTGCGGGCAGCCCGGCCAGGAACGTGCCGAGGTGCGCCGGGGCCATCCGATACAGCTCGCCCGCGATGGAGGCGCTGCCGCCGCGCACCAGTCCGGGCTTGGGCGGCGTGGTGCCCAGATCGACCAGGCGGTAGTCGGCGGAGGTGCTCACCTCACCGACGAACCGCGCACCACGCTCGACCAGCTGACCGTTCAGCGGGAACCCTCGCAGGTGCGCGCCGACGACGAGCACGTCCACGCCGTCCTCCACGAGTACCGCCGTGTCCTGATCCGCCACCGCGGCGCCGATGTCGAGCAGTACCTGATCGGTGAACGCGGGGCCCACGACCATGACGCCGAAGGGATCCCCCGCCGTCGTGCGCGCACCCGGCACCGCGACCGCCGCCATGTCGAGAAGGTTGCAGAAGTTGGTGAACGTGCCGAGCCTGCGATTGATGCCGAGCGGATCCGCCTGTACCGCAGCGATGGTGGGGTGCTCGGTGGTCGTCGGCAGCACCAGGCCGTCGAGCCCGTCGAGAATCGACGCCGCGTGCGCCTTCGCCGCCAGCAGCGTCGAGAGGTCGTCGACGTACGCGTGCGCTGCCGGATCCTTCGCGCCCAGCACGATGCGGGAGACGGTCGGGTCGGCGTGCTCGGGCGATGTCGACAGGAACTCGCCGACCGCCGCGTAGCGCTGCGCCACGATCGCCCCGTCGTACAACAGCACGGCCGCGTCCAGCAGGACGGAGATGTCGACGATCTCGTGGTCGATCCCCACAGCGTCCAGTCCCGACACCGTGCGCTCGAACGCCTCCGCGTACTCGGGGCACAGCGCGCGGAGATCCTCGGTGCGCGGAACGGCGACACGGGGGCGCGGCGGGGCCGACAACGGCACCGTCGCGGGCCACGCACGACTCCGCGGATCCGCCGAGTCCGCACCGATCATGATCGCCATGGCTGCTGTGGCCGTGGTGATGTCGGCGGCAAAGACCGTCACGGCGTCGTAGTCCACGCACGCCGGGACGACGCCGGTGTTCGGCACCAGTCCCAGCGTCGGCTTGATGCCCACCAGGGAGGCGAAGGCCGCAGGAACTCGGCCCGACCCTGCCGTGTCCGTTCCGAGGGCGATGTCCACGATGCCCAGCGCGACCGCGGTCGCGGAGCCGGAACTCGAGCCGCCCGAGATCTTCTCGGGGTCGTGCGCGTGCCGCACCGCGCCGTACGGGCTGCGCGTTCCCACGAGTCCGGTGGCGAACTGGTCGAGATTGGTCTTGCCCAGCACCAGAGCGCCGGCGGCGCGGAGTCGCGCGACAACGGTCGCATCGGCGTCCGGGGTACGGGCGAACTCGGGGCACGCCGCCGTCGTCGAGAGACCCGCGACGTCGATGTTGTCCTTGACCGCGAGCACGGTCCCGTACAGCGGCAGGCTCTCGTCCAGACCGGCGGCCTCCGCGAGGACGTCCGCCTCGTCGCGCAGCGTGATCCACACCTCGGGGCGGTCGACCTCGGCAATACGCTTGTACGCGAGCAACACTCGATCGGTGGCGGTCGTCATCATGCTCCCTGTGCTGTGGTGAGGGCGAACTCGCCGGCCGCGGACCAGGCATCGCGCTCGATGCCGAACGCCTCGGCCTGCTTCTTGCGGAACTCGGCGATGGAGCTGTCGTTCTCGGCCAGGAACTCGTCGTGGTCGGCCAGAGAGAAGGTGCCGTCGGTGATCTCGACACCCGCTCCGCGCCCGGCCGCGAGATCGGCGCGCATGTCGGCGAGTTCCTCGGTGCTGACGGGGTACCAGGAGATGCGGTCGAAGAAGCGCAGCAGCCAGGGCGTGCCCTCTTCGAAACCCTTGACTGCGGACGGGTGTCGGTGGTTCCAGACCTGGGTGGTGCGGCCGACGAACTGGTAGCCGCCGGGTCCCTCCATGCCGTAGATGCACAGATACGCGCCGCCGATCCCCACGGCGTTCTCCGGTGTCCACGTGCGGGCCGGGTTGTACTTCGTCGTGACGAGGCGGTGCCGTGGATCCAGCGGAGTCGCCACCGGCGCACCGAGGTACACGTCGCCCAGGCCCAGCACCATGTACTCGGCATCGAAGACCGTGTCGTACACGTCGTCGACGGACTCGAGCCCGTTCATCCGGCGGATGAACTCGATGTTCCACGGGCACCACGGCGCGTCGGAGCGTACGCCGTGCATGTAGCGCTGGATCGCCTCGCGCGTGGTCGGGTCGTCCCACGAGAGCGGCAGCCGCACATGCCGACTGGGCACCGTGAGCTCGGAGGTGTCCGGCAGCGCGTCCTCGGCCTCGAGCAGCAGGTCGAGGAGTTTCGAGGTCGGCAGCACATCGGGGTCGACCTTCACCTGCAACGACCGGATACCGGGCGTCAGATCGACCAACCCGGCGGGAGCGATGGCCTCGACGGCCTCGTGCAGTGCGTGCGCGCGGGCCCGCAGCGCGAGGTCGAGGGACATCTCGCCGTACTCGACCAGGATGTTGTCGTCACCGGAGCGTCGATAGGTGACCGGCGTGGCACCGTCGCGGCGCGCGATGACACCGTCGTCCCCGTCGCCGCCGCGCGAGAACACCACGGGCAGGCCGGCGCGCCGGCCGACGCCCAGCGTGTTCTTCGAGGCGGCCGCAGCGGCCTCGAGCGCGACGAAGCGCACCGTGTCGCCGGGGCGCAGCTGACCGAGCTTCCAGCGATCGGCCGCGACCACCGTCACCGGGCACACGAAACCGCCCAGGCTCGGGCCGTCGGGACCGAGCAGGATGGGGGTGTCGCCCGTGAAGTCCAGCGCCCCGACCGAATACGCGTTGTCGTGGATGTTCGACGGGTGCAGACCCGCCTCTCCCCCGTCGGTGCGCGCCCAGTCCGGGCGGGGTCCGACCAGCCGCACGCCGGTGCGATCGGAGTTGAAGTGCACCTCGTAGTCGGTGCCGAGAATGGTGTCCATGTCGGAACGGGTGAAGAACTCGGGTGCGCCGTGCGGACCCTCCGTGACGGCGAGCTGCCACGAGTGCGTCAGCGCCGGAACGTGTTCCATCGGCACGGATGCGGGTGTGCCGGTCGCGCGATCCGCCGGGGCGAGGTCGTCGCCCGCCTGCAGCACACGGCCGTCGAGCCCGCCGAACGTCCCGAGTGTGAAGGTCGACGCACTGCCGAGGTACTCCTCGGCCAGGACGCTGCCGCGGATCGCGACGTACATCCGCAGACCGGCCCCGGACACCGCACCCACGTCCAGCACCCCGCCCGCGGGCACCGTGATCGGCGTCCAGCGCTCGGCGGGTTCGCCGTTCACCGTGACGGGTGCGTCCGCACCGGTGACGCACACGACGGTCTCGTCGTCGAAACGCAGTGCGGGACCGCTCATCGTGGTCTCGAGCGCCGGCGCTCCCTCCGGGTTGCCGACGGCGACGTTGGCCAACCGCAGCGACAGGTCGTCCATCGGCCCCGACGGGGGTACTCCCACCTTCCAGTACCCCACCCGGCCGGGCCAGTCCTGAATGGTGGTGAGCATGCCGGGGCGCTCGACGCGGATGCTCATGCGGGCCGCGTCACGATCAGACGAACCGGTGTCGGGTCGAAACCGTTGCACGGGTTGTTGATCTGCGGGCAGTTCGAGATCAGGACCAGCGAGTCGATCTCCGCGCGCAGCGCGATCCGCTTGCCCGGCGCGGACAGTCCGTCGACGATGCCCAGGCTGCCGTCCGCGTCGACCGGGACGTTCATGAAGAAGTTGATGTTGGAGACGATGTCGCGCTTGCCCAGACCCCACCGCGACCCCTCGAGCACGAAGTTCTCGACACACGCGTGCTGGTGCTTGGTGTGGTGGCCGTAGCGCAGCGTGTTCGACTCCTGCGAGCACGCGCCGCCGATCGTGTCGTGATTGCCCACCTCGTCGGCGACGATGGTCATCATCGGCCGGGACTCACTGTCGCGCAGCACCGTTCCCGTGGTGAGGTAGACGTTGCCCTGACCCACCATGGTGGCCGGTGCGCTGTAGCGGACGGTGTGGTCGTCGGCGCCGTAGACCAGGGTGTCGACGGCCTGGTTGCCCTCCAGGTCGAGGATGGTGAGGACGTCGCCGGCGCGCACGACGGCGGACCACGGGCCACGGGCGGGTGCGACCTCGTCGAGGATCACCCGGCCGGCCACCAGCGCCAGTTCCTGTACTGCTGTGGTCATTTCGAGCCTCCTGCTGCGTACGTGTCCTCCGTGTTGGCGACGGCACGGAGGTATTCGGGGTCGGTGTTCGGCAGCGCGTCGAGATCCTCCGGCGACGGCCAGGCCAGCACCTCGAGCGACGTGGTGTCGAAGGTGGGCGACGGATCGATCGGGTGCGCCGTGTTGGCGATGCTCACGATCACCGGCAGGTGCAGGATCAGGTCGACCTCGCGGCCGGCACCCGCGGAACCCGTGCTGCGGAGCGCCCCGTCGGGATCGACGGTGACGCCGTGGAAGAAGCTGAGTGTCGGCGGCACGTCGCCGGGACCGAGGCCGTTCTTCAGGGCGGCCAGGATCAGCAACTCGCGGCCCGCGGGGGACGCCGAGTACGCGCAGCCGTCACCGTACTTCGCGGTGTTGGTGAGCAGCGTCGTCGTACCGCACAGTGCGTCGTGGTGTCCGGACGAGTCGGCCAGCACGGTGGCGAGCACCCGCCCCTGGTCGGACAGCAGCGGATGACCCACCCCCATGTACGCCTGCCACGGCACCTTGACGGAGTCGGCGGTGTTGAGGCGTTCCCACGGTGCGTCGGCACGGTGCAGCAGGACGTGCGCGCAGGCCGCTCCGTCGATGTCGCGCAACCGGACTCGGGTTCCGCGCTGGAGCACCTTCGTCGTGTACCGCCCGCCGGGAACGGTCTCGGCCCAGACGAGCGACGCGGCATCGGTTCCGGGAACCTCGTGCGGCCACAGGGAGGGTGGGACCACCGGCATCGAGTCGGTGATCTCCCGAGCCTGCGACCGGGCGTGCTCGCGGGCGGCTGTGGTGGTGGCGGTCATGCGGACACTCCTGTGGTGACGGGGTTGGGGTGGGCCTTGCCGCGCGGGAAGCACAGCGCACCGACGGCGACGACGGCCAGCACGGTGAGGGGGGCGGCCCAGCGCAGCAGCGGGAAGTCGCCGGAGGGGTCGTAGATCTCGGGGCGCGGCCAGGACAGGTTGACCACCATGACGGCGCCGTAGACGACGGCGAGGATGTTGACGGGCAGCCCGAGCCGGCCGAGCGTGAACAGCGGCTTGCCCTCGGAGTCGACCTTCGGGGCGCCGGTGGTGTTGTGGGGCCAGCCCTTCAGCCGCTGGAGGAGCAGCGGGACCGTCACCATCATGTAGGCGAGGTAGATGAGGACGATGCACACGCTGGCGAGGGTGGAGAAGATCGCCGAGTTGCCGACGTTGACCACGAGCACCAGGACGCAGCCCAGACCGATGACGACGGCCGGGGCGATGGGTGTGCCCGTCGTCTTGTTGACGCTGCCCAGGATGCGCGAGCCGGGCAGCCGGCCGTCGCGAGCCATCGAGAACATGAGCCGGGACGCGGCGGTCTGAATGGCCAACGTGCAGATGAGGATCGCGATGGCCACGTCGATCAGGAGCACGGTGCCCCACGGGGAGGACAGCACCGAGTTCAGCACGTAGGGAAGTCCCTGTGTCGCCAGCTCGCCGTCGGTGAGGCTGGGCGCTGCCATGAGGGCGCCGATGATCATGAGGCCACCGCCGAGTGCCGACACCGACAGGGCCAGCCGGATCGTGCGGGGGGCGACACGACGCGGGTTCTTGGTCTCCTCGGCCAGCTCGCCCGCCGAGCCGAAGCCCACCATGACGTAGGCGGCCATCAGGCCCGAGACGATCCACGCACCGATGTAGCCGGAATCGACGGGCACGCCGCCGGTGTCGAAGACGACGTCCGGTCCGCGCTGCGCGTGGGTGAAGAACACCCCGATCACCGCGATGACACCGACGATCTCGCACGTCACGCCGATCGAGTTGATGCGCGCCATCGCGTTGACGCCGATGGAGTTGATGGTGGTGGTGATCACCAGCAGCGCGGTGCCCAGCACGACGGCGTTGGTGGCGCCGTCCGACGAGGTCAGCGCCGTGTCGGTACCGACGATCTGGAAGCCGCTCCAGACGTTCGGCAACACCACCTGCAGTGCGATGGCGGCGGCGGAGGCCGTCACGATCTGCGCGATGATCATGAACCACCCGGCGAACCAGCCGGTGATCTCACCGCCGACGCGGCGTGACCACTGGTAGATGGCCCCGGAGATGGGGTAGCGCGCGGCCAGTTCGGCGAAGCACAGCGCCACCATGAACTGGCCGACGAACACCACCGGCCACGCCCAGAAGAACGCCGGGCCGGCGAAGCTGAAGCTTAGGCCGAACAGCTGGAAGATCGTCGTCAGGATCGAGACGAACGAGAAGCCCGCCGCGAAGGACGCGAACTTCCCCAGCTTGCGATGCAGCTGTTGTTCGTACCCGAACTCGAGGAGATCGTCGGAGTCGCCGTCCGCGTGACGGTCCGACGGGGGTGGGAGCACGGCCTGGCTCATGGGTGTTCTCCATCGACGGGAGGGGTGTATCTGTCGAGTGATAGTTAATCGGACGCAGCGGCCGCGGTGGTGTCCGTGATGTATCGAGATGTTGCGAGTGCGTTACGAGCTCAGAGCTCGCAGAAAGAGCGGAAGGAAGGGGCGTGCCGACGGTGCACCGGCCTGGCGGAACGGCGCCGAGTCCTGCGACGCGGCGATCCAGTCCCGCCGCTCGACGTCGGTCAGATCCAGCCGGAACCCGGTCGGCGCGACGAGCAGATGCAGCAGCATGGTCGCGGCCCGTCCGTTGCCCTCACGGAAGGGATGCACCTGGTTGAGGTCGGCGTAGGTGCGGCTCAGGAGGTACGCGAGCTCGCCCCGGTCGGCGGCCGCCCAGTCGGCGCTCAGGATGGTCTCGTGCACGCCCATGAGGCCGTCCCACACGACGGAGCACCTCGCGAACGCGGTGCCGTTCTTCGACAGTTCCACGGTGCGCACGTCGCCTGCCCACACGTAGACGTCCTGGAAGACGTAGCGGTGCACGCTCAGCAGGCGGTGCACACCGACGGCGCCCCCGAGGTCGGCCCGCCCGGTGTGACAGCGGACCAGACGGAGTGCGGTGAGGATGCTCTCCGCGCGGTGCAACGCGGCCGCGTCGACGATGCCCAGCACGTTGCGCAGCGTCGTCGACCCGGGCAGCAGGTACGGGGTGTGCCGCGGACGCAGTGCCGCCCAGCGTGATTCGCGTGTCGGTCCGTCGCCGACGAGCCCCTCGCGCACCGACGGCAGCACCGTCTCGCCGCGACACTCGGCGACGAGGAGTGCGAGGTCCGCCGGCGTGGGACGCCATCCCTCGAGCCGTTCGGCGGCGACGGCCTGATCGACGGCGTGGCACTGCTCCGGGGTGAGCCCGGCGAAGGTGTCGGGATGTTCCTCGGACGGCCTCATCGAGCCAGGTACGCCGAGGCCCGTTGCACGCCCGCCACTTCCCGCGCAGCCGCGTCGAGCAGGCTCCGGTCGAGGGGCGTGAGGTCCGACGGGCGCACCAGGTCGTCGACGGGGCGGCCGTCGCGCAGTGCCTCGCACTGGTGCCGCAGCCGGATGCGCTGGACGACGTCGAACGATTCCGCGAGCACCGCGGCGTCGTCCTCGGACAGCACCTGCGCGCGAGCACCGTGCTCGAGCCGAGCCGGCGTGCCCACGGCGTCGTGCCCGGCGGAGACACCGGCCCAGCGCGCGATGTCCACGATGGGAGTCAGGATCCCCGCCTTCACGTCCATCGTGTCCGCACGACGGAAGAGCTTGTCCCGCAGCGTCACCCGCGCCTTGACCGTCGTCGCCTCACGCAACATCAGCAGTCGCGAGTGAGCGGCGTCGGCCAGCGCGGCGCGCGCGGGCTCCGCCGGTGTCCATCCGCCAGGCACAACCGGACGCGTATCGAGCGCGAGCGAGAGCATCACCACACCGGTGTCCTCGTACGGATCGGCCACCCAGCCCGCCACCGCGTCGGACCACTCGTCGACCGTCCGCACGAAGCGCGGCGACGCGGCACTCGCGTGATGGGGATCGGCTGCGAGACCGCAGCGTTCGAGTACGGCGTGCACGTCCGACCCCATCGAGGACGGGCCGCCCACCCGCGCCGTCTCGACATCGGACGACGGGACCGATTCGCGTCGAGCGACGCTTCCGGAGACCAGCCAGGTGGACGCGTCGTCGCCCAGCAGTTCGGCGGCCCGGCGCACGGTGGCCGTCACCACGGACGATCGCACCGCCGTCACGTCGGCCGACGGGACGCGGGAATCGTTCAGCGACAACGTCACCGAGGCAAGCCGCCCGCACGCCTCGACCAGATCGTCGACACTCGCCGAGCGCTCCACCGCGGTGCGCAGCGCTGTGCCCGCACGCAGCGCCGGCGAGAGCAGATCCTGTTCGAGGGCGATACCGAGCACGCCCCCACTCGCGTCGAGCACCACCAGCCGGCGGACACCCGCGGCGAGCGCGACGGCCGCCGCCTCCGCGACGGGCACCTCGGCGTCGACGGTGACGGCCGGAACGGACGCGACGGCCGACACCGGCGCCGCGGTGCTCAGGCCCGCGGCGATCACGCGTCGACGGAGGTCGCCGTCGGTCACCACGCCCCACACCGAGCCCGGGCACTGCACGACGAGGGTGCTCGACCGCGCCCGGGTCATCGCGTCGGCCGCCTCCGCGACGGTGATGTCGGCTCTACCGATCGGGACACCGCGACGCGTCAGCGCGCTCACCGGGGAACGCCGACGCGAGGAGGTCACCCGGCCACGTTAACCCCGACGGCTCCACTGTTCCCGGTGCACGGCGTCGGACAGGGGCCGACGCGGACGCCACCCGAACCGCTCGAGGTCCGGAATCTGCTGGAACTCCGTCACCGGCCCGACGCACAGCCACGCGACGGGCCGCACCGCGTCGTCGCCGGCCAGGCCGATGACGTCCCGCAGCACCGCCTCGTCGTAGAACGACACCCACCCGACGCCGACGCCCTCGGACACCGCTGCGAGCCACAGGTTCTCGATGGCGAGGGCCACGGAGAGCAGTCCCGTGTCCCGCACCGTGGCCCGGCCCAGGACGTGCTCACCACCGCGGGAGTCGTCGTACGTCACGACGATGCCGGTGCCACTGGTCTCGATTCCCTCGACGCGGATCGGGTCGAAGGTCTCGGCGCGGTCGGCGGGCAGTGATGCCGCGAAGTCGGCGCGGCACTGCGCCACGTGCGCGGCGAATCGCCCCAGCGTCTCGGGGTGTCGGACGATCACGAAGTCCCACGGCTGGGTGTTCCCGACGCTCGGTGCCCGGTGGGCGGCGGTGAGGATCCTGGTGAGGACGGCGTCGTCCACCACCTCACCGCTGAACTCACTGCGGACGTCCCGACGTGCGGCGATGGCGTCGTACACGGACAGGCGCTCGGTGCTCATGTGGTGACCGTGCCAGAACACGCCTAGTGTCGACACCACTCGGTGCGTCCGAGTCTCGAGACAACGGGGGGACGTTTCATCGTGGGTTCGACACCCGGCACCACGCCACCGCCCGGTAGAGGTCAGCTCACCCGCGCCGTCATCCTGCGCGCGGGCATCGCCTTCATCGACGACAACGGCGCGCGGGATCTGACGATGCGCCGACTCGGCGGGCGTCTCGGGGTCGAGGCGATGGCGCTCTACCACTACTTCGGTGGCAAGGAAGAACTGCTCGACGGCATCGTCGACCAGGTCATCGACGATCTGGGGAGCGACCCGCAGGTGCTGATGAAAGGCGCCTCGAGCTGGCAGGACTACCTGCAGCGGCTGGCGCACGGCGTGCGCCGGATGGCTCTCGAACATCCCGAGGTGTTCCCCCTCATCGCGACCCGGCCCAACAGCGCACCGTGGGTACGGCCCCCGCTCCGCAGCGTCCGGTGGCTCGAGAACTTCCTCTCCAGCTTGAAGGAATGGGGATTCGACGACGCGGCCGCGGCCGCCGCGTATCGCTCGTACACGAGTTTCCTGCTCGGACAGCTGCTGCTCGAGGTCTCGGCGCAGGGAGTCTCGATCGGTCCGACGGACCCCAACGATCCCGACGATCCGCGCGCCACCGCCCAGCCCGGAGACGACATCGACCCGACGGAGTTCCCCACCGTGGTGCGGATGAGGGCGGAGCTGGCGCGCGATCTCGGGCTGCCCGAGTTCGAGAGGGCGCTCGAGGCCCTGCTCGACCGACTCGCCGCCACCCTGCCTCAGGCGGACGGGTAGCGCAGCTTGGCGCCCGCCTCGACGATGTCCGCAGCGAGTCTGTGCAGCGGACGATTGTTGTTCTGCGACAGCTTCGAGAGCATCTCGAACGCCTGGACCGAGTCCACCTCGAACCGCTCCATCAGCATGCCCTTGGCCTGACCGATGATGTCGCGGGACGCGAGACCGGACCGGAACTGCGCTTCCTTCTGCAGACTCTGCACCGCGATGGCGGCGTGCGCCGCGATCGCCGTCGCCACGGTCAGGCTGTCCTCGTCGAACGCCGCGGTCGACGACGAGTACAGCGTGAGCACTCCCAGCGTGCGCTCGTGCATCGCCAGCGGTACGGCGGCCAGCGCGCGGACACCGACGGCGTCGGCCACCTCCGCCAGACCGGGCCAACGATGCACCGGACCGGCGACGACGGCAGCGAGGTCCACGTCCGCCTCGAAGGACCGATGCAGGAGATCGACGGTCGGTCCGTCCCCCGGTCGCCTCTGCACCCGGTCGAGTGCGGCCGCGATGTCGCTGCTCGTGCGGCTGGGCTCCGCAGGCCCCGGCACATCGGCCGCGAGCCGCACCGACGCGTGATTCGCGGCGTCGATCAGATCGACCGACACCGCGAGGACGTGATCGAGCACCTCGTCGATCGTCCGGACCTGGCGCGACCCGGCGAACTCGCGCGCCAGCTCGGCCAGAGTGCGCACCAGATCGAGGTGCTCGGAGCTCGGCGGCCGACCGTCGTTGCTCATGTGTGGTGCTGATCCCTTCGGTTCTCTCATCATCCGTCGTCACTCGGTCGTCGCAGACCGGACGACAAAAGGCGACACCCACCAGTGCCGACGCCTACTGCTGGACGCCGGGCGGGGTATCGCCTTCCGCGCAACTATAACCGGACACCCCGACAGCGGTACGGTGGTCTCGCACTCCGCGTACGGGTCGTCGAGTGATGAATCGGCGAAGGCGGGAGATGCGGGAATGACCGACAGCGCGGACACCACGGCCGAACGACGGGCGTTGGCCCTGTTGGCGGAGGCCCTGACAGACCTGGACAGTGCGCTCGCCGTCTCCCACACGGCCGACGGCGCGCTCGACACGATCTGCGCGCGCGTCGTGACGGTGATCCCCGACGCCGACGCAGCGGGCGTCACGGTCTTTCGCCGCGGCAAGCCGCAGACCGCCGCGAGCACCGAGACGTTCGTCCTCGAGATCGATCAGGCCCAGTACCGCAGCGAGCAGGGACCGTGCATCGAGTCGGCGTTGACCCACGAGGTGGTGCGTGCGGATCTCGACGACGTGTCCCGTCGCTGGCCGGTGTTCGCGACGGCGATCGAGCACCTCGACGTCGCGAGTTTCCTGTCCGCGCCCGTCACCTCCGGTGGTACCCACATCGGTGCCCTCAATCTCTACAGCCACACCGGCCACCGGTTCGATTCCGTCGACGAGTCGGCGATGCGGGTGTTCGTGCAGGCCGCCCAGTCGGCCCTGACCGGAGCGGAGAACTCCGAGCACGCCGCCAGGCAGGTCGAGACCTACGCCGCCGCGATGGAGTCCCGTGCCGCGATCGAGCAGGCCAAGGGCGCCCTGATGCTGGGACTCAACGTGTCGGCCGACAAGGCCTTCGACCTGCTGCTCTGGCGCTCGCAGACCACGAACATCAAGGTACGGACTCTCGCCGAGCAACTGGTCCGCGACATCGGCTCGCTCGGCGATGCACCGGACGCTCTGTCCACCGAACTCGGCAAGCTGCTGATGACAGCGCACACGCGCGTGCCGTCGGGTCAGGTCACTCCGGCCGAGTAGTGCGCCCCGTGTGGCGGGAACGAGCCCGGTCAGCTCAGGGCATCGATCACCGCACGCGCCCGATCTGCGAGCGAGGTCCGTGAGCGGCGGGCGTCGGTGACGAGCAGGTCGGTCGCGGGGCCGATGGCGAGACCATGGGTCTCGGCGAGCACACCGATGGCCCGATCGATCACGGCGGCGTCCTCGAGGACCTGCTGTCGACGCGTCGCCTCGACCGACAGGCGCACGTCGCCCTCGGTGTCGACGCTGACGGCCAACGCCGCCAGATCCGCGACGGCCTGAACGAACGCCGCCGCGTGACCCGGTGCCCGCCACGGCCCCGACGTGTGGACCACGACGGCGCCGATGACCCGGTTCGCGATCCGAGACGGGTAGGCAGGCATACCGCCGATGCCGGCCGCACGCGCCTCGCGTGCGTGGTCCTGCCAGCGCCCCGGAGCGTTCTCCAGATCGTCGAGCAGCACGGCCGCGCCGGTGCGCACGCACATCGCCACCGGTCCGCCCACGGACAGCGATCGGTCGAGCAACCCGGTCGAGGCCGCAGCGACCAGGTCGAGGTCGACCGACCCGGACCCGTCGAACACCACCGACACCGCGGCGGCCCGCAGGGCCTCGCGGGTGCGGGTGGCGAGGAGGTGGAGCAGATAGGGGGCGTCGACCCCGGCGGCCAGATGGCCCGTCAACTCGGCGAGGACGACGACGGGCGACGGCACGTCGGTGTCACCGACGGGGCCGGTGCCGGGCGGATCGAAGGTGGGCGGGAAAGTCACGACGGCTGTCCTTTCGTCGTCGAGTCCGACGCGGTGTCGTCGGTGGAGAAGCGCACCTTGCGCTCGACCACCTCGCGGGCGATGTCGTCGACGGGGCGTCGGGCCGAGTACGCCGCGGCGCGCAGCCGGGCGAGCGCCTCGGTCGGCGACACCCGCATCTGCACCGTGATCATGCCGACGGCCAGATTGACGTAGGGCCGGGTGCGATGGTCGCCCAGCGGCGAGTCGTCCGAGGCGTCGCCGAGCGACTGTCCCGCGCCGAGGCCGGGCGCGAAGGCTTCCAGCAGGCTGATGGCTGCCGCGTCCGCGGTCAGCTGGGCGACAGCGGCGAACTCGTCGCTGAGTTCACCGACGGATGCGCGATACAGCTCGAGCACGCCGAACACGGTGTTGCCGCCGCGCAGCGGGAAGGCGAACAGAGCGGCCGCGCCCCCGTCCGACGCGTCGGCGGCGAATCCGGGCCAGTGCTCCTCCGCCTCGCTGTCGAGATCGGCGACGAACACGGTCCGGCCACGGTGGAAGGCGTCGACGCAGGGACCCTGACCGGTGGTGAACTGCAGTTCGTCGAGGTACTGCGACACGGCGTCGGTGGCGTAGACCAACTCGCGCGTGGTGCCGCTCATGACGGTGATGGCGGCGCCGTCCACCTCGACCAACTGCACGACACTGCGGCACAGATCGGCGATGTCGGTGATGGACAACGGTGCGTGCGCGTCGTCGTCACCACCCGATCGCGTCGTCATGACCTGCACTCACTCCTCGTCGATCGACGTCCACACCGTTGTCCGCGATCCGAGGAATGCCCCGTGTGCCGCGAGTCAACCGTAGCGACAAGTCTGGACCGCGCGGGCGACCGGCGTAGAGTTTTCCCGCACCGTTGCACTCGTGAACGGGCGAACAGGCGAACGACCGAGAACACGGAGACCCATGACGAGCGACCCGGAGCAGTCGTTGCATGAACGCATCCGTGCGGCCGCAGACGAGCTCGTATTGCTCGAGCGACTCGGGGCCGTGGTCACCGAGCGCATCCGGCTGTCCCTCGATGCGCGCGCGGCGATCGATCTCGCCGTGGGTGCACGGATGGTGCGGCACGGATGCGAGGCACCTGCCGCGGTCGCGCGACTGGCGTCGACGGCGTCGTCGCGGTCCGCCACGATGCCCGAGATCGCCGCCGAGGTGCTCGCGGCCATCCGATGAGCGGTCGACTCAGTACGCGCCGTCGCTGCCGACGACGGCCTTGAGGGTCTTCAGCACGATGAGCAGATCACCTGTCATGGACCAGTTCTCGACGTAGCTCAGGTCGAGGCGCACCGATTCCTCCCAGGACAGGTCGGAGCGGCCACTCACCTGCCACAGGCCCGTCAGACCGGGTTTGACCAGCAGCCGGCGGCGCACGTCGCCGTCGTAGGTCTCCACCTCGCGGCGCAGCGGCGGCCGCGGGCCCACGATCGACATCTCGCGGCGCAGCACGTTGAAGAACTGCGGCAGCTCGTCGATGCTCAGCCGCCGCATCACGCGGCCGACCTTGGTGACACGCGGATCCTCGCGCATCTTGAACAGGACGCCGCCTTCGCTGTCGTTGAGCGCCAACAACTCCGACACCCGAGCGTCCGCGTCCTGCACCATCGAGCGGAACTTGATCATCTGGAACGGTGTGCCGTCGAGGCCCATGCGCTCGGATCGGTAGAACACCGGACCCTTGCTGGTGGCCTTGACGAGAAGGGCGGCGAGAAGGAACAGCGGGGCCACGGCGACGAGGGCGACCACGGCGAACACCATGTCGAACGCCGTCTTCCCGAAGCGGCTCGCACCGTTGTACTGCGGCTTCTCCACGTGGATGAGCGGGAGGCCGGCGACCGGCCGCATGTGCAGGCGCGGGCCGGCGACGTCGACGACGCCGGGAGCCACGACCAGATCGACGTTCTTCTTCTCGAGGTCCCAGACCATGCGGCGGATGCCCTCGTGGCCGATGTGGTCCGTCGCGGTGACGGCGACGGTGTCCGCGCCCGTGGCCTCGATGGCATCGAGCACGTCGTTCTCGTTGCCGAGGACGGGAATCTCGAGACCGTCGACGGACAGCTGATCCTCGGTGACCGACTGGGTGCGCGGCAGGCACACCCCGACCACGGCGTATCCGGCACTCCCGTCGCGGTTGAACGACCGCGCCATGGAGAGGGCCGAGCTGTGACTGCCGACGATGACGACCGACGTCTGATAGTCGCCGCGACGACGTCCGCGAGCCACGTGCTTGCGGAAGAGCCACCGCGAGACCAGGAGCCCGATCAGCCCGACCGGCAGTGCGATGGCCAGGTAGCCACGCGCCAGTTCGAAGCGGAAGAGCAACGAGATGATGGCCACGAGCCCGAAGAGGCGGAAGGTGGCGGACAGCAGACGCCTGTACTCCTCGGCTCCCCCGCCGAGCACACGCGGCGAGCGGGTGCGGAAGATCGCGAGGAATGCGATCCACGTCAGCGCGAGGGTGACCGAGACCAACGTGTAGTTGAACGCCGCGCGCGGTACCTCGAGATCCGGCCGACCGAAGCGCACCACCTGTGCGCAGGCGACGGCGGCGACGACGACGAGCACGTCGGTCACCCGGAGCCGGTCCATGTACGCGCGCTCCCAGTCGCGTCGCGAGGTCGCCCTCCGCGATCGCCGAGCCCGCGGCAGTGCGACGTCGCGGCGCTCGGCCGACTCGCTCTCCGCCGGGCTGGGAGCAGACACGTGTACCTCGTTCCGTTCGACTGGATCCGCCTGCGACTCGACCGCTGATTCGTGTATCAGGGCAGTCGGTAGCCTATTGCCTTCCCGCAAGGCTCGCTCAGACAACCACAGTGCGGTGAATCACACGGTGAGTTCACACAGATTTAGCGTGTTCGAACGACACGATTTCAGAGGACCCTCAGGCCATTTGTTTGCGGCCGCTCACGAAGAAGACGATCCGCGACGCGACATCGATGATCTGGTCGGCGTAGCGCTCGAAATACCGTCCCAGCAGTGCGATGTCCACGGCATTCATCACGTCGTGCCCGTGATCGTCCGCCGACACGGTGTCCACGACCGTTGTCTTCAGAGAATCGACCCGATCGTTCTGTGAACTCAGACAATCGATACGCCCGAGATCACTCGTACGCAGTGCGTCGACTATTCGACCGGACATGTCGAGACACAATTCGCTCATCTCACGAAACTGCGGCATCAGATGATCGGGAACGATCGGCTCGGGAAATCGACGGCGCGCGGCTTCGGCGATGTGCACCGCGAGGCCGACCATCCGTGAGAGGTCACTGCTGATGCGCACGGCCGAGAACACTCGGCGGAGATCCGCCGCGACGGGTGCCTGCAGCGCCAGCACGGTGACAGCCTGATCCTCGCAGCGGGCACCGAGTTCTCCGAGTGCCTCGCCGCGGGCGATGACGGACTCCGCAGCCTGCAGGTCGCCGTCGAGCAGGGCAATGCTGGCGTCGCGCATGGCGGTCTCCGCCGCCTGCGCGAGAGCGCACAGATCATCGTTCAGTCCCTCGAGTTGAGCTGTGTACGCGTTGCGCATGATGTCCCCGATCCTGGCCGTCCCGCCGACGCGTCCCGGAGGACGCGACGATGGGGGGTACCCGCGAGAGCGCCCCCCTAATCGAACAGAGAGCGAACGTCGCGCGCGGGCACCGCACGAGAGTAGAGAAATCCTTGGACGCGAGTGCACCCAGTATGGCGGGCGGCCGCGACCTGGTGGTCGCTTTCGATTCCCTCGACGACCAGGGCACGGCCGGTGTCGACCGCGAATCCGGCCAGTGCGCGGACCAACGAGTCGCCCGCGGCGGTCCCGAGCGTCCGCGCGATGCCCGCGTCGATCTTGAATCCGTCGACGGGGAAGTCGACGAGGCGTTCGAGCGACGAGAAGCCGATGCCGATGTCGTCGAGCAGCACCCGGAACCCGACGGCCTGCAGGGCGCTGACGAACTCGTGTGCCCGTGCCGGTCGAGCATGCGACACGGTCTCGGTCAGTTCGAAGACCACGCGCGCCGCCGGTACCGCGGACGCGGCGACGATCTCGATCAGGTGGTGCACCGCGTCGGGGGCCGCGAGATGCCGCGCGGACAGGTTGACGTGCAGGTCCATCTCGGGAGCGTCGACCATCCACCGCTCGAAGTCGACGAGCGCGCGGACGAGGACCGCGTGGTCGACGTCGATCTCGAGGTCGCTGCCCTCGATGGTGGGCAGGAAGTCCGCGGGGCTCACCATCGACGGCGCAGTGGTGCCGTCGCCCGGACGCGTCCAGCGGGCAAGAGCCTCGACCGCCGTGACGGCGCCGGACGACACGTCCACGATCGGCTGATACCAGGGAGTGATCTCGCCCCGCTCGATCGCGGCCGCGACAGCGCGGACGCACCCGGCGCTCTTCGAGCGGCCGTGACCACGCAGCGCCTCGAGATGGGTTTCGACCACCCGACCGAACTCGGTGAGAGTGGTGACCGTGTACTCGTTCGCGGGGTGCGGCTCGGCGTCCAGCACGCAGAGGGTGCCGATGATCAGCCCCTCGCGTCCGCGTAACGGAACCCCGACGTAGGACCCGAGCGACAGAGCGTGCAGAGCCTGCGCGGTGGCCGCGCGGACCGGATCGTTCGAGAACCGGTCGAGGACGGAGTTCGAGACCGCGACGGGCCCCGCGGACGCGACCACGTGCTGGCAGGCGGTGACGGAGCGCGGCAGTGTGTGTGGGAACGGTCCCCCGTGCTGAGCACGGGTGTACTGGACGTCCTCGTCGAGGATGTTGAGCTGCGCGGCGGAGAATCCCAGCGTGGTCGCCGCGAGAGCTGTGAGGGTCTGCAGCGTGGAGTCCGTGGCCGTGAAGTCGACATAGTGCCGCGCCGACTCACTCTGGCGCCGGAGTGCGCTCCTCTGCATGACGTGTCCGTTCTACGAGGCCACCGTCGGATGGTTCCGACGTGGCATGTCCCGACACCGTGACCCCCCGGATCGTCAGTGATTCGTACCTGTTCCAGCCCCGTATCGGTCACGGGCGGGAAAAGGTTTCGACCATTCCACAGCCGAGTCATCGTACAAGCCGTCAAACAGGCACGACGCCGGGTATCGGAGGTTCCGCCGTAGTATCACCGAATGACAGCGGACGGGCCCCTGACCGGGTCGGACTGGAACGCACGCGAGCGGAACGAGACCGAGACCGAGCGCCTCGATCGCAACTGGTCGAACCTTCTGCAGGAGCTGCGAGTGGTGCAGACCGGTATCCAGTTGCTCACCGGCTTCCTGCTCACCCTCCCGTTCCAGGCCCGGTTCCCGGAACTCGAGACGTACGAGCAGGCCGTGTACCTCGTGACGCTCGGAGCATCGGTCACCGCCACCATCCTCCTGGTCGCGCCGGTGGCTCTGCACAGGATCCTGTTCCGTCGCCGGGCACTGCGTCAGCTCGTCGACCACGCGAACCGGTTCGCTCTCGCCGGCTTCGTCCTGCTGGGCATCGCGATGTCCGGCGTACCGCTGCTCATCTTCGACCTGGTGGTGGGTCCCACCGCGGGCATCATCGCGTGCGCAGTGGCGGCCACCCTGTTCGTCTCGGTCTGCCTCGTACTGCCCGTGTCGTTGCGCCGCCGGCTGGGTCCGGTGAACGATCGGTCCGATTCGACCGAGTGATCTCGACCATGGATGTGCAAAATCTGCGCGCAGTGGGTACAGGGCTTCCATGATCACCGACGTCGCCGACGACATGCCGGTCGCCGACCGTGGTGACGCGACCCGCGATCTGATCCTGCAGGACATCCCCGCCGAGCCGCGGGCGCTGACCGGTGTGCGTACGACGGTGCTCGCATGGCTGCGCGACCGAGGCCTCGACGAGGACCTGTGCCAGGACATCACCCTGGCCACGTACGAGGCACTGGCCAACAGCGTCGAGCACGCCTACGAGCGCTCCGCGGACACCGTGGTGCGCACCGTCGGACTCGAGGTGCGTACTCCGCGGGCCGGCGAGGTGACCATCGACGTGACCGATCGGGGATCCTGGGTCGACAACGGCAACGATCCGCGCCGAGGTCGAGGGCTTCCCCTCATTCATGCGCTCGCGCACGAGGCGTCGGTGGATTCCTCGGAGGACGGCACGACCGTCCGGATGCGGTGGAACGCGGCCTGACGGTCAGACCAGTGCGTGCCGCGACTGCGTCGTCACCGCGGGCACCGGTTCCGACCGCGTCGGTACCACCGGCAGCGGCGCGCTGAACGGAGACTCCGACCGCCGTGCGGCGAGGAGGGCAGCCCCCGTCGCGGCGATGGACTGCGGATCCTGCGGCATCACCAGAGCGGAACCCCACTCGCGCGCGAACACACCGCGCAGCAGAGGGAGGTTCGCCGGTCCGCCGGCCAGCACCACGGCGTCGACACGATGCGCACCCCGGCGCACCACATCGCTCACCCAGTCGGCAGCCTCGGTGACGTAGTCCAGCATCAGCCGGTCCACCGTGGTCCGCCAGACGTTCACGGTGCCCCCGACGAACGGTCCGCCGACGCGCACGACGCGGTGCAGGGCGATCATCTCCATCGCCCACTCGACGCCCTCGGTCAGTAGCTGAGAGTCGTTCGGCGACAGCGGTTCCGCTGTGCCGTAGGCAGCCAGGAGGTGCTCGCGGACACTGTCCGCGAAGGCACTGCCCCGGTAGCGGTCGGTCCACGTCGCGTCCTTGACGAAGCCCGTGGCCACGTCGACGACGGACACCGACGTACCGCTCTTCCCCATGTCGACGACGGCGATCGTGGATCCCGACTCGACCAGGCCGCGCATTCTCAGATACATCAGCTGGGCGCCGAGTTCCGAAGCGAGACGGACACATCCGCCGGTGTGCACGGACAGGGAGATGGTACCCACGCGTGACCGGGGCTCGTCCGGAACCACCAGCACGGCGGTCTCACGATCGGCGCCGTGGCGCGCACAGACCGAATCCACCACGTCGACAGCGGCTTCGAGTCGATCGCGACCGCGTGCCACCGTGACGGACTCGGTACCGAGCAACGCACGGCCCATGGGATCCATCACCGCGGCTCGTATCGCCGACGCTCCGAGGGAAATTCCTACCACTGCTCGCATGACCCGCCCCGTTCCTGGTGTTCCGCGACGAAGCCTAGGCGCTCGAACAGGGAAAAGGTCGGTTCTCAGTGTCTATTGGCAAAGTTTGGTTGGTTTCACTAGGAACCGGGGCGTCACTCGACCGACGCGGTACCGGACGTGTCCGGCGTCGGGTCGGGCTCGGACGGCTGGCTAGGCGGCTCGGAATCCGTCGGCGGCTCGGACGACGAGCCTCCCGTCGATCCGGGTGTCTCGCCGCCGCCGGAACCACCGCCCGTACCGGTGCCGGGGTCGGTACCACCCGTGCCGGTTCCGCCGCCGCTGGTCGATCCGCCGCCACCGGCGGAGCCTCCGCTGGTCGACCCACCGCTGGTCGAACCACCGCTGGTCGAGCCTCCACTCGTCGAACCACCGCTCGTCGAACCACCGCTCGTGGAACCACCGCTCGTCGATCCGCCGCTCGTCGATCCGCCGCTGGACGGCGCCGCCGACGAGGTTCCCGGTCGCGTGGTCGCGGCACCGGGTGCGGCGGGCACCGACACGGCTCCGTTCTGCTGCGTGACACCGGGGCGGATGCCGGTGAGGGCGTCCGCGGCCGTGGTGCCGCCGGGCACGGGCGCCGGAACGGCCGTGGGGCTCGATCCGGCGGGCGCTGCGGGATTGGGAGCGATACCGGTGCCCGCCTCGGCCGAGTCGGTGGCCGACGTGGACAGGGGTTCCGCGACACCGGCAGCCTCGGGAGCCCGGGGTCCCGTCACGGCCCAGACCGCGAACGATCCGGCCAGGACGGCGGCAGCGACTCCCGCACCCACGACGGCGAACCCTCGGCGCGTCTCGCGTGAGGACGCGTCGACCGGCTCGGGCAGCACCACCGGGATCGGACCGGTGATCGCGTCGCCGGCGTCGTGGTCGGCCCACAGCGCGACGGCGACCGCCGGTTCGAGGGACGGATCGACGTCCACCGCGTCGACGACGACCACGTCGCGAACGTGACCGTCGCGCAGCGCGGACTCGACGGGCTCACGCAGATGCGGCGACTCGAGGACGACGGCGGCACCGGTGAGCAGCAGATCGGCGCGGGCAGCCCGGAGCCGCATGACACCGATGGACGTCGCGACCGCCGCGGCCACCTCGGCCGGCGACCCGGTCTGCATCGGGATGGTGCGCTCGTCGACCGGACCGAGCCGAGGCAGCTCGACGTCGACGAGAGCCGCCGTCACCTCGTCGCTCGTCGCCGAGATTCCCAGCACGATGTGCATGTCGTCGTCGTCCGCCTGTTCGTTCTCGATGATGCGTGGTCTCGTACGGTCCCGCCCGATGGATCAGTGCGCCGTGGTGGGCTGGGCGCTGGTTGCCGCGGGCGTGGTCGTCCGAGTCGTCGTGGACGTCGGCGACGGAGCCGCAGGTGACGTCGTCGTGCTGGTGTTCGAGTTCGGCCGCCGTGTCGTGGTGGGCGCCGGCGTCTCCTCCGGCTCGTCCTGTACCGCGGTGGAGGGTGCGGGGGCGAGCGTCGGGCGCTGGGAGATCGAGGTCGACGGGGTGACGCTCGACGGTGTTGCGACGGGCGTCTCCGTGGCCGGCGCCGGCGCCGGCGCGGCGGTGGCGCTCGACGCCGCCGAGGGCGAGGCCGGCGCCGCGTCGACGCGCGGGGCAGTGCTGGGCACGGTGGTGGCGGTGGGCGTGGCGTCGACGGACGACGTGACGACGACGCGATCCGTCGCCTGCACGGCCTCGGTCTCCGACCGTCCCGACGCGCCGGCGGCCGCGCCGAGGGTGACCGCGGCGACGAGCGCCGTGGTTCCCACCACGACACCGGCACGGGACCGACGTCGCCGCGTGGAGCGGGCGCGTCGAGGCGCACCGGTGACGACGCGCGGTGTGGGCAGCGGTGGTCGAGCGGTCTCCGGCTCCGGCGCCACCTCGGGTTCCGGGGTGGGAACCGGCTCCGCCGCTGGGGTGTGAGCCGGCTCCGCCACCGTGGTGAAGGCGGCCGTGACCTCGTCGTCCGCCGGCGGTGCGGTGACGTCGGGCAGCGGCACGGCGTCCACGGCGGGGGGCACGACGGTGGAGAGATGTGCGGCGCCCATCGCCGCGAAGAACTGCGGCCAGCGCGGCGTGATGACGGGGACCGCGACGCGAGCGGCGATGTCGCGGCGCACCGACGGGATGTGCGCGCCGCCGCCGACCAGGAGCACGGCGTCGGCTCCGCGGGCCACGGCGTCGTCCACGAGATCGACGAGCATCGCGGTGGGCTGGGCGATGAGAAGTTCGAAGTCGGTGCGGCGTAGGCGAACCGAATCGGTGACGAACGGCCCCGACAGGTCGACCGCACGCTCGTCGGACAGCATCTCCTTGGCCGCGAGACTGTCTCGCGCCAGGGTGCGCACTGCGGCAGGGCTCATCTTCTCGGCAGCACCGAAGGTGGTGGACAGGTGATCGGCGACCGCGGCGTCGATCGCGTCACCGGACAGTTCCGTGATGCCCACGCTCGAGTACAGGTCACCGGTCTGCGTGTCCAGGACGTGCACGCGCGTGCCGACCCGACCGAGGTCGACGATCGCGAGGGTGCGAGCCGCGTCGACGCAGTTCTCCATCCGTGCGGCGGCCAGCAGCGCGTCGCACTCGGCGACGAGTCGGACTCCGCCGGGACCGTAGGTGCTCTCGGGATCTCCCCCCACGGCGATCACCGGCGCGTCCGGACCCCCGCACAGATCCGCGGCCATCTCGAACGCTGCTGCAGCGGCCGCGGACAGAGGATGGTGGGATCCGGTGGCGAGCGAGCGCACCTCGACGACCCGGCCCTCCGGGTCCATCACGACTCCGCGCACGCACCCGGTGCTCATGGAGACACCGAACGTTTCCGTCTCGGTTCGCATCATGGATCACCACCATCGGCTGTCGGAGTTTCAGACAGACCAATAGTAGAGCGTCAAACCGGGCATAGCAACGTATACGACGGCGAAAACCGACCGTAGGTCTACTGGAGAAAGTTCAAATAAGCCTTCGACGGGGTCGGGCCGCGCTGTCCCTGATACTTCGATCCCAGCGCTGAGCTGCCATAAGGATTGATCGCCGGACTGGAGAGACGGAACAAGCAGAGCTGCCCGATCTTCATGCCCGGCCACAACGTGATGGGCAGATTGGCGACATTCGAGAGCTCCAGCGTGATGTGTCCGCTGAAGCCCGGATCGATGAAACCCGCCGTCGAGTGTGTGAGAAGTCCCAGCCGGCCCAGACTCGACTTGCCCTCCAGTCGCCCCGCGAGATCGTTCGGCAGGGTCGTCAGCTCGAGCGTCGACCCGAGCACGAACTCGCCCGGATGCAGAACGAACGGCTCCCCCTCGGCGGGCTCCACCAAGGTGGTCAGCTCGTCCTGCTGCAGCTTCGGGTCGATGTGGGTGTAGCGCGAGTTGTCGAACACCCGGAACAGCCCGTCCAGGCGCACGTCCACACTCGACGGCTGCACCATCGCCTCGTCGAACGGTTCGATGCCGAGCGTTCCGGCATCCACCTCGGCCTTGATGTCGCGATCGGAGAGCAGCACGCACAGAGACTATCGACCGAGCCCGCCGAGGCCACCCGGGCGCCCTGCTAATCTTCAGGGCAGCACCACCGGCCGATGTAGTTCAATGGCAGAACATCAGCTTCCCAAGCTGAATACGCGGGTTCGATTCCCGTCATCGGCTCCACCGAACGCCCTGGTCGACGCAGTATCGGCCGGGGCGTTCGCCGTTGGTCCATGTCGCGGGGCCGCCACGGGGCCGCGCGTCGCGGTACACAGGAAGCCGCGATCCCCCGGATATGGTCCCTCCATGCGTGACGCGATCGAAGAGGTCTTGCTGTGGCAGACCGACTACACACACCGCAACACAGACGGCATGAAACGCCGGGGCGTCATCATCAGGGACGAACTTCGCCGAGAGCTAGAGGATCTAGTCCCAGCGTTGAAAGCGCGAAGCGGAATCGACGACCTGCAAGTTCAGGGTAAAGACGGGATGGGTCCGAAGTCCGCCGTCCCGTGGACTCGCATCTTCTCGTCCAGTCGATCGACTAGGGCAACGGATGGGTGGTACCTGGTCTTCCTCTTCTCAGCGGACGGTGGTCGCGCCTATTTGAGCCTCAACCAGGGAACCCGCCGTTGGAACGGTTCCGAGTTTGAGTTGCGGCCTCCGGTTGAGCTCGCCCACCGCAACCAGTGGGCTCGGCAACTACTGGAGAAGGACTTCGTCATCCCGGACGAGTGGGTGACCGAAATCGACGTAGACCCAAGGAACGAGTCGCTCGGACACTCCTATGAGCTAGGCAACGTTCTTGCTGTGCAGTACGAAGCCGACGCTGTACCGCCGGACGAGCAGATCGAGGGGCATCTTTTACAGGCCGCGGAGTGGATCGGCAGCATCTACCGCGAGGCGGATATCGGGTTGCGGGTGCCTGGTGAAGCGCCCGATGTCGCCGACTTTGAGCAGAAACTTGCCGAGGTCGCCGAGCCGCGCAAATCGGTACGAGCTGGTCCAAGGCTCTCCGCTAGTCAGCGGAAGGTAATCGAGGAACGCGCTGTGGCGGTGACGGTCGAATATTTCACCTCGAAGCAACTGGGATTTGCTGTCAAGGACGTTGGCGCAACGCGGTCTTACGACCTGCATGCGACACGGGACGGCGAGACGCTGAAGATCGAAGTGAAGGGGACTACGTCGAACGGGTCTGAAGTTATTCTCACCCGAAACGAAGTCGACCTACATCAAGCTGAGTACCCGGCTACGGCTCTGGCGCTCGTGCGGTACATCGAACTCGAGAACACTCCAGACGGCTCGCGAGCAACGGGCGGTGAACTCATCCTTCAGTGGCCGTGGAAACCGCTCGATGCGGCACTGACCGCCATTGCCTTCCGGTACACGACCGGACTGTAGGCACCGACCCGAACATCGTTTTAGAAACCGGTAGGTGCGGGGTGTCCCGAACGCGGTTTTGCCTTGAGATGCGAATATTGCGACATGAACCCCTGGCAAGAACGCTTCCAGAATCACCCCCTCTGGACAGTGGTCGATGATTACAGTACGAAACTAGAATCAGTGCCCGTTGCCGATGGATCCCCGGAACTCGATTCGATCGTCCGCCTGAAATCTGTGCTGCAGCATCTCCGCGAGCACCAAGAAAGTGGCACAAGCGACCTCATAAGCGAGCAAATGCTCGCGTCTACGCAGAGCGCACTAGCTCAAGTTATTAGCGTGTTAACCACCTACCTTAATGATCCAATTTCCTATGCGAACTATCTCAAAAGCGCCGCGGATCAACTCGATCAAGTGCTTGACCAACTGGCGAAGTGGCCACCTCTGCCCGCACAAGGGCAAGCCCGTGCCGCGGGGAGGACGTTTAAGGAGCACGACAAAGCGGCCCGAGATGCATTAGACGACTTAAACAATTACTACCAGAAACTTAAGGAAAAGAACGAAAACTTGATGGCCGAGTTTGAGAGTTTAAAGTCGCAGATTGGCCAGACGCTGGAAAATACACGAGTCTCACTAGAAGAGAGGGAAGGCGAATACTCCGAAGCAGTACGATTGGTCGAGCTTTCCGGTCAGGAGGCTTTCGATAGGGCCATAGCGCGCGACCTGTCTGATAGAGTCACGCAAATCGAAAACGTCGTTCAGCGTTCAGATGAACAACTTCTGAGAGCCGAGTCTGCGGCGAAGAAGGCAGAAGAGCATCGGGACAGCAGCGAAGTAGCTGCGAGCTGGATCGCCGAGCAAGCTGTAGCCACTGACTTCGGTCGTCAGGCAAGAAATAAGGCCGTCGCGGGCTGGTTCTACGACATTTTAGGTGCGGTCACCGGAGGAGTCCCTCTGATTCTTCTTTTGGTCCACTTTCTCAACGATTCCACCGTCGACGGGAATGCATTCTCAGTCAGTGTCGCCCGCGCGTCAGTTACCATCGCCGCCCTCGTCATCGCTGGATACTTCTTCAGTCGAGGGTCAACCAATCATCGACAGGCCCGAAACAGCAAGAGCGCCGATATTCGATTGCGTTTGCTTGAAGCGTTCCTGGCTCGCCTGGGAGAAGAAGAAGCTGCCGAGGTACGAAGAGGCATGGCGGAAACAATATTCTTGCGTGGTAAATTGTCCGATGAAGAGCCTGATGGCGGCAGAAGATTGATTACTCTATTTGGACGTAACGCCTCCGACGACTCGGATTCCAAAGACGAAGACGAAAAGTAGCCGCGACCTTTTACGATTTCCAGGAGATCAACTTACTTCCGCTCGGCGGATCGGAACCACATTCGCGGCGCGAGCCCAGTCTGGCTCCCAATTATCCCGCATCGATCCCGTCGACCAATTCACCCGGTCGGCATCCGAGTCCGTCGGCGATTTTGAGCAGGTTCTCCAGGCGCGGGCTTCGCTGGCCCCGCTCGACTTGGCTCAGGTAGGTCCAATGGACCCCACAGGCTTCCGCTGCGGCCTCCTGACTCAGGCCCAGCTCGCGGCGGCGTACCCGGACACGCTCACCGAACGCACCGAGCGTGGCGTTCAGAGGGGGCTTCGGGTCTGTCGGCATAGCTTGATAAGCACAACCGTCTACAGCGGAGCTATCCAGAGCACAAACGTCTAGTGCGAAACCATCTAGGCTCTGCGACGGTTGCCCGAGTCACCGACTGAGATGAGACGTACGTGAAGAAGTCCGCGGTCCTTGCCGCTCTGTTCGTTCTGACCGTGACCGCTTGCGGCAGCCAGGCCGACCCGGCTTCGAGCTCACCGCCCTCGTCAGCAGCCGCTCCGGTCGATGCCGAGCGCGCCGAATGGTGCGAGTCGTTTCAGCGAATCGAGAATTCAAGCCAGGGCGAAAGCAAGAGCCAAGCCCTGGCTGACGCTACGAACCCCTCTCTAACCCCTGCCGCACGCGAAGACGGGATGAGGCGATACCTCGAATTGATGGACGTTCCACTGAACTCCCAGACGGACGCGCGGTGCAGCGGTGCCGTCTGGGAGCGGTTCTATGCGGAGACCAAGGCGCGAGTGGAGGCGTCCACATCCGCGGGAGCGACCCCAGTCAACTGACCTCCGCGCGGCGGATCGGAACCACGTTCGCGGCGCGAGCCGTACCCATCGAACCGAGCGCGTCCATCGCGTCGGAGTGGTCGTCCTCGAAGAGGTGCGCGTAGACGCTGAGCGTCGTCGTCACCTTCGCGTGGCCGGCGAACCGGGCGATCTCGAGAGGCGGGATTCCGGCCGCAACGCACAGCGACACGTACGTGTGCCGTAGCGAGTGGAACTTGAGCGTTGGCGGGAGTGCGGTGCCGAGGCGGATCGCCCGCAGGACGGCTGGCCTGTAGACCGCTTTGTAGAAGGAGGGGTGCCGGAGTGGCGTCGACCAGTCGAGCGATAGTCGCTCCGCTGCCTCGTCCGCGGTGAGGGCCGCGAGGACATCCTCAGCCTTCGGCACGGTCCGACGCCCCTCCGCGTCGGTCGCACGCTTCCCCGTCGGCTTCGCGGCAACGAGCGTCGACGCGGGGAAGAGGGGCGCACCCGGTTCGTCGGTGCGGGGGTGGACCGCGAGGTATTCCCGAAGCACGTCCACCGTCGCGCTCGGCAGCGGCACTCGCCGCCTGCTCCCCCGCGTCTTGGGCGTGTCGTAGGAAAGCACCCCGCCGACGACCATGACCGTCCGCTCCACCCGAAGCGTTCCGGGCTTGCGGGGCGCGTTCGGGTTCAACGACCGCGCCGGTAACTCCACGTCCCCTACCTGGAGCCCCGCCAGCTCGGCGGCACGCAACCCGGACCACGCCGCGAGATGCACCATGACGTTGAAGGGCCACGGCGCCGCCTCCACGAGCGCCGATACCTGAGTCGCGGTGAGGAACTGGTCGGGGTCATCGACCACACCCGGCGTCCCCGCCGTGGCGCTTCGCTCGCTCGGAAGTCGTACGTGATCGCAGGGGTTTGCGCTCAGCCGGCCATCCGCTACCGCCTGCCCGAGGACCATCCGAACCACGAAGAACGCATGCCGGACGGTCGAGGACTGCTTTCCGCGTCGGGAGAGACCGACGACCCACTCCGAGACCATCGGGCGGGTGATGGCGTTAAGGGGGTAGCCCCCAAAAGTCCGGTCGATCTCGCTGCCGTCGGCGATCTGGTACGCGTAGCCCGCGCGGGTCCGGGGCTTGAGGTCGTGGCGACTCTCCAGCCACTCGTTCGCCGCGAGCCGGAACGTGACTTCCCCGGCCCGGTGGTCGAAGGTAGTTCCCCGCCGCTGGCTGTACTCGACCTCCGAGGCGTAGGTGTCGGCCTGCTTGCGGGTATCGAAGCCGCCCTTGGTGCGGTGCTTGCCGTCGGGCGTTCGCCACTTCACCTTGTAGTAGGGCTTGCCGTCGCGCTTCGACGTGAACCTGTGGACGCTAGCCACGACTACCGCTTCCCGTTGCTGAAGATCGCGGCGACCACCACGAAGGTGAGCGGAAGCCAGAGAACGAGAACCCAACCGAGCGTGTCCATCTCACATCACCCCCGCGCGCTGAAGCACCCGACGGATCGTGCTGTGGTGCCACTGCAGCCCGTCCCCCGGCGTGGCTATGCCGTACTCGTCCAGCCTCGCCGCGATCTTCTTCGCGCTGAGCCCGTCCTCGACCCGCAGAGCCACAATCTCCTCCTGGATAGCGGGCGAGATGCCGGACGGACGGCCCAGCCGCACGCCTTGCGCCTTCGCCCGACGCAAGCCCTCCTTGGTTCGCTCGCTGATCTTGCGCTTCTCCTCCGCAGCCATCGCCACCCGAATGTCGAAGAGCAGTCGCTGGCTGGTGTCGCTGGAGTTCGCGCCCTGCGTGTCGAGCAAAGTCCAGCCATTCGCGTTGGCGCGCTGAGCGATTGCCGCGGCGTCGAGCTGGTCCCGCGTGGCGCGGTCGAGCGCCCGAACCAGTAGCGCATCCGCCAGGCCCGCTTCGATAGCCGCGATGGCGGTCGCTCGGCCGTGGAGCTTCGGCACGCTGCCACTGCTCATCACATCGTATGTGACGGTTAGTAATTGGAGCTCATTCGCGGCGCAGTACCGACGCATCTCGTCCTGCTGCGCACCGAGTCCGTGCCCCATCTCCTGGGCGTTGGTCGAGACGCGGGCGTACCCGATCACGCGCAACCCGCGTAGACCGTGCGCCGTTCCCGCGCCCGCATGCCCCCGATCCGGGGCTTGAGTCGTCGTCATTCGCTTCTCCTGTCGTCCTGCAGAGTGGGGCCGGATACGTCGCCGTTGACCGGTTGGAACGTTTCCGACCCCGAAAGTACGCCACGCGCCCACCGGCCGGTACACGCCGATTGCACTGCCTCACAGTGCATTTTGGCTCTAAGGCGTTGAGACCCCGTACCCCGACGAGTCCCCGGAACCGGGCCGAACGCTGGGGAGCGTTGAAGCGAGGTGGGTGCAATCTGTGTCGAGGTCGATCGCTCCGCTCCGGGACGGCGGTCGGCGGCTATCGACCGGGAAGACGGCGATGGATTGGCCGGCCAGGAAGCCGAGGCCGGAGCGCAACCCCCGTAAGAGACGACCGCCCGCACAGGCAGAGCACCTGATTATCGCCGGGTGCCCAGCCTCAGAACCAGTCCTTGCCCACTGGCGTCTGTTCCGCGTCGGGGTCGATCGGATCGCTGCTTACCATCGCTCCGAAGTTCTCGGGCGTGAGGTTCGGCCTTTCCCCGTTCGCGCGGCGGCGTGCTTCCGCTTCGGTCATCTCGTCCGTATGCCGCACCCGTGCCCGGTAGGCCCGTTCGTGCCTTTCTCGCTCACGGTCCAACGCCGCGCGTTCCGCCTTGGCCGTTCGCTTGATCGTGCGCCACGTCTCCGCCTCCGGCAGCGCCGCCCGCAGCAACTCGTCGCCGTCCGAGTCGGGCGAATCTGCGCCGGGACCGTCGGTGTTACTCATGGTTTCTCGCTTTCGGCGCGGTAGGGGGGTACGACGGGTACGCGTACCCCCGTAGCCGACTTTCGGGCGCTTCGTTTCTATACCCGCGATTAATATTTTGTGTGTTGACCAGGCCTTTTAGAGTTCCTGCTGTGCACGTTTCTCTCAACTTCTTCCCTTCGTCGCGGCGGACGGGGGTACGGCGTACCCCCGTACCCCCCTGAATCGGCTTTTCCGCCCACGCCGCCGAAACCGACTCACGACCCACCTACGAAGGTGGCGTGCTGGCCCTTGGTGCCGTTGTGTTCGACGTCCGTCAGTTCGACATCGCCTACATCGACCAACCTCGTCAGCGCATCCTCGACCGCGTCACGATCGCGCTGCGCGATCAGCTTCCGCAGCTCGTTCTTCGACAACGTTCCCCTCTTGCGTAGATGCTTTCGGAGGTTGTTGGCGACGCGCTTGATTCGCGCGCCGTCGATCACTTCCGCCTTGGCAATCTCACGTGCGCCTTCCGACTTCCCGCGGTGGTGGTTGAGCTGTGCCGCTTTCGCCGCCACGTCACGCTGGACCTGTGCTCGGGTGCGATTGCTGACGGTGAGAACCGTGCCGGCCAAGTCCCAGTCGACCTCGCTCACTGCGTCGAAACGCCCGTCCAGAACCATCAGCGCCGCGGCCACTTTCAACCGCGCCAAGATCGCGTGGCCATCGAGCCCGTCGCGCGCTCCGCCCCGCAATTTTACGAGCTGCGTTTCGTGGATCAGTGCGACCGCGGAATCGGGCAGCTCCAACACCTGAAACTCTCTGACGTTCGCCGGTTCTTGTAACGCGAGCACGTCCACCTCGATCAGGTGACGCACCTCGCCGCCCTCGACAACCGGCGCGGCCGAGGACGCGGTGTCGTGCGTTGCGACGACGCCCTTCGGCCACCGTGGAATCGCAAATGTTCCGGGGTTCTCGGGCACCTTGTCGGGTGCATCGACGTCGGTCGTCGGGAACCACAAGAAGCGTTGAGTGGTGCCGCCGTCGCTGTCCTCCAGCAGCGCCTTGGAGCGGCCCGGTTGGACCCCCACGACCATTGTCATCCGGTAGCGATGCTCGAGAATCGGGATTGCCTTGTCCGCCGTTGCGTAGCCGAAGCCGAGGCGTTCGCCCATCCACGCCTTGCGGAGCTCTGGCATCAAGGTGGCGCTGGTTCGATTCCCGAGCGCGGCGAGCGTGTCGATTTCCGCGACCGAGAACAGCACTGAGTTCCGCAGGTTTGTTTGCTTCCCACTCGACTTGAAGGCGTACTGCTTGGGGATGCCTTCGCCGCTTCCAGGCGTCGCGACGTACACGTCGGGCGTCGTGTCGATTGCGTCCGCTGCGGCGCTCTCGGACGAGCCTTTGCCCTCGCCCGACGCGGCGACCAACGCGACGAAAAGGTTGAGGCTGGCGTGGCTTCCGATCGTGGGCGGCAGCACCACAGTTGGCGGAACGACCGAGAGAACGCGCGCGAGGACGGCCCCCAGCATCGACCAAGGTCCGACGCGCCGCGAGCGAGCAAAGGTTCGAAGATGCTCCAGTACGGACCTGGAGTTCCAGAACGCATCCTCGTCTACGACAGCATGTGCCGGGTCGTCGCGGTTGATTCTTGCGAGCGTCTCGGTCGGGTCGGCGTGCTGTGCCTGCGCGGCAGCCCACTCCGCGGTCCTGCGGTACTCGTTCGGGCTCGGGAGGCTTCGCCCCCGATTCAGACCGCCCCCTTCGTTAGCGGGGTTCGTGAACGCGGCCTCGAAGACGGCTTCTAACCGCGCGTAGGCGTCCCGCGCCGGGTAGCAGCCGGCCGCAGCCTCTCGGAAAGCCATTGGGAGCGCCCGCACCAAAGCCTCGTGCCGCGCCGACCCTTCTGCCACCTCACGCTCGAAGAGTTTGACGACCCCTTCAAGCAGCGGTAGCCGATCACTTCCGGCATGACTGCTTAGGAACTCGTCCAGGGCTGCCGAACTTAAAGGGGCCACCTCGACGGTTGCACTCGCGCTGAGGCAGGATCGAAGTGCGTCGGGAAGTGGCGGCAGCGGTCCGGCACTGATCCAGCGGTATCGGCCCTCCGGGTTCGGGTGCGTCGTCGGCTCGCAAATAAGCACTCCATTGCGACCGCGTACCTCACCGAACGGAGCGAACGCACCCGCCCCGTTTCCGAAGTCGTCACCGTCGTCCAGCGCGAAGAGGTAGTGCCCGCGGTCCGACTCCCCGGCACGGGTCTTTTGGACCAAGCCCGTGCGCAGAGCTTGCGCCAGCTCGTCCGGCAGCTCGGTCAGCGAGTCCACATCCAAGTCGAAACCAATTGCGCGGGAACGCCCCACATGCAGCGCGATTCCCCGGTTCGGGTCCTCCGTCCACCACTCGTCTATCTGCTGCGGGTCGCGCGTGGAGTGCCAGGGCCAGTTGTTACCAACCACGCTGCCAGGCCGCTTGACGTGCACTGGGTCCGAACTCGTCGGCAGTACGTACCAACCAGCCTTCGCCATGGCTTGCGCCGCGTCTCGGTTGTCGAAGCTGGGGAGGCCCGAGGGAACCTCTGTCTCGCATCGGTTCAGGCGGTCGAATCTGTGTCGGGTGGACCCCCCGACAACCAGAGTCGTCCGGCGCACGCGGCTACGCGGCGCTTCTAGAGTAGACTTCAACTCAAATCCTCAATCTAACAATGGGATTGGGTGCACGGCTGCAACCGTGTTCGCTTCGAGACACCCCTGACCGACTAGCGAGCGGTCAGGGGTGTTGGTTATTTACTGGTCTCCCACCGACGGATGTGCGATCCACGTCAAGTCCACGTCGATCTCGCGAGCATTGGTGCACAGCTTCGTCTGACAGCCCAGGCACGCTGGTGTCGCGAAGATCCAATACGAATGCCCTTGAAGTAAGAACCTCAAGTCAGCCAGCCGGATTTTCTTCTTGTTGCAGAAGCCGCACCAGCTGTCCCGCCGCAGCTTCGGGCTCAACTGTTCCAGAACGATCCGACGGACCTCTTCATAGCTGTTCACCTCAGTTTGCAGCCAGCCTTCGCTGTCACAACCGACAAGAACGGCACGAACATCAAGCGGGTCGTCGTTCTGAGCGGAAATGCTGCTCCGCTTCGGTCCACCTGTGCGTCGCTGCCCGACCTGCATGAAGGCCATGTGGTGGCCGAGGGTCTGAGTGCCCGTAGCTGGGTGTGCCAACCGGTCGTGCCCTGGCGAGAACGACTCTGCGAAACGTTGATGCATTTCCCATTGTTCCACAATGGGATTCGAACGATGCGGATCGAAGTTCCGCCCACCCTCCAAGCCAAGGCGCGTGAGCAAGGCATCAACGCGCTCAGGATCAGGCGGGGCGTAGGGGTCGCACCGAAAACGCCCGGAAGCCTCATACTCTTCGATTGGTTCGATAGGCGCACCGCGAAGGCGACCGATCGAATCACGGGCATACGGGTCGTGAGTGGGGTCGCTCATGATGCACGCCCTGGAACGTGGCGGGGAACGAAATGGGCGTCTGCCGTACTTGCCATCCATGACCGAATATCGTTCTCGGACAGACGGACCCGATTCTGGATGAGGTGCCGCCGTAGATTGCCTTGGTAGATGGCTCGGCGAATTGTGCTTTTGGTGACGGCGACGCCCATTGCCGCAGACCAGACGACTGCATCCTCGATAGTCATCGTCGGTAGCGAGGGGTCGACCGGACGTGGAGGGTTTAATGACTTTCCCATGGTTCTCCTGACGAAAGGGAACCCTGCCGATGCGTCTCACCAGGGCTCCAGCTGATGTGGAGTGAACCTGGGCGAGACGCAGCCTGCCCAACTCGCCTATCCACCCGCCAAGGACTGAAGAAAACCTTGCACGTGCCCGTGTGCGTTCAGGGGCCAAAGGAGACTTGCCAGTTCCAGTAACTTCTCGGAACTACTACGAGTCTATACGAGCCGTATCGAGACGTCTACGGGACTACGGTCAGACACTCAGTGCGACTCACGCTTTGGGTACCGACGTGAAGTGCCCCGCACCCCTCGTCAGGGTGCGGGGCACTTGTGCCCATCGCGGACACTCCTACCCGAAGAGCGCGATGGTGACTAGGGGGTGCAATCCGCAGGCTAGGCCGACCGGACTGCGGTCGCGGCTCGGATCGCGCGCTTCGAAGCCTTGCTGCTGGGATCGGTGACGGTGAGTGAGGCGACGCGACCGGAGTACCGAGTCACGCCGTTCGGAGTCAGCCCCTTGCCATGGGAGAACTCGCTTCCACCTGGCTCGGACGCTTCCCGCTTCTTACCCACGACGCCCTACCGGAGGAAGGTCGGCGCGGCGTACGTCGTGCTCGTGTTCACCTGGAGCACCGCCGCCGCACCGCGATGCCGTACCCCCGTACCGTACCCAATGGCATAGTAGGACGACACGATCGGATAGCGCTGGTCGCTGCCGGGGATGAGTCGCAGCCCCTGGTACTCGGGGCGGGGGTGCTGGCGGAACGCGATCGGGTTTCCTTCGGCGTCGGGTCCCGCGGTCGCCACCACCGCCACGTAACCCGCCGGCACCCAGTAGGACTCGACCAAGTACGCGGGTCCGTAGCTGCCCAGGACCGGCAGACCGTTGAAGTCCGAGGGGGCTTGCCCGCCGACGATCGACTCCAGCGTCAGGCGGGCCGGGGCGGCGGTGGACACCACCATGTCATAGACAGCCTCGACTCCGTCCGACCCAGGTTTCCCGGCACGAAACGTCGCGATGCGCTTCGCCTCGTTGGGGTGCGCGAGGATGAGGAGCTGGCGGCCGGTATCGGTCTGGTAGCCCTTCGAGGTCACCTTCTCGATGACCGCTTCCAGGTCACTCGCGTCGAGCACCGCGCTCTGGGTAGTGAGGTAGTGCGTCTCGGTGGCCGGATCGAACTCCCGACCCATGAACGGCGGGATCATGGAGCCGTCCCCGTTCCACAGCCCGTAAACCGCGTTGCCCTCTGGCGAGACAGACGGCGCGGGATTGAACAGCCGTCGCAGAATCGCCGTCGTCGTGTGGTTGTTGACACCTTCCAGCACGTCGTTGTGGACCGCATCTACTTGCCGCGCATCGGCGTCCCGGAGGAACTTCCAGGAGAAGCGGCTCGCAATGTCGTAGTCCTTGAAGTCGTACCCGACAGTGGCGACCTCTGGGCCGCGCACGCCGGTCGGCACGCCGAACTCGCTCGCCAGCTCCAGCGTGGCCCCGCCGACGGACTGCTGGACCGCATCGACCTGCCGAGTGGTCGGGTACGAGAGCAACGACGCGATTGCCGAACGCTGCTCGTTGAAGATGTCCAGGGTCGCGGCGAGTTCGTCCCAGACCGTATTCAAGTCGGTGCCGTCGCTCGTGTGGGAGACGAGCACGTCGCCACGCGTACTGGTGCCGGTACGTTCCGCCCCGAAGATCGGGAAGTAGTCGGGGTCGTCCATTGCCGTGAGCTGGACAGGGGTGAGCTGGGTGGTGTCCACGAGGGGTCCAATCTAGAGGCCGCGCGAGGCGTCGGCGTGGTAACTGGGAAGGGGTGCGCCTCGCGCGCGTGCGGTTGAACCGCCGTGTGGGCCTCCGGCCCGGACTGTGCTCGCCGGGGCGCTCTCCGAGCGGCCTGACCGGCTTACGCGACCGACTCTACCGCCCGCGCGGACTCAGCTCCGGGGCCGCGACGGGGCCGCGCACCACAGCGCAACTACACGGCGCTACGGTCCGCTACCTCGCGACTACGACGCGCTAGTTAGCGCTGTGACCACTATTGATACAGCGACTCAGGCAACCTCGCCGCAGGTCGGGTACGGTCACGCCGCAACGTCGAAACCGCTTCCCAAGCTGAATACGCGGGTTCGATTCCCGTCATCGGCTCCACGCCTCCCCCTCGCCGCCGGGCGATGGTGGAATCCGGACCCCGGATTCCAGGGCCCACATTCCACGATCCAGGCCCGCGGTCGTCCCACTGTGTCCAGCGACACGCGTCGTTCCTGGTCAGGCTGGGTACACCTCCGCGCACACCCCCTCTCCCCCCGGAAACGAGCACCTCCATGACCGAACGCGTCGTCTCCGCACGCCTCGATGTCGACATCACGGCCGCCAGCACCCTGGAGTTCCAGATCGCCGTGGCCCCGCATCCCGGCGCGCAGGTCGCCGAGACCCTCTCGTTCGTCCTGGACGGGAAACCGGTCGAGGCCCGCGAGGTCAGCGGAGCCCACGGCAACCGGATCCACGTCCTCGAGGCGCCGGTGGGCAACCTGCAGGTCTACTACGACGCGACCGTCACCGGGAACGCGGAGCCGTCCCCCGTCACGGATCTCGATCGCTCGGTCTACCTCCGTCCGAGCCGGTACGCGGAGGCCGACAAGTTCTTCGGCTTCGCCGCCACGGAGTTCGGCAGCGAGTCGGACGACGCGGTGCTGTTGTCGGAGGTGTCCGACTGGGTCGGCCGTCGACTGCACTACGTCCCGGGCAGCAGCGATCCCATCGACGGTGCGGCGGACACGTTGCTCGCCGGTGCCGGCGTGTGCCGTGACTACGCGCACCTGGTCGTCGCGATGCTGCGCGCGCTGAACGTTCCGGCTCGTCTGGTCGCCGTCTACGCACCCGGATGCGACCCGATGGACTTTCACGCCGTCGCGGAGGCCCTGGTGAACGACACCTGGCACGTCGTGGACGCGACGTGCCTCGCACCTCGGTCGACGCTGGTCCGGATCGCGACCGGACGCGATGCGGCCGACACCGCGTTCCTCGACAACCACAAGGGTTCGATCACGCTGAACAGCTCCACGGTCACGGCCGTGGCGACCGACGGCCTGCCGAAGGACGACATCCACGAGCTGGTCTCCCTCACCTGATCCGGCGCATGCGTCGGTCGCCTCCTGCGTCGTCGGGTTACTGTGACTCGACGAATCAGGAAGCGAGACGCACATGAGCATCGAACGAGATGCAGCGTTCACGGGTGGGCGAGGGACGGCGGCGGACCGGAGCACTGACTCCGACGATGCCGTCGAGCGGCTGACGACGACGCCGAACAAGGATCCGTTCTACCGCTCCCCCGCCGGGTTCGAGAAGGCCGAGCTGGGGACCGTGCTGCGGTCGCGCCGTGTCGAGATCGCCCTGTTCGGCACCATCCGCCAGCGCGTGTCGGCATGGCAGCTGCTCTACCGAACGTCCGACATGCACGGCGAACCGCGCACGGGTGTCACCACGGTCCTGCTGCCGGCCGGCGCGGTTCCGGGTCGGAGCATTCCGCTGCTGTCCTACCAGTGCGCCATCGACGCCGTCTCGGACCGCTGCTTCCCGTCGTACGCGCTGCGGGACGGAGCACACGCCCACGGCGCCGTGCCCCAGTTCGAGCTGCTCATCATCCTGTACGCGCTGCGCCGCGGGTGGGCGCTGTCCCTGCCGGATCACGAGGGCATGGACGGCCGCTGGGGTGCACCGATCGAACCCGGATACTGCACTCTCGACGGCATCCGCGCCGCCCTGTCCTTCGCACCTCTGGAGCTCGACGACTCGGCGCCCGTCGCACTGTGGGGGTATTCGGGCGGCGGCCTGGCCACGTCGTGGGCCGCCGAGGCCGCGGACGAGTACGCGCCGGAGCTGAACGTCGTCGGTGCCGCGCTGGGCTCGCCCGTCGGTGATCCGGCGTCGGCGTTCTCCCGCCTCAACGGCACGATCTTCGCCGCGTTGCCCACCATGGTGGTCGAGGGGCTGCGCCGCACCTACCCCGATCTGGACCGGACGATCCGCGATCACGTCGCGCAGCCCGGCATGACCATTCTGTCCTCGCTCGAGCGCAAGACCACGGTGCACGCCGTTCTGACGCTGCTGATGCACGACCTCGAGCGCTACACCGACATCCCGCTCGCCGACGTCATGGCGACCCCCGAGCTGGTGCAGATCTTCCAGGACATCCAGCCGGGCAAGTCCGCACCGAGCTTCCCGCTCCTCATCATGCAGGCGGTGCACGACCCCATCATCGCCGTCGACGACGTGGACGGGCAGGTGGAGCGGTACCGCACCGCCGGCGCCCACGTGACGTACGTGCGCGACCGGCTCAGCGAGCACCTGTCGCTGCATCCCATCGCCGCACCCGCCACGCTGAACTGGCTCGCCGATCGCATCGCCGACCGCCCGGTGCCCCCGAACACCACCGAGACCGTATGGTCCTCGGCCCTGTCGGTGTCAGGTGTCCGAGGGCTGCTCGGGCTCACCGTCTCGACCGGTCGCGCTCTGCTCGGCCGGGTCCGCTAGCCGGTCGTCGCCGGAGTCGCGGCGCGTCGGCTCGATCCCGAAGTCGGGTGGCCCCGACGCCTCCGCGAAACCGGAGGGCTCCGAGTGCTTCTCGTCGGACGTCGACATGATCATGCCCCGAGCTTGTCGACCATGTCGTTCAGCGCGGTGGCCGCCGTCTCGAGTCGCTCGGGTGACCTGTCGTCTCCCAGTTGCTCGACGAGTGCCGCCTTGGTGGTCACCAGAACGGCACCCGAATCGTCGTCGGTCATCGTCAGTTCGCCGTCCCGCATCACCAGCAGCGTTCCGTCGGGTGCGTCGAGCACGCCGCGCACCGTGTCGCTCGTCATCGTCATCGTGTCGATCCTCCTGTCAGGGTGTTGCCTCGTGACCGCGCTTGCCGTGCGTGCGCCGGTTCTCCTTCATCTCCGCCTCGAAGACGTGACGGCGGCCGTCCATCAGGTCGTCGCGGATCCGGCGTTCGTGCTCACGCGCGGTGGTCCAGTACCCGTCGTCGAAGTCCTCGACCATCTGGAACGTCCACCGACCCTCGATGACGTTGCGGCCGATCACCTCTCGCTCCAGTGCGTCCGCTGCGTCACCGTGCCCTGCGTCGCGAAGCTCGTCCGCGGCAGAGCCGAACTGGAGATCGGCGTGGCCCATCAGCTGGTGGAACGTGTACAGGTGGCCGCGGGCGCGTTCCACCCACTCGAGGGCCTCCGAGACCGAACCGACGGCGGACACCGTGGCATCGTCGGACCCGTCCGGACGGTGGTGGTCCGTCAGCATCTTCTCGCGATCATCGCTCATACCTGCTGGTTACCCGTCCGGCAGTCACGACACACACCCCAGAAGAAGACGTCGACGCCGTCGATGTCGAAATCGTCGTCCTCCGGCTCGGGAGCGCGTCGACGCACATCGGAGGTGAGGGCCGTGTCGAACACTCGGCGGCACTGCCGGCACATCAGATGGTGGTGGTCGTCGCCGTCGACCCGAAGTTCGTACAGCGCGGGCGAATTGGCGGGCTCGATCCGGCGCAGGAGATCCACCGACACGAGTGCGTCGAGGTTGCCGCAGACGGTCTGCCGCGACATCCCCTGGCTCTTCAGCGTGCGGGCCACGTAGCCGGCGTCGACGTGTGGGTGCCGCGCCACGACGTTCAGCACGCGCAGGCGCGGGCGGGTCACGCGCAGCCCGCGCTCACGCAGTACCCGACGCCACTGCTCTTCCGACGAGACGACCGTCGGCTGTTCCCTGGTGTCCACGACGCCGGAGTGCCCCCGCAGGGCGCCGTGAAACGTCCGGGCCGTGTCAGTCGTCGCGACCCCGGTCCTCGGTGGTGGACGCACGGATCTTGCGGCGATGGCTGGTGTCGCAAAAGGGGTAGTTCTTGCTGCGTCGACACGCGCAGAGCGCCACCATGAAGCGGTCGGACCGCACGCGGGTGCCGTCCTCCATCTCCACGTCGACGGGCCCCTCCACCATCACCGGCCCGCCCGGAACAACACGGACGAGCCGTGCTGCGGGAGCAGCGTCAGGCGCGTCGGGCACGGACGACCACCAGTTCCTCGGAGCGCCGACCCGGCTGCAGGGCGCCCGTGGCCTCGAGCCACTCGGCGCGCGCGTGCATGACGGGACCGAACGCGATCCGACGGCGAGCCACCACGTCGACCGTGGTGCCGGACCGCATCAGACGCTCGATCGTGCGGTCCACACCGGCGAACTCGGACTGCACGATCAGCATGGTGCCGCCCGGAGTGAGGAGATCGAATGCGTTGTCGCACAACGGGTCCAGGACGATACGACCGTCGGCGCCGGCGTCCCACGCACGGTGCACACCGCGCCCCTCCGGCGCGGTCGGCGACGGTACGTACGGCGGATTGGAGACCACTAGGTCGAACGGCGCCTCGGCGAGGGCGTCGATGAGCGTGCCCTGTCGCGCATCGACCTCGACACCGATGCGCTCGGCGTTGTCCAGGGCGCACGCGACGGCGCGAGCATCCAGGTCGTAGGCGAGCACCTCACGTGCACCGAGACACGCAGCCTGGAGCGCGAGCACTCCGGTACCCGTACACAGATCGAGGGCGCGCGCACCCAGGGGCGACGCCGCCACCGGCATGACCTCGCAGAGCAGTCTCGAATCGTCCTGGGGGGCGTAGACACCGGGGTGTGCACGCACCATGCTGATCGTGTCGCGATGAATCGTCGTCACACGAGAACCTTCCGTCGGCGCAGATGCGCTGGCAGCATCTGCCGCCTTTCTTCAGGAATGGCATTCCCGAACGGACGCGATTCAAACGCGGGACCGGCGCGTCACCACCTCCGGGCGATGATGGAGACGATGCGCGGAATCTCCTCGTCGGCAAGCGGTTCGACCCCGATGACCACCTGGCGGGTGAGCAGACCGTCCACGGACATGGCGAACAGTTCCGCAGACGCCACGGTCGCGGGGTAGCCCGCCTCGCTCATCTTGGACGACACCAGGCCGACGAACGCGGCCAACTGGGCGTCGAACGCCGCCTTGAGTTCGGGCCGCACCAGACCCTCGCCGAGAAGGTGGTGCCGTGCGACGACGCGGCCGCGATGCTCCTCGCTGCACATGTCGCGGACGAACCCGACGACGGCGTCGACCACGGCGTCGTGATGCCAGGTGTCGAGTGCGAAGTGCCGACCGGCGACCTCGAGATCTCTCCGGAACACCTCGTCGAGCGCCAGCGAGAGCAGGGTGGCTCGATCGGGCGCGTGATAGTTGACGGCGCCGGCACCGAGACCGGTTGCCTGATCGACCGCACGATGAGTGAACCCACGGGGACCGCGTTCGGCGAGCACCTGCACCGCGGCGGCAGAGATGAGTGAGCGCCGACTTCTGGGCTTCTCCACCGTCTCACCATCACTCATTGGTGAGATGTTACGGCCCTGACGTGCCGGTACCACCATCACCGGTCACGGTCGGCTCACGATGATCGCGCCGGCGGAACGGGCTGATCGAGCCCGCTCCACCGTCCCCCGACTGCCGCGTCACGATCATGACAGGCGTTGAGGGTACACCCGTCTCGGCACGTCCGCTCGTGCTTGACACCGGGGTCGCCGGCGTCTTTTCTGTACAGATGTTGAGGAATCGGGCCATGAGTCGTCGCGGGATGTTGGGAGCGGCCGCCGTCGCCGCGGGAGCGGTCACGGTGGGGATCGCCCCGCGCGTCCGCGCAGCGCCGACACTCCCCTCGGCGGCCTGCGCCGTTCGCTATCCCGGCTACCGCGGCGCCGACTTCGCGCTCCCGTACGCCCGCTACATGCAGGCCCGGACCGCCCCCGCGCCGCAGATCGTGGCCGACGCCTTCGCCGGCCCGGCGCTACCGGCGGGAGCAGTGCCTCGGTTCGAGGACATCACGCGCGATCTCGGCCCGACCGGGACGTCCGCGGTGGAGACCGGGTACGGCCAGGGCGCCGACGGAGTGGTCTTCGTGGCGGTGCGCACCGTCATGCCGAGAGTCACTGCGGCCATGTGGGACTGGTGGTTCGGGTGGCACTCCAGCGAGGCCGCGCGCTACAAGTTGTGGCATCCCGACGCGCACCAGTTCGCTGCCCTGGACACCGACCTCACCACCGCCGACCTCACGGACCGGCAGAAGTACATCGGCAACACCACCTACGTCGACGAGTACGTGGGGCCGAAACTGCAGCAGCTCGGGATCAACTTCCGAGACCCGGTGGCGCACGGGTTCACCGTGCCGTCGGATCAGACCATCGTCTTCGGCCGCGTCGGGAGCAGCATCGCCCCCGTGGACCTGGGGTGGCTCGCCCACCAGGTCCGCCCGATCGAGGGCGGCGCCGAGATGCGCAGCCGGTTCCACCTGAACCTCCGCGGCCTGCACGTACCGAACGTGACGCAGGCCGCGTGTGCGGTGGCCCGTGGTGCGTCGGTCGATCCGACCGATCTGCAGCTGAGCCTCAACCTCGGTCGTGACCTGCTGATGCACTGCGGGCAGGAGATGAATCACCTCGCGGCGTTCCTCCCCGAACTGCACGCCGAGTTCTCGTGACCCGGCACCTCAGCGAGCCGACTCCGACCCCTTCTCCACCAAGTGGACCGACAACCGGCAGATCGGGGTGTTGGAGTCCTGGGACAGCCTGGTCAGCAGGGTGAAGGCCTGCTGGGCGTCGACGCCGAAACGCTCCATGATCATGCCCTTGGCCTGCCCGATGACGTCCCGGGACGCCAGGGCCGAATGCAGTTGATCCTCGACCCGACCCGCTGTCAGAGCGATCGCGGCGTGGGTGGCGAGCGCCTCCCCGACCATGATCGCGTCGTCGGTGAAGGCTCGGGGCTCGAACGCGAACAGGTTCAGGGCACCGAAGGTGTCGCGGTGGGTGAAGAGCTGGAAGGAGAGCGAGCTCCGCACGCCCTCCGCCACGGCGATCGGCGCATACTTCGGCCACCGGGTGTCGGTGGTCAGATCATCGGCCCGCACCACCGCGGTGGTGGTCGCCGCGTCCAGGCACGGGCCCTCCCCGAACTCGATCTGAGCTGCGTCGAGCCGCGGCGGAAGGGACGACGTGGGCCCGTGCGAGGTGAACGACGACCTGCCCGAGATCGCCACCACGTCGGCGGCGTCCGTTCCGGGAACCAGATCGAGGGCCGCCTCGGTGACCCTGCGCAACGTGTCGTCGAGATCGGTGTGCGCCGTCAGGTCGCGAGCGAATGCCGCCAGCGCCGACGCGATGTCCGACGGCTCCCGTTCTCGAGACGCGTTCATCCGACCTCCTCGAGCAGCAGCGGGCATGACACTCGGCACAGATTGACCGCGACCGGGGACGGGTAAACCAGGACCACTCACTCGAAAGGCATGTCTTGCGCATCCTGGTCACCGGGTCCACCGGCTACATCGGCTCACGTCTCGTTCCCATCCTGCTGGGCGACGGTCACGACGTGCTCGCCGCCATGCGCGACGACAGCAAGGCGTCCTCCTTCAGCTGGGAGGACGACGTGACGCCGGTCCACTTCGACATCACCGACGAGAAGTCCATCGACGCCGCGCTCGAGGGTGCGGACGCGGTCGTCTACCTCGTGCACTCGATGGACGACGGCGACTTCGTGACCAAGGATCGCGAGGCCGCGCAGGCCGTCGCGCGCGCCGCGGAGAAGCACGGCGTGGGCCGCATCGTCTACCTGTCCGGCCACGTGCCCGACGACGACGAGGACCTCTCCGACCACATCACGTCCCGCCTGCAGGTCGAGGAGGTCTTCCTCAACTCGTCCGTCCCGGCGACGGTGTTCCGGGCGGCCATCATCCTCGGGTCCGGCTCCACCTCGTTCGAGCTCGTACGCAGGATGGTCGAACGGCTCCCGTTCACCCCCGTGCCGAGCTGGATGGTGAAGAAGGTGCAGCCGATCGCGACGACCGACGTCCTGCACATCATCGCCGCCGCTCTCGGTGACGAGCCCATTCCGGGGTCGTACGACATCGGCGGGACCGAGGTGCTCACCTACCCCGAGTTGCTCACCCGCTACGCGACCATCGCCGAACTGTCGCGGCCCCAGTTCCGCGTGCCGCTGGTTCCCACACCGATCGTCGGGCGAGCCGTCGCCGCCATCACACAGATGCCGCCCGGCACCGTGATCTCGTTGGTGGACAGCCTGCATCACGACATGATCGTCCGTCGGGGCAACGCGGCCACGGACACGTTCGCGCACGCCGTCGACTCTCTCGTGGGTATCGACGAGTCCATCAGGCGGTCGCTGACGGTCAGCTCGCACGACGGCACCGACGCCGAGGGCACCACCGACCCGCAGTCCGCGGCGGACACCGACCCCTCGTGGGCCGGCGGCGTCGTGTCGATCGGCCGAGACGGACGGGTGCGTCACGACGTGTCGGGACGATTCTCGCGAGCGCTGTTGCACCCGCGTTCCTGAGGCGGGACCAGGATTCCCGGTCGGGTACGCGGGTACCCGGCCGGTATGACTTCTTCGAACGGCTCGATCGACCAGTACACCAAGAGAGACCCGCGTACCGCCTACGCGACGCCGGATCGCGAGGGGCAGCAACCGATCTCGCATCCCGGGCTGACCGAGGACATGCGGACCACCCCCGACCACGGGGAGTCCACCTACCGCGGATCAGGGCGGCTCACCGGCCGGAAGGCACTGATCACCGGAGCGGACAGCGGCATCGGCCGCGCCGTCGCCCTGGCGTTCGCGCGCGAGGGCGCCGACGTCGTGCTGTCGTACCTCGAGTCCGAGGAGCCCGATGCGCGCGAGACGGTGCGGCTCGTCGAGGAGGCCGGCCGCCGGGCCGTCAGCGTCCCCGGTGACATCCGCGACGAGGCGCACTGCGACGCCCTGATCGACACCGCGGTGCGCGAACTGGGCGGTCTCGACATTCTCGTGAACAACGCGGCGTTCCAGATGGCCCAGAGCGGCGGTATCGCCGACATCACCACCGAGCAGTTCGACCGCGTACTGAAGACCAACCTGTACGCGTTGTTCTGGTTGTCCAAGAAGGCTGTGGCCGTGATGGATCCGGGCTCGACCATCGTCAACACCTCCTCCGTCCAGGGCGTGAGCGCCTCACCCGAACTGCTCGACTACGCCACCACCAAGGCCGGCATCATCAATTTCTCCAAGGGGCTCGCGAGCGACGTCGCCCGACAGGGCATCCGCGTGAACGCCGTGGCACCCGGACCCATCTGGACACCGCTGATCCCGGCCACGATGCCGTCGGACAGTGTCGACGGTTTCGGCGACCAGGTGCCGCTCGGACGTCCGGGACAGCCCGCGGAACTCGCACCCGCGTACGTGTTCCTCGCCTCGGGCGAGTCCAGCTACATCACCGGGCAGGTCATCGGCGTGACCGGCGGTTCCCCGATCACCTGAGCATTCCCGCATCCGCACGACACGAAAGGCACATCATGAGAGCAGTGACCTGGCACGGCAAGCGCGACGTCCGCGTCGACAACGTCCCGGATCCGACGATCCAGGATCCGACGGACGCCATCATCGAGGTGACGTCCACCAACATCTGCGGCTCCGATCTGCACCTCTACGAGGTGCTCGGGCCGTTCATGAACGTCGGTGACATCCTCGGCCACGAACCGATGGGCATCGTGCGCGAGGTCGGCAGCGCCGTGTCGACGCTGGCGGTGGGCGACCGCATCGTCGTCCCGTTCCAGATCTCGTGCGGCTCGTGCTTCATGTGCGATCAGTCGCTGTACACCCAGTGCGAGACCACCCAGGTACGCGAGACCGGTATGGGCGCAGCACTGTTCGGCTACTCCGAGCTCTACGGATCGGTGCCGGGCGGCCAGGCGCAGTACCTGAGGGTGCCGCACGCCGACTTCACCCACATCAAGGTCCCGGAGGGCCCGAGCGACGAGCGATTCGTCTACCTGTCCGACGTACTGCCCACCGCGTGGCAGGCCGTGCAGTACGCGGGGGTGCCCGAGGGCGGCTCGCTGACCGTGCTGGGCCTCGGTCCGATCGGCGACATGGCGGCACGCATCGGCACCCATCTCGGATACCGCGTCATCGGCGTCGACCGCGTACCCGAGCGGCTCGAGCGTGCTCGCGCTCGCGGCATCGAGACGGTGGATCTCCGGGCCCACGGAGGGCAGGTCGGAGACGTCGTCCGCGAACTGACCGACGGCCGCGGTACCGACTCGGTCGTCGACGCGGTCGGAATGGAGGCCCACGGCTCACCGGTGGCGAAGGCCGCGCAGCAGGTGGCGGGTCTGCTCCCGGACGCCCTCGCGAAACCGTTCATGGAGAAGGCCGGAGTGGACCGCCTCGACGCGGTCTACTCGGCGGTCGACATCGTCCGCCGGGGCGGCACGATCTCACTGTCCGGCGTGTACGGCGGCGCGGCGGATCCGATGCCGATGATGACCATGTTCGACAAGCAGATCCAACTGCGCATGGGTCAGGCGAACGTCAAGAGGTGGGTCGACGACATCATGCCGTTGCTGACGGACGACGATCCGTTGGGCGTGGACGATTTCGCGACCCACACCCTGCCGTTGACGCAGGCGCCGCACGCCTACGAGATCTTCCAGAAGAAGCAGGACGGAGCCGTGAAGATCATCCTGCGTCCGTGACGAGCGGGTCAGCTCGCGAGCGGCTCCGGTTCCACCGAAGCCACGACCGGCACGAGACGGGTGAGGCCGAGGACACCGAGAGTGCGCCGCACCCGAGGTGACGGCGAGATCACGACGTCGATCGCGGTCGGGGCGTCCGACAGGACGTCCTCGATCGCGGTCACGCCGGCCGAGCTGAAGAACCGGACGTCGGTGAGGTCGACCGTGACGGGGCCGTCCGAGACGGCCGCTCGGAGGCAGCGGGTCAGGTCGCGCGCGGTGACGAGGTCGACGTCGCCACGGACGGCGACGATGCGGCGGCCGTCGTGGCCTGCGTGGACGACGACGTCGAACGGGCTGGAGGAGTGGTGGGAAGGAGCAACCGTGGTCATCATGTTCCTTCTGCGGCGCTGCTCGGACGCGGTGTCTCGCACCGGTACCGAGGGTGTAGCGAAGGGCCCTGGGCTGGACCGCCTTGCAGACAACTCTGATCGATCGACATCGCGGTTCGGCGAACCGGAACATCACGATCAGGTCACGGCGGGTAACGGAATGATCACGGCGCCGGGCTCGCCGAGCGGGTTCATCAGACTGTCCTCATGAACCCCCGCCCTCTCGCCCGGTTCTCGGACTCGGTCGTCACGTTCACGGGACGCTCGTCTTCCGACTACGGCGCACTGCATCGCTGGTCGGTCGACGAGCCGGAACAGTTCTGGGCCGGCGTCAGCACCTTCTTCGACGTGCCGCTCACCGGTCACGAGTCCGTCCTGTCCCCCTCGGAGGACCCCCGCGTGTTCAGCGGGCGGCAGTGGTTCCGGGGTGCCCGCGTGAACTACGTGGATCGCGTACTGGCGTGGTGCGACCGGTCACCCGAGTCCGTGGCGATCATCGACGACACCGAACCGGGCGGGCTCGGCACCCGCACATCGTCGTACGCGGAACTGGCCGAGCAGATCTCCTCGATCGCCGCCGCGCTGCACCGCCTCGGCGTGCGGAGCGGCGACCGGGTGGCCGGTTACGTCCCGAACACGACCGAGGCCGCCGTCGCGTTCCTCGCCACCGCCGCACTCGGCGCCGTCTGGACCTCGTGCGGGCAGGACTACTCCGCGGCCGCCGCGGTGGACCGGCTCGGACAGCTCGAACCGACGGTGTTGGTGACCGCCGACGGCTACCGCTTCGCCGGTGTGGACCGCGACCGCCGGGACCAGGTGGCGGTACTGCAGGCCTCGATTCCCTCCCTGCGCGCGGTGATCGCCTTCTCCCGACTCGGCACCGACGTACCCGGAGCCGTCCGATGGGACGATCTGCTCGACGAGGGGCGCGGTGGCCCACGGGTGCTCCCCGAGCCTGTCCCGTTCGACCACCCACTGTGGGTGCTGTTCTCCTCCGGCACCACCGGGCGCCCCAAGGGCATCGTTCACGGCCACGGCGGTGTTCTGCTCGAGCACCTCAAATCTGCTGCGCTGCAGTCGGACATGACCGAGGACGACGTGTTCCTCTGGTACACATCACCCAGCTGGATGATGTGGAACTACCTGCTGGCCGGGCTGCTCGTGGGCTCGACCGTCGTCTGCTACGACGGCAGCCCCGGCCATCCGGACGCCGGCGCACTGTGGGAGCTCGCGGCGCGGCACCGCGTGACCGTGCTCGGCACCAGTCCCGGGTACCTCCTGCACTGCGAGAGTGTGGGAGTCGAACCGGCTCGGGCACAGGACCTCTCGGCACTGCGCATTCTCGGGGTCACCGGGTCGGTCCTCCCCGCCGCGGCGCACGGCTGGGTGGCGGAGCACGTGGGGCGGTCGGTGCACCTCGCGCCGGTGTCGGGCGGCACGGACGTCGTCAGCGGATTCGTGGGAGCGCCCACCGGGGTGCCCGTGGTCCCCGGCGAGATTCCTGCCGTGAATCTCGGTGTCGCTCTGGAGGCGTGGAGCGACGACGGGACCCCGCTGGTGGACGAACCGGGTGAGATGGTCATCGTCGCGCCGATGCCGTCCATGCCCGTCGGGTTCTGGAAGGACCCGAGCGGTGACCGCTACGCCGACGCGTACTTCTCCACATTCCCCGGCGTCTGGCGGCACGGCGACTCGATCACCGTGACCAGCAGGGGCAGCGTGGTGATCCACGGACGATCGGACGCCACGCTCAACCGCAACGGTGTGCGCATGGGCAGCGCCGACATCTACGGCGTGGTCGAGCGCCTGCCCGGCATCGCAGAGAGTCTCGTCGTGGGTCTCGAACGCCCGGACGGCAGCTACTGGATGCCGCTGTTCGTCGTCACGTCCGACGACGTGGAGCTCGACGACGATCTGCGCGAACACATCTCGGCGGCGCTGCGGAGGGAGGCCTCGCCGCGTCACGTGCCGGACGACATCATCGAGATCCGCGCCGTGCCGCACACGCGGACCGGGAAGAAGCTCGAGATCCCGGTCAAGAAGATCCTGTCGGGTGCGGACCCGTCGACGGTGGCCGATCCGGAGTCGGTCGACGACCCCGACGCGCTGCGCTGGTTCGCGGCGCTGGCGCCGGGGTCCTGACCTGTCGGCTCAGCTCAGCGTGGCGCGCAGCGCGTCGACGGCCGAGACCGGCTCACGCTCGAGCAGTCGAGTCAGATCTCCCGACTCGGTGTCGAGGTCGCCGCGGGCGATGCCCGCGTCGGCGCTCGCCAGCATCTGCGCGACGGGCGCGGGCAGTCCCGCACCCTCGAGCGCGCCGATGTGCTCGTCGGTGCTCAGATCCTGGTACTCCACCGGCGCGCCGATGATCTCGGAGATCGCACCCGCCAGACCCTCGTACGTCAGACGCTCGCCGCCCAGCTCGTACACGGCGCCCGCCTGGTCGTCGGCGATCAGCACCGCGGCCGCGGCCGCCGCGTAGTCGGCCCGAGCAGCACCGGCCACGACACCCGACCCGCCGCTCCCGATGATGGCGCCGGTGTGCTGTGCCTGGCCGATCGACGCCGCGTAGTTCTCCCAGTACCACCCGTTGCGCAGCAGCACGGACGGCACGGAGGACGACGCGAGGCGCTCCTCGGTGGCGACGTGCTCGGGCGCGAGACTGATGCCGCTCGTCGGCGCCTTCAGCACACTGGTGTATGCGATGAGCGAGACACCGGCCGCCTCGGCGGCCTCGATGACGTTGGTGTGCTGCGGGATTCGCTTCCCGGGCTCGGAACCCGACACGAGCAGGAGCTTGTCCACCCCGTCGAGAGCGGCGCGCAACGCAGCGGGATCCGCGTAATCGGCGACGCGGACGACGACACCGCGCGCCGCCAGGTCGGCGGCCTTGGCCTCGTCGCGCACCACGGCCACGATGTCGCCCGCGGCGACCCCGTGATCGAGGAGCGATCGAATCACTGCGCTGCCGAGTTGTCCGGTCGCGCCGGTCACCGCTGTCGTGGTCATGAGCATGTCTCCCTGGAGAGTGAGCGTCGTCCGGCGCACCAAGAGGGTGTGCCGCTGCGACCGATTCGGCCGTCGGCACCACTATGCACTTACTAATCGTGCAGTGCAACATTCCTCGTAATCACTTACGGACCAGCTGGTAGGATGGCGCTCGTGCCCGACACCGACCCGACACTCGAAGCCGACGTGTTCTCTCGCCACTGCTCGTCCCGCGACACGATGCAGGACATCACCAGTCGCTGGGGCCTGCTGGCGCTCGCCGCGCTGCACGAGGGGCCGTACCGGTTCGGGGCTCTGCGGCGGCGCGTGGACGGGGTCAGCGAGAGGATGCTGTCGCAGACACTGCAGCGGCTGGAGCGTGACGGGCTGATCACCCGCACCGTGCTCGAACAGATTCCGCCGAAGGTGGAGTACGCACTCACCGACCTCGGGCGCGAGACGGCGACCCGGCTCGTCGGCCTCATCGAGTTCGTCGAATCGACGCTTCCGACCGTGACGGCCGCGCGCGCCGAGTATGACGCGCGCGGCACGGACGGGGTCTAGCTGGTTCCGCGGCCCGTCTCGGACTGCAGCTTGTCGATCATCTCGGACGCCTGCGCCTTGGTCAGGTCCGACGGCACCTCTTCGCCGGCCTCGCGGGCCAGCGTCTCGAGGTAGCTCAACTGGGGGCCGGTGGGCGGCTCGTCGCCGGTGACCCAGTCGGACGGATCCTTCTCCGCGCTCTGGTCGACGTCCGCATTGCCTGTCTTGGTGGTGTCATTCGCATCGCTCATACGTTCGACTGTACCCACGAGTACCTCCGCGCAAACCGACGCGAATCGGCGAGCGGGCAGCCGCCGAGCGCGCCGATCGAGATTCATTCCGGTTTACTCCGTAAGAAACCGATCCAAGTCTCGCGTTTCACAGAATGTTTTCAGTTCGAGGTGCTACAAACGGAATCGTGATAGTCGTCGTGGTCGTCGGAGTGGTGTGGCTGCTGGTCGCCGCGGGTGCCGCAGTGCTGCTCGGACGCGCCGCATCGCGCGCGGACCACGAGGAACTCGGCTCCGAGCTCCAGTGGGACATGGCCGAACTCGATCACGAGGTCTTCGGCTCCCGCTGACTGGCCGACCATTCTCCGTCGGCCGCCCCACGTCACAGCACGACGGCAGAATAATCCCCGTCGGTCGGTTTCAGGGATTGGTACGCGAACGCAATTCGGTCGATCGCAGCCTCCAATCGATCGGCACCCTCCGTGTACGGCAGGCGCACGTGGCGCTCGAACGCCCCCTCCACCCCGAACCGCGGCCCCGCCGCCAGCGCCACCCCGTGCGCCGGCGCGATCGCGGCGAGAGCCGTGGACGCCGCGGCAGGCATCTGAACCCACAACGACAGGCCGCCCGGCGCCGGGTCGTACGACCAGTCCGGCAGGTGCCGCGCCAGAGCCGCCGTCAGCGCATCCCGGTTACCACGGAGTTCCGCGCGGCGGGGAACCAAGATCTCCTCGTGCCGCTCGATCAGTGCCGCGCACGCGAGCTGATCCATGATCGGCGTGCCGATGTCGACGGCGGCCCGCGATGTCGCCAAGCGAGAGATCAGCGGCGGCGACGCCCTGATCCAGCCGACCCGCAGACCACCCCAGTACGCCTTCGACGCGGACCCCACGGTGACGACGGTGCCGGGATGCCCCACCGCCGCGACCGGAGCGGGCGGCGCCTCGTCCAGCCACAGGTCGGCCATCGACTCGTCCACCACCAACGTGGTGCCGGTCCGGCGGGCGTTCGACGCCAGTTCCGCGCGGCCGGCGACATCGAGCAGAGCACCCGTCGGATTGTGGAAGTCGGGCAGCACGTACGCCATTCGCGCCCCCGTCTGCACCGTCGCGTCGCGAATCGCGTCGAGGTCCCATCGCCTCGACGAACGCGCCGATCCAGGGGTCGAGTACTCCCGCGGCCTCAACGGAACGGGCACCGCGCGCGCCGCAGTTCGTCGAATCGCCTCCAGCGCATTGGGATACGTCGGGTGATCGACCACCACCCGGTCACCTGGCGACACCAGCACCTCGAGCAGCAGCCGCCAGGCCTGCTGCGCGCCGGACGTCACCATGATCTGGTCCGGCGACGTGGGCAGCCCCCGCTCGTCGTACCGGCGAGCCAGGGCCTGCCGCAGTGTCGCGAGACCGACCGGCTCGATACCGTGACCTGTGTAGTAGGCCGGAAGTGCCTCCAGCGCAGCGGCGTACGCCTGTGTCACCTCGTCGGACGGGGCGGTGACGGCGGCATGGGTCAGATCGATCACCGACGCCGCCGCGCGGGCCGGCCGCCCCGCCAGGGCGGTCCGCGGCAGTGCGACCGTGCTGCGGGAACCCTGCCTGCTCAACAGGTACCCCTCGTCACGCAGTGCCGCGTACGTGTTGGTGACGGTGGTGCGGGACAGCGACAGGGCTCCCGCCAGATCGCGCTCACTGGGCAGGGCGACGCCCAGGGGGATGCGGCCGTCGTGCACCAGGAGCCGGATCCCGTCGGCGAGTGCCCGGTAGACCGGCCGGTGCCGCCCCGACGGCCGCCAGTGCCCGAGGTCCCGCGACAGAGTCGACGCACCGATCACGCGAGTCACCATGAGGTCCAGTATCCACCTCGGTGGACACCGGGGTGCAGTCCAGTTCAGGCGGTGCGGACGGATCCCATGAGGAATGCCCCGGTACCCGGGAGCCATCCGACGGTGCCGTTCTCGAACACGTTGTAGCGGCCGTGGCCCGTCGGAGTGCGCTTCTCATCGGTGAGCGGGTAGCCGAGCGATCCACTCGGGCCGCCGTGCGCGAGATACCAGGCGAGGATGTCGCCGTGCACCTCGTGCGCGCCGCCCTCGGGGAGCGCGAAGACCGTGGCGTGCTGGAACTCGAGCATGCCGCCGCCGCGCGGCCCCAGCATCAGCTCACCGACACGGTCACCGATCCACGAGTGCTCGAAGCTGAAACGCTCGAACTGGCACTGGAAGACCTCGAGCCCGACGTAGGTGCTGTCCATAGCGGTCCTCCACTGACCTGCTCTCGCTGAGAGGGGGATCCGTGTTGTTCCACCTCATAGCGAACCTGAGCCACAGTATGAGCCATCCTGGCGTTATCGTCACGCCATTTGTGATATCTCGACCGTGTCAGGACAGGATGTCGCGCCGCACGATGGTCTGGTCACGGCCCGGACCGACGCCGATGTACGACATGTACGACCCCGAGAGCTCCTCGAGACGCAGCACGTACCTCTGGGCGTTGACGGGCAACTCCTCGAAGGTCCGCGCCCCCGAGATGTCCTCCCACCACCCGGGCATCTCCTCGTAGATCGGCTTCGCGTGATGGAACCCGGTCTGCGTCATCGGCATGTCGTCGTGACGCACGCCGTCCACGTCGTACGCGACGCAGATCGGGATGGTGTCGAGCGAGGACAGTACGTCGAGCTTGGTGAGGAAGTAGTCGGTGATGCCGTTGACGCGCGTGGCGTACCGCGCGATGACGGCGTCGAACCAGCCGGTGCGCCGGGCGCGGCCTGTGGTGACACCCACCTCGCCGCCCTGCTTGGCCAGGTACTCGCCCGACTCGTCGAACAGCTCCGTCGGGAACGGGCCGGAGCCGACGCGCGTGGTGTACGCCTTCAGGATGCCGAGGACGGTGGTGATCCGACCCGGGCCGACGCCCGAACCCACGGCCGCGCCGCCCGCCGTCGGGTTGGACGACGTGACGAACGGATAGGTGCCGTGATCGACGTCGAGGAGCGTGCCCTGCGAACCCTCGAGCAGCACCGTCTCGCCGCGCTCGAGCGCCTGGTTCAACGCGAGCCGGGTGTCGGCGATGCGGTGCTTGAAGCCCTCGGCCTGGCCGAGCACCTCCTCCACCACCTTCTCCGACTCGAGCGCGCGGCGGTTGTAGATCTTGGCGAGCACCTGGTTCTTGAATTCCAGTGCGGCCTCGACCTTCTGGGTCAGGATCTTCTCGTCGAGGACATCCGCCGCGCGCACTCCGACACGGGCGATCTTGTCCTGGTAGCACGGGCCGATGCCGCGTCCGGTGGTGCCGATCTTGCGGGCACCGAGGAAGCGTTCGGTGACCTTGTCGATGGCCACGTGGTACGGCATGATCAGGTGCGCATCGGCGCTGAGCAGCAGTTTCGACGTGTCCACGTCGCGCTTCTCGAGGCCGTCGAGTTCGGTGAGCAGCACACCTGGATCCACGACGACGCCGTTGCCGATCACGTTGTTCACACCGGGCGAGAGGATGCCCGACGGGATGAGGTGAAGCGCGAACTTGTCGCCGTTCGGCAGCACCACGGTGTGGCCGGCGTTGTTGCCACCCTGGTAGCGCACCACCCACTGCAGTCGCTCGCCGAACAGATCCGTGGCCTTGCCCTTGCCCTCGTCGCCCCACTGGGCGCCGATGAGGACGATTGCCGGCATGTGTTGCTCCATCACTCGGGTGGACAGCCGGACCATCCCGGGCTGTGGCACGTGTCGGAACGCACTTCGTGACGTGCGGAACGCGCACCGACCATGACCGGTGACACAGTGTACCGCCCGAGACGACACGTGCCGCTCACAGCCGACCGCACACCGTACTGCCTGGTCTTCTGTCGCGGCGGCACGGTCAAAGCGACGCGAAATCGAGACCGGGCAAGCGCCTTCCCGGGGTCCACGACGACCGTGTCCTGATTAGGGTGGGGCAGACCCGTCCGGCTGAGAAGGAATTCGCGTGACTCCGTTCGTCTTGCAGTGCGGCAGGCCCTTACTGCCCATCGCGCTGTCCTCGCTACCGCTCACCGCGGTACCCGAGGTGCCGTCGAAGGAGGAGTGCGACGCCCTGCTCTCCGAACTCGACGCGGTGCACGACCCCCGGCTGATCGTGCTCGGCACCGACGCCTCGCTCGCCGCCGTCCTCACCCGGTTGATGCGGCGCGACCGACTCGACATCGAGCTCGCCTACGTCGCCGAGACCGCCAGCGAGGCCAGCCACCTCTTCCGCGTCGGCACCGGATCGCGCGCCGCCAAGGTCGCGCTGTCCGGCACCGCCTCCCCCACTCCCCTCATCCGTGACGACGCCGGATCGGCCGTCGTCGGACTCGCCACCGTCTCGGGGCCGTCGGGCCACCTCGTCGGCGAGGCCTACGTCGACGACACCAAGCTCTTCTCCGGTGAGGTGCCGGGAATCGAGGTCACCCCGACGCTCGAGATGCCGGGACTCCGAGCTCGGGTGCAGGGCAAGCGCGGACTGTTCCGCCGCCGCTGGATCACCGGCCGGGCGATGCAACTCGGAGCCACCGCGGCGCGTCTGACGAAGGACGGCATCGACATCCCCCGCGAGACCACCCGGTCCACCATCTACCGCCACGACAAGCAGTGGTTGCTCGTACGTTAGCGCCGACTGATACTGCTGCTCAGCATCTTTCGTAGTTCTTCGGCGTCCCGTGGTCGCGATCCCGGTTCGAGCATTCCGTCCCGGACGAGGTCCGCCGCGAGCGCCAACGGCCACGGTGTCCGCAACCTGGCCCGTCCCAGCAGGTCGATGTCCGACAGCAACGTCACCGGATCCCCCTGCACCACAGCGCCGTCCACGACCACGGCGACCGAGTGCGACCACTCCAGCGCCAGTGCCACGTCGTGTGTCGACAGCACCACGGTCGTGTGGTGATTCTCCAGGCGGTGCAGCGCGGCGAACATCTCGTCGACGCCCTGCGGATCGAGCCCGGCCGTCGGTTCGTCGAGCAACAGGATGCACGGCCGCATGGCCACGGCGCCGGCCGTCGCGACGCGCTTGCGCTCACCGTAGGACAGCTGGTGCGTCGGCCGGGACCGCAGATGGTCGATGCCCATCACCTCGAGCGCCGCCTCTGTGCGCTCGCGCACCTCGTCGGGCCCCAGGCCGAGGTTCACCGGACCGTAGGCGACGTCTCGGTACACGTCGACCGAGAACAACTGATCGTCCGGATCCTGCAGCACCAGTTGCACTTCCTGGCGATGTGCCCGCAGGCCCGACCGGCTGTGGCGCAGTGCGACGTCGTCGATCTCCACCCGGCCGCCGTCGGGAACGATCGCTCCGGACAGGCACCGCAGCAGGGTCGTCTTGCCCGAGCCGTTGGCGCCCAGGAGCGCCACCCTCGCCGCGGCGGGAACGCTCAGGCTCGCGCCGGCCAGCACCGGCGGCCCGCCCTGATACCGCACCTCGAGGTCGCGGGCGGTGAGCGTGCGGTGGCTCATGCGCGATGTCCCAGCAGGGACAGCGCCACCACGGCTCCCAGCACCGCCACGACGGTCACCAGAAAGCTCGGCGAACTGCGCTGCCGGTCGACCGGATCCGCCGAGACCGCGTCGCCGAACTCGCGACCCGCCAGCCCCGCCTCGAGCCGCGAGGCCCTGTCCCACGACTTGATCAGCACGGCGGCCGTCAGCAGACCCGCGGAATGCAGCGACCGGCGCGGCGACGAGTAGCCGAGGCGGGCGGTCTGCGACTGGCGGATGGTGCGTACCGACGACAGCAGCACGAACAGGAAGCGGTACATCACGGCGGCGACGTCGATGCATGCCTGCGGTACCCGCAGCCGTCGCAACCCGGTCAGGATGTCGATCATCGGTGTCGTGACGGCCAGCAGGAGCACGGCCGACGTCCCGGCGATCGCGTGACCGGACACCTCCAGCGCTCGTCGCGCGCTGTCGGCCGTGACCCCGACACTCCAGTCCGGCGTGGCGGTCACCGTGACGGCGACGGAGACGGCGCCGAGGGCGATGAAGGCTGCGGGCGCGGTGAGCGCACGCAGCACCGGCCGGAGCGGTGTGCGGGCAGCCCCGACGGCCGCACCGAGCGCGACCACCGTGACGATCAGCGCGCCGGGCCACGGCGGGAGCAGCAGCGCGCACAGCACGAGACCCAGCGACAGTGCCGCCTTGTCCCCCACCGCGCGCGTGCGCCACGGACTGGCCCAGGCCGCGTCGTCGACCGCGAGACCCTGCACCTACGTCCGTTCGAGTTCGGTGCGGAGCGCGTCGAGCTTGCGCCGACCGCGCAGCGCCGCCAGCACGTACCCGAGGACGAGCCCACCCAGCGCGGCCTGCAGCGCGAAGAGACCCGACTCCACCTCGCCCGACGTCGGCGAGAACACCGACTCGAACCACGGCACGTAGTCCGGGTGGTCCTCTTCGATCTGCGACGTGGCGGCCGAATCGGTACCGACGAACCGCTCCTCGTCGCCGCTGCGTCCCGCGTCGAGCATCAGCGCGGCGCCGACGATGAGGACGATCCCGAGGACGAGCAGCAGGTTGATCACGGCGTTCCTACGCATCGACGGCACCCTTCTCGCGGCGGAGCACTCCGAGGTCCCGCAGCTCCGGCGTCGCCACGGTCCGCAGGACGCGGAACACCAGCACACCCAGCAGGCCCTCCGCGATGGCGAGCGGAATCTGGGTGACAGCGAAGATGGACAGGAACTTGGTGACGGCTCCGAGTACGCCGCTCTGCGGATCCGGGAACGCGAGCGCTATCTGCACCGACGTCGTGCAGTACGTCGACAGGTCGGCCAGCATCATCGCGAAGAACACCGACAGCGACAGACCGCCGCCCAGCCGGCCGGTGAGACGGAACGCGGCGTACCCCACCCACGGGCCGACGATCGCCATGGAGAACGCGTTGGCGCCCAGCGTCGTCAGGCCGCCGTGCGCGAGCAGCAACGCCTGGAAGAGCAACACCACCGTGCCCAGGAACGCCATGACCGGCGGCTTGAACAACACCGCGCCCAGCCCAGTTCCGGTGGGATGACTCGAGCTGCCCGTGACGGACGGCAGCTTGATGGCGGAGAGAACGAAGGTGAAGGCACCGGCAGCACCCAGCAGCAGACGGCTGCGGGGGTTCTCCCGGACCTGGAGGACGACGGCGCGAGCGCCGTGAACGACGAACGGCGCCGCGGCGCACGTCCAGACTGCCGCGTGAACGGGTGGCAGAAAACCCTCGGCGATGTGCACGAGTGGAACTCCTCAGATTGCGCGTCCGATTCGAGTCTCACGTGCCGGATCGGCGATCTGACTCACGGACGACGAAGCCCGCTCACAGTGGCGCGACCGTTCCGGATTCTCACCGGATTCCCCTCGCCAGCACGTCGCAGGTACTGACCTGCCGTGTCATGGTCGCACAGGTGTTCCGATGCCTGTCACCATCCCGACCGGCCTGCTACCAGGTGAGCTCGTCGCGGCAGGTGGCACCGTGCACCGCGGGCTCGACCTGCACGGTGGCGTGGTCCAGGCCGTAGGCCGAGAGCACTTCCTTCCCGCGGGCCAGCATCACCGATCCGGAACCGTCCGACGTGATGTGCACCGTGGCGACGTCCATGCCGGTGGTGAGGGTCCAGACGTGCAGGTCGTGGACGTCGACGACTCCGGGCAGCGCCCGCAGATCGGCCTCGAGCGCACCGATGTCCACCGACGACGGGCTGGCCTGCGTGAGGATGCGCAACGACTGGCCGGCGAGCGAGAGTGCCCGCGGCACCACCCATAGCGAGATGGCGATACCCACGACGATGTCCGCCCACGTCCAGTCGAACGCCAGGAGCAGCACACCGGCGACGAGCACCCCGACGCTGCCCACGGTGTCCGCGAGCACCTCGAGATAGGCCCCGCGTACCGCGATGGAGTCCTTCGCGTCGGCGCGGATGAGCAGCATGACGACGATGTTGGCGACGAGTCCCGCGGCGGCCGTCAGCACCATCGCGAGGCCCGGGATGTCCGGCTGGTCCCCGATGCGGCGGATCGCCTCGACGAAGATGAAGACCGCGACTCCGAGCAGCAGCACCGCGTTGGCGACAGCGGTGAGCACCTCGGCCCGGTGCCACCCGAATGTCCGTGCGGCAGAATTCGATCCGCGCCGGGCCATCGTGAGCGCGACGAGGCCCATCGACATGCCGATGATGTCGGTGAGCATGTGCCCGGCATCGGCGAGCAGGCCCAGCGAATTGATGATGAGGCCGACGGTCAGCTCGAGGGCGAAGAACGCGACGAGCACGAACCACGCGATCCCCATGCGTCGCAGACGCCCGGTGCCGGCCTCACCTGCCGCCGGTGTGTGCGCATGTCCGTGCCCCGCTCCCATGATCGAGACCATACATGCGAATGTGTGCATATGGTGAGTCACGCT
>NZ_LMRN01000025.1:385850-386886 GCF_001426145.1 Rhodococcus sp. Leaf225 | reverse complement strand
AGGGGTTCCGTACTCGAGGAGGGGTTGCAGCGTCCGCGGGAACACGGAACGGCAGCGGGAACCCAGAGACCTCCGGCGTCAGCGGAACGCGATGGCCATCCCGGCCGCGAGCAGACGCCGTAGCCGTTCGGGATGACGCAGGTCGTCCCACGTCCACCGCACCACATGGCAGCCGAGCGCGCGGAGGACGTCCTCGCGCAGCTTCTCGTCGATCACCGACTGTGCTCCGCCGCGATACTTCATCAGCCCGTCGAACTCGCCCACCAGCCGACCGTCCCATTCGAAATCGGTGCGGGCCACGATGCGACCACGATCGTCGAGGAAGCGATGCTGCAGCCTCGGCGAGGGAATCTCGGGCCACTGCATCATCAGGGCTCGGCTCCACGATTCGCCGATGCTCTCGGTGAGAGGGCTCGCGAGGTCCACCGCGCGGCGGGCGGTGGCGATGCCGCGACGGCGCCCGAGCCGTGCGAGGCACTCCTGCAGATCCGGCGCCTCCGTGCGGAGTGCGGACTCGACAGCGCACAGCGCACGATCGAGTCCCACCGTGCACGCGATGTCGAGCGCCGTCCGCGTCGGCGTCGTGACCTGCACACCGTCGACGGTGGTGACGTCCAGCGGGGACAGCGGGACCCGGTGCTCGGCGACCCTCCTCGTCGACGCACCACCTCCTCGACCGTCGACGCTCACGTGCACCCGGTCTCGGTCGGGAGCGAGAAGGGGGAGCCGATGCAGCGCCGCCGCGGACTCGTGACTGGCGACGGCCACCGCGGTGCGTCCCGCCATGACTCCGAGCACGCGCAGGCGGTAGCGCTCGTCTGGTGATGCCGACGCCCACTCCGAGCCGGGGCCGTAGGAGCCGCGGCTCACGCGGACCAGTTCGCCGCGCCTCACCAGACCGCGCAGCGCCACATCGGTCACGTCACCGGTCGCGCGGCGGTGCAGGTCCATAGCGGTGAGTGTCGATCACGCGCGGACGGGGACACGCCTTCCTGTCGCCCGCCTGTGGAGCACCCTCGTCCTGTGTACCGGCAGC
>NZ_LMRN01000025.1:0-385808 GCF_001426145.1 Rhodococcus sp. Leaf225 | reverse complement strand
AGGGGTTCCGTACTCGAGGAGGGGTTGCAGCGTCCGCGGGAACACGGAACGGCAGCGGGAACCTAGTAGTCGAGCTCCGGCGGCACGGCGGGGTGGTCGACGGTCGGGGGCAGGGTCGCCAGCGCGGAGATCCGCGAGAGCCCTGCCACCTGGAGCAGGTCGACGACGATGGATCGGATCTGCGCGAGCACCACCACCGCGGACAGGCCGGCGTCCTGCATGAGCTCCGCCTTCGCACCGACTGCCACGTGCCGGAGAACCCGCGCTGCCTCTGCTTGGTCGGGTTGCTCGCCGGGATCCGCGAGCATCATCTTCCGCACCACCTCGGTGGCCTGCGCGAGCTTCTCGACGAGGTCGACCAGTCGGGGGTCGAGAATCTCGTCGTCGCGCACCAGGGACAGGGAGCGCCTGGCGAGAACCCGGATGTTGCGCACCGCGTTGTCCAGCGGATCCGCCGTCGCGGCGAGCTCGGCCAGGCGCTGCTTGCTGTTCCAGTACAGCGGGGAGATGCGGCTGATCTCGCGCCCGCCCTTGAGATCGGTGCGCATCGCGTCGATGGCCGGTTGTGTGGCGCGCGCAGCCTTCAGTGCCTTGGCGATCGGTTCCGCGTCGTTGGCCAGGAGACCGTCCGCGACGAGTTGCAGTACCCGGCCCGACGTGGCGATGACGGTGGCCGCGTCCTTGCGTGCGCGGCGCACGGGGTGCGTCGGCACGACGGCGACGACGGCGAGTCCCACCAGACCGCCGATCAACGCGTCGACCATGCGGTTGAGTCCGCCGGCGTTGCCCGGCGGGATGAGCGTCGCCACCAGCACGGCCGACGATCCCGCCTGCATCGCGATGATGGCGCCGCTGTCGAGGAAGACCGCGGTCGACATAGCGAGCGCGACGACCAAGGCGATCTGCCACGGGCCGGTCCCGATGAGGGCGATGATCGCGTCACCGACACCGATGCCGACCGTGACGCCGACGACGAGTTCGGCCGAACGTCGCATCCGCGCCCCGAGGGACACACCGAGCGAGACGACGGCCGCGATCGGTGCGAAGAAGGGCGTGACGTGCCCGACGACGTCCGTCGCCACGAACCACGCGATGCCCGCGGCGAGCGCGCACTGGATGATCGGCAACCCGGAGACACTCAGTCGGCGCAGCGACGCGTCGATCCGCGCGGAGCCGCGGGTGCGCAGGCCGAGATGCGGGGCCGTGAATCGTGGGTAGCTCCCGAATCGGCCCATGAAGCTGGTGCTAGCCGACGCCGAGTTCGTCCGCGGCGCGCGGATCGCAGTCCTCGAGCAGGTCGAGGCAGCGGGCGTACTCGTCCGTCTCCCCGATCGACTGCGCGGCGCGGGCCAGGACGGCCACGCAGCGCAGGAAGCCTCGGTTGGGCTCGTGGCTGTACGGCACGGGTCCGAAGCCCTTCCAGCCGTTGCGACGCAGCTGGTCGAGACCGCGGTGGTAGCCGGTGCGTGCGTAGGCGTACGCGGTGATGGTGCGGCCGTCGGACAGGGCGGCCTCGGCGAGGTAGGCCCACGCGATCGACGCGGTGGGGTGCGCCGCGGCCACCTCCTCGGGGGCCGTGTGGTTCAGGAGAGCGGACTCGGCCTCGTCGTCGCCGGGCAGCAGGGTGGGCTGGGGACCGAGGAGATCACCGAAGGAAGTCATGACGACAGTCTCCCACGGAGCGCGCGGGAGACGTCGGGCGCTGGATAAGGTGCACGCGTGTCCCCGGATAACTCGCGCCCCGCCGCACCGCGCCGCATCGAACCCAGCGCCGCACCGAAGAAGGTGTCGACGCGCTCCGGTGGCCGGCGGCGCGGACCGTGGATCGCGGCGGCCCTCGTGGCCCTGCTGGCGATCGCGGGTGTCGTGGCGTTCGCACTGCTGCGGGGCGGCACGAGCGTCACGGGTCCGAGCGACGACGAGAAGATCCGCACCTCGATCGACACCTTCACCGCGGCGTTGCGTGACGGCGACCTGACCGCTCTACGCGGCGTCACGTGCGGCGCGCTGGCGTCCTTCTACGGCGGCATCTCCGAGGCCGACTTCGCCGCGACGCACGACGCCGCCGTCGCATCCGGAACGGTGCCGGTGGTACAGAGCGTCGACACCATTCAGATCACCGAAGCGGAACCGCCGGATCAGACGACGGCGATCGCACAGGTCACCGCGCGCACCGAGGGCGCGGAGCCCTCGGCGCGCACGTTCGACCTCGCGCTGGACGGCGAGACCTGGAAGGTCTGCGCCTGACAGCGCTCGTGCGCCTCTTGCGCATCCGGGGATGCGCAAGAGGCGCACGGGGGTCAGCCCGCTGACACACTCCGACCGGCGGACTTCAGGTCGTTGCACGCCTCGACGACGCGCGCCGTCATACCGGCCTCGGCCTTCTTGAGGTAGCTGCGCGGGTCGTAGGCCTTCTTGTTGCCCACCTCGCCGTCGACCTTCAGCACGCCGTCGTAGTTGCTGAAGAAGTGGCCGGCGATGGGCCGACTGAACGCGTACTGGGTGTCGGTGTCGACGTTCATCTTCACGACGCCGTACTCGAGGGCCTCCTCGATCTCGCTCTTGGCCGAGCCCGAGCCGCCGTGGAAGACGAAGTCGAAGGGCTTGGAGCCGGCAGCGAGTCCGAGCTTCTCGGTGGCGACGCGCTGGCCGTCCGCGAGCACCGACGGCTTGAGCTTGACGTTGCCCGGCTTGTAGACGCCGTGGACGTTGCCGAACGTCGCGGCCAACAGGTAGCGCGATCCGGCATCGCCGGCACCGAGCGCCTCGACCGTCTTCAGGAAGTCCTCGTTCGAGGTGTACAGCTTGTCGTTGATCTCCGCCTCGACGCCGTCCTCCTCGCCGCCGACCACGCCGATCTCGATCTCCAGGATGATGCGCGCCGCGGCGGCCCGGGCCAGCAGATCCTTGGCGATCTCGAGGTTCTCGTCGATCGGCACCGCGGAGCCGTCCCACATGTGCGACTGGAAGAGGGGGTTCTTCCCGGCGTCGACGCGCTCCTGCGACACCGCGAGGAGCGGACGCACGTAGGTGTCCAGCTTGTCCTTGGGGCAGTGGTCGGTGTGCAGCGCGATGGTGACGTCGTACTTCGCGGCGACGACGTGGGCGAACTCGGCGAGCGCGACGGCGCCGGTGACCATGTCCTTCACACCGAGGCCGGACGCGAACTCCGCGCCACCGGTGGAGAACTGGATGATGCCGTCGCTGCCCGCGTCGGCGAAGCCTTTGATGGCCGCGTTGACGGACTCGGATCCCACGCAGTTGATGGCGGGAAAAGCGAACTTGTGTTCCTTGGCGCGGCCGAGCATCTCGGCGTACACCTCGGGAGTTGCGATCGGCACGAAGAAACCTCCACGGTGAGCGAACGGGGCACCTGATCAGGTGCGGTCACTAGCAGTATGTCAACCGAGGTGACGCCGGTCGCGCCCTGCCCGATCTACTCGCCGGTAGTTGCTGAGAGTTGCTCGTGAGTTGTACTACCCGCCACTCGGCGTGCGGGTATCGGCTGCTCTCGCCGGTACTGTGGGCGCTTGTGACTACCGTGGCCGCCTCCGTGACCGACCTCGCCCTGCTGCCGGGGTTCCTCGATCCCGTCAACCTGCTGAACTCGTTCGGCACCTGGGTCCTGGTCGGTCTGCTGCTGGTGGTGTTCATCGAGTCGGGCCTGCTGTTCCCGCTGCTCCCGGGCGATTCGCTGCTGTTCACGGCCGGTCTGATCGCCGCGTCGAAGAGCGCGGAGATCGAGCCGTTCGCGCCGCTGTGGGTGCTGTTGGTGACCATTCCGATCGCCGCGGTGCTGGGTGATCAGGCGGGATATCTGATCGGCAAGAAGGCCGGCACGGGCCTGTTCACGGACGACGCCCGCTTCCTCAAGAAGCGCTACATCGACGAGTCGCACGCGTTCTTCGAGAAGCACGGTCCCATCACCATCTTCCTGGCGCGCTTCGTGCCCATCGTGCGTACGTTCGCGCCGGTCGTGGCCGGCGCCTCGGGCATGCGCTACCGCACGTTCATCACCTACAACGTCGTCGGCGGCATCGTCTGGGGCTCGGGCGTCACGCTGCTCGGCTACCTGCTGGGCCAGATCGCCGTCATCCGCGACAACGTCGACATCATCTTCCTGCTCATCGTCGCCGTGTCCGTCCTGCCCATCGCCTGGGAGGTCGGCAAGCGGATCGTCTCCTCGCGCCGCACCCCGCTCGGTGAGGCCGTCGACGCGTTCGACGGCAAGCTCGACGGCAAGGTCGAGCCGTCCAAGTGGTCCGAGCCGGCCCAGAGGTCGGACACTGCTCAGCGGTCGGAACCAGCTCAGTGGTCCGAGCCCGTCCAGCGCACCGAGCCCGCTCCGCGCGACTCGTCCTCGTAGATCGGTCCCCCGTTCATGCTTCTCGCCGGTAGCACCGTGCTCGCCGAAGGCGGCGCGATGGGATTCCTCGAATCGGCCGGGCCCACCCTGGTCTGGCTCATCGTGGTGTCCTTCGTGTTCCTCGAGTGCGCCGTCATCGTGGGCCTCTTCCTTCCCGGCGACTCGCTGCTGATCACCGCCGGTATCGGACTGGCCGCCCACGCCTCGGGCACCTCGCACGTGTGGGCGCTGTCCGCGGGCGCGTTCCTGGCCGCCATCGCCGGTAATCAGGTGGGGTACATGATCGGTAAACGCACCGGTCATCGCCTCGTGGCGCGCAAGAACGGCAAGTACGTCAACACCGCGAATCTGGAGAAGGTCAACCGACTTCTCGAGAAGCACGGCTTCTGGGCGGTGCTCGTCGCGCGCTGGATCCCGTGGGTGCGGACCCTGTGCCCGATGGTCGCCGGTGCCGGTGGGATGAACCACCGCCGCTACACCATCGCCAGCACGCTGGGTGCGCTCATCTGGGCACCCGTGCTGCTGCTGATCGGGTTCTACTTCGGAGCGGTGCTCGACAAGGTGTCGTGGCTGTTCCCCACCGTGCTCACGCTGATGATCGTCTCGATCGTGGTCGGCACCATCTTCGGTCTGTACCAGTACCGCAAGGAGATGAAGAAGCCGGTGGAGACCACCGAAGTGCACGATCTCTGACGGCTGACGTTCAGCCGAGGCTGTGCGCCGCCTCCATCAACATCCAGCCGCCGAGCTGGACGGAGAAGTCGCGCTCCGGCACGGACGACGACGTGACGGTGCCGGCGCTGAACCGGGCGATCGACGCACCGAACGAGGGCAGCTTGGCGATGGCGGACCAGTCGCTGCCGAACAGCGGCAGGCCCTCGATGGACAAGCAGTTGTCCCACGCGGCCTCCGCCGACGCCAGCACGATGTCGGCGGCGACCGAGCGCGCCTCGTGGTCCTCATCGTCGTCTCCGGGCAGCGACGTCGCCACCAGTGCGAGGTACCGGGCGAGGATCCCGTTGAACAGGCCGCCGTCCCCTCCCCCGCCGCCGATGATCACGCCGTCCTTCGTGAGGTGCTGCTGCACGGCGGCGACGAGTCGATGCACGCGCTCGCTGTGCTTGTCGTCACCGAGGCTGATCGCGAGTTCGGTCTCGGCGCCGAGCACGACGCCCTGGCAGTAGGAGTAGATCGGCGTCTCGACGCGGCCGTCTGCGTGGATGCCGTCGAGCACGAGATGGGTCGTCGGATCGACGAGAGTCGCGTCGATCCAGTCGGCCATGGCCTGGGCGCGCCACAGCTTGCCGGTCCGTGCGAGCAGCACCGCCGCCGGGCCGTTGGCCGGCACGTTGAAGAAGTCGCTCTTCCTGGACCAGCGGATACCGCCCCCGTGCGCCGGATCCCAGGCGTCGAACAGCTCCGACTCCAGGGCCGCGATCGCGGTGCGATTGTCGACGAGGTGCAGACGTTGCGCTCGCTCGAGGGACAGCCCCAGCCACGCCATGTCGTCGTAGTACGAGTTGGTCCAGCCGGTGAGGTTGCGCAGCCGGTGGGTGCGCGCGATCCGGGCCAGCCGTCGTCGGCGGCGCGCCGACGGCGCCCGCTCCTCGGCGTCGACCACACAGTCGATGAGGTGCGCCTGCCACCAGTAGTGCCAGCGGAAGAACAACCGCTCCCGTCGGACCGGCGGCCACGCCACGACACCCAGAGCCGTCCCCGGCAGTCCCCACAGACGGCGGACGTGGCGAGAGAAGACGGCCTCCTCGGCGGCGTCCGCCCTGGAGGACCACGTGTCGTGCATGATTCGATCCTGCCAGTACCCCTCGGCTCGGGAGCCGTCGGGCACGGTCACCAGGCCAGGTCGGGATCCGCGTGCTGCCGGATCCAGGCGTGCATCGTGATCCCGGCTGCCACACCGGCATTGATACTGCGGGTGGAGCCGAACTGCGCGATGGACACCGTCATCGACGCGGCGGCGCGCGCGTCGTCGGTCACGCCCGGGCCCTCCTGACCGAAGAGCAGCAGCGCATTCCGTGGGAGAACGGCAGTCTCGAGCGGGACGGACCCGGGCACGTTGTCGACGGCGACGACGGTCAGACCGGCCTCGGCGGCGTAGGCCATCAGTCCGCCGACGTCGGCGTGGTGCTCGATGTGTTGGTAGCGGTCGGTGACCATCGCACCGCGACGGTTCCACCGTCGACGCCCGACGATGTGCACCGCGGCGGCGCCGAACGCGTTGGCCGTACGGACGACCGTCCCGATGTTGGCGTCGTGCGCGAAGTTCTCGATGGCCACGTGCATCGGATGCCGGCGCGTGTCCAGGTCCGCGACGATGGCCTCGCGCGTCCAGTACCGGTACGCGTCGACGACGTTGCGCCGATCCCCCTCGTCGAGGAGTTCCGGGTCGTAGCGGGGATCGGTGGGCCGAGGCCCGTCACGCTCGACGTCCCAGGCGGGTACGCCGCGCGGGTGCTCACCCCACTCGGTGGCACCCGCCTCGTCGCTGCGGTCGTTCTCGGTCAACTCAGGAATGCGACAGACGGCGGTTGACCTCGCGGGTCAGCCAGACCGGGGAGAACCGCGAGCCCATGGACAGCGCCTTGGACGGGAGCCCCACCGGGAAGTGCACCTTGTGGTAGATCCGCTTGGCGGGCTGCGTCGACTTGAAGATCGCGTCGGCGACGTCCTGCGCGGTCAACTTGATGCCCAGCGAACCGGTGGTACCGGTCTGGATCCCCTTGGTCATGGCGGTCTGCACGAAGAGCGGCCACATGGCCTTCACGGCGATGTCGTGCTTGTGCCACTCGAGGTCGAGCGCCTCGGTGAGCCCGCGCACCGCGAACTTGGTCGCGCCGTACGTGGCGAGCTCGGGCTGGCCGTAGATGGCGGAGGCGGAGCACAGGTTCACCACCTGGGCGCCGCGCGTCTTCTTCAGGTACGGGAACGCTTCGAGCAGCCCGTTGAGCACGCCGCCGACGTTGATGTCGAACTGCTTGCGGTGCGTCTCGATGGCCTGCTCGGCGAACTGGCCCGCGATGAGGATGCCCGCGTTGTTGATGAGCACGTCGAGTCGCCCGCCCGCCGCCTCGTCGAACTCCTTCAGTCGCTCGGTGAACTCCGCGGTGTCGGTGACGTCGAGGATTCCCGTCGTCGACGTCGAGCCCTTCGCCGCGATCTCCTTCGCGAGGGAGGCCAGTCCCGTCTCGTCGATGTCGTAGGCACCGACGTGGTACCCGGCGGCGGCGAACGTGAGTGCGGTGGCCCGCCCGATGCCGGCTGCTGCGCCGGTGATGAAGACAGTAGGTTGAGACATGTCTGAAGAGTAAAGGGTCGGGCTGAGCTGCAACAGAGCGGTGAGCCGAAAACTTACCGCCGAGTAGCTTCCGGCGTCCTCGGAGGCGCTCACGGGAGGGATCCGAGTCGATGGACCACGAGAGAGTGGGTCGGGCGGTGGCCGTGGTCACCGCCATCTACGTCGTCGTGCTGGCGGTCTGGGCGCTCGTGCTGCTCCCCAAGGCCCCGGACGGCACCGTTCCGTATCAGATCGCTGCGCTGGTCGCGGGCTTCGGCGCGGCACTGGGACTCGCGATGATGGCTGCCGGGCGCCCCACCGCCGACGAACGCCGCATGCGCGACCACGGGCTCGAGGGGTGGGCCGTCGTCGACGAGGTACGGGAGGTCGGAGCCGAGACGGAGGTCGACCTCACGATCACCGTGCCCGGGTCGGGGTCCTACCCGGGCACCGTCCGACGCACGGGGTCCGTCCGGTACGAGGTCGGCGCGACCGTTCCCGTCGTCGTCGATCCCGACGACCGGACGCGGATCCGGTTGTGACGCCAACCGACTCGACCCGGCACCACACCGTTCTCGACACCCCGGTGGGTCCTCTCACCGTCGTGCGCACCGGGACGGCGCTGTCGGGCGTCTACTTTCCCGGTCACCGTCCGGCACCGGCACCCGGCCGGATCGGCACCGCCAGGGCGGACGGGTTCGACGAGATCCGCGATCAGTTGGCGGAGTACTTCGGCGGCCGGCGGCGCCGCTTCGATCTCGAGCTGGCCCCGGTGGGCACCGAGTTCCAGAACGAGGTGTGGGCCGCGCTCCGCACGATTCCCTACGGCGAGACGTGGACGTACTCCGCTCTGGCAGTCGCCGTCGGCCGGCCCACCTCGGTGCGAGCGGTGGCGTCGGCCAACGCCCGGAACCCGTTGTCGATCGTCGTGCCGTGCCACCGCGTCATCGGAATGTCCGGCAGCCTCACGGGTTTCGCCGGCGGCGTCGAGCGCAAACGCCTGCTGCTCGATCTCGAGTCGGGAACCCCGACGCTGTTCACGTGAGGGAGTCGACGAGCGCGTACTGAGCGCCGATGTAGCTCGCGAGCACCGCGACCTCGAGGACCTCGCGCAGGCGCGCGTCGGCCGTGGTCCGCCGCACGAGCACCATGCCGTCGGAGACGGTGAACAGCGTCGATCCGACGACGGCACGGGCGTCGCCGTCCGCACCGAGAACGGACATGGCACCGAGGGCGACGCCGTAGGCCATGGAGATCGGTGCAATGGTCGGGGCGCGTCTCGTGGCCAGCACGGCGCCGCCCGCCCATCCCGCCGCTCGAAGCAGAGCATGGTGCGGCCGCACGCGAGAACCGTTGCGATGCAACAGCACCGACCAGCACCCCTGCATGACGGCGAATGACGACGCCCCCGCAGTGAACCGGCGATCGTCGTCCGGATCGATCATCGCGACGTCGCCGAGCGTCGCCGCCGAGAGCCCCGCAGCCAGCAGTGGCGAGCGGTGGGCGCCGGACCGCACCGCGAGAATCGGCATGAGGAGCGGCTTGCACACCGCCTGCACGACGGGTCGATGCGTGGCGGCACCGACGATGGTGCCCGCCGCAGCGACGGCGTAGGCCAGGGCCGTGGCCCTGCGGACCAGCGTGGCGGACGACCCGGACGGCATGCGGACACCGTAACCGACCCCACACTGGATTTCGATAGTTAGCTTATGTAACGTTAAGGGAGTGCAGACCACGGCGATGCGAACCGACGAACTGCGGACACTGCTGTCCGAACTGGTCACCACGACCTCGCGCTTCACCCGGCTCGCGGCCTCGGTCGCGCCCGCGGAGCATCCCCGTACGTGGTCGCGCGCGCTCTCCCTGCTCGACGAGTACGGCGCGATCCGGATCAGCGAGTTCGCCCGCCTCGACCGATGCTCGCAACCCTCGGCGACGGCCCTGCTGCGCACGCTCCACGAGAACGGTCTCGTCGACCGCATGACGGATCCGACCGACTCCCGCGCCGTGGTCGTGTCGATCTCGGACCACGGACGCACTTGGCTCGCCGACTCGCGTCGCGCCATCGGCGACGGACTGCTCCGCCACCTGGGCGAGCCCGATCCCGACCAACTCCGACGCATCGTCGAGGGCCTCGACGACCTGCGCTCCGTACTCAAGAACACAGCACGAAAGGAACACCCGTGACGACGATCGAGGAGAAGAAGGACGCGTCCCAGCCGAGCCTTCTGCAGCAACCGAAGGCCGTGTGGGCAGTGGCGTTCGCCAGTGTCATCGCCTTCATGGGGATCGGCCTCGTCGATCCCATTCTCAAGCCCATCGGCGAACAGTTGAACGCGACACCGTCGCAGGTGTCTCTTCTGTTCACGTCCTACATGCTGGTGACGGGCGTGGCGATGCTCGTCACGGGCGTCGTCTCGTCGCGCTTCGGCCCGAAGAAGACACTGCTGGCCGGTCTCGCGATCATCATCGTGTTCGCCGCGCTCGCAGGCTCGTCGAGCACCATCACCCAGATCGTCGGGTTCCGCGCCGGCTGGGGACTGGGCAACGCACTCTTCATCGCGACCGCCCTGGCGACGATCGTCGGCGCCGCGAGCGGTGGCGTCGCGCGGGCCATCATCTTGTACGAGGCCGCACTGGGCATCGGCATCGCCACCGGCCCGCTGGTCGGCGGCGTCCTGGGCAGCATCAGCTGGCGGCGCCCGTTCTTCGGCGTCGCCGTCCTGATGGCCGTGGCCGTCGTGCTGCTCGTCGTCATGCTGCCGGAGGGCGAGAAGCCCACGCACCGAACCTCTCTCGCGGACCCCTTCCGCGCACTGCGGCACCGCGGGCTGCTCACGGTCGGCATCACGGCACTGCTGTACAACTACGGATTCTTCACCCTGCTCGCCTACACGCCGTTCCCGCTCGACCTCGGCACCTACGCGATCGGCTTCATCTTCTTCGGCTGGGGACTCGCGCTCGCGGTGGCCTCGGTGTTCCTCGCACCGCGCCTGCAGCGCCGGTTCGGGACGCTGAACATGATGATGTTGGCGCTGCTCCTCTTCGCCGCCGACCTCGCCGCGATGGCTCTGTTCACGGAGAGCAAGCCGGTTCTGATCGTGTGCGTCGTCCTCGCCGGACTGTTCCTCGGCGTCAACAACACCCTCATCACCGAGACCGTCATGATCTCGGCGCCGGTCGAACGGTCGACCGCCTCGGCGGCCTACAGCTTCGTGCGGTTCGCCGGCGGCGCTGCCGCCCCGTACCTCGCCGGCAAGCTCGGTGAATCCAATGTGCACGTGCCGTTCTGGGTGGGCGCCGCCTGTACCTTCCTGGCCATCGGCGTTCTCGCGACCGGCCGGAAGGTCCTCGCACACGTCGACGACCACGACCCCGCTCCGCACAGCGTCGACGAGGCGACAGCGCTCACCGTCGGCGACTGACCAGGGAAAACCGAATCACACCAGTCACATTCACCGCATTAACACCATCTGCACCAAAGGTCACACTTCGATGACGAACTAACTCTGAAGTAAAGGTCTAGGCGGACCGGAAGGTACGTTCTGTTCGGTCGGGGGACGCGTACACCATTCTTCACCGCTTCTCGGATACGGCAGGAATGCCGTCTTCGGTATCGAAAGGCCATTCATGTCGGACAAGTCCATCACCCGTGCCCGCAGGACGCGGCTCGCTGCAGCAGGCGCCGTGCTCGCCGTGTCGCTGGCTGTCGCCGCACCCGCCGTGGCCGTCGCCCAGCAGGATCAGCCGGACAGCTCGGAGAGCAGCGAGTCCTCCACGAGCACCACCACCGAGGCTCCCGCCACGTCGAGCACCGAGCAGGCACCCTCGGCGACGGATGCGCCGCCGGTCACCACCGTGCCCACCACCGCTCCCCCGGCCCGGCCGCTGCCGCAGGTCACCGGTTCCGTCGTGGTCGACGACGAGGGCAACTCCTCCATCAAGGTCGACATCGACGCGAAGCTGACCGAGGACGAGAAGAAGGCACTGCAGGTGGCCAAGGACGCCACCAAGGCCGCCGTCGACGCCATCAAGAAGGCGCAGGCATTCCTCGACGACGCCATCGCCGCAGCGCAGGGCGGCGACGCCGCTGCCGAGGCCGAGGTCGACGAAGCGAAGGCCGAGCTCGAGGCATCCAAGGCCGAGGAATCGGCGTCGGTCGCCGAGCAGGAGAGCATCGTCGCCGCCGGTGTCGCCGCCAAGGCGCAGGAAGAGGCTGACGCCGCCAAGGCTGCAGCGGACGAGGAGAAGAGCAAGGCGGACGCCGCTCAGGCCGAGGCCGACGCTGCGAAGGACAAGGCCGACGAGCTCGAGGGCGACGTTGCCGCGGATCCGACCGAGGCAGAGTCCGCGCGTGCGGACGCCGATGCGAAGGCCGAGGCCGCAGCCGCCGCGCGCACCGCCGCGGAGGAGGCCACGAAGGCTGCCGAGGAGTCGCTGAAGGCCGTCGGTGACGCGTTCGCGACGCTCGACGCCGCCAAGGTCACCACGGCGATCCAGGCCGCGTATGCGAAGGCGTCGACGCTCTTCGCCGCTGTCGTCAAGGCAGCGACGACGCAGGTGGCCGCCACGGTCGCCGAGGAGAACGCGAAGCGGCTCGAAGCAGCCGGTGACGCCGAGGCGGCAGCAGCAGCCGAGGCCGCCGCAGCAGCGAAGGCCGAGGCCGACGCAGCTGCGAAGGATGCCGCGGACAAGAAGGCCGCCGACGAGGCTGCCGCGGAGAACGCCGCCGAGGAGACCGTCACGGTCGAGGTCGGCGACGAGAAGAAGGAGGACGTCGAGGTCGCCACCATCGACTCCACCACGGTCGAGGTCACTGCCTCCGGAATCCGTCTCATCGGCTTCTACGTCGACGGCCCGACGCGCACGTTCAAGGTGGTCGACTACTTCACCGACGACGAGGAGGGCAACGTCATCGTCGCCGGCGAACTGCCGGAGATCGGTCTCGTGTCGTCCGAGTCGAGCCTCGCGGGGTCGGATCAGGCGAGTGCCTCGAACGACGAGGGCGGACTGCCCGTCGCCGCGATCGGCACCGGCGTGGCCGTCGTCGCCGTCGCGGGTGTCGGTGCGTTCGCACTCTCGCGTCGCAAGGGCACTCGCTCCTGACGACCGAGCGCGTGGGTGCGGGGGCTCTCTCGGCCCCGCACCCACGCGCTCTCGGCGTTTTGGGATGATGAAGACATGCCGACACTCGCCTACGTCATCGCCGGATCCGAAGCCACGGGAGGCGCCGGCCTGCAGGCCGACCTCAAGACGTTCGAGCGGCTCGGGGTCTACGGCGTCGGCACCATCACCTGCATCGTCTCGTTCGATCCGAAGGCCGGGTGGGGCCACCGTTTCGTCCCCATCGCGGGACCGGTGATCGCCGACCAGATCGAGGCGGCGACGGCTGCCCACTCACTGGACGTCGTGAAGATCGGCATGCTCGGCACACCCGAGACCGTTGCCACCGTCGCCGAGTCGCTCCGTCAGCAGCCGTGGCGACACGTCGTCGTGGATCCCGTCCTCATCTGCAAGGGCCAGGAGCCGGGCGCGGCGCTGGACACGGACAACGCCCTGCGCGCCGAGATCCTCCCGCTCGCGACCGTCGTCACGCCCAATCTCTTCGAGGCGCAGACCTTGTCGGGAATGGACTCGATCGAGTCCGTCGACGATCTGTCGGAGGCCGCCCGCCGCATCGCGGACCTCGGACCGCGCTACGTGGTGGTCAAGGGCGGCGCGGGTCTGCCCGGCGACGAGGCCGTCGACGTCCTGTTCGACGGTACCGACGTCTCGGTGTTCCGTGCGCCGAAGATCGGCGAGGAGCGCGTCTCCGGAGCCGGCTGCATCTTCGCCGCCGCCATCACCGCCGAGCTGGCGAAGGGTTCCTCGGTCCAGGACGCGGTGGCCACGGCCAAGGACTTCGCGCACGCCGGCATCGTCGGCCGCGTGACGACGAACGCGCCCTTCACCGCCGTCGGCTGGCAGTAGAGCTCAGAGGTTCAGGTCGCCCAGACCGAGGAGGGACCGGTACTCGAGACCCTCGGCCGCGATGACCGCGTCGGCGCCGGTGGCGCGGTCCACCACCGTCGCGACGCCCACCACGACGGCACCGGCGTCACGCAGAGCCGCGACGGCCGTGAGCGGGGAGTTGCCGGTGGTGGTGGTGTCCTCGACGACCAGGACCCGTTTGCCCACGATGTCCGGGCCCTCGATCTGGCGCTGCATGCCGTGGGCCTTGGCCGCCTTGCGGACGACGAACGCGTCGATGGGACGGCCCGGCGCGTGCATGACCGCCAACGCGACGGGGTCGGCACCCATGGTGAGTCCGCCCACGGCGTCGAAATCCCAGTCCGACACCAGTTCTCGCATGAGCTGCCCGATGAGGGCACCGGCGCGGTGGTGCAGCGTCGCACGGCGGAGGTCGACGTAGTAGTCGGCTTCCGTGCCCGACGACAGCGTCACCTTCCCGTGCACGACGGCCAACTCGCGGACCAGTTCTGCCAGTTCGGACTTCTCGGTAGCTGCCACGAGCAGTGAATCTATCGGGTGCGCTCAGGCGGCGTGCTGCGGCGCCCGCAACCATGCCGTGTCGGCGTCCGCGGTCTCGGCGAACACCTCGGGCGCCCGGACGCCCAACAGCCGGACGACGGGTCCGGACAGCGGCGAGTCGGCGAGCGAGGCCAACGACGAGGCCTGCGTGTTGTACACGCGGACGGCCCCGGCGACGCGATGCTCGATGCGATCGAGTTCCGTTGCGGGCGAGCTGAAGTCCCACCCGAGAGGCCCACTGGCCCGACCGTCGAAGAGCACCTCGTGCAGCGCGACCGACAGCGCGTTCTCGGCGCCGGCCCGGGCGCCGAGCTCGGCGCGCCGATCCCGCATCATGGCCGACAGCGACCGCGCTCCGACGAGTTGGTTCACGGCGGCGCGGTCGAGATCGGCGTCGACGGCAGCGCGCACGAGATCGGGGATCACGGCCCGTCGTCGATCGAGCTCGATCTCGAGCAGGTTCAGTCCGGCAGCGACGGAGTCGGCCGACCGACGTGTCCGCCGGACGACCGACACGATCCAGCCGATACCGATGATCATCACGAACGCCACCAGGGCCACAACAGTCACACCAGAAACATAGCGCCGTCGAGTATGAACGTCGACCCGAGGTCGAGGGTTCGCCCCGGCCGCCGGAGCCTACGTGCGACCGCGCGCGCTGCCGACCAGGGAGACCACGCGGCGAGCGATGGTACGGGGCACCAGACGCGATACCGAAGTCAGTGACTTGTACTGAAGCCCAGGCACACTCAGCACGGCGTTCTTCTCCAGGTCGGCGAGCGAGGCGTCGACGACCTGGTCCACGGAGAGGTACATGAACGACGGAATCGACGACATCTCGATGCCGGCGCGCTCGTGGAACTCGGTCCGCACGAAGCCCGGGCACAGAGCCTGGATGCGGACGCCGGTGCCGGCGAGACCGCCCGCGAGACCCTCGCTGAACGAGACGACGTACGCCTTCGACGCGGAGTAAGTGGAACCGCGACCCGACAGCAGGCCGGCGACGCTGGCCACGTTGATCACCGAGCCCTTCGCACCCGCGATCATCGACGGCAGCGCCGCGCGGGTGAACTGCATGACGGCGGTGACGTTGACGTCGAGCTGCGACTGCAGCAGCGCGGGATCCGCAGTCCAGAACTCGCCGGACGTGCCGAAGCCGGCGTTGTTGATCAGGACCTGCACGCCCTCCTGCAGTCGGGCGACCACGGCAGCGCGGCCCTCCTCGGTCGCGAGGTCCGCGCCCAGGATCTCCGACGAGGTGCCGTACGACGCGCGTAGCTCGTCGGCCAGTGCCTCGAGCCTGACGGTGTCGCGGGCGACCAGGACGAGGTCGTGGCCACTGGCGGCGAGACGGCGGGCGAACCCGCCGCCGATGCCGGACGTCGGACCGGTGACGAGGGCGATGGGCCGCGGTGTTGGAGTCGACATGCGCACGAGACTAACGGGTGAGGTTCCTCACGGCAGCACGTGGCTGATGAAACGATCAGTCGTCGCGTCCGGGTGCTGCGCGGCGTCGCGAGGGCGGCAACACGTGCAGAAGGCCGGACAGGCGGGTGACGGCGTCGATCGCGGCGTCCCAGTCGCGTCCCGAACTGCCCACCGGAACGGTGCCCAGCGTCCACGGACCCTCGCTCCACAGCAGCTGCACCACATCGGGCACCGAGTGCGTGAAGGCGACCATGCGCTGGTCACAGACTCGCCGTGCCACGTCGAGGTCGGTCGCGAAGATGATGCGCGGACCCAGCGAGCCGAGGAGCTGCATGTCGGCCTCCTTCGGCGGCGGCGTCGTGCGGGACCGCAGATCGAGGTCGACGTCGGATCCCACCTCGCGGCGCACCGCCACGACGGTCGCGGCGTCCTCGAGGTCGAACAGGACGAACTCCTCGCCGCGTCGCACACCCTCGACCACGTCGACGGCACCGAGGAACTCCTGGTTCGCCATGGCCGCGCGCGAGAAGGTCGACGGCAGGTCGGGATCGGCGGGAACGTAGTGGTAGCCCTGCGCTTTCGCCCAGATCTGACGCACCCGGCCCTGCTGTCCGCGGCGGGCGCGATCGATGTACAGCAGTGCCACCGCACCGAGGAGTGCGATCAGAGCAAGGCCGAACCACATCGCTGTCATCGCTCTCCACTGTACTTTTCCCGGGGCACGGCGCCGTCGTCGGCCCATCGTGTCATTACCCGCCGGTATACCCGTGGGTAGCGCATCGCCACAGGTCAGTGACCGATCACGACCCTTTCGGGCGTTGGTGAGATGTACTCGCCAGTACGCTCGTGGACCGTCACACTGGCTCGGAAGACACTTTCCCTTCGAGACGGCGGAGCGCATGTTCACACGCATAGCAGTAGTCAACCGAGGCGAAGCAGCTGTTCGCCTCATCCGAGCGGTACGCGAGCTGAACAACGAATCGCGGTCCGCCGAGCCTCTGCGCGTCATCGCTCTGCACACCGACGCCGAGCGGAAGGCGATGTTCGTCCGCCAGGCCGACGAGGCCGTCACGCTCCGCAAGACGGGCGTGCAGAACCCCTACCTCGACTACGTCGAACTCGAGCGCGCACTCGTCGAGGCCCGCGCCGACGCCGTGTGGGTCGGCTGGGGCTTCGTCGCCGAGGACCCGACCTTCGCCGACATCTGCGCTCGCCTGGGCATCACGTTCATCGGCCCGTCCGCTGCCTCGATGCGCCTGCTCGGCGACAAGGTCGAGGCCAAGATCCTCGCCGAGAAGGTGGGCGTCCCGGTCGCGCCGTGGAGCGGTGGTCCCGTCGAGACCCGCGCCGATGCACGTCGGCACGCCGCCGCCATCGGTTATCCCCTGATCATCAAGGCGCGCAGCGGCGGTGGCGGTCGCGGTATCCGCAAGGTCTTCGCCGAGGACGAGCTCGAGCTCGCACTCGAGCGCACCCAGGGTGAGGCCGAGCGCTCGTTCGGCGACCCGGTCGTCTTCCTCGAGCGGCTCGTCACCGAGGCGCGCCACGTCGAGGTCCAGGTCATCGCCGACACCCACGGCAACGTGTGGGCACCCGGCGTCCGCGACTGCTCGATCCAGCGTCGCAACCAGAAGGTCATCGAGGAGTCCAGTTCGGCCGTCCTGACCCGGGAGCAGGCCGACGAGCTGCGCGCCGCCTCCGCGGAGCTGGTCCGCGCCGCCGGGTATCACGGCGCCGGCACGGTGGAGTACCTCTACCAGCCGGAGCAGAAGATCTTCACGTTCCTCGAGGTCAACACGCGCCTGCAGGTCGAGCACCCCATCACCGAGGTGACGACGGGCCTCGACCTGGTCAAGCTGCAGATCCTCGTCGCGGGCGGCCACGTGCTCGAGGGCGACTGCCCGACCGAGTTCGGTCACGCCGTCGAGGCACGACTCAACGCCGAGGACGCCGACAACGGTTTCGCACCGGCGCCCGGCACCGTCCGGTTGCTGAAGTTCCCGCTCGGATCGGGCCTGCGCGTCGACACGGGCATCGCCCAGGGCGACGTCATCCCGCCCGACTACGACTCCATGGTCGCGAAGGTGATCGCCTGGGGCCGTGACCGTTCCGAGGCCCTCGCCCGGCTGCGCACCGCGCTCCGCGAGACCACAGTCGTCATCGACGGCGGCACCACCACGAAGTCGTTCCTGCTCGACCTGCTCGACCGCGAGGAGCTCATCGACGCCACTGCCGACACCGGCTGGCTCGACCGCACCGGCGCGGGCACCGCGGAGGGCCCCACCCGCGTCGCCGACGTCGCACTGATCGCCGCGGCCGTCGACGCCTACGACGCGGACGAGGCCCGTGAGCGCGCCAAGTTCCTGCTGTCCGCCCGCGGCGGCCGTCCCCGCGCCAGCCACGACATCGGCCGCACGGTCGAGCTCAACTACCAGGGCCAGGGCTACCGCCTGACCGTCGGCCAGGTGGGACCGCACCGCTACCTGGTCGCGGTCGACGACCACGAGATCACCATCGACATCGAGCGGCTCGGCACCTTCGAGCGTCGCGCCGAGATCGACGGCACCCGCTACTCCGTCGTCACCGTGCCCGGCCCCGCCGGGTATCTCGTCGAGGTCGACGGCGTGAGCCACCAGATCAGCCAGGACGAGGCCGGTCTGGTGCGCGCACCCGCCCCCGCCGTCGTCGTCGCCGTGCCGGTCGCCGTGGGCGACGAGGTCGAGGCGGGGCAGACTCTCGTGGTCCTCGAGGCCATGAAGATGGAGACCGCGGTGCGCGCCGCCTCTGCCGGTCGGGTGAGCGAGGTGCTCGCCGTCGTCAACGCACAGGTCGACAACGGCGCGGCGTTGCTGCGCGTCGACCCGATCGGTGAGACGGCCGCCGCCTCCACCACCGCCCGGGTCGAGTTCCGCTCGCCGTGCGGCGACGCCGACCGCGACGACCGCATCGACGCACTGGCCCGTCTCGACGAACTGCGGGCTCTCCTCAGCGGATTCGACGTCAGCGCGTCCCGTGCGCTCGCCACCATCGCCGAGTACGACGCTCTGCGCGGGGCACTCCCGCGCAAGGACGGCGAGCTGGTCCGCGCCGAGCTGGACCTGCTCACCACCTTCGCCGACATGTGCGAGCTGACGCGTAACCGTCCGACCATGGACGAGGAGGGCACCGACGAGCGCGTCCACAGTCCGCGCGAGCACTTCCACGCGTTCCTGCAGTCGCTCGACGCCGACGTCCAGGGCCTGCCGGACGAGTTCCGCGACAAGCTGGCTCGCGCACTGCGGCATTACGACAAGAACGATCTCGATCGCGGCACCGATCTCGAGGAGGCCGTCTACCGACTCTTCCTGGCGCAGCAGCGCATCGAGAACCAGGTCCCGGCCATCGCGGCGCTCCTCGATCGGTGGATCGCCGACCCGTCGGTCGCCCCCGACGCGGACAGCGCCGTCGGTGAGGTGCTCGACCGCCTCGTCGTCGCGACCCAGGTGCGGTACCCGGTGATCGGCGACGTCGCCCGCAACCTCCGTTTCCAGTTGTTCGACGAGCCGCAGATCCGCAAGGCGCGCGAGCAGGTCTACGACGGTGTCCGCGGCAGTCTGCAGTACCTGGCCGAGCGGCCCGACGCCGACGATCACCAGGAGCGCATCGACGCCCTGGTCGCCACGGAGGAGCCGCTCGTGGAGCTGCTCTCCCAGCGCATGTCCGATCCGGGTGCCCTGCTCGAGGTGATCACCCGCCAGTACTACGAGATCCGTGACTTCGAGGACGTGAAGGCCTTCGATCGCGAAGGGCAGCACTATGTCTCGGGCACCTTCACCCTCGTCGGCGGCAAGGTCAACCTGCTCTCGACGATGACCGATCGCGCGGGCCTCTCGTCGACGCTGGTGGCGCTCACCGAGACCGCGGGGCCGGCACCCGAGAACCTCGCGGTGGATCTGTACCTCTCGTGGCCGACAGCTCCCGAGGACGGCGACCAGGTGGTCGAGGAGCTGCGCACCGAGATCGCCGCACACCCGGCGACCACGTCGTGGCGTCGCATCACGGTCACCGTCTTCGGACGCGGCACCGGCATCTCGCGCCAGGTGACGTTCCGGCCGCAGGCAGGCGTTCTGACAGAGGACGTCTCGCTCCGCGACCTGCATCCGCTCACCGGTCAGCGACTGGACCTGTGGCGCCTCAAGAACTTCGACGGCACCCGCATCCCCTCCGCACCCGGCACGTACCTGTTCGATCTGGTGGCGAAGGACAACCCCAAGGACGAGCGACTGGTCGCCCTGGCCGAGATCCGGGACGCCGCAGTGCAGTTCGACGCCCAGGGCAACGTGGTCTCGGTTCCCGCCATCGAGCGCACGCTCTCCGCGTGCCTCGACGGCATCCGCCGCGCCCAGGCTCGCCGCGGCAACCGCCGCCTCGACCACAATCGCGTCGTCCTCTACGTGTGGCCGGTGCTGAACCTGCCGCTCGACAAGCTGCGCATCGTGGCCCGGCATCTCGCGCCGCTCACCGTGGCCGCCGGTCTCGAGGAGATCACCATGATGGCCCGCGTCGTGGTGCGTCCCGGCGCGGAGCCCACCATGCAGGCCCTGCGCTTCTCGTACCGACCCGGCACCGGAGTGGTCACCAAGATCACCGACCCGCCCACCGAGCCCATGCGCCCGCTCGACACGTACACGCAGAACGTGCAGCGCTCGCAGGCACGCGGCACCGTCTACCCGTACGAGCTGATCCCCGTGCTGACCAAGCGCGACGGTTCCTTCGTCGAGTACGACCTGGACGAGTCCGGTGCGCTGCAGCCCATCTCGCGTCCGTACGGTCAGAACACCGCGGGCATCATCGTGGGCCTGGTGTCCACGCCGACGGCGCTCTACCCGGAGGGCATGACCCGCGTCGCCCTGTTCGGCGATCCGACCAAGGCGTTGGGCACGGTGGCCGAGGCCGAGTGTGCGCGCGTCGTCGCCGCGATCGACCTGGCCGAGGAGATGAACGTCCCGGTCGAGTGGTTCGCGCTCTCCTCCGGCGCGACCATCTCCATGGGCAGCGGCACGGAGAACATGGACTGGGTGTCGCGGGCTCTGCGCCGCATCATCACCTTCACGCAGGCCGGTCACGAGATCAACGTGATCGTCGCGGGCATCAACGTCGGCGCGCAGCCGTACTGGAACGCCGAGGCCACGATGCTCATGCACACCAAGGGCATCCTGGTGATGACGCCGGAGAGCGCGATGGTGCTCACCGGCAAGCAGTCCCTGGACTACTCCGGTGGCGTCTCCGCGGAGGACAACTTCGGCATCGGTGGCTACGACCGCGTCATGGGCCCCAACGGGCAGGCGCAGTACTGGGCTCCGAACCTCGGAGCTGCGTGCGACGTCCTCTTCGCGCACTACGATCACGCGTATCGTGCACCGGGAGAACGCTTCCCGCGCCGCACGACGACCGTCGACCCGGTCGACCGCGACGTGCGGACCTACCCGCACGTCCACCCGTCGAGCGACTTCAAGACCGTCGGCGACATCTTCTCCTCGGCCACCAACCCGGAGCGCAAGAAGCCGTTCGACATCCGCACCGTCATGCGCGCCGTGGTCGATCAGGACCACGCCGTGCTCGAGCGGTGGGCCGACATGGCCGACGCGGACACGTCCGTCGTCTTCGACGCCCACCTCGCCGGTTACCCGGTGTCGGTGATCGGCATCGAATCGCGCGCCATCTCGCGCAAGGGATGGTTCCCGTCCGACGGCCCCGACCAGTGGACGTCGGGAACGCTGTTCCCCCGCTCGTCCAAGAAGACGGCCCGTGCGATCAACGCCGCCAGCGGCAACCGCCCGCTGGTGGTGCTGGCCAACCTGTCCGGCTTCGACGGATCACCGGAGTCGCTGCGCAACCTGCAGCTCGAGTACGGTGCCGAGATCGGCCGCGCCATCGTCAACTTCGACGGACCGATCGTGTTCTGCGTGGTCTCCCGGTATCACGGCGGCGCGTTCGTGGTGTTCTCCGGAGCGCTCAACGAGAACATGGAGGTGCTGGCCGTCGAGGGATCGTTCGCATCCGTCCTCGGTGGTGCACCGGCCGCAGCAGTGGTCTTCACGCGAGACGTCAACAAGCGCACCGCATCCGACCCGTCCGTCCGCGATCTCGAGGCACGCATGAACTCCTCCGAGGACGACACGGAGCGGGCCCGGTTGCAGGTGGAGCTGTCGGCCACCCGCACCGCGGTGCGCTCGGAGAAGCTCGGTGAGGTGGCGTCCGAGTTCGAGGCGGTGCACAACATCGAGCGAGCGCGGACCGTCGGTTCGGTGCACCACATCGTGGCGGCCGCCGAACTGCGCCCGCAGATCGTCGCGGCTATCGAGCGCGGAATGGCCCGCCAGGCCTGACCTGATCGACAGAGAGACACCCTCCCCCGCGTGTGCGGGGGAGGGTGTCTCTCGTTCGGTGGTGTCGGTCGACGCCCCGGCGTCAGTTGAAGCCGATACCTGCGCTGACGATGACCTCGGCGGTGATGGACCCGCCGGCCAGCGGGGTGCCCTGCACCACGATCGAGGTGCCAGGCGCGAGGTCCGCCACCGTGGCGGCGCCGAGCGCGAGGATCTGCGTGTTCGCGTTCGTCACCACGGTGACGGTGGACCCGCCGATCCCGTCCATGACGATGGTGGTGCCGTCGTTCGAGATGATCGTGCCCACGGAGGCCCCCTGAGACCCCAGCGCCTCCCCCACTCCCCCGGGAATCTGCTCCAGACCCGGCAGCGAGCCGAGCGGCGGGACACTCGTCGACGGCGGCGCCGTGGTCGTGGGCGGGGCGGAGCGCGGCGTGATGGCCGGCGCCGCGGTGCGCGAGGACGACGTCGAGTCGTACAGCAGATAGGCCCCGGTGCCGATGAGTGCGATCACGACGAGCGCCGCCACGACGATGAGTGCGGTCTTCGGACCGCGCGGGGGCTTGCTGTCGCCGTTCTCGAGGAAGGGCGCCTCGCCGTACTGGTTCTGCTGGTACGGGGGCTGCTGGTACTGGGGCTGCTGGTACGGGGGATAGCCCTGCGTCGGGTAGCCCTGCTGCTGCGGATGACCCTGCTGTGTCGGGTAGCCCTGAGTCGGATACTGCTGCTGCTGGGGGTAGCCCTGCTCGTACGGCGGTTGCTGGGCGTACCAGTCGCCTGCCGGGAGCGCCTCGGTCGGGTTGTAGCCGGACTGCCCGTAGGCCTGGCCCGGATCCGACGTGTGACCGGGAGTGCCGAGGTACTCCGTCGGCTGATCGCGGTCGCGAGCCGAGTCGTCGTTGTCGCGCGGTCCGGTCGGCGTCGTCATGACCTCAGGATAGTCCCCGAAAAGACCGGGCAAATCGGACGAGATGTGCCGTGCGCCGGGCACCGAACCGACCGTTGTGATCGACTCGGAAGGTTCGCATCTCACGAGGAGAACTGACATGTCGATCGACAACAAGGACGCGGACCCAGTCAGCGCGACCGGACAACCCGGCGCTCTGGGAACCAGTCTGAAACCACGTCACATCACCATGATCTCGATCGCCGGTGTCATCGGCGCCGGACTGTTCGTCGGATCCGCGACCGCGATCAACCTGGCCGGCCCCGCCGTGCTGTTGTCGTATCTGTTCGCCGGCATCCTCGTCGTCCTGGTGATGCGCATGCTCGGGGAGATGGCGACCGCCAACCCCGACACCGGATCGTTCTCCACGTATGCGACCCGCGCGCTCGGCCACTGGGCCGGGTTCTCCGTCGGGTGGCTCTACTGGTGGTTCTGGGTGCTGGTCATCCCGGTCGAGGCCACGGCCGGTGCGCTGATCATGTCGTCGTGGATCGGCGGTGACCAGTGGATCTGGGCGCTCGCCATCACGCTGATCCTCACCGTCACCAACCTGCTGAGCGTGGGCAACTACGGCGAGTTCGAGTTCTGGTTCGCGCTCATCAAGGTGGTCGCGATCATCGGGTTCATCGCGCTCGGCGTGCTCGCGATCCTGGGTCTGCTGCCGGGCAGCGACGTCAGCGGGGTGTCGCACCTGTGGTCGGACGGCGGGTTCATGCCCTTCGGTTTCGGTGCGGTCATCGCCGCCATGCTCACGACGATGTTCTCGTTCATGGGCACCGAGATCGTCACCATCGCCGCCGCGGAGTCGCCCGATCCGAAGAAGGGCATCACCCGCGCAGTCAACTCGGTGATCTGGCGCATCATGATCTTCTACCTCGGCTCGATCTTCATCGTCGTCGCCCTGGTGCCGGCCGCGGAGCTCGACGCCGAGACCGGCTCGTACCAGTTCGTGTTGGGGCAGATGAACATTCCGCACGCGGATCGCATCATGGACGTCGTCATCCTCACCGCCGTCGCCTCGTGCCTGAATTCCGCGCTGTACACGGCGAGCCGCATGTTGTTCTCGCTGTCCGAGCGTGGCGACGCCCCCGCGGCGGTACGCAAGGTGTCGAGCCGCGGCGTGCCCTACGTCGCCGTACTGGCCTCCACCGCACTCGGATTCGTGGCCGTCGTAGGCAACTACGCGCTGCCGGAGAAACTGTTCGGGTACCTGCTCGCGACCACCGGGGCCGTGGCTCTCTTCGTGTACCTCGCCATCGCGGCCAGCCAGTTGGTGTTGCGGCGCACGCTCGACCGGGAGGGTCGCCGACCTCCGGTGCGCATGTGGCTGTATCCATGGCTGACGTATCTGGCAATCGGCTTCATCGTCGTCGTCCTCGTGATGATGGTGATCATGCCGGAGCAGCGGACGGCCATCGGCTTCTCCGCGGTGCTGGCAGCGGTCACCGTGGTGGCCGGTGTGCTCCGTCAGCGACGAGTGACCGCCGCCGAAGGCGCGCGCGTCTGACAGCCCCGCCACCGCCGTTCAGAACGGTGGCGGGTCGTCGATCGCTGCGGCTTCTCGAGCTCGGCGGTTGCGTGCCCGTTCGGCGCGTCGCCGCGCATGAACGGCCGCAAGGCGAGTGCGTCGTCTCGTCGGTGGCGACTCGGTCCCGGGCGGCGGGTGCACCACCGGGTCGTCGAAGGTGACGTCGGCCAGTTCCGGGTGGAGGTCGTATCCGTTGTGAGCCGGACCGGGAACGGTGCGGCCCTCCGGGGTGGTGACGGTCGAGAGGACTCTGCCGGGTAGCTCCGGATCGGGGTACTGATCGTCGAGGAAATCGGTGAACGTCTTCAGAGTGTGGTGAAAGCGGCACTTGCCGTTGAGATTCACCGCCGTGGTCTGTCCACCGGCGGCCGGGTCGTCGTGGTCGTACTCGGTGACGTGGTCGAGGTCCGCCGTCACCGCCGGGTTGTTGCATCCGGGCCACGTGCAGTACTGGTCGCGGGCACGGACGAACGTCTCGAGTGCCGCGCTGGGCCGGTACGGGTCGGCCGGCTGATGGGCTGCGGGCGTCGCGTCCATCCGTCGACGCACGGCATCGGAACGGTTCGCCAGATCCCGCAGGTGGTCGGGCGAGATGACACCGTGACCGTGAAGGAAGCCGGAGCGGCCGGAGGTGTCCGACACCGGAGTCGCTGCATCGGGGCCTCCAGTGTCGGGGGCTCCAGTGTCGGGGGCTGCACTTTCCGGGCTCGATGCAGCTGCGGTGGCCGCATCCAGGGTGGCCGCGTCACCCACCACGTGCACGACGACGGTGGTCGCGCTGATCGAGTCGGGGTCGGTCTCCGTGTGTGTGCACGTGAGATCGCCGCACTGACAACCGAATCCGGTGCCGGTGACGAGCGCGAACAGCGCGTCGGACGCGCGAGCGTTGCGGCTGCGCGGATCGCGTGCGCAGACGTTTGCAGCAAGAGCCTCGACACGGGTTGCGACGAGCAGCGCGTCCTCGGCCGCCAGGGTGGCACCGACGGCCGCCATGCCGTCGGGAGCGTTCTCGACCCAGAAGGAGCGATTCTCCTTGGCCTTGATGCGCCTCTCGCGCACCGCATCAGGATCATGACGATGAACGACGCAGTCGACCATGTCCCGAAGCCGGGTGTCGGACCACGAACGGCGACGCCGAAGGGCGGCAGCGATCTCGGCGTCGACCTCGTCGGCGTAGTCGCGGCCGTCGACCAGATCGGTACGAGTGACGATGGTGTGCAGGTGTTTCGGCGCGAGCAGCCCGTCCCGCAGACACTCTGCGACACGCGGCAGGCGATCGCGCAACACGAGGGCGCGAAAGAGAATGCCGTCGGCGGCACCCTGACTGACGGACAGCACGGTGGCGATGCGGGCGGCGCACTGCGTCGCCGCGTCCAGGCGTCGGCGGTCCGAGGCCTCGACCGGCGCGACGATCAGGGCGTGGAGGTGCGCGGCCGCCCGGTAGCGAGTCCACTCCAGGAAGCCGAGGCCGGCGGTCGCGTGAACGACGGTGTCCAGAGCCTCCTCGATCGACGCATCGGTCAGCGCCACCGGAAGGCCCATGGCCTCCGGATCCTGCTGCGCCCACCCCGACTCGAACATGTGTGCGAAGATAACAGGAGCCACCGACACTGTCAGGAATGTCGACGAGCGAGGTCTGCCGCGAGTTCCGCGACGCGTGTCCGCGCCTCGTGCGGCTCCACCACCTCGAGGTGATCGGCGAACTGCAGCAGTTGCCGTACCCCCTCGATGGTCGAGTATCTGATCGACATCTGCGTCCAGCCGCACCACGAATGTCCGGGTCGCCCCCGTCGACTGACCCGAGCGTGACGGCCACCACACTCGATTGACCGTGACGCAGCGACACAGTTACCTTCTGTCCACCTTCTATGCGCTACCGCATAGAACCGACGGAGCGGGGTTCCATGGCACTGCATCAGGCACCACCCACCACCTCGCTGTCAGGGCGAGGCCGCGCGCTGGCGCTCCTCGTCATCTGCGCGGCCGAGTTGCTGGTAGTCCTCGACAACACCATCGTCAACGTCGCGCTGCCGTCCATCGGCGTCGAGCTCCAGACCTCGATGTCCGGCCTGCAGTGGGTGGTCGATGCCTACACACTGACGTTCGCCGGCTTCCTGTTGGCGCTCGGGCACTTCGGCGATCGGTACGGACGCCGCCGCGTCATGATCATCGGCCTGCTCGGGGTGGCGGCGCTGTCTGTGGTGGGGGCGCTGTCGAGTGACCTCGGCCAGGTCATCGCGGCACGCGCCGTCATGGGCGTCTTCGCGGCGGCAGTGTTCCCGGCGACGCTGGCCATGATCATCACCATCTTCACCGACCCCCGTGAGAAGGCACTGGCCATCGCCGCCTGGACGGCCATGGCCGGCTTCGCCATCGCGATCGGTCCGACCGCGGGTGGCTATCTGCTGGAACACTTCTCGTGGCACTCGGTCTTCTGGATCAACGTGCCCGTGGCACTCGTCGTGGCCCTCGCCGCTCGGGTTCTGGTCCCGGAGTCGCGCGCCGAGCACGTCGGCCGCTTCGACGTCGTCGGACTCGTGTCCTCACTGGTGGCGATCACGGCACTGGTGTGGACGATCATCGAGGCCCCGCATCGCGGATGGCTGTCGGCCACCTCCCTCGCCGGCTACGCGCTCTCCGCCGTGGCGATCGCCGGCTTCCTTGCGTGGGAGAAGCGCACGGCCGCTCCGGTTCTCGATCTGACTCTGTTCGCGAACCGTCGCTTCTCGCTCCCGGCCCTGTCGATCGCCGTCGGCTACTTCTCCATGTTCGGCTTCCTGTTCATGATCACCCAGTACTTCCAGGGCGTCCGTGAGTACTCACCGCTCGAGTTCGGCCTGCACTCACTGCCGTTCGCGGTGGCCGTGGGCGTGGGCGCACCGATCGCCACGCTGATCGCTCAGCGCTTCGGTGCCACCGCCGTCATCGTGCTGGGACTGCTCATCGTCAGTACGGGGATGGCCATAGCCGGCCAGACCACCGTGGACACGCCCTATGTCGGCCCGGTATTGCTGTCGATGGTCCTCATGGGACTGGGACTGGCCGTCGTCCAGGGACCCGCGACCGACTCCATCATGTCCGCAGTCGACCTGGACGGCGCCGGCGCCGGGTCGGCGGTCAACGACACGACACGCGAGATCGGCGGCACACTCGGTGTGGCGGTACTGGGTTCGATCGTCGCCTCGGTCTACTCCGCGCGGGTCACCCCCTTGGTCGATGCGGTGCCCTCGTCGCTGATGACGGACGGCGAGAAGGGTTTCGCGTCCGAAACCGTCATCGCGGTGATCGAGATGGCGAAGCGTCCCACGCCGTCGCTGTTCGAACAGCAGAAGGCGGAACTGATTCTGGCGATGAAGTCCGCAAGCCTCGAGGGATTCCAGTTCGCCTCGTACGTCACGGTGTCCGCCTGCCTGGCGTGCGCCGTGGCCGTCGCGATCTGCATGCCGTGGAAGCCCGCCGCCGACTCGGTTCTGGCCGCAGCACGAACTCGCCGCCGGTAGTCTGACGTCGGAGTGTGCTGATTCCCAGCGCACTCCGGCGCCGCAGACCGTCGAAACGAGTCGTCGTGAGATCACAGCGGATCAGTCCTGATCCGGTTCTGTCGTTTCTCGCGTTGACGCCGAGACCAGCAGAACGATCTCGCGCCGTCATCGCGGGCATCACGGTGCTCGTCGGCGTCGCCGGCCTGCTGCTCCTGCCCTCCGACGCCCTCCGACCGGGCGGCGCGGTGTGGATACTTCTGTTCTCCGCCACGACCGTTCCCGTCGCGGTCGCCTGGTTCACGACCACGCGTCCGAGGCACTTCGAGACCGCCTACGTCGTCTACGCCGACGTGGGCGTGCTCACCGTCGTGACGATGTACGACTCCGCGTTCCTGTCGATGCCGGCATGCGCCGTACTGGTGCTGGTCTCCCTGTTCGCAGCGGCGTTCACCGACACCCTCACCCTCACATTGCATGTCGCCTTCTCTTGCGGCCTGCTCGTCGTGCTCGCCGCCGTCTCGGTCGAGCAGGGCACGGAGATCTGGCTCGTGCTGTCACGCACGCTCGCGCTGATGAGCATGTTCGCCACGCCCTTCGTCATCCGCATGTACGTCTCCTACCTCCGCCGACAGGTCGAGGCCTCGCAACGCGATCCACTCACGGGGTTGCTGACGCGACGCGGGCTCTACAACCGGGTGACGTCGCAATCGCAGTCCGTGCAGAGTCGCCGCACCGCTCTCGGCGTCTTCGTCGAGATCGCCGACTTCGCGGACGTCGAGCAGCGTTTCGGCCGCGGCTCGGGCCGGGAGGTGCTCGAGGAGATCGCCGAGCGGCTCACCACCGAGGCTCCGGCGGACGCCGTCGCGGCACGGTTGAGCACCTCGCAGTTCCTGTGTGTACTTCTCGTCGGTCCGGACGGTTCCGCCGATCGCGCGATGCGAGATCTGGCCACCGGACTCGAGAGCACCCCTCTGCGCAGCGCACCGGTCACGGTTCTGACGGGCTCGGTGGCGGAGACCGTCGACCCGCATGCCGACGTGGGCACCACCCTGCACCACCTGATGACGCGCGCGGAGGCGACGATGCAGCGTCGCCACGCCAGTCGGGCGTCCGCGTCGGCGGACCTCCGCGACCGCATCGCGGCGCTCATCGCGTCGGGCGGCCCGAGCATCGTCTTCCAGCCCGTCTGCACCACCGACACGGGAGCCGTCGTCGGCTACGAGGCATTGTCGCGATTCCCCGACGGGTACGGCTCACCGCAGACGTGGTTCACCGACGCGTCGACCGTCGGCCTGCGCGTGGACCTCGAACTCAGTGCCATCCACGCGGCGATCACCGCGTCCAGCGTGCTGCCATCGGGCGCCTTCGTGGCGGTCAACACCTCGGCGGACACCATCCTGTCCAGCGATCTCGCCGCGGACCTGATCGGGCGCGGTGACAGGGGCAGGCGCTGGATCGTGGAGGTGACCGAACACGACCGCATCGACGACTACGACGGGATGGGCGTCGCCGTCGAGATGTTGCGCTCGGCGGGCGTCCTCATCTCGGTGGACGACGTGGGAACCGGCTACTCGGGCCTGCGCCAACTGGTGGAACTGCGTCCCGGCGTGGTCAAACTCGACGCCTCGATCGTGCGCGGCATCGACACCGACCCCATGCGTCGTGCCGCCGCCGTCAGCATCGTCACGTTCTCTCGGGAGATCGGTGCCGTCTGCATCTTCGAGGGCGTGGAGACCGCCGAGGAACTCGCCACGGCGCGCGAGGTGGGAGCGGATCTGGTGCAGGGATACCTGCTCGGCCGCCCCGCACCCGCCTCGGAACTGCTCGTGAGGGACACCCCCCACCCGACTTCTTGATGACAATGATTATCATTACGGCATGGCACCTCTGCTCCCCGTCACCGTCCTGTCCGGCTTCCTCGGCGCCGGCAAGACCACCATCCTGGAACACGTGCTCGCGAACCGGCAGGGTCTCAGGGTCGCGGTCATCGTGAACGACATGAGCGAGATCAACATCGACGCGAGGCTCATCGACGGGTCGGTCACCGGGTCGACCACGCTGGTCCGCACCGAGGAGCGGCTGGTCGAACTCACCAACGGCTGCATCTGCTGCACGCTTCGCGACGACCTCATCGAGACCGTGGGCACGCTGGCATCGGCAGGCGACATCGACTACCTGCTGATCGAATCGACAGGTGTCTCCGAGCCCATGCCCGTCGCGGCGTCGTTCGACTGGGTCTTCGACGGTGCCGACCGCGACTCCCCCGTCAGCCTCGGCACCCTGGCCCGCCTGGACACGATGGTGACGGTCGTGGACGCCTCCACCTTCCTCACGGAGATCTCCCGCGGCGACACACTCGACGACCGTGAGCTCGATGTCGCCGAGGGTGACGAGCGATCCATCTCGGACCTCCTCGTGGACCAGGTGGAGTTCGCCGACATCGTGCTGATCAGCAAGACGGACCTCGTCTCCGACGCTCTCGCCGGAGCCACCGACGCCGCCGTGCGACGGCTCAATCCCCGCGCCGAGGTCGTGCGCACGATCAACGGGGTCATCGACCCCGCCCGAATCCTCGATACCGGTCTCTACGACCCCGAGGCCGCGCTACTCGCCCCGGGCTGGGACGACGAGCTCACCGGCACCCACGTGCCGGAGAGCGAGGAGTTCGGCATCTCGAGCTTCGTCTACACCGCCGACCGGCCGTTCCACCCCACGCGCCTGAACCGAACACTCGACCGGTTGCACGATGTGTTGCGAAGCAAAGGTTTCTGCTGGATCGCGTCGCGACCGGACCGGGCGGCGGTGTGGTCGCAAGCGGGCCCGAACCTCACCATCGACGGTGCGCAACCGTGGTCGGAGATCGACGTTCCGGCCGGCCAGGAGATCGTTGTCATCGGAGTACGACTACGCCCGGACATGGTTCGTGACCTTCTCGACACCGCACTGCTGACAGACGCGGAGGTGACAGCGGGTCCGGACGCCTGGAGGGGCTATCCGGACCCGTTGCCCGAGTGGACGATCGATGTTCACGTGCACGGTTGACGCGTCGATCTCAGCTCAGCTCGAGCGTCGCGCCGTCCTCCGACGTGTCCACCGTGACCGTGTCACCGTCGACGACCTTGCCCGCCAGCAGCAGCTTGGCCAACTGATCGCCGATGGCCTGCTGGATGAGGCGACGCAGCGGCCGGGCGCCGTACTGCGGGTCGTAACCCCGTACGGCCAACCAGAACCGGGCCGACGGCGTGACGTCCAGCGTGAGTCGACGAGCCGACAGGCGGCGCTGCAGTTGCAGCAGCTGGATGTCGACGATGGACTGCAATTGCTCCTCGCTCAGGGCGTCGAAGACGACCACGTCGTCGAGCCGGTTCACGAACTCCGGCTTGAATGCGCTACGCACCGCCGCCATCACATGGTCCCTGTCGCCACCCGCACCGAGATTCGAGGTGAGGATCAGGATCGTGTTGCGGAAGTCCACCGTTCGGCCCTGACCGTCTGTCAGACGGCCCTCGTCGAGCACGGCGAGCAGGATGTCGAACACGTCCGGGTGCGCCTTCTCGACCTCGTCGAACAGCACCACTGTGTACGGCCGACGACGCACGGCCTCGGTCAGCTGACCACCGGCCTCGTACCCGACGTATCCGGGCGGGGCACCGACCAGTCGAGCCACCGAGTGCTTCTCGCTGTACTCGCTCATGTCGATGCGGATCATGGCACGCTCGTCGTCGAACAGGAAGTCCGCCAACGACTTCGCGAGCTCTGTCTTGCCGACGCCCGTCGGTCCGAGGAACAGGAACGACCCGGTGGGCCGGTTCGGATCGGACACCCCGGCACGAGCGCGGCGCACCGCGTCGGACACGGCCTGGACCGCGTCGTCCTGACCGACGACACGCCTGCCCAGCTCGTCCTCCATGCGGAGGAGCTTCGCCGTCTCACCCTCGAGCATCCGGCCCGCGGGGATACCGGTCCACGCCGCGACCACGTCCGCGACGTCGTCCGGACCGACCTCCTCCTTCAACATCACGTCACCCTGGGGAACGGTGGCCGCGGTCTTCTCCGCGAGCTCCTTCTCCAGCGACGGGATGCGTCCGTAGCGCAGCTCCGCGGCCTTGCCCAGATCACCGTCGCGCTCGGCCCGCTCGGACTCGCCGCGCAGCGCTTCGAGCTGCTCCTTGAGGTCGCGCACCGAATCGATGGCGTTCTTCTCGTTCTGCCAGCGCGTGCTCAGTTCGGCCAGCTTCTCCTTGCTGTCCGCCAGCTCACCGCGCAGCTTCTCGAGACGGGTCTTCGACGCGTCGTCGGTCTCCTTGGCCAGCGCCATCTCCTCGATCTCGAGTCGGCGCACGACACGCTCGATCTCGTCGATCTCGACCGGACGCGAGTCGATCTCCATGCGGAGGCGGGACGCGGCCTCGTCGACGAGGTCGATGGCCTTGTCCGGCAGGAACCGTGAGGTGATGTAGCGATCCGACAGTGTGGCGGCGGCGACCAGGGCGGAGTCGGTGATGCGCACACCGTGGTGCACCTCGTACCGCTCCTTGAGGCCGCGCAGGATGCCGACCGCGTCGTCCACGGACGGCTCACCGACCAACACCTGCTGGAACCGGCGCTCGAGTGCGGCGTCCTTCTCGATGTACTTGCGGTACTCGTCGAGCGTCGTGGCGCCCACCAACCGCAGCTCACCACGCGCGAGCATCGGCTTGATCATGTTGCCCGCGTCCATGGCGGACTCGCCCGTCGCGCCCGCACCGACGATGGTGTGCAGCTCGTCGATGAACGTGATGACCTGGCCGGCCGAGTTCTTGATGTCGTCGAGCACGGCCTTGAGCCGCTCCTCGAACTCACCGCGGTACTTGGCGCCCGCGACCATCGATCCCAGGTCGAGCGACACGACGGTCTTGCCGCGCAGGCTCTCCGGGACGTCGCCGGCGACGATGCGCTGCGCGAGGCCCTCGACGATCGCGGTCTTGCCGACGCCGGGCTCACCGATGAGCACCGGGTTGTTCTTGGTACGGCGCGAGAGCACCTGCACCACACGACGGATCTCGGTGTCGCGACCGATGACCGGATCGAGCTTGCCGCTGCGTGCGGCCTCGGTGAGGTCGGTCGAGTACTTCTCCAGAGCCTGGTACGTCGCCTCCGGGTCCGGGCTCGTGACGCGGGCACTGCCACGCACGGTGGTGAACGCCTCGCGCAGCGCCGCCGGTGTCGCCCCGTTCCTCTGGAGCAGCGTCGCGACATCGGAATCGCCCGTCGAGAGTCCGACCACCAGGTGCTCGGTCGAGACGTACTCGTCGTCGAGTTCGGTGGCCAGCTGTTGAGCGGCGGTGATCGCGCCCAGCGCGTCACGTCCGAGCTGCGGCTGGGTGGTGGAGCCGGTGGCCGACGGCATACGGTCCACCAGAGTCTGCGCCTGCGAGCGGATCGCGCTCGGGTCGACGCCGACAGCCTTCAGCAACGGCGCGGCGATGCCGTCCGTCTGGTCGAGCAGTGCGACGAGCAGGTGAGCCGGCCGGATGTCCGGGTTGCCCGCTGCGGATGCCGACTGCAGTGCAGCGGTCAACGCTGCCTGGGTCTTCGTGGTGGGAGTGAACGAGTCCACCGGTCACCTTCCTTCGGGTCGAACGGGTGTATCGACGAGAACAACCTTAGTCGACTTGAGTCTATTCCGCTCAAGTTTGTTGACGCCGCATCACGCAGGAGGGCGCCGCCCAGCGCGCTGGCCGTGACCGGACACGACCACTACTCTCGGACACACCACTCGCGCACGAACCCGTCACCCGCCACGACCATCGAAGGTGCCCATTGCTGGACCCGCAGGCCCTGGCGCGAGTGCGCGCCGGAGTTGCCTCCGCGCTGTCCGACGACGGCGCGGACACCGTGGCCGGCGCCTTCTACGCTCGGCTGTTCGCCGAGTACCCCGATTTCCGCGGCTTCTTCCCCGCCGCCATGGATCAGCAGCGGCACCGCCTCCTGCGCGCCGTCGACCACGTCGTCCGGCACCTCGACGACCGCGACTTCCTGCCCTTCCTGCATCAACTCGGGCGTGACCACCGCAAGCACGGCCTGACCGGCGCGCACTTTCTCGCCGCCCAGAACGCGCTGGTCGACGCGTTCCGCACCACGGCGGACCCGGACGTCTGGACAGACGAGACCGACGCGGCGTGGCGCCGCGTGGTGTCGATGATCTGCAACTCGATGGCCGTCGGGGCCGACACCGAGGACCTGCCGCCGTACTGGGGAGCGACGGTGGTCGAGCACCATCGCGTGCTCGACGACCTCGCGATCGTGCGCCTGCAGACGGACGCCGACATTCCCTTCGCCGCCGGCCAGTACCTCAGCGTGCAGATCCCGCAGCGTCCACGGATGTGGCGGTACCTCTCCCCCGCGATCGCACCCAACGACTACCGCGGCATCGAGTTCCACGTCCGGCGGGTGTCGGCCGGCTGGGTGAGTCCGGCCATCGTCTCGGAGACCACGGTGGGCGACCGCTGGCTGCTCGGGCCGCCGCTGGGCGGACTCAGTGTGGACACGTCGCCTGGCAGCGAGGACGTGCTCATGATCGCGGGTGGCACCGGCATCGCCCCCCTGCGTGCGCAGCTGATGGACATGGCGATGCGGAGCCGTAATCCGCGGGTGCATCTGTTCGTGGGCGGCGAGTATCCGAGCGACCTCTACGACCTGGACACGCTGTGGAACCTGGCACGCACCAACCCGTGGCTCACCATCGTGCCGGTCGTGGAGCAGCCCGAGGAGCCGTGGTGGCGGCCCGGTCCGGCACGCGAGTTCCCGCCGGGCATGAACCACACCATGGTGGGCAAGCTCGGGCAGGTGGTCACGCGGTTCGGATCGTGGGCCGATCGGCAGATCCAGGTGTGTGGATCACCGTCGATGGTGCGCACCACCCTGTACGCACTGCGCAAGGTGGGGACGCCGATGCAGAACGTCCAGCACGATCCCCTGGGTCAGTGAGGGTGCGCGTGCGCCAGGCGGCGTAGCGGCGGCACCGTCTGCGGCGGCTGCTTGCGGGGCGGGAGCACGCTCAGCAACCGGGTGGTCGACGCGGTGACCTCGGCCACGGCGGTCTCGAAGGCGTCCCGGTTCGCGTCCGACAGTGTGCGGAGTCCGCTGACCTTGCGCACGTACTGACGCGCGGCCGCCTCGATCTCCTCGTCCGTCGCCGCAGGCTCGAGGCCGCGCAGTTCGGTGATGTTTCGGCACATGCGAATCACGGTAGACCGGGCGCCGTCCGAGGGGAACACCCGAAGAGCTTTACGCTGTACAGGCACCGCGTCGGATAATGTCCACCAATTCAAGCTTCGTGCAGTTTTCGATCACCGTGAATTCATCTGTTCAACCGATTGCGCGCTGATCGGAAAGCGCATTTCCCAGCATCCGCTCGGGCGCCGACAAACCACCCCAGACGCCGTACGGCTCACCGGCGGCCACCGCGTAATCACGGCACCGCATCAGCACGGGGCACTGCTCGCAGACCCGTTTGGCCTGCTCCTCGCGAGCGGTTCTCTTATGTCCCCGTTCACCTTCCGGATGGAAGAAGACGGCAGAATCCATACCGCGGCACAATCCGTTCAACTGCCACTCCCACGTCGTGGCAATCGGCTCGGGTAACTGGACGGGCTTCGACATGACGCTCCTCGTTGTTCGCCTCGTATGCGACGTCACGCTCTCAGTATTACATTACGAACAATCGTCCAAAAAGTTAATGCGAATAGTCGTGACACACGATTTCCAGTCATCGCGAGTCACAGACACCCTCGCGGCCGCTCCTCGGACCTCTCTCCCCGATGAGGCGAGCAGGGCCCCCGTCGCCTAGGTTTGACCGAGTGAGAAGCCCCGGTCACCGTCCAGGTCGTGCGCTGTGAGCGCTGTGGACCTCCCCCTCGACCTTCGCCGCGCCCTCGTCGGCGTCGCGCGGGTGCCGAGACTGCTGGTCGCCTCCGACTACGACGGCACCATGGCGCCGTTCGTCTCCGACCCGCAGAAGGCGTTTCCGCTGCCCGAATCGGTCCGCGCACTCCGCGCTCTCGCCGGTCTCGACGGCACCCAGGCTGCTGTGATCTCGGGGCGCGCGCTGCGTGACCTGGCGATCCTCTCCCGCCTGCCCGTCGAGGTACAGCTCGTGGGCAGCCACGGGTCCGAGTTCGACGCCGGCTTCGTCACCGAGCTCGGCGGCGAGGCGACGGCACTGCTCGAGCGCGTGGTCGCCGAGCTCCGCACGGTCGCGTCCCGCGGCGCGAACATCAGCGTCGAGACCAAGCCCGCCAGCGCCGCACTGCACGTGCGCAACGCCGACCCCGAGGCCGGACAGCGCGCCCTCGACGAGGTCCGTGCGGGCGCAGCCACCTGGGACGGCGTGCAGGTCACCGAGGGCAAGTCCGTGATCGAGCTCGCCGTCATCGCGACCGACAAGGGCCAGGCCCTCGACATCCTGCGGCACCAGGGCGGCGCCTCCGCCGCCGTCTTCTTCGGCGACGACGTCACCGACGAGAAGGCGTTCCGACGGCTGCACGGGCCGGACATCGGCGTCAAGGTCGGCGACGGTGAGTCGCTCGCCGGCTACCGCGTCGACACCCTCGAGCAGGTGGCCGCGGCGCTCGCGTTCCTGTTGGAGGAGCGCCGCACCTGGCTCTCCGGTGCGGACGCCCCCCGCATCGAGCGTCTCACCATGATGGCGAGCCCACGCTCGGTGGCACTCCTGACGCCCGAGGCCGGCCTCACGTGGCTGTGTCACCCCGAACCCGACTCCGCCGCCGTCTTCGCACACCTGCTCGGCGGCGACGAGGCGGGCCACTTCACCGTCGGCCCGCTGCGTCCGTCCCTCCCGCTGAGCCAGCAGTACATCGACAGCACCATGACGGTGCAGACCCGCTGGGCCAGCCTGCAGGTCGACGACTACCTCGCGCACGACGTGCCGAGCGATCGCACCGACTTCACCCGCGTGATCACCGGCAAGGCGAAGGCCGTGGTCACGTTCGCGCCGCGCCCCGAGTTCGGGCAGGCACGCGTCCGGCTCGAGGCCGAGGACGACGGCCTCCGCGTGTTCGGCACCAACGACCCGATGGTGCTGCGCGCGCCGGGCATCACCTGGACCGTCACCAGCGAGCACGGCCAGGAGACCGCGCGGGCGGAGATCGATCCGTCCACCGGTCCCGTGATCCTCGAATTGCGCTGCGGGACTTCGGATCTGGGCCCGTCCGAGGTGCCCGAAGCCGAGCGTCGCGCCGAGGCCGAGTCCTACTGGCACGACTGGGCGGCCGGGTTGACCCTCCCCCAGCTCAAGCCCGATCTGATGAAGCGGTCCGCGCTCACCCTGCGCGGCCTGGTGCACGCCGACTCCGGGTCGATCATGGCCGCGGCCACGACGTCGCTGCCCGAGGAGATCGGCGGTGTCCGCAACTGGGACTACCGCTACTGCTGGCTGCGCGACGCGGCCCTGACGGCGTCCGCGCTGGTGTCCCTGGGCTCGCTGTCCGAGGCGGAGAACTACCTGCACTGGGTGCACGACGTGCTCGAGACCGTCCCCGGACCGGAACGCCTGCACCCGCTCTACACGCTGTGGGGGCAGTCGCTGCCTCCCGAGGCCGTCATCGACGCCCTGCCCGGGTACGCGGGGTCCCGCCCCGTGCGGGTGGGCAACGCGGCCAACCAGCAGGTGCAGCTCGACGTCTTCGGACCCATCGTCGATCTCATCGCGACACTGGCCCGCGCCCGCACCGCGTGCGGCGTCACCGCGAACGCCGAGGTGCTCACCGATCAGGACTGGGACCTGGTGTGCGCCATGGTCGACGCCGTCGAGCGACGCTGGTCCGAGCCGGACAACGGCATCTGGGAGATCCGCGGCAACCCGCGCCACCACGTCTACTCCAAGGTGATGTGCTGGCTCACCGTCGATCGCGCCATCACCCTGGCCGAGGCGTACGGCCGCGAGGCGCAGCTCGGCTGGAGCACGTTGCGTGACGTCATCCGTCGTCAGGTGCTCGACAAGGGCTGGAGCGACGAGGCGCAGTCCTTCACGGCCGCGTACGGCGGAACCGATCTCGATGCGGCCACCCTGCACATCGGCCTGTCCGGTCTCATCGATCCGAGCGACCCGCGCTTCGCGGCGACGGTCACCGCGACCGAGGCCGAGTTGCGCAGCGGCGCCACGGTGTACCGCTACCACCACGACGACGGCCTCCCCGGTGGCGAGGGCGGGTTCCACCTGTGCGCGGCCTGGCTCGTCGAGGCGTATCTTCTGATCGGGCAGCGACTTCCGGCCGAAGCGCTCTTCACCCAGCTCGTCGCCGCGGCAGGCCCGACGGGCCTGCTGAGCGAGGAGTACGACCCCGTGGCCGAGCGCTCGCTGGGCAACCACCCGCAGGCCTACAGCCACCTCGGCCTGCTGCGCTGCGCCCAGCTGCTGGCCCGCTAGCCGGTCCGCACCGGGCCGAGCGTCACCCCGGCGAGCAGATGCGTCGGGAGGTGCTCGGTCCGGTCCACCCCGGAATGGCTGACGCCCAGCACGATCTCACCGACGAGCCGACCCTTCTCGAGGACCGGCTGCTGGACCGACGTCAGGCCGATGCGGCGCGCCTCGTCGACCCCGTCGAAACCGGTGACCGACATCTGTTCGGGTACCGAGACGCCCTGCGCGGCACAGTGATCGAGCGCACCCAGAGCCAGCACGTCGGACGTGCACACCAGCGCGGTGGTGTCCGGCGCCGCCCGGAGCGCCTCGGCGGCCGCCGACCGTCCGGCCTCCCGCGTGTGGTCGAAGCGCTCGACGATCACGATGTCGGGATCGACGCCGGCCGCGATCATCGCGTCGCGGATGCCGGCGAGACGCTCGCGCTGGACATGGAAGGTGATGCCGCTCCGGCGTTCCGGATCGACGAGTCCGTCGTGCCGGTCGCGGCGCAGCCGCATGCAGACCACGCTGATGCGAGTGTGGCCCCTCGCGAGCACCTCCTCGGCCATCCGTCGCATCGCCACCCTGTCGTCGATTCCGACGAGCGAGGTGTCCTCCGCGTCCCGAGGCTGGTCGCACACGACCGTCGGCAGATGACGGTCACGGACCGCCGTCAGGTGCGGATCGTCGTCGGACACCGAGTAGACGACGAATGCGTCGACCCCCGCCTGCTGCACGACGGCCGCGGCGTCCTCCGGCGTCGAGGCGGGCCCCGCGGGAATGAGCAGCAGACCGCGTCCGGCCCGCTCGCACGACTCGGCGAGGCCGGTGAGGAACTGCACGGCGGCGGGATCGGAGAACGAGTAGCTGAGCGCCTCGGTGAGGACGAGCCCCACCGCACCGGCGCGCCGGGTGCGCAGCGAGCGGGCGACCGGGTCGGGCCCCGGATAACCGCGGGCCCTGGCCGCGTCGAGCACACGTTCCCGCATCTCGGGTGAGAGCTGGTCCGGGCGGTTGTAGGCGTTGGACACGGTGGTGCGCGAGACGTTCAGTTCGGCGGCCAGCGACGCGAGCGTGGCCATCCGTCGCGGTTCCGTCGACCTCGCCATGAAGAGACGGTATCCGGTCGGGGTCGCGCACGTCGGCTCCGGCACGGTTTCGCCGTCGGGGTGGTGGGGCGGTAAGGTCACGACAACGGTTTCCATTAACGATAACGTTCGACCGACCCAGGAGCACCCCTCGTGTACGCACCCGCCCGAATTCCCCTCCGCACGCTCGTCACCGCCCTGGGTATGACCGCCCTGACGGCGACCGCCCTGGTGGGATGCAGCTCCGACGACACCGCGACGGCCGAGTCCGGTCGGCCCACCGTCGTCGCGTCGACGAACGTGTGGGGCTCGGTCGCCGAGGCCGTCGTCGGAGACCGAGCGGACGTCACGGCGATCATCTCGGATCCGTCCGCGGATCCGCACTCCTACGAGGCCAGCCCCGGCGACGCCGCGGCACTGTCCGAGGCCTCGCTCGTCGTGTACAACGGCGGCGGCTACGACGAGTTCGTCGACGACGTGCTCGGCTCCGCGGGCGACGTGCCCTCCGTCGACGCGTACTCGCTGCTCGAGGGGCACGCGGACGACGCCGACCACGCCGACGAGGCGGGTGCCCACGACCATTCGGGCGAGACCAACGAGCACGTCTGGTACGACCCGGAGATCGCGGCGGCCACCGCCGAGGCGATCGCCACCGAACTCGGTAAGGTCGACCCCGACAACGCGGCCTACTACACCGAGAACGCCGAGGCGTTCCACGACGACATCCACGAGATCACCGACATCACGGATCGCATCGCCCAGCAGAAGCCTGGCGCACCCGTCGCTCAGACGGAGCCGATCGCGCACTACCTGCTGGAAGGAGCCGGGGTGGACGACAAGACCCCCGAGGACTTCGAGGACGCGATCGAGGAGGGCAACGATCCCTCGCCCGCCGCCGTCGCCGCGACGCGTGACCTGTTCACCGGCAAGGGCGTCGACGTACTGGTCTACAACATTCAGACGGAGGACGCCGTGACCGAGGACGTGCGCCGCATCGCCGAGGAGAACGGCATCCGCGTCGTCGAGGTCACCGAGACCCTGCCCGCAGGGCAGGACTACGTCTCGTGGCAGCGCACCGCTGCGCAGGACCTCGCGGACGCGCTGGGTGTCACCTCGTGACGCGAGTTCGGCGATGACGTCCGTCCAACTGACCGGGGCGACGCTCGCGTACGGCGAGCGTGTCCTGTGGTCCGATCTCGACCTGACCGTCGCACCGGGAGAATTCGTCGCCGTCCTCGGCCCCAACGGGTCGGGAAAGACGTCCCTGCTGAAGGTGCTTCTCGGGCAGACGTCCCTCACCTCCGGAACCGCCAGCATCGCCGGCGGACGCTCGTCCATCGGGTACATCCCCCAGCAGAAGGCGATCGACGAGGGAGTGCCGCTGCGCGGCCGCGACTTCGTCGGACTCGGGTGGGACGGTCACCGCTGGGGCATCGGGTTCCGCGGGCGTCACGCGCGTCGCGACGCCGTCGACGCCGCCATCGCCTCGGTGGGCGCACAGGCTTTCGCCGATGCGCCCCTGGGACAGATGAGCGGTGGAGAACAGCAACGTCTGCGCGTCGCACAGGCCCTGGTCGGCGACCCGGACGTGCTGCTCTGCGACGAGCCGCTCCTGAGCCTCGACCTGGCCAACCAGCAGGTCGTCGCGCACCTGATCGATCAACGCCGACGCTCGCACAGCACGTCCGTCGTCTTCGTGACGCACGAGATCAATCCGATCCTGCCGATCGTCGACCGCATCGTCTACCTCGTCGACGGCAAGTTCCGCATCGGCACCACCGAGGACGTCATGACGTCCGAGGTGCTCTCGGAGCTGTACGACACCGACGTCGAGGTGCTGCGCGTGCGCGGCCGACTCGTCGTGGTCGGAACCGGCGACGCCATGGACGCTCTCGGTGCCGCGGGCGGCGACTGCGCACACCATCTCGACAACGAAATCTGAGGCCAGTGGACAAGGTCATCGACGCACTGAGCAAAGCTCTCGACTTCGGCACCACCGCCGACCTCCTCGGCTACGACTTCGTGCAGCAAGCACTGATCGCCGCCGCCATCCTCGGTGTCCTGGCGGGCGCACTGGGTCCGCTGATCGTCAGCCGTCAGTGGTCCTTCGCCGTGCACGGCTCGTCCGAGCTGTCCCTCACCGGCGCCTCGGCAGCCCTGCTCGTCGGCCTCGCGGTCGGCGTCGGCGCCATCCTGGGATCCGTCATCGCCGCCGTGCTGTTCGCGCTGCTCGGACGCAGAGCCCGTGAGCGCGACTCCGTCATCGGCGTCATCATGAGCTTCGGACTCGGCCTGTCGGTGCTGTTCCTGTGGGCCTACCCCGGTCGCACCGGCACCAGTTTCTCGTTGCTCGTCGGCCAGATCGTCGGTGTCGGCAGCACCGGCCTGACCCTGCTTCTCGCCGTCGCCCTCGTCGTCATCGTGGTGCTGTTCGTGGTCTACCGGCCGCTGCTGTTCGCCAGCACCGACCCCGAGGGCGCCGAGGCACGTGGTGTCCCGATGCGGCTGCTGTCCATCGTCTTCGCCGTTCTCGTCGGCGTCGCCTGCGCGCTGGGAGTGCAGATCGTCGGCGCCCTCCTCGTGCTCTCGCTCCTGATCACCCCCGCCGCCGCGGCGTCGCGGGTGACGGCCAACCCGGTCACCGCCACCTGGCTGTCGATCCTGTTCGCCGAGACCGCCGCGGTGGGCGGCATCCTGCTCTCCCTCGCGCCGGGCGTCCCCGTGTCGACGTTCGTCACTACCATCTCGTTCGTGATCTACCTGGTCTGCCGGGCGGTGGGCCGCCGCACCCCGGCGCGCGCCGTCGTCCACGCCTGACCGTTACGCTCCTGTAGATGGTGGATCTCAACTCCGATCTCGGCGAGGGCTTCGGCACCTGGACGCTCGGTGACGACGCGGCGATGCTGCGTGTGGTCACCAGCGCCAACATCGCGTGCGGCTTCCATGCGGGTGACCCGGCCACGCTGCTGCGGACGTGCGCCGACGCCGTCCGGTCCGACGTGCGTATCGGCGCCCAGGTGGGGTACCGGGACCTCGTGGGCTTCGGCAGGCGCTTCCTCGACATCACCGCGGAGGACCTGCGCGCCGACGTGATCTACCAGATCGGGGCTCTCGACGGCCTGGCCCGCTCCGTCGGCGGACGCGTGCGGTACGTCAAACCACATGGAGCGCTGTACAACACGATCGTGCACCACCGAGTACAAGCACAGGCGGTCGTCGACGCCGTCGCCGCGTACGACCCCGGCCTGCCCGTCCTGGGGCTGCCCGGCTCGGCCTTCCTCGAGATCGCCGCGCGGGCGGGCCTGCGGACCGTCACCGAGGCGTTCGCCGATCGCGGCTACACGGCAGCGGGAACCCTCGTCTCCCGCCGCGACCCCGGTGCGGTCCTGTCCGACGTCGAGGCGGTGGCACGACGCGTGCTGCGGATGGTCACCGAGGGCGTCGTGGACTCCGTCGACGGGGTGACGGTGCCGGTGAACGCCGACTCGGTGTGCCTGCACGGCGACACCCCCGCCGCGGTGGACATGGCCCTGGCCGTGCGTGCGGTGTTGTCCCGCAACGGCGTCACCCTGACCCCGTTCGTGTCGTGAGGATCGCCCCGGCGGGCGACCGCGCCCTGCTGGTCGATCTCGACGACGTCCGCACAGTCGCGGCGCACCACGCCGGGTGGGCCGTCGGGCACCCGGGAATCGCCGAGATGATCCCCGCCGCCGCCACCGTGCTGGTGATCCTCACCGAGGACGCGGAACCCGCACGGGTGTCGGCGTGGCTCCGCGAGACGCCACCGGCGCAGGTGCTCGGCCGCTCCGGTGAGACGATCACGATCGACGTCCGATACGACGGGCCCGATCTCGACGAGGTCTGTGCGACAACGGGACTGGACATCGTCGCCGTGCACATCGGTCAGGTGTGGACCGCCGCGTTCTGCGGCTTCTCCCCCGGCTTCGCCTACCTGGTCGGATCCGATCCGTTGTCGATCCCGCGCCGCGCCGATCCGCGCACCTCGGTGCCGGCGGGATCCGTGGCGCTGGCCGGCGAGTACACCGGGGTGTACCCGACCTCGTCGCCCGGCGGGTGGCAGATCATCGGCAGCACCGACGCGGCGCTGTGGGACGTGAACCGGGACGACCCCGCGCTGCTCGCGCCCGGCACGCGCGTGCAGTTCCGCGCGGTGACGTGATGCTCGAGGTACTGGCGACCGGGCCGCTGACGACTGTGCAGGACCGCGGACGCACCGGGTGGTCCTCGCTCGGTGTCGGCACGTCCGGCGCAGCCGATCGACGCTCGCACGACGCAGCGAATCGGTTGGTGGGGAACATGATCGACGCCGCGACGCTCGAGGTGACGCTCGGCGGACTGGTGCTGCGCGCACGCACCGAGGTGGTTCTGGCGGTCACGGGGGCTCCGACCCCGTTCACGGTGGACGGCGTACCGCAGGGGCACGGCGCCGTGGTCGTGGTGGGGTCGGGCGCCGAGATCCGCCTCGACTGGGCACCGGTGGGACTGCGCACCTACGTCGCCGTCCGCGGCGGCATCGACGTGCCCCGGGTTCTGGGGAGCCGATCGACCGACTCCCTGTCCGGCATCGGACCCGAGCGAGTGGCGCCCGGCGCCCTGCTGCCGATCGGTCACGACGCCGAGGACTGGCCTCGGGCGGACATGAATCCGTACCCGTTCGAGCACCGGACGACCCTGCGGGTGATTCCCGGCCCGCGCGCGGACCGATTCACCGACGACGCGCTCGACCTGCTGCTCGCTCGAGCCTGGACGGTGGGAACGGAGTCCGACCGCGTCGGCATGAGACTCGAGGGCGCCGAGCCACTGTCACGATCCCGCGAGGACGAACTCCCGAGCGAGGGCATGGTGACCGGCGCACTGCAGGTGCCGCCGTCGGGACTGCCCGTGCTGTTCCTCGTCGACCATCCGGTGACCGGCGGCTACCCGGTGATCGCCGTCGTGGCGTCGGCGGATCTCGGATCCGCGGCGCAATGTGCGCCGGGACAGACGATCCGCTTCAGTGTCTGATCATCGGGAGACAGGAACGGCGATCTCGTTGCGGCGGCGGAACGACACCGTCCAGGGCGGGTCGTAGAACCAGGACATCGGCTCGCCGGTCGTGTCGATGCCGCGGGACTTCAGGATCTCCAGCAGCTCCGTGGTGCGCTCGGCCACGGCCTGCGCACCGCGGTCACCGCTGAACCGCAGCACCGCCACCGTCTCGGCCGGCACCTCCACCAGGCGCACCCGATCATCCTTCGGCGCCGGGAGAGTGTCCATCGTCCATCGCGACGGCATGAAGAACCGGACGACCCATCCCTCGTCGCTCGCGGCGCGCGACACGGGTGCGGTCATCGCGATGGTCTGCCCGCGCGACGCCGACTGGGCAACGGGAGCCGTCATCGCGATCGAGTCGGATCTCCGATTGCCGCCGAAGATGTATCCGGCCAGCCGACGGAAGCCCTCGTTGCGCGCGCGTTCCTCGTCGGCGTCCACGACGGTCTCCGCCGCGATCCGGGGTTCGTATCGGCGAATCTCGACGGCCCCCGTGAGCGCCTCGGTGGTGTGGGGTGGTTCCTCGGTACCCACACGAACCCCCACGATTCCCAGTGCGGCCTCGGCCACCTGTGTCACCGTCGTCCTCAGCCGCTCGATCATGACTCGACGGTACGCGCGGACGAGCCCCACCCCGGTCGCGCTCGACCTAGGGACCCTGGCGCCACCACGCGACGACGTAGAGCACCATCGCCGTCACCAGACCCGCCACCACCCACAGCACCACGGTGTAGTCGACCCACGACCCGATCGGCGGGGCGCCGGGGAACAGGTTGCGGATGGGCAGCACCGCGAAGAGCGTCACCGCGAACCACGTCATGATCGGCGGCAGGAACTGCTTGCGGCGGCGCAGCGTCTGGATCGACACGAACAGCGTGCACGACGGCAGGACGACGAGCACGACACAGATCGCGATGTCGAAGATCGTGGTACCCACCGTGCGCGCGACGCGGATGTCGAAGGCCTGCGCCGACGAGGAGTCGATGTCGACGGCCTCCACCGCCCAGGACGTGAGCGAGTCGGTCACCACGATCTCGGCGGGTACGGGCTGCCGGTCCGCGCCGGCGCCGGAGAACACCCGCACCTGGATCGACGACGCGTCGTAGGTGTCGAACGGCCATCGCCGGATGTCGCCGTCCGCGTACAGGGAGACCGGGAGCGGGCCCACGCGAGTCCCGCTGGGGAACGTCAGGGTGCCGGCGCTCGCGGTCGGCGTCACGTCGACGATCAGGTCGTCGACCAGGTTGCCGTCGGCATCGGTCAACTCGGTCCCCGGATACACGGACACGCGGGCGTCGAGCGAGAAGTTCTCACCGGAGACGGTGTCCACGTCGAGGTAGACGAGCGCGGCGTCGGGTGCGGCCTCACGGAGGTCGGGGCCGTTCGGCGGGCTCCCCAGCGCGTAGGTGAGCACCACCGCGACGTACGCGGCGATCACCACGGCCACCAGGACCACACCGCGCACTCTGCGACCCGCCGCTGTCATGGACAGATGATGACAGGACTCAGGTCTGCGCGTGCGGTTCCACGACGTCGTACTCCGCGCAGAGGAACGCGCCGTTGCGCGCGAAGTCCACGAGTCGGAGATCGAACTGACGCGGGAACAGCGGCCTGCCGGCACCGAGGGTGACCGGCGCGATCGAGACGACGATCCGATCCAGGTGTCCGGCCGCGGCGAACTGCGCTGCCAGGTCACCGCCCCCCACGATCCAGACGTCCTTGCCGCCGGCGGACTCCTCGATCGCCGGCCAGAGGTCGGCGACGTCTCCGGCGGCGAATCGAACGTCGTGCTCTGAGTCCGCGAAGTCTCGATGGGTCACCACCCACGCCGGCATGTCGTACGACCATGCCTCCCCGGTCGACGCGTTGTGGTCGAGGACCCAGGCATAGGTCGTGGCTCCCATCACGATCGCGCCGATGTCCGCGATGAAGTCGCCGTAGTTCATCGGGCCGTGCTCGTCGATGTCCTGACGGAAGAGCCACTCGAGAGAGTCGTTCTCGTCGGCGAGGTAGCCGTCGAGTGTGCTGGCGGTGAAGTAAGTGCTCCGGGTCACAGGACGATTCTGCACCCGACCACCGACACCGATCGAGCTTGCGGCCGGGCACGTTGCGGGGGGTGTGCACACCCTCTCCGGTGAGCGCACACCCCTCACCGCCGACTGCGCAGGGTGTGCGGTTCAGGCAAGGGGTGTGCGCACCCCATCCGACCCAGACTGGCGCTCAGCTGCCGGCCCCGTTCATCGAGTCGGTCCGCGTCCACTGAGCCGGGTTCAGCCTCGGCGCTGCCGCGCGATGCCCGCGAGCACGACTCCCGCTGCGACGGACGCGTTGAGGGACTCCACCGGCCCGGCCATCGGGATGGACAGGATGCTGTCGCAGTTGTCGCGGACCAGGCGGGACAGACCCTTGCCCTCGGACCCGACGACCACCACGATCGGCCCGGTGCCGTCGAAGTCGTCCAGCGAAGTGTCACCGTCGGCGTCGAGACCGACCACCATGACACCCTTGTCGGCCCAGTCCTTCAGCGTCCGAGTCAGATTGGTCGCACGGGCGACGGGGAGACGCGCTGCCGCGCCGGCACTGGTGCGCCACGCGACGGCCGTGACACTCGCGCTGCGTCGCTGCGGGATGACCACGCCGTGTCCACCGAATGCTGCGACCGACCGGACGACGGCACCGAGGTTGCGGGGGTCGGTGATGTTGTCGAGAGCGACCAGCAGCGGCGGCTCCTGACGCTGGCGCGCCTGCGAGAGGAGATCGTCGGGGTGGGCGTACCGGTACGGCGGCACCTGGAGCGCGATGCCCTGGTGCATGCCGTTGGCACTCATCCGATCGAGATCGGTGCGGGAGACCTCCAGGATCGAGATGCCCTTGTCCGCGGCGATCTGGACGCTCTCATTCAGCCGATCGTCGGCCTCGGTGCCCGACGCGACGTACAGCGCCGTCGCCGGCACTCCCGCGCGCAGGCACTCCAGCACCGGGTTGCGGCCCAGCACGTTCTCCGGACCGTCCTCGGTCTTGCGGACCGGCGGACGGCCGCGACCCGAACCGGACGCGTCCCGGCTGGTCGGCCGTGCGCGCCGGGCGTGCTTGGTGCGCTCGGCCGCCGGCGGGGTCGCTCCGCGGCCCTCGAGGCCCTTGCTGCGCTTGCCGCCGGACCCGACGGTCTGGCCCTTCTTGGTGCCGGTCTTGCGCACCGCTCCGCGTCGACTCGAATTGCCTGCCATTACTTCTCCGTGCCTTCCGGCTGTGCGATCGACCATTCCGGGCCGTTCGGGGTGTCGGTGACCTCCACGCCCGCGCGGGCGAGGCGGTCACGAATACGGTCGGCCGTCGGCCAGTCCTTGCCTGCCTTGGCGGCGCTGCGCAGCTCGAGGTCGTCCGCGATGAGCAGATCGAGCGCCGCCCGTTCCGCCGACGCGTCGGCCGAGCCGGACGCCCAGTGCGGATCGAGGGGATCCACGCCGAGGATCGACGTCATGGCACGGACGGACGACGCGGCCTCGACGGCCTCGTCCAGCTTCCCCGCGGCCAACGCACTGTTGCCCTCGCGGCGGAGTCCGTGGATCTCGGCGAGCGCCTTGGGCACCGAGAGATCGTCGTCGAGCGCCTCGGCGAACGCGGGCGTCCAGGTACCGATCGACACCTCGCCCGCGCGCTCCGCGGTCTTCGTCACGAACGCCTCGATGCTCCGGTACGCCGATGCCGCTTCCTGCAGTGCCTCGGCCGAGTACTCGAGCATCGACCGGTAGTGCGCGCTGCCGAGGTAGTAGCGCAGTTCCTGCGGACGCACGGTCTCGAGCATCGTCGGGATGGAGACGACGTTGCCGAGCGACTTCGACATCTTCTCGCCGCTCATGGTGACCCAACCGTTGTGCAGCCAGTACTGCGCGAAACCGTCCCCCGCGGCGCGGGACTGGGCCAGCTCGTTCTCGTGGTGCGGGAACACCAGATCGAGTCCACCGCAATGGATGTCGAACGCGGACCCGAGGTAGGTCTCCGCCATCGCGGAGCACTCGATGTGCCACCCGGGCCGGCCGGGTCCCCACGGGGTGGGCCACGACGGCTCGCCGGGCTTGGCCGTCTTCCACAGCGTGAAGTCGCGCGGATCGCGCTTGCCCGCACCGACGCTCTCACCCTGGTGGACGTCGTCGAGCCTGTGCCCGGACAGAGCGCCGTACTCGCCCCAGCTCCGCACGTCGAAGTAGACGTCGCCGGCGGCCGCGTACGCGTGACCCGCGTCGATCAACCGACCGATCAGCTCGACCATCTGCGTGATGTGACCCGTGGCGCGCGGTTCGGCCGACGGGGGAAGCACACCGAGGGCGTCGTAGGCCGCGGTGAAGGAGCGCTCGTACGTCGCCGCCCACTCCCACCACGGACGGCCGGCGTCGGCGGCCTTGTTCAGGATCTTGTCGTCGATGTCGGTGACGTTGCGGACGAAGGCGACGTCGTAGCCGGCGGCCGTCAGCCACCGCCGAAGGACGTCGAACGCGACGCCGCTGCGCACGTGACCGATGTGGGGATGCCCCTGGACCGTGGCCCCGCACAGATACACCGAGGCGTGTCCGGGGGCCAGCGGAGTGAACTCACGCACGGCCCTGGTCGCGGTGTCGTAGAAGCGCAGGGTCACGACGGCCGATCCTACCGGGGATTCGACTCGCCCTGTACCACGCGAGCGTCGTCCGGGACCGCACTCTCCAGCACGAGAGCGGTGGCGATCGCGGCCACACCCTCGCCGCGGCCGGTCAGGCCGAGCCCGTCGGTCGTGGTGGCCGAGACGGAGACGGGCGCCCCCAGGATGTTCGTGAGCAGTGTCTGCGCCTCCACCCGACGTGGGCCGACGCGCGGACGATTGCCGATGACCTGGACCGCGGCGTTGCCCACGCGCATCGAGTGCTGCGCGAGCAGTTCACGGACGTGCATGAGCATGGTGGCGCCGCTGACGCCGTCCCATTCGGGGCGACCCGTGCCGAACACCGAGCCCAGATCTCCCAGACCGGCCGCGGACAGCAGCGCGTCGCAGAGTGCGTGCGCCGCGACGTCGCCGTCGGAATGCCCGGCACAGCCGTCGGCGTCCTCGAACAACAGTCCGGCGATCCAGCACTCACGCCCCACCTCGACGGGGTGGACGTCGGAACCGATCCCTACGCGCATGGTCTCCCTCTCACGACTGTGTCCGGCGGGCGACGAGTGCGCGAGCCAGGACCAGATCCATCGGGGTGGTGATCTTGAAGGCCTCGGCGTCGCCGACGACCGTGTGCACGTCGACTCCCAGACGTTCGACCAGGCCGGCGTCGTCGGTGGCCGTATCGGGAAAGGAATCGTAGGCACGCCTCAGGGTCACCCCGTCGAATCCCTGCGGCGTCTGCACCGAGCGCAGCGTGGCCCGGTCGACCGTTCCGGTGACCACACCGTCGGCATCGACGGACTTCATCGTGTCGACAACGGGCAGCACCGGCACCACGGCCGACGCACCGGCGCCGACCGCCTCGACGACGCGGGTGATCAGACTCGGCGGCGTCAGGCAGCGTGCGGCGTCGTGCACGAGCACGATGTCCGCCGCACCGGCCACTGCCAGGCCGGCCCGCACCGAATCAGTGCGCTCGGCTCCGCCGACGACGACGTCGACCGGCAGGACGCAGGACTCGACCAGACGAGAGGTCGTGTCCTGCAGAATGTTCGGGACCACCACCACGACACGAGAAAGGGCGCCGGAGGCCGACAGGCCGTCCAGCGCCCACTCGAGCAGAGTGCGTCCCGCGAGTTCCACGAACGCCTTGGGCATGTTCTCCCCGAGGCGTACGCCCGATCCGGCTGCCGGAACGAGCGCGACGACGTCCGTCACACGCGCGTCAGGACGCCGCGGCCAGAACCTCGTCCAGCATGGAGTCCGCCCTGACCTCGTCGGTTCCCTCGGCGAGTGCGAGCTCGCCGACAAGGATCTGACGTGCCTTCGCCAGCATGCGCTTCTCACCAGCGGACAGGCCGCGGTCCTGCTCACGACGCCACAGATCGCGCACGACCTCGGCCACCTTGTTCACGTCACCCGACGCGAGCTTCTCCAGGTTGGCCTTGTACCGGCGCGACCAGTTGGTGGGCTCCTCGGTGTGCGGCGCGCGGAGAACCTGGAACACCTTGTCCAGACCCTCCTGGCCGACGACGTCCCGGACACCCACGTACTCGGCGTTGTCGGCAGGAACTCGAACGGTGAGATCACCCTGGGCTACCTTGAGAACGAGGTATTCCTTGGCCTCGCCCTTGATGGTGCGTGTCTCGATATTTTCGATCAGCGCCGCTCCGTGGTGCGGGTAAACGACGGTGTCTCCGACCTTGAAAATCATGTGTTCGGTGCCCCTTTCGATATGGCCAGTTTAACACGCCTCCGATCCGGGGTCGTTCCAACGGTGCAGGTCAGGGGCACAGGGCTGGTGGGGACGCTCTTGACAGGGGGCGGGATACATGTATCGAGCAGGCTGTTCGGCCCGCTCCGGCACCGACTGGCGTCACCCGATCCACACGTCCGGACGGCGAACTACTACGCTGCGTGGTGGTGGCCGCCCGTCGGCACAACTCTCGATGACGACCAGTGGAGGACGACCAGTGACCGCATCTACCGCCCGGATCCGGCCGGCCCGAGTCGCGACCGGCGTCGCGCTCGCTCTCGGCACGGTGATCAGCCTCTCCGCGTGCAGCGCCGGGCAGATCTCCCAGACGGCGACGCAGGTCGCCGCGGTCAACGGTAACGGCGCGGACCAGGGCACCGTCTCCCTGCGCAACGTGCACGTCGCCTACCCCTCCTCCGACGAGTTCGTGCTCGAGCCCGGTGGCCGCGCGGAGCTGATCTTCACGGCGATCAACACCAGCGAGACCACACCGGACCGCATCACCGGCATCGAGACCGAGGGTGCCGCCGAGGTCGTCGTCACCGGTGCCACCGGTGGCACCTCCATCGAGATCCCGGCTCAGGCGTCCGTCGCGTCCGGAGTGCCCGCGGACCAGGACCCCACCGCCCCCGAGGGGTCGCAGTCCATCACCGCCGTGATGGAAGACCTCTCCGAGAACGTGCGCCCCGGACTCACCGTCCCTGTCACCTTCACGTTCCAGCAGGCCGGCGACGTCACCGTCAGCGTGCCCGTCGATCCGGGCCCCGTCACCCCGCGCCTCGACGAAGAGGCCAACGGCTGACGGTCCCCCGTCGGCCGAGCATTCCTGTCGGTAGACACCTCTAGTCTTCGCGAGTGGCCAAGACTCGTACCAGTTATCGCTGTTCGGCCTGTCAGCACACCGTGGCCAAGTGGGTCGGCCGCTGCCCCGAGTGCGAGACGTGGGGCTCGATGGACGAGGTCACCCTCCTCGCCTCCGTGTCGTCCCGCCCGGGTGCGAGCGCCGTTCGGGCGGGCGGCGCGTCGATGATCCCGACGTCGCCGGCACTTCCGCTCACACAGGTCTCCAGCACGTCCTCCATCGCCCGTCCCACCGGGGTCGACGAGCTCGACCGCGTGCTCGGCGGCGGCATCGTGCCCGGCTCGGTGGTGCTGCTCGCGGGTGAACCGGGCGTCGGCAAGTCCACCCTCCTGCTCGAGGTGGTCAAGCAGTGGGCCGAGCGCAGCCCGCAGGACATCGCGCTCTACGTCACGGGTGAGGAGTCGGCGGGGCAGGTGCGTCTGCGCGCCGACCGGACGGGCGCCGTGCACGAGCGCGTGTTCCTCGCCGCGGAGAACGACCTGGCCACCATCTTCGGCCACGTCGACCAGGTCGCGCCCACCCTCGTCGTCGTCGACTCCGTGCAGACCATGCAGGCGTCCGACGTGGACGGCGTCATCGGCGGCGTCACCCAGGTCCGTGCCATCACCTCGGCGCTGACGTCCCTCGCCAAGGGCAGCGGCACGGCCGTCATCCTCGTCGGCCACGTCACGAAGGACGGCGCGGTCGCCGGGCCGCGCTCGCTCGAGCACCTCGTCGACGTCGTCCTGCACTTCGAGGGCGACAAGCACTCCACCCTGCGCATGGTCCGGGGCGTCAAGAACCGCTTCGGCGCCGCCGACGAGGTGGGCTGCTTCGAACTGCGCGAGGGCGGCATCCACGGCGTCAGCGATCCGTCCGGCCTGTTCCTGCACCACCGCGCGGACTCGGTCCCCGGCACCGCCGTCACCGTCACGATGGACGGCAAGCGGGCCCTGCTCGCGGAGGTCCAGGCACTCGTCGCGCCGTCGCACATGCCCACGCCCCGCCGGGCCGTCAGCGGTCTCGACGCCGCCCGGGTGTCGATGATCCTCGCGGTCCTCGAACGTCGCTGCGGCGTGCAGCTCAGCAGCCGGGAGGTCTACGCCGCCACCATCGGCGGTATGCGGACCACCGAGCCCGTCGTCGATCTCGCGTTGGCACTCGCGGTCGCCTCCGCCGCCCGTGACACCGCCCTGCCCCCGGGAATGGTGGTGCTCGGCGAGGTGGGGCTGGCCGGAGAGGTCCGGCGCGTGGTCGGCGTCGACCGGCGCCTCGCCGAGGCCGCGCGGCTGGGGTTCACCTCCGCGATCGTCCCGTCCGACCAGCGTCGCGGCGTGAAGGACGACACGGCCGGAGATCCACCGGGCATGCGGGTCGTCCGGGTCACCGACGTCGCCGGCGCGATGCAGGGAGCCTTCGAGCGACGACGGAAGTAGACCACTCGACCCGCGGACGGAACGCCGGTGCGGTGAGTACCGGTACCCTGACTCTGCACCACCGGCAACCGGGAACGACGTGGGAGGGGGACCAGTGACCGACACCGTGACGACTCCGGACATCTCCCTCGGCTTCCCGGTACCCCACTCGTCCCTGCGTGACGCCATCGCCGACCTCGCCCCGGGCACCACGTTGCGCGACGGTCTCGAGCGCATCCTGCGCGGCCGCACCGGCGGACTGATCGTCCTCGGGTACGACGAACAGGTCGAGAGCATCTGCGACGGCGGCTTCGATCTCGATGTCGAGTTCGCCCCCACCCGGCTCCGCGAACTGTCCAAGATGGACGGCGCCGTCGTGTTGTCCACCGACGGTTCGCGCATCGTCCGCGCCAACGTGCAGCTCGTCCCCGACCACACCATCCCCACGGTCGAGTCCGGTACCCGCCACCGGGCCGCCGAGCGCACCGCGATCCACACCGGCTACCCCGTGGTGTCCGTCAGCCAGTCGATGAGCATCCTCAGCGTCTACGTCGGCGGAACCCGGCACGTCATCGAGGGTTCCGCGACCATCCTGTCCCGCGCCAACCAGGCCGTGGCCACCCTCGAGCGGTACAAGGCGCGCCTCGACGAGGTCAGCCGTCAACTGTCCGTCACGGAGATCGAGGACTCGGTGACGTTGCGCGACGCGCTCACCGTCGCGCAGCGCCTCGAGATGGTCCGGCGCGTGTCCGTCGAGATCGAACAGAACGTTCTCGAGCTCGGTATCGACGGGCGCCAGCTCGCCCTGCAGCTCGAAGAACTGGTGGGCGACAACGACTCTGCGCGCCAACTCGTCGTCCGCGACTACCTCGCCGGCAACGACACACCCACCACCGCGGCCGTCGAACGCTCCCTCGCGGCACTCGACCGGCTCACCGACGTCGACCTGCTCGACCTCACGGTGATCGCTCGTGCCTTCGGCTACCCCGGCACGATCGAGGCGCTCGACGCACCGATGAGTCCCCGCGGGTACCGGTTGCTCACCCGCGTTCCGCGGCTGCAGTTCACGCAGATCCACCGACTGGTCGGGCACTTCGGCACCCTGCAGACACTGCTGGCCGCCACCGCAGCCGACCTGCAGTCCGTCGAGGGCATCGGTGGGCTGTGGGCCCGGCACATCAGAGAAGGCCTGTCCCGCATGGCCGAGGCCAGCATCTCGGGGCCCTTCGATTGATCGGCCGGCCTCCGGCCTTCCCGTTCGACTAATCGGCCGGCCTCCGGCCTTCCCGTTCGACTAATCGGCCGGCTCCCGGCCTTCCCGTTCGATTGATCGGCCGGCTCCCGGCCTTCCCGTTCGATTAGTCGGCCGGTCTTCCCGGAGGGGTTTCGTGTTCGCGCTGCGACTGCAGCACCTGCCGGAACGCGGAACTGCCGCGGGAACCGACCTCGCTGACGCGGAACGGAGGTGCGCTACGTGATGTTGAACGTCTCCGGCGCGCTGCGCAGCTGGCCGAGCTGGCCGACCACGCTGTATCCGCCGGGGCCCACCGGGTTCCGCGGCGCCGCGCACCCGGGCTCGGAGGTGGTCGCGGACCACTTCACGGCGAACGGCGCCTGTTCACCGGGCTGCAGCGTGCGGATGTCGGGAGTCGTGGTGGGGAAGCAGTCGACGTTCGACCAGAGTCGCTGCCCCTCCAGCGTGTAGACCAGCACCTGCTGCAGACCCGAACCCAGATCGCGCTCGCATGCCGAGGTTCCGATGTTGGTGACGACGACGGTGAACGCCGGCTCCTGCCCCGCGGGGTAGGACGGCTGATCGGGCGAGGCCTTCACGGCGAGAGACTGATCCGCGCACTGACCGGGAGCGACGGGCGCAGAGGACGTCGTGGCGGACGTGGACGTCGCCGACGACGAGGACGCGGCGTCTCCGCCTCCGCCGCCACCACCGGAACCTCCTGCCGGAGCTGAGCCTCCGGTCGCGGACGCGTCGGGGCGGTACGTCGTGGCAGCGGACGGTGCGAGCGAGGCGGACGCCGCGGTGGACTCGGAATCCTGCGACCCGCCACCGGCGAGCGACACCACCAGCCACACCACGAGTCCGATGACCACCACTGCGCCACCGATCGCGAGCGCGCGGCGTCGCCAGTAGATCTCGGGAGGCAAGGGTCCGTTCGGCTCGAGCACAGGTCAACCGTATGTGCCGACGCGGTGACCGAGCGGCACCTACTACGGCGTGTCGCTCGCCGTCGCCGACGAGGTGAGCAGATCACTCGCATCGGTGCGGTCGGTCGACCCCATCTCGACGTGTCCGATGTCGCCCAGCGCGCCCTGGAACTCCACCTTGCCCTCGGCCAGCTTGTACGTGAGGCCGACGATGGCGAGTTTTCCCGCGGCGACGCGCTTCTCGAGGATCGACGACCGATCGATCAGCAACTTTCCGGTCTCGAGGACGTGGCGCGCCTCGACGTCGTCGGCGCGCGTGTACCCCAGTCGGTGGGCGTTGAGGACGGACGGCGTGACCCGCTCGACGATGTCGCGGATGAAGCCACCGGGGACGGTGCCCTCGTCCAGCGCGTTGATGGTCGCCTTGACGGCACCACAGCTGTCGTGGCCGAGAATGACGATCAGCGGCGCTTCGAGGACCTCGGCGCCGAACTCCAGGGAACCCAGAACAGCCGAGTCGACGACCTGGCCGGCCGTGCGGACGACGAACATGTCGCCGAGGCCCTGGTCGAAGATGATCTCGGCTGCCACCCGGGAATCGGAGCACCCGAAGACGATCGCGGTGGGGTGTTGACCGTCGACGAGCGACGCGCGGTGATCCACCCCCTGGCTGGGATGCTCCGGGCGGCCGTCGACGAAACGGCGATTACCCTCGACGAGTGCGTTCCATGCTGAGCGGGGACTCGAATTAGGCATGGACTCATTGTTACCGAAACATGAGTCACCCGCCGGTGGCGGCCCCGACTTCCGGGAAGGATCACAGACATGGACAGCGAGGTTCTGGTCTCGTGGTACCGACGCGAGGCCAGGGATCTGCCGTGGCGCCGTAGCGGTGTCAGCGGGTGGCAGATCCTGATGAGCGAGGTGATGCTGCAGCAGACTCCGGTGGCGCGGGTCGCTCCGATCTGGGTCGAGTGGGTACAGCGATGGCCGGTGCCGTCCGCCATGGCCGCGTCATCGCGGGCCGACGTCCTGCGGGCCTGGGGCAAGCTCGGCTATCCCCGTCGCGCCGCACGCCTGCACGACTGCGCCGCCGTCCTCGCCGAGCACCACGGCGACGAGACGCCGTCGGATGTCGAGACGCTGCTGACCCTGCCGGGTGTCGGTGCGTACACCGCGCGCGCCGTCGCCTGCTTCGCCTACGGGCAGCGGGTCCCCGTCGTCGACACCAACGTGCGGCGGGTCGTCGCCCGTGCAGTCCACGGCCGCGCCGAGCCCGGAAACCCCAGCACCACACGAGATCTCGCAGACACCGAGGCCTTGCTGCCCGAGGACGTCGCCACCGCGGCCACTCTGTCGGCGGCACTGATGGAGCTCGGCGCCGTCATCTGCACCGCACGCAATCCCGCCTGCGCGGACTGCCCGCTCCCGTCGTGCGCGTGGGTCGAGGCCGGTCGGCCGGCGCACGACGGACCGCCGAGGAAGGTGCAGAAGTTCGCCGGAACCGATCGGCAGGTGCGCGGAAAACTGATGGACGTACTGCGCTCCACGATGGGTCCGGTGGAGAAGTCCGAGCTCGATCTGGTGTGGACGACCGATCCCGGCCAACGTGACCGTGCCCTGAACTCGCTACTGGTCGACGGGCTCGTCGAGCAGACGTCCGCCGGCGCCTTCGCGCTCGCCGGGGAGGGCTCGTAGGAACGACTCGACAGCGCGCCGGTACTCCCCCGGCCGATCGTCGTGCACCAGATGCCCGGCGCCGGCGACCACCTCGTACGTCGAGTCGTGATGCAGTGCAGCCATTCTCGCCATCTGACCCGCTGGAGTGACCGTGTGCTCCGCCTCGAGCAGCAGCGCGGGAGCACGCACTGCTCGCCACTCGTCCCAGAAGTCGCGTCGTCCCCATTCGTCCGAGATCGCCGCGAACGTGTCCACGTCTCCGTGCAGGTGCAGCCCGTCCGGCGTCCGCTCGAAGGAGTCGAGGAAGTACTGCCCCGCGACGTCACCGAAGTACGCCAGAACCGCGGCCTCGTCGGGGAACGGCTGGGGCCACGCACGGATGACGGCGGCCCACCCGTCGGAGGTGCGACCGCGGAAGTCGGGAGCCATGTCCTCGACGACGATCCCGCGCACCCGATCCGGTTCGCGCGCCGCGAGGCACCACGCGTGGAGCGCGCCCATGGAGTGACCGATCAGGATCACGGACTCGAACGGCGCCAGCGCCTCGCGCAGCTCGTCGACGAACGCCTCCGTGGTGAGGGTCGCCGGAGCAGCACGCCCGTGTCCCGCCGCCCGGGCGGCGAGGACGTGGCCGTGCTCCCGCAACCAGGGCACCTGCCGCCGCCACGTGTCCGGGCCGCCCATCAGGCCGTGCAGCAGCACGAGGGGCACTCCGGAGCCGCCGTGGTCGTCCAGCATCGCTCGACCGTAACCGTCGCAGGTAGCCTCGGGTCCATGCCAGTGGTCAAGATCAACGCCATCGAGGTGCCCGAGGGCGCCGGCCCCGAACTCGAGAAGCGCTTCGCCGCCCGCGCCGGATCGGTCGACGGCTCACCCGGTTTCCTCGGTTTCCAGCTGCTCCGCCCGGTCAAGGGCGAGAGCCGCTACTTCGTCGTCACGCAGTGGGAGGACGAGGAGTCGTTCCAGGCCTGGTCGGGTGGACCGGCTCGCGAGGCCCATTCCGGTGAGCGGGCGAAGCCGGTCGCCTCGGGTGCCTCGTTGCTGGAGTTCGACGTCGTCCTGGACGTTCCGGCCCGTCGAGACGGACCGGCCGACCAGTAAACCCGGACATGACTGTAGGTAAGGTCGGTTCTTCACGGCAGTTCGAGCCACAGCAGTTCGAGCGGGAACGAGGTCGGCGACACATGCCCACGTCACGCAGGTACGCCATTCTGGCCGCTGCCGTCACCGCGACTCTCACGCTCGCCGGATGCTCCGCAGGCGTCGATCCGCTGCTCGAGTCGGGAGCCGCGCGCGGCGACGGATCCACGACGGAACCCGCCGACACGACCGCTGCCCCGGCCGCCGGCGCGCCGATCACGGCGGTCACCGACACCGTCCTCGGTTGGATCACGACGCCGGACCCCACCACGCTCGACCCGGCCGCGATCGACTCCTTCGCGGCGCCCGAGCTGGCGCAGGCACTGGCTCAGGTCGGCGGGCTGCTCGGTCCCGTCGCGCAGATCCTGGCGAGTGGTCCCCTCACCGTGGGCGAACGGACCGAGGACGGCCTCGAGTCCACCGTGCAACTGAGCACCGGCCGGAACGCGCCCGTGACGCTGCGACTGCGCGCCACCGAGGACGGCCTGCTGTCCGGGATCCAGGCTCTGCCCGACACCGAGGGCGTCGACTCCTTCGCCTCGTCGGACGCTGCGCTCAGCGCTCTCGGTGCCCGCACGTCCTACGTCGCCTCCCGCGTCACCGACGGCACCTGTACTCCCGTCCACAGCCTGAACGCGGACGACTCCCTGCCGCTCGCCTCTGTCGCGAAGCTGTACGTGCTCGGCGCGGTCGCGCGGGCCGTCGACAACGGGACGCTGTCGTGGGACGAGCAGTTGACCGTGACCGACGCACGCAAGTCGGCCCCGTCGGGACAGTTGCAGTTCGCTCCCGAGGGAACACCGGTGACGGTGCGCGAGGCGACCGACGCGATGATCGCGATCAGCGACAACACGGCCACCGATCTGCTGATGGATCGCATCGGACGGGACGCGGTCGAGTCCGAGGTCACCATCATGGGCGCCGCGAATCCTGCGGCGCTGACGCCCTTTCCGACGACACGCGAGTTCTTCGTGCTCGGGTGGGGACGGCCGGACCTGCGGGCGCAGTGGCGCGACGCCGACACGCAGACCCGCCGCGACATCCTGGCCGGTATCGAGAATCGCACCATCGACAGCGAACCCGTCGATCCGGTGACCGCCGACCTCGACTACCAGGGCATCGCGACGAGGCCCGGTACGCCGGACGGAGTCGAGTGGTTCGGCAGCGCGAACGACATCTGCCGCGCGTACGCGGCGTTGATCACGGGTCCGCAGAGCGACGTCGTGCGCCAGGTCCTCGCGCTGAACCCCGGCGCCGAGGTCGATCCCGCTCGCTGGCCGTACGTGGGCTACAAGAACGGCAACGCCGCGGGCGACGTAGCGGGGTCCTGGCTCTTGACCGACGCTCGGGGACAGGACTGGGTGGTGGCCACCCAACTGCAGTCCGACGAGGCGATCGGCCCCCTGGACAACGCCTACGCGTTCGCCGTCGTCCAGGGGACGTTCGAGCTGTTGCGTTAGCTCTCGAGAGCGGCGTCGAGCGTGATCTCGACGCCCGTCAGGGCCTTGCTCACCGGGCAGGTCTCCTTGGCGTTCTGCGCTGCCTTCGCGAAGCCGTCGGCGTCCAGACCGTCGACCTCACCGCGCACCGTGATCGTGATGCCGGTCAGCTTGAAGCCGACCTCGTCCGGTCCGAGCGACACCTCGGCGGTGACGTCGAGGCTCTGCGGAGTGCCACCGGCCTCGGCGATGACGGCCGAGAGCTGCATGGCATAGCAGGACGAGTGCGCTGCGGCGATGAGCTCCTCGGGGCTGGTGGTGCCGCCCGCGTCGTCCGCCGCACGCTTGGGGAACGACACGTCGTACGTGCCGACCTTCGAGCTGGAGAGCTCGACCTGTCCCGAGCCTTCCTCGAGTGAACCGTTCCATGCTGTCCGTGCTGTACGAGTAGGCATCAGCCATCCTTGTCGCTGGGGAACTCTTGACTCGTTCAGAGTATCCAGCGGCTGTCGACTTCGAACCGATGCCAGGTCAGACGCTCGGGTCGACGGCGATCACCGCAAGGACGTTGCCGGACGGGTCGGTGAACCACGCGATGTCCGGGCCGTTCCCCCGCATGACACCCTTGTCGTCCTGCGGTGCCCCGTCGTATCGGACGAACTCGACACCTCGCGCTGTGAGGTCGGCGACCGTGGCGTCGATGTCACGCGTCGGGATGTTCAGTACGGTGTGCGTGGCCGGTACGTGATCCGGCTTGGGGTAGGCGAGCATGCTGGTGCGTCGGTCGATGCGAATCCAGGAAGTACCCATCTCGGACGGCAGCACGCGCATGCCCAGGACATTGCGGTAGAAGCGCGTGGTGTCCTCCATGTCTCGGACCGCGATGCCGGAGAACGGCGTCGTCGGAGCGCCCATCTGCGCTTCCATCTCGTCCCGCAGACGGACCAGCTGGATCCAGTTGCCGTCGGGATCCTTCGCGGTGGCGAACAGGTCCCCGTCGCGGCTCTCGAGGGGACTCACCCACTCGCCGCCGAGCGCGTCGATTCGACCGGCGACCGCCTCCGGGTCGTCCGGTTCCACGTTCAGGACGACGCGCGCACCCTCTCGATTCGGGCCCGTCACGTCGTCACGCTTGTCGAACATGACGAAGAAGCCGTCGAGGTCGATCACGGTGTACGGGCCCATCGACATCGGCCGCGCCTCGAACACCTCCCCGTACCACCGGGCGAGCGCTTCGGGATCGGGGCTGGACAGGAGCATCGAGTTCACGGTTGCAGGAGCCATACCGGTACAGACCGGGCGGTGCGGCCGAACTCATCGCGAGAGACACCACGAACGCAGAACGGGCGAGACCCGTGAGGGTCCCGCCCGTTGCCGTGCGTACGTACTACTCGGAGCTCTCGCCCGACTTCGCCAGGTCGACGGTCAACTCGTCGGGAAGGCTGATCGGCTTCTTCTCGCCGCGGAAGGTGAAGACTGCGTCTTCGCCCTGTCCTTCGCCGTCCCAGTTGTCGACGTCGACCAGCACGATCTGACCCGGCTCGATCTCGCCGAACAGGATCTTCTCGGACAGCTGGTCCTCGATCTCGCGCTGGATGGTGCGACGCAGCGGACGCGCACCCAACACCGGGTCGAATCCACGCTTCGCCAGGAGCGCCTTGCCCTTGTCCGTGACCTCGATGGCCATGTCCTTGTTCTTGAGCGCAACCTCCACCCGCGCCAGCATGAGATCGACCATCTGGATGATCTCGTCCTTGGTGAGCTGGTGGAAGACGACGATGTCGTCGATGCGGTTCAGGAACTCGGGGCGGAAGTGCTTCTTCAGCTCGTCGTGCACCTTGAGCTTCATGCGCTCGTAGTTGGAGCCACTGCCCTCACCCGAGGAGAAGCCCAGCCCGACGGCCTTGGAGATGTCCGACGTACCGAGGTTCGAGGTGAAGATCAGCACGGTGTTCTTGAAGTCGACCGTACGACCCTGACCGTCGGTGAGACGGCCGTCCTCGAGCACCTGCAGGAGCGTGTTGTAGATCTCCTGGTGAGCCTTCTCGATCTCGTCGAACAGCACCACGGAGAACGGCTTGCGGCGCACCTTCTCGGTGAGCTGGCCACCCTCTTCGTAGCCCACGTATCCGGGGGGCGCACCGAACAGACGCGATGCGGTGAACCGGTCGTGGAACTCGCCCATGTCGATCTGGATGAGCGCGTCGTCCTCGCCGAACAGGAAGTTCGCCAGAGCCTTCGACAGCTCCGTCTTACCCACACCGGACGGGCCGGCGAAGATGAACGAGCCGGACGGACGCTTCGGGTCCTTCAGTCCTGCGCGGGTCCGGCGGATGGCCTTCGAGACCGCCTTGACCGCCTCGACCTGGCCGATGATGCGCTTGTGGAGTTCGTCCTCCATGCGCAGGAGACGCGTGGTCTCCTCCTCGGTCAGCTTGAACACGGGGATGCCGGTCCAGTTGCCCAGGACCTCGGCGATCTCGTTGTCGTCGACCTCGGCGATGACGTCGAGGTCTCCGCTACGCCACTGCTTCTCGCGCTCGGCACGCTGCGCGACGAGCTGCTTCTCCTTGTCGCGCAGGTTGGCGGCCTTCTCGAAGTCCTGCGCGTCGATCGCGGACTCCTTCTCCCGACGAGCATCGGCGATCTTGTCGTCGAAGTCGCGCAGGTCCGGCGGCGCCGTCATCCGACGGATGCGCATGCGCGCGCCCGCCTCGTCGATGAGGTCGATCGCCTTGTCCGGCAGGAAGCGGTCGTTGATGTACCGGTCAGCCAGGGTCGCGGCCGCCACGAGCGCGCTGTCGGTGATCGAGACGCGGTGATGCGCCTCGTACCGGTCGCGCAGACCCTTGAGGATCTCGATCGTGTGATCGACCGACGGCTCGCCGACCTGCACCGGCTGGAAGCGACGCTCGAGGGCCGCGTCCTTCTCGATGTACTTGCGGTACTCGTCGAGCGTGGTGGCACCGATGGTCTGGAGCTCACCACGAGCGAGCTTCGGCTTCAGGATGGAGGCCGCGTCGATCGCGCCCTCGGCAGCACCCGCGCCGACGAGCGTGTGCAGCTCGTCGATGAACAGGATGATGTCGCCGCGGGTGTTGATCTCCTTGAGCACCTTCTTCAGGCGCTCCTCGAAGTCACCGCGGTACCGGCTGCCGGCGACGAGCGAGCCCAGGTCCAGCGTGTAGAGCTGCTTGTCCTTGAGCGTCTCGGGAACCTCGCCGTTGACGATCGCCTGCGCGAGGCCCTCGACGACGGCGGTCTTGCCGACGCCGGGCTCACCGATGAGCACCGGGTTGTTCTTGGTACGGCGGCTCAGCACCTGCATGACGCGCTCGATCTCCTTCGCGCGTCCGATCACCGGGTCGAGCTTGCCCTCGAGTGCGGCCTGCGTGAGGTTGCGGCCGAACTGGTCGAGCACCAGCGACGTGGACGGTGTGCCCGCCTCGCCGCGGCTGCTGCCGGACTCGCTGGGCTCCTTGCCCTGGTATCCGGACAGGAGCTGGATGACCTGCTGGCGCACGCGGTTGAGATCGGCGCCGAGCTTGACCAGCACCTGCGCAGCCACACCCTCGCCCTCACGGATGAGGCCGAGCAGGATGTGCTCCGTGCCGATGTAGTTGTGTCCGAGCTGCAGCGCCTCACGCAGGCTGAGTTCGAGGACCTTCTTGGCACGCGGAGTGAACGGGATGTGCCCGGACGGTGCCTGCTGGCCCTGGCCGATGATCTCCTCGACCTGGCTGCGTACACCTTCGAGGGAGATCCCGAGCGACTCCAGAGACTTCGCCGCCACGCCTTCACCCTCGTGGATGAGACCCAGCAGGATGTGCTCCGTGCCGATGTAGTTGTGGTTGAGCATCCGGGCCTCTTCTTGGGCCAGGACGACGACGCGCCGTGCGCGGTCGGTGAACCTCTCGAACATCGCTCTCCCTCACACTGATGACGGGGCAGGCGTCGGACCCTCTAGTCCGAACCTCGAGCCCGACTCTCACTCTAGTTGCCGTGACCTTCGAGTGCCGCTCCGCCGGGGAAGTTCATCCGACGGCGAACGGTGGCTCCCACGCGCTCGGCGCGTCCATCGGGACGACACCGGCACCCTTGTATGCAGTCACAACGCACTGCACCGGAGATTCGTTACCACGAGCGACAGCGGATTCACCGTTCCCGCCTTCGCCCGCAGCGAACGGCCTACTCCTGATCGGCACCCACGGCAATGGGTCGGCGTGATGAGACGTGACGGACATTCCGCCCATCCATTGGAGTCATTGTCATTCAATCGAATGACAATGACTCCGACAGACAGGACAGAATCACGAAGAAAGTTCCCAGGCCCGCACGATCTCGGACGATATGCGGCCCCGCGCGCTGATCTCGAAACCTTGCGTGCGCGCCCATTCCCGTATTGCAGCACTGCGCGCCCGATCGGCCGCTCCGCGTGTCCGCGTGCCCCCGGACGAGCTCGCGGCCGGCCCTCCCCCGGTCGTCCGCGTCGACACCCGCCGCGCGTGCTGGATCCATTGGTCCATGACTTTCCGCAGCTCATCGGCGTTCGAGTTGGACAGATCCAACTCGAACCACGTGCCGTCCAACCCGATCGACACCGTCTCGTCAGCCGGTACGTTGTCGACGTCATCGACCAGCGTGACCGTCACCTTCTTGACCATTCGACGCATTCCCCCCCTCCGAACACAGCGACACTTTTCGCCGAGCGAGGTCGATAATAGCGCGCATTACCGAGGCAATGCAGCGTACCGAGTGGAATGTTTCTATTCGCCGTCAGCCGCGGTCGGGACGTACCAATGGAAAGAGGATGGTCTCGCGAATACCCAACCCGGTGAGCGCCATCAGAAGGCGGTCGATGCCCATTCCGGTACCCGTTGTGGGGGGCATCGCGTACTCCATGGCGGTGAGGAAATCCTCGTCGAGAACCATGGCCTCGTCGTCGCCGGCCGACGCCAGCCGGGCCTGATCGACGAAGCGCTCACGCTGCACGACGGGATCGACGAGCTCCGAGTAGCCGGTGGCGAGCTCGAAGCCCCGGACGTACAGGTCCCACTTCTCCACCACACCGGGGATGCTGCGATGGGCGCGGACCAGTGGCGACGTCTCCACGGGGAAGTTGCGGACGAACGTCGGAGCGTGGAGCTGGTCCCCGCAGCTGTGCTCCCACAGCTCCTCGACCAGCTTGCCGTGGCCCCACCCCTTGTCCGTCGGCACGGCGAGACCCACCCGATCGGCCAGCGCACGCAGGTCGCCCGGGCTCGTCTCCGGTGTCACCTCGATGCCGACGGCGGCCGACAACGACGGGTACATCTCGATGGTGGTCCACTCGCCCGCGAAGTCGTACGCGGAACCGTCCGCGAGGGTGACCTGGAGCGACCCGTACACGGCCTGGACGACTTCCTGGACGAGCTCGCGCGTCATCACCGCGGAGTCGTCGTACGTGCCGTAGGCCTCGTACGTCTCGAGCATCGCGAACTCCGGGGAGTGCGTGGAGTCGATGCCCTCGTTGCGGAAGTTGCGGTTGATCTCGAAGACCCGGTCGATGCCGCCCACGACCGCCCGCTTGAGGAACAGTTCGGGAGCGATGCGGAGGAACAGGTCGATGTCGAGCGCGTTCGAGTGCGTCGTGAACGGTCGGGCCGCGGCGCCACCGTGCAGCGTCTGGAGCATCGGGGTCTCGATCTCCAGGAATCCGCGGCGCTCGAGCCCGTCACGCAGTGCGCGCAGCGCGGCGACGCGGCGGCGGGCGTTCTCCCGCGCCTCGGGACGCACGATGAGGTCGACGTACCGCTGGCGGACGCGGGACTCCTCGTTCATCTCCTTGTGGGCGACGGGCAGGGGCCGCAGCGACTTGGACGCCATCTGCCACTCGTCCGCCATGACGCTCAGCTCGCCGCGTCGGGAGCTGATCACCTCGCCGTGCACGAAGATCATGTCGCCGAGATCGACGTCCGACTTCCACAGCGCCAGCGCGTCCTCGCCGACACCGGCGAGGGAGATCATGGCCTGGAGCTGCGTGCCGTCCCCGTCCTGCAGCGTCGCGAAGCAGAGTTTGCCGGTGTTGCGCAGGAAGATGACGCGACCGGCCACCCCCACCTGCTCGCCGGTGTGTGTGTCCGGCTCGAGCGCGGGATGCGCAGCCCGGACCTCGGCCAGCGAGTGCGTCCTCGCGACCGACACCGGATACGCCTCGCGCCCGGACTCCAGCAGCCGGGCGCGCTTCTCGCGGCGGATGCGCACCTGTTCCGGGGTGTCGTCGGTGGGAACGGCGGCGGGGTCGGTGTCTGCTCGTGGTGTCTCGGTCACGACTGCCCAGCCTATAGAGAGGTCAGTGCGCGACGAGAGTGCGCCCTTCGCGCAGGCAGTGCCGTGCGCTCCCCACGACGCCGGTGAGCCCGGCGTCGACGATGGCGCGGTACCCACCGATGACGTCGGACGCTCGCGTGAGCCCCAGTTCCTGCAGCGCCGCGGCGGCCAGCGAGGAGGTGTAGCCCTCGGAGCACAGCACGATCCACTCGACGTCGTGATCCACCGCGATGGCCAGGCGTGCGCTGCTCGTGGGGTCGCACCGCCACTCGAGGACGTTGCGCTCGACGGCCAGTGCCCCCGGCATGGTCCCCTCCAGCGCGCGCTGTGCCTGGGGGCGGATGTCGACGAGCACCGCGCCGCGGGCGACGGCATCGGCCAGCTCGGAGACGTCCGTGCGGCGGTACGTGGACCGTGCGCGCTCGAGCATGTCGTCGATGCTCGATCGGGTGGTGGGTCGAGTCGTCATCACGCGTCTCCCTCGGGCAGGTCGGTCAGGACGGACCGGGTGCGGCGCAGAGCACCGCGCTCGCCGATCTCGTAGTAGGACATGGCCGTCAGCGGCGGCGAGTACGCGTGCACGCTCAGTGTCGGACCGCTCACGGTCACCGGGTCCGATGTCGGGGCCGGTGCGTGGGTGACGTCGTGGACCCACCCCAGCGGGAAGGACGCCTGATCACCCGCGTCCAGGCGGCGGTGATGCAGACCCTCACCGTTCCAACGGTATTCGCTGAGCGAGCCGCTCAGGACGGTCAGCGCGCCGAGCGATCCGGCGTGGTCGTGCAGTTCGGTGGACTTGTCCGGCACCCAGCTGATGAGCCACAGGTCGACCAGATCGTCCGAATGCAGACGGGCACACCACCGTTCACCGGCTGGGAACACTCCACCGGGCGGGAGGAGCGCATCATGGCGACCGTCGAGCACGTCCGCCGCACCTTGATCGGTGAGGCGCAGCAGATCGGCGGGACGCAGAGAGGTGGGGGCGACAGCAGAGAGCGAGAGCACGACAGGACTCCAGGGAGGTGTGATGACAGTCAGGGCAGGCGTCAGCCCCGACAACACTCCCGAGCACCCGTGCGATCAGTCACCCCGAAAGTGTGGCACACAGTTCGGCAGCGCGCCACCTCGACCGTCGTGGCCTCGATCAGCGGCGACGGGCCTGATTGCGCTCGTAGACCAGCCGCAGTCCCGCCAACGTGAGGTCCGGCTCGATGCGATCGATCGACGAGGAGTCGTCCATGACGAGCGACGCCGTGTCGCCGGTGGCCACCACGACGACGTCGTCGCCGTCGAAGCCGGGCACCTCGCGGCACACCCGGTCGACGATGCCGTCGACGAGACCGGCGAAGCCGAAGATCGCACCCGACTGCATGGCCTCGACGGTGTTCTTGCCGAGAACGCCTCGGGGCCGGACCAGTTCGACCTTGCGCAGCGCCGCGGAGCGGGACGCGAGCGCGTCCATGGAGATCTCGAGTCCGGGTGCGATCGATCCGCCCAGGAACTCCCCCTTGGCCGACACGACGTCGACACACGTGGACGTCCCGAAGTCGACGATGATGCACGGCGCGTCGTACAGGTGGTGGGCCGCGAGGCTGTTGACGATGCGGTCGGCGCCCACCTCCTTCGGATTGTCCACCAGCAGAGGCACTCCCGTGCGCACGCCGGGCTCGACGACCACGTGGGGAACGTGCGACCAGTACCGCCCCAGCATCGTCCGGATCTCGCGCAGCACCGACGGGACCGTCGAGAGCGCCGCGACACCCGTGATGGTCTCCACGTCGGGACCGAGGAGACCGCGAAAGGTCAACGCGAGCTCGTCCGCCGTCATCGACGCGTCCGTCCGCATCCGGCGTTGCCGCGTGAGCCGCGCGTGGTCACCGCTGCCGGTGAACACGCCCAACACGATGTTGGTGTTGCGGACGTCGACGGTGAGCAGCATCAGACCGAGACCGTGTCACGCGTGTCCGCGGTGAGTGTGCGCGGCGAGATCAGTCCGGAGCCGGCCGGGCTGTCCGCCGGATCGGAGCCAACCTGGACGGGGCGGTTGTCGCCGTCGACGAACACCACGTTCGGCGCGTACTCGGCGACCTCGGCCGGATCGAGGATGCCGTAGGCGATGATGATCACCAGATCACCCGGGTGCACGAGATGCGCTGCGGCGCCGTTGATCCCGACCACTCCCGAACCACGCTGTCCCGCGATGACATAGGTCTCGAGCCGAGCCCCGTTGTCGATGTCCACGATGGTCACCTGCTCACCCTCGAGCAGCGCGGCGGCGTCGAGCAGGTCCTGATCGATGGTCACCGACCCCACGTAGTGCAGATCGGCGTGGGTCACGGTGGCGCGGTGGATCTTCGAGGTCATCATCGTGCGGAGCATGGTGGGTCCTTACCTGTCTGGAGCCGGGCGGAGTTGCGGGCAGGCCGGAGGCCGGTCGGTTGGAGCGGGCAGGCCGGAGGCCGATCGGTCGGAGTGGAGTCAGGAGTGGCCGAGATGGCGTTGTCCGGCTGCGGATTCCGGATCGCGACCCTGGAATCCGGTACCGAGAGCGACGCCCACGTTGTCGAGCAGGCGCGTGGTGCCCACGCGGGCGGCGACCAGCAACCGGCCGTCTCCCTCCTCGGGTGCGTCACGGAGATCGGCGCCGCGTACCTCGAGGTAGTCGACGTCCACCTCCGGCACCGTGTCGAGCACCGACTGCGCCGCCGCCAGAACGGCATCCGAACCACCCTCGGCAGCATGGGTGCCGGCGATCAGCGCTGCCGACAGGGCCACCGCGAGGGACCGCTGGTGCTCGTCGAGGTACCGGTTGCGCGAGGACAGGGCGAGACCGTCGGACTCGCGAACGATGGGAACGCCGCGGATCTCGACGTCGATGTTCAGGTCGCGCACCATCTGGTCGATGAGGACCAGCTGCTGGTAGTCCTTCTCCCCGAAGTAGGCCGTGGTGGGTGCGACGATGCCGAGCAGCTTCGCGACCACCGTCAGCATCCCGGCGAAATGGCCGGGCCGCGAAGCGCCTTCGAGTTCGGCACCGAGCGGACCGGGGTGCGCCGTCGTCCGCGGACCGTGCGGGTACATGTCCTGCACACTCGGGACGAAGGCCAGTTCCACCCCGGCTGCGCGCAGCACGTCCAGGTCGGCGTCGAGGGTGCGCGGGTACGCGTCGAGATCCTCCCCCGCCCCGAACTGCAGCGGGTTGACGAAGATCGACACCACGACGACAGCGCCGCTCCGCTTCGCCATCTCCACGAGCTGGACGTGACCGGCGTGCAACGCACCCATGGTGGGCACGAGCGCGACTCGGCGTCCCGCCGAGCGCAGGGCTCGGGTGACCGACCGGACCACATCGGGTGCGTGATGCACCGTCAGTTCACCCGGTGTGTACGCGCCGTCGAGTGCACTCACGGCTGCCTCCTCATTCGTTGTCCCGCAGGACGTTCATCACGGTGTCGTCCGCGCCGGTCCGCTCGGCCGTACGCAGTGACATCGCGCGATAGCCCGCGGCGATCCGCGGGTCGAGATCGGTCAACGCGTCGAGATGCCTGGACACCGTCGCCCCCTCGCCGCGCGCCACCGGACCGGTCAACGCGCCCTGTCCGCTGCGCAGCACGTTGTCCAACGCCGCCGACAGCAGTGGCGCCAGAACCCGCTCCGCCACACCACCGGGACGCTGTTCCACCGGCTGCTGGCCGGGAAGTTCCTCGTGGGCCAACGCGTCCCGCAGCGCGTCGAGGGCGTCGACGACCAGAGTGACCAGGTGGTTCGACCCGTGGGCGAGCGCGGCGTGGTACAGCGTGCGCGCCTCCTCGGGCACACCCACGGGCTCGCCGCCGATCTCGAGCACCAGTCCCTGCGCGATCGCGAGGCCGATCTCGTCGGCCGCCGTGATGCCGAAGCACGCGGTCGCCAGACGGTCGGTGTCCTCGGGTTTGCCGCTGAAGGTCATCGCGGGGTGCACAGCCATCGTCACCACTCCTCGGCCCGCCAGCGGTGCGAGGATGCCGACACCGTTGGCGCCGGACGTGTGCAGCACGAGAGTTCCGGGCGACACCGCATCGGTGCGCGCCAACCCGCGGACCAGCGCGTCCAGTTCCTGATCCGGCACCGCCAGGATCAGCAGTTCACTGCGCCGCGCCACGTCCGTGGCCGGCATCATCTCCGCGTCGGGGAGGCGGGTCTCGGCGCGGCGCCGGGACGCGTCGGAGACGGCGGCGCAGCCGAACACGACGTGGCCGACGCGTTCGAGCGCCTCACCCAGCGCGGTACCGACTCGGCCTGCGGACACGACACCGACGGACAGGCGCGCCGGGGCGGGGTCGGACGTGACTCGATCGGGGGACAAGAAGGGTCCTCTCGGGGATACAGTTCCAGTCCCGCTCGGCGGGTACCGGACTCATCGACGCCCACACTAGTGTCCGGCGTCGACCGACCGCCATGCGACGCCGGTCACACCCGCGGCGCAGATCTCACTCGGCGAAGCTCTCACTCGGCGCGGTGTCTACTCGGCACGGCGGCGCCGGCGACCCGATCCTGTCGACGCGTCCGCGGTGCCCATCCCCGCGAGGATGTCCGCGACGGAGCGCCCACTCGAATGTGCTCCCGACCCTGCGTCGACCGGTGCGTCGGACTCGTCGTCCGGATCCGCAGCGCGTCGTCGACCGCCCGACTGCACGGGTGCGACGGGCGCGGGTTCCGGAAGCTCGGGCTCTTCCGGCTCGGGTTCGGGCTCGACGTCCAGGGTCGGCAGCGGATCGGGTTCGGGCTGCGGCTCGGGTTCGGGGAGCGGCTCGGGCTCCGGCAGGGGTTCGGGTTCGGGTTCGGGTTCCGGCAGCGGTTCCGGCTCGGGCTCGGGTTCCGGCTGGGGAAGGGGTTCCGGCTCGGGGGCGACGGGAATGCTGTCGGCGCGGTGACTCGACGGGTTCCACTCGGGGGTGCGCGGCGACTGCGGTGCGGGTGCCGGATGGAAGGTGCCGTCGTGATCGAACTCGCCGCCGATGACCGACGTCTCCGCCGTGACCGGGTCGTCGAAGGGAGTGGCGAATCCGGGCCGGGAGTAGGTCGGATCGGGGGCGAAGCTCGGCGGGCGGGTGCGCGATCCGGGAACGTACAGACCGGACGGCGCCGGCTCGTAGCCGCTGTAGGAGCGCTCGGCCAGCTCCCGCATCCGCATCGCCTCGCCGGCGATGGCAGCGCGGTCGTCGGGCAACTCGCCGTCGAACAGCATCTCCAGGCTGCGGCGTAGCGACGCGAGTTCGGCTCGGAGAGCACGCATCTCGTCTCCGTCGGCACCGATCTCGGCGCGCACCCGCGACTCGACGCCGAGCTCGTACTCGCGGCGCGCGGCAATCTCCCGCTCCAGCTGGAGCTCGTAGACGGTCTGCAGATCGCGCGCCTTCATCTGATCCACCGCGGCGTCGCGGCGGTACTTCGTCATCGCGAACGCCCCGAGAACGGCGGCCCACAGCGCTGCCACGATGCCCACGCGCAGCAGCGGAACGCTGTCGCTGAGGATCATCAGAACGCTGGCCACCACGCCCAGCAGAACCAGACCGGCGAGAGCCGTGTGGTTGCCGCCGCGTTTCGTGCGACGGTTCGCCTTGCTCCTGCCGGTGTCCGTCATGAATCCCAGGGTAACGGCTCGGGCGGCTGTCGCACTTCACCATGCACGGACGGGGTGTCCGAGGACGGCCGCGATCGGGTCAGTGGGCGGGCTCGTCGGCTCTGTCGTCCGGTGTCCGGCAGCAGTGCTCGAGCCACAGGGCAGCGGCCACGGCGACGATCCCGGCGACGAGGCCGATCAGCGCTCCCGGCGTGTCCTCCGACGCCGCGCGCACCGAGGACCGCAGGGGCAGCAGATGGATCAGCAGACCGGCCCACACTCCCGCCGCCGCTGCACCGACGAGGGCCGCGGCCTTCGCCAGTGCGACGGCGCGCGCGACCGTGATCGGATGCAGCTGGCCGGGCACGGGGCCGATCCTGCGGGTGCGCAATCGGGACCGCACCAGCAGACCCACGACCACGAGGACGACCGCCACCGGATACAGCGACGCTCCGGCGAACGTCGAGATCGGCGGAACAGACCCGTAGAACGAGGACGCGAGGATCCAGGTGGCCACCACGGCGAACGCCGCGAGCGCGACGAGGTCGCGCACGCGCGTCGGGCTCACGTGGAGTCACCGCCGGCCCGCCCGCAGCGCACCGGGTCCCACAGCCGTGTCTCGGTGCGACGCACACCGGCGCGTTCGAACTCCGGCAGCTCGGCCAGCAGGTCGCGCACCGATCGGCCACGCAGCACGGCGTCGGGATCCGCGTCCAGCCACGGTGCGAGGACGAAGGCGCGCTCGTGCGCCAGTGGGTGCGGAAGAATCAGCTCGGGGTCGTCGCTGACGACGTCGTCGCACACGACGATGTCCACGTCGACGGTCCGCGGTCCCCAGCGCTGCACCCGCTCGCGGTGAGCGGCCGTCTCCAACTGCTGTCCCCGTCGCAACCAGCCCCGGCAGTCGGTGTTCTCGTCGTCCACGATCACGACGGCGTTGAGGAAGTCCTGCTGGTCGATGCCGCCCCACGGGGCGGTGGCGAACACGGTCGACACTGCGACGACGGCGTCACCGAGACCCTCGACCACGGCCCGCAACTGCTGTTCGCTGTCCCCGATGTTGCTCCCGATCGAGAGCACCGCGCGGGTCACGCAGACCTCGATCGGGTCACCACGACGGCCACGTCCGTGAAGGTCAGGGGGATCGGAGCCGACGGCTTGTGCAGGGTGACCTCGACGCGTTCCACGCGCGGATCCGTCAGGACACCGTCGGCGATCTCGCTCGCGACCGTCTCGATGAGATCGCGACTCGGCCCCGCGACGACCGCGGCGGCGGCCTCGGCCAACTCGCCGTAGTGCGCCGTCTTCGTCAGGTCGTCCGATGCCGCGGCCGGGGCGAGATCCATGTGGACGACGAGGTCGACGAGGAAATCCTGCCCGTCGCGCTTCTCGTGGTCGAAGACACCGTGATTGCCGCGCACGGTCAATCCGCGCAGCTCGATGCGATCGGTCATGTCGTGCCTTTCGGTTCGGTCGGGCCGTGCCACTGCCGGTGCACGGCGAGAGCGTCGAGAGTGCCGACGGCGTCGTGGACGCGCACCCCCCAGGCGCCCGCCACGGCGGACAGCACCGAGATCGCGGCCGTCGCAGCGTCGCGGCCGTGCGGAGGGCGAGGCTGCCCGTCGCGGGCGAGCAGAGTGCCGAGGAATCGTTTGCGGGACGCACCCACCAGCACGGGAATGCCCGTGTCGACGAGACGATCGAGTCGGCGGAGCAACGCCCAGTTGTGCTCCGCGTTCTTGGCGAAGCCGAGCCCCGGATCGAGGATGATGCGGGAACTGTCCACCCCGGCGGCGACGGCCGCGTCGACCTGGCGGAGCAGTCCGCTGCGCACGTCCTCGACGATGTCGCCGTAGTCGTGCTCCTCCGCGGCACCCGGTCGGTGGGTCCAGTCGACGGTGGAACGCCAGTGCATGAGCACCCAGGCGACGCCGGCATCGGCGACGACACCCGCCATGTCGGGATCGGCGCGGCCACCGGAGACGTCGTTGACGATGGACACGCCCGCACCGATCGCCGCAGTCGCCACGGATGCCCGCATCGTGTCGACGCTGACGCACACGCCGTGAGAGACCAACTCGGCGATCACCGGTGCGACGCGCTCCGCCTCGACGGACGGGTCGACGCGGTCGGCTCCCGGACGTGTCGACTCGCCCCCCACATCGACGATGTCGACACCCGCGGCGTGCAGTTCGAGGCCGTGACGCACCGCGGCGTCGACGTCGAGGTAGCGGCCGCCGTCCGAGAACGAGTCGGCCGTGACGTTGACGACGCCCATCACCACGGGCCCGTCCGCGTGCGGAAGCGTGAACACGAGCGGCGCCTACTTGCGAAGGATGAGATCCAGCGCCTCGGACCGGGACACCGCGCTGGACTGGAACACACCGCGTACGGCGGAGGTGGTGGTGCTGGCGCCCGGCTTACGGATTCCCCGCATCGCCATGCAGAGGTGCTCGGCCTCCATCACCACGATGACTCCGCGCGGTTCGAGCTTGCGCATCATCGCGTCGGCGACCTGCGAGGTGAGACGCTCCTGCACCTGCGGCCGCTTCGCGTACAGGTCGACGACCCGCGCCAGCTTCGACAGGCCCGTCACCCGGCCCGACTTGCCCGGGATGTAGCCGACGTGCGCGACGCCGTGGAAGGACACCAGGTGGTGCTCGCACGTCGAGTACATCGGGATGTCCCGCACGAGGACGAGCTCGCGGTGCGCCTCGTCGAACGTCGTTCCCAGTACCTCGTCGGGATCGACGAACAGTCCGCCGAACATCTCCCTGTATGCACGCGCCACTCGAGCGGGCGTGTCCTTCAGCCCCTCGCGCTCGGGGTCCTCACCCACCGCGAGCAGCAGCTCGCGAACGGCCGCCTCGGCGCGCTCCTGATCGAACGTCCGACCGGACACCACGGACACGGGCTCGTCGATCGACTGATCGGCTTGGTTGACGGACACGGGAGGTCCCTTCGCTGACGGACGCGCTGCCGATGGATCAGAGCAGCCGGAGTGATGTGCGGGCGGGTGCGGCCGCACGGACGAGAGGGTCGGACGAGCGACTCTAGCGCGCGTCCGGGCCCTCCCACCGCTGGGTGTTCGGCGGCAGCTGGGGATCCTCGGCCTCGTCACGCGGAGGCTGGTATTGCCCCTCCGGGTTCTGCGGGTTGCGGTAACGCGGCTCGGGCTGAGCCGGCTCCCCCACACCCGAACCGGGGTACTGCCCGTACGGCTGCGGATCCTGGTACGGCTCCTGATAGGGCTGCGGTTCCCGGTAGGCCTGCGGTTCCCGATAGGGCTGCGGCTCCTGGTATGGCTGCGGTTCCTGGTAGGGCTGGGGCTCGTCGTACCCGCGCGGTTCCCGGTACCCACGCGGACCCTGGTAGCCCTGCGGGTCACCCTGACCCTGAGGCTGCCCGTAACCCTGGGGCTGGCCGTAGCCCTGCGGCTGGCCGTAGCCCTGCGGCCGGCCGTAACCCTGCGGCTCCGGGTACCGAGGTGCCTCGTTCTCGCGAGGAGGCCATCCCGGTGCGGACCAGCCGGCCGGTGCGCCGTAGTCGGGCATCGAGGAGCCGGGACGGGCGCCGCGATGTGCGCCACCCTGACCGTTCGGGGTCGACCCGTTCTGGCCCTGCCCGTTCTGACCGTGACCGTTCTGACCGTGCCCGTTCTGGGCGTGGCCGTTCTGGCCATTCTGTGCCTGACCGTTCTGGGCCTGGCCGGCGTAGCTCGGCTCCTTGACGATCGAGACGGGGGGCCACGGCTCCCCGCGCTCGGTCGCGAGCTCGCGCGGCGTCTTCACCGGGGGCTTGGACGACGGAACTCGATCACCGAAGTCGTTGAACGCGGTGATGCGGGGACGCTTCTCGACGCCGGTGAAGATCTTCTCCAGGTCCTTGCGCGTGAGCGTCTCGCGCTCGAGCAGCTCGGTGGCCAGGATGTCGAGGACGTCGCGGTAGTCGTTCAGGATGGCCCACGCCTCGGTGTGCGCGGCCTCGATGAGGTTGCGCACCTCCCCGTCGATCTCCCGGGCGACCTCGTGCGAGTAGTCGGACTGGACGCCCATCGAGCGGCCCAGGAACGGATCGCCCTGCTCCTGGCCGTACCGGACGGCGCCGAGCTTGCTGCTCATGCCGTACTCGGTGACCATGGCGCGAGCGATCTTGGTGGCCTGGTCGATGTCGGACGACGCTCCCGTGGTCGGCTCGTGGAAGACGAGCTCCTCGGCAGCGCGGCCGCCCATCGCCATGACGAGGCGCGCGATCATCTCGGAGCGCGTCATCAGGCCCTTGTCGTCCTCCGGCACCGTCATCGCGTGACCACCGGTGCGGCCGCGGGCGAGAATGGTGACCTTGTAGATCGGCTCGATGTCGGGCATCGCCCACGCAGCCAGGGTGTGACCGCCCTCGTGGTACGCCGTGATCTTGCGTTCGTGCTCGCTGATGATGCGGCTCTTGCGTCGAGGTCCGCCGATGACGCGGTCCACCGACTCCTCGAGGGCGGCCTCGGTGACCACGGTGCCGTTCTCCCGCGCCGTGAGCAGTGCGGCCTCGTTGATGACGTTCGCGAGATCCGCGCCCGACATGCCGACGGTGCGCTTGGCCAGACCCTCGAGGTCGGCGTCCTGCGCGATCGGCTTGCCCTTCGAGTGCACCGCGAGAATCGCGCGGCGTCCTGCGAGGTCGGGGGCGCCGACCGGGATCTGCCTGTCGAAACGGCCCGGGCGCAGCAGTGCCGGGTCGAGGATGTCGGGACGGTTGGTCGCGGCGATGAGGATGACGCCGGTGCGCTCACCGAAGCCGTCCATCTCGACCAGTAGCTGGTTGAGAGTCTGCTCGCGCTCGTCGTGTCCGCCGCCCAGACCGGCCCCGCGCTGGCGACCGACGGCGTCGATCTCGTCGACGAAGATGATGCAGGGGCTGTTCTGCTTGGCCTGCTCGAACAGGTCGCGCACACGTGAGGCACCGACACCGACGAACATCTCGACGAAGTCGGAACCCGAGATGGTGAAGAACGGCACGCCGGCCTCACCGGCGACGGCGCGGGCGAGCAGCGTCTTGCCGGTTCCGGGAGGGCCGTAGAGCAGCACGCCGCGGGGGATCTTCGCGCCGAGTGCCTGGTAGCGGGCCGGGTTCTGCAGGAAGTCCTTGATCTCGTACAGCTCTTCGACCGCTTCGTTCGCCCCTGCCACGTCCGCGAACGTCGTCTTCGGCATGTCCTTGGTGAGCTGCTTGGCCTTGGACTTGCCGAAGCCCATGACACCGCCACGCCCGCCGCCCTGCATGCGCGACATCACGAAGATGAAGATGCCCAGCAGGATGATCATGGGGAGCAGGAACACCAGGATCGACGTGAACCAGCTGTCCTGCGTCACCTCGGTGTCGTAGCTCTCGGCACCCGACGCGGCGACCTTGTCGAAGATCTGCTGCGACGCGGCGTCCGGGTACTGCGAGATGATCTGCGTCTCGTTGCCGGTGGCGTCGTTGCCGCTCTTCAGCGTCAGACGAACCTGCTGCTCACGGTCGTCGATCTGCGCGGTCTGCACGTTCTGGTCGTCGAGCTGCGCGACGGCGACCGACGTGTCGACACTCTTCCACCCCCGCGTGTCGTCGCCGAAGTAGCTGAAGGCGAAGATCACCAACAGGATGCCGGCGACTATCGCCAGGTTGCGGAACAAAGTCTTGCGGTTCATACAGCGTCGCCCTCGATGGCAGTCGGACTCACAGGCAGGTGGTCATGGTTCGCGTCGGTCGGCCGGCAGCAGTTCTCGATCGTTGCCGGTTGCGCACCGGACAAGCCAGGTTACCGCGGATGCGGACGGCCGGGCGGCGCGCACATCTCGGTCAACGCGCCGACACGCGGTGAGGTTCCCGCGCCCAGCTGCGCGTGACGAGTGTTACCGGTCGGCCGCGGTGCGTGGCCAGGGCCGATGCTGTTCGATCTGTGCCGCGAGCGCCAGCAGTCGACGCTCGGACCCGGGAGGGCCCGCCAGCTGCACGGCCAGCGGAGTCCCCGACTCGGGATGGAGTCCCGCGGGCACACTCACGGCGGGCCACCCCAGCAAGTTCCACGGTGCCGCGAAGGGTGCGTAGCGAATGTTGGCCGCCATGTTGGCTGCCCACCCGCGCTCGCTCCACCGGTCCGCACGGATCGGCGGCGCGGCGAGCGCCGGCGTCAGCACCACGTCGACACTCTCGAAGTACGAGCGCATGCGTCGCGTGAGCGTCTCGGTCTGCGACGGCCGCACGAACCGTGCCGCTCGCCGACCCACCGCGATGTGGCGACGGGTTCGCTTCTGCAGCGCCGACACGTCGAGCCCGGCGGCGTCCGCGGCTCCGCCGGCCGTCCAGCGGGCGAGCTGCCCGAGTGGACTGGCCGGGTAGGGCAGCGCTGCCGTGCTGGTGCGGTGCCCGATCCGCTCGAGCTCCCGGGCGACGTCGAGTGCGGCCTGCCGGAAGTGGGGATCCACTCGCACGACGGGCGACGGCGACTCCACGGCGACCCCGATGCGCGTGGTCTCGGGAGCGTCGACGTAGGCGAGATCCGGATCGTCCGCCATGACCGAGAGCAGGAGCGCCGCGTCGGCGACGGTCGTGGTCAACGGACCGTTCTCCGACATGCCGAACCACGAGCCGTTGCCCAGTTCGGACGGGACGAGGCCGAGCCCCGGCTTGATGCCGACCAGTCCGCAGTTCGCGGCGGGGATCCGGATGGACCCCATGCCGTCGTTGCCGTGGGCGACGGGCACCATGCCCGAGGAGACCGCGGCGGCGGCGCCACCGGACGATCCGCCCGGGGTGAGGTCACGGTTCCACGGATTGCGGGCGATGCCGTCGGCACCGTCCGTCGCGCCCCACAGGCACAGCTCGGGAACCGAGGTGAGACCGACGACCACGGCGCCCGCGCCGCGCAGGCGCGCGACCACCGGGTGATCCGCGGCGGCGGGAGTGTCGGACGTCGCGAGCGAACCGTTGCGCATCGGGTAGCCCGTCACCGGGACGTTGTCCTTGATCGCCACCGGAACGCCGGCGAGCGGCAGGGCCCGTAGATCCGCTCGGACGGCGATCGCGTCCGCTTCCCGGAGCACCTCGTCGGGACGCACCACGACGAACGCGTGCAGGTCGTCGTTCCGAGTGGCGATGCGGTCCAACGCTTCTCGGGCTACCGCGGCAGGTTGGACCCGCCCGTTCCGGACGTCGTCCGCGATGGACGTGGCGGTGGGGCCGACCTGTTCGCGCGACATTCGATCAGCCTCCGTAGACCCGGGGTTCCAGCAGTCCGATGTAGGGAAGGTCGCGGTAACGCTCGTCGTAGTCGAGGCCGTAGCCCACGACGAACTCGTTCGGGATGTCGAAGCCGACGTTCGCGACGTCGACGTCCACCTTCACCGCGTCGGGCTTGCGGAGCAAGGTGACCACCTCGAGCGACGCGGGCTGGCGCGTGGCGAGGTTCTTCATCAACCACGACAGCGTCAGACCGGAGTCGATGATGTCCTCCACGATGAGGACGTGGCGGCCGTGGATGTCGCGGTCGAGGTCCTTGAGGATGCGGACGACGCCCGACGAGGACGTGGACGATCCGTACGAACTGACCGCCATGAACTCGAGCTGGCTCGGGATCGGCAGTGCGCGTGCGAAATCCGTCATGAACATGATGGCGCCCTTGAGAACTCCGACGAGCAGCAGATCACCCTCGGGAGCCCCCACCGGATAGCGAGCGGCGATCTCCTCGGCCAGCTCGGCGATACGCTTGTCGATCTCCTCTCGGGAGATCAGGATCGATGCGATGTCGCCCTCGTACACGGGTGTCCCTTCACTCGCTCGCGGCCCGGCCGGTCCACCGAACCAGGTCGAGCTTGCCACGTCGTCTCTCGACGACCAACCTCTCGACCGGGCCGCCCCCGGCCACCGCGACGCCGCCCTGCCCGCGCCACGCGCCGACGAGATCGTCCACGGCGCGCACCTGCGCCTCGTTGCGCAACGGCACTCCACAGTCGGCCAGCCACTCGCGGATCACCCGCCGACGGAGTGCACCCGGTACCTCCACGAGGGCGGACACCTCCAGCGCGTCGCCGACGCGGGCGGACACGGCGATGTCCGCGGCGAGTGCGTCGAGAACGGCGCCGTCCTCGCGCAGCTGGTCGGCGGTGCGCGCGAGCGCGGCGGCGACACCGCCGTGCAGGACGTCCTCCAGCAGCGGGAGCACCTCGCCGCGGAGTCGGACCCGAACGAAGGACGGGTCGAGGTTGTGCGGGTCGTCCCACGCGGCGAGACCCAGTTCGGCGCACGCGCCGACGGTGGACTCGCGGCGCACGGTCAACAGCGGCCGACCTCGCGGCGGGTCCCAGGCCGCCATCCCCCGCAGCGATCGGGACCCGGATCCGCGGCCGAGTCCGAGCAGGACGGTCTCGGCCTGGTCGTCCAGCGTGTGGCCCAGCAAGATCGGGCGGTCACCGCGGACCGAGTCGAGAGCGGCGTACCGGGCGCGCCGGGCCGCGGCCTCGGGTCCACCCGCCCCGGTCACCGACACGGTCCTCACCTCGGCGCGGGAACACCCGAGGTCTCGTGCCTGCTCGGCGGCCCTGTGCGCCACCTCGGCCGAACCCGCCTGCAGCGCGTGGTCGACGACCACGGCGTGCACCTGCGCGCCCTCGGCCACACAGGCGGCGGTGAGCGCCAGCGAGTCCGCACCACCCGACAGCCCGACGACGATGGCGCGCTCCGGGCAGTGCTCCCCGAACCAGGCGCGCACCGCCCGCCGCACCGTGAGCAGGTGCGGGCCCTCCGGCATCGGGCGTGCCCCGGTCATGCCGGGACGCCGGTCATCCCAGAACTCGCTGCGTCCACTTCTCCGGCGCCTCGATCTCGGAGAGCAGCGGCAACGTGTCCGCGTCGGTCCACACGGTGTTGAAACGCTCCATGCCGACCTGGCCGACGACGGCGTCGACGAACGCCTTGCCGCGGACGTACTGCGCCATCTTCGCGTCCATCCCGAGCAGCGCGCGGATCACGCGCTGCACCGGGTTCTGCTTCCGCGTGCGACGGGCGTCGAAGGCCTTGCGGATCGCCGAGACCGACGGCACCACCGCGGGACCCACCGCGTCCATCACGTGGTCGGCATGGCCTTCGAGCAGCGTTCCGAGCACCAGCAGACGATCGAGTGCCTCCTGCTGCGCGGGTGCCTGCGTCGCCCGGAGCAGACCGATGATGCCGCCGTCGCCGCCGTCCTGCCCGCGGGACCGCACCGCCGCCGCGAGGCGTCCCACGACGTCGGCCAGGGGCTCGTCCGCGCCGCCCTGCAGCGTGGTGACGTTGTCCTTCATGTAACCCGCGAGCCACGGCGACGACGAGAACTGCACGCGGTGCGTCACCTCGTGCAGGCACACCCACAGTCGGAAGTCGCTGGGCCGCAGGCGAAGCGATCGCTCCACGGAGACGATGTTGGGTGCCACGAGCAGCAGCGTTCCGTCCGGACCGGTGAAGGGGTCGTACTGCCCGAGAATGGCCGTCGACAGGAACGCCAGCATCGCGCCCGCCTGCACGCCGCCCGGCTTGCCGCCGAGGAACGAACTGTCGTCGCCGTCGGAATCACTGACCAGGTGCCGCATCGACTCGGACGCGGCGGCGATCCACTCCGGCCGATCGAGCACGCGCGCCGCCGGGACGGGCAGACCGTCGGCGAGGCCCGTGACCTCGCGCACGGGGCCCTCGGCGCGTACCGACGCGTCGGCCAGTTCGCGCAGCGCCGCGTCCGCGGTGTACCGCGACGTCTTCGGCCCCCGTGGTGCGAGCCGGGCACCCGTCCGGGCGGCCAGACCCCAATCGATCACACCAGTGTCGGACATGCCCTCACCCCTGTTCTCTCTCGGAATCGACCGGTCAGGTGCAGCCGCAGGAGCGGAGCGTCGACGCGAGTGCGTCCAGGGCCGGACGACCGACCTCGGGCGGCCTGTCGTTGGACATCAACGCGAACGTCAACACCCGGCCGCTCTCGTCGGTCACGTATCCGGCCAACGCACTGGCGGTCGAGAGCGTTCCCGTCTTGGCGCGCAGCCACCCCGCGGCCGTGCGGTCACCCGACGCGTAGCGGGCGGCGAGCGTGCCCGTGGCACCGGCGACGGGCAGGTAGTCGAGCATCGGCCGCAGGTTCTCGGTGCCGGACCCGGCGGCCCGGGTGACGAGCGCGCCCAGCACCCGGGCAGGGATGAGATTGTCGACGGAGAGTCCGCTGGTGTCCTCGAGCGTGACTCCGGTGATGTCGACGCCGTTCTTCTGCAGTGTCTCCAGGACGGCGTCCGTGGCCCCGTCGAACGACGCGGGCCGGCCCACCTCCTCGGCGATCTCGCGACCGACGGCCTCCGCGAGCACGTTGTCCGAGAACCCCAACATCTGCCCGAGCCGCTGCCGCAGAGGCGCGGACTGCACCGTCGCGAGAGATCCGGCACCGGACTGCGCGCGACCGTCCGTCACGACGGCCGGGTCCAGGCCGAGAGCGCGCGCCAACGCCCGACCGGCGTCGAGACCGGGAGTGGCGCTGCGCGGCGACTCGTCGACCGTCGGCACCGAGCGACCCCCGTCGAGGGTGATCGGTTCGATGGGTGCGATGTATCCGGCGGCCACGTCGCCGGGGAACCAGCCCTGCGCCTGCTCCGGCCCCGAGTACGCGCCGCCGTCCACGGCGATGGACGTGACGGTCGTGCCGGACCTGCGGATCTGTTCGGCGAGGTCGTCGATGCGGGCTCCCCCGTCGTAGAACCCGGGTCGTCCGACCGGCTCCGCCGTGAGCGTGGGGTCGCCGTCACCGACGAGCACCACCTGACCGGCCGCGTCGCCCGCCACGACCTTGGTGGTCACACGGTGGTCGGCCGGCAGCGCCATCATGGCGGCCGCGGCCGTGAGGATCTTGGTGGTCGACGCCGGCGTCATGGGGGTGTCCGCATCGGCGCTCCACAACACCTCGCCGGTGATCGCGTCCGCGACGGATCCGGTGAAGCGGCCCAGATCGGGATTGCGCAGGGGTGCGGCGAGCACCGCCTCGAGGCCCGCCGGGCTCGGTTTCGGCGCGTCGGGTGAGACCGGAACCACCTGCGGGGCGGGCAGAACGGGCGACGGCTCGGGTGAGGTCGCCACGGGTGTCGAGTCCTCGGAGAGCGTGGGGGTGATCAGCGCGACGCCGACGATCGCCAGCACGAGCACCACGACCGAGGCTCCGATCAGCAGCACGCGCGTGCGTAACGGCGTGCCGGACGGCCGCTTCCCTGAGCTCACGTCTCTCCTCCACTCGCGGGTCCGTGGCCGTTCTCCGGCGATGCACCTCTCCTCGCACCCTATCGACGCGGCCGGTTACTGTCTGACCACCGGCGCGTCCTTCGATGCGCCCGACAGACGACTGCACGACAGTACGTGGCCGCCGAGCAGGTAGCCGGGCCACCGAGCAAAGGACAGTGGACGTGAAGTTCGACGTGACCATCGAGATCCCCAAGGGTCAGCGCAACAAGTACGAGGTCGACCACGAGTCCGGGCGAGTGCGCCTGGACCGCTACCTCTACACGGCGATGGGCTACCCCGCGGACTACGGCTTCATCGAGAACACCCTCGGTGAGGACGGCGATCCGCTCGACGCGTTCGTCCTGCTGCCGGAGTCCGTGTTCCCCGGTGTCCTCGTCGAGGCCCGCCCCGTGGCGATGTTCAAGATGGTCGACGAGGCCGGCGGCGACGACAAGGTGCTGTGCGTCCCGGCGGGCGATCCGCGGTGGGACCACATCCAGGATCTCTCGGACGTCTCGCAGTTCGAGCTCGACGCGATCGAGCACTTCTTCCTGCACTACAAGGATCTCGAGCCGAACAAGCACGTCACCGGGTCCAACTGGGTCGGCCGCGCCGAGGCCGAGGCGGAGTTCGAGGCATCGGTCGAGCGCCTGAAGAACCAGGGCGACCACTAGAGACCGTCGGAAACCCGGATGCGGTGCTGTCCGCTGATAGCATCGCATCCGCGGTCCCCCGGGCCGTGTCAGGACGAACGAGCCACGACGTAAGGGTGCGGTACCACCGATGAGTGACGCTGTGAGCGACCGGAGAAATCCCACGTCCGAGGCGGTCTCGACCACGACGCAGTTCCCGTCACTGCCGGTGACCGTCGTGCTCGACCGCATTCCGTTGGCCGTCCTCGCCGTCGAGCCCGGCGGCACGGTCGTCTTCGCCAACGAGGCCTTCGACGAACTGATGGGCTTCGACGAGGAGTCCCCCCGGTCGAACGAGACCCTCACACTGCAGGACATCTTCCCGGCCAACGAACCGCTCGGAGTCAACATCGCCGAGACGTTCCTGACCACCGTCGCCACCCGCGCCGACTCGCTCTGGCGCATGACGGACTCGAAGGGCGACATCCTCCAGGTCCGGGCGAGCAAGTCGATCCTGCGCCGCGCTGAGGACTCGGTGGTGCTCGTCGTCCTCGAGGACTTCACCGATCAGCTGTGGAACGACCCGAAGAGCGCCTTCCGCTGATCGGGCCGTTCCACCGGGGTCTCTCTACTTGCCCTGGAACGACGCGGGGCGCTTCTCGAACACCGAGGTGATGGCCTCCGTCAGATCCTCGGACGGCAGGAACGCAGCGTTCCACGCGGCGACGTAGCGCAGCGAATCCTCCACTGCCGCAACGCGACCGTGGTCGAGAACCGCCTTGATCCCGTGCACCACGAGGGGCGGGTTAGCCGCGATCTCGGTGGCCGTGGCACGCGCTGCGGCGAGCACGGCCTCCGCGTCGTCGAACACGTCGTTGACCAGACCGATCTGCTGCGCCCGGGCACTGTCGATGTCCTTTCCGGTCAACGCGAGTTCGCGAAGATGACCGTCGCCGATGATCGCGGGTAGACGGGCGAACGACCCCATGTCCGCCACGATGGCGACCTTCACCTCGCGCACACTGAACTTCGCGTCCGTGCTGGCGTAGCGGATGTCGGCGGCCGAGATGAGATCGATCCCACCGCCGATGCACCACCCCTGCACGGCGGCCACCACGGGCTTGCGGCAGTCGGCCACCGCGTTGATCGACGCCTGCATGCGCTTGATCATGTCGTGGAACGTGCTGCGCGGACCGGCCTGTGCCTTGTCCCCCATGACCGCACCGAAATCGCCTGCCATGGCGGGCAGGTCGAGACCGTAGCTGAAGTTGCGGCCCGAGCCGGCGAGCACGATGGCGCGTACCTCGGGGTCCGCGTCGAGCGCGGAGAAGACGAGAGGCAGTTCCGACCAGAAGTCGGGACCCATCGCATTGCCCTTGTTCGGGCCGATGAGGGTCACCGTCGCGACATGGGCGTCGGTCGTCACCGTGAAGGCTTTCCACGCATCCGTGTGTGTCATCCGGTCAGGATAGCCAGCGCTCCCGCTCACCGGATGTCCCGGCGGCGTGGACTGACTATCCTGCGACCATGACGCGGATCCACCATCCCGCTGCGGCACACGTGTCGGACGTTCTGATCGCCCGAGGTCATCACGGCGTGATCGTGACGCAGTCCGAGCCGACGCACACGGCGCGTCAGGCCGCGGCGGTGAGCGGGGTTCCGCTCGGTGCCGTCTGCAAGTCGCTGGTGTTCCTGCTCGACGACGACCCGGTGTTGCTGCTGGTGTCGGGTGCACACAACGTGGACCTCGATGCCACCGGTCGACGTCTCGAGGGCACGCTGACCCGCGCATCGATCGACGTGGTCGAACACGCCACCGGGCAACCGGTGGGCGGGATCGCTCCCGTGGGCCACCCGACGAATCTGCCGACGTTCGTCGACACCGCGCTGGAACGCTTCGAACGGCTGTGGGCTGCAGCGGGTCACCCCGCGACCCTCTTCCGCACGACCTACCCCGAACTGCTGCGCATCACCGCCGGGCTCGCTGTGGACATGGGCCCCGAGACCCGCGAGGGCTGAGCCTCAGGACGCGCGCAGACGCCGAACCTCCAGGGCGGGTACCACCTCGGTGGTGATCGCCCGGACGACGGACTCCCGCGTCTGCTCCACCACCGGACGCAGGGTCACGCCGTCCGCCACGTCGACCGTCACGATGTCGGCGACAAGGCCTGCGAGACCCGACGCGGTCCCGACGTACTGCAGCGTGCCGGGGCGAGGCTTGCTGTCCGACGCCAGCACCTCGCGGCGGGCGGTCCGGGCGTCGGCGGCGATGTGCACGTCGATGTCCACCACGACACGAGCACCGGGGTGCTCGGCCTTGAGGGTCGCGTAGCGGCTCTGGGCCTCGGAGAGATCGGCGGCGGAGAACCGGACGACGTCCGGGGAGGTACCGGAGACGCCGTCGAGGAAGACGAGGGAGTCGGAAGACACCGTGGTCATGAGTTGTCCAGTCAGTCGTGGGTGCAGCGGAGGCTGTGGGGTGAAGTGAGTCGCACGATCACCGGACCGGACAGGCGGTCGAGGTCGCACGGCAGAGGTCGACGTGTCGTCGACCCCACAACCTGCTCCTCGTCATGATGCTGATGCTAACGATCCGGTGGTGACGCGATCCCGCAGTGAGAGGCACGTCACACGCACCGCCTCCACGAACCGGTCGACATCGTCGGCGGTGGTCCCCAGCCCGATGCTCGCCCGCACGGCACCGTCGGCCGCGCCGACCCGCGAGAGGAGGGGGTGGGCGCAGAACTTCCCGGCCCGCACCGCGATGCCGTGATCGTCGGCCAGCGCGGTGGCGAGTGCACCCGCGTCGACACCGTCGACGGTGAAGGACACGATGCCGACGATGTCGGCGGAGTCGCTCCACAGGCGGAGGACCGACACACCGGCCAGAGCGGTGAGCCCGCCGAGCAGGGCGTCCGTGCACTCCTGATCGTGAGTGGCGATGGCACCATGGCCGATCGCGCCGATCTCGTCGCACGCCGCGGCGATCGCGACGGCGCCGAGGAGATTGGGTGTGCCGGCCTCGTGCCGCGCCGGGGACAGCGCCCAGTCGATGTCGACCGACGCACCGAGGACGGACACGTGCCGGGTGGCTCCACCGCCCGCGAGGTACGGCTCGGCCACATCGAGCCAGTCACGCCGTCCCACGAGCACTCCCGCTCCGAAGGGCGCGTACAGCTTGTGACCACTGAAAGCCAGGTAGTCGATGCCCGCCGCGGTGATGTCCACGGCGCGGTGCGGAACGAGTTGCGCACCGTCGACGAGGATGCGGGCACCGTGTCGGTGCGCCAGATCCGCGAGTCGATCGAGGGGCAGGACCTCGCCCGTCACGTTGGAGGCACCCGTGACGGCAAGCAGCGCAGCAGGTCTCGACGCGAGTTCGTCGCCGAGCCGAGTCAGAGTCTCCTCGACCGAGTCCGCCGATCGCACCACCCGGCGGTTCCGCCACGGCAGCAGATTCGCGTGATGCTCGATGTCCAGCACCACCGTGTCCCCGGGAACGCAGCCCGCCAGAAGATTCAGCGCGTCGGTGGTGTTCCGCGTGAACACGACCACGTCGTCGGGATCTGCGCCGCAGAAGCGGTGCACCGTGTTCCGGGCGGACTCGTACTCCCGGGTGCAGACCTGCGACTTGTGGCCGGCGCCGCGGTGCACACTCGCGCAGTGCGGCAACACCTCTCGTACTCGCTCGACCACCGCGTCGAGCGCGGGAGCGCTGGCCGCGTAGTCGAGATCGATGCTGCGAGTGGTGCGGCCGTCGGCACACGTCACCTGCTGGTCGCGGCCGTGCACGGATGCGATCGGGCGCTGCAGAACTGTGGTCATGATGAATCCCTCCGTCGAGGGATCGACGCACGGCACGAGGGCCGCGATCTGACGAGAGGCGTCGATCCGCGCTTGCCGCCTCCGTCGTCGGAGCGCGGCCAGGTCGTCACCCGGAGCACCCCACCGCGGAGGAGGGTTGCCGACCAGCGAGCCGGGGCTTGATGCTGGTACTCGTGACCTGGAAGCAGGATGGCAAACGGTCGCCCGAGTTGTCAACCGGTTCGCCGCACGCGCGCCTGGTCGGCGGAGTTGTTCACCAACCCGCAAACTGGGCGTGCAATAACGTGTCGTCACACCCGCCAGCGTTCCGTCGTCCCTGTTCGATGCGAGAGGCCGTTCGTCTTGTCACTGCAGACCCGTGTTCCCGAGGCCTACCTCCGTTCCTCCGCGGCGGCCCCGGTGCGCACCCTCGTCGACATCCTCGAGGACACCGCGCGGGCATTCCCTGATGCGCCGGCCATCGACGACGGCGACACCACCATCAGTTACAGCGAACTGCTCGACAACATCGACGAGGGCGCTCGGTGGCTGTCCCGACACGGCGTCTGCGCCGGCGATCGCGTCGGGGTCCGCATGCCGTCGGGCAGCTACTCGCTCTACGCGGCCATCCTGTCGGTCATCGCCGCCGGTGCGGCCTACGTCCCGGTGGACGTCGACGACCCGGACGAGCGGGCCGAGCTGGTGTTCTCGGAGGCCGGCGTCACCGCGATCATCGCGGACGGCGGCGTGACCCGAACCGACACCGCGGGGACCGGTCGCGCGGTCGGCCATCCCACACCCGACGACGACGCCTGGGTCATCTTCACCTCGGGCTCGACCGGCAAGCCCAAGGGCGTCGCGGTGAGCAATCGCAACGCGGCGGCGTTCGTGGACGCCGAGGCACGACTGTTCCTGCAGGACCGACCCATGGGTCCGGGCGATCGAGTGCTGGCGGGGCTCTCCGTGGCGTTCGACGCGTCGTGCGAGGAGATGTGGCTCGCCTGGCGCAGTGGCGCGTGCCTCGTTCCCGCGCCTCGCTCCCTCGTGCGCAGTGGCATGGACCTCGGCCCCTGGCTCGTCGCACGGGACATCAGCGTGGTGTCGACGGTGCCGACCCTGGCGGCGCTGTGGCCTCGCGAAGCGCTCGAGGACGTCCGGTTGCTCATCTTCGGCGGCGAGGCCTGCCCGCCGGATCTCGCTGAGCGACTGGCTGTTCCGGGCCGCGAGGTCTGGAACACCTACGGGCCCACCGAGGCCACCGTCGTCGCCTGCGCCGCTCTCATGGACGGTGTCGGACCGGTGCGCATCGGGCTGCCGCTCGACGGATGGGACCTCGCCGTCGTGGGCCCGGACGAGGAGCCGGTCGCGGTGGGCGAGGTGGGTGAGCTCGTCATCGGTGGCGTCGGCCTCGCGCGTTACCTCGATCCGGTGAAGGACGCCGAGAAGTACGCTCCCATGGCGACTCTCGGATGGGACCGCGCCTACCGCAGCGGCGATCTCGTGCGGCTCGAGCTCGAGGGGCTGCTCTTCCAGGGCCGCGCCGACGATCAGGTGAAGGTCGGCGGGCGCCGCATCGAGCTCGGTGAGGTGGACAACGCCCTGCAGGCCCTCCCCGGTGTGAGCGGCGCAGCCGCCGGAGTGCGGACCACCGGCTCCGGAACACCCGTGCTGGTGGGCTATCTCGCCAGCACCGACCCGGACTTCGACCTCATCCGCGCGCGCGAGCTCCTCGCGGAACAGCTTCCCGCCGCGATGGTTCCGCGTCTCGCACTCGTCGACGAACTGCCCACCCGCACCTCCGGCAAGGTCGACCGCGCGGCTCTGCCGTGGCCGCTGCCCAAGCGTGGTTCGACTCCGGACGACGCCTCTCTCGCCGGGACCGCCGGCTGGGTGGCCGAGCTGTGGAGCGACGTGCTGGGCGCCGAGATCGGATCCCTGGACGCGGACTTCTTCGCTGCCGGTGGCGGATCGCTCTCGGCCGCACTGCTCGTGACCCGATTGCGCGAGCGTTTCCCCGAGATCACGGTCGCGCAGCTCTACGACCATCCGCGACTCGGCTCGCTCGTCGCGTTGCTCGACTCGCTCGTCCCCCCGCCGGTGACCGCGAAGCGCATCGTGGTCCCCACACCCCGGACGGCCCAGGTGGTGCAGGTCCTCGCGACCCTGCCGCTGACGACGCTGACCGGGCTGCAGTGGGTGACCTGGCTCGGCATCATGGCGAACACATTCAGCTGGTTCGCTCCCCGCCCCTGGCTGCCGACGGTGTCCTGGTGGTGGCTCGCGCTCGGGTTCCTGCTGTTCGTGACGCCCGTGGGCCGGATGGCGATCTCCGTCGCCGGATCACGGCTCCTCATGCGCGGCGTCACGGAGGGCGCCCATCCGCGCGGCGGCAGCGTGCACCTCCGGCTGTGGACCGCCAACCGGTTGACCGACGCCAGCGGTGCCTCGAACCTGTCGGGCGCGCCGTGGATGGTCTACTACGCCCGCGCACTCGGTGCGACGGTCGGCCGCGACGTCGATCTGCACACCCTGCCTCCGGTGACCGGCATGCTGACTCTCGGTGACGGCTGCTCGCTCGAGCCGGAGGTCGATCTGTCCGGCTACTGGATCGACGGCGACGTCGTGCACATCGGCTCGATCGAGGTCGGCGCCGGCGCCACGGTGGGTGCGCGGTCGACCCTGCTCCCCGGAGCCAGGATCGGCCGCCGCGCCGAGATCACCGCGGGGTCGGCCGTCTCCGGCAAGGTCAAGGCCGGTCAGCAGTGGTCCGGCTCGCCCGCCGCGAAGGTCGGCAAGGCGATGCACCCGTGGCCCGACGAGGCGCCGCCGCGCGGTCGCGGCTGGGTGCCCGTCTACGGCGTGACGTCGCTGTTGCTGTCGGGACTTCCCCTCCTGTCCATTGCCGCGGGCCTGCTCCTCGTCGCTGTCGGAGTCGCGCACGCGACCACACTGCCCGGTGCGATCGGCCTCGGGCTGGCGCTGCTCGCTCCCGCCACCGCGGTGTCGTTGCTCGTCTTCGCAGCGGTCACGCTGGTGTCCGTGCGGTTGCTGTCGATCGGGCTGATTCCCGGCCACCACGCGGTACGCAGTCGCATCGGCTGGCAGGTGTGGGCCACCGAACGCCTGATGGACTCGGCCCGTACGTTCCTCTTCCCGCTCTACGCGAGTCTGCTCACTCCGGGATGGCTCCGGCTGCTCGGCGCGACCATCGGCAAGGACGTGGAGGCGTCGACGGTCCTGATGGTCCCGAAGTTCACGACAGTCGGCGACGGTGCGTTCCTGGCGGACGACACCATGATCGCCAGCTACGAGCTCGGCGGCGGCTGGATGCTGCTCGGCGAGGCCAAGGTGGGCAAGCGTGCGTTCCTCGGCAACTCCGGCATGGCGGCCGCGGGTCGACGCGTGCCGAAGAACGGCCTCGTCGCCGTGCTGTCGGCCGCACCCGCCAAGGCGAAGTCGGGATCGTCGTGGCTCGGCAGCCCGCCGGTGCGCCTGCGCCGAGCGCCCAACTCGTCCGACACCACCCGCACCTTCGACCCGCCGCGGCGACTCAAGATCGCCCGCGCCGTGGTCGAGACCTGTCGACTCGTGCCCGTCGTCGTGTCGTTCGGCATCGGGTTCGGCGTCCTCGCCGCCCTGACCTGGATCGCCGGAACGCTGGGCTACTGGGCCGCCGCCCTGCTCAGCGGTGTCGTGTTGCTGATCGCCGGCGCCGTCGCGGCCGTAATCTCCGCCGTCGCCAAGTGGTCGCTCGTCGGCCGCATCGGTGCGGTGGAGCACCCGCTGTGGAGTTCGTTCGTGTGGCGCAACGAAGTGGCCGACACATTCGTGGAGGTCGTCGCGGCACCGTGGTTCGCCCGCGCCGCCGAGGGAACCCCGGTGCTGAACCTGTGGCTGCGCTGGCTCGGCGCCCACATCGGGAAGGGAGTCTGGTGTGAGACCTACTGGCTGCCGGAGGCCGACCTCATCACGCTCGGCGACGGTGCCACCGTCAACAGAGGGTGCGTCGTGCAGACACATCTGTTCCATGATCGGATCATGAGCATGGACACGGTGAGTTTGGGGGCGGGAGCCACGCTGGGCCCGCATTGCGTCGCACTGCCCGCAGCGGGAATCGGGGCGGGTGCCACGGTCGGACCGGCCTCGCTGGTCATGCGCGGCGACACCGTCCCCGAGTCGAGCCGGTGGCAGGGCAACCCCATCGCACCCTGGACCGAGAAGTGATGCCGGACTCTCCCATCGACCCGTACCTGCCGCAGAACGGCAACCGCGGGTACTCGGTCGAGCGATACGCCCTCGACCTCGAGTACAAGGTGCAGTCGAACCGCCTGTCCGGCAAGGCCGTCGTGCATGCGGTGGCCACCCGGTCGATCACCAAGTTCTCACTCGACATGGGTCCGGCCCTCACCCCGTCCAAGGTGAGTGTCGCCGGAATGCGCGGTGTCCGGTTCACCCATCGGGGCGGCAAGCTGACGGTCACGCTGCAGCGTGCCATCGACGAGGGCGCCTCCTTCACGGCCACCGTCGCCTACAGCGGCAACCCCGCACCGATTCGCAGCGTGTGGGGTGAGGTCGGGTGGGAGGAGCTCACCGACGGCGCCCTCGTCGCGAGCCAACCCAACGGCGCCGCATCGTGGTTCCCGTGCGACGACCATCCCAGTTCCAAAGCGGCGTACACCATCTCGATCACCGCCGATTCCCCGTACCACGTCGTCTCGAACGGGACACTGACGCGGAAGTACGTGAAGTCCTCGCGCACCACCTGGGTGTACGACCAGCCCGAACCGATGGCCTCGTACCTCGCGACCGTGCAGATCGGCCAGTACGAGAAGCACCGGGTCAGCGACTCCCCCGTGCCGATCGACGCGATCCTGCCGGCGCGTCTGCGCCAGAACTTCGATCACGACTTCGGCCGTCAGCAGCAGATGATGGAGACGTTCGTCGAGTCGTTCGGCCCCTATCCGTTCGAGTCGTACTCCGTCGTCGTCACCGACGACGAGTTGGAGATCCCCGTCGAGGCACAGACGCTGTCGATCTTCGGCGCCAATCACTGTGACGGCGACCGCGAGTACGAGCGACTCGTCGCCCACGAACTGGCGCACCAGTGGTTCGGCAACAGCCTCACCATCGCGCGGTGGAGCGACATCTGGTTGCACGAGGGCTTCGCCTGCTACTCCGAGTGGATCTGGTCGGAGAGCTCGGGCGGACCGTCCGCGCACCAGGAGGCCACCCGCGCTCACAGCCGCCTGTCGTCCCTGCCGCAGGACATCGTGCTGGGAGATCCAGGACCGGAGGACATGTTCGACGACCGCGTGTACAAGCGCGGAGCCCTTGCCCTGCACGCACTTCGGCGCACCATCGGCAACGCGGCGTTCTTCGATCTGATCCGCGAGTGGACCACGACCTTCCGCCACGCCACCGTGGCGACGTCGGACTTCGTCGGGTTGGCGAAGCAGTACGGCAGCACCGACGAGTTCTGGGAGTCCTGGCTCGAGAAGAAGCGGCTACCCCGACTGCCCTGACGGCAGGTGCGACCGCGTTCTCGTCGCGACGAGCACCAATGACACCGCGGCGAGAACCGCACCGGCCGTGAACAGTTCGGGGTAGGTGATCGCGTCGGGGAACTCCTGCACGAGCAGCGCCAGAATCGCCGGCACCGCGAAGCCGAGGTAGGTCACCGAGTAGAACACCGCGGTGAGTCCGGCCAGATCACGCGGTCCCGCGATGCGCTGCACCTCCTGCAGGCCCGACACCATCGCCATGCCGTAGCCGCACCCGAGCACCGCGGCGGCGAGCAGCGCCATCGGGATCGTCAGCACGTCGGCGGCGACCGAGACCAGCACCATGCCGACGACGATGATGCCCAGCGCGACCAGGACGGCGCGCGCACTCGACGCGGTGTCGATGCGTCGGCCGACGGCCTGGATGGCGAAGCCGGACGACAGCGCGACCACGCCGAGCAGTGCGGAGAACGCGATGGGGAACGCGCCGGAGTGGTCGGCCATCAGACCGGGCAGCACTGCGTACGCGACGCTGGCCGCGCCGAAGACCCACGGCGCCATGGGAAGAACGACGGACACGAACCGACGGTGACCCGCCGACGGGATACGCAGATCAGACAGCAGCGAGGCGCCGTCCACCGCACGCGCTCGCGTCTCGGGCACCCCGAGCAGGGCCACGGTGGCCAGTGCTGCCAACGCGACGTGCACCAGGTACGGCAGCACCTCGGGCCACGGCGCCCACTGCGCGAGCACCCCGGCGACCCCTGCGCCCGTGGCGAATCCGCCCGTGAGCGACATGGCGGCACGGCGGGCACCCGAGCCGTCCGCGGACAGCTCCTTCAACCAACTGCCGCCGACGGCCATACCCAGCCCCAACGCGATGCCGCTGAGCACGCGGCCGGTCGCGAGGATCGGGGCCGAGTGCGCGCCGAGGGCGATGACGAGAGATCCCGCGGCGGCGACGGCCGGCGCGGGCACCATGAGCGGCCGCCGTCCGTAGCGATCCGAGAGCGGGCCCCCGATCAGCAGGGCCGGCACGATGCCGACGACGTAGGCGAAGAGGAACACGTCGACGACGACGGGCGAGAAGCCGTGACCCTCGCGGTACATCACGAGGAGCGGCGTGAACTCGTTGCCGCCCCAGGCGACGGCGAGCATGCCGAGCGCCACGGGCAGCCAGGTGCGGGTGGTGGTCGTGCGGTCGAGAACGGTCATGGTGGGGTCCTTCAGCGGATTCCACGCGGCAGCGCGTGCGTGGCTGCCATGTGGAGGGAGAGGGCGTCGTCGTACGCGGCGACGTCGCCCTGCTCGACGAGTGCGGTGAGACGGGTGTGGTCGCCGATGATCGACGCCAACACGTCCGGATTGCGCGCCACGGAGTTCGCGGTCATGCGGCGCTGCCGGTCGCGCAATCCTGAGTAGAAGGTCGACAGCAGCGGGTTGTCCCCGTGCGTGACGACGATGGTGTGGAAGTCTGCGTCCTCGGCAGCGAAGCCGAGGGAGTCGCCCGCCTCCGCGAGAACGCGCTGCCGGTCGAGGCTCTCGCGCATCTGTGCGGCGGCGGAGGCCCGGCTGCCCGGATCCTGTGCGAACGCCTCGAGCGATCCGGTCTCGACGAGTCGACGGGCGGCGACGAGATGGGTGGCCTCGTCGGGGGCGACGGGAACCACGAGGGCCCCGCGCTTGGGATAGAGCCGCATCCATCCTTCGGCCGCGAGCCTGAGGAAGGCCTCACGGACCGGGGTGCGGCTGGTGCCGGTGCGCTCGGCGATCTGCCCCTCGCTGATCAGCTCCCCGCCCGGCAGCTCGCCGGAGACGATGAGCTCCTTGACCGTCGCGTACGCCCGGTCGGACGACGTCTCGGTTGCATCTGTGTTGCGCACATCTTGTATCTAAGCAGTCGGTACACCGCGTTGCCAGGTGTGTGTGACGGGCATTACGCGGTACGCGCTGCTCTCCGCACCGCAGTTCGCCACCCGCACCTCAGATCGCGGGTGCACCGAACGATCCGCGGAGCGCGGCCGGGCGCAGCGCCCGGTTCTCTGCGCACCGTGGACGGTGCGCGCGGCGACGAGCGGTGCGCCCGGCGAAGCTAGAGCGCACCGCAGTTCGCCACCCGCACCCCCGATCGGGGGTGCACCGAACGATCCGAGGAGCGCAGCGCGGGCGCAGCGCTACAGAACCGCGGTGTCGAGGTCCAGCGTCGTACGGTCCAGGTTCTCGAGCAGGTCGAACTGTGGGCCCGTCTTGGGGAGCTCGTACCGGAAGAAGTACTGCGCCGCGACACGCTTGCCGTCGTAGAAGGCGCCTTCCTTGTCGCCGATCGCCCGGAGCTGGTCGAGCCAGAGCCACGCGACGACCACGTGACCGGTCGCCTCGAGGTACGCGGACGAGTTGGCCAGCGCCACCTCGGCGTCGCCCTGACCCCACAGCGTGCCGGTGACGGCCACGAGGCGATCCACTGCCGCTCGCAGGGCGTCGGCGTACTCGCCCGACATCGCGTCGATGGTCTCCGTGATGGTCTCGACGAGGAGCTGAAGTCCTCGGCCGCCCTGCGCGACGACCTTGCGTCCGAGGAGATCGAGGCCCTGGATGCCGTTCGTTCCCTCGTGGATGGGGTTGAGGCGGTTGTCGCGGTAGAACTGCTCGACGTTGTAGTCGCGGGTGTAGCCGTACCCGCCGTGCACCTGGATCGCGAGGTTGTTGGCCTCGAGGCACCACTGCGACGGCCACGCCTTGGCGATGGGGGTGAGCACGTCGAGGAGGAACCCGGCGCGATCCGCCGAGTCCTGCTCGCCGGTGATCTGCTCGTCGACCAGCCGGGAGCAGTACAGACCCAGGGCCAGACCGCCCTCGACGTAGGACTTCTGCGCGAGCAGCATGCGACGCACGTCGGAGTGGTCGATGATCGGCACCTGCGGGGCAGCCGGATCCTTGTCACCGACGGGCCGGCCCTGTGCACGGTCCCGGGCGTACGCCACCGAGTGCAGGTAGCCGGTGTAGCCCAGCGCGGTCGCGCCCATGCCGACGCCGATGCGCGCCTCGTTCATCATCTTGAACATGTACGACAGGCCCTTGTGCGGCTCGCCGACGAGATAGCCTGTGGCGCCGCCGTTCTCGCCGAACGCGAGGAGCGTGTTGGTGGTTCCGCGGTACCCCATCTTGTGGTTCAGGCCGACGAGGTTCACGTCGTTGCGCTCGCCCAGCGACCCGTCCGCGTTCACCAGCGTCTTGGGTACGACGAATAGCGAGATGCCCTTCACGCCCGCCGGACCGCCGGGGATCTTGGCGAGGACGAGGTGCACGATGTTCTCACCGAGTTCGTGCTCGCCGCCCGAGATCCACATCTTGGTTCCGGTCACCGCGTAGGTGCCGTCACCCTGCTCGACGGCCTTGGTGGTGATGTAGGCGAGCGACGATCCGGCACCGGGCTCGGACAGGCACATGGTCCCGTGGAAACGGCCTTCGAGCATGGGCCGGACATAGGCGTCGACCAACTCCTCGCTGCCGTACTCGATGAGGAGATTGGCGTTGCCGATCGTGAGGAAGGGATAGGTCGCGGTGCCGGTGTTCGCGGCCTGGAACCACGCGAGCGACGCCTTCGACACCGTGGTCGGCAGCTGCATGCCGCCGAGCGAGTCGTCGAACTGCCCGGAGATGAGGCCGGCGTCGTTGAACACCTTCAGCGCCTGCTCGACCTCGGGAATCAGGACGACCTTGCCGTCCTCGCCGACGTGCGGCTCGTTCGCGTCCGCCTTCTTGTTGTGCGGCGCGAAGTGCTTCACCGCGATCTGCTCGCTGAGCTCCATCACCGCGTCGAACGTCTCCCGAGAATGATCGGAGAAGCGCTTCCGCTCGGTCAACGACTCGACGTCGAGCCATTCGTAGAGGAGGAACTCGAGATCGCGACGAGACAGAACGAGGTGCGCGGGAACATCGGCAGCAGAGGACATGCTTCGAGACTAATACCGCCTAGTAGTTCTGTGTCTCGAGCGCGAGCAGAAGCTGCTTGGCGGCCTCACCGCCGGCGTAACGACCGGGCGTTCCGTCCGACCGCACCACGCGATGACATGGGATGACCAGGGGCAGCGGATTGCGCGCGCAGGCCGATCCCACGGCGCGGACGGCCTTCGGGCTGGCCGTTTCCGCGGCCACGGCGGCGTAGCTCCGGGTCTCGCCGTAGGGGATGCGCTGGAGATGCGTCAGGACGTCGCGACGGAACCCTGCAGCGAGGCGCAGATCCAGGTCGACGTCGACGACGCGGGACGTCCCGGCGAAGAACGCGTCGAGCCCCCGGACCACCGGGTCGAGCCGGGCCGGCGCTCGGAGCACGCGTGGACTGATGCGGGTGGCCAGCGTCTGCAGGACCGTGTCGTGGTTCTCGACGTCGAAGGCCACGCGCACGACACCTCGCTCGGTGGCCGCCACGAGGAGCGTGCCGACGGGTGAGTCGAGGGTGCGGTACGCGACGTCGAGCAGTCCTTCCTCGGCGGCGCGGTGCGTCAGTCGCTCGTGGAGCGCGGTCAGTTCGGCGGCGGTGGTCACAGCAGCTCACTCCTCGTGGTCGTGCGGCGCAGCGTCGCGATGCCGTCGGCACAGGCACGCCGGGCGGCGGTGGTCGAATTACCCAGCAGCGCAGCGACGTCCGCATGAGGGAGCCCCCCGATGTGGTGGTACGCGACGGCCAGTCGCTGAGTGTCGGGCAGGGCCGCGACCGCGGACCACAGGGCGTGATTCTCGTCGGGCACCATCGTGGCGACGTCCGGAACTGAATCGGTAGGCACGGGCCGACGAGCTGCCGCGCGATGAACGTCGACGGCCTTGCGGTGCGCGATGGTCACCAGCCAGGCCTGTACGTTCGCGTCCTCGGGCAGGTCGGGGTACGCCCGGAGTGCGGCGAGGAAGGTCTCCGACCACGCGTCGTCGGCGTCGACGGGACCGACCACGGCGCGACAGACCCGCAGCACCACGGGGCCGTGGGTGGCCACGACGGTCTCGAACGGAAGCATCACGATCAGTAAACGCGTGAAGGCGGCGGAACGTGAGAATCGACGGGATCGCGAGGTGCAGCGAGCTGCGTGCACACCCCCTGCGTCAACCGCACACACCCTCCAGCCTGCGGCAACGGGTGTTCACCACACGCCGGCCGTGTGCACGCCCCTTCCAGCCGGCCACCGCACCAGCGCGCACACCCCGGCACTCAGCAGGGGCTGGGGACCCGATCGGCGTAGGACCGGTCGAGCCCGCGCTGCACCATCCACAGTGCGCGGGGGTCGGTGGTCAGTTCCATGTGCCCGGCGGTGTTGCTCGGGCAGCCGTCCTGCACCCAGACGTTGTCCACGGTCGCGCCCGAGCCCGCGGCGAGGAAGGTGTTCTCGGGCGGCGTGGAGACGGTGTCCGCGCGGGTGGCGATCACGGTGTAGTCGACCCCCGGGACGGTGTCGCCGCCCGCGTTGAGCACGTCGAGGAACGACGAGCCGACCATCTGCTGGACGAACGACGGTCCGACGGCCGCGGCGGCGACCTCGCCGACCGGCAGTCCGAACTGCTGCGCGAGCGATCCGATGAGCTGCCCCGCCGAGAACGTGGTGCCGTGATTGGTGGCGCCGAGGGTGACGAGGGTGTGCACGGCGTCGGCTCCACCCTCGAACTTCAGGTACTGACGCGCCACGACACCACCCTGGGAGTGCCCGACGACGTCCACGTCTGCTGCGCCGGTGCGTGATCGGACGTCGTCGACGAAGGCGCGCAGTTCTCGCGCGGACGTAGCGATGTCGTCGCCGCCGTAGGTCTGCAGCAGGTTCTCGCCGGGCTCGGCGCGGTAGCCGTACTCGAGTGTGAAGACGCAGTAGCCCTCCGCCTCGAGCTGCGGAGTGAGGGTGGACCAGGTGTCCGGACCGTCGACCCAGGTGCCGTGCACCAGCACGACGGGACGGGGATGCTCGGGTGAGCAGGAGCCGGCGGTGTCGGCCGCGGCCGGACCGGCGCCGAGAGGTGCGGTGCCCACGGCCACGGCGAGTGCCGTCGCCGCCGTCAGAAGTGCCCGTCTCATGCCCTCATCTTATCCGAGCGTGTTACTGGTGTGACGGATGGGACTCGTCAGTCGCCTTCCGGTCCGAGCGAGATACCGCGGCCGATCAACCACAGTTCGGGATCCACGTGCTTGTCCGCGACGACGGTCTCGAAGTGCAGGTGCGGCCCGGTGGAGTCGCCGCGGTTCCCCATCGTCGCGATCTGCTGCCCCGCCGCGACCCGCTGACCGGCCACCGCGACCAGGGTGTCCACGTGACCGTAGATGGACACGGTGCCGTCGTCGTGTCGCACGCGCACCCACAACCCGAAGCCGCTCGCAGGGCCGGCCTCGATCACCTGACCGTCCGCCACCGACAGGATCGGTGTGCCGATCGGGCCGGCGATGTCGATTCCGTTGTGCATCGTTCCCCACCGCGGGCCGAAACCGGACGTGTACGTGCCGCGAGCCGGTGAGGCGTAGCTACCGATGCGGGCGCCGATCACGGCCGGCGGCAGCTCGTACAGTCGGCGGTCCTTCTCCTCGGCGCTCGCCGCCGTCGAGAGCACGGCGATCGCGGCCGCGTACTCCTCCTCCGCCGTGGCGCGGTTGACCTTCGCGATCTGGCGCAGCGGGCCCAGGTTGCGCTCCGGTTCCGCCAGGAAGCTCGGCCGCAGGTCCGCAGCGGGAGCGGCGACCGCCCCGACGGCCGGTTCCTCGGCCGTCGGCCGGATCAGGTGGAACACGAGCACCGCGACGGCGAGCACGAGCACGATGGCCAGCGCCTGCGCCGAGACGGTCCGCACCGGAACGGTCGCAGGCGTCGTCACGGGCGGCCGATCGGCCGCCCGTGAGCGCGAGAGCAACTGAACCACCGGAGGAACGCTACCGCTCGGTAAGTCCTCCCGGACCGAGATTCACCGCGCCGGTCGACGCATCAGTCCCCGAGGCGGAGCGGGGCGATGCTCTCGAAGACGTCGCCCGGCCCGGGATTGTCCGGATGTGTCGATCCGCCGAGGTGGTTCATGACTCCCCACACCGCGTTGAGCGCGGTCTGGATGGCGCCCTCGGCCCATCCCGCCGTCCACGAGATGTCGTCGCCGGCGAGGAAGATCCCGCGATGCCGGGGGGCGAGCTCGTCCTGCACGAAGTGCGAGAACAGGCGTTCCTGATAGCGATAGTGGCCGGGCAGGTTGGCCTTGAAGGCACCCATGAAGTGTCGCTCGGTCTCCCACGACAGCGTCACCGGATCGGAGACGATGTGGCTGCGGAAGTCCACCCCGGGATAGATCTCCTCGAGCGATCCCAGCATCAGCGTCAACCGCTCGTCGGGTGAAAGCGGCAGCAGCTTCAGCGAGTCGTCGCTCCACGTGTACGACAGACAGATCACGCCGGGCCGATCGTCGCCGTGATCGAGGAGATACGTTCCCCGACTCAACCGGTCGGTGAGGGTCATGCTGACCAGTTCCCTCCCCGTCTCGGGGTCGACGTCCTTCCAGAACGGTCGGTCCACGAGCACGAACACCTTGGTCGACCCCATGTAGTGGGTGCGTTCGACGGCCGTCCAGTGATCGATGGGCAGCAGGTCGTCGTCGGTGTCGATCGTGTTGAGGAGCATCCAGCTCTGCGCGGTCACGACGACCGAGGCGAACTCGTCCGTCCGGCCCGAGGAGTCGGTCACCGCGAAGGTGTGGTCGCCGGTGGCGTCGTCGGTCCGTCGCCGGATCTCCGTGACACCCGGGCGGGGTGTGCCGCCGTGCAGCGACGCGACCGAGGTGCCCGCCGGCCAGTGCGCCGCGTCCGACACGGCCTCCGACCACAGACCACGTGGCAGGCGGCTGGATCCGCCGACGATGCCGCGGTGGTGATCGTCCGCCTCCGTGACCACGACGCGCAGGATCTCGAGTATCGAGTTCGGGAAGTCGGTGTCCCAGCCACCGGTGCCGAAACCGACCTGCCCGAACAGCTCTCGACGCGCGAACGACGCGAAGTGGGGGGATCCGACGAGGAACCCGTAGAACGTCGTGTCGTCGAGTCGCACCACGAGGTCGTTCCAGATGCGCTTCACCGCCGCCGCGTCCCGAGCGCGGATGGCGCGCTGGAGAGGGACGAGTTCGGACTGTTCCTCGAGCGTGCGCTGCCACGCCCTGGCCACCTCGGCGTACTCGTCGGGGAGATCGGTCAGCTGCCGCGCGTAGTGACTGGTGCCCTTGAGGTCGATGACGGTGCTGGGCGTCGCCTCGGCGAGCGGGTTGGGGAACGGGGTGGTCTCGATGCCGAGGTGGTCGAGGTAGTGGAACAGGGCGGTGGACGACGGCGGGAACCGCATCGCGCCCATCTCGGCGACCGTGTCCTCGTGCCCCTCGAACGGGACCGAGTGCATGCGGCCGCCGATCCACCCCGCCTCGTACACCACGGGTTCGAGTCCCATCCGCAGCAGCTCCCGGGCGGCGACGGTGCCGGCGAGACCGGCCCCGACGATGGCGACGCGGGTGCCGCGGCGGTCCGGAGGGACCGACCCGAGCCCGGCCGGGTGCGCGAGGAAATCGTCGTAGGCGAAGGGGAAGTCGGGGCCGAACATGGTGACCGGCTGCTCACGGTCCCCTGCTGATCGCTCGTGGACCGAGCTGTCGGGAGTGACGGGCGTGGTCATGGGGTCGTCTCGATTCTGGTTCTGTCGTGGCGGGAGGGCAGGGACGGCGTCAGGACCCACAGCACAGTGGTGTCGACCTCCGCGCGGAAGCTGTGCCGACGACGAGGATCGAAGGTGAGCGCGTCACCGTCGTCGAGTTGCACGGTGCGCTCGTCGAGCGTCAGGATCAGCCGACCGGTGAGCACCAGGACGAACCCCACCTCGGCCGGCAGTTCGTACGACTCGTCGCCGCTGCCTCCTCCGCGCTCGATCCTGCCGTGGATGACCTGCACGCGCTGTTCGCCCGCCGGGGTCAGCAGGTACTCCGTCTGGGCATGACCCCCGAGGGCGATCGGGGGGTACTCGCCGGCGCGGACGACGTCGCCGTGCGGAACGTCGTCGAACAGCGACCCCATGGGAATCTCGAGCGCGTCGCACCAGCGCACCAGGACGGCGACGGACGCGGACGCGCGGTCGTTCTCGACCTTGGACAGGTAGCCCTTGGTCACACCGACGGTCGACGCGAGCGCGTCGAGAGTGAGACGACGGGCGGCCCGGGCCTCCCGCAGCCGGTTTCCGATGGTGGACACGCCGCGATCATGCCCTGCTCCGCGTCAGGAAACAAGTGTTGACCAACCGCCTGAAGTGAGGAAACATCACTGCTCATGACCGACATCAGGGGACCTCTGGACGGCTCGCGATACCCGCGGTACATGGAACCGTCGACCTTCGCGCGGCTGCCGCGACTCGACGAGGTCTCCCGGGCCGACGTGAGCATCGTCGGAGTGCCCTTCGACTCGGGCGTGAGCTACCGGCCGGGCGCGCGCTTCGGTCCCGGCCACATCCGCGCGTCGTCCAAACTGCTCCGGCCGTACAACCCCGCGCTGGACGTGTCGCCGTTCGCGCACCGCCAGGTGGCCGATGCCGGCGACATCGCGGTCAATCCGTTCGACATCGCCGAGGCACTGACGACCGTCGAGCACGCGATCACCGATCTGCGCAAGGACGGCAGCACGGTCCTCACTCTCGGTGGCGACCACACCATCGCGCTGCCGATCCTGCGCGCGCTGCACCGCGACCACGGGCCGATCGCCGTACTGCACTTCGACGCGCACCTCGACACGTGGGACACGTACTTCGGTGCACCCTTCACGCACGGGACACCGTTCCGACGGGCCAGCGAGGAGGGGCTGATCGACCTCGAGCGGTCGCAGCACATCGGGATCCGCGGTCCGCTGTACGGCAAGAAGGACCTCGAGGACGACGCCGTCCTGGGGTTTCAGATCATCCGGTCCGACGACTACGAGACGGACGGGGTGGCCTCGATCGTCGAGCGGATGCGCCGCCGTCTCGACACGGGCCCGGTCTACGTCTCCGTGGACATCGACGTCCTCGACCCGGCCCACGCCCCGGGTACCGGCACACCCGAGGCGGGCGGCATGACGTCGCGGGAACTGCTGAACACCCTGCGCGGGTTGGTGGGAGCGAACATCGTCGGTGCGGACATCGTCGAGGTCGCGCCCGCGTACGACCACGCGGAGATCACCGGAATCGCCGCGTCACACGTGGCCTACGAGCTGCTGTCGGTGCTCGCGCTGGGATCGTAGGCCCGCGCCGCGCCCTTCTCGGAGCGATGAGCCCGGACGCGCCACACGATCAGCGCGATCACCACCACCGCGACCACGATGATCGCCGCGTCCCGCCCCACCGTCTTCGCGACCTGTTCGTACGAGTTGCCGGCGACGAATCCGAGCACCACGAACCCCGTCCCCCAGACGAGCCCACCGAGTGCGTTGTACGCGAGGAACTTCGGGTACGGCATGCGCGACATTCCGGCCAACGCCGGCATCACCGCTCGGAAGAAGGCGACGAACCGGCCGAGGAAGACGGCCGTCCCGCCCTTGCGCGCCAACAGGTCCCGCGCCTTGTCCAGCTTGTCGCGACGCTTGTCCAGAATCTTCATGGCCAACAGTCGTGGGCCGAAGTGCTTGCCGATCTCGAAGCCCACCGAGTCACCCACCACGGCCGCGACGACCACGACCGCCGCCATCGCCACGACACTCACGTGGTCCTGACTCGCCGCGACACCGCCGATGACCGCGGCCGTCTCTCCCGGGATCACGAAACCGACGAAGATCGCGTCCTCGAGGAACACCAGCAGGAAGACGATGAGGAACACCCAGATCGGGGCGATGTCCAGCAGGCGCTCCATCACGGAAGTCATACGACCATGATGGCCCACAACCAGTGAATCGAGGTTCGATGTGGCTCCACGCAATCCGCACGCCATCGCGGACGGCATGATCGTGCGCAGTGTCACACGCCCGGATCGAGTCTTCCGGGTCAGCGGCGATCCCGGCGGGGCTCGGGTCAATTTCGTGGCGCTGTCGCCGGGCACGCGCACCGTAGTGAACGGCAGCCCTCGCAACTACCGTCCCGAGACACCGGCCGAGAAGTTCGAGCGACTCGCGGACGCGGGGCGGGACGACGTGATCGAGGACGTCCGTCAGACCGAGCCGGCCGACGACGAATCGGCGGGTACGAGCGCCGTGGCGGACGAGCCGACCGACGACGATTCCGTCGCCACACTGTGCGTACGCATGCAGGATGCCGTCGCGCGCGTCGCCGACGGCGAGTGCGACCCGGACGACGCCGCCGCGATCGTCAGCGCCGCGGCCGCGCTCAATGCCGCCGTGATCGCGGAGCACGCACGCCGCGGTTGAGCCCACGACACGAAGAACCCCACCGGTGCGCAGGCACACAGTGGGGGTCTCCGAGACATCGGCGGGCTTCTTCACTCGACGGCTCTGGCACTTCGTGATGTCCGGACAACACGAGTACCTGATGCTTGCGATACCCGCTGGCCACCGAACTCAACCGGAGTCGCTGCTGGTGTCCCCGCGTCGTGCGATGATTCTCAACCGTGGAGAGCAGGGACAGCGCCGTGGCGGCGACAGCGGACTCGGAGCGCGCGGAGGCGGACGAGTCGACGTCGCGTGCGGCGGAGTTGGTCACCGAGGTGGCCACCGGGTCGGTCGCTCCCCGTCGACTCGCGGCCATGCTGAGCGTGGTCGGCGGCAGCGTCCGCGACGACGACCATCTGGCGGTGCTGCTGAAGCGCACCGCGGAGATCGCACACGAGGCCGTCGACGGTGCGTCCAGCGTCGGTGTGAGCATCCTGTTCGGCGGCCTGACGTACACGGCCGTGCACACCGACGACCGCACGCTCGAGGTCGACCGCCATCAGTACGAGATCGGTGAGGGTCCGTGCCTCGAGGCCGCCCGGACCGGGGAGATCGTGCGCGTCGACGTCGATGCGGCGCAGCAGCGCTGGCCGGAGTTCGTACACGCTGCTCGCGAGGAGGGCGTGCGCTCGTTCCTCGCCGCGCCCCTGCACACCGCCGACATGAAGCTCGGATCGTTCAACCTGTACGGCACCGCCCCCGACGCGTTCGGGTCGATCGACGAGTCGATCCTCGAGCTGCTGACGTCCACCGTGTCCACGGCGATCGGCGACTACGCGCGCGTGCGGTCGGCCCGCGAGGTCGCGTCGGGCCTGCAGGACGCACTCGAGCACCGCGCCCCCATCGAGCAGGCCAAGGGCATTCTCATGGCGCTGCACGGCGTCGACAGCGACACCGCGTTCGGCATGCTGTCCGCGGAGTCACAGCGTGCCAACCGCAAGCTCCGTGACATCGCCCGCGACTTCGTGGAGAGCGTCTCGCGCGGCGAGTGATCAGCTCGCGCTCCAGCCGCCGTCCATCGTGTACGACGCGCCGGTGATCATCGATGCCTCGTCTCCGACGAGGAAGGACACCAGTGCGGCCACCTCCTCCGGCTCCACCATCCGCTTGATCGCACTCTCGGTCAGCAGCACCTTCTCGAGCACCTCGGACTCGTCGATGCCGTGGACGCGCGCCTGATCGGCGATCTGCTTCTCCACGAGGGGTGTTCGCACGTAGCCGGGGTTGACGCAGTTGCTGCGGACGCCCCGCTCGGCGCCTTCGAGAGCGGTGACCTTCGACAGTCCCTCCAGCGCGTGCTTCGCCGTGACGTACGCCGACTTGTTGGCCGATGCCCGGATGCCGTGCACGGACGACATGTTGACGATGCGTCCGTACCCGGACTCGTACATGTGCGGCAGAGCGGCACGCACCAGCAGGAACGGTGCCTCCACCATGAGTGTCAGGATGCGGCGGAACATCACCGGGTCGAAGTCCTCGATCGGCGACACGTGCTGGATTCCCGCGTTGTTCACCAGGATGTCGGTCTCGAGGGTGAGGTCCGCGAGCGCGTCGACGTCGGAGAGATCCACCTGCCACGCGTCTCCCCCGATCTCGTGTGCCAGCGCCGTGGCGGCGTCACCGTCGAGGTCGGCGACGGTGACCCGAGCGCCGTTCGCCGCGAGGGCGCGGGCGATCGCGGCCCCGATTCCGCTGGCACCACCGGTGATGAGAGCCGATCGTCCTGTGAGGTCCGTCATGGTCACGAGTCTGTGCCCGTCGCGCTCCGTCTTCAATGACGACCTGCGCACCCGCTTCCTGCACAAGTGCAGACTGGACCCATGACCGACGAACGACTCGAGTTTCAGCGCGTGATGCCGTTGCCCGCGGCGGACATCTTCGACGTGCTCTGCGATCCCGACGGCCACGTCGCCATCGACGGCTCGGGCATGTTGATGAGTGCGGACGGCGCACCCGTGACGTCCGCGGGAGACACCTTCGTCGTGCACATGGATCGCGAGGCACTCGGCGACCTCCCGATGGGTACCTACGACGTCGAGGTCACCATCGCGACCTTCGAGCGCGATCGGGACATCTCGTGGACGATCGTCGGCACGGTCCGACCGCCCATCGGCCACCGCTACGGGTACCGGCTCGCGCCGCACTCCTTCGAGGACGGCACGGAGGGCACCCTCGTCACGTCCTACTACGACTGGTCCGACATTGATCCCGACTGGCGGGAGCGTGACATATTCCCCGTGGTGTCCGGATCGTCCCTGCGCGTGACCCTCGGCATTCTCGAGCGCACCGTGCGTCGCGGTTACCCTCGACCGCTGCGGGTATCCGACACGGTATGAATCTCACACCGCTGTTCCACCCGCTCGAGAAGGCGACGTTCCTGGATCCGGTCAGCGACCCCGTCGCCGGGAAGCTCCGATCCGCTCTCGAGGGGACGAAGGTCGACGGCCTCCTCCGTGGGACCTTCGTCGGCCACCCGATGCATCCCATCATGGCCTACTCCTCGGTCGGATTGTGGACCAGCGCAGTCTTTCTCGATGTCACCGGTGGAGACTCCGCGGCAGCGCGGCGCCTCATCGGTGCCGGACTGGTGACCGCCCCCACCGCACTGGTGACGGGGTGGGCGACGTGGTCGACGCTCAACGCGGAACAGCGACGAGTGGGTCTGATCCACGCGAGCACCAACGCCGTAGCCCTGGCTCTGTTCACGGCGTCGTATCGCCGGCGCGCGAAGGCAGCGGACGCGTCGTCGCCGCCGGACACCACGTCGAAGGCGCTCGCACTCGCCGGATTCGCCGTCGCCGGTCTGGGAGGCGCTCTCGGCGGTCATCTCGGGTACAACATGGGAGCGGGAGTCGCGGCACGGGCACTCCCGGCGGGCGTGTGAGTACCGACGAGGTGTTCGCCCAGTTGCGAGCACGCGGTGTCACGGCCGAGGGTGCACGGCGCTTCGCGGACGGCAGTGCCGAGAACCTCGATCCGGAGGCCCTCGCGGCACTCACCGAGGCGAACCTCACCGAGGCGCAGCTGCACGACTACGTCACGCAGGCGGCGGAGTGACCGTCCGATAGTGCTCGGCGATGTCGCCGGCGGTGGTGAACCAGACACCGTCGGCGTGCGACGTCAGGTGATCCAGCGCGCGACGAAAGCGTCTGAGCCGGTGCGGTTGCCCGGTGAGGAACGTGTGGGTGGAGATGGCCAACACGCGCGGTGCGCGCCGCGACTGCTCCTTCAGCTCGTCGAACGAGTCGACGACGATGTGCTCGAAATCCTCCGCGGACCCGTGGTGATGGACGAACACCGGAAGGTCGTTGACCTCGTGCGGGTACGGAACACTCAGTAGAGGTCCACCGCGCGTGGCCATCCACACCGGCTGGTCGTCGATCGGCCAGTCGAGCGTGTACTCGAATCCCTGCTCCGCCAACAGGTCCTCCGTCACCCGGCTCGGGTTCGCGCCGGGGCTCATCCAACCCCGAGGCGGCGAACCCTCGTGTGACTCGATCGCCCGTCGTACCGCCTCGATGGTGCGACGTTCCGCGTCCTCGTCCTGCTGGTTCGGCTGCTCGGCGTTGGTGCGGCCGTGGGCGACGACGTCCGCGCCGAGTGCGCGATACGCCGCCACCAGATCGGGAGCGTGCTCGTAGATCTCGGCGTTGACGAGCAGAGTCGGACGAATTCCGCTGTCGCGCAACGTGTCGGCCAACGCGAAGCCGCCCGCCCTGTTGCCGTACTCGCGCCAACCCCAGTTGTAGGTGTTCGGCTGGTCCATTCCCGGCGTCCATCCCAGCCCGGGAGCTCCGTCGTCGTACGGGAAGTGCTCGCAGTTGACGGCGACGTACACCGCGAGGGACGCGCCGCCCGGCCACGAGAACGACGGACGGGACGTGATGGGCGAGTACGGGAATCGGCCGTGCGAGGGCAGTGCCATCACTCGCCCCGACTCGTACGGATCGCGGCGCGGAGGCCGTCGAGATAGGGCTCCATGTCGGTCTCCGACGTCAGCGCCACCGCCTCGACAGGGTGGTGCCGCGCCTCGATCACCACACCGTGGTCGCCCACCGTCGCCGACGCCCACCACCGTTCCTGCCCGCCGTGCATCTCGAAGTCGGTGTCCGCGCCGTTCACCGGCACGACGACGCGACGCGCCTCCGTCGCCGCGATGGCCTCACGTCGCCGCTTGTACTCGGGCGACATCGGCGTCAGACCGATCGCCGACAGCATCGCTTTCAGCGCCGTGCGGTGCGCGTCCTTCGTGGTGGTGGTGACCTCGACGAAGGGACCGTCGATGTCGTCGCCGTCCCAGTCGACCTCACCGTGCCGCAGTGTCACGCTGGTCAGTACGTCGTTCTCCCGCGACCACGGGCCCATCACCCGCACCCCGTTCCACCCGTTCACCGTGTAGGTCGGGAAGGTGGTCGACTCGGCGCGGATCTGATCCTCGATCGCGCGTTGCTGGGTCCAGAACTCGTCGGGCGTGAGGTGACCGGTGATCTCCATGCCTCCAGTGTGCCCACTTCGCCGTCGTGCGACTCTCACGCCGGAAGAAACACCCGGCCGCGATACGCCTCGCGCACCGTCCTCGTCGCCACCGTCGTCCACGCCGTCACCAGCACGGCGAACAGCACGACCGCCAGTGCCTCGACGACGGACGACTCCAGCGCGCGCCCCAACGCCGCCGCGCCGGTCACGCACGTTCCGACGGGGAAGGTGAACGACCACCATGCCAACGAGAAGCGCAGTCCTCGGCGCGCCGCGTGCACGGTCAGCGCCGTGGCCAGGGCGAACATCATCGCTCCGAAGCCGCCCATCACCATTCCGAAGAGGATTCCCGCCGCACGCAGGACCACCGCCACCTCGCTCCGGTCACCGGTGAACACCATCGCCGCATCGGCACCCAGGAGGTTGGCCGCGGTGACGGACTGGCCGATGACGCCGAGAGTGATCCACATCGTCGGTGCAGCCTGGACCGGGAGGACGGCGCCGTGCAGCAGTCGACCGAGAACCGCGGTCGTCACCATCAGCCCGGTCACGAGTGCCAATCCGAACAGCGCGTAGCAGCCGACGAGCATCGCGAGCCGCCACTGCCCGTCGGCGATGTGCGGGAGGAGAAGTGCACCGGTGGATGCCGAGACCATCGGCGGCACCACGGGCATCAGCCATGCCGGGAGCGCGACCGTGTCGGCGCTGCGGCGGCGGGTGATCATCACGTACGGGACGACGACGCTGGTCGCGAGCCCCAGCGCGGTACCCACCGTCCAGAGGACGACGAAGATCGAGGTGGCCAGGCTCTGCCCGATGATGTCCACGCCGAGGAGGCTCGTGCCGGCACCGACGGTGAGCAGGGCCATGGGCGGCGCGCCGTAGAACTGCATCATGACCGGGTGGGCCGCGTGGGCCTGCGCGACGCGGCGGTGCGCGAGCCAGTGCGCGGCGAACAGGGTCGACACGACGACGAGGACAGTCGAGGCGAGCAGCCACATGACGACGGCTGCCATGTGGAGCACGACATTCTGCACGGGCAGCGTTGCTGCGGCAGTGGCGACGATTCCGGTCCCCATCACCGATGCGAACCAGTTCGGCGTGATGTGCTCGATCACGCTGCCTGGCGAGTCGAGATCGCGGAGCAGCCCGTGCGATGTCGCGGTCCGGAAGGTCGTCATGCCTTCACAGTGCGCCGGGACGGCGACGATCAGTAGTGGTCGTGCTCTTGTCACCCCACAACCGCTGTTTGTGGCTACTGCCGGGCAATGTCGAGGAAGTCGCGACGTGGACCGCGCAGTGCTGCAGACAGGCTCCAGACCGCGCGCAGCTCACGCGTCATCGAAAGACCGGGAACGTCGATGCGCACCAACGCGCCACTCCGCAGCTCCCCCTCCACCGCGAGGGACGACACCACCGCCGGCGCATTCGCCGATATGGCAGCAGACTTGACAGCGGTGACGGAGTTGAGCTCGATGAGCGGCGGAACCGTCGGGCGGACGGCGCTCTCGTACGTGGTGCGGGTTCCCGACCCCGGCTCCCGTTGCACCAGAGCCGTCGTCTGCAGCAGCTCCATCGACGCCGCACGTCTGGTCGCCCACGGGTGGGACGGTCCCGTGACGATGATCAACTCGTCGTGCGCGACGACGGCGACCCCGAGCCCGGCCGGCACGTCGGGCCCTTCGACGAAGCCGATGTCCGCGCGCCCGTCCAGCACCTGCTCGGCGACCTCCGCCGAGTTCATCAGTCGCATCTGCACCTGGACGTCGGGCGACTGTCTGCGCATCGACAGCATCCACGCCGGCACGAGGTGCTCGGCGACGGTCATACTCGCGGCGATGGTGAGCGTCGCATTGCCCTCGCGCAGAAGCGATGTCACTCCTGTCGCGAACTTCTCGGCCGAGTCGAGGATGCCGCCCGCCCACTCCATGACCGCGACGCCCTCGGGGGTCAGGGCGACACCGCTCGTCCCGCGATCGAAGATGCGAACACCGATGTCCCGTTCCGCCGCACGCACTCGCGCGCTGACCGCCTGCTGACTCAACCCGTGTTCGCGGCCCGCTGCCGTCATGCTGCCCAACCGGGCGACGGACACCATCACATCGAGGGCTCCGAGGTCCGGTACCCGCGGCGACAGTGGCATCCGCCCACCGTAACGACTGAGCCGGTGGGCTCGGGCTCAGCTACCGAAGCCTGCGCGGATACCGACGAGCTGGTACGTGCCGAAGGCGAAGCCGGGAGCACAGTTCACGAGGATGATGTCGCCTCGTTCGCGGTACTCCGCCGCCGTCTCCTGGCAATTCTTCGCAGGCGGGAAGTAGAACTCGCCGAAGGTCTGAAAGTAGAGCGGGCCGATCGACGGTGCTGCGGACGCCGTTGCCCCGCCGGACAACACGATCGCGGCGGCTCCGGCGCCTGCCACGGTGGCACCGACGAGTGAACGGGTGATTCGACGAGACATGGTGGACCTCCTGGTTGGACGTACCGTTCGGTCCGTTTACGGTAGACCCGGTCTCCCGCCGTGTACAGAGGTCGAGCTGCGTGCCGCTTCCCGCGGGAACTCGTCGATCGAGTTCGCCGGCGATCAGCTCCCGAAGAGATCCGTGCGGATTCCGACGAGCTGATAGCCGGGGTACGCGAGATTGACGGCGCAGTCGACGAGGATGATGTCGCCCCGTTCGCGATACCGTGCCGCCGTGTTCTGGCAGTTCTCACTCGCAGGAATGACGAGCACGCCGAACGATTGCCAGTAGATGGGTCCCTGAGCGGGTGCCGCCGACGCCGTCGCACCGCCCGACAGCGCGATGGCGACCGCTCCGGCGCCGACGGCCGTGGCGCCGACGAGTGCGCGGGTGATTCGACGAGACATGATGGACCTCCTGGCTAGGCGTACCGATCGGTCCGTTCACGGTAGGCCCGGCCGTCCGCCGTGTACAGAGGTCGAGCGACCCACCCACTACATCGTCATGGTGTACCTGACCTCGTTCTTCAGGATCTTTCCGACCTTCGACCGGGGCAGAAGATCCCAGACCTCGATGTTCTTTGGTGCCTTCACACTGCCGATGCGTTCTTTGACGAAGGCGATCAATGCGGCGGGATCCACCTCCTGCCCGGCGCGCAGTTCGACCGCGGCCACCACCCGTTCTCCCCATTTCTCGTCGGGAAGTCCCACCACGGCCGACTCCTTGACCGCGGGATGCGCGAGCAGTGCCTGCTCCACCTCGGCCGAGTAGACGTTGAATCCGCCCGTGATGATCATGTCCTTGGCACGGTCGACGACGAAGAGGAACCCGTCGTCGTCGAGGTACCCGATGTCGCCCGTGTGGTGCCAACCGTGAGCGCCCACCTCTGCCGTCGCCGCCGGATTGTCGTGATAGCCGTCCATGACCAGGGGACCGCGCACGACGATCTCGCCACGCTCACCGGTGCCGACGAGGTCGCCCTTCTCGGTCATGATCGCGACCGTGGTCAAGGGTGTCGGACGACCGGCCGAGGTGAGCCGTTCCGTCGCCACCGTGCCGTCCGGACGAAAGTGGTCCGCCGGCGCCAGGGTGGCGATCATGTTGGGCGCCTCGGTCTGTCCGAACAGCTGCCCCAGCACGGGCCCGATGCGCGTGAGCGCTTCCTCGAGCCGCGTCGGCGACATCGGCGCCGCCCCGTACCAGAGGCAGCGGAGAGACGACAGCTCCCGATGATCCAGATCCGGGTGGTCGAGCACGCCGTAGATCACCGTCGGAGGCAGGAACGCATGGGTGATGCGGTGCCGTTCGATCAGCGCCAGGAACTCCCCGATGTCGGGGGCCGCCATGATGACCACCTCGCCGCCGAGACTCAGGATCGGGAACGTCAGCACACCGGCGGAGTGTGTGAGCGGCGCCAGCGCGAGATACCGCGGACGCACACCGAAGGGATAGCTCATCAGCGCGAGCGCCGTCGAGGTCATCATGTTGTCCTCGGTCAGCCGCACCCCTTTCGGCTTTCCCGTGGTGCCGCCCGTTCCCGCCAGCATCGCGAGCCCGCGCGGCGGCCGCCTGTCCGCGTCGAGCTCGCCGCGGTGTTCGGCGAGCCACGACTCGAACGGGATCGACCACTCCGTGTCACCGTCGAGGCAGACCAGTCGCACGAGGTGCGGCAGATCGCCTCGGATCCGGTCGACCAGATCGGTGAATCGGCTCTGGAAGAACAGAGTTCGGCATCCGAAGAGATCGAACAGCTGGCGGTTCTCGTCGGCCTCGTTCCGCGGATTCACCGGGCACCACACCGCGCCGGCGCGCGAGATGCCGAACACGCACGTCAGCGCCAGCGGATCGTTACCGGACAGGACGGCGACGCGATCGCCGGCCTCGACACCGTCGTGTTGCAGCGCCGCGGCGATCTCGACCGACCGGTCGTACACCTCACCGTAGGTGGAGGTGTCACCCCCGGCCGTGAGGCACGGTGCCCCACGGCCGAGCGAGACGCCCTTGTCCAGGTAGTCGGAGAGTCGCATCTCAGCGGTGCACGGAGACGATCGGGTCCAGGACCAGACCGAACGCCCGCAGCGTGCCGAGCAACTCGCGATGACCGAACGCCTCACAGCTGGAGGCGAATCCGACCTTGCGCGGAGCTCCCTGCAGGAGTGCGGCAGCCCCGTGTGCGTTGAGCAGCGCGGTCTGCTTGTAGTTGCAGTTGCCGTGGATGACGCAGTGTGCGCGGCCCAGCGGACCCGATGCGTACACCGAGTCCAGCGAGGTGTTCAGGCGCGGATTCTCCCGGGGCGGCATCTCGCTGCGGATCGCGGACGACTGTTCGTCGATGATGCGGTACTTCTCCTCGTCGGACTTGCCCTCCATCTGTTCGAGCGCGGCGGCCACCAACAGCGGAACCGCCTTCATCAGAGGCGGATTGAAGACACCGCCGAGAGCCTTCGCGGTGGTGACCCGCGGGTCGTTCTTGAACCAGACCGGGTGCGACGTGCCGCCCCACGGCAACGCCAGGCCGAGATCGTGCTGACCGGGAACGCTCACGGTGTAGAGCCCGGCGTCGGCGGGCCACTCGACGTACTCGTTCTCCTCCAGGTAGTAGGCCTTGGAGAATGCGGCGTTGGTGAGAATGGTGTTGGTCGACGCCACCGTCGGATGGCCCTTCCAGAACACCTGGATGTCGAGGCTGTTCAGACCGGGGTTCTCGAGGCAGATGTTGGCCGCGATCTCACCGATGGAATACATCTGCGCCAGGCCGGGCGTGAGAACGAGTCCCTGCGAGGCGAAGTCGGCGCTGTACTGCGCCTCGGCGTCGATCATCCAGTTCTGCTCGCCGTTGGTGTCGGTGTAGTGCGCACCGATGGCCAGGCAGGCCTGCGCCACCTCGTGGCCGTAGCGGGCGAACGGTCCCACGGTGTTGAGGACCACGGTCGCGCCGCGGAAGGCCTCGGTCAGCGCCTCCACGGTGTGCTCGACCTCGACGATCTCGTGCTCGACGGTATCGATACCCGGCACGGCACTCACGGCATCCTTCAGGCGGGCGTGATCGCGGCCGGCGGCCAGGAAGGGAATGTTGTACTCGCGCAGGTACTCACAGATGAGGCGACCCGTGTAGCCGGACGCTCCGTAGACGACGACGCGCTTGTCAGTGGGCATGGTTGATCTCCTGGTTCGAAGTGGGGTGGTCGAGAGCCGTGCTGGTGGGGCGGCAGGTCACATGCCCATGCCGCCGTCGACGGGGAGCCCCGCGCCGGTGATGAACTTCGCGGCGTCGGACGACAGGAACACCACGGCGTCCGCCATGTCGTCGACCTGGCCGAGTCGACCGAGGGGCGTCAGTTCCACGACGGTCTGCACTGCCGCCTCGACGGACGGGAACAGGCCGAGTTCCGCGGTGTCGACCGCGAGCTTGTTGCCCATCGCGGTCGGGGTCAGTGCCGGATAGATGCAGTTGACGCGCACGCCGTAGCCGAGCTTTCCCGATTCGGCGGCCGCGACCCGGGTCAGTCGGTCAATGCCCGATTTCGTGGCGGAGTAGAGGCTGATTCCGGGGAACGCGATGGTGGCGGCGACCGAGGCGATGTTGACCACCGATCCTCCCTTACCGGCCTTGCCACCGGGGCGCATCGCGCGGAATGCGTGCTTCACGCCGAGTGCGGTGCCGATGACGTTGACCTGCAGCATCGCGGACGCCGCCTCGGCGTCGAGATCGGCGATGAGACTGGTGACCTCGATACCCGCGTTGTTGACGACGATGTCGAGGCCGCCCAGTGCGCCGATGGTCGACTCGACCGCCGCCTCCCAGGCCGCGTCGTCCGTGACGTCGAGCTGGACGAACTCCGCTTTCGCTCCTGTGGCCCGCAGCGCCTCGACCGTCTCCTGACCACCCGCGGCATTGATGTCGGCGATGGCGACGGACGCTCCTGCCGCCGCGAGAGCCTGCGCCATTCCCGCGCCGAGACCCTGCGCACCGCCTGTGACCAGTGCCGTTCGTCCGGTCAGGTCGTAACTCGTCATGTCCGCTCTCCTTGTTCGAAGCGTTCTTCGCGTGGGATCACATCCGCTGTTCGATGTGATGCAGGCAACACTAGGGACAAGTCTTGACAGTCGTCAAGAAAAATCTTGACGACTGTCAAGAGTTCGTCGATGCGGCGGTATGCTTTCCGGGTGACCCAGACCACCGACCCCCGACTTCGCGTCGAGGAGCGCTCTCGAGACAAGTTCGAGGCGCGTCGCAGCGAGCTCGCACTGGCGACTCTCGCGACGTTGGCGGAACTCGGTTACGCCCGCACCAGCCTCCGCGAGATCGCTCAGAACTCCGAGTACTCGCACGGCGTCCTGCACTACTACTTCTCCAACAAGCTCGATCTCATCGCGCATGCCGTGCGGCAGTACGAGGAGATCTGTGTGACGCGGTACGACGACGTCGTCGCCGGGGCCGAGTCCGCGGAGCAGCTGCGACGCTCGTTCACCGAGACCTTCTTCGGCACTCTGCTCGCCGACGCGGCGATCCACCGCCTCTGGTACGACCTGCGCAATCAGAGCCTGTTCGATTCCTCCTTCCGTGCCGACGTCCTCGAGATCGAGTCCCGGCGCGAGGAGATGATCTGGCGCGTCGTCGCCCGGTACTGCGAACTCGTCGGAGCGGCGCCTGTTCTCACGCCGGCCACCGCCTACATCACCATCGACGGCATCTTCCAGCGCGCCCTGCTGAACCAGATCGCCGAGCGCCACCCCGACGTCGACGAGGGCCGGGCTCAACTCGACGCTGTCTTCGACATGGTGACCGGTGGCGTACCCTCCTCCCACTGACGACCGCGCCGCGGATCCGCTCGGCTATCTCGGCATCGTCCGATTACCCGGTGCCGCACGCGCTTTCCTCCCCGCACTGCTCGGCCGCCTGGCCTTCGCGATGGTCGGACTGGTCATCCTGTTGGCGGTGCAGCGTGCCACCGGATCGTTCGCGGTCGCGGGTTCCGCGACGGGTGCGTTCGGTGTCGCCAATGTGGTGGCGTCACCGTATCGGGCACGTCTCGTCGACCGCATCGGTCAGCGGCGAGCCCTCGTCTCGATGGCCGTCGGATTCGCTACGGCCCTGGGCACTCTGGCCGTTCTGACGTACGTCGATGCCCCGGCCTGGTCCCTGGTGCTCGGCAGTCTGGTCACCGGATTCTTCCCTCCCCCACTCGGTGCCTCGATGCGTGTCGTCTGGAGCTCGCTGACGCCGCCGGGGCCGACCCGCACCCGCGCCTACAGTCTCGATGCCGTGAGCGAGGAGTCGATGTTCACCATCGGTCCCCTCCTCGGCGCCACCCTCGTCCCCGCCCTGTCCCCGTCGATCGCACTCGCCGCCACGGGATGCGTCGCCGTCGTCGGCACGGTCGGCATGACCACCAGCCGGCACTCGCGCGGACACGGCCCGCGCACGACAGGGACCACTCCCTCGTCGCGCCCACTCCGCCGGCCCGGCTTCGTCGGTGTCCTGACAGCGATGGCAGGGGTCGGGGCCGTCCTGGGAACCGTGGAGATCGCCGCCACAGCCTTCGCCGCGAAGCAGGGAGCCATCGGATCGGCCGGAACGCTTCTCGCGGCGCTCGGAGCCGGAAGTGTCTGCGGTGGACTGCTGTACGGGCGCCAGAGCTGGGCCGGCTCGCTGACCCGTCGACTTCTGTTGACGGTCCTGATGATGGCCGTCCTCACCTCCCTGCTGTCGCTGGTCTCGACCACGGTGCCGCTGCATGTCGGACTGTTCCTGCTGGGCTTCTGCATCGCACCCGCCCTGGTGACGGGGTACCTGCTGTCCGATCACCTCACCACCGCGGACGTGCGCACCGAGGCGTCGAGCTGGATCAACACCGCGGTGAACGCGGGCGCTGCTCTCGCCTCCGCGGGTATCGGCGTGGTGGTCGACTCCCGTTCTCCCGGTACAGGATTTCTGGTCGGTGGCGCCGCGGCGGCTCTCCTCCTCGTCCTGGCAGCGGTCACGAGGCCGCGCTCGTGACCATCGTCGCCGTCACCGCGCGGCTCACGCTGCGCACTTATTCCCCGGACGACGAGCACCGGCTCGACTTCTACACCGATCCCGAGGTCTGCCGGTACCTCATGCACGAGCCGTGGACGGCGGAGGACGCACGGATCGCAGTGCAGAGACGGTGCGAGCGAACGAGTCTCGACACGGGGGCATTGAATGCTCTGGTCGAGCTGAACGGCCGGGTGATCGGCACTGTCTCCGCGTGGTTCGTCGCCGAGGACACTGTCGAACTCGGGTGGACCTTCGCGCGCGACGTCTCCGGCCACGGCTACGCCACCGAAGCGGTGCTGGCAGTGCTCGACGAGGTACTCGCTCTGGACCGGGTCCGGCGCGTTACCGCCGAGATGGACGCGCGCAACGCAGCCTCCGCACGTCTCGCCCAGCGCGTGGGACTGCGCGACGAGGAACTGCGCCTGCAGGACTGCTGGTGCAAGGGTGAGTGGACGGACACGCTCGTGTACTCGCTGAGCCGTTGACCTCGACCGGCCTCCGGCCTTCCCGCTGACCGCACAGGTTCTCGTAAGTGTTGCAGCATCCGCAGCAACCGGGAACGTCCGCGGGAACCCCGACCCGCGTGCGCCATACTCGAGGAATGGCCGACATCGACTCTCTCCCCGTGGCCGAGTTCGCCTTCCCCGGGCCGCTGCGCGATACCCTCGTGTCGGCGATCGGCGCAGGCCGCAAGACGGCGACCACCTCACTGCGGGTGGAGTACGAGAACGAGCCGCTGCCCCGAGTGGGCGAGCGTCACAGAGTGATCGACTCCGGCGGCGCCACTGCCTGCGTCATCGAGATCACCGACGTACGCGTCAGCGCTCTCGGCGACGTCGACGATACGCACGCCGTCGCGGAGGGTGAGGGTCACGCCGACGTCGCCGCATGGCGTGCCGGGCACGAACGGTTCTGGCGATCCGACGAGATGGCGGACACGCTGGCCGGCCTCACCATCGACGACTCGACTCTCGTGGTCCTCGAACGGTTCCGGGTCGTCTGAGCCTCCGGCCTTCCCGCTGAGAAACGGCCGGCCTCCGGCCTTCCCGAGTCACGGCCGGCCTCCGGCCTTCCCGCTTGCCTTTCGTGTTCCCGTAGGCGTTGCATCTACCGCGGGAACACGAAACGCCCGCGGGAACACGAGTCACGGCCGTCTTTCCCGCAGGTCACCGCGGAGGAAAGCCACCCGCACGCCCGAGGAACCCCGGCACGTCCTTGCCCAGCGCCGAGCCGAGCCAGGTCGCGGCGTCGACCAGCACGTCCATGCTCACTCCCGTCTCGACGCCGGAGCGGTCGAGCGCGTAGATCAGGTCCTCGGACGCGATGTTCCCGGTGGCGGCGGGTGCGAACGGGCACCCACCGAAGCCGCCGATGCTGGCGTCGAGGGCCTGCGCCCCCATCTCCAGTGCGGTCAGCGCGTTGGCGTAACCGGTGTTGCGCGTGTTGTGGAAGTGCCAGCGCTGCGGGATGTTCGGAGCGTTCCGGGTGGCGAGCTCCGCCAGGCGACGCACCTGCGCGGGTACTCCCACGCCGATGGTGTCGGCGAGGGCGATCTCGGCCGGTGCGCATTCGGCGATCCGTGCGACGAGTTCGCCGACTCGCACCGGATCCACCTCACCGCTGAACGGGCACCCGAACGATGCGGCGATGGTGACCGTGCCCGGCACCCCCGCAGTACGCGCATCCGTGATGATGTCGTGCGCCGCCGCCACCGCCTCGTCGACGGAGCACCCCTGGTTGCGCCTGCTGAACTCCTCCGTCGCGACGACCACGACGTTGACCTCGTCGACGCCGGCCGCCAGCGCGCGGTCGAGTCCACGTCGGTTGAGCACCAACCCGATGTACGAGACGGAGCCGTCACGCGGGACGCCTGCCATGACCTCCTCGGCGCCGGCCATCTGCGGCACCCGCTTCGGGTTCACGAAGCTCACCGCCTCGATGCGCGTGGCACCCGAGGCGACGCTGCGCGTGATCAGTTCGATCTTGTCGTCGACGGAGAGGACAGCGTCCTCGTTCTGCAGTCCGTCACGGGGACCCACCTCGACAAGTTGCACCGCAGTCATAGGCCCATCTTGCGCCGACACCCCGTTGTATGCAATAGCTGATCGGAAACGAGAATTTAACGCCGATTACCGGGACACGCCATCGTCATGGGCCTACATTGTGAACAATTCACCACCGACCACAGGGAGTCGCATCCATGGCGAGGGCCGTCGACCGCGTCTACGCGCACATCCGCGACAGCATCGTGTCCGGGACGTATGCGCCCGGTGCACGTCTCGGAGAGGTCGAGATCGCCGAACTCACCGAGACCAGCCGGACACCGGTGCGTGAGGCGCTGCGACAGCTCGAGATGGAGGGACTCGTCGAGGTTCTGCCGCATCGCGGGGCTCGGGTGTACCAGTGGACGGCGGACGACCTCGAGGAGATCTACGACCTGAGGATGACGCTCGAGGCCATGGCCGCGGCACGGGCGGCCTCACGTATCGGCGAGAAGGACATCGACCGACTCGCCGAGCTGTGCGACCTCATGGAAACCGCGGCCGGGGAGGGAGCAGATCAACGCCTGGACCTGATGGCGCAGCTCAACGACGAGTTCCACGCCATCGTGCGCACTGCCGCGGCCAGCACCCGCCTCATCTCGATGCTCGGAGCGGTGATCCAGCTGCCGTTGGTGATGCGCACCTTCCATCGCTATGCCCCCGTCGATCTCGCACGCAGTCACGCCCACCATCGCGACCTGGTCGCGGCTCTGCGCGCCGGCGACGAGACGTGGGCGGACTCGGTGATGCGCGCCCACGTCCGCGCCGCCAAACATGTTCTGCTCCAAGCCCTCACGACCGACGAGACGAAGGAGTCCTCATGAGCGAGGCCCCCACCGGCCCACTGTCCGATCTGCGTGTCGTGGAGATGGGTCAGCTTCTCGCCGGCCCCTTCTGCGGACAGTTGCTGGCCGACTTCGGCGCCGAGGTGATCAAACTCGAGCCGCCCGGCACCGGCGATCCGATGCGCCAGTGGGGTCGGGAGAAGCCGCACGGCAAGTCCCTGTGGTGGCCCGTCGTCGCGCGCGGCAAAAAGTCCGTGACCTGCAACCTGCGCAGCGCCGAGGGTCAGGACCTCGCCCGCCGGATCATCGCGGACGCCGACATCGTGGTGGAGAACTTCCGCCCCGGCACGATGGAGCGTTGGGGCCTCGGGTTCGACGCACTCCGGGAGATCAATCCGCGCCTCATCATGGCCAGGGTCACCGGGTACGGCCAGAACGGCCCCTACGCACCGCGGGCGGGCTTCGGGTCCATCGGCGAGGCCATGGGCGGAATCCGCTACGTCACCGGCAATCCCGAGATGCCGCCGTCTCGTACCGGCATCTCCCTCGGTGATTCACTCGCAGCCGTGTTCGCCACGATCGGCGTCCTCACCGCGCTGCATCACCGGGAGAACACCGGACGGGGGCAGCTCGTCGACTCGGCCATCTACGAAGCGGTGCTCGCCATGATGGAATCCCTGCTGCCCGAGTGGGAGATCGGCGGGTACCAGCGTGAGCGGACCGGCTCCGTGCTGCCGAACATCGCGCCCAGCAACGTCTATCCCACCCTGGGCGGCGAGATGATCCTCGTCGCGGCCAACCAGGATTCGGTGTTCGGCCGATTGGTCACCGCGATGGACCGGACCGACCTGATCGAGGACGCCCGCTACCGCGACCACGAGGCGCGCGGGAAGAACATGACCGAGCTCGACGACATCGTCGGGGCCTGGACGTCCGCCCTCGACACCGACACCGTGCTCGACCTCCTGCACGAGGCGGGCGTTCCCGCCGGTCGCATCTACACAGCGCGGGACATGTTCGACGATCCGCACTTCGCCGCGCGCGAGGCCATCGTGCGTCTGGCGCACCCGGACTTCGGCGAGATCCCCATGGCGAACGTCGCACCGAAGCTCAGCGACAGTCCCGGCTCGGTCCGGCACGCCGGACCCGAACTGGGAGAACACAACTCCGACATCTACGGACGACTCCTCGGAGTCACGGAATCCGACCGGGCGGCGCTCGCGGAGCGCGGCATCATCTGACCTTCGCTCCTCTCACCCTCACAGCACGGGAGAACACCATGCGTTATCGACTCGGCGTCGACGTCGGCGGCACCTTCACCGACGTCTTGCTTCTCGAGGAGACGACCGGCACCACCTTCAGAGCCAAGACACCGTCCACCCCTGCGGACCAGTCGATCGGTGTGCTCAACGGCATCGCGAAGGTCTGCGCGGAGGCCGAGATCGAGCCGTCGGAGATCGGGCAGGTTCTGCACGGCACCACGGTCGCGACCAACGCCATCCTGCAGGGACGTGGTGCGCGCGTCGGGCTCGTCACCACGGACGGGTTTCGCCAGGTGCTGCAGATCGCGCGCTCCTTCGTCCCGGGCGGGCTCGCGGGGTGGATCATCTGGCCCAAGCCGGAACCGCTCGCGGCGCTCGAGAACACCGTCGAGGTGGTCGGGCGACTGGCTGCCGACGGGTCGGAGATCACTCCTCTCGACGAGGAGCAGGCCCGCGCGCAACTGCGTCGACTGGCCGGTGCGGGCATCGAGGCGCTGACCATCTCGTTGATCAACTCGTATGCGAACGACGCGCACGAGAAGCAGGTCGCGGCCTGGGCGGAGAGCGAACTGCCAGGCATTCCGGTCTCCATCTCGAGCCAGGTGCTTCCCGAGATGCGCGAGTACGAACGCACTCTGACGACGGTGGCCAACAGCTACGTGCAGCCGGAGGTCTCTAGCTACGTGCGGAACCTCGACCGGTCGCTGCAGGAGAAGGGCATCACGGCGCCGCTGTCGATCCTGCGCAGTGACGGTGGCCTGGTGCAGTCGGCCAAGGCGGCCGAGTCACCGGTGTCCCTGCTGCTGTCGGGCCCGGCGGGAGGCGTCGCCGGCGCGGTGCGGTTCGCCGAGCAGGCCGGCTACTCCGACTTCCTGACCTTCGACATGGGCGGCACGTCGACGGACGTCGCACTGGTCCTCGGCGGTGAGCCGCGGATCGGTCGTGAGACCAAGGTCGGCGACCTCGCTGTGCGCGCCACCAGTGTGGACGTCCGGACGGTCGGTGCCGGCGGCGGGTCGATCGCCCATGTCCCCGAGCTCACGAAGGCGCTGCGGGTGGGTCCGCAATCCGCGGGAGCCGACCCCGGACCCGCGGCCTACGGCAACGGCGGCACGGAGCCGACGGTGACCGACGCCAACGTCGTGCTGGGGTACCTGCCTGCCGCCCTCGCGGGCGGTGAGGTGAGCCTCGACGTCGACGCGAGCAGGACGGCAGTGGCGACCATCGCCGACGCCATCGGGCTCGGCAGTCCCGAGGAAGCGGCGTCGGGCATCGTCGACATCGTCAACGAGAACATGTTCGGCGCACTCCGACTGGTGAGCGTGCAGCAAGGCTACGACCCCCGCGACTTCGCACTGGTGTCGTTCGGTGGCGCAGGTCCGCTGCACGCCAACGCACTCGGGCGTCTCACCGGCGCGTGGCCTGTCATCGTCCCGCCGTCGCCCGGCGTCCTCTGCGCCTACGGAGACGCCACCACCTGCGTCCGCGACGAGAGCGCTCGCACGATGATCCGTGCGTTCTCCGACACCGACGACGCCGAGCTGCGCACCGCCCTGGCGGAACTCGCGACGTCCGCGGCCGCACGACTGTCGGCCGAGGGCGTGCCCGCGGATCAGCAGACGGCGAAGTACCAGGTGGATCTCCGGTACCAGGGCCAGGGCTTCGAGATCCCCGTGGATCTCGACGCGAGCGCACTCGAGTCCGGCGATCTGCTGTCCACTCTGGGAACGGCATTCGACACCGAGCACGAGCGTCTCTTCTCGTTCCTGTTGAAGAACGAACGCGAGGTCATCAACCTGCGCGTCACGGTCAGCGGGCCGCGACCGGACGTGGCCTTCCAGCCGCTCGAGGAGGGCGGTGCGGATCCGTCGGCCGCACTGGTGTCCACGAACGACGTGTGGATGGACGGCGAGTACGCGAAGGCCGGCATCTACGACCGGGCGAAGTTGCTGGCAGGCAACGTCGTCGAGGGACCCGCCGTGATCACCGAGATGGACTCGACCACGTTGGTCCTCTCCGGTCACGCCGCGACGGTCCATTCCAGCGCCAGCCTTCTCATCGCTCCCCGCTGATCCCCTCTCGCCCGGAACTCATCTCAGGAGACCTGATGGCCACGATCATCGAGACCTCGACCACGCCCTTCACCACGGTTCCCGTGGATCCGATCACGCTCGACATCATCGAGAACGCGCTCCGTAACGCGCGATACGAGATGGACGAGGTGCTCTTCCGTACCGCACTCTCACCCGGTATCCGCGAGCAGCACGACGAGTTCCCGCTCATCGCCGATCCGAGCGGGAAGATGGTCGTCGGGCAGTTCGGTCTGTCCGTGCCCGACTTCCTCGACAATTTCAACGGCACCGTCGGTGAGGGCGACATCCTCCTCACCTCCGATCCGTACGCGTGCGGTGCCGCCATCAGCCACGCCAACGACTGGCTCATCGTGCTGCCGATCTTCCACAGCGGCCGCGTCGTCGGATGGTCGTCGATGTTCGGCCACATGTCCGACGTCGGCGGAAAGACCCCGTCGTCGATGCCCACCGACGCGCACACCATCTTCGAGGAGGGCGTCATCATCCCGCCCTTCAAGCTGTACAGCGAGGGGCAGCTCAACGAGACCGCGCTCGACATCATCCTCAACCAGGTCCGCAAGCCCGACTGGAACAGAGCCGATCTCAACGGTCTCGTCGCCGCGTGTTCGACGGCGTCCCGGCGCATCGTCGAGTTGTGCGACAGATTCGGTGTCGACGTCTACCTGTCCGCCCTCGACGCACTGCTGGACCGCAACTACCAGGCGATGAAGGTGCTGCTCGCGATGCTCTTCGTCGACGGTGAGACGATCGAGTTCAACGACTTCATCTGCGACGACGGATGTGGTTACGGGCCTTACGAACTCGCGATCACACTGACCCGGCACGGCGAGAAGATCCACCTCGACTTCAGCAAGGCGGCGCCGCAGGCGGTCGGTCCGATCAACTACTTCATCAACGAGAACCTCGTCCGGATGTTCTTCGGGATCTACGTCATCACCGTGGCGGATCCGCAGATCCTCTGGAACGACGGCTTCTATCCGCTGATCGACGTCACCATTCCCGAGGACTCGTTCTGGAAACCGCGCTATCCCGCGGCGCTCAACGGCCGCAACCACGGCATCGGGCGGGTGTTCGACCTCTTCGGTGGGCTCCTGGGCAAGAACAATCCCGACATCCTCAACGCCGCCGGGTTCTCGTCGTCACCCCACTTCATGTACTCGGGCCATTACGACGGCGGACCGCGGGACGGTGAGTGGTTCCAGCTGTACTCCATCGGTTTCGGCGGCATCCCCGGCCGACCGATGGGTGACGGTCCGGACGGACATTCGCTGTGGCCGTCGTTCGTCAACATCCCCTGCGAGTACCTGGAGTCGTACTACCCGCTGCGCATCGAGCGGTGGGAGACGGTCACCGACACGGGCGGCGCCGGTCTGCATCGCGGCGGCAACGGCGTGGACGTGGCCTACTACTTCGAGGAGCCGGGCACCATCGCGATCCACGACGATCGCTGGCTCACCTATCCGTGGGGTGTGAACGGCGGCAAACCCGGTGCACGCGGACGTAAGTGGCTGATCCGCGCGTCGGGTGAGACCGAGATCCTCCCCAGCAAGATTCACGACGTCGAGGTGTCGCGGGGCGATGTGCTGCACTTCGTGACGTGGGGTGGCGGCGGCTGGGGCGACCCGCTGACGCGCGATCCCGAGCTGGTGGCGCTCGAGGTGCGTCGCGGCCTCGTCAGCGCCGACGGCGCTCTGACCGGCTACGGCGTCGTCTGCGACGCGGACGGTGTCATCGATGCCGACGCATCCGCGGGCCGACGCGAGAGCATGGCAGCCGAGCGGGGCGAGATCGAGGTGTTCGACAAGGGTCCGTCCCTCGAAGTCATCCTCGAACGGTGCGAGGAGGAGACCGGTCTGCCGGCGCCACGTCCGCCCGTCAACGTACGGAAGGCGGTGCGCGCGTGACGGACACGCTCGGGTCGTATCGCGAGTCGGGTTTCGCCGGCGATCTCGGACCGGGGCGCAGCGCGGCGGTACTGGTGGTCGACGTCGTGCAGGCGTACCTCGTCGACGGGTCGCCCCTGCGCGCTCCCGTGGAGGACGCCGTCGCCGCTGCCGCGACTCTCGTCGCGACAGCCCGCGACGCCGGGGTACCGGTCGTCTTCACTCGCGTGAGCTATCAGGCCGGCGGCGCCGACGGCGGGCTGTTCATGCGGAAGATCCCGGCGCTGAGCGTGTTCGAGGAGGGCTCGGATCTCGGCGACTTCCCGTCGGCCCCGCGGCCCGCAGCGGGCGAGACCGTCGTGACGAAGCAGTACGCGAGTGCCTTCTTCGGCACGTCGCTCGCCGCGACCCTCACCGCACGCGGTGTCGACACCCTCTACATCTGCGGCCTGACCACCAGTGGCTGCATCCGCGCCAGCGCCACCGACGCTCTGCAACACGGATTCCGGCCACTCGTGGTCGCGGACGCATGTGGTGATCGGGAGGCGGGGATGCACGAGTCGAACCTGCTCGACCTGCGGGCGAAGTACGCGGACGTTCTCACCCTCGACGAGGCGGTGGGGCACTGGGGACGGTCAGACGACGAGAGCGGTGCGTAACGAGGACGACGGCCCGGAGTCCTGGAACGCGCGACCGACGTCGGCCAGTGGGAGACACGGACCCACGAGGTCCGCGAGCAGCGTGGCGGCGGGTGTTCGTGCCAGGAAGGCGACCGCTTCCACGAGGTCGTCTCGTCGGTAGTTGTGGCTTCCCACCACGGTGATCAGTTCGCGCACCAGGTGTTCGGGATCGACGGACACGGGAGACGTCGGGAACACCGACCCGACCAGCGAGACTCGCCCGGCCATCGAGACGACGTCCATTGCGGCACGCACCGAGGACGGTGCCCCGGACATCTCGAACACGGCGTCGGCCCCGTTCGTCGCCGCGGCGTCCGCCAGATGTTCCGGGGCGCATCCGACGTCCGCGCCGAGCTCGCGTGCTGCCGCTCGCCGGTCCGCATCGGGATCGCACGCGACGATCGACGCGGCACCCCGGTCGCGGGCGTAGGCGATCGCCGTCAGGCCGAGCATCCCGCACCCGAGCACGACGACACGGTCACCCTCCCCCAGACCGACCCGACGGGCCGCATTGACGACGGTCGCGGTCGCACAGCCCGCCGGTGCGGCGAGTGCGGCGGGAAGGTGCTCGGGTACCACCACGGTGCCGGTTCCGGACACCAGATGAACGTGGGACGCGAAGCCTCCGTTCAACATCCATGTCTCGGTCATGCGCTCGTGACCGTACTTGCGTCCGTTCCGACACTTCTGCGGCACTCCGCCGGCACAGGGCCGGCACGCGCCGCATGCGGTCCCCACCGTCCAGACGATGCGGTCCCCGACGGCGACGCCGGCATCGCCGCGCACCTCGATCACGCGGCCGACCGACTCGTGGCCCAGCACCGTGGGCACCGGCGTTCGGCGATGCCCAGCGACGGTGTGGCGGTCGCTTCCGCACACGGTCGACATCTCCACCTCGACCAGAACGTCCCCGGGATCCAGTTCCGGCCGGGGCAGTTCGCGAATCGAGAATCTGTCACCCGACCAGACCGCGGCGATCGGCGTCACGCGCCCAACCGCTTGCGCACGGCGCCGCTCAGCAGATCGACGGCCACGACGAGGACCAGGACCATGAGGATGTACGTCATCATCTCGTCGAAGCGGAAGAGTGAGATGGACTGATTGATCAGGAAGCCGATACCGCCGGCACCGACCAGTCCGAGCACGAGCGACGAACGGACGTTGACGTCCAAGCGGTACAGCAGAAGTCCGACGAACTGGGGAACGACGGTGGGGAGCACCACGTGCACCGCCACCTGGCTGCTCGATGCGCCGGACACCCGCAGCGCGTCGATCGGGCCCTCGTCCATCTCCTCCATCGCCTCGGACCACAGCTTCGCCATCACTCCCGTGTTGTGCAGAATGATCGCGAGTACGCCCGCGAACGGACCGAGACCGACGGCGGTGACGAAGATCAGAGCGAACACGATGTCCGGCACGGCCCGCAGGAACGACATCACTCCCCGCGAGGCCTGGTAGACGACAGCGTTGCGGTTGGTGGTGCGCGCACCGAGCACCGCCAGTGCGACCGAGAACGGAATCGAGAACGTCGTCCCGACGAGTCCGATCGCCAGGGTCACCAGGCATGCCTCGATTCCGGGGCGCACCACCGTCGACCACGTGAAGTCCGGCGGCACAGCTGATTCGAGGAAGCGGACTATCCCTTCCCACCCACCGACGAGTGCGGACACCGAGACATCGGTCTCCTCGACGGCCCAGGCGTGGAGCAAGATCAGTCCGACGACGACGGCAGCGGTGGCGAGCACCACCAGTCGGCGGCGGGGACGCGGCGGGACGGCCAGACGCCGGACAGTGAGGGTGGTCATCGATCCGAGTCCTTCTCGTCGAGTGCGATGGCGCCGGACCCGTACAGTGCCGCGACCGTGTCGTCGTCGAGGTCGTAGGCGGCGCAGGAGAATCCGACGCGACCCTGGTCCATTCCGACGATGCGATGACAGTGGCGGCGGGCGAGATCCGGTTGATGCAGGACGGCCGCGACAGCGATGCCGTCGGACGCGAGAGAGCGCAGGAGTTCCATGACCTGCATCGCCGACGCCGGATCCAACGCGGACACAGGCTCGTCCGCCAGCAGCACAGGAGCGCGCTGGCACAGCGCGCGAGCGATGGCCACACGTTGCTGCTGGCCGCCGGACAGTCGATCGGCCCTGTCGTGGGCACGGTCGGCGAGACCCACTCGATCGAGACAGCCCATCGCCTCCTCCCGGAGCTCACGACCGAAGGCGAACGTCGACCACGATCGTCGCAGCGACAACCGCCCCAACGCGCCGGCGCAGACGTTGTCGAGAACCGATCGCCGCCCGACCAGGTGGATCTGTTGGAACACCATCGACGCGGTCGCGTCTCCCACGATGGTGACCGTTCCCGCGTCCATCTCGGTGAGACCGACGATGCACCGCAGCAGTGTGGACTTCCCGGATCCGTTGGAACCCAGGATGCCCACCACCTCGCCCGAGTGCACGTCGAGATCGATGCCGTGCAACACGGTCCGGTCACCGAACGAGGATCTGACGCCGCGCACCGTCAGTGCGGCAGCGCCGCCGGAACCCGGGGCGGCAAGCGGCGCTGTCACCGCCGGCGCCGATGTCGAGGTGGGTGCGCTCATCCCGCGTCCTCGGACGTCAGACCCAGCGTGGTCGCGAGATCGAACAGCGGCTGATATGTGCTCTTGTCGACCGGGAGGAGTTGTCCTGCGGGTTCGACGTCGAGGAGTGCTCCGGCCTCGGCGACCGCATCGGCGGGCAGATCGAGCAACGCGTCCGCGACCGCCTTCTGGAATTCCTCACTCGTGCCGCCGGCGACCGTGATGGGGTCGTTCGGAATCGGATCGGATGCCCAGACCTGCCGGAATTGCGAGGTGTCGAACTGGCCCTCGCCCGTGGACGTCGCCAACTGCTGGGAGTTGATCTCCGCTGCGTCGACCTTGCCGTTCGCCAGGGCGAGGAGGGCCTCCGGATGACCACCCGCGTAGGTGATCGAGACGTCGGAATCCTGCATGCCACTGTCGCGCAGCGCCATCCGCGGAAGCGCATCACCCGAGGTCGACCCCGGCTCGGACAGCGCGAGACTGCGGCCACGCAGATCCTCGATCGACTGAATGTCGGAGTCCTTCGGAACCCAGACGCCGGCCGTGTAGGTCGACAACACCCCGTCGGCGGTTCCGAACGACGCCAGCGGCCGCGCATCCGCCTCCTGGCTGGCGAAGACGTACCCGAGCGGACCGAAGACTCCCAGCTCGAGCTGCCCGTTGCGCATCGCGAGCACCTCCGCCGAGTAGTTGTCCACCACGGTCACCTCGACCGGGCAGTTCAGCTTCTCCGACAGGGCTTCTCCGACCACCTGGAAGGCCGGGGTGAGTTTCGCCGGATCCTCGAAAGGCTCCACGCCGAAGCGGATGGCGCCACCGGGGCAGGTCGGTGACGCATCCACCGCGTCACCACCCGAACCGCAGGCGCCGAGAGCGAGAGTGGTGACCGCGGCCGTGATGACGGCGGCGGTCGAACGGGACACGCGCATGGGAAGGTCTCCTGGTCTGGGGGAAGCGTGGGTACGAGCGGGACGGGGTCAGAAAGAGTCGAGAACGGTCGGCGCCAGGCCGAATGCCGTGGTCATGCCGATGCCCGAGGTCACGGACACCACGCGTACGGCGGGCAACGGTGCAGCGGTGAGGAAGTCGGTGTCCGGACTACTGGCGTAGACACCCCGCCACCGCCGCAGGACGGTGAGGGGAGCGCCGAACAGGCGCGCGCCCTCACGGAGAAGAAGCTCGGCGTCGAACTCGTCGTCGAACGGGCTGTGTGTCCGGGCATGGTGGTGGGTGTCGCCGAGGACGACGGCGCCGTCCGGACGTTGGGTGAGCATGAGATTCATGACCACGTCGAGAAGTTCGGGCGAGTCCTCGGCGATCCGTCGCCGAACGAGTGCGGCGGACGGCATCGCCGACAGTCCGGCGTATCTCAGCATGGACAGGCCGGTCAGCACTGCCGGCTCGATCACGACACCGCTGGGTGCGGACACCTCCAGCATCTGAAGACGGCAGCGCTCCATTCCGATACCCGCCGCGATGTTAGGGAACAGTCGATCCACGTCGTGTCCGACGGCGTGAACCACTGCGTCGCACATGATCTCGCCGTGTGGAGTGTGTACGGTCGCGCCGGCACCGCTCGACTCGATCGCCGTGACGTGCGTCGCCCAGCGGAACTGCACTCCCTCCGCGACGAGCCACGAGGCGAGGGCGGGAATCGCTTCACGAGGATCGACTCGAAGATCGTGAGTGAACCGCGCGGCACCGGTGACGCCGGGGCGGTCGAAGGGCCCGGCGCAGACACCCATGTCGACCTGCTCGGTCCCGCGTTCGGCAGCGAACTCCTCGAGGACCGCGAGTTCGTCCGCCCCGCGAGCCACCACGAGAGTTCCGCACTCGCGGACTCCGAACCCGGCCTTGCTTCCCAGCGTCAGCCACCTCTCGCGCGCAGCGAGAGCGTAGGTCAGCGCGTCCCCTGCCTGTGCCGTCGTGCAGATGTGTCCGAAGTTCTGGATCGACGCTCCCACCGCGTGATCGTCTCGTTCGACGACCACGACGGACAGTCCGCGGAGCACCGCTTCCGCAGCGTGCGCCAATCCGACGATGCCGGCGCCGACGACGACGATGTCGGCACGGGACGGTGGAGGTGTCGATGGTTCTCGGGTCTCGGTCACGGCGACGACGTTGCTCCCCGAACTCGGCCCGGTCAAGAACTTCTCGCGACTTGTACATACATGTTTACCGACCGTTCATCCAGTTCATGGCCCCGCGGCCGTGCACGATGCGGCATAGTCGTCATCGGTACGACCAGTTGTCCAGTCAGGTCGCCCATACCCCGATCCACCGGAGGGTGCGCATGATGTCTCTACCTCTGCACGGCCGCGTCGCCGATGCGCTGCGCGGTCAGATCACCGACGGAACGTTGCCCGTCGGTGCGCCGCTCCCGTCCGAGGCGCGCCTGTGCGCGCTGTTCGACGCGTCGCGGGGCACGGTCCGCGCCGCCCTCGCCGCACTCCGCCACGAGGGGCTCATCGCCGGCGGTCGCGGTCGTCCTCCCGTCGTGTGCGCAACCGCCGTCGCGCAACCGTTCGAGACGTTCATGTCCTTCACCGCCTGGGCCGACTCCATCGGCAGGGTTCCCGGCCAGCGCACCCTCGAGGTGGCACGCCGGGCCGCCGGACCCGTCGCCGCAGCCGCGCTCGGTCTCGATGCCGGCACCGTGGTCATCGACGTCCTGCGCCTGCGAACCCTCGACGGGGCACCCGCTCTGCTCGAGCGATCCAGTTTCGTGGAATCGGTCGGCCGCAGACTGTTCGACTTCGATCCCGATTCCGGGTCCATCTACGCCTACCTGATCGGCGAGGGGGTGGACCTGCACGGCGGCCGACACACCATCGACGCCGTGTCCGCCACCGATGTCGACGCCGCCCATCTCGACACCGATCCCGGAGCGCCACTTCTCCGCGAGCGGCGCCGGGCGACGGACAGCACGGGCACCCCCCTCGAGTACGCGGACGACCGGTATCGGCCGGACCGCGTCGCCTTCACCATCGACAACACGCAGTCCGCCGTGCACGGCGCGGCTCACGACCTACGCATCGTCAAGGAGAGCTCATGACAGCCCGCTCGTTCGACCTCGCCTGCCTCGACATGGCCGGCACCACCGTGGACGAGGGCGGGCTGGTGTACACCGTGCTCGCCGCGGCCGTGTCCGACGCGACGAACAGTTCCGTGTCCGACGAGCTTCTGTCCCGATGGAAGGGAACCGGAAAGCGCGAGGCCATCGTCGGTCTGCTCGACGGCCTCGGAGCGTCGACCGACGACCGGCACGTGGACGTCGTGTTCGACGACTTCACGACACGACTGGCCGAGGCCTACCGGGAGACTCCCCCGTCGCCCGTCCCGGGTGTGCCCGACGCCCTACGGCAGTTGCGCGAGCGCGGAGTGAAAGTAGCGCTGCAGACCGGTTATTCGGCAGGGATCACGAAGGCGATCCTGGACGGGCTGGGGTGGACCGTCGGTACCGACCCCCGAGACACTGTCGACGCAGTGATCACCTCCGACACGGTGCCGGCGAGTCGCCCCGCTCCCTATCTGATCTTCCGGTGCATGGAGGCGACCGGCGTGGTCGACGTGCGCCGGGTGCTCGTCGCCGGTGACACCCCGAACGACGTTCTGGCAGGCCATCATGCGGGCGCCGGGTTCGTCGTCGGAGTGCTGAGTGGGTCGTTCGACGCCGCCGCTCTGTCCGCTGCGACGCACGTGCTGCCCAGCGTGGTCGGCGCAGTGGACCTGCTCTAGACCGCTGCGGCAGGTCACATCCACGGCACTCGTCGTTGCCACCACGGCATCGGTCGCGGTCGCTCCGATTCGACTGTCGCCGAGCGTGAGCGAGTAGGGGAACCGTGCGACGACGCGCACGGGCATCGGGTCACCGTGGACCGGGCATACCGCCGCTCAGCACCGCCGCAAGGCTCGATCCCGTGGGATACCGACTGATCCACACCGCCTGGGCTGCGTGGTAGATGTCGGGCTTCCCGCCCCACACACTCGTCGCCACGGTGTTGTGCTCGTCGAGTTCGTGGTGCCACGATCCGTGCGCTCGGTCGATGTAGCAGTCGGCTGCGTGATCCCACCACGCGCGATAGTCGTTCTCGTACCGCCCTTCTCCGGTCCACCGCAGCAGGGTCGCGGCGGCGGCGATCGCCTCGCACAGCACCCAGTGCAATCGCTGGGTCACGACGGGCCGGCCGGTCCAGTCGGTCGTGTAGAGGAAGCCGGGCGTCGACCCTTCCTGCCATCCGTCGGCAGCGGCGCGCCGATACAGCGATCGAGCGACGTCCACGTGGTCGTGCCCGCGCGCGCTGGTGGCCACGAGGGAGACCTGCAGCATCAGGCGCGACCACTCGAAACCGTGACCGACCGTCGCACCGTAGGGCTTGAACTGATCGGCCGGACTGTCGGAGTTGTACTCCAGCAGCGGTTCCCAGTCGGTGGTGAAGTGTTCGGGGATGCGCCAGTCGTTGGCCTCGGACCATTCGATGACGCTGTCGCAGATGCGAGCGGCCCGCTCGCGCCACACTGTGGGGGCGCCGGCGTCCACTGCCGCGAGCATCGCCTCCACCATGTGCATGTTCGCGTTGATCCCGCGATAGTCGTCCAGCTCCGACCAGTCGGCGTTCCAGGTGTCCACGCACATGCCACTGCGGTCGTCCCAGAACCGGGCATCGACGACGGCGAGTGCGTCGGCGAGCAGTGCAGGTCCGCGAGGGTGACCCGCCGCGGTGGCCGTCGACGCCGCGAGAACGACGAAGGCGTGCGTGTAGGCCGACTTGGTCGCGTCGTCGGTCGACTCGACCCAGCCGTCGTGTCGGTCGTCGCGCAGCACCGTCAGGAGTCCGTCGAACAGTCGGTCGGCTCTGCGGCGAGAGCTCGGATGCCCGAGCAGCGCACCGAGGTACTGCACGTGCACCATGCGCGCGGTGATCCAGGTGAACACCGGCCGTGTCAGGTCCGGCTCGCCCGTGTCGTCGAGCCACGCCGCGCCTCCCGACGGGTGATCGAGCGTGCGGCCGAAGTCGAGCAACCGGGCGGATTCGCCGTCGAGCCACGACCTGTGGGACGGAAGCGTCGGCCAGGAGGGACCCGCAGGCATCTCGTTCGAGGACACCGCGTCACCCTACGAGACCGTCGGCGCCTCCCGGCTCGAAACAGCGGCACCGGTGCTGACATGATCGGGTCCCGCATCGAACAGGAGTCCCTCTGATGGCAGCACCCACGCGCGTCCACGTCACCCACACGTTCACGTCCGCACCGGATGTCGTGTTCGCAGCCCTGTCGGAGCACGAGAACCTCGGCCCCCTGTTCGGAGCGAAGATCACGCGTGTTCGTGACGGAGACAGCTCGCGCAACGGTGTCGGCTCCACCCGCGCACTGAAGCTCGGCCCGCTGCCCGCCTTCCACGAGACGACGATCGTCTCCGAACCGAACACCCTCATCGAGTACAAGATCACCAAGGGCTCACCGCTGCGCGGACACTGGGGCACCCAGCGCCTGACCCCGACGACCGACGGCGGCACCGCTCTCGACTACACCATCGGATTCGACGCGCCCGTTCCCGGCTTGGCTCTCGTGGTCGCGAAGGTTCTCACCTCGACCATCTCCGCCAAGATCGGCAACCTCGTTCCCTGACGTCGGTCAGTACGTGTAGTTGATGTCGCGGGAGAACGTGAACCCGCCCGTGGGTGCGGTGCAGGCGATGATGTCGTCCGGCCCGGACTTGCACACCACCCCGTCGACAGAGAGCACCTGGCCGACGTCGAGCACCAGAGCGTTCTGATCGACGTAGATGCCCTGCGTCGTGCAGAAGCTCCCCGAACCCGCACCGGTGACACGAATTGCCACCTTGTCGTTGGCCGCGTTCGAACACTGCGCACCCTCGACTGGGTTTCGGCCGTCCTCGGCCTGGCATCCCACTCGTCCCTCTGGACCGTCCGACGCCCAGATACCGCAGTGCAGGTTTCCCATCGGCGACGTGAAGTTGTACTTCCCGGGTTCGGTCAGGAACACCGCGGGATCGACGTTGCCTGCCTCGTTGCCGGACGGCTGGAAGGGCGCACCCCCGGGCACGAGATCGGCCGCTTCCTCCGGAGTTCGCTCCGGTGGGGTGGCAGTGGACTCCTCCGACGCCGGTGTCGCGGTGGTCGACTTCACCGCCGGTGTCGCGGTGGTCGACTCCACCGTCGACGTGGCCACCGTGGTCCCAGCAGCCGGTGCATCCGTCGCGGAATCCCCGCCGGAACACCCCATCAGAGCCGACGCACACAGTGCAGCGATCGGAGCGACGAACGTCCGCATCGCCGTCATCGGGCCGGCACCTCGAAAGTGGGGCTCGGCGTGTGCGGGGTGTTCGTCCTGAACGTGACGGTGACCGGGCCTGCACCCGTGTCGATGTCGAGATAGGGGTTGGTCACGTTGGGGCCCTGGAAACGCCAGCTCGCCACTCGGTGTTCAGCGGTACCGCGAGCGCCGGTGTCGTGATTGTGCCAGTCCGCGTACATGGTCACGTAGCACTCGTAGTCGGCCAGCCCCACCCACGCGGGGCTGTACAGATGGGTCGTGAAGTCAGCGTGAATCTCGTCAGGGGTGTAGCCGCTGGTCACTCTGACATCGACCGTTCCGGCGAGGCACTGGGGAACCTCGGCGAGAGTGTGGATGCGCTGCTCCGGTGAGAAGTACATCGGTTGCGCACCGGCGTTCACGGTGCCACCCACCGTGACGACTGCCGTCAGGGCGCCGGTGACGACGACGGCGCGAGTGCTGATCGGGCGCTTCTTCATGACCCTCCTCGAGTGGACTGCACGACCCGCCGAACGTAACACTTTCCGGCGCGGAAAGTGTTAGTGTTTCCGTCATGGAAAGTCATCGGTCGCCGGACGATGCTCGCGCCCTGCTGAGTGAGATCCATGCCGACCGAGTCGTTCTCGCCGACCGTCTCGTGGCGCCGACATGGTTCTATCCGACCTTCGCGGCACTGACCGCCCTGTACGTCGGTACACCGTCGCTGCCCGATGGCCACGTGCGTTCGGTGTCGACGTCTGTTCTGGTCGCGGCCGCGATCGTGACGACGGTGCTCTGTCCCCGCCTGACGGGGGTACGCCCATCAGGAGTGGGTGTGGTCGGGTGGTGTGTTCTCGGTGGGCTGCTGGTGACCGTGCTCGGATCGTTGAGCGTCTCCTACGGTCTGGTGGCATCTCTGTCCGCGTGGTGGGTCCTCGTGCCACAGGCGCTGTGTTTCGTGCTCGTGCTGTTCGGCGGCCGCCTGTTCGACCGCGAGTATCGCCGCCATCTGCACGCAGACGACGTCCGACGCCCGTCCGGCCGGGCGCACTCCGGACCACGGTCGTGACCGAGGATCGCGGCCCCGAACCACGATTCGATGCCGTCATCCACGCACCGGTCCGGCTGCGCATCTGCGGGCTTCTACGCCGAGTCGACGAGATCGATTTCGCCATCATCCGCGACACCCTCGAGATCAGCGATGCGTCTCTGTCCAAACATCTCCGAGCTCTGTCGGACGCGGGCTACCTGTCGACGAAGAAGACGACGTCACTCTCCCGCGGCGACTCGCGACTGGTGACGTGGGTCGAGCTGACCCGGGTCGGTCGCGATGCGTTCGACTCTCACATCGCAGAACTCGGACTCATCGCGCACGGTCGCCCGGAACAGTCGACGGCTCGGCAACCACTGTCGACGAGACTTCCCCACTTCGGACCGACACCCGAATTCGGCTGACGACCGCACGGCGTCGTCGCCTGATCCACGTCGTATCCACGTTGTTCACGCCGACGTCGACTCACCCGCCGTTCGAGTTCACCGGGGCTCGATATCAATGACCCGTCACCGTCGAACAGCGCAGCGGCACAGACAGAATTCGGGTCGCATCCTGTGCGCGGGGAGACCGGTGACGCAACGATCCGAGCGCCCGCCGACACGGGCACCCTGCTCGGCTCGGACTCGCTCGCGCACGATTGACGTGAGGGCGACGACGGAGCACAGTGCGCGCATGACAGTGCCGCGCGAGACCGCCGACCGTCACCGCGCCGTCGCCGCGACCTTCACCACGCTCGTCGAGTCCACGTCGGCCTGGGATGCCCCGGCGCCCGTGGACGGTTGGACCGCACGTGATGTGGTGGCGCACCTCGTCGACTGGTTCCCGGCGTTTCTGGCGACGGCCACCGGGCTGGAACTCGATCGTGGGCGCTCACCACTCGAGGACCCGGTCGATGCCTGGCGTGTCCACAGCGACGCCGTGCAGAGAGTGCTGGACGGGCCGGACGCCGCGACCCCGTTCCACCATCCGATGATCGGCGAGATGCCACTTCCCGCGGCGGTCGGCCAGTTCTACGTACCCGACGTCTTCATGCACTCGTGGGATCTCGCCGCGGCCGGCGGGCAGGACCTCTCACTCGACGGCGACTACTGCGCCGAACTGGTCGACGGCATGCAGCCGATCGAGGAACTCATGCGGTCGTCCGGCCAGTACGGGCCGGCTGTCGCCGTACCCGACGACGCCGACGATCAGACGAGGCTTCTCGGATTCATCGGGCGCGATCCGCATTTCCTCGGGCGCTGAGGCGCCGCGTCAGTCCTGCACTTCGTCTCGCTCGTGCTGCGTTCTCTGCTCGAGCTCGTCGTCGTCGAGATGGCTCGGTGTCTTGGCGTGAGCCCGGCGGTCCGGGTGCGCGTCCTCCGTGGGAACCAGGACGTCGTCGAGTGTGGGTTCGTCGTGTGGATCGGTCATGAGTGCGGCGTACCCGCAGATCCGTCCGTCACACGTCGGACGATCTCACCCCGCGACAGATCGACCGGCTCGACGGTCCAACTCGCGGCGCACCCGGGTGCACTCGTTGGAGACCGACACGACGTCGTCCGGTGGCGCGTCGCGGGCAATGGCGGAACGGCGGTCCGTCACCAGCCGCTCGTACCGTTCCTGCAACAGATCGGTGGACATCTCCGCATAGTTCATCGCCCGACTCAGCTCTGACCGCGAGGGTGACCCGGCAGGTCACACCACACTCTCGATCTCCACGATCAGGATCCATCACCGGAGGTCGACTCGGGCATGAATGGCAGATCCCCCACGGACGGTCCATTTACCCGTTCCATTGTGGCGCCACCCTCTCGCGACGCGGTAGACGTGGAGACCGGCCGCGCCTAATTTGGGTGAACCTTCACCCATATGGAACTGGAGCCCAGCGATGGCAGAGTCGATCGAGCAGCTGATGCACGCCAACCTCCTGCAGGTCTTCGGCGAACGGGACCCCGCGGCGAGGCGGGCCGCCATCGCGCGGACGTACACGGAGGACGTCGTCTTCTCCGATGCCGAGGCTCGGGTGCAGGGCCACGACGCACTCGATGCCAAGGTGCAGGCGATCCTCGACGACGCACCGGGATTCGTGTTCACCGCGGACGGCAGCGTTCACCTCATGCAGGACGCCGGCTACCTGGCGTGGGCACTCGGACCCGAGGGCTCCGATCCCGTCGTCCGCGGAGCCGATGTCGGCATCGTTCGCGACGGCCTCCTGGCACAGGTCTACACCGTCATCCTCACCTGAGGTCGGTGGCCGCCTCGATGCGGGCCGTGCGTCGTCGGCCGGGTACAACAGGACGATGACCGAGTACGACGTGGCATCCGAGTCTCCTTACGCCTTTCTCGGCGAGGAGGAGACACGGGCCTGGTACGCCTACATGAAGGTGCACCTGCGGCTGCGCTACGAGATGGATCACCAGCTGCGCGGCGATCACGGCATCTCCCTGGCCGACTACGACGTACTGGTGGCGCTGGTCAGCGATCCCGAGCGCACGCTCTCGGTGTCCGACCTCGCCACCCGCATCGGCTCCGAGCGCAGCAGGGTCTCGCATCAGCTCCGCAGCCTGAGCGCACGGGGACTCGTGACCCTGGCGACCGACCCCGACGACCGTCGAGTGACCCGAGTTGCACTGTCCGACAGAGGTAACGACACCCTCGCCGATGTCTCGCCGCGACACATCGACTTCGTGCGGTCCGTCTTCTTCGATGCCCTCACTCCCCCTCAGGTGCAGGAGATGTCGACGATGTTCGAGGGCATCTACGACCAGTTGATCCGACACGGGACACTGCCCCGGCCTGTCGACCATCCGTGAGTCACCCGACGCCGATCAGTCGGAGTCGGACGGGAACCCGGGAGAGCAACGACACATCCGATCTCACGGCGCTTCTCACGGGTTACCGACCCTCGAACACTTCCTGACACCGAGACTGGCGCGATTCACGAACTCCTGGTCGCCCGCTGCTCAGGAAACGGACCGCACGGCGCACGACGCGAGATACGCGGTGTCCGTTCATGCGAGCGTCGGGGCCCGCATGATGCAGAATCAGCCCATGACCACGGCGGAGTACGCATCTCCGCGACGAGCGCGCCCACCATTTCTCGATGTCGATCGGTCCGATCGTGCAGCGACCGAGGCGAACGCCGCTGCGCTGGACCGAGACCTTCGCGACCGATGCGGTGTCCTGCTCGGCCTGATCGCCTCCGGGGACGACCGTGCGATGGTCGAACTGATGCTGGTCACTCGACCCGTGGTGTTCGCAGCGGCGTTGCGAGTTCTCGGAGACCGTGCGCGCGCCGAGGACACGGCTCAGGAGACGTACTTCCAGGTGTGGACCTCGGCCGGAACGTTCGACTCCGACCGAGGGACACCTCACGCCTGGTTGGCGACTCTCGCGCGCCGACGAGCGATCGACCGTTCGCGCTCCGACACCGCGTCGGCGAGACGGGACACGAAGTACAGCGCATCGCATTTCGACCGCGACCACGACGGCGTCTGGGAAGCGGTGTGGACGAACGCCGACAACGATCTGCTGACGAAGGCGCTGATCGAACTGACCAGTCTGCAGAGAACCGCTGTCGACCTGGTCTACTTCCAGGGCCTGTCGTGCCGCGAAGCAGCCGAGCGGCTCGGCGTACCGCATGCCACCGTCAAGACCCGCGTGCGAGACGCCGTGCTGCGCTTGCGACTTCACCTCGCGCGCACCGCCTGAGCGAGCGCTCAGAGGGTGCAGCGAGTCCCTGCCTCGGGTGTGGCCAGCTCGACGAGATAGTCGGCCACGATGTCGTTCACGCAGGCATTCGCACCGGAGATCGCGACGGTGTGCTGCTCGCCGTCCACGGGGAGCAGCGTTCCGCCCAGAGTGTCCGCGAGGTTCACACCTCCTTCGTAGGGCGTGGACGGATCACCGGTGATCGAGATCGTCAGAGTGTCGGGAACGCCCTCGACATCCTGTGCGTAGGGAATTCCGAGTGTCGGCTCGGCCGGCCAGAACTCGCACGGATCACGAGCCCCCTCCGGACCGAGTCCCGCGTCCGTGAACGGCGCGATCTCCTGAATTCTCCGTTTGAGCTCGACTTCCTCCTCCGGGCAGTGGATTCGGTCCTCACGCCGCCGTGACCACGTCAAGGATGTGGCTCCGGGGGCTTCATCCTCACCGCGAGGAGGCGGATGGACGACCCGTGCTGCACCGTGTCGACACCGCCCGGTGGTCGTGATATGCCTGGCGGCATCGTCGCCACCGCGCACGCATCGACCGACCGGAAGGTCCACCCATGACCGCCGACCTCGCCGCAGGCCCCGACACCCACTCGTCCTCAGCATGGGCGCCGCTGCGTGGCAGGGTGTATCGCACGCTGTTCATCGCTCAGCTGGTGTCGAACATCGGCCTGTGGATGCAGACGGTGGGATCACAGTGGTTCCTGGTGGAGCAGAACAGCAGCGCGACCTTGGTCGCCCTCGTGCAGACGGCCAGCCTGCTGCCCACCTTGTTCTTCGCCCTCCTCGCCGGCGGACTCGCCGATCTGCTCGATCGTCGCAGGTTGTTGATCGCGATCAGCACGTACACCGCCGTCGCCGCGACGGCCACCGCGGTGCTCGCCTTCACCGACGTGCTAACCCCGGTGATGTTGCTGGCGATGACGTTCCTGCTGGGGTGCGGCTCTGCGCTGTCGTCTCCCGCATGGCAGGCCATCCAACCCGAACTGGTTCCGGCCGAACAGATCCCGGCAGCATCCGCCCTGGGCGGCGTGACCGTGAACGGTGCGCGCGCCGTCGGCCCGGCCATCGGCGGCGTGATCGTGGCTGCGGCCGGACCCGCCGCGGTGTTCGCCATCAACGCCCTGACGTTCGTCGTCATCATCGGCGCGCTCGTGTGGTGGCGTCGGCCCGCAGACGACCGGTCCGTCGACCGAGAGCGCCTCGGCAGGTCCATGCTGACCGGGCTGCACTACATGCAGTCCGCACCGATCGTGCGCCGGATCCTGCTGCGCTCGGCCCTGTTCGCCTTCCCGGCATCGGCGCTGTGGGCCCTGCTGCCCCTGGCCTCGTCGCGCCACCTGCACTTCGGCGCGTCGGGGTACGGGCTCGTCCTGGGAATGCTCGGTGTCGGCGCAGTGTCCGGCGTGGCGCTCTACCCGCGGTTGCGACAGTCGATGTCGGGCAACGCCGTGCTGGCACTGTCCGCGGTCACCTATGCCGTCGGCGTCGTCTCCGTGGCCTACCTCCCCGCCGGCGCGGCCGTCCCGTTGCTGCTGCTGTCGGGCGCCGCGTGGATCGCCACCCTGACCACACTCAACGCGGCGATTCAGCTCTCTCTCGCGCACTGGGTGAGAGCTCGGGGGATGTCGATCTACCTGTTGGTGTTCATGGGCTCCCAGGCGCTGGGCTCGTTCGTCTGGGGTCTGGTCGCATCGCACGTCGGTTTCGCTGCAGCGCTACTGATCTCGGCGGTGCTCTTGATGGTCACCGCCGCCAGCGTCACGGTCCTGCCTCTGCGCGCCGACACCGGCACGCTGCCGCGCGGGGTGTCGACGGCGTGGCCGACACCGATGGTGATGTTCGAACCCGAACCCGACGACGGCCCGGTGGTCGTCTCGGTGACGTACCGGGTGCGGCCCGACTCGACGACCGACTTCGACCGCGCCATGGCGGCCGTCGGGAAAGCCCGCCGCCGGACCGGCGGGTACTCCTGGGCACTGTTCAGGAACGGCGAGGACCCGTCTCTGCGTGTCGAGCAGTTCACCGCCCGGTCGTGGGGCGATCTCGAGCGGCAGCACCGTGAGCGCTGGACCGAGTCGGATCACCAGCGGATGACCGAGGCTCTGTCCTACACGGTGACCGGTACGACCGAGAAGGAGGAACACCTGTTCGGCGTACCGGCCGACCGGTAGTGCGAGACCCCGGCCGGACGTGACGACCCCCGGTCAGGCGTGCAGGAACCTTGTCGTCAGCCACTGATCGGGACCCACGAAACCTGGAGGTCGCCATGCCCTACATCACCACCACCGACGGAACCGAGATCTACTACACCGAGCAGGGCACCGGAAAGCCCGTGGTGCTGAGCCACGGATGGCCGCTGTCGTCGGATGCCTGGCAGGTCGAGCTCAAGCTGCTCGCCGACGCCGGCTACCGAGCCATCGCCCACGATCGCCGCGGACACGGCCGGTCGTCCAAGACCTACACCGGCAACGACATGGACACCTACGCCCGTGACCTCGCCGAGCTCGTCGAGGCTCTGGATCTACAGGATTTGACGTTGATCGGCCACTCGACCGGCGGCGGCGAAGTCGTCCGCTACGCCGCCCAGCACGGCGGATCCCGCGTCGCCCGCGTCATCACTGCCGGCGCCGTCCCGCCCATCATGCTGAAGTCGGAGTCCAACCCGGAGGGCACTCCGATCGAGGCACTGAACGACATCCGCGACGGCGTGCTGACCGACCGCTCGCAGTTCTACCAGGATCTCGCGCAGCCGTTCTTCGGCGCCAACCGTGACGGCGCCGCGGTCTCGCAAGGCGCGATCGACGACTTCTGGCGTCAGGGAATGCTCGTCAACCTCGCTGCCGCCTACGACTGCGTGAAAGCGTTCTCCGAGACCGACTTCACCGAAGATCTGAAGGCGCTGACGGTCCCGATCTTCATCGCCCAGGGTGACGACGACCAGATCGTCCCCATCGCGGCGGCGGCCCAGAAGTCCATCGACCTCGTCCGGGACGGCACGTTGAAGGTGTACCCGGGCGCACCGCACGGCATCTACGGCGACTACCAGAAGGCCCTGGACGCAGACATTCTCGACTTCCTCGCCCGATGACCACCCCCCTCGCCCTCGGGCCCGTCGGCAACGTCTTCTACTTCGTCGACGATCTCGAGGCCGCAGTCGAGTGGTACTCCGCCCGGCTGGGTCGCACACCGATCCAGCGGGGCGGGGCACTGGTGGCCTACGACATCGACGGGGTGCGGCTCACGCTGCACGAGAACGACGACTACAACTCGTCCGGGCCGGCCGGAGTCTCCGCCTACTGGACCGTGACCGACGTGGATGCGATCGTCGCGGACTGGACAGCCCACGGAGCGGTTGCACACCGGGGACCCAAGACGGTCTTCACCGGTGAACGTCTGTGCCAGCTGCTCGATCCGTTCGGCAATCTGTTCTCGGTGCGACAGGCTCCCGCAGAGATGGATGTCAACGGCTAGGACAGGGGATCAGAGACCAGAAAAGCGGCCACGCGTATCGCGAGGCCGCTTTTTCTGAACTGTGTGGAGCCGCCTAAGAGAATCGAACTCTTGACCTTTTCATTACGAGTGAAATGCTCTACCGACTGAGCTAAGGCGGCGCGGCTCCCTGAGGAGCCATCGCAAGTTTAACCGGTCCCCCCGCCCGAACCCAAAACGGGGGTCAGCGGGCCGCCGCGCCCAGTGTGGCGACCATCGCGTCGACCGCGAACTTGGGCTTGACGTTCATCTCCAGCGCTTCGCGGCACCGGAGGATCGCCTCGATGCACTGCAGCAAAGACTCGGGAGTCGACACCGAGGCGAGGCCACGGGCCTGGTCCTCCATGTCGGGGTGCGTCATCGTCGACGAGGCGCCGTACGACTGTGCGAGAGCGTCGCGGTACAGCCCGGCGAGGTCGATGAGTGCCCGGTCCAGCGAGTCTCGACCGGTACGAGTGCGCCTCGACTTCTGCCGCTGTTCCAGTTCCTTGAGCACGCCGGCGGATCCTCGCAGCGCGCCCGCTGCACCCTTGCCGGTGCCGCCGGCGCCGAGTGACGTCCGCAGTTCGTCGGTCTCCCGCTCGTCGCGGTCGGCGTTGATCTGCACCGCGTCGGACTCGGCGGCCTTCACCAGTTCTTCGACCACCGCGTACTGGGTGGCGGGGCGGAGCGCCGCCTTGGCGATGCCCAGTGCCCGCTGCCGTCGCTCGCGTGCCTCGGGGTCCGTCGCCAAGCGGCGCGCGCGGCCCACGTGTCCGCCGCCCACCGAGGCGGCCCACGCGGCGGTCTTCTCGTCCAGGCCATCGTTCTCCCGCAGTACGCGTGCGATGTCCGCGGGTTTTGGCGTCACCAGAGCCACGTGCCGGCAGCGCGAGCGGATGGTGACGGCGATGTCCTCCGGATCCACGGACGGTGCGCAGAGCAGGAATATGGTGCGGGTCGGCGGCTCCTCGACCGCCTTGAGGAGCGCGTTGTAGGCGCGCTCGCCCAGCCTGTCCGCGTCCTCGATGACCACGATCTGCCACGTCCCCGTGGTGGGGCGACGCGCTGCCATCTGCACCACCTCGCGCATCTCCTTGACAGAGATGCTGAGGCCCTGCGGCACGATGCGGCGCACGTCGCCGTGGGTGCCGTGCATGGTGGTGGTGCAGGCGTGGCAGTGGCCGCACCCGATGACGTCCGGATCCGTGCACTGCAGCGCAGCCGCGAAGCAGACAGCGGCGATGGAGCGGCCGGACCCGGGAGGCCCGGTGAACAACCACGAATGCGTCATGCGGGAACCGATGTCACCCTCACGCGCAGCCGCCGCCGCGTCGGACAGCTCGGCGACCACCTCGTGCTGACCGACCAGCCGTTCGAACACTCGCGCCATGGGAGGAGAGCTTAGTGCTCCTGTGCGACAGCCCCACCGCGACGCTTGGCCAGCAACGAGGACACCCCGGTCATCACGGCCACGACGATGGAGCCGACGACGAGACCGATCAGCGCGGATGCCAGCGTGTTGACGATCCAGGCCAGCACACCCCCGATACCGGCGACGTCGCGGACCGCGTCCTCCATGTGGTGGACGAACTCGTAGATCGGGTGGAACCCCAGCTCGTCGATGCCGTTGAGCAGGATGTGGCCACCGACCCACAGCATCGCCGCGGTGCCCACCACGGACAGCACCGCCATGACCTTGGGCATGCCCTTGACCAGGCCGCGCCCGACGGTCTGCGCGATGCCCGACGAGGTGTCGGCCAACCGCAGACCGATGTCGTCCATCTTCACGATGAGACCGACCACGCCGTAGACGAGGACGGTGATCACCACGGCGACGACGGCCAGGATGATCAGTCGGCTCCAGAAACCCTCGGCGGCGATGGTGTCGAGCGCGATGACCATGATCTCGGCGGACAGGATGAGGTCGGTGCGCACAGCTCCGGCGACGACAGCGTCCTCGTCGCGAGGTCCGTCCTCCTCGTGATCGTGAGCGCCGTGTCCGGAGATGGCGCCCCAGATCTTGTGCATCGCTTCGTAACTGAGGTAGGCACCGCCGACCATGAGGATCGGCGTCAGCAGCCACGGCAGGAACTGGCTCAGCAGCAGCGCGATCGGCAGGATGATGAGCAGCTTGTTACGGAGCGACCCGAGGGCGATGCGCCGCACGATGGGGAGCTCACGTTCGGCGGCGAGGCCGCGCACGTACTGCGGCGTCACGGCGGTGTCGTCGATGACCACACCGGCGGCCTTGGCCGTCGCCTTGCCTGTCGCGGCACCGACGTCGTCGATCGACGCCGCCGCCAGCCTGGCAAGCGCTGCCACGTCGTCGAGCAGGGCTACGAGTCCGCCGGCCATCAGTACTCCCGAAGTAGGTCAGTGGTTCGAGAGTGAGAGTACCGCTCCAGGGGTGGGCTCGACCCCGCATCTCGCAGCAGTTCGCGCAGGCCCTGGACCGTCGCGAACTGCCGAGGGGTGCGCGTACGTTCTCCATCCCCAGCCTGTGGATCACGGCCGACGACTCGACGGCCGGATCGCGCACCCTTCGATACATGTCTCTGATCCCCCGAGCCGGTCTCCGACGACGCGGCGTGTCCGACGGTGAGGTCCGCGCTGCTGTCCGGTCCGGTTCGATCGTTCCCGTGCGCCGCGGCGTCTACGTCGATCCGGCGACGACCGACCTGTCCGACGACCGCACCCGCCGACTGCTCGAGCTACGCGCCGCCGTCCTCTCCTCCGACAGCGATCTGGTGGTGAGCCACAGCTCGGCAGCGCTGGTCCACGGCATCGACCTGTGGCCCGACATCGATCGTCGAGCACACCTGACGGCGAATCGATCCGGCGGTGGTCGGGCCGGCACGTCGCGCGTCGTGCACGCATCGCCACTGCACCCGGACGACGTGACGACGGTCGACGGGGTGCGTGTCACCTCGCTCGCCAGAACAGTGGTCGACCTCGCCTGTAGTCGGCCGTTCGAGTCCTCGGTCTGCTCCGGCGATGCTGCTCTGCGCCGAACATCGGCGGACGATCTGGCTGCGACGCTGGCCCGAGCGCACGGTCGTCGCGGGATCGACAGGGCGCGGCGGGCCATCGCCTTCATGGACGGTGGCGCCGAGAGCGTGGGTGAGTCTCGGAGCCGGGTCTACCTGCACCGGCACGGCCTCCCCGCTCCTGCGCTCCAATGCGACGTCCTCGACGAGAGCGGACGCTTCGTGGGACGGCCGGACTTCCTGTTCGACGGAGTGATCGGCGAGTTCGACGGGCTCGCGAAGTACCGCGAGTACGGGGATGCAGCGGATGTGGTGATCGCCGAGAAACTGCGCGAGGACCGGTTGCGCTCACTGGAGTGGCGGATCGAACGGTGGACGTGGAACGACCTGGCGACGTCGGCTCTCGCCGATCGTCTCCGGGCAGCGCTCACAGCAGCAGAAGGACGCGCACCCCTCGGCAGTACGCGCAGGCACGGGACGGTCGCGAACTGCGGGGAGGTGCGCGTCCAGGACGGCAATCGCGCCTAGAACTCCAACCCCATGTCACCCGCCACCACACCCATCGTCGACTGCCCGTCCAGAGCCTCGCGGAGGATGTCGGCGTGCCCGCTGTGATGGGCGATCTCGCGCAACAGGTGCAGCAGTACGCGCCGCGCCGTCCACCAGATGCGCTCCGGCGCCCACGGTGCGGTGGGTTGCGGGATCAGGTCGTCGAGGTTGCCGAGCGCGGCGATGCACTGCTCGAGAGCTCGGCCGGCGGAGTCGAGTTCGGCCAGCACCTGTTCGATCGACTCGGGCACCTCAGGCTCGCCCGATCCCGAGAAGTCGACGGTCGAGTTCTCGTCGCGCTCCTCGAGCATGGTCACGTTCCCGCGGATCACCGACGCGACGTGCGCGATCAGCGAGGCAAGCGTGAACTCACTGACGGTCGTGCGCCGACGCGCCTGCTCATCGGTGATCCCCCGCGCCGTGATCGCGAGCATCCCGCGCTGATCGGCCAGGATGGTGACCAGATCGAGCTTCTCGCCTGTGACGTCGACCGACGGCCCCACGGATGTGTACGTCCCCGCCATGATGTGCCCCTCTCCTCGTGTGTGAGGAGAACGCTAAGGGCAATCGCGGACAGGTGCGGTCCTCAGGACTCGCCGGGCGGCGTCTTCTTCGCAGCGGTCTTCTTGGCGGCCGCCTTCTTCGCGGGAGCCTTCTTGGCCGGCGTCTTCTTCGCTGCCGCCTTCTTGGCGGGAGCCTTCTTCGCCGGCGCCTTCTTGGTGGCCTTCTTCTTCACGGGCCCGCGAGCGCGACGATCCGCGAGGAGTTCCATGGCCCGCTCGTCGGTGATGGTGCCCACCTCGTCGCCCTTGCGCAGGCTGGCGTTGGCCTCACCGTCGGTGACGTACGGACCGAAGCGGCCGTCCTTGATCACCATCGGCTGACCGCTGACAGTGTCCACACCGAGTTCGCGCAGCGGCGGCGTGGCCGCACCCTGACGTCCGCGACGCTTGGGCTCGGAGTAGATCTTCAGAGCCTCCTCGAGGGAGACGGTGAAGATCTGGTCCTCGGTGGCCAGCGAGCGGGAATCGGTGCCCTTCTTGAGGTAGGGACCGTAGCGCCCGTTCTGCGCCGTGATCTCTTCCTTGCTCTCGGGGTCGACGCCCACCACGCGCGGCAACGACAGCAGCTTCAGCGCGTCGTCCAACGTGACCGTCGCGAGATCCATCGACTTGAGCAACGAACCCGTTCGCGGCTTCGGTGCGGTCGCTTTCTTGGCGGCCTTCTTGGCGGGAGCCTTCTTCGCCGCCTTGGTGGCCACGGCGGTGCCGCCGCCCCCATCGGACGAATGCTGTTCCACCGGAACGATGTCCGGGGTGGGCTCGGGCTCCTCGGGGATGACCTCGGTGACGTACGGCCCGAATCGTCCTTCCTTGGCGACGATCTCGTGACCCGACAGCGGGTCGACACCGAGCTTGCGACCCTCCTGCGGGGTCGCGAACAGCTTCTCGGCGAACTCGAGCGTCAGCTCGTCCGGCGGAAGGTCGTCGGGCAGGTTGGCGCGCTGCGAGATCGGATCCCCGTCGGGATCGTCTGGGTTCTGCACCATCCGTTCGAGGTACGGGCCGTAGCGACCGACGCGGACGTGTACGTCGCGACCTTCGGAGTCGTCGAACAGGTGGATCGAGTTGATGACGCGAGCGTCGATGTCCTCGAGGTTCTGGCCGACCATCTTCTTCAGTCCGCCGGACCGTGCGACCGACCCCTCCGTGCCGTTCTCACCGCCGAAGTAGAAGGCGGACAACCAGTCTCCACGTCGTTCGCGGCCACCGGCGATGGCGTCGAGGTCGTCCTCCATGCCTGCGGTGAAGTCGAAGTCGACCAACCTGCCGAAGTGCGCCTCCAGCAACGCGATCACGGAGAACGCCACCCACGACGGCACCAGGGCGCTGCCGCGCTTGTAGACGTACCCGCGGTCGAGGATGGTCTTGATGATCGACGAGTACGTCGACGGGCGACCGATGCCGAGTTCCTCGAGCGTCTTGATGAGCGACGCCTCGGTGAAGCGGGCCGGTGGGTTGGTGGTGTGACCATCGGGATCGAGACCGGTGGCCGTGACCGCCTGCCCCTGCTCGAGAACCGGCAACCGGGACTCGGCGTCGTCGGACTGTCCCCCGGCCTGGTCGTCGACACTCTCGACGTAAGCCTTGAGGAAGCCCGCGAACGTGATGGTGCGTCCAGACGCGGCGAAGGTGCACTCCTCACCGGTACCCGCGGTGCCCGAGATACGCAGCGACAGAGTGGTTCCGCGCGCATCCGCCATCTGGGAGGCGACGGTGCGCTGCCAGATCAGCTCGTACAGCCGGAACTCGTCGGTGTCGAGCGAGCTGTGCAACTGACCGGGAGTCGCGAAGGAATCACCCGCGGGGCGGATGGCCTCGTGCGCCTCCTGGGCGTTCTTGACCTTGCGGGTGTACTGCCGCGGGGTGTCGTGCACGTACTCCGGGCCGTACAGCTCGGTGGCCTGACGACGTGCGGCATCGATCGCCGACGCCGACAGGTTCGTCGAGTCGGTACGCATGTAGGTGATGTAGCCGTTCTCGTACAACCGCTGCGCGATACGCATGGTGCGCTCGGAGGACATGCGGAGCTTGCGCCCGGCCTCCTGCTGCAGGGTCGAGGTCATGAACGGGGGGTACGGACGACGCGTGTACGGCTTGGACTCGACCGATGCGACGGTCAGATCGACACCGTCCAGAGCCTCGGACAACCGGCGTGCGCGCGCCTCATCGAGAACGGTGACGCCCTCGGACTTGAGTTTGCCGTCGGCACCGAAGTCGCGTCCCGACGCGACACGAGAGCCGTCGACGTTGACCAGGCGCGCACCGAACGCCCGCGGCGTCGCCTCGGCGCCGGCGTCGAGCTGCGCCGAGATGTCCCAGTACTCGGCCGATCGGAACGCCATGCGCTCACGTTCGCGCTGCACGATGACACGTGTGGCCACCGACTGGACGCGGCCCGCCGACAGCTTCGGCATGACCTTCTTCCACAGCACCGGCGAGACCTCGTAGCCGTACAGGCGGTCGAGGATGCGGCGCGTCTCCTGGGCGTCGACGAGGTCGGTGTCCAGTTCGCGGGTGTCGGCGGCGGCGGCGAGGATGGCCGGCTCGGTGATCTCGTGGAAGACCATCCGTCGAACCGGAATCTTCGGCTTGAGCGTCTCGAGGAGATGCCACGCGATGGCCTCGCCCTCGCGGTCGGGGTCGGTGGCGAGGTAGAGCTCGTCGGCATCCTTGAGCAAGCTCTTGAGCTCGGCGACCTTGCCCTTCTTCTCCGGGCTGACGACGTAGAGAGCCTCGAAGTCGTGGTCCACGTCGACACCGAGACGAGCCCAGGACTCGCCCTTGTACTTGGCCGGAACGTCTGCAGCACCACGCGGGAGATCTCGGATGTGCCCGACCGAGGCCTCGACCACATAGTTCTTGCCCAGATAGGGCGCGATCTTCTTGGCCTTGGTGGGTGACTCGACGATCACGAGACGCCGAAGCCCGGACGCGCCGGACGACGAGTTCCCCGTGCTGTCTCCTGCTGCCACCTGCTGCCGAACCTTCCTGGTCCCCGCGAGAGGGAACCCGTTCACCTGCGTCGATACCCCGAACCGTTCGAAGCCGACACACTACAGAGTGACACACACGTGCAACTCGTATGTGACACCGCGGCCCATCGACCGTCGGTGACCTCCGTCCGAGTCCCCCTCTTCCTCTACACGAGGACGGGCCACCCGCCCGCGGCGAGAGCGCCCGGTGGCGGCTCGCCGATGTTCTCGATGAGCCTGGTCACCCGACGGCGACCGGTGATTCGGAGTGCCGGCGACCCTCCGTGGGTTCCCACCAGAGTCGGCGCCACACCGGCGCGCATCAACGACTGGGCGAGCACCGGATGCGTGTCGGGGGCATGCGGATCGAGTCCGAGGACGAACCGGGCGCCGCCGGCCTCCTGCCGTCCCGCCGCGACCACCCAGGCCCGCAGGGCGCGCGGTCCGGGCACCCAACCCCCGGGCACCGCCTTCACCGCTCCCCGGACCCACTCCGCGGCGAGCGACGCCAGCTCGGGCACCGGCTCGGTCCGGACCAGTGGCCGTCCCTCGTCGGTCGTCGTGATCTCGGCGTCGAAGCCGCACGACTCGATCAGGTCGGCCACCGCGTGGGCACGCCAGGTGGCATCGACGACGACGGAGATGCGCGTGCGCCCCGACACGATCACGGGCTGACCCTGCGCAGCCAGCAGCCCGGCGAGGTCGGCCGCGTCGGGCGGCGTCGACTCGGCGGAGAAGAAGGACAACTGGCTCACGATCGCGACAGTAAGCCACGAACGCCCCGCCGGCGTGGTGTCCGCGACGCAGTGTCACGGAAACGAGACGTCCCCCGCCACCTCGGAAGGCGACGGGGGACGTGTCGGTAGAGACTGTCCGATCGAGATCAGACGGCGCGGACGCCCGTGGCCTGGGGGCCCTTGGTGCCCTGTCCGACCTCGAACTCCACGCGCTGGTTCTCCTCGAGGGTGCGGAAGCCGCTGCCCTGGATCTCGGAGTAGTGGACGAAGACGTCAGCGGAGCCGTCCTCGGGTGCGATGAAGCCGAAGCCCTTTTCGGCGTTGAACCACTTCACAGTTCCCTGTGCCATGCTTGTCTATCCTTTTCTTGAACACCGGATGCGATGAACGGCACTTACAGTCCATCGGGCCGGTTCCGACCGCTGTGATGATCCCCCCCAAGAGTCACCCCGTGGGCAGAGCTTCACGCACCGCGCTCGCAACATTAGATCCTGCGAGCGTGAAAACGAACACAGAAGCTGCGACCGAGAACAGTGAACCACGTCGGACGGCGGCGCGACAGTCGACGAGACAACAACTTCGTAAATATCCTCGCGGGCTCTGTCCGCCCGTTCTTCTACGATCGACACGAGCACCGAGGGAGTGAGAGACAGTGAGCACGACGACCGACGCACCGGCCTCCTCGTTCGGCGGAATGCTGCTCGGACGAGCGCTGGCGGGAACGCCGCCGGGAGAGTCTCCGCTGACCCATGCGGCGGAGCTGCCGGGACGTGAGTCCCGGTACGCCGCATGGCCGCAGTGGCTCGAGCCCGCGGTCGTCGAGGTCTTCCAGGACTGCGGGATCCCGCAGCCGTGGACCCACCAGGCAGAGGCCGCGTCGCTCGCGTGGTCGGGCCGCAACGTGGTGGTCTCGACGGGCACGGCGTCGGGCAAGTCGCTGGCGTACCGGATGCCCGTGCTGTCCCGTCTGTCGACCGACGCGCGTGCCACCGCGCTCTACCTCGCGCCCACCAAGGCGCTGGGGGCAGACCAGCTTCGGGCTGCAGTGGACATGACGGACTCGCTCGCCGCGCGGGGCTTCCCGGACATCGCACCGAGTGCGTACGACGGCGACACACCCCTCGAGGTGCGCCAGTGGGCCCGGGCGAATTCACGGTGGATCTTCACCAACCCCGACATGCTGCACATCTCGCTGCTCAAGGGCCATCAGCGGTGGGCGCACTTCTTCCGCAACCTGGCGTACGTCGTCGTTGACGAATGTCATTCGTATCGAGGGGTGTTCGGCTCCAACGTCGCCCTGATCCTGCGACGACTCCGGCGCATCGCCGCGCGCTACGGCGCCGCGCCCGTCGTCGTTCTCGCCAGCGCCACCGCGTCGAATCCCGGGGCTGCGGCCAGTCGCCTGGTCGGTGCACCGTGCGAGGAGATCACCGAGGACGGATCTCCCCACGGTCCCCGGACCGTCGCCCTGTGGGAGCCACCGCTTCTGGACGTCACGGGTGAGAACGGGGCGCCGATCCGGCGCGCCGCCGGTTCCGAGGCCGCACGCATCATGGCCGACCTCGTCGTCGAGGGCGCCCGAACACTGACGTTCGTCCGTTCCCGACGCGGCGCGGAGCTGACGGCACTGGGTACCGCGCGGCTGCTCGCGGACGTCGATCCCGATCTGCCGCAGCGCATCGCGGCATACCGGGCCGGATACCTCGCCGACGACCGCCGCGAACTAGAGCGGTCGCTGTCCGACGGCACCCTGCTCGGCGTGGCCACCACCAACGCACTCGAGCTCGGCGTCGACATCGCGGGGCTCGACGCCGTCGTCGTCGCCGGCTTCCCGGGGACGGTCGCGTCGTTCTGGCAGCAGGCCGGCCGCTCCGGTCGCCGCGGCCAGGGATCGCTGGTGATCCTGGTGGGCCGGGACGACCCGCTCGACACGTACCTCGTGCACCATCCGGCCGCGTTGCTGGACAAGCCCATCGAGGCGACGGTCACCGATCCCACCAACCCCTACGTGCTGGGGCCACAGCTGCTCTGCGCGGCCATGGAACTCCCGCTGACCGACGACGAGGTGATCGAGCTCGGCGCTCAGGACGTCGCGCAGTCCCTCGCGGACCGGGGTCTGCTCCGCCGTCGGCCGCACGGGTGGTACATCACCGCGGACGCGACCCCCCATGCGGCGGTGGACATCCGGGGCGGTATCGGGTCGCAGATCGCGATCGTCGACGGCTCCACCGGACGCATGCTCGGCACCGTCGACGCCGGCCGCGCGCCCTCGACGACCCACCCCGGCGCTGTCCACATCCATCAGGGCGAGTCGTTCGTCGTGGACACGCTCGACTTCGAGGAAGGCCTCGCGGTGGTGCACCCCGAGGAGCCCGAGTGGACCACCTCGGCGCGCGAGATCACCGACATCGTGATCGAGGACGTGCACGAACAGCAGTCGTACGGGGAGGTCGACGTCGCGTTGGTGCAGGTCCAGGTGAGCCACCAGGTGGTCGGATACCTCCGCAGACTGCCGTCCGGAGAGATTCTCGACTCTGTGGAACTCGACATGCCGATGCAGGAACTCCACACGCGCGCAGTCATGTACACGATCACGCCGGAGTTGCTCGAGTCCGCCGGCGTGACCGCCGAACGTGTCCCCGGGTCGCTCCACGCGGCGGAGCACGCGGCCATCGGTCTGCTGCCCCTCGTCGCGACATGCGACCGATGGGACATCGGCGGCGTGTCGACGGCACTGCACGCCGACACCGGCCTGCCGACGGTCTTCGTCTACGACGGGTACGACGGTGGCGCCGGATTCGCCGACCGCGGCCACGCCGTCATCGGCACCTGGCTCTCCGCGACCCGCGAGGCCATCGCGTCGTGCGAGTGTGTCTCGGGGTGCCCGTCCTGCGTGCAGTCACCCAAGTGCGGCAACGGAAACGATCCGTTGGACAAGGACGGCGCCGTGCGCGTGCTCGACGCCGTCCTCGCTTGTCTGGAGGGTTAGGCCGACACGGTGGCCGGTTCGCCGAGCGCCACCGGTAGCGTGCGGAACCCGTGCAGCACACGGGTGTCCCGCTTGACGCCGGTGCCGGCCGACGACAGATGCGGGAAGCGGTCGAACAGCGTGCGCAGTCCCACCTCGCTCTCCGCGCGCGCGAGTGCGGCGCCGAGGCAGTAGTGGCGCCCACCCGAGAACGACAGGTGCTTGTTGGCGTTGGACCGACCGACGTCGAAGGTGTCGGCGTCGTCGAAGACCTGCGGGTCCCGATTACCGGCCGCGAGGACGCACACCACCAGATCGCCGGCCTCGAGGTCCATGCCTTCGAGGGTGACGGAACCCTTCGCGACGCGGGCCGTCATCTGCACCGGCGACTCGAGCCGCAGCATCTCGTCGACGGCCGTTCCCCACAGCGACGGATCGTCCTGCAGTCGCGCGAGCTGGTCGGGGTTGTTCATCAGCAGATTGATGCCGCTGCCGAGCAGGTTGACCGTCGTCTCGAACCCTGCCGCCAACACCAGACCCGCGGTGGCGCGGAGTTCCCGATCGTTCAGGTATACCCCGTCCTCGGACGCCGCGATGAGCTGACTCATCAGATCGTCGCCCGGGTTGTCGCGCAGTCCCGCGATGTGGGTGGCGAGCCACCGGTCGAAGCCCTCGAGGCCCTGCTCGACCTCGCGGAACTGCGACCACGTCAGGCCGACGTCGAGACTGGGCGCCGCGAGTTCGCCGAACTCGAGCACCTTGTCGCGGTCCGCCTCCGGCACGCCGAGGATGTCACCGATGACGGCGACCGGAAGCTTGGCGCAGTACGACGACACGATGTCGACCGTGCCGCCGCCCGCGGCCACGAGTTCGTCGAGAAGCGTGTCGGCCACCAGCTGCACGTTGTCGCGCATCGCGTTGACGGCGCGCGCGGTGAACACCGACGACACCAGCTTGCGGTAGCGGGTGTGCGAGGGCGGCTCGACCGACAGCAGCGACGGCGGCGCCAGCGGGTGCAGAGCGGCGGTTCGGGTGCGACGCTCGATCGCCCGCAGCGGCTTCGGGAGATTGCCGCCCACGACGACGGTGCGGTAGTCGTCCGAGCGCAGGAGGTCGAAGATCAGCCCGTGGTCGACGGTGAGGTAGGCGACGCGGCCCTTGACGATCTTTCCCCGGTCGCGAATCTCCTGGTAGACGACACCGGGGTTCGCGCGAGTCACCGGATCGGCGATGAGCTTGGCCTGCGGGTCACCGATCTTGATGCCGCGTTTGGCGAAGAAGCGCACCACTCCGTGCACCGCGAACCACCGCAGCCGCGATCGTGCCTCGTCCTTGACGTCCGCCACTCTCGACATTCCGATTCCCCCGATGCTCGGCCTGCGATAACCCGGTTGCGCGTTACCGCACGTCACACGTGTGACTCACCTCATGATGCGCCGGTCACGACGCCGGTGTCTACCGTCGTGTCATGACCCTGCGTCGGAGCGTCGCCTCCTTGTGGATCGCCACAGTCCTCTACTGGCCGATGCAGGTGATCGTCTCGCGTTCCTGGACCACCCCGTACAGCTGGCGTGACGACGTCATCAGCGCCCTCGGTGCGGCGACGTGCACCGACTACTGCTCGCCCGACCACGTCGTCATGAACGCGACGTTCGTGGCCGTGGGCGGCGCCACCGCAGCGGGCGCGGCGCTCCTGTTACGTCCCTCGGTGGGCATCGCACGGACGGGGTGGATCCTCGTGGCGCTCTCCGGTCTCGCGACGTGCGCCGTCGGGTTCCTCCCGATGGACGTCGCACCGGTCCCCCACACCGTCGCGGCGCAGGTGCACTTCGGCCTGCAGCTCGCCGGAATGCTGTGTGTCGCACGATCCGTCGGTCGAGTCGCCTCGCGATTCACCTACGCCTGCAGTGCGATCGCCGTGGTGGGCGGCATCGCCTTCCTCAGCCCCGGGAAATGGGGACTGGGCTCGGGTGTCACCGAGCGGCTCACCCTCGACACCCTGAACGTGTGGACCATCGGCATGGGCGTGCTCCTGCTGGCGCGATCGTGGAATCCAGGCCCCGGAATCCGGGGTCGATAGTCCACGATCACCGAGGCACCAGTTGCGTGTCTCTGTGAGGCGGGCTGCTGCACGAGCCGCCGTGGCCGCCAGTGTGAAGACCGGCCGCCCCGTCGCACCGGAAGTACGCAGGCTCGCCGAGTCGCGCTGACCGACATACCGAGGTGCTGGTCCACGATCACTGCTCCACCGGCCCCGCCCGCGCAGAGGCCACCGCGTCCCTCTCCCCGAAGCGCAGCAGCGCGATCCGCACCCGCACCCGGACCTGCACGTCCCACTCCTCCACCGCGCATCCGTCCAGCACCGCATCCATCCGGGCAGCCGACGCCGTCGCCGCCGCGCACCCCGCCTCGGACCCCGACGTCAGTGCGGCGGCACCCGCCAGCGCAGCGAGGTCCGCCGCCGACTGCGCCTGATGACGGGCCGAGACGGCGGCACCCACCGAGACCACCGCCGCGGTCACCACCACCAGCGCCGCCGTGACGAATGCCCCCACCACGGTCGCCGAACCGCGGTCATCCACCCGTCGGCTCCGCCGTCGCCACCGCACTCGCGGACACCGTCAACCCCGGCAGCGGCGACGACGCCTCCACCCGCACCGTCACCAGATCGCCGACGCGCGATACCGTCACCCGCGCACCGGGCGGGGCCACCACCGTCGCCGACGTCACCGCGCTCTCGTCTCCGAGCGCCGAGAGCCGGGCACCCTCCCGCGCCGCGTCGATGCACCGGATGTGCTCGGTGACGGTGACCAGCGCACCGAGGCACAACACCAGGACGGCGACGATCGACGAGATCGCCAGCGCCGCCTCGACCGTCACCGCCCCGCTGTCGCCCGTGAGACCCGAGTCCCCCGTCAGACCTGCGTCTGCAGCGCCTTGTCGATGATCGACGTCAGCGCGGTCACGATGCTGTCGCCCGTCACCACCGTGTAGAGCACGGCACCGAACGCCGCCGCCGCGATGGTTCCGATGGCGTACTCGGCCGTCGACATCCCGTCGTCCTCCCGCGCCACCATCAGGATGCGCGCGCCCACCTCGGTCAGGAACTTGCTCATGTTCTCCCCCTTCGTGTTCCGAGGAGGACGTTCCCCCTCGGCGTTCTCGGGCGGGGGTCACATCACCCCGCCGTTCAGGACGGACCCGGCCAGCCCGATCACCACGGGCACGATGCCGAGGCAGACGAACGCGGGCAGGAAGCACAGCCCCAGCGGTCCGCTCACCATGACTCCGGCGCGTTCGCCCGCGGCAGCGGCGGCATCGTCGGCCCGCACGCGCAGATCGGCTGCCGCCTCGGCGGTCGCGTCGGCCATCGAGGTTCCCGACCGCGCCGAGCGGAGGATGACGCGTGCCACCGACTCGGTGTCGGGATGCGCCGCCAGCGCCGACCAGGCTGCATCGGGATCCGCTCCGAGAGTGAGCAACTGGGCGGCGCGGCGCAGTGCCGACGCCATGGGTTCGGGCGCGACGGAGGACACCGCCGAGGATGCGCTGCCGATGTCGAGTCCCCCACGGAGACAGGCGGACAGCAGGTCCAACGCGCCCGCGGTGGCGTGGTGGTCCGTCGGCGCCACCCCCACCGATGCGGAACCGTTCGCGCCCGGCACCCGGAGCCGGGCGCGCACACCGACGGCGGGCGGGAGCGCGAGCACCGCGGCGGCGAGGAGCACGAGAGTGATCGTCACGGTGCCACCTTCGCGACGATGGCGTCGGTCCAGAGCAGCCCGGCGCAGGCGAGGGCCACTCCGACGACCAGCATGATGCCGCCGGCGCCGCCTCCGGTGAGAACCGCGAGGGGCGCTGCGCCCATGGCCTGGCCGAGCAGGACGCCGACGGCGGGCAGCGCGGCGAGGACCATCGCCGTGGCGCGCGGGCCGGCCATGGACGCCTCGATGCGCCGGGCCGAGCGTCCGCGATCGCGCAGATCGGAGCGCACCGCGTCGAGCAGTGCCGCGAGACCCAGCCCGTGCACCTCGGCCACGCGCCACACGGCACCCACCCGATCCCACGCCGGCCCGTGTCCGCCGACACGCACGGCATCCGACATCGTGCCGCCCAGTTCCGCACGAGCCGCGGCCGCGGCGAAGACGGTGCCGACCGGCCCGGGGTGCTCGCGTGCAGCGGTGCGGCAGGCCGTGGCCGGGTGGGCTCCTACGCGGAGTTCGGCCACCATCGTCTCGAGCGCTGCCGCCAGGGTGTCCCCCGCGCGCCGCCGGTCCGCCCGCACGGCGCCTCGGCCGCGCCGCAGGGCGACGGTTCCCAGCACGACGGCCACCGCAGCGCCCGCCGCGGCACCGAGGCCCAGCGCTGCCACGCCTGCCGCCACCGGTATCCAGGCAGGCGCCGGCACTCGCACGGACACGAGCGAGTGTCGGCGCACCGGTCCGAGGCGCCGGCGCGCATCCGTGCAGGGCAGCACCAGCAGAGCCGCCGCGAGACAGACCGCCGCGAGCATCACGCGGACCCCTCCCGTCGGCGCAGGATCGCGGTGAGAGCGTCGAGTCCTGGACCTCGTGCCCGCGTTCGCGACCAGGCGTCGACCACGGTGCACAGCCCGCGGTCGTCCCGTTCGAGCACGCCGATGGACGACAGCACACGCTTCCCGCTCGGCGTGCGGGCGGTGTGCAGCACCACCTGCACCGCGGCGGCGAACTGGCTGTGCAACGCCGCCCGGTCCATGCCACCGAGGGCCGCCAGCGCTTCGAGTCGTGCGGGTACCTCGTCGGGTGAGTTGGCGTGCACGGTGCCCGCACCGCCGTCGTGTCCGGTGTTGAGCGCGGTGAGCAGGTCGACGACCTCGGCACCGCGGACCTCGCCCACCACGATGCGATCGGGACGCATGCGCAGGGCCTGACGCACCAGATCGCGCACCCCCACCTGACCCACTCCCTCCACGTTCGCGGGCCGGGCGACGAGCCGCACCACGTGGGGGTGCGAGGGCGCCAGTTCGGCGGCGTCCTCGACACAGATGATGCGCTCCGCCGCGTCCACCTCACCGAGCAGTGCCGCCAGCAGGGTGGTCTTCCCTGTCCCGGTACCACCGACCACGAGGAAGGCCAGGCGTCCGGACACGATGCGGCGCAACAGATCCTCGGCGCCGTCGGCGAACGCGCCGGTCGCGGCGAGCGCTGCCAGACCCTGCGTCGCGGGACGGAGCACGCGGAGCGACAGGCACGTCCCGCCCTGCGCCACCGGCGCGAGAACGGCGTGCAGTCGCACTCCGAACGACCCGGGATCGATTCCGGGCAGACGACCGTCCACCCACGGCTGCGCATCGTCGAGCCGCCGCCCGGCCGACAGCGCCAGCCGCTGGGCGAGGCGGCGCACGGCGGCCTCGTCCCCGAACCCGACGCCGGCTCGCCGCAGACCCTGCCCCCGGTCCACCCACACGTCGTCGGGTCCGGTGACCAACACGTCGGTCACGCCGGGCTCGCGCAGGACGGCGTCGAGCACGCCGGCACCGCGGAACTCGGTGTCCAGGAGATGCAGTGCGCGCAGCAGATCCGCGTCACCGAGCACGCCGCCCGCCTCGGCCCGGAGCGCCTCCGCGATGAGGGCGGGCGTCGGATCCCGGTCGGCGTCGACGAGGCGCACCCGGACGCGATCGAGCAGATCCGTCGACACCCATCCCGTCATGTCGTGGGCGCCGAGGTGAGCAGTGCCAGGACGTCGCCGGCAGCTCGCGCCAGGGGAGATCGGCGGCCGAGGACCAGTCCACGCCCGTCGAGCATCGCGGCGAGTCGACGCTCGGGGCGCACGGAGGCGAGCAGGGGAAGACCCACCACGTCGGCCACCTCCGCGGCCGTCAGTCCGGACGGCGCGGGACCGCGGACCACCACTCCCACGTTGGCCGATGTCGAGGTGATCGACCGGGCGAGACACTGCGCCGCCGCGGCCGACCGCACCGTCGCCGGGACCAGCACGACCACCAGATCTGCCGCCTGCACGGACATCTCGTGAATGGGGCCTGCGCGCGGTACGTCGCACACGACGACCTCGCCCGCCGTGACTCCGGCGTCGACGACGGCGCGCCAGGCCGCTGCCGTGATGGTGTTCGTCTGCTCGCGCCGGGTCGAGAGCACCGCCAGATCGCCGCGCCCGGGCAGCGCGTGATGCAGTGCCTCCGCCGTGACGGTTCCGCCGTCGATCACCAGTTCCGGCCAGCGCAGGCCCGGTGTGCCGTCTAGTCCCGTGACGAGGTCCATCCCGCCGCCCGCCGCGTCTCCGTCCACCAACACGGTGCGCCCGGACCGGGACGCGACGACGGCCGATGCCGCGGCGAACACGGACGCACCGGCGCCGCCGCAACCGCCCACCACCGTCACGACCACACCGCCACCGACGGGGACGCGTGCGGCCGCGGACAGCACCCCCATGAGATCGGCCTCCTGCGCCGGCAGCGCGAGCACACGGGAGGTGCCGAGCCGCGACGCGCTCTGCCAGGCCTCGACGTCCGCCGGTCCGTCGGTCACCACGACGACACCGGGATGCCTCGGAAGGTGTTCCCGCACTGCTCGTTCGGCAGCTGCAGTTCCCAGCACGACGACGTCCGAGGACTGCCACAGCGCGCGGTCCGGCAGCGCGCCGAGGTGCGACGACTCCCGACCCGCGGCGGCGGCGATGCGCCGGACGCGATCGGAGAGTGCGGTGTCGGGCACGATCACCAGGAGTGCTGAATCGAGGTCGGTCACGCCGTCGATCGTGCGGCGTCCGCGGTCGGTCCGCCAGGGCGACGAGCCGAACCTGTGGACAACTCGGTACCCGGGGACGGCGCCTGCGCCAGCGCGGAGAAGGTGCTAGCGCACCGGAAGTAGGGGACGACCCCCGCCAGGGGGGGGGGGAGGAGGCGGGGGTCGTCGGAGTTCAGCCCCGGGGGGTCGGGCTGAACACGCCCGGTTCGAGACCGGGTAGTCGAAATCTTACACCGCCGACCACCCGCACCGACACGGACGACCGTCGGTCCGTCGCGCCGTCGAAGCAGGTGGAGACACCGTGACCCGCGATCCACCTCCGGGCACCCTTAGGCTGACGGGGTGAGCACACCCCTCCGCCCGGACGCCCCCGGCCGCGTCGCCGCGTTCTTCGATCTGGACAAGACGATCATCGCCAAGTCCTCGACGCTGGCCTTCAGCAAGCCCTTCTTCGACGGGGGTCTCATCAACCGCCGGAGCGTGCTCAAGAGCAGCTACGCGCAGTTCCTGTTCCTGGTGTCGGGCGCGGATCACGACCAGATGGAACGGATGCGCATCCACATCGCCAACATGTGTACCGGCTGGGACGTCGAGCAGGTCCGAGCCATCGTCGCCGAGACGTTGCACGACATCGTCGATCCGCTGGTCTTCGCCGAGGCTGCCGACCTCATCGCCGACCACAAGCTGCGCGGCCACGACGTCGTCATCGTCTCGGCCTCCGGCGAGGAGGTCGTGGCGCCCATCGCGGAGGCTCTGGGCGTGGACCACGACATGGGTACCCGGATGGCCGTCGAGGACGGCAAGTACACGGGCGAGCTCTCGTTCTACTGCTACGGGCCCGGCAAGGTCACCGCCATGGAGGAGTTGGCCGAGCGCGAGGGATACGACCTGTCTCGGTCCTACGCCTACTCGGACTCGATCACCGATCTGCCGATGCTCGACGCGGTCGGACATCCCACCGCGGTGAACCCGGATCGAGGCCTGCGCCGCGAGGCGTCGGCCAGGGGATGGCCGATCCTCACGTTCTCCGACCCGGTCTCGCTGCGCGCCCGGTTCCAGGCCCCGTCGTCGGGCACGGTGGCCGGCATGGCCGCCGTCTCGTTCGGCGCCCTGGCCGCGGGCGCCGCGACGTACACGCTGCTGCATCGGCGACGCTGAATCGATCGGGTTCGCGAAACCCTTGCTGTGGCGCGAGTCACAGAGTACAAATGGTCGTACGGGAAGACGGAAGGCCAAGAGCGGGCCGGAAGAGAAGGATCGCTCTCCCAGCCGGGCTTTCCCCAGCACGACCGATCAGTACCCACGCGTAGCGCGCCGCTATGATGGCACAAGCGTTGTGGGCCTGCGAAAGTCGCGCATCAGGGATGAGAACTTCGCACTGGTTGCGGACACGAGTCCCGGGCGCACGATTTCTCGCCGAGGCCTCGCGGAGTCCGCTCCGCCGCAACCCACTCTGCACGCCTGGTAACCGACGTTCGTGCTGACGGGCGACGTCGTCGAGGTGAGAACTCGGCAGCGTCGCCCGTTTCATGCGTCAGACGGAGTTGTCCGCGATGGTGGTCGCCTCGGCCGCTCCGGCCTCGAAGGTGCCGCAGCACAACAGCACCCAGCTCCCCACGCCCTGCTCGGTGCCGCGGGCGAAACCGTCGGCGCCGGTGCGGTACGCGGCGAGCCGCTTCGCCCAACTGATCTCCGGGACACCGAGATTGTGGGGGTCGAAGCCCGTGGACACGGCCACCAGCCGCGAGGCCGCCCGGGCCACGATGCCGTCGGCCGTGCCGAACGGCTTCAGCGCCAACAGTTCTCCGTGCACCACGGCGGCCAGCACCGGGGCGGGCGCCTTCGTGGCGCCGGTCACGAGATCCGCCAGGAACGCCAGGCGGTCGGCTGCGTCCGCACGGGGTCGTCCGAGATCGTCCTGTGTCGTCGCCAGGTCCGCGGCGGCCAGGAGGTGCAGCCGCGCGAGTGCCTGCAGCGGCGCCCGCTGCCAGACGCCCACCATGATCGGCAGGGAGTCGCCGTCGAGAGCCTGGGCCACCCGCAGCGCGCCGGCGAGCAGGGGCGGAGCGGCCTCACCGTCCTCGGGCATCGCCGTGGAGGAACCCTCCATCGCGGCGGAGGCCCGCGCGGCCCGGACCGCCGCCTCGGCTGCCGTCGCCTTCCATCCGCGCCGGTTGGCCTTGTGCCGGTGCACCTCGCCCAACGCGTTCCGCGCCCGCTCGGCGGCGTCGCGCACCCCCTCGAGCTCCAGGATCGGGCCGAGGGGATCTGTGGCTGAGCTGGTCATCCGGTCAGGCTATCGGTGGTCCTACGTCGCGGCGGATCCGGCGTTCCGCTCGGCAGCCATCAACTCGGCACGCTCGCGGCGCCGGACGGCCTGCTGCTCCGGGTCCGGAACGGGCACCGCGGCGAGCAGCCGCTTCGTGTACGGGTCGGCCGGCGAGCGCAGGATGGTGTCGGTCCGATCGAACTCCACCAGCTTGCCCGCACTCATGACCGCGATGCGGCGAGCCAGCACCTCGACCACGGCGAGGTCGTGGCTGATGAACAGGCATGCGAAGCCGTACTCCCGCTGCAGCTCCTGGAAGAGCTCGAGCACCTTGGCCTGTACGGACACGTCGAGCGCGGACGTCGGCTCGTCCGCGACGAGGAGGGTGGGTTCGAGAGCCAGGGCGCGGGCGATGCCGACACGCTGGCGCTGACCACCCGACAGCTGATGCGGGTAGCGGTTGCGCATGTCCCGCGACAGGTGCACCTGATCGAGCAACTCCTCGATCTTGGTGTTGCGCTGACCACGGTCCATCTCGGTGTGCAGCAGCATCGGTTCGCCGATCGACTGGCCGATGGGCCACCGCGGGTTCAGCGACGAACCCGGATCCTGGAACACGATGCCGACCTTGCTGCGCACCGGACGCAGGTCGCGGGTCGACATCGACGTGATGTCCGTTCCGGCGATGGACAACGACCCCGAATGCAGCTTGAGCAGGCCGACGGCTGCCTTGCCGATGGTCGACTTGCCCGATCCGGACTCACCGACCAGACCGACCACCTCGCCCGGTTCGATGCTCAGGCTCACCCCGTCGACCGCGCGGAAGCCACCGGAGCGACGCGAACCCGGGTACTCGATGACGGCGTCGACGAGTTCGAGCGCGTACCGCACGTCGGGGGTGTCGTCGGTGCCCGCCTGCCCGGTCCGGGAACCGAGGTGGGGCACGGAGGCCAGGAGTTCGCGGGTGTAGGCGTGATCGGGACGATGGAAGATGTCGCCGGAGGTGCCCTGCTCGACGATGTCGCCACCGCGCATGACGAGGATGCGGTCGGCCATGTCGGCGACCACGCCCATGTCGTGGGTGATGAGCAGGATCGCCGCGTTCACCCGACCGCGGAGGTCGCGCATGAGCTGCAGGATCTCGGCCTGCACGGTCACGTCGAGTGCCGTGGTCGGCTCGTCCGCGATGAGCACGGACGGCTCGGATGCCAACGCCTGGGCGATCATCGCGCGCTGGCGCTGGCCACCGGACAACTGGTGGGGGTAGTACTTGACGCGCTTCTCCGGCTCCGGCATCTCGACGAGCCGCAGCAGCTCGATGACACGGTCCTTGGCCTGCGCCTTACCGAGCTCGCTGTGCGCGCGGATGGCCTCGGTGATCTGCCACCCGATGGTGTAGACGGGGTTCAGAGCCGTCATCGGCTCCTGGAAGATCACGGCGATGTCCTTGCCGCGCACCGAGTTCAGCTCACGTTCCTTCAGGCCGATCAGTTCGCGACCGTTGAGCGTGATGCTGCCGCTCACGCGGGCGTTGTCGGCCAGCAGGCCGGGCACCGCCATGGCGGTGGTGGACTTACCCGAGCCCGATTCGCCGACGATGGCCAGGATTTCACCGCGAGCGAGGTCGAACGAGACGTTCCGTACGGCTGTACGCCACGTCTTGTCGACTTCGAAGTCGATCGTCAGATCCGAGACTCCGAGAATCGGGCCGGTCTTGTCGTCACTCATGTCCGTCAGCTCCGTTTCGGGTCGAGCGCATCTCGCAGCGCATCGCCCATGAGGATGAAGGCCAGCACGGTCACCGACAGGAACCCGGCGGGGAAGAGCACCAGGTGCGGCGAGGTGGAGATGTAGTTCTGGCCGAGGTTGATCTGCAGGCCCCACGAGATCGCCGGCAACTGCAGCCCGATACCCAGGTAGGACAGCGTGGCCTCGGCCGCGATGAACGTGCCGACGGCGATGGTCGCGTACACGAGCACGGGTGCGAGGGCGTTGGGCAGGATGTGGCGGACCAGGATGCGGAACGTGCTCGCGCCCAGTGCCTGTGCGGCCTGCACGTACTCGCTCTGCTTGATCGAGATGACCGACGAGCGGACCAGCCGCATGGCCGTCATCCACCCGAAGGCGATGAGGGCCAGCGCCACCGTGGTGACGGTCCGCTCACTGGTGACGGTGAGCAGGACCAACGCGCCGAGCAGGAGCGGGATGCCGAAGAAGATGTCGGTGAAGCGGGCGAGCAGGCTGTCGAGAACGCCGCCGAAGTACCCGGCGAGCGCGCCGATCAGGACGCCGATGATCAGCACGCCGATGACGGCGAGCAGTCCGATGGTCAGCGAGATGCGGGCGCCGTAGATGACGTTGGCGTAGTAGTCGCATCCCTGCAGGTCCGTTCCGAACCAGTGCTCGGAGCTCGGCGAGAGCCGGGTGTCCGACAGGTCGCAGGCGCGCGGATCGATCCCGCGAGCGAACAGCTGGGGCACCACGGCCATCAGGACGAGCACCGCGGTGATGACGGCACCGAACCAGAAGAAAACGCTGCGCCGCAGCTTCTTCCACGCGTTACCCCACAGGCTCGCCTGGCCGACCAGCTCCTGTGCCTCACCGGTCACGACGTTGCCCGGCTCGCCCTCGGCGGCGACATGCTGTGCATCGTTGGTCATAGCGCCTACTCGTATCGAATTCGGGGATCGAGGAGCGCGTAGAGCACGTCCACGACGAGGTTGAAGAAGATGTAGAAGAAGACCATCAGCGTGACGATGCCGACGACCACCGCGCCTTCCTGACGCTGCACGGCGTCGAAGATCGCGCGTCCGAGGCCCGGCAGGTTGAACACCGACTCGGTGACGATGGCGCCGCCCAGCAACGCACCGATGTCCGCGCCGATGAACGTCACGACGGGAATCATGCTGTTGCGCAGTGCGTGACGCAGGACGATGCGCCGGTACCCCACGCCCTTGGCGCGGGCGGTGCGGATGTAGTCCGCCGCCATGGCCTCCGACACCGCGGACCGCGTGAGACGCGCGACGTACGCCATGGACAGCGACGCCAGGACCAGGCCGGGCAGCAGGTAGCTGTACCACCCGTCGTTGATACCCGCGATGGGGAACAGGTCGAACTTGTAGCCGAAGAGGTACTGGGCGACGAAGCCGAAGACGAACACGGGAACCGACACCAGCAGCGTCGTCGACACCAGCACGAGGTTGTCGAAGAAGGAGTTGCGGCGCAGACCGGAGAGCACACCGGCCGCGATGCCGATGACGGCCTCGAAGACGATGGCCACGATGGTCAGCCGCACCGTCACCGGAAGACGCTGGGAGATGGTGTCGAGCACCGGGCGCCCGGCGAAGTCGGTACCGAAGTCACCCTGCAGGAGCCCGCCGACGTACTTGACGTACTGCACCAGGAACGGGTCGTCGAGGTTGTACTGCGCACGCAACTGCGCGACGACGGCCGGGGCGAGCGGGCGATCGCCCGCGAGCGCGCGGATGGGATCACCGGGAAGGGCGTACACCATCGCGAAGATCAGGAACGAGGCGCCGATCAGGACCGGGATGGTCAACAGCAATCGGCGCGTGATGAAGCGACCCACTGGGTTCTCCTCTTCGGGGTCTCACGGTTCACGCGTCGGTGGGGCGCCCTGCGTCTGCACGGCGCCCCACCGAGTCGAGAGAGAGGTCAGCTGACCGTGACGTCCGCGACCTCGATGTCACCGAACAGGTCGATCTTGACGTTGTCGACCCGCTCGCTCCACACGGCCTGGTTCAGACCGTAGAAGAGCGGAGTGGCCGGCAGGTCGCGGAACAGGATGTCCTCGGCCCGCTGGTACTCGGTCGTCGCGGCGTCGATCGACTCCGCGTTGTTGCCCTGCGAGAGGGCGGCGTCGAACTCCGGGTTGGAGTAGAAGCTGACATTCGAGCCCGCCGGCGGCAGTGCTGCCGAGCTGTAGACCGGCGACAGGAAGTTGTACAGCGACGGGTAGTCCATGATCCAGCCCGAACGGAACGGACCGGTCATGCCCTGCGCGTCCTGCAGCGGGAGGTACTGCGCGAACTGCAGATCGCCACGGAGCACGTAGTCGACTCCGAGGTTGGTGCGCAGCTGGTTGCCCACGGCGGTCATCCAGGTGTCGTGTGCCGCACCGGCGTTGAACCACAGCTCCACCGGCTGCGACCTGTCGAAGCCGGCCTGGTCGAGCAGCGTGTTGGCCTGAGCGGCGTTCAGCTCGCACTTGGTGCCGCAGGCATCGTCCCGGTAGCCGTCGACGACGGGCGAACCGAAGGAGGTGGCCGGCGTGCGGGTGTTGGTGAAGATGGCCTCGGTGATGGCCTGACGGTCGATCGCCATCGAGAACGCCTCACGCACACGGGGATCCGAGAAACGCGGGTCGTAGGTCGGGAACGCGAGCGAGGTGATGTCGGGGCGAGCGCGCTCGCCGTACCGGTCACCGAACTGGTCACGTGCGGTCGCCCAGGCGTCCGGCGGCAGATCCAGCATGACGTCGAGGCCGCCGGCCTGAACGTCGGTGTAGCCGGTGCTCAGCTCCGTGTAGACCTTGAACTGCACGCCCTGCGACTGTGCCGGGTTCTCACCCTTGTAGTCGTCGTACTTGGTCAGGGTGATGCCCTGGCCCTCGACGAAGTCCTCGTCGGCCTTGAACGGGCCGTTACCGATCGGGCGACGTCCGAAGGCGTCGGGATCGGTGAAGAACGCCTCGGGCAGCGGCGAGAACGCGCTGTAGCCCAGGGTCACCGGGTAGATCGCGAAGGGCTCCTTCAGAGCCACGCGAATCGTGGTGTCGTCCACGGCCTCGAGGCCGGTCATCGTGGTCGCGGTGGGCTCAGCGCCCTCGGCGGCCTGCAGATCGTCGTAGCCCTGGACGTTCTCGAAGAAGTACGAGGCACCGAAGGCGTTGGTGCTCAGCGCGGTGTAGTTCCACGCATCGACGTAGGACTTCGCGTCGACGGGCGTGCCGTCGTGGAACGTCCAGTCCGGCTTGAGCTTGATCGTCCAGTTCTGCTGGTCGTCGGACTCGACCGACTCGGCGACGCCGGTGTACTCGACCTCGCTGCTCTCGTCGTTGTAGTTCACCAACGGCGTGAACAGGGCCTTGAGGACCTGGTTGCCCTCACTCTCGGTGGTGTTACCGGGAACGAGCGGGTTCTCGGGCTGGCCGATGTACAGGCTGTAGGTGCCCTCGGCGCTCGAGGACCCACCCCCGCCACCACACGCCGCGAGCATGCCCACGGCGGCGATGGCCACCGAGACCACCGCGATCGTCTTCTTGACTCTCAACATGTCCTCCATCGAATCCGGCACGAACAGGGTCGACTGCACGCACCGTCCGCGGGTGGTCCGCGGGTGTCGGGTGGGCCACGGGCGATGACCGGCGTGACCCGGATATTTGCTTGACTTTAGACACACTCACAAAGGTCTGTCGTGCACTCCCCCGAAATCGGAACGACCCGGGTCCGCCCCGAAATACGGACGTAACCTGACAGGACTGGACCTCACCGGTCAGACAGCCTGATGAGAGGCGATTTTGGTGTCTCGTCACCATCCATCGCTGCTGCACACCGCCCGTCGCGCAGAACGCACCTCTCGCCGCACGTCCCGGGTCGCAGCCCTCTGCAACGGTGCGGCGCCGGTCACACGTGACTACCCTCACAGTCGCGACACACCGAACCGACACACCAGCTTTTCCGAGAGGGGCCAGGTACCACGATGACCGAGACCGTGACCGACGACGGCGCGACCAGGGACACGGAATCGGAGCACCCGGTGTCCTATCCCCCGAGTGACGACTTCGTCGCGCAGGCCAACGCCGGATCCGAGCTCTACCAGGCGGCGAAGGACGATCGCCTCGCGTTCTGGGCCGAGCAGGCGAACCGGTTGCACTGGCACACGCCGTTCGAGCAGGTGCTCGACTGGTCGGACGCCCCCGTCGCGAAGTGGTTCGTCGGCGGTGAACTGAACGTCGCCTACAACTGCGTCGACCGGCACGTGGTCGAGGGCCGCGGCGACCAGGTGGCGATCCACTGGGAGGGCGAGCCCGGGGACAGCCGCGAGATCACCTACTCCGACCTCCTCGCCGAGGTCAGCCGCGCCGCGAACGCCTTCACCGATCTCGGGCTCGTCTCGGGTGACCGCGTCGCCATCTACATGCCCATGGTCCCCGAGGCCATCGTCTCGATGCTCGCGTGCGCCCGCCTCGGACTGACCCACAGCGTCGTCTTCGCAGGCTTCTCGTCCTCCGCACTGCGCTCGCGCATCGACGACGCCGAGGCCAAGCTCGTCGTCACCACCGACGGCCAGTGGCGCCGCGGCAAGGCCGCGCCGCTCAAGGACTCGGTCGACGAGGCCGTGGACGGCGCCGCGTCGATCGAGCACGTCCTGGTGGTCAAGCGCACCGACATCGACGTGCAGTGGACCGAGGGCCGCGACCTCTGGTGGCACGACACCGTCGGATCCGCCTCCCCCGAGCACGAGGCGCAGGCGTTCGACTCCGAGCACCCACTCTTCATCCTCTACACCTCGGGAACCACCGGTAAGCCGAAGGGCATCATCCACACCTCCGGCGGCTACCTGACGCAGACCGCCTACACGCACCACTACGTCTTCGACCACAAGCAGGGCAAGGACGTCTACTGGTGCACGGCCGACATCGGCTGGGTCACCGGGCACAGCTACATCGTCTACGGCCCGCTGGCCAACGGCGCCACGCAGGTGGTCTACGAGGGCACGCCCAACTCTCCCGACGAGCACCGGCACTGGAACATCGTCGAGAAGTACGGCGTCACCATCTACTACACGGCGCCCACGCTCGTGCGCACGTTCATGAAGTGGGGACGACAGATCCCCGACGCACACGACCTCTCCTCGATCCGCCTGCTCGGCAGCGTCGGCGAACCCATCAATCCCGAGGCGTGGCGCTGGTTCCGCGACGTCATCGGCGCCGGCAGCGCCCCGATCGTCGACACCTGGTGGCAGACCGAGACCGGCGCGATCATGGTCTCGCCGCTGCCCGGCGTCACCGCCACCAAGCCGGGATCGGCCCAGACACCGCTCCCCGGCATCTCGGCCGCCATCGTGGACGAAGACGCGAAGATGCTCGGGCCCGGTGGCAACGGGTACCTCGTACTCGACGAGCCGTGGCCGTCGATGCTGCGTGGCATCTGGGGCGACATGGAGCGCTACAAGGACACCTACTGGTCCCGCTACGCCACCGAGGGTTGGTACTTCGCCGGTGACGGTGCGCGCTTCGACGACGACGGCGACCTCTGGGTCCTCGGACGCGTCGACGACGTCATGAACGTCTCCGGTCACCGCATCTCCACCTCCGAGGTGGAGTCGGCTCTGGTGACCCACCCCGGCGTCGCCGAGGCAGCCGTCGTGGGCGCGGCGGACGAGACCACCGGCCAGGGCATCGTCGCCTTCGTCATCCTGCGCGAGGGCATCGAGAACACCGGCGACGCGCTGATCGCCGAGCTGAAGGCTCAGGTGTCGAAGGAGATCTCGCCGATCGCCAAGCCGCGACAGATCACGGTGGTCCCGGAGCTCCCCAAGACGCGCAGCGGAAAGATCATGCGCCGCCTGCTCCGCGACGTCGCCGAGGGCCGGGATCTGGGCGACACCTCGACCCTCGTCGATCCCGCCGTCTTCGACGCGATCGCCAAGGCCGGCCAGAAGTAACCACGCGTCACGCAGAGAGAGGGGCTCGTGCACCGAGTGCACGAGCCCCTCTCTGCTGTCGGCAGTCCGTCAGGACACGGTGTCGAGATCGCGTCCGCGCGTCTCCTTCATGACGACGAGTGCGAACAGCGTCAGTGCCGCGGCGACGGCCAGGTACACGCCCACCCACGCGACGCCGTAGGAGTTCACCAGCCAGGTCGCGATGAACGGCGCCACGGCCGCTCCCAGGATGCTGGCCGTGTTGTAGGAGATACCCGATCCGGTGTAGCGCACGTTGGTCGGGAACAGCTCCGGCAGAACAGCACTCATCGGTCCGAAGGTCAGACCCATCAGCGCCAGGCCGACGCACATGAACAGCAGCATGCGGCTCTCGGTGGCGGACTCGGGAGCAGCGAACCACTTGAACGACAGGCCGAACAGGATGATCGCGGTCGTGATGACGATCAGTGTGATGCGGCGGCCGAACCGATCCGCGAGCCAGCCGGAGACCGGGACGAACGCGGCGAAGAACAACACCGAGATGAGCTGCAGGCCCAGGAAGTCCGTGTAGGCGATGGTCACGGCGACACCGCTGTGATCGACCACCTTGCCGGTGCCGTAGCTGACCACCCACGTCGTCATGACGTAGAACAGCGTGTACGTCGCGAGCATGACGAACGTGCCGAGGATCAGCGGACGCCAACTGGTCTTGAAGACCTCCGCCACCGGCGTCTTGACGCGCTGGCCGTTGGCCACGGCGCGCTTGAACACCGGTGTCTCCTCGAGCTTGAGTCGCACGTAGAGGCCGATGATCACCATGATCGCGCTCAGCAGGAAGGGCACACGCCATCCCCACGTGAGGAAGGCGTGGTCCGATCCGGACGTCTTGGAGTCGTAGTCCATCGACAACGTCAGGACGAGGAAGATCCCGTTGGCCATCAGGAAGCCGATGGGGGCACCGAGCTGCGGCCACATCGCGGCCCAGGCCCGCTTGCCCTCCTTGGCGGTCTCGGTGGCGAGCAGTGCAGCGCCCGACCACTCGCCGCCCAGGCCGACACCCTGCGTGAAACGCATGAGCGCCAACAACATCGGGGCGATGATGCCCACGCTGTCGTACGTCGGCAGCAGTCCGATGAGGAAGGTCGCGACGCCCATGGTGAGCAGGGACCCGACCAGGGTCGCCTTCCGGCCGATGCGGTCACCGAAGTGTCCGAACAGCACCGAACCGATGGGCCGCGCGACGAAGGCGAGGCCGAACGTCGCGAACGACGCGAGCAGGGCCGTCGTGTCGTTGCCCGCGGGGAAGAACAGCCGGGGGAAGACGAGGACGGCGGCGGTGGCATAGATGTAGAAGTCGAAGAACTCGATGGAGGTTCCGACCATCGAGGCGATCACGATGCGACTGCGAGGTACGCCGTCCACTGCATCGAGATCGGAGTCCGGACCGGCGATGTTCGAACCGTCGGGGTTCGGAACGCGGTCCGCGGAAGTGCTTGTCACGGGTTTCTCCTGTTGGGAGGCGGGTTCGTCAGCAGGAAGTTACCCGACGCATCGTGACGTGAGGGCCGATACCGGCCACTCGGTTCGTGAGTGCTCACCACGCGGGGACCGACGTCCGGCGGGACCGGCCCCGTCCGGCGGCGATAGTGTGAGCCCCGAACGGGTAAGGACATAAGGTTGGCCGGTATCGCCGGACGATCACTGTCGAGCGCGACGAACATCTTCGAAGGGACTTGCACGTGAGCAGCAGCCGAGGCACCGACACGAGCGGTCGGACGACCGCTCCGGCCAGTATCTCCTCGATCCCGCTGACGGACGTCGACAGTCGCAGCAACCCCGCCACGGCCAGCATCGGCACCCTGGTCAAGGACGCGACGACACAGGTCTCCACGTTGGTCCGCGCCGAGGTCGAACTGGCCAAGGCCGAGGTGACCGGCGAGATCAAGAAGGGACTGCAGGGCAGCGTCCTCTTCATCCTCGCACTCGCGGTCCTGATCTTCAGCTCGTTCTTCTTCTTCTTCTTCCTCGCCGAGCTGCTCAACGTGTGGGTCACGCGGTGGCTCGCGTTCCTCATCGTCTTCCTGATCATGGTGGTCATCACGGCGCTGCTCGCGTTCCTCGGCTACCTCCGGGTGAAGAAGCTGCGCAAGCCCGAGAAGACCATCGACTCGCTGAAGGCGGCCTCCTCGGTGCTGCCGGGCCAGGGCGACGGCGCATCGCCGAAGAAGCAGCTGGACGCGCTCGACGTGCGCGCCCCGCTCTCGCGCTGACACCGCGCCTGCGTACCGACGACAGTGGCCGCACCCGACCCGTCGACCGTCCGATATCCCGGCCCGTGGCAGCACCGCGACATCCGCGCCAACGGCATCCGGTTCCACATCGCCGAGGCGGACACCTCGGCGTCCGCCGACCCGGGACGCCCTGATCCGAGTCGGCCGGCGCCGCTGGTCGTTCTCGTCCACGGCTTCGCCGACCTCTGGTGGTCGTGGCGCCACCAGCTGACCGCTCTCGGCGCCGCCGGCTATCACGCCGTGGCAGTGGATCTGCGGGGCTACGGCGACAGCGACAAGCCGCCTCGCGGCTACGACGGCTGGACCCTCGCCGGTGATATCTCCGGCCTCGTTCGCGCGCTCGGACACTCCGAGGCGGATCTCGTCGGGCACGCCGACGGCGGACTCGTGTGCTGGGCGACCGCAGCGCTGCACCCTCGCGCTGTTCGCTCGATCTCGCTGCTCGCCTCACCGCATCCGATCTCGTTGCGACGGGCCGCGATCCGGGACTCGGCGCAACGCGCGGCGCTGCTGCCGTCGTTCCTGCGCTACCAGGTTCCGCTCACACCCGAGAAGACGCTCGTCGCCGACGACGGTGCCGAGGTGGAGCGACTCGTCCGTGCCCGGTCGTCCGCGCAGTGGCAGTCGTCCACGGAGTTCGGCGACGTCGTGTCGAGGATGCGGTCGGCCGTCCGCATCCCCGGTGTCGCACACAGCACGTTGGAGTATCAGCGCTGGGCGTTCCGCAGCCAGTTCCGTTCCGACGGTCGCCGCTTCCGCGCCGCGATCGACCGGACCGTCGATCTACCGGCGCTGCAGATCCTGGGATCCGCCGACCCGTACGTCCTGCCGACAACGGCGCGCCGCGACTCCCACTGGGCACCGCAGCTCGTGGAGCATCGCGTGACGGGATCGGGGCACTACGTGCACCAGGAACGCCCGGACGAGGTCACCGACGTTCTGCTGCGCCATCTCCGAGCGAGCGGTCAGCCCTTGTAGGGGTCGACGAGGGTGCTCTCGATGATCGCCTCGAGACCGACACGGACGCGTCCCGACGGAGGCGGTGTCCCGCGCCCGAACAACCGCACCACAGCGGCCACCGACGCGCCGCCCAGAGCCACGTCACTCCCCAACTGCGGCCACGTCGACAATGTCGTACCGATGTCCGGCAACGATGCCGCCATGCGCGGCGTGATGCGCTCCATCTCGAGGATGCGCCCCGCCAGTGGCGCCTTCTCCCGCGGCGTCATCCCCGCGACCGCCGCGGCGTCGACGTCGCCGAGCAACCCGTGGAAGTACGGTCGGTCGGGTTCGAGGTCGTAGCGCTCGATGTCGAGCACGCCCCCGTCGCTGGTCTCCATGATCACGGGAATCCCGCGGCGACGGCACTCCTGCCGCACCAACACCTTCGCGTCGATCGAGTCGCACTCCTCGACGACGATGTCGAGGTCGGCGAGAAAGGCGTCCGTGGTCGCCTCGTCGATCCCGGTCGGGAACGTCGTCACCTCGAGGTACGGATCCAGTTCGGCGATGCGGCGAGCCGCCAGCACCGCCTTGTTGACGCCGAGGTCGAACACCGACGCGGGCACACGGTTGAGGTTCGACAGGTCCAGATCGTCGAAGTCGGCCAACCGGAGCTCGCCGCACAGCCCTTCGAGAGCGAGGGTGTGCGCTACCGCGTGGCCGACGCTCAGACCCACGACGCCGACGCGCAGGCGCCGCGCAGCATCCTGCTCGTCCACGGTGATCTTGTTGCGGTTCCGGTCCAGGCGCAGCAACCGGAACCCGCGCGGACCGAGCACCCGCACGAGCGAGCGACGCCAGGGGTAGTGCACCCACCGGGTCGGCTCGTCCAGGAGCTCGGACGACGGAGTGGGCAGCAGTGCGTCGAGCGACTGGAGCTGCTCGGCGGTGGTGTCCAGGATCGCGTCGTCCCCGATCTCGGACATCAGTCGATCGAGAACCTCGTGATCGCCGAGGTCGGTCGGATCCAGGACGCGGTGCTCGCTCATGCTCACTCCTCTGCCGTCACGGGAGGGGTTCCGTCTTGTCGCGGCGCTGCACCGGCGTCAGGGTCGGTGACCACCGGACGACGTCCTCCACCGCGAATGCCACTCGATCGCGGCCCGCCGTCTTCGCCGCGTACAGCGCGCGGTCGGCCGCGTAGGTCAGTCGGTCGAGGGTGGCCTCGACGTCGTTGCCGCCCCTCTCGTCGAACACCACGTTCGCCTGCGCCACTCCGATGCTGACGGTGACGTCGCACGCGGAGCGAACGCTCTCGAGCACCTTCTCCTCGAGCCCCGCGACGGACTTGCTGAGGCCGAGCACCAGGAACTCCTCCCCGCCCAGCCGGGCGACCACCGCGTCCTCAGGAACGTAGGCGGCGATCGCCTCGGCGACCGTGGTGAGCACGACGTCACCGGCCGCGTGACCGCGAGTGTCGTTGACGGACTTGAAGTGATCGACGTCGACGAGCGAGACGACGATGGCGTCGGACTTCTCCGATGCCTCCGCGAGCATGGCGCTCACCCGCGGCAACATGCCGCGGCGGTTGAGCAGGCCGGTGAGCGGATCGGTGTTCGCCAGGGTCTCGAGGCGGGCTGTCACCGATTCGAGCGAGCTGCGCATGGTGGCGATCAACACCGCCGGCACCACCACGGTGGTGACCGCGGCGCCGGCCGCGACGAACCGCACCGCGCCCTCGGAGCCGTTGATGCTCAGTGCCGTCGCCATGATCACCGCGGCGCCGGTGAGCGAGATCGTGACCTTGGGCGGCGATCCGGACGCCGCGATGGCGGGCACGACGGCCAGCATCGCCGTGACCGCGCGCGACCCCGACGGATCGGCGATCAGATAGGCGGAGATGGCGACACCGACCATGCCACCCGACCCCAGCACCGTGAACTGCCGGTCGGACAGACGACCGGCACGCAGGGTGATGCCCACGGTGACCACGGTGAACGCGACGATGACGGCCAGGAGCGGCAGCGTGCCCGGCCGCAGGAACGTGGGCTGGAGAATCGCGATGACGAGCAGGGGCAGCGCCCCCGAGGCACTTGCCATGACCGCCTTCGACCGCGTGTCGAAGTAGTTGCCGGCCGCCGTCAGCTGCCGACCGCCGCGGCGGCCCATCCTCGCCTCGTCTCCCGTCGTCACCGTCACCCGTCACATCCCGTGTCCGCGCGCCGCAGACCGTCGGATGATTCCCCGGGAACCGTCGGACCAATCGGACACACGTCGCGCGCCCCTCGAACAACCCGTGTCGTCATCACCGCGTCACGGCGTCGACGTACCCCCATCGATGCTCCCCCCGTCGAGCCGGGGACGCGGAGTACGTCGTCTCCTCGCCACCTTCGTGATCACGGTACGCGGTGCGGGCGCTCCTCGGCATGACAGCCGATGCATCCTCACCCGACGCAGGATCCCGTACCGGCAGGTTGCCCGTTCTGCAGCCCCGTTGCCACCTCGTCGGCGACTTCTGCTGCGGTCAACACGAATCCGGTATCGGAGTTGTCGACGGCGGCGCCGAAGACGACGCCGAGAACCGTGCCGTCGGTGGCCACCAGCGGTCCGCCGGAATTGCCCTGACGGATCGATCCGCGCACGGTGTAGACCTCCCGGTCCACCGTCCCGGTGCGGTAGATGTTCGGCCCGGTGAGGTTCAGTGTCTCGCGCACCCGCGCGGACGATGCCGTGTACGGGCCACCGCCGGGATACCCGAGCACCACCGCGTCGGTTCCCGATTCCGCGCGCCCCGTCGCGAACGGCAGGACGTCGGCGGTCAGATCCGGCACGTTCAGTACCGCGATGTCGACGGCGGGATCGAACAGGACGACCTCCGCGTCGAGCGGGCCGTCCGCGGTGTCGACGGCCACCGACGAGGTGCCGGCGACGACGTGCGCGTTGGTGATGACACGGCCCGGCCCGATGACGAAACCGGAGCCCTCGAGCGCCTTCTGGCAGCTCTCGGCGATACCGCGGATCCGCAGCACGCTGTCCTGGAGGTCCGCCGCGATCGGCGACGCCAGCACGCTGGGATCCGGCGGACCGACCTCGGCCACGGGAGTACGGCCGAAGGGGCCGATGACGTCGGGGAGACCCGACGTGTCGAGCAGAGCCGAGAACTCGTTGGGGATCTCGCGGACCCACTCGGGCGCCACGTCGTCCACGGCGCCGAGGATCGACGATCCGCGCACGGCCGCGGCGATCTGCGGTTGCGACGCCGCGGTGAGCGGGACGGCCAGCAACCAGGCCGCGACGAGCACGGCCACCGCCTGCAGACCGGCACCGATGACGCTGTCCACCGAGCGCGCCGCCGGGCTGTGGATCCCGCTGCGCAACGCTCGTCCCAACACCATGCCCGCGATCTCGCCGACGATCACCATGACGACGATGAGGGCGACGCCGACGAGCACGCGCATCCGCCCCTCCTCGACGTGGTCGAGGACGCGCGGTGCGAGCAGGATGCCGGCGACGGCACCGAGGACGACACCGAAGAAGGCGAAGGCGGACGCGACCGCGCCCTGCCGCCACCCCGACGACGCGGCGAGCAACGCCACCAGTGCCACACCGATGTCGAGCCAGGTCGATCCCGTCACGGGTGCAACTCCTCACCGACGGCGGCGAGCGACGTCTCGAGGTCCCGGACGTCCTCGGTGTCCCAGGGGGCAAACCAGCCCGCCGTCTCGAGGACGCCGGACAGCACCCCGGCCGTGAAACCCCACACGAGCATTCCTCCCACTGCGAACGCCGGGCCCCGATAACCGAGGGGGTGGCGCACCACGAATCTGTTGACCGGATCGAGAAGATCGGTGAGCGGCACGGCGACGACACGCTCCGTCTCGGCGGTGTCCACGACGGACACCTCGCTCGGGACGCGCCAATACGCGATCACCGGTGTCACCTCGAAGCCCGACGGGGGCACGAAGATGGAGTCGAGCACCGTGAGCGGCTCCACGCCGTCCGGGTCCACCCCGGTCTCCTCCTGCGCCTCCCGCAGAGCGGTGCCGACGGGTCCGTCGTCGCCGGGATCGGCTGCGCCGCCGGGAAAGGCGACCTGACCGCGATGTTGCCGCAGCGAGGACGCGCGTTGGGTCAGGAGCACCGTGGCGTCGGTGGGCAACTCCGCCGCGTCGGGCCGCCCGCCGAAGAGCACCAGCACCGCGGCCGGTCTGCCCGTCGCCCCGTCCGGTGCGTGGCGGGCGATCACCGGGTTGCTCGCGTCGTCGCGCACGGTGTGCACGGCGGCCAGACGGGACAGCCACGGCGGCGTGCCCGCGTGATCCGTCACGCCGAGACTCCGAGGTGGGTGCGTACGGCGTCCGCGATCTCGTCGACGGAGCGGAACGGCTGCGGGAGAACCGCGGCGACGGATCCGTCGGCGGCGAGCAGCACGCTGACGGGCAACACGGCCGGAGCTCCGACGGCAGCGGCGACGGCAGCGGACGGATCCTGCACGCCGGGTAGTCGGACGCCGTAGTCGGCCAGTCGGGTCAGGGCGTTGCCCTGGCGGGGATCCTCGTGCACCGTCACCACGGTAACGGCACCGCCCGCACGCTCGGCGTACTGCTGCAGATACGGCAGTTCCTCCGCGCACGGGCCGCACCAGTAGGCCCACAGGTTGAGCAGAGTCGGTGTGCCGGCGACGGCCGCACCGAGATCGACCGGCGCTCCGTCGGCCAGGCAGGTGGTGCGCAGACCCGCCAGTGGGCCGGCGGGCGCCGGGGCGCCGGCCGCCGGCACGGGGCACGCGGCGAGCGCGGCCTCGGTGCGCAAGGGGGCCAGCTCCGTGTCCGTCGCGTCGTCGGTGGGCGCCGCGCCGAAAGTGTCGCGGTAGTCGGCGAAGCTCGCCGGTCCCGTCGGATCGTCCCCGCGCGGCCAGATGGCGACGATGAGGGCGACGACCACCACGAGCGCGGCCAGGCTCCACCTCGCCGCGGACGACCTGCTCACGTCTCGATGCCGGCCAGGGTGAGGATGTGGTCCGTCTCCGGCCCCTTCACCAATGCCGCGGCCTTGACGGGGTCGGTCGGCCCCAGCCCGTACGACGGGCAGTCCTTCGCCAGCAGGCAGACACCGCACGCCGGCGTCCGCGAATGGCACACGCGGCGGCCGTGGAAGATCACGCGGTGGGACAGGATCGTCCACTCCTTGCGCGGGATCAGCGCACCGATGGCGTGCTCGACCTTGACCGGATCCTCCTCCTCGGTCCAGGCCCAGCGGCGGACGAGTCGGCCGAAGTGGGTGTCGACGGTGATGCCGGGAATGTCGAACGCATTGCCGAGGACCACGTTGGCCGTCTTGCGCCCGATACCGGGCAGCGTCACCAGCTCCTTCAGCGAGGCGGGAACCTCACCGTCGTACCGCTCGAGGAGCTCGCGGCCCAGCCCGATGAGGGAGTTGGCCTTGTTGCGGTAGAAGCCGGTGGACCGGATGTACTCCTCGAGCTCCGTCCGGTCGGCCTCCGCGTAGTCGCGCGCCGACCGGTACTTCGCGAAGAGTGCCGGCGTGGTCTCGTTGACCCTCTTGTCGGTGCACTGCGCGGAGAGGATGGTGGCCACCGCGAGCTCGAGCGGGGTGGTGAAGTCCAACTCGCAGTAGACGTGCGGAAAGACCACGCCGAGGTCGCGATTCATCCGGCGTGCCCGGCGCGTGAGCGCGAGGGCGGACTCGTCTCGTTTGCCCACGTGAGAGGGACCGGCGGCTGATTTCTGCACGCCACGACTCTACGGAACGCCCCCGACAGCACGCTCCGGTCGTGTCCGCACCGGTGACCCCGCCGTGTTCTTTTCGAGACGTCGACAGTGTTTACTCCTCGGTATGCAAGCACTCGCTGTGGTTCTGTTCCCGGTCTTGCTGATGCTGTTCGCCCTCGCCATGGAGCGCTTCGAGGCGCGGCTGAACCGCGCAGGAGTCCGCGAGCAGGAGGTTCAGGAATTCCTGGACGCCGCCAGTTCCGCCGAGGTCGCCACCCTGGCCGCGGAAGGCTTCCCGAACGCCCTCGCACGGTTCCGCACCCGACGTCGCCGCGGTGGCGACGTCATGGAGGAGGACGTCGCTCTTCTCGACGACAGGGCACGCCGCGCCAGCTGAGCACCCGCCGACACGGCTCCCGGTCCGACGCCGACGCGTCGAGGGTGGCTGTGATCACTCCTGTGGCCGCCCGGCGACGTAGACTCCGACCGGACACATGAAGACGACACATTCGTAGATCTGCCGATCTTTCAGGGCAAGGGAGTACACGTGGACGAGGTACTGGCACGAGCCGGCATCTTCCAGGGGGTCGAGCCGTCTGCGGTGTCGGCGCTGACCAAGCAGCTGCAACCGGTCGATTTCCCGCGTGGCCACGTGGTCTTCAACGAGGGTGAGCCCGGCGATCGGCTGTACATCATCGTCAGCGGCAAGGTGAAGCTCGGCCGCCGCTCCCCCGACGGTCGCGAGAACCTCCTGACCATCATGGGTCCGTCCGACATGTTCGGTGAGCTCTCGATCTTCGATCCCGGCCCCCGCACCTCCACCGCCACCACGGTCACCGAGGTGCGCGCGGTGAGCATGGATCGCGACGCCCTGAAGGCCTGGATCGATCAGCGCCCCGAGATCGCCGAGCAGCTGCTCCGGGTGCTCGCCCGCCGGTTGCGTCGTACCAACAACAGCCTGGCCGACCTCATCTTCACCGATGTTCCCGGCCGCGTCGCCAAGGCACTGCTGCAGCTCGCACAGCGTTTCGGCACCCAGGAGGCCGGCTCGCTGCGCGTCGTCCACGACCTCACGCAGGAGGAGATCGCTCAGCTCGTCGGCGCCTCTCGCGAGACCGTGAACAAGGCGCTCGCCGACTTCGCGCACCGCGGCTGGCTCCGCCTCGAGGGCAAGAGCGTGCTCATCTCCGACTCCGAGCGACTCGCCCGGCGCGCACGCTAACCGCGCAGATATGTCAGCTGGGCCTTGACCGACATCCGCGCCGCGGGCCACAGCTTCTTGTCGACGTCCGCGTAGACGTGACGCACCACCTTCAGAGGGGTGGCGTCGGGTCCGAGGACGTCGAGCGCTGCCCGCACCTGGTCGAGTCTCTGTTCGCGATGGGCCCGGTAGGCGCGGGCGAGCACCGCGGTGTCGGGCTGGTCCGGCCCGTGGCCGGGCAGCGCGACGCGTCCCTCACCGAGTTGCTCCAGTCGGTCGAGTGAGGCCAGGTAGTCACCGAGATCCCCGTCCTTCCCGTCCAGGACGGTCGATCCGGCACCGAGGATGGTGTCCCCGGTCAGCACCGCGTCGTCGAGGACCAGGCTGACGGAATCGGCGGTGTGGCCCGGTGTCGCCGCGACGGTGAGTTCCACCCCGGCGGCCGCGATCACCTCGCCGTCCACCAGCGGCGCGGCGTCACCTCGGAGGTACGTGGACGTGACCGCGCGCACCGGCGCGGACGTCGACCGGTGCAGCCGGGCGATACCGCCGGTGTGATCGTGATGGCGGTGGGTGATCAGGATCAGCGCCACGCGTCCCTGCGCCGCGATGCGGTCGACGTGCGACCGGGAGCGCGGGCCCGGATCGACCACGATGCACTGCTCGTGCCCCGGGGCTCGCAGAATCCACGTGTTCGTGCCGTCCAGCGTCATCTTCCCGGGGTTCTCGGCCAGGAGGACGGACGCGGTCGACGTCACGCGCCGCAGCCGTCCGTACGCGGGGTGCTTCTCCGATGCCGTGGGATCCTTCTCCGCCATGCGACCACTGTGCCAGCCGACGCAGGTTCGGTGCCGACCGGGACAGAACCTAGGCTCGCACCATGAGAATCGGTCTGATCGGTGCCGGACCCTGGGCTCGTCAGGCCGCGGCACCCGCACTCACCGCGCATCCCGACATCGAGTTCGCCGGCATCTGGGCCCGCCGTCCCGACGCCGCGGCACAGACGGCTCCCGAGGTGCCGTACGTCGACGACGTCGATGCACTGATCGACTCCGTCGACGCCGTCGCGTTCGCGGTACCCCCCGAGGTGCAGTTCGATCTCGCCCGTCGGGCGGCTGCCGCGGGTCGACATGTGTTGTTGGACAAGCCGATCGCCGGTTCTGCGGCGGATGCGGCCACTCTCGTGGCCGCGATCGACGAGGCCAAGGTCTCGTCGATGGTCACGCTGACGCGTCGCTTCGCACCCGAGACCCGAGCATTCCTCGACGCCGTGCGCGACACGGAGGTCGCGACCGTGACGGCGACCTGGCTGTCCGGCGCCCTGCTCGGCGGCGAGTACGCCGGCTCGACGTGGCGGCAGGCGGGCGGCGCCCTCATGGACGTCGGCCCGCACGTTCTCGATCTCGCGATGGAGGTGCTCGGACCGGTCGAGTCCGTGGCGTGGGCGAGGCGTGACGACGCGTCCGACACGTGGTCGCTGGCTCTGCAGCACGGGAGCACAGCCGGAGTCCGGACGAGCCTGGTGACGCTGTCCATGCGGACGCCTGTGCGCCCGTCGGTGCTGCGGGTCGGCGCGAGCGGACCGGGCGGCCTGGTCGAGTTGTCGGACCGCACCACGCCACCCGACCGGTGTTACGCGGTACTGCTCGACGAGTTCCTGGAGTCCGTCCGGACCGGTACCCGCCACGAGTGCTCGGCACATCGCGGACTCGCTCTGCAGCGCGTCATCGAGCAGTGCCGGACCCTCGTGGCGAGCGGCCGGTGACGCACACCCGTCAGGCGGGTGCGACCTCGACGATCATCTCCAGCTCGACGGCTGCGCCCAGGGGCAGCTCGGCGACTCCGACAGCCGACCGAGCGTGGATGCCGGCGTCGCCGAACAGCTCCCCGAGCAGGTTCGACGCACCGTTGATCACGCCGGGCTGACCGGTGAATCCCGGTGCCGACGCGACGAATCCGACGACCTTGACGATGCGGACCACGGAGTCGATGCCGACCAGCGCGTCGATCGCGGCCAGTGCGTTCAACGCACAGACGCGGGCGGCGGCGGTCGCGTCCTCGGCCGACACCTCGGCCCCGACCTTGCCGGTGGCGGTCAGCGCGCCGTCCACCATGGGCAGCTGACCCGAGGTGAAGACGTGATCTCCCGACCGCACCGCGGGAACGTAGGACGCGACCGGCGGCACGACGGGCGGAAGGGTCAGCCCGAGCTCGGCGAGCTTCTCCGTCACACCCATGTCAGCTCTTCGGGCGCTTGAAGTAGGCGACCAGGTTCTCGCCGGTGGGGCCGGGCATGACCGTGACCAGCTCCCAGCCGTCGGCACCGAAGTTGTCGAGGATGGCCTTGGTGTTGTGGATCAGCAGGGGTGCGGTGAAGTATTCCCACGTCGTCGATGCGCTCATGGCAGGAGCCTATAGCGCACCGGGTCAGTAAGGTCGAGGACGTGTCGGAGACAGCAGGTGCGACGTCGCACCCCACCGGATCGTCCCCCCAGGCGGAGCGAGGATGGCCGCCCGAAGCGGACCGCGCTCGACTGCACTTCGTCTCGGGCAAGGGTGGGACGGGCAAGAGCACCGTCGCCGCCGCGCTCGCCCTGGCCCTCGCCGCAGGTGGGCGCAAGGTTCTGCTGGTCGAGGTCGAGGGACGCCAGGGCATCGCCCAGCTCTTCGACGTCCCCCCGCTGAGCCCGGTGGACACCAAGGTGGCCTCCGCCGACGGCGGTGGTGAGGTGTACGCGCTGGCCATCGACATCGAGACCGCGTTCCTCGAGTACCTCGACATGTTCTACAACCTCGGCTTCGCCGGCCGGGCGATGCGGCGGGTGGGAGCCATCGAGTTCGCCACCACCATCGCCCCCGGTCTGCGCGACGTACTCCTCACCGGCAAGGTGAAGGAGCGTGCGGTCCGCACCGAGAAGAACGGTCGGCTGCTCTACGACGAGATCGTCGTCGACTCGCCGCCGACGGGGCGGATCGGGAGCTTCCTGGACGTGACGACGGCGATGCGCGACCTCGCCAAGACCGGCCCGGTGCGATCGCAGAGCGAGGGTGTGGTGAAGCTGCTCCACTCCGAGCAGACACTGGTGCACCTGGTGACGCTGCTCGAGGCGCTGCCGGTGCAGGAGACCGCCGATGCTGCTGCGGAACTCGCAGCGGCCGATCTCCGACTGGGCACCGTGGTCGTCAACCGCACCGAGGAGTCGTTCCTTCCGGCGGAGGCGCTCGCCGAGGCGGCCTCCGGGAACCTCGACGCCGCCGCGATCGAGAAGAAACTCGCCGATGCCGGAATCACGCTGTCGGAGGACGACTTCGCCGGCCTGCTGACCGAGTCCATCGAGCACGCGTCGAGGCTCGCGGCCCAGCGCGAGAGCGAACAGCGTCTCGGTGACCTCGCGGTGCCGCGCCTGACGCTCCCGGCTCTGGCCGACGGCATGGACCTCGGCGGACTGTACGAGCTCGCCCACCACCTCACGGAACAGGGAGTGCGATGAGCACCGTTCCCACTCTCGACATCGGGTCCATCCTGACCGATCCGTCGTCGCGGATCGTCGTGTGCTGCGGCTCCGGCGGTGTCGGCAAGACCACCACCGCGGCGTCGATGGCGTTGCGGGCAGCCGAGAACGGGCGCCGGGTAGTCGTGCTGACAATCGATCCCGCACGGCGCCTGGCCCAGGCTCTCGGCGTCGGCGAGCTGGACAACACTCCGCAGCCGGTCGCCCTCGGGCCCGGCGCCACCGGCGAACTGCACGCGATGATGCTCAACATGCGTCGGACGTTCGACGAGATGGTGATGGAGCACTCGACGCCGGAGAAGGCACAGCAGATCCTGAACAATTCCTTCTATCAGACTGTGGCGTCGTCCTTCTCGGGGACGCAGGAGTACATGGCGATGGAGAAGCTGGGGCAGCTCGCCGCCAGCGGTGACTGGGATCTCGTGGTCGTGGACACGCCGCCGTCGCGCAACGCGCTGGACTTCCTCGACGCCCCACAGCGTCTGGGGTCGTTCCTCGACGGTCGCATGATCAAGCTGCTGATGGCCCCGGGTCGCGGGCTGGGCCGAGTGGTCACCGGCGCCGTGGGTCTCGCGATGCGCGGCGTCTCGTCCATCGTCGGCAGCCAGATGCTCTCCGACGCTTCCGCTTTCGTGCAGTCGCTGGACTCGATGTTCGGTGGCTTCCGCGAACGTGCGCGCCACACGTACGACCTGCTGCGTCAGGACGGAACCCATTTCGTCGTCGTCGCGGCCGCGGAGCCCGACGCGCTGCGGGAGGCATCCTTCTTCGTCACCCGCCTGTCCGAGGACGGCATGCCGTTGGCCGGACTGGTGCTCAACCGCACGCACCCGACGCTGAGTTCGCTGCCGTCCGACCACGCCGTCACGGCCGCCGACCAGTTGGACGCCGAAGGCACCCCCGATGCCGCTCTGGCCGCGGGAGTGCTTCGCGTGCACGCGCATCGGGCCGTCACCGCGAAGCGCGAGATCGGACTGCTGCGTCGTTTCACCGCCGCTCACCCCCGTGTTCCCGTCGTGGGGGTGCCCTCTCTGCCGTTCGAGGTGTCCGATCTCGACGCACTGCGTGCCGTCGCCGATCAGCTGACCGGCACCGCCTGAGCCTCTGCGCTCAGGCGGTGAGCCGCAGGCCCGCGCCGGGGCCGCCGCTCTCGTCGATCGCACGCAGGATCGACACCAGGTCGGTGACGATGGCGGGGCCGATGCAGGGTGCCACGAGGTAGGCGTTCACCATGCCGACCACGGACGTTCCCCGCACCACCGGCGCACCGGAGTCCCCGGCGTTCACGCACACCTGGGCGAACACCTGCTGGGAGTTCAGGATGTCACCGTAGGAGACTCCACACGTCGCACCGGTCGTACGACCCTGCTTGCACACGGTCTCGGCCAGCCGTGCGGAGTCCCCGACAGCCGTGATGGTGGTGCTGCCGACGGAGGCCACCGGGGCCACCCGCTCCGCGTCGAACTCGATGATCGCCGTGTCGTACGCGGGCAGAACCGCGACAACGGAGCCCACATCTCCTGCGGCGGAGTCGCTCTCGCTCGCCACGGTGTCGCCGACCCGCCCGCAGTGGCCTGCGGTGAGCCCGATGGTGCGCCCGGCGGTGTCCGCACCGATCACGGTGAGACTGCACAGGGTCTCTCGTCCGTCCTGCGTCAGGACCAGCCCGGAACCCCCGCCCAGCTCCACGCGCTCGGCGGCGGAGGCCTGAGCCCCGCCGCCGAGAACGAGCGAGCAGAGGACGGCGAGACCGACCAGAAGTACTCGCATCGGTGTGACTACTTCTTCACTGCGGGCGGCGCCTCGAGCAGCGTGACGAACTGCTGCGCATTGGCCACGGCGGAACCGAGACCACCGATGGCGGTACCGGCGAGCGATCCACCGGCGCCGAGCAGCAGGGCGCCACCGATGCATCCGGCGATCGGGCCCGCACCGAAGAGGAGCGCGACGGGAGCGGAGACGACGCCGGCCGCGGCCGCACCGAGGAGGCAGCCGCCGACGAGACCGGTTGCGGCACCGAGGAATCCACCGACCGTGGCGGTGAGCGACAGGTTGTCCTTGACGCCGGCGACCGCGGCGGGCAGGTCCACCTGGTTCAGGCCCGGAATGTCGTAGACCGGCGCGGCGGGCGCAGCGGCGTCGACCGCGAGGGTCGCGGTGTTGCCCTCGACCTGAGCGGACACGGGATGCGCCAGTCCGTCGACGGCGAGAGCCAGCGGCACCGAATCGACGACGACACCCGAGTCGTCGCGGATGACCAGGTGGTTGTTCTCGTTGCTCAGGGTTCCCGAGTCGGTGGTCACGAGCAGCCCGGTGCCCGCGGCCACGGCGTTCCAGTGCACCTCGGGAGCAGCGGCGGGTGCCGGATCGGCGTACGCGGTCGCGGAGGCGGTGCCCAGCGACACGATCGTCATCGCGGCGACAACCGCGATCTTGTTCATCTTCATGCCCGTCGAGTCCTTTTCGCAGTGGGAGCGAATCCGCGCTGATCGTCGGATCCGTCAAGCGGCGAGTGCCGAGCAGGATTCAACGGTCACGGTGAGACGGTGTCAATCGACGTGCGAGACAACGGAAAGCGAACCGCGAGGGACGGGCCGACACACGGACCGGGCGCGGCCGGGGCCACCGAACGCCGGGTCCGATTCGGTGCCGGGCACGACCGGCGCGGCGGCAGGCGAGCGGGCGCCCCCCACGGTCCGCGTCGACGACGGCGCAGGTCAGAGCGTGGAAAGCCTTCCCGCGCGGGCGCGGCAGCCGAGCGACCGTGCGTCACGCTTCTTCCGATACGACCGATTCCGTTGTGACGCACACAGACTCGATGGAGGTCCGATTCGTCCGCGCTGTCGCGTGTGGTCGATCGACACGGGCGGGCGTGACAGACACCCTGCGCCCCGGACGGGTCCCGACGCGTCGTCGGGCGTTCACGAAGAGTTCATGCGGTGCGACGAGAGATCTCCCACCGCGAATCGGACATCGCGGTGGGAGATCACAGGAACCGTGGCCGGTCGCCCGGCGGCGGCGTGGGTCAGACGGCCGACTGGTGGTGACGCTGGGTCTCGAAGAACTCGGCCCAGGAGTCCACCTCTGGGTGCTGCTTGATCAGGGCCCGGCGCTGACGCTCTGTCATGCCGCCCCAGACGCCGAACTCGACACGGTTGTCGAGGGCGTCGGCTCCGCACTGCATGAGCACGGGGCAGTGACGGCAGATCGTTGCGGCCTTGCGCTGCGCGGCGCCGCGGACGAACAGTTGATCGGGATCCACTCCCCGGCACCGCGCCTGCGATACCCATGCGATGCGCGCTTCGGCTTCCCCGATGTCGAGCGCTGCATTCGGCGTTCCTGTGTGCATTCGTTGACCCCTTACCGTCGGCGAACACCGTTTCCCTGGCGTTCCGGGCGTCCCACCCGCCGACGCAGCTCACGCTGCACAGCGAACTGAGGAGCACCCCACTAACTGATGTGATTGTTATCTGAATCACATCGTGTCCATCAATGTAGGGGAAAGGCCGCGCGGGAAGCAAGGTGGGGGATCACTTTTCTGGTACGCCCGTGCGATCGGTCACATCGGAGCAGGTCAGCCGTCCACATGTCCGGTACGGGCTGTGTCCCGGAGGAGCCACGTACTCTGTTGTTCGTGCCGATCGCCAAGACTGTCGCCAAACTCGCCGGGTGCTCCGCCCTGGCCGGCGCGCTGCTCGCCGGAGTCATGTTCCCGCTCGCCGGCGGGTTCGGATTCGCGTCCAACCGCGCCGCCGACACCGTGGACAACGTCTCCGCGGAACTCGTCGAGGGAACGGTGCCCGCCGTGTCCACGATGGTGGACTCCGCGGGCAACCCCATCGCGTGGCTCTACGAGCAACGACGCTTCGAGGTGCCGAGCGACCGCATCTCCAACGAGATGAAGCTCGCCATCGTCTCCATCGAGGACCGCCGGTTCGCCGAGCACGAGGGCGTCGACTGGCAGGGCACGGTGCGCGCCTTCCTGACCAACACCACCAGCGGACAGGTGGAGCAGGGCGCGTCCACCCTCGATCAGCAGTACGTGAAGAACTACCAACTGCTCGTCGTCGCCAAGACGGACGCCGAACGCCGCGCCGCCATCGAGACCACTCCCGCGCGCAAGATCCGCGAGATCCGCATGGCGCTGACGCTGGACAAGCAGCTGACCAAGGACGAGATCCTCACGCGCTACCTCAACCTGGTGCCGTTCGGTAACTCGTCCTACGGCATCCAGGACGCGGCACAGACGTACTTCGGCATCGACGCGAGCCAGCTGAGCCTGACGCAGGCGGCGATGCTCGCGGGCATGGTGCAGTCCAGCTCCGCCCTCAACCCGTACACCAACTACGACGGCGTGATGGCGCGACGGAACACCGTTCTCGACACGATGATCCAGAACATCCCGGACCGCGCGGCGGAGATCGAGGCCGCCAAGGCCGAGCCGCTGGGCGTGCTGCCGGAGCCCAACCAGTTGCCGCGCGGCTGCATCGCCGCCGGTGATCGTGGCTTCTTCTGTGACTACGCGCTGCAGTACCTGGCCGACGCCGGCATCAGCAAGGACCAGGTGGACAAGGGCGGTTATCTGATCAAGACCACTCTCGACCCGGCCGTGCAGTCCTCCACGAGCGCCGCCCTGTCCGGGAACAGCAGCCCGGATCTCGACGGTGTCGCGACGGTCATGAACGTCATCGCGCCGGGACAGGACTCGCACCGCATCCTCGCGATGGGGTCGTCGCGGCGCTACGGCCTGAACGGCGACGCCAACGAGACCGTGCAGCCGCAGCCGTACTCCCTGGTGGGCAGCGGTGCCGGGTCGATCTTCAAGATCTTCACCACCGCCGCCGCGATGGAGAAGGGCCTCGGCACGTCCGCGGTCCTGCAGGTGCCCAACCGCGTCGAGGTCAAGGGACTCGGCGACGGCGGTGCGCGCGGGTGCCCTCCCTCGACGTACTGCGTGACCAACGCCGGCAACTACCCGCAGTCACTCTCGGTGACCGATGCGCTGGCACAGTCACCCAACACCGCCTTCGTGAAGCTGATCGAGTCGGTCGGCGTCACCCCGACGGTCGACATGGCCGTCCGCCTGGGCCTGCGCTCGTACACGCTGCCCGGCACAGCCGGCCAGGGCACCGACCAGAGCCTCGCCGACTACCAGAAGGAGGCGAATCTCGGCTCCTTCACGCTCGGACCGACCTACGTCAATCCGCTGGAACTGTCCAACGTGGCCGCGACCCTCGCGTCCGGCGGCAAGTGGTGCCCGCCCAACCCGATCGACAGCGTCTTCGATCGCAGCGGCAAGCAGATCCCCGTCACGCAGCAGGCGTGCGAGCAGGTCGTGGAGCCGGGACTGGCGAACACACTGGCCAACGCGATGAGCAAGGACGATCAGCCCGGCGGCACGTCGGCGTCCGCCGCGAGCTCGGTGGGCTGGTCGTTGCCGATGTCCGGCAAGACCGGCACCACGGAATCGCACCGGTCCTCGGGATTCCTCGGATTCACGAACCGGTACGCGGCCGCCGCCTACACCTACGGCGATTCCCCGACTCCCAGCGAGATCTGCTCGTTCCCCCTGCGCCCGTGTGGTTCGGGCAACCTGTTCGGCGGTAACGAGCCTGCACGGACCTGGTACGACGCGATGGATCCGGTGGCCACGAACTTCGGCGACGTCGGACTCCCGGCCGTCGACCAGAAGTACGTGCGCGGATCGGCCAACGGCCAGGTTCCCGACGTCACGGGCCTGACGCAGAACTCCGCGACCTCGCAGTTGCAGGCCGCAGGGTTCCGAGTGCAGGTGGCGACCACCGCGTCGTCGGAGGGTCGGGGCACCGTGGTCAGCACGTCACCCTCGGGTTCCGCCATTCCGGGATCGACGGTCACGATCTACATCAGCGACGGGTCCGTCCGGGCGGCACCGGCGGCACCCGCGCCGGGGATCCAGCTCCCGGCGTTGCCGCCCGGGGTCACCCTGCCGGCGATCCCCGGGCTGACGGCACCGCCGCGCTAGCCGCGGCAGTGCCGTGCGGCGGCGAGTGCTCTACAGCCGAGCCTTGACCGCGGCCGAGATGCGGGAGCCGTCGGCCTTGCCGGCGGCGATCGCCGTGGCGGCCTTCATGACCTGTCCCATCTGTCGCATCGCCGGGCGCTCACCGAGTTCCTCGGCCACCTGCGCGATGGCCGTGTCGGCGACGTCGGCCAGTTCGGCGTCGGTCAGCGGCGTCGGCAGGTACTCGTCGATGATCTGCGCCTCGGCACGCTCGGTGGCGGCGAGTTCACCGCGCCCGTTCTGGGTGTAGATCTCGGCGGACTCGCCGCGCTTCTTCGATTCCTTGGCCAGCACGCGCAGCACGTCCTCGTCGGTGAGCTCGTGCGCTTCCTTGCCCGACACCTTCTCGGTCTGTACCGCCGACAGCAGCATTCGGAGCGTCGCCGTCCGGAGCTTGTCCTTCGCCTTCATCGATGTCGTCAGATCCGCCCGCAGGCGCTTTTCCATGTCACAGTTCTCGGCCATGTCGGAAACGGTACTGTCGACGAGGTGTCCGGTACATCAGCGTTCCCCCGTCGCTCGGCGCACTCGCTTCCGAGTCTGCAGTCGGCCGCGCGTTCTCTCGCCACTCCCGGAGGGATCGCGGCTCTCGCCGCGGGATCGGCGGCGGTGGGGTTGACCTACGCCACGGCCATCGAGCGGAACGCCTTCGCGCTGCGGGAGACCACCCTGCCGGTGCTCGCCCCGGGGTCGTCGACGCTGCGTGTCCTGCACATCAGCGACCTGCACATGATGCCGGACCAGAAACTCAAGCAGAACTGGGTGCGTGAGCTCGATCGGCTCGAACCCGATCTCGTCGTGAACACCGGCGACAACCTGTCCCACCAGCGGTCGGTGCCGGCCGTGGTGCAGTCGCTCGGGTCGCTCCTCGGTCGGCCAGGGCTGTTCGTGTTCGGCTCGAACGACTACTTCGCGCCCGTGCCCAAGAACCCCCTGAAGTACTTCTCGAAGAATCACAAGAAGGTGTTCGGGAACCCGCTGCCGTGGCAGGACCTGCGGGCGGCCTTCACCGAGCGCGGGTGGATGGACGTCACCCACGTCCGCCGCGAGCTCGAGGTGTCCGGCGTCCGGATCGCGACGGCCGGGGTGGACGATCCGCACCTGAAGCGTGATCGCTACGACACCATCGCCGGCGCGCCGAACTCCATCGCCGACGTGAGCATCGGCATCACCCACTCTCCCGAGCCGCGCGTGCTCGATCGCTTCGCGGCGGACGGATACGACCTGGTGCTCGCGGGACACACCCACGGCGGCCAACTGTGCCTCCCGTTCTACGGCGCACTGGTGACCAACTGCGAGCTCGACCGCTCTCGCGTCAAGGGACCCTCGCGCTGGGGTGCCCACACCCGACTGCACGTCTCGGCCGGACTCGGGACGTCGCCGTATGCGCCGTACCGCTTCTGCTGCCGTCCCGAGGCCACCCTGATCATCCTCGTTCCGGCGAAGCGTCCGCCCAGGACCTCACCCGAACAGGGCGTTTCGCGTTCCGAAGCCATGGTGCGATAGAGTTGCAGAGCTGCCCTGACGGGGAGTGAACGGCCACGGGGTGTGGCGCAGCTTGGTAGCGCGCTTCGTTCGGGACGAAGAGGTCGTGGGTTCGAATCCCGCCACCCCGACTCGTGGTTGAGACACGAAGGAAGGCCCTGCACCGGGATGCCGGTACAGGGCCTTCCGTCATGTCGGGGTCAGGGCCAGGGGACAGTGGCCTGCAGAACCGCTTCCTGCAGCGCAGTCGTGCGGAGCTCCGTCACCTTCTGATACTCCGGATCGGCCACCATCTCGCTGAATGCCGTTCGCGAGGGATAGCGGACGAGAAGCACCGCGTCCCAGCTCTGTCCGGTCTCCGCGACGAGCGTTGTCGAGCCGTCGCCCGCGAACAGGACCTCGCCCCCGTGGCGGGGGAGGAAGGTCTCGTCGAGCTCCCGCGCGTAGTCCGCGTACGAGTCCCGACCACCCTCCGCGAAGCGGAGGAGGTTGAGCATCACCACCGGTCCCCCGGGATCGTCTTCCAGGAAACGCTTCAGGTCTCTTCCACGAGGATCGATGGCCATGTCTCCAGTATGAGAGACACTCGCCGTCGGAACAGCCGAATCCCGGCGTCAGACCGGTGATGCCACGAGCAGCCGGACCGTCCCGATCGGGCCGTCGTCCTGCAGCCGACGCTTCGCGCGCTGGTACGCCACGCGCAGTCGCACGCTCGTCGTCAGGTCCCCGAAGACGTCGGGTTGGGCCAGGAACGCACCGGGGCTGTCGTGGTCGGCCCGCGCCAGTGCGCAGAGCTGATCCGCCGCCCGGTCGGGCAGCGCCACTCCCCCTTCGATGCATGCGCACCACGCCGCGAGCATCAGGGCCGCGTGATCGATCGACCGGTCGTCGCGCAGTCTGTCCCGCACGACGGGCAGGACGAACTTCGGGATGCGCGACGTCGCGTCGACCACCTGACGCGCCACCGTGTCCTGCACGGCCGGGCTGCCGAAGCGTGCGAGCAGATCGTCGATGTACGTGTCGAGGTCCACGCCGGGAACGAGTCCCACGGTGGGCGCCGCCTCGTGGCGCATGTAGGAGGCCACGAAGGCCCCGAGGTCGGGGTCGGCCATCACCTCGTGCACGAACGTCTTCCCGGCCAGCACACCGAGGTACCCGAGCATCTGATGGGAGGCGTTGAGGAGTCGGAGCTTCATCCGCTCGAACGGCACGACGTCCGTGACCACCTGGACGCCCACGTCCTCGAACGGTGGCCGCCCGTCGGAGAAGTCGTCCTCGAGAGCCCACTGCGCAAACGATTCGGACCGCACCGGCCAGGCGTCGTCGATGCCCGTCCGGCGGCGCACCGAGTCGATCACGGCCGGCGACGTCGCAGGGGTGATCCGGTCCACCATGGAGTTCGGGAACGCGACGGAGTCGTCGATCCAGTCGGCGAGCGCGCCGTCGTGGTGACGGGCGAACGACACCAGCGCGGCACGGGCCACGGCACCGTTTCCGACGATGTTGTCGCACGACATGACGGTGAACGGCGCGGTGCCCTCGTCGCGGCGACGGCGGAGTGCCACCGTGAGGAACCCGAGGACGCTGACCGGCGCGTCGAGAGACATCAGGTCGTGGCGCGTGGCGTCGTCCCGGGGATCGAAGGCACCGGTCGCGTCGTCGATGCCGTAGCCCGACTCGGTGATGGTGAGCGAGACGATGTGCGTGGTGGGTGCCGCGAGCGTCGCGACGACGAAATCGGGGTCGTCCGGCGCGTAGAGGTAGCGGGCGATGGACCCCACGATGCGGGTGTCCTCCGCGCCGTCCGGATGCACCGTGCTGAGGGTGTAGAGCTGGTCCTGGGCAGCGGCGGTGTCACGCGCCGCCGCGTCGGCGGGCATGACACCGACACCGCAGATCGCCCAGCCGAGGTGCCCCGCGGCGAGCAACCGGTCGACGTACATCGCCTCGTGCGCCCGATGGAAGGCGCCGACACCGATGTGGACGATGCCGCACACCAGGGTCGAGCCGTCCACTCGATGACGCGGAACCGTCACACCCGCAGGCGGTGCGGTGAGGGCGTCCTGGATCGAGATGGTCACGGCAGCGGTGCCTTTCGAGTGGTACGACGTGGAACGCGGTGGCGCTCCCGTTCACCGGGATCGAGCCGGTGAGACAGAAGAGCGCCACCGCAGTTGGGGACGGCCGGTCAGCAGGCCGACTTGTACACGTACTGCGCGCCGTCGCCGTCGATCGTGTCCGCGGTGATGACGTGGAATCCGGTGGAGATGTCCTTCTCGGTGGGCTTGTCCTCGAGCGAGGCGACGGCCTGCTCGACGCCGTCGGTGCCGATGGTGGCCGGCTGCTGGGCGATGAGCGCCTGGACCGTTCCCTCGCGGAGCTGCTTCACCTGGGCGGGGCCGGCGTCGAAGCCGACGATCTTGACCTGCTCCTGCTTCCCGGTCTGGCGGACGCCGGTCGCGGTGCCCTCCGCGGCGAAGGTGTTGGTGGCGAAGACACCGACGATGTCGGGATCCTTGGCGATGGCGGCGGAGATCAGACGAGCGGCCTCGGCCGGATCGTTGTGGCTGTACTGCACTCCGAGGTACTGGAAGGCCGAGTTGCCCGCGGCCGCGTCCTCGAATCCCTTGACGCGGGCGTCGGTGGTGGAGACGCCGGGGTCGGTGGAGATGACGATGACCTTGCCGCCGTTCGGGTTCAACCCCTCGATCGCGTTGAACGCCTCGGCGCCGCCGCCCTCGTTGTCCGACGAGATGGCCGACACGGCCTTCGACGGATCCTCGAGCGTCGTGTCGACGAGGACGACCTTGATTCCGGCCTGCGCGGCGGCGTCGAGCGGTGCCTGCATCGCGGACACGTCGGTGGGGGCGATGAGAATCGCGGCGGGACGAGAGGCGACGACCGAATCGACGATCGGCTTCTGCAGGGTCGGGTCGAACTTGGCGGGACCCTGGACGTCGACCGTGTAACCGGCGGCCTGAGCGGCGTCCTGGATGCCGCACTGCATGCTGATGTAGAACTCGTCGCCGCTGACGCCCTGGATGAACGCGAGCTTCTTCTCACCGCCGCCCGAGTCGGACGAACAGCCGGCGAGCACGAAGGTGGAGAGTGACGCGGCTGCCAGCGCAGCGGCGGCGACGGTCCGGGATGTACGCATGGGTGAGTGATCTTTCCGGTAGGCCGAGCGTGGTGAGTGGAGTGTGCGATGAGGCCGAGCGACGGTGGTACGTCAGGGGTTTCGAGCCCACAGTCGTTTCAGTGAAGACGTCGACGCCCCGCGGGTGGCGGCGGCTCGGCGGCGTTGATCGAAGTACACGGCGGCGATGAGCACGGCACCGACGGCGACCTGCTGCCAGAAGGGCTGCACACCGACGATGACGAAGCCGTTCTGGAGCACGGCGGGAATGAAGAGTCCGATGACGGTGCCGAACATGGTGCCCACACCGCCGAAGAGGCTGGTGCCGCCGATGACGACCGCGGCGATGACGTTGAGGTTGGTCTGCGACTGGCCGGCGATGGCCGTGGTGCCGTACTGCGAGAGCGACAGGATGCCCGCGAGACCGGCGAGCGTGCCGGACAGCGCGTAGACCTTGATCAGGTGCAGGTCGACCTTGATGCCGACGCGCCGGGCGGACTGCTCCTTGGACCCGACAGCGAAGGTGTGCAGGCCGAACCTTGTGCGGTGCAGCACGATACCGAACACGATGACGAACACCAGGGCGATGAACGAGATGAGCGGGATGGTGGTCGCGGGCACGTTGCCGTAGCCGATCGTGTCGACCAGCACCGGCGGCACGTCGCGGATGTCGACACCACCGGTGATGACCTGGGCGAGACCCAGTGCGCCGCCGAGCGTACCCAGCGTCGCGATCAACGGAGGCACCTTCGCGATACCGATGAGGAACCCGTTGAGCAGCCCCCACGCCAGCCCGCAGGCGACAGCCACGAGGATACCGATGACGGCCACACTCCAGCCCTCGCCGCCGACGGCCCGCATCACCTTCGCGGCGACGACGCCGGAGAAGACGAGGACAGAGCCGATGGAGAGATCGATACCGCTGGTGACGATGACGAACGTCATCCCGATGCCGAGGACGGCGAGGATCGAGACGTTCTGGATGATCTGCCGGATGTTGCCCCACTCGGGGAAACTGTTCGGCGCGAGAATCGAGAACAGGATGCTGATCGCCAGCAGCACGATGACGATCTGGAACACCTGGACACGGGCGAGGCCGGCGAGGCTGCTCCGCAGATCGAACGAGCTGCCGTTCGACGACGGTTCGGGGGCCGAGGATCCCGCTGATTTCGGCAAGGTCTGATTGCTCATCTCGCGGCTCCCACCGTCGCGCCGGTCATCGCGCCGACGAGTGCTTCCATGGTCGTGTTCTTGGCATCGAGCGTCGCGACGCGCTTGCCCAGGCGCAATACCTGGACGCGGTCGGCGACCTCCATGACGTGCGGCATCGAGTGGCTGATGAACACCACGGCGACGCCCTTGTCGGCCACTCGACGAATGGTGTCGAGCACGTTGCGGGTCTGGACCACGCCGAGTGCGGCGGTGGGTTCGTCGAGGAACACCACACCCTTGGCCCAGGCCACGGCGCGGGCGATGGCGATGGCCTGCTGCTGGCCACCGGACATGGCTCCGACCGGATCGGTGAGGCTGCGGACGGTGGCCCCCAGTTCGTCGAGCGCCGCACGCGACTGCGTGCGCATCTCGGCCGTGTTCAGGAAGCCGAGCTTGCCCAGCAGGCCCGCCGCGGGAATCTCGCGCCCCAGGAACATGTTCTGGGCCGCGTTGAGGTGCGGAGCGAGCGCCAGGTCCTGGAACACCGTCTCGATGCCCAGATCTGCTGCTGCGGTGGGGTTGTCCAGGTCGACGGTCACGCCGTCGTAGAGGATCTCGCCGGAGTCCAGCGCCAGGCTGCCGGACAGCGCCTTGACCATCGTCGACTTGCCGGCGCCGTTGTCGCCGATGAGTGCGACCACCTCGCCCGCGTAGATGTCGAAATCGGCGTCGTCGAGCGCGCGCACGTTCCCGAAGCTGCGGGAGAGCCCGCGTGCCTCGAGGACGGGCGTGGCGCCGTCGGGGTGGTTGCTCATGAGAGCTCCTCGGATGAGTCGGTGTCGCGTGATGAGTCGGTGTCGTGAGCGGGTGCGAGAAGCGGGTCGTTCGGCACCTCGATGATCAGGTCGGCGCGGCGGGCCGCCGCGGCCACGATCTCCGCGTTGCGGAGGTCGACGTCGCGGGTCCACTGCTCGGCGTCCGCACGCGACTTGCCGTGGTGTCGGTGTCGGGCCACGAGTCGTTCCGCGCGCACCGTCTTCGGAACGTCGAGGTACCAGACCTCGTCGAGCTCCGAGCGCACCGCGTCCCACCCGCCGTCGTCGAGCAGGAGGTAATTGCCCTCGGTGATCACCATCGCGGTGTCGCGCTGCACGGGGACGGCGCCGGCGATCGCGGCCTCGATCGACCGCTCGAACCGCGGTGCGTAGATCGTCTCCGCCGTCTGGTTCCGCAGGCGGCGCAGGAGCGCGACGTATCCGTCGACGTCGAAGGTGTCGGGCGCACCCTTGCGTCCACGGCGCCCGAGCCGGATCAGCTCCTCGTCGGCGAGGTGGAACGCGTCCATCCCCACCAGCGTGGAGTCGGTACCGAGTTCCGCCTGAAGCAGTGCGCAGAAGGTCGACTTGCCCGCGCCCGGTGCACCGGTGACACCCAGCAGCCGGCGACCGCCGGATCCGTCGCGCAGCACGGACGCCAGGTGGCTCACCATCTCGGTGAGATCGGCTGGCGCGTAGCGCCGACGGTCCTCGCGGCCGTCCGGCGTGCCGGCGTCGTTCGAAGCTGCGTACATGTCCGTCCCTCGTCGAATCGCGGAACTCGATCGACCCGACCATCGTGGGGGCGGGTCGTCGTGCGGCCCGAGCCGCATCGCGATGCGGATCAGTGTGACCCACGCAACTCACCGTGTCACGCGTTTCGCGAAAATTCATGTCACCGGTGACATGGGCACCGATCGGTCGAGCCTCCCCGATTCGTGGAGGACACTCCCGAGAGAAGGATCAGCGCAGTTCAGCGATGTTTCTCGGCAATCGGGCGCAGAATTGCACACGGTGACGTACGGTCCGTGTCATCGATGTCATGGACCACCGCAACGGAGGTCATGACATCGATGACATCGCATCACCGCCACACCCACGACTCCCCAGAAGGCAGAACCGACATGTCGCAGAGTTCCCCGTCGAAGTTCAGCGGCCGCACGATCCTCGTCACCGGGGCCAGCGGCGGTATCGGCGCCGCCACCGTGCGGCGCCTCGTCGCCGACGGCGCCGACGTCATCGCGTCCGGACGGAACGAGGCCGCGCTCGCTGCTCTGCAGGAGGAGACCGGCGCACGTCCGCTGCCGTTCGACCTCACGTCGGAGGACAGCATCCGTGAGGCCCTGTCGGGCCTCGAGCTCTACGGCGTGGTCAACTGCGGCGGCTTCGGCGGCGAGATCGCCACCCCCCAGGACACCGACATCGACATCTTCGACAAGGTCATCTCCATCAACGCGCGCGGCAGCCTCCTCGTCATCAAGTACGCGGCTCCCGCGATGATCGCCGCCGGAGCCGGGGCCATCGTCAACGTCTCGAGCCAGGCATCGCTCGCAGCGCTCCCCGGACACATCTCGTACGGATCCTCGAAAGCGGCCCTGGACAACATCACTCGCGTCGCGGCACTGGAACTCGGGAAGCACGGCATCCGGGTCAACAGCGTCAATCCCACCGTCGTCATGACGGAGATGTCCGCCTTCTACTGGGGGCGCCCGGAGATCGAGGGCCCGTTCCTGTCGCAGATGCCGCTCGGTCGGTGGGCCACCGAGGCCGAGATCGCGGCCCCCATCGCGTTCCTGCTCAGCGACGACGCCTCGATGATCACCGGGGTGTCTCTTCCGGTCGACGGCGGGTACACCAGCCGCTGACCCGTCATACTGTCCCGGCACGTACGAAGAAGGTGGCCCGATGACCACGATGCAGGATGTCGCGACACTGGCCAACGTCAGCGCGAAGACGGTGTCCCGTGTCTACAACGACGATCCGCACGTCGATCCGGAGACTCGCGCTCGGGTCAACGCGGCGCTCGAATCGTTGAACTACGTTCCCAACACCATCGCGACATCGTTCCGCGCCGGCCACACCGGTGCCATCGGGGTCGCCGTTCCGGACATCGACGATCCCTTCTTCGCGTCGATCGCGCGTGCGGTGGAGAACCGAGCCCGGCTGCACGACATGGCCGTCATCATGACCAGCCTCGGTCACGACGCGTCCCTCGAGAGCTCACTGGTGGAATCGCTCTTGCGCAGACAACTCAGCGGCCTGGTGATCGCGCCCATCGGTACCGACCACGCCTATCTCAAGCGGTGGGCCGAGCGCACCCCCACCGTGTTCGTGGACCGCGCGCCCTCCGGGCTCACCGCCGACACGTTCGTCGACGACGATCACGGCGGTGCCTGGACGGCCACCACCCATCTTCTCGATCGGGGCCACCGGCGCATCGCTCTGGTCGGCGACGACATCTCCATCAGCACCGCGTTCAACCGCCTCTCCGGGTATCGAGATGCGCTGGAGAGCAACGGGATCGAGTACGACGACACGTTGGTCGTCACCGGAGTCCTCGGCCGCGATCAGGCACGGGAGGCGATGCGCACACTGCTCGACTCCTCCGCGCCGCCCACGGCGCTGTTCCTGTCCAACGCCCGCACCGCGATGGCGTGCGTGCCCGAACTGCAGAAGCGCGGAGCGACGCGCCCCGCGTACGTCGGCTTCGGCGACTTCCCGCTGGCCGACGCTCTGTGCCCGCCCGTCACCGTGATCGACCAGAACCCAGCCGAACTCGGGCTCCAAGCGATCGATCGCATTCTCGGACGCATCGAGAACCCGCGCCGGCGTTACCGCCGCCGCAACGTGCTCGGAGTCGAGCTGATCGAGAGGGAATCGTGCACGCTCCCCGACGGCGCCGCGTCACCGCAGTGACACGGTGACGCCTCCCTCGGCGAGGGTGACCGTCAGCTGATCCAGGGTGTCGACCTGCAGGTCCGCGTCCAGGTCGGCTCGGTCGTGCGTGCCTCCCACACCGATCACCGTGCAGCCCGCGGCCCGTGCCGATCGCACTCCGGCGGGCGCGTCCTCGACGACCAGGCAGCGGCTCGGATCGATCCCGAGCGTGCGCGCCGCGAGGAGATAGGGCTCCGGGTCCGGCTTGCCGTGTGCCACGTCCGCAGAGGTCACCATCGCGGTGGGTGCGGCCAGACCCGCCGCTGCGAGACGGGCGTGCGCCACGGGGGGTGCACCCGACGTCACGATCGCCACCCGCGAGGCGGGCAGTGCCGAGAACAACTCCAGCGCACCGGGAGTGGGGACCACGTCGGCCACGTCGCGGGTCTCCAGATCACCGAGCCGCAGCGCCGCTGCCGGCCCCTCCACGTCGCCGAGAAGCAGCGCCATCGACTCCGCCGCCGTCATTCCGTGCGCGATGTCCGCGACCGCGAATCCGTACTCCGCGCCGACCTCGGCCCAGCACCGCGCGACGGCCGCCGTGGAGTCGACGAGAGTGCCGTCGAGGTCGAACAGCATCGCGTCGAACGTCCGCCCGACGACACCACCCCGGTTCGCGGGCGGGGACACCAGTCCCAGCGCCCGGCGGACACGGAACAGTTGCTGCGCGGTGGTGAGAGACGCGTCGACGCGCAGATGCGGGACCGTGGGGCTCGAGTGCGGCGTGTCGGCGCGGTGGCGATCCCGGTCCAGACCGCGGTCCGCGCGGCGCCGGGCGAGCAACGCCTCGCTGCCGTCGACATGGACGACGACCACCGGCGCAGGGGCCACGGACTCGAGAAGAGCCGCCCACTCGTCACCACCCTGCAGTTCGCGGGTGAACGGCGCGACCATCACGGACCGCACGCCCACCGACGTCAGTTCTTCTGCGACGGAACGCATCACGGCATATCGACCGGCACGGATCAGGGGCGCCGCGTCGCCGGAGTCGTTCCAGTGTCCACTGCCCAGCAGCGGAACTAGCACGTCGAGCAGCGGCGCCGTCAGGGTGTCGAGGTCGAGCAACGGCGCTGCGAGATCACGGGCGACCGCTGCTCCGAGGGTCGACTTGCCACTGCCGGCGACCCCGGCGATCACCACGTGCGGGCCGCTGTTCCACGCGATCTCTTGACAGGAGGTGTGCACGATGACGATCATAGAAGACAACGTTGTCTCGCAGCAATGCCGGACCGTCACCCACCCTCGATCGAGAGTTCTCCCGTGACCCACCGCGCCAGCATCAAGGACGTCGCCGCACTGGCAGGCGTCAGCTTCAAGACTGTCTCGCGCGTGGTCAACGGTGTCGACACGGTGCTCCCCGAGCTGCGCGAGCGCGTCGAAGCGGCGGTGGCGGAACTGAACTACGTTCCCAACTCCGCCGCACGATCACTGAAGTCCGGATCCGGCACCACCATCGGCATCGTGGTCGACTCCATCGACGACATCTTCTTCGCCTCCCTGGTACGCGCGATCGAGGAGCGTGCGCTCGATCGCGGCATGGGAGTCATGGTCGGCAGCACCGGGTTCGATCCCGAGCGCGAACTGTCGCAACTCACCCGCCTCGCCGGTCAACACGTGCGCGGCATCGTGCTCGCCCCCGTCGGCGATCACTCGTCGTTCCTCACCCCGCGCCGCCACACCCTGCCGGTGGTGACCGTCGACCGCTCGATCCCGGGTTTCGACTCCGTCACCGTCGACGACTACTCGGCGGCTCGACGCGCCGTCCGGGTGCTGGTCGACGCGGGGCACCGGCGGATCGCCCTCGTCGGTCACGATGCGCGACTGCAGACGGCGCAACGTCGACGCGACGCGTACGTCGACGTCCTCACCGAGCACGGTCTCAGCGCCCCGGGCGACGGCATTCCCGAAGTGGCGCCGTCGCCGGACGCGGTGCGCCCGGTGGTGCTCGACCTGCTCGCCCTCCCTGAACCCCCCACGGCGCTGTTCGTCTCCAACGCCCGCCACGCCAGTGCCGTCGTGTCGGTCCTGCACGAGATCCACCGCACGGACGTGGCCATGGTGTCGTTCGGCAGCTTCGCTCTGGCCGACGCCGTCGATCCGCCCGTCACCTGCATCGACCAGAACCCGTACGAGATCGGAGCCGCGGCGTTCGACCGTCTGCTGCTGCGTTTCGACGATCCCACCCTCGACGCCGTGGCCGGCCTCGCCGACACGACACTCGTCGAGCGCAGCTCGCATCTCGCTCCCCCGAATCGACAGTCCCCCAGCGCTGGAAAGCGGTACCGCCCGTGAGCATGTCCCTCGTCGCCGGTCTCGACCTCGGCAGCACCGGAATCAAGATCCTCGTCAGCGACTCCTCGGGTTCCGAGGTCCTGATCGAGCAACTCGCCACTCCCTGGACGCACGGGGCCGGCGGTACCACCGACATGGCGGCGGACGATCTCCTCGACACCGTGCGTCACCTGGTGGAGATCGTCGCGCGCCGACTGCCGGACGTCACCGGTGATCCGAACGCCCGGCTCGATGCCGTCGCCGTCTCGGGCATGGGCGAGACGGGCTTCCTCGTCGACGCAGGGCTGGAGGTCGTGGCGCCGTCGTTCGCGTGGTTCGACCCGCGCGGCGGGGAGCAGGTCGCCGCCCTGCCCGAGCCGCTGCGGGCCGCGTTCGCAGCGACCACGGGAATCCCTCTCGGGGTGCAGGTCTCGGTCGCGAAGATCCTGCATCTGCAGTCCGGCGGACTGGACCTCACCGGACTCCGATGGCTGGATCTGCCCGCGTTCGTCGTCGCCGCTCTCGGCGGACGGGCTGTCAGCGAGTACTCGCTGGCGTCGCGAACGGGGCTGCTCGACCAGGACACCGGCGCCCCCTGGCGGGACATGCTGGCGCACCTCGGTGTCGACGACACCTTCCTCCCGCCGCTCGTCGCTGCCGGCACCGCACTCGGATTCGCCTCGGCGCCATGGCTTCCCGAGCTCGTACGCGGGGCCGCCCTCACGGTCGCGGGCCACGACCACCTCGTGTCCGCGGTGTCCGGCGGCGACATCGCCGACGACACCTACCTCGTCTCGATGGGTACCGCGGAGGTGTTGTTGCGCGTCCTGGACACGCCACCGTCCGCGGCCAGTCGCGCGCGACTGGCCGAGCACCTGATCAACTCGGTCCGCCACGTCGTGCCCGGCAAGTACGTGCTGGTGGCCGGTGTGAAGTCGGGACTGCTCATGCGCCGCGCACTGCAGTTGTGCGACATCACCGATCGCGCCGGGCGAGACGGGCTGGACCAGCGCGTGCAGGCACTGCCGTCCGCGGGATCCGTCGCCGAGGGTGGTGTCACCGTCTCCGGTGCACGCAACGACGACGGTGTGCTCGCACTGACCATCCGGACCGACGGGGTGGACGCCGCCGAACTCTTCCGCGCCGTGCTGCTCCACGGGAACGACGAGGTGGCCCTGCTGGTCGCCGCGCTCGACCGTGAGGTCCCGCCCGCACGGCGCAGCATCCTCACCGGTGGCTGGGCGAGCATGGCCTGCGTCCGCGACGCCCGCGCCGCCGTCCTGCCCGACATCACCACCTCCGGCCGAACACAGGACACCGCCTACGGCGCAGCCCTGTTCGCCTCCAGACTGCTCGACTCGAGCGACCGAACCCCATCTCGCACCACCGACAGGAGCTCCGACATGAACGACCTCACCACACTGGAACGACGCGGCATGGCCGCCATCTCCACTGCGAACGGCAACATGCTGATCGTGGCCGGCGACCAGCGCAACGGCATGAAGGCCGTCATGAACGACGCCCCGGACGGTCCGGACTCCATCTCGAAGGATCAACTCGCCGATGCCAAGGGCGATCTCGTGAGGTACCTCGGCAACCACGCTCCCGCCATCCTGCTCGACCCGGAGGTGGCGCTCCCCCGCGTCGTCGACGAGGGCACGTTGTCGCGGGACACCGCGCTCGTGGTCGGGATGGACGCCTCGGGATTCGAGACCGTGGACGGCCTGAAGTTCACCCGCTTCGTCGACGGCGTCACCCCGCGCGTGGTGCGCGATCTGGGCGGCGATGTCGCGAAGATGTTGTGGTACATGCGCCCCGACCGTCAGACGGCGGACTCGCGGGTCGGCCAGGAGATCGCCGAACTGGTGAAGGCGTGCTCGGCCGAGGGTCTGCTGCTGATCGTCGAGATCCTCACGTACCGGCTCGAGGGCGAATCGGCCGTCGACTACGCGGAGCGCTTCCCGTCCCTCGTGGCCGAGTCCGCCCGCATCTCCGTCGAGTGCGGTGCCAAGGTGCTCAAGCTGCAGTACCCCGGATCGGCCGAAGCCTGTGCCGCCGTGACCGCCGCCGCGAACGGCGTGCCGTGGGCCGTCCTGTCCGCCGGTGTGGATCACGAGACGTTCATCGAGCAGGTGCGCACCGCCGTGGCGAACGGCGCCAGCGGCGCGATGGCGGGTCGCTCCCTCTGGAAGGACAGCATGGCCGTCTCGGCCGACACCCGCGAGCAGCTGCTGACGGACCGCGCGCTGCCGCGCCTGCGCGAGCTGGCCGAGGCCGTCGACAACCGCTGACCGACACGCGACACGCGATACCGGACCGTCGAGTCTGCCTATCATGACGGCATGACACGGTTCCGGTTCGCGGTCGCGTTCATCGCGGCGACAGCAGTGCTCGGTCTCGCCGGTTGCTCCGACAGCTCCGGTGACACACAGTTCGACGGGCTCACGGTCGGTCAACGCGTGTACGACCGCACCGGGGACTCGCTGGGTCCGGCCGACGTCGAGGCGCTGGAGCAGCGACTCGACGCGCTGCGCGCCGAGACCGGGGCCGACGTCGTCGCGTACGTCCGCGAACTGGACGCCGACTCGGACGACACCCTCGATCAGGTGGAGGCACTCCAGCAGGCGTGGGTGTCGACGGCGGACGTCGATCAGGACGTCGCCGGTGCCATCCTGATCAACCGCGAGCCCGGTACCGACGACGAGGCTCGGGCCGGGATTTTCCTCGGTTCCACCTTCGACGACGGCAATGTTCCCCGCGACGAGCAGGAAGCGATCATCGAGGACGCCCTGGTGCCGCCGCTGCGCGACGGTGACGTCGCGGGCAGTCTGACGAACGGCATCGACCGGCTCGAGTCCTCCATCCTGGTCGGGCCACCGGTGACGGCGCTCGACGAGTTCGCCGCCGGGCCGGGGTCGACGTGGCTCCCGTGGACCGGTCTCGCCGTCGTGCTGGTCGGCTCCGCGGGCGCGGCGCAGATCTACCGTCGCCGTTCGCGGCCCACGGTGTCGGCGCAGCCTCCGACGACCTACCGACCCGATCACACCACCGATCCCGCGATCGTCACGGCTCTGGTCCATCGGAGCGCGCAGGCGAGTGCGGTGCCGGCCACGCTGCTGGCGCTCGCGGCGGCCGACGCAGTGGCTCTCGAGTCCGAGCCGGGTTCCGGGTCGAAGAAACGTGGCAAGGACACGCTCCGAGTCCGACTGCTCGACCGCGGCAAGGTACGCGGCGACGTGCAGGACGCCGTCTGGACCATGCTGTCCGAGAAGGCCGAGGGCGACGTGGTGGACAGCGCCGCGCTCACGAAGCTCGCGCAGGGTCACGGCGCGACGAAGGCCGTCGTCGACGCGCACCTCGAGGCGAACGGGTGGGTGCGCCACGGTACGGCCGGACCACGCTGGGGTCTGGTCGGACTGGCACTTCTCGGCGGTGCAGTCATGGTGGGCGCAGGCGTGGTCGCTGCTTCCGGGGCCCCGATCATGCTGGTCGCCGCGATTCCCGGCGGGATCCTGCTGATCGCCGGCCTCGTCATGACGGTCGCCTACTCACGATTCTCGGCTGCCGGTCTCGACGCCGCTCGTCCCTGGGAGGCCTACCGTGACGGGTTGAAGCAGTCGGGAAAGGACGACGACTCCTCGCTCGATCTGGACGACGCACTGCCCGACATCGTCGCGCTGGGGCTCGGCTCCACGTTCACGAAGCGCCTCGAGGCGGCCACGGACGCGGACGGCGGAACGACGCTGCGTGCCTTCGCCTCACCGTCCGGATCACTGCACGCCTCGGACCCGGCACTGCTGAACTGGGTCGTCTTCTCCTCGGTGTTCACCTCGACCAACAGCAGCGCCGGCACGGTGTCCGGGGCCGGCGCGGGTGGCGGTGGCGGCGCCGCGGGGAGCACCTGAGACCATTCCGGGTGTGACCGACACTCCGTCATCACGTCCCGCGTATCGCAACGGCGCGGGCAGCAGCGCGCTGGTCGCGGGCATCGTCGCGCTGGTCTGCGCGTTCGTGCCCTTCGTGGGAGACATCGTCGCGGTGCCCACCGGCATCCTCGCGGTGGTGTGCGGATGGGTCGGTATCGGCCGGGACGAGGACGGCACGGCCACCAACGGCCGCGAGGCGATGATCGGAGCCGCGCTGGGCGGCGCCGCACTGTTCGTCGTCTTCGTGTCCTTCGCCGCCACCACCCTCTGAGCCGACGGAGTGCCGCCGTAACGGCGCGGAAACCGAGAAGACCGACGAACGACACGGGCAGGGCCGACACTGTGTCCCATGGTGTCGTTGTCGAGGTTCACTCGCGGTCGGGCGGGCACGCATCCGGTCGACCACATTCCCCCGCTGTCGGTGCTGGCTCCACTCGGCTTGCAGCACGTGCTCGCGATGTACGCGGGCGCGGTCGCCGTCCCTCTCATCGTCGGCAGCGCCCTGGTCGCTGCGGGGGAACTGCAGTCGAGCGACCTGCCGTACCTCATCACGGCCGACCTGTTCGTCGCCGGGATCGCGACACTGATCCAGGCGGTCGGGTTCTGGCGCTTCGGGGTACGACTACCGCTGATGCAGGGCTGCACGTTCGCCGCGGTGACGCCGATGATCGCCATCGGCTCGCAGTACGGCGTCACCGCCATCTACGGTTCCGTGATCGCGTCCGGCGTGTTCATGATGGCGCTGGCGCCGGTGTTTGCGAAGCTGCTCCACCTGTTCCCGCCTCTGGTCACGGGCACGGTCATCCTGATCATCGGCCTGTCGCTGATGCCGGTGGCGGCCGGATGGTTCGGCGGCGGAACGGGATCCGAGGACTTCGGTGATCCGAAGTACATCGGGATGGGCGCACTCACGTTGCTGATCATCCTGCTGATCGAACGGTTTGCTCCCCCGGCCGCCAAGCGACTGAGCATCCTGCTCGGACTCGTCGCCGGCACCGTCATCGCGATCCCGCTGGGCATGACCGACTTCAGTGGTGTGCGGGAACAGGACTGGGTCGGCGTGACCACGCCGTTCCACTTCGGATTCCCGACGTTCGAGGTCAGCGCGATCATCACCATGTGCATCGTCGCGCTGGTCATCATGACCGAGACCACGGGCGACATCATCGCTGTCGGCGAGATCGTCGACAAGAAGGTTCCGCCTCGCCGTCTGGCCGACGGTCTGCGCGCCGACGGCCTGTCGACGATGCTCGGTGGCATCTTCAACACGTTCCCGTACACGGCGTTCGCGCAGAACGTGGGGCTGGTGGCGATCACGGGCGTCAAGACCCGCCATGTGGCCACGTTCGCCGGCGGCATCCTCATCCTGCTGGGGTTGCTGCCGAAACTCGGTGCCGTGGTGGAGGGTGTGCCGCTTCCCGTGCTCGGTGGCGCGGGCATCGCACTGTTCGGCATGGTGGCCGCGAGTGGCGTCCGCACGCTCGCGCAGGTGTCGTTCAACAACACGAACATCCTGGTGGTCGCCGTCGCGGTGGGCGTCGGACTGTTGCCCACGGTGTCGCCGGACCTCTACGACCGGTTCCCCGACTGGTTTCAGACCATCTTCCATTCCGGCATCAGCGCGGGTGCGCTGTGCGCGGTGGTCCTGAACATGCTGCTGAACTCGGAGTCGTTGCGCGACAAGTTGTCCACCGACACGGATCCGCCGGCCCACGATGCTGTGCGTGGACCGGCGCTCTGATCGATCCGTCGGTCAGGACGACGCTGCGCGGAGCTTCTCGAGCAGTGGCCCGGCGGCCTCGGAAAGGAAGCGCTCCTGGGTCTCGTCGCCGACCTGCACGAGTGCGATGTCGGTGAAACCGGCCTCCCAGTAGGGCGCCACCTTCTCGACGATCGCATCGAGATCCGGTCCGCAGGGGATGGTTCCGGCCACGTCCTCCGTTCGGACGAACTGTGTCGCACCCGCGAAACCGGCCGTCGTCGGCAGGTCCGCGTTCACGGCCCACCCACCCGCGAACCAGCGGAACTGGTCGTGCGCGAGCTCGGTGGCCGCCTTCTCGTCCGGACCCCAGCAGATGGGGATCTGGCCGATCTTCTTCGACTCCCGATTCAGGCCCGTGCCGATGTGCCTGGCCTTGTCCCAGCCCTCGACCAGCTCGGACTTCGGCTCCGTCGAGATCATGTGGTCGCCGAGCGGCGCGAACCGCTCGATCGACTTCGACCCCGAGACCGCGATGCCGATCTCGAGCGGGTGTTCGGGGGTGTCCCACAGGCGCGCCGAGTCGACGCGGTAGTGCTCGCCCTGCCACGTGATCAGTTCACCCGACTGAAGTTGCCGGATGATCTTGACCGCTTCCTCGAACATGTCCTGACGCTTGTCCACCGAGGGCCAACCCTCGCCGACGACGTGCTCGTTCAGGTTCTCGCCGCTTCCCAGGCCCAGCGTGAAACGGCCGTCGGCGAGGATCTGCAGCGTTGCCGCCTTCTGCGCGACGATCGCCGGGTGGTACCTGATGATGGGGCAGGTCACGTACGTGTAGAGGCCGACTCGGGACGTCGCCTGCGCCACCGCGCCGAGCATCGTCCAGGCGTAGGACGCGTGTCCCTGCGACGACAACCAGGGTGAGTAGTGATCGCTGGACACCTCGAAGTCGAACCCGACGTCCTCCGCCTTCACGGCGTAGTCGACGAGCTGCTTGGGTCCGCTCTGCTCGGTCATGAGGGTGTAGCCGAAACGTGTCATGGGCGTGGGTCCTCTCTAGATGGTCGCGACGGAACCGGAGTCGACGCGGTAGTTCGAGCCGTTGACGAAGCTGGCGCGCCCCGAGCACAGGAACGTGATCACCGACGCCACTTCCTCCGGGGTACCCCGTCGGCCGAGTTCCATGAACGGCCGGTCCTCCTTCAGGAAGCTCTCGATGGCCTCGTCGCGGTCGGTGCCACGCTCGTCGGCTCGCTTGTCCATCATCGCGTCCGTCATCGGGGTGTGGATGAAGGCCGGAGACACCGCGTTCACCAGGACACCCTCGGACGCATACGTCTTCGACAGTCCCTTGACCAGCGAGAGGATGCCGGCCTTGGCCGCGCAATAGGGCAGCTCGTCGATGTAGGGCTGCTCCGCGTCCTCGGACGCGAGCAACACGATGCGTCCCCATCCGCCCGCGCGGAGTTCGGGAAGGAAGGCGCGCACGACGCGCACCGGCCCGAGAAGGTCGACCTCGATCGTCGTCGACCACCCGTCGTCGTCGATCTCGTGGAACATGCCCTGTGCGCCGGTGATGCCGGCGCTCTGCACCAGGATGTCCACGGTGCCGAGCGCCTCGACCGCCTTCGCGTGCATCGCCTCGACGTCGGCGGGCTTCGTCACGTCCGCGGCGAACGCCGTGACGGCACCCTCCGGTCCGGTGAGCTCGGCAGCGCCGGCGGCCAGCTTGTCCTGGTCCTTGTCCGTGACGAAGACCCGGACACCCTCGTCGAGCAGCATCTGCGCCGTGCACCACCCGATTCCCGAGTCCGCGCCGGTGACGACAGCAGTTCTGCCCGTGATTCCGAGGTCCATGTGGTCCTACTTTCCTGTGTCGGAGGTCGTGTGGTCGTGGCCGCTGGCGAGCGTGAGCGCAGCGTTGATGAGAGCGAGATGGGAGAGCCCCTGCGGGAAGTTGCCCAGAAAGGTCGACGGTTCGTCCTCGGCCGACCGGTCGGGATCGATCATCTCGGCGAAGAGGCCGACGTCGTTGCCGCTGGTGACCAGTCGATCCATGAGTGCGGTGGCCTCGTCGTCGCGGCCGAGCTTGGCGAGGGCGCCGACGACCCAGAACGAGCAGGCGACGAACGTACCCTCGACCATCTGCATGCCGGAGTAGCGATAGAGGTGGTCGCCGGAACCGAGTTCGTCGCGCAGAGCGTCGACGGTCCTCGACATCCGCTCGTCGTCGACGCACCGACTGCCCGCGTGCAGCAACACGGAGGCGTCGAGCTCATCCGTGCCCGGGTACCAGACGTAGGCGCCGCGGGACTCGGACCAGCAATTGTCGTCGATCCACTGGGCGATGTGGTCGCGCTCGGTCACCCACCTGTCCGCGATGCCGGGAATCATGCCCTGCTCGGAGAGGTGCACCGCACGGTCGAGCGCGTGCCAGCAGCCCATCTTGGAAGATGTGTAGTGCCGGATCGTGGGCAGCTCCCAGATTCCGGCGTCCTTGCGGCGCCAGATGTCACACGTCGTGTCGGCGATCTCCGCAAGGAGTCGGCCCGTGGGCGCGTCGAGTACGTTGCCCGCGTCCACGTAGAGGGAAACGATGTCGAACAGGTCACCGAAGATCCCCTGCTGCAACTGAGTTGCCGCCTCGTTTCCGTTGATCACCGGACCGACCCCGCGCCACCCCGGCACGTCGGGATATGTCGAGCCGCCCGGGATCTCACCGTTCAGGGTGTAGAACACCTGCGTGATCTGCTCGTTGCTGCGGATGATGCGCAGCAGCCACGCCACCGCGGCGTGGACCTCCTCGCGAAGACCGAAGCGGATCAGCGCTTTGATCGTGTACGCGGTGTCACGCACCCACGCGTAGCGGTAGTCCCAGTTCTTGGCACCGGCCCACCGCTCCGGCAGCGAGGTCGTCGCCGCCGCCGCGATGGCACCGGACGGGCTGTACAACAACAGCTTCAGTGCGAGGGCGCTGCGATGGACCTCGTCGTGCCAGGGGCCCTCGTACCGGAACTCCTCGGACCACATCTGCCAGTTGGCGATCGTGCGATCGATGCCCGAATCGACGTCCTCCGGCACCGGGAGATACAACGGTTCCACCTCGGTACCGACCACGGCCACGAGGGAGCGCGAACCGACCGCGGTGGTGAATCGACCACTGATGGAACGAGATTCGAGCTCGATGTCGTCGGCATTGAGAGTGCGCACGCCCAGAGTGACACCGTCGACGCGCAGCACCGTACCGTGCACCGTCTCGTACGACCACGGCGACGCCGTTCCCAGACACGTCCCCGGAGCGACGGACCACTCCATGTCGACACTGCCCTCGACGCCCTCGACGCGCCGTGCGAGCTCGGTCCACGGAAGGCGTCCCGCCACACCGGTGTTCAGCGAGTCCGTGACGTTCACGACGCCCGACTCGGTGGTGAACGTCGTGACCAGGACATTGGTGCCGTCGGCGTACCGACGCGTGGTCGTGAACTCCTCCGCCGGGCGCATCGAGATGTAGCCGCCGGACTCGGCGTCGAGCAGTGCCGCGAACACCGGCGCGGTGTCGAGATTGGGAACGGGAAACCAGTCGATGCGCCCGTCGTCCGCGATGAGCGCGACGGTGCGGCCGTCGCCGATCGCCGCGTAGTTCTCGATCGGTGCGTAGCCGTTCTCTCTCATCCGAGGCGCGCGATCATCGAACTGTCGATGTGCGCCAACAGGTCTGCAGGATCGTCGTACACCGCGGTGGCGCCGGCCTCGGTCAACTCGGCACTCGAGACGCCGCCACTGCGCACTCCGATACACGGGACGCCCGCTGTGACGGATGCCTTCACGTCCCACACGGAATCCCCGACGAAGACGGCGCGCTCGGCACCGACGCCGGCACGGTCCAGCGCGATGTCGACGATGCGCGGCTCAGGCTTCGCCGTCTCGACGTCCTCCGACGACGTCAACTCCGAGACGATCTCCTCGACCCCGAGAAGTCCGCGAAGGATCGCGAGTTCGTTCTCCGGTGCCGAGGTGGCCAGCACCACCTGCAGCCCGCGGTCTGCTACCGCGCCGAGCAGGTCGAGCGCACCGGGCAGCGGCGACAGCAGGGAGGACATCTCCTCGTAGTACTGCGTGTGTAGTTCCTTCGCGCGTTCCGCCGCGCCCTCGGGTGCGTCACCCGCCAACGACGAGAGCAGCTTCACGCCGTCCATGCCGATCGAGCGGTGAATCCGCCACGAGTCCACAGCGATACCGGCGTCGGAGAAGGCACGAGCCCAGGCGTGGACATGGGCGTAGTTCGAATCGACAAGCGTGCCGTCGATGTCGAACAGAACGGCGGGAGAAGTCACCCTCCTCGACTACCCGGGGGTGGGGGACGACAAACGGCGGGAGGGCAGCGTCACGACCGGGTGGCCGCCTCCACCGGCACCGTCTCCCCCGTGAGCGTCCTCGGCGACCAGAGCCCGTCGGTCGTGGCAGCGGCGATGCCAGGTGGCGACAGCGCCACCGGAGTGAAGACGAGGGTGCTGCCGTCCGAACACGTGAAGGTGACCGCATCAGGACCGACGGAGCATTCGAGCCCGTCGGATGTCGTGATCGACGTGATGGGCCCCGCCCCGGAGAACACCGTGGCGGAGGCTGCAGCGGGAGTGGTGGTGGTGGTGGTCGGCGCCGGAGACGTCGTGGTCGTTGCGGCGGTGCTCGACGATGCAGGAATCGTCGTCGCGTCGGTCGGTGACACCACCGAGGACGCCGACGGCTGAGCGCTGGTCGTCGTGACCGGTGTCGTCGCGGCCGCTGTCGTCGCGGCCGCTGTCGTCGCGGCCGCTGTCGTCGTGACCGGTGTCGTCGTGACCGGTGTCGTCGTGACCGGTGTCGTCGTGACCGGTGTCGTCGCAGCCGGCGGTTCCGCTGCGGCTACTCGCGCAGATGCGGCGGTGATCGACACGGGCCCGGTCGGTCCGCCTCCGCACGCCGCGTCGACCAGCACCAGGGTGAACCTGATGTCGAGAAGGATGCCCCCGAGCAGTCCCAGCCTCAGGATCCGGCCGTTCTCCAGCACGAGGCTCGAGCGCGCAGACGACGAGTTGTCGACGACACTGCGAAGTGTTCCCGACACGCCAGGCACCACGACGGTGGACCCGCTCTGGGGGAAATCGAACGACACCGTGCCGCCCGCAGGCGGAATCGCGACGGCGTTTCCGCCTCGAACGGTGATCGAACCCCGAGGGTTCAGCGTCGTCACGTTTGCCGCACTCGGAGGTGTTGCCGTGTAGGTCGGCCCGGAGGTGGTCAGGTCACAGGATGCGGCCGATGTCACAGGCGACGGCACCGAGACCACGTCTGTCGACCCAAGGCCGAGAAGCGACAGCAGTGACGCGTACAGCGTGTAGGACGACAGAGTTGCGCGCGCGTTCACTCTCTGCGACGGGACCGTCGTGCACGGTGCCGGCGTGTTCGGCGCCCATCCGTAGGCCGCGCACGACGAGCCTTGAATCGGTGTTCCCGGAGCAGCGCCTCGCGAAGTCAGCTCGTTGGCCAACCCGAGTACCCCGGCGCTGCTGTACGGCCCGGCCGTGGTGCTGGTGACTGTTCCCGGAGCCGCTTGCGATCGCGTCGCTGCCGGTCCGGGCCACGGCGGGTTCGTTCCGCCCGCGAGCAGATCGAATGCGAGACCCGACGCTGAACCGACGCGTCCGATCTCCGCGTACGCGCTTCCGGCGCTGGGCCATGATCCGATCGACACGGTGGCCGCTGCGTGGTCCCGCCCCTGCCAGGCGGCAACGGTGCCATCGGTGTTCGAGACCACCGACACGACCGTCAGCACAGCAGCGATCAGGACCAGTGCCACCGAGCGCGGGCGGCTCACGGTACCGGCCGCTTCGGCGTTCTCGGCCAGAACATCGCCACGACGAGAGCCGCCATCGAGAGGGTCAGAAGCGCCAGAACCAGGGGACTAGAGAACCACACCACCACCTTCGCGAGGCCGGGCACCGACCACAGCACCTTGCGCACCTCGGTGACGTCGTATCCGGCCGGATCTTCGTACTCGTTGGCATCGCCCTTCAGCTCGAGGAACGTTGCGCCGTCGCGGCCGGGCGAGGTCTCGACCACACGGTGCGTGACAGGCAGCTCGCCGACCCGTGCGATCGTCACGACATCCCCGGGAACGACGGAGTCCGCAGGTACCTCCCGCACCACCGCGAGTGACCCCGTCGGCATCGTCGGTGCCATCGATCCCGTCTTGAACATGATCAACGAGATGTTCAGGGTGAACGACAGAACCACCAGCACGATGCAGACGACACCGCCGAGCGCGAGAACGTTGAGAACGGCGTCACCCAGGCGGGAGAAGGCCGAACGACGCCGAGGGGGCGCTGCGTGACGAGTCGACATGGTGTGAGCACTTTCTGGTGGCGCGAAGGGGTGATCGGGCACGTGGACTCAGGCGGTACCGAGGAAGGTCCACGTGGCCCGAACGGTCGACGACGCGGCCCCGGCGGTCCACACCGCGAGGGTGTCGGGCAGCGTCATCCTGAAGCACAGAGGCACAACGGTTCCCGTGGTCGTCGGCGATCCTGCCGGGAGTACGACGGCCCCGCTCGCCGAATCGGCGGACAACGGGACACCGCCCGTGACCGAGCCGACGACGAACGATGCCGTCGAGCCGAACGAGGTGCTGTCGCACGTGGGCGATCGAACGACTGCGTACTGCAACAACGATGCGAGGCCCGAGGGCACCGACGCCGTGCCGTCGATGGTCACGGCCACCGCCGGCGACCCGGCAACCGAACGCAACGAGATCGCGCCGTAGACCGACTGACCCGGGAGCAGCGGCGCAGCCGGAAGCAGAGAGAGCACGGCAGGCGCGGCCTCCGAGTGGGTCGCGAAGGGCGCCCCGAGCGTCGCCGACTCGAAGCCGAACGGTGTTGTGCTGAATGCCGATCCGCCCAGGACCCGGTCGGTCCACGACGCCGCGACGTCGGTGGCCGAGAGTGCCGCGACGACGAGTCCTACGACCAGACCGATCACGGCACCGAGCCGAGCCCGTCGTCCGACGACGGCGTCGTGCGTCCGCGGTTCCGCCGCAGTGTGCCGAGATGGTGCGTGACGAGACATGGGGTGACGAGGAGCAGCCGATTACGGCGTCGGCACCACGGCCTCGGCCTGGAACTGCCAGGTGACCGTATTGGTGGTCTTACCGGCCGCCTGGTCCGCGGTCACGGTCGCAGGCAGGGTCACGGCGAAGCACAGAGGAAGAGCGGTGCCGGTCTTCGGCAGCGTGATGGCCTTGGAGGCGCTTCCCGTGCCGAGGGCACTGCCGACGGGGACGACACTCGCGCCTCCGGTGATCGTTCCGGCCGCGCAGTTCGCCGCGGTGACGCCGCTGACGACCTGATAGGTGAGAAGGGGTGTCAGCGCCCCCGTCGTCGGCGTGGCCCCTCGGAGGGTCACGGCCGCGTCGTATGCGCCGCCTGCACTGGTTCCCAAGCCGACGCGCAGGGCAACCGGCGCGTACACCGTCGTGCCGGGGCTCAGCGCGGAGAAGCCCGTCGTGTAGTTGAAAGTGCCCGCAGTCTCGGCGGTGTTGTATTCCTGCCACGCCCCACTGCCGGCGGCCGAGAAGTCACCCTGCACGTTCCAGTTCTCCGCTGTGAACTGCGCGGTGCCGAACACGTTGTCGCTCCATGCAGCCAATGTCACCGCCGCTCCGACGCCGAGAACCAACCCGCCCGCGAGGAGCGCTCGAACCTTGCGGCGACGGACATCACGCTGCTCACGCTCTGTCTCGACGGTGAGATCGGTGGTCATGGCAGGTCCCCGTTTCGCTTCGACGAGCCATTACCGCAATGGCTGCGAGCGAACTGTAGATCCATTCTCGAAACCACACATACCGAACGTTCTTCAACTTCTGCGAACCATTGATCGGTACTCGGGGTCACACAGACCGATCGGGGCGATACGACGAGGCCGTTCGATGAACCGGGCCGGGACGTGAGCCTGTCGGCGTTGCCGCCGCCGCTTCGGTGCCCGAAGCAGCGAGCCGGCAGAGAATTCTGACCACACGTTTCAAACGTGATCTACATCACACACGGCAACGCCCGCCGAACCCGCTGAGGGTGCGACGGGCGGCGTCGAGAATCGGAGCGGATCAGACCTTCGCGGCCTCGTCGGCCGGGTCATCCACCGCGCCGGCGCCGGTCGTGGGGGCGGTCTCGCCCTGTCCGGAGCGCACACCCTCCTCGACCTTCTTGCCGATCTCGGGGTCGACGTTGCTCCAGTACTGGAACACCCGCTGCAGCACAGGCTCGGTGACACCGTTGAGCGCGTGGCCGACGATGTTGCCCACGAGACGCTCGCGGGCGTCGTCGTCCATGATCTCGCGCACGAGAATGCCGGCCTGGACGAAGTCGCCGTCCTCGGGATGCTGCACGTACCCGGTGCGCACGAATCGGGGCTCGAAGTCCCAGGCACCGTCGTCGCCGTACGCGTTCATGTCGGCGGCGGGACCACCGTACGAGTTCGGGGCGTACACGGGCGTCTCCGCAGAGTTGTAGTGGATGTTCATCGCACCCTCCTTGGAGTAGGAGTTGATCTCCGCCTTCGCCCGATTGACCGGCAGCTGCGCGTAATTGGTGCCGATGCGGTACCGGTGCGCGTCCGCGTAGCTGAAGATGCGTCCGAGCAACATCTTGTCCGGGCTCGCACCGATGCCCGGAACGAGGTTGGACGGCTCGAACGAGCTCTGCTCGATCTGGGCGTGGAAGTTCTCCGGGTTCTTGTTCAAGGTCATCGTGCCGACCTCGATCAACGGGTAGTCCTTCTGCGACCAGACCTTGGTCAGATCGAACGGGTTGTACCTGTACGTCTCGGCATCGTCGTACGGCATGATCTGCACCTTGACGGTCCAGCTCGGGAAGTCGCCGTTGCGGATCGATCCGAACAGGTCCTGACGATGATGATCGGGCGACGTGCCCGCCAGCTCGTCGGCCTTGTCCTGTGTCAGGTAGTCGATGCCCTGATCCGTCTTGAAGTGGAACTTGACCCACGACTTGGTGCCGTCGGCAGCGATGAACTGGTACGTGTGCGAACCGAAACCGTCCATGTGGCGGAACGACTTCGGGATTCCGCGGTCACCCATCAGCCAGGTCACCTGGTGCGCCGACTCGGGCGACAGGGTCCAGAAGTCCCACTGCATGTTGTTGTCTCGGAGACCGGAGTCGGGCATGCGCTTCTGGCTGCGGATGAAGTCCTGGAACTTCAACGGATCGCGCACGAAGAACACCGGCGTGTTGTTGCCGACCATGTCCCAGTTGCCTTCGGTGGTGTAGAACTTCAGCGCGAAACCGCGGGGGTCGCGCCACGTATCGGGGCTGCCCTGCTCGCCCGCGACGGTGGAGAAGCGCGCCAGCATCTCGGTCTTCGCGCCGGGCTGGAACACCGCCGCCCGCGTGTACTGCGAGATGTCACCGGTGACCTCGAACGTGCCGAAGGCGCCTGCACCCTTGGCGTGCACCACACGCTCCGGGACCCGCTCACGGTTGAACTGCGCCATCTTCTCGATGAGGTAGTGATCGTGCAGCAGGATCGGTCCCTGCGCACCCGCAGTGAGGGAGTGCTCGTCGCTGGGAACCGGGATACCGGCGTTGTTGGTCGTGGGCCTCGGCTGTGTCATGAGTCCAGTGCCTCCTGTTCGTGGCAGACGCGAAGCGTCGCGGTGTGACGCAGAACGTCCGTCGTACCCGCATACCCGGGCATCGACTCGCGCACACGCAGAATGTCGATCCGTTCCAGTATGACCCCTTTTCTGGAATCAGTCCAGTTACGTTCGTGGTGTCAGGGCGACGGGTACAGGAGGGGCAGTCCCCGCTCCCCCACGCCCAACTCCTGGATCGACCACTCGCGGGGGTCGATCGCGTACTGGGAATGGTTGGTCGCCAACACCGACGTGCCGCGGAAGGCCAACGATGCGGGAGTGACGAGAGGCACCGCCAGCGCTGCCCTCGCTTCGGGGGACGGGAGCGCGCCGACGACGCCACGTCCGGGCTCCACGATCTCGACGTCGTTGATGATCGGGTTCGCGACCGCCACGTAGACGCGGCCCGACTCCCCGATGGCGATGCCGTCACCCTGTGACGTCGTGGCGATCTCCTCGCGAGTACCCGGACCACCGTTCCCGTCGACGCCGAGGCGGAACAGCTTCCCGCGGAAGATCGACGGGTCCGCTGTCAGGGAGATCGTGACCACGAAGACGAGGCGGCCCTGCGCGTCGAACTGCATGCCGTTGACGCTGTACAGCGACACGAAATCTGGACTCTGGTACCAGATCCGAGCCTCACCGCCGCCGGCCGGCACCTTCCAGATGGTGGCCTGGTTCAGATCGCTCACGTACAGATTGCCCGCCGCGTCGAACACCGGGTAGTTGGGCCACGCGGGTCGATCGACAGGGCTCGGCTCGCACGGGACGATCCCCCGACCACAGGACGGCAGATCGGGGAACGTCGCGTAGACCGACTGGGCTCCCGATGCAGGATCGAGTCGTACCGCACGCGCACCCGACCAGTCGAGCGCGTACACCCGGCCCGCACCGTCCAGCGCGATGCCGTTGACCCCGTGCTCGGCGTCCGGGGAATGCCCCACGAGATCGTAGGTGCCGATCAGTGCACCGGATCCGTCGTGATGCCAGACCGTTCCCGTCGATCGGGGCCGATTCGATCCCGTCCACACGCTGCCGTCGGACGGATCGACGGCGATGCCCTCCGGCTGTCCGGGCAGCGGAAGCTCGGAGAACGTTCGTGCGCCACCGGGCGCCGGCGACGGTGGTACGGCGGGATCCGCACTCCCCGTGGCACTCCCGAACACTGTCATGGCGGCCACTGCCACCACGGTGACCATGACTCTGGTCAGAGAGAACGTCGACACGTCAGGAGCCCCCCGGCACGAATTGCGCAGCACTGTGCTGCTCCGGTGGACACTACGGTCAGTCCGACCGTCCCCTCGTGTCCACTCGTCCAGGGCCGCGTAGCGGGCATTGTGCCAGGTCACACACATGTCGGAGATGGGGGATTCGTGTGGCACTCTTCGGTCGTCGAGATGGCAGCAGTTCTGGGGGGAATACAACAATGCACAGTCGTTCGAGCAGATCCGGTCTTCTGCGGCGGGCGGGACTCGTCGCCGCTGCGGCCGTCACCGCGGTCGCCTCCTTCACGGGCACCGCCTCGGCCGACCCGGGACCGGTGGCACCGTCGACCCTTCTCGGATCGATCAGCGACGGCCCCGGCCAGTTCCACGTCTTCCGCACGGTGGACAGCGGCAATCGGCCGACTGCCGAGGACACCGCGCGGTGCAACGCCCAGTACGGCGTTCCGGCCCAGTACCTCCTCGTCGAACGTCTCGACGCCCGTATGTACACGTTCCAGTCGGACCCCGCGTCCGGCGTGCTGACCGCCGAGACGGCGCGCAACGTCGGACCTATCTACGTGTGCGACGGGCTGGGGCTCGACGGAACCCAGATCCTCGACCAGTGGGGCACTCTCGACGCTCCCGGCCTCGGCCGTCTCGACATGCGCGGACCGTGCGGCTTCGAGCTCTACCCCGGATCGCCCGGACGCGGCGCCGTCGACTGCGTTCTCCGCATCCAGCCCAACGCGTCCGGTGTGAGCGCCGGTGTCGCCACCAGCAACTCGGTGGCCAACCCGTTGCGTCTGCCCGGTGGACGCACCGGATCGGTGTGGACGCTGTACTCGCTCGGCGAGGGCACCGCGCCCGTCGATTCGGCTCCGCCCGCCGGAATCCCGCAGCCGACGGGCCCGATCGCCTACAACGTGACACGCGAGGTGAACTCCCGATCGGTGGGATCGTCGCCGTCCTGTGCGGGAGGCGAGCGCACCACCGAACTGCACGCGGCGAGTGTGGATCCGGCCACGGGCGCGGCCTCGACCTCGCCCAGCGAGATCACGGCCGCGACGGCGCGTGTCTGCTACTCCCCGACGGCGCAGCCCGAATTCGGTGCTGCCCTGACCGTCACGTACGACAACCTGCCCGGTGGCCCGCTGACGGTCGAGGGACGCGGTCAGTGCCGCCAGAACTCGCTGCCCGGCATCGCCGACGTGCAGCAGAGTTGCGGCCTCACCCTCCCGCCGAACCCCGCACGCGGACTGGCCGGCGGACAGGTGACCATCAACGGACTGGTGCCGGCCGGTGACCCGGCAGGGTCCGCCAACTCGGCGATCTGGACCACCTCGCTGCTGGGACCCATCTCCGGCAAGTGACCGAACGGGACAGGCCCCGATCTCCGCGAGGAGGTCGGGGCCTGTGTCGTCTCGGGGTCGAGCCCGCGCGAGTCAGCGGTTCCGACCCACCACGGTGAGCGGGAGTCGCAGTGCGCCGGGTGCTTCGGCGGGAACCACGGGAGCGACGGGGCGGACCGGGGCGAGGGGTTCGTACCCTGTGCCGACCGGCGGACGCTCATCGTTTTCTCCCTTGTTCGGCCACAGGGCCATCGCCCGCTCAGCCTGGGCGGTGATGGTGAGCGACGGATTGACGCCGAGGTTCGCGCTCACGGCCGATCCGTCGACGACGTGCAGACCCTCGTGCCCGAACACCCGGTGGTACGCGTCGATGACGCCCCGTTCCGGCGTCGCACCGATGACACAACCACCGAGGAAGTGCGCGGTCATGGGAATGTCGAACACGTCCGCGAACGAGCCACCCGGGTCGCCGCCGATCTTGTCCGCGGCCTTCCTGATCGCGATGTGCCCCTCCGGGATCCACTTCGGCGGCGGGCTGCCACCTCCCGGGCGGGAGGTCAGACGCCGACCGAATCGACCTTTCCTGGAACCGAGTTCCAGCGAGTTGTCGTCGGTCTGCATGACGAGCGCGATGACGGTGCGTTCCGACCAGTTCTTCACCGACAGGCTGCGCACGGTGGCGGCCGGATGGCGCAGCGCGACGCCCAGCGTCTTCAGCGGTCGCGGCAGCCTGCCGCCGCCGTCACTGAGAACGGTCTGCAACAGTCCGATGGCGTTGCTGCCCTTGCCGTATCGCACCGGCTCGATGTGCGTGTGATCGTTGGGGTGGAACGACGAGGTGATCGCCACGCCCTCCGTGTAGTCGATCTGCCGGTCACGCGCCGTCGCGGCCAGCACCGCTTCGGAGTTGGTACGCACCACGGACCCGAGCTTGTCCGACAGGTGGGGCAGATTTCCGGTCTCCTTCATCGCCAGCATCAACTTCTGGGTCCCGTAGGTGCCGGCGGCGAAGACGACGTGGTCGGCCGTCATCACGGTCTCCTTGCGCCGCAGCTTCGCACCGGTGCGACGCGTCCGCACCTCGTATCCACCGCCCTCGCGGGGACGCACCGAGGTGACCGTGGTCAGCGGATGCACCATGGCACCGGCTTTCTCGGCGAGGTAGAGGTAGTTCTTCACCAGGGTGTTCTTGGCGCCGACACGGCAGCCCGTCATGCACGCACCGCACTCGGTGCAGCCTGTCCGGGTGGGTCCGACGCCACCGAAGAACGGGTCCGGGACGTCGCGACCCTTCTGCCCCGGCTGACCGAAGAACACGCCGACCGGTGTGGTGCTGAACGTGTCACCGACGCCCATCTCCTCGGCGATGTCGCGCATGACCTTGTCCGCGGGGGTGATGGTCGGGTTGTCCTCGACGCCCAGCATCCGACGCGCCTGCTTGTAGTATGGCGTCATCTCCGCTTCCCAGTCGGTGATGTCACCCCACTGCGGATCCTCGAAGAAGCGGCTCGGGGGCTGGTACAGAGTGTTCGCGTAGTTCAGCGATCCGCCGCCGACACCGGCTCCGGCCATCACCAGGACATTGGGGAGCAGGTGGATCCGCTGCAGTCCGTAGCACCCGATCATGGGCGCCCACAGATACTTCCGCAGTCGCCAGCTCGTCTTGGGCAGCTCGTCGTCCTCGAAACGACGACCGGATTCCAGGACACCGACTCGGTATCCCTTCTCGGTCAGACGCAGGGCGGAGACGCTGCCGCCGAAACCCGATCCGACGACGATGACGTCGTAGGTGTTCTTCATATTGCTGCCTTCTCCGACGGTGTACTTCCCACAGTTCGGCCGACGTCCGGCCCTCCGCGCGCCCGCATCGTGCGGTAGTTCTCGATGTCGAACGCGGCGGTCGCCTTGCGGAACTTCCACGTGAAGGTCGGCCACATGGCCGAGTTCCGTCCACTCGCGTCCAGGTACCAACTCGAACACCCACCGGTGTTCCACACCGTGCCGGCCAGGTCGGCGTCGAGAGACGCGTTCCACTCGTCGACCGCGGACGGACTCACGTCGACGGCATCGACGCTGCGACGCGTCATCTCGCGCAGAGCGGATTCGACGTACGCCGACTGGGACTCGAGCATGTAGACGATCGAGCTGTGTCCCAGGTTGGTGTTCGGCCCGTACATGAGGAAGAGATTCGGGAAGCCGGCCATCGTCGTACCTCGGTAGGCGCGCGGGCTGCCGCCCCACCGCTCGGCGAGAGTTCGACCGTCGCTGCCGCGCAACAGATGTGCGACGGGCGGCTCGGTGGGGGTGAAGCCGGTACCGAAGACGATGGCGTCGACCTCGCGCTCGCGTCCCGCGGCGTCCACCACACCTGTCGGCGTGATCGAGGCCAGACCGCTGTCCACCAGTTCGACGTCCGGTCGCTGCAACGTGTCGTACCAGTCGTTGGACAACAGCATGCGCTTGCAGCCGATGGTGTAGCCCGGCGTGAGGCGCTTCCGGAGTCCGCCGTCGCGCACCTTCAGTCGGAGGAAACCCGTGGCTATCGTGTGCGCGATCGACAGAAGCTTGGGCCGCTTGGCCATCATCTCGACGTACATCTCGCGGTAGGCGTAGATCGCACCGCGCTGCGCCTCGAGTGTCCACGGCGCGCGGCGGTAGAACCATCGCTCGATCGGACCGCGCGTGCGGTCCATGCGCGGGATCACCCATGCCGGGGTGCGCTGGAAGACGTGCAGTTGCGACGTGACCGGGGCGATCTCGGGAACGAACTGGATGGCCGACGCACCGGTGCCCACGACGGCGACACGCTTGCCGCGCAGGTCGTAGTCGTGGTCCCACGTCGCGGAGTGGAAGGTGTGGCCGGCGAATGTGTCGAGGCCCGGCACAGCGGGCAGCTTCGGCGTCGAGAGCGTTCCCGTGGCCGCGACCAACACTCGGCAGGTCAGATCACCCTTCTCCGTGGTGACGTCCCAGACGCAGCGTTCCTCGTCCCACTGCGCCCCGAGCAGCGCGCAACCCGTGACGAGACGGTCTCGGATCCCGAAGTCGTCGGCCACCCCGCGCAGGTACCGATGAATCTCCGGTCCACGAGCGAAGGTGTGGCTCCAATCGGAGTGCGGGGCGAAGGAGAACGAGTACAGCGACGTCGGAACATCGCACGCGACACCGGGATACGTGTTGTCGCGCCAGGTCCCACCGACGTCGTCGGCACGCTCGATCACGAGCACGTCGGCGGACGGGTCCTCGCGGAGCACCCGCGCCGTCACACCCATACCGGCGAATCCCGATCCGACGACGAGAACATCGACGTGCGCGGGCAGTGTGGTCGTCACAGCTCCGTCACCGCCCGCTCCCACTCCGGCAACAATCGTGCACGCATCGCGTGTTCCTCCTCGGGGGTTCGGAAGATGGCCGACACGGCCATCCCTCGTGCGAGTTCGATACTCAGGTCGAAGGCAGCGGGAGACATGCTGTCCCCGTAGAGCTCTCGGCCGCCTTCCTGCAACACCTCGGTCACTCGACGCTCGAGTGGTTCCACCGCGGCGTGCAGTGCCGCATCCGTGCGGGCGGCGACCCACAGTTCGAGCGCCGCGTGGAACAACGGGCCGGAGAAGGCGTCGAGCAGGAGCGCCGGGCCGACGGGCCCACCGCGGTGGACCCCGACCAGCTCGTCGAGGCGTCGCTCGACGAGCCGCTCGACGGCCGCCACGACGAGCGCTTCCTTCGTCGGGAAGTGGTGGAGCTGAGCACCGCGGGACACACCGGCCCGACGTGCGATCTCCTGGGTGCTGGCGCGGGAGTACCCGACGTCCACCAACGTGTCGATGGCGGCGTCGAGAAGCTTGGCCCGCGTGCCGGCGGTGCGCTCGGCCTGCGTCCGGCGGGCGGGCTGGGCAGCCGGCTCGGTCACGGCGGTGGTCTCGGTCACATCTGCGACCATATCGGCTTTCTTACAAACAGTCCAGACTGAATGTAAGTGAGTTCGCCGGAGTTCAGGGCGGGCCGACCGTCACCGCCCGGACAGGACCTCGAGCATCGATTCCACCGCCGTCGGCCAGCCGTACTGCTCCGCCCTCGCCCTGGCCGTGGGCCGTCCGCCCGAGGGGAGCGCCAGGGTCGCGGCGATGCCCTCGGCGAAGTCGCGAGAGCGATTGGCCACTGCTGCGCCGCAGTCCGGGGTGACGATCTCGGCCAGCGCGGACGTTCCCGACACCACCGCGGGTGTGCCCGACGCCAGTGCCTCCAGGGCCGCCAGCCCGAACGTCTCGTGCGGTCCGGGAGCGACCGCCACGTCCGCCTCGGCGAGCAACCGTGCGACGCGCTCGCGGTCGGAGACGAACCCGGCGAAGTGCACGGGCAGACCCTCGGCGCGCCGCTCGAGCGCGGACCGCCGCGGACCGTCGCCCACCACCACCAGGCGTGCGTCGATGCCCTCGCGGCGCAGGTGTGCCAGGGCGTCGACGCTCCGCTCGGCGTGCTTCTCCACCGACAGCCGTCCACAGTGCACGAGCCGGATCATCCGTCCCTCGTTGCGATGGCGACGCGACGGGTGGAACAACTCGAGGTCCACCCCGAGTGCGATGCGGTGCGTGTCTGCGCCGATCCGGTCGAACTCCTCCTGCGCGAACGCGGTGGTGCACACCACCGCGTCGTGACCGAGGACGGACCGCCGGTTGGCGACGTCCGCCGCCGCGCGCGCCACCGGGACGGGCAACACCTGTCCGAGCAGTCGGTCCAGCCTCTCGTGGGAGATCATCACGCTGCGAATCCCTCTGTGGCGCGCCCACGTTCCGAGGCCACGCAGGGTCAGACGGTCCGAGATCTCGAGCACGTCCGGTCGCAGACTCGCCGCGACATCGGCCGTCACGGACGGCCTCGCCACCCGGTAGCCACCGGTCATCGGGAGCCGGGTGGACGGGACGGTGATGCGATGCACCCCGGTGGCAGACATCGTCTCGGAGTGGACGTCGCCGGGCACGATGACCGTCACCTCGTGGCCGCGAGCGACATAGCCGGCTCCGAGTTGGTCCACGGCCGTCCGCAGACCGCCCGAACGAGGTCCGTAGAAGTTGGCCACCTGCACGATGCGCATGCGGCCCAGTGTCGAGGTGAGCCGTGTACGGACGAGGACCGCGCCGAGAACGTCGCACGAACACTCACGTCGAGCATTCACCGTCGTCGCACGACGGCGGCACGGGAACCCGGCACCGGCGCCGCACGTTGCCGTGGTGTCCGACCCGCGACGACACGTCACCGACGAAGAAGAGGTCCCACGATGACCAGCCCGGCCCGCAGGCTCACCCGTTCACGTCAGAGCAAGCTCATTGCCGGAGTGTGCGGCGGTCTCGCCGAGCGCTTCGGTCTGAGCGCAGGACTCGTGCGCCTCCTGTTCGTCCTCTCGTGCATCCTTCCGGGACCGCAGTTCGTGATCTACCTGGTCCTGTGGATCGCGATCCCCAAGTCGTCCTACTGATCGTTCGATCAGTTCGAGAGTGAGTGCACATCGGGCGCCGTTCCCGTGGCGGGTTCGTATTCCGATCACCGACAACATCTTTGACCAACGGTTGGACAGGGTCTACTTGCGGCACGACTGACCTGCACCTACTGTCGAAGTCGATTCGTCGCACGTGCGGTGTCGTCACCTCGTCCACCGTGCGCTCACGTCGAAGTGCGAGGCGTTCGAGCCCCGGGGCGCCCGGCACCACACGGCCACTCTCGAGCAGGCTGTTCGCCACCACCCTGGCGCGCGGCCGGCAAGGACACGATGTCTTACCACGGCGGTTTCCCGCACCACGGTGATCCTTCGGGCCGCGGCGCTCGACCTCGTCCGGGCACTCTCCCCGGTCCCGATCGCGCCCGCGGTCGCTACACGTGGCGCTATCTCGACACCGACGACGCCGCCCGCCTGTGGGACGAGGTGACCGACTGGGTGTGGTGGCTGCGTGACCGGTACGAGCTGACCGAGCGCATCCCCCGCTGCTGGTACCGGCACGGACCGGTGGTCGAGGAGTTCACCGCCGTGTTCGCGTCCTGGAGCGAGGCCTACGGCGGCGAGAGCGGACTGTCCCGCTGGCATTCGCAGGACCTGTGGCCACTGATCGAGCGGCTCGAGGTGATCGCCGGATTCGAACAGTGTCAGGCCGACGGGTGCTCGCACGACTCCGGCTTCCTCCACGCTCCCGAGGGCACCGAGGCGGTCATGGAGCCGCTGGTCGACTCGTCGGGCCGCGATGCCGACGAGCCGGTGTCCACGGTCGATGCGATGGTGGTCGGTGTCGTCGACGAGAGCGTGATGCTCTCGGCCGTGGTCAGCGGCGAGGCGACAGCGCTCGACGCCGGTCTCCCCCACGGGCGCTACCGACTCGACGGACGCCTGTGGACCTGGAGTTCGATCCTGGGTGGGTACGTGCCGTCACGCGACACGCACCGCACCCTGCGCGCCCTCGAGAGCTGAGCGCGCGGGATCGAATCCGACCGGCCTCCAGCCTTCCCGCCGAACCCGACCGGCCTCCGGCCTTCCCGCACTACCGAACGAAGAGTTCGGCGATCTGGATCGTGTTGAGGGCAGCACCCTTGCGCAGGTTGTCGCCGGACACGAACAGCGCGAGTCCGCGACCGTCCGGCACACCGGGATCCTGCCGGATGCGTCCGACGAGCGACTCGTCGGCGCCGGCCGCCTGCAGAGGCGTCGGCACGGCCACCACGCGCACGCCGGGAGCCGACGACAACAGTTCCGTCGCCCGTTCCACGGACAGCGGGTTCGCGAACTCCGCGTTGATCGACAGCGAGTGGCCGGTGAACACGGGAACGCGGACGCACGTGCCGCTCACCAGCAGGTCCGGCAGACCCAGGATCTTGCGGGACTCGTTGCGCAGCTTCTGGTCCTCGTCCGTCTCGCCACTTCCGTCGTCGACGAGAGAGCCCGCGAGCGGCAGGACGTTGAACGCGATCGGCGCGGTGTAGACCGTCGGATCGGGGTACGCGACGGCGCTGCCGTCGTGCACCAGCTTCTCGGCGTCGGCCACCACGGCACGCGCCTGCTTCGCCAGTTCCTCGACACCGGCGAGACCGCTGCCGGACACGGCCTGATAGCTCGAGACGATGAGCCGCTGCAGCCCGGCCTCGTCGTGCAGCACCTTGAGCACCGGCATCGCCGCCATGGTGGTGCAGTTGGGGTTCGCGATGATGCCCTTGACGAGATTCTTCGTCGCCTCGGGGTTCACCTCGCTGACCACGAGCGGGACGTCGGGATCCTTGCGCCACGCGGAGGAGTTGTCGATGACGGTGACGCCGGCGGCGGCGAAGCGCGGCGCCTGCTCGCGGGACATGGTGGCGCCGGCCGAGAACAGCGCGATGTCGAGCCCGGTGGGATCCGCGGTGGACGCGTCCTCCACGGTGATCTCGCCGTCGCCCCACGGCAGGGTCTTGCCGGCGGACCGGGCGGACGCGAAGAAACGGATCGAGGCGACGGGAAACTTACGCTCCGCCAACAGGGTTCGCATGACGGCGCCGACCTGGCCGGTCGCGCCGACGACTCCGATGTGGAGGCCGGTGGAATTCGTGGTCATGATGCTCCTACCTTCCGGTTCCGCCGTGCACGACGGCGATCTCGTCGCCGCCGAGGCCGAAGGCGGCGTGCAGCACGCGCACGGCCTCGTCGAGCTCGGAGTCCTTGGTCAGCACGGAGATACGGATCTCCGAGGTGCTGATGAGGTCGATGTTGATGCCCGCGTCGGCGAGCGCTTCACAGAACGTCGCGGTGACGCCGGGGTGCGACTTCATGCCGGCGCCGATGAGCGAGACCTTGCCGATGTGGTCGTCGTAGAGCACCTTGGTGAAGCCGATCTCGCCCTGCAGCTTGGTCAGCTTCTCCACCGCGGTGGGTCCGTCGGCCTTGGGGCACGTGAACGTGATGTCGGTCTTGCCGGTGTCGATGCGCGAGACGTTCTGCAGCACCATGTCGATGTTGATCTCGGCGTCCGCGACGGCCCGGAAGACCTTGGCGGCGAAGCCCGGCTGATCGGACAGGCCGACGACCGTGACCTTCGCTTCGCTCCGGTCGTGCGCGACACCGGTCAGAATGGCTTCTTCCACTGGAATGTCCTCCATGGATCCGGACACGATGGTCCCTGGCTTGGTGGTGTACGACGAGCGGACGTGGACGGGAACGTTGTAGCGGCGGGCGTATTCCACGCACCGCAGCATCAGGACCTTGGCGCCGCACGCCGCCATCTCGAGCATCTCCTCGAACGAGACCTTCTCGAGGTGACGGGCGTCGGGAACGATCCGTGGGTCGGCGGTGAAGATGCCGTCGACGTCGGTGTAGATCTCGCAGACGTCGGCGTTCAGCGCGGCGGCGAGCGCGACGGCGGTGGTGTCCGACCCACCGCGCCCGAGCGTCGTCACGTCCTTGCTGTCCTGGCTGACGCCCTGGAAACCGGCGACGAGGACGATCGAGCCCTCGTCGAGTGCGTCGCGGACGCGCCCGGGCGTCACGTCGATGATCTTGGCGTTGCCGTGCACGCTGGTGGTGACGACGCCGGCCTGCGATCCCGTGAAGGATCGGGCCTCGGCGCCGAGGGAGTGGATGGCCATGGCGACGAGCGCGTTGGAGATGCGTTCGCCCGACGTGAGCAGCATGTCCATCTCGCGCGCGGGCGGCGCGGGGCACACCTGCTGCGCGAGGTCGAGCAGTTCGTCGGTGGTGTCTCCCATCGCGGAGACGACCACGACCACGTCGTGGCCCTTGCGCTTGGTCTCGACGATCCGTTCAGCGACGCGCCGGATCCGCTCGGCGGTCGCCACCGAGGATCCTCCGTACTTCTGAACGACGAGTGCCACGCTGGTGCTACCTCCCGAGTCGAGAACGTCCCGCTGGACATCCACTGGTGCGACGGGTGCCGCCGGAACGGTCAGCAGCCTACCGACCTGCGGGGGTCCGGGGGGAATCGCGTGCCTACCATCAGGTGGTGACAGCCCCGGACCCGTCCGCTCTACCGCCTCGTCCTCGGCGCCGACGACTCTTCGTCGCGGTGCCGTCGGTGGGGCCGCGCTGGCCCGGCGGCCTCCGCGCCGCGCTCGCGTTCGGTGTTCCGGCACTCGCGCTGCTCGCGCTCGGTTTTCCCACCGAGGCCCTGCTGACCGCGGCAGGCGGATTCGCCGTCGTCTACGGCGAGGGCCGGCCGTTCCGGTCCCGCTGGTCGGTCGTCCTGTGGGCCGGTCTCGCACTCGTGCTGTCCGCCACTGTCGGCGGCCTCGTGGGCCAGTACGCCGACCCGCGGAACTCCGTGGTGGGCGCCGTCCTCGTCGTCGTGGTGCTCACCGTCCTGGGCACCGTCGCGACCTTCGTGGTGGATGCGCTCCGTCTCGGACCGCCCGGTGCCTTCTTCTTCGTCCTGACCTGCGCGATCGCCACCATCGTCCCGCAGAGCGGGGTGACGGCGTGGGTCAACTCCGCCTGCGTCGCGCTCGGAGCGCTGTGGGCCCTGGTCGTGTCGATGGCACCGGCGCTGCGCGACGCGTCGAAACCGGAACGTGACGCCGTGGCGGCCGCCGAGCGGAGCGTGACCGTCTTCGGTGAGGCGCGCACCGCGGGCGATCCCGCGGTCGGTGCCCGGCACCGCGCCGCCGTCGCGGTCGATCGCGCCTGGGCCGCACTGCACGACGCCGGGATCCCGGCTCGCCGGACCGACGATCCGCTGGTCCTGCGACTACGGAGAGTCCACCTCGACTTCGCGCGCATCATCGGCGACGCACCGCTCGATCCCGAGCACGCGTCGGACACCGTGCACGTCACTCCGGATCACACGCCCTCCGTCCCGATGTCGCGCCCGACGATCAGGTTCCGGCTGCTCCGGGCCCTGCACGTCGATTCCCACGCCACCACCACGGCGCTCCGCGTCTTCTGCGCATCCGCGGCCTCGGGCGCGATCGCCGTCGTCGCCGGGCTCGGGCGGCCCGACTGGGCTGTCATCGGCGCGGTCCTCGTGCTGCAACAGGGCCTCGACCGACCACGAGGTACCGTCCGCGCCCTGCACCGCCTGGTGGGCACGGCCGTCGGAGTGGTGCTCTTCGCCGTCGTCTTCTCACTGTCACCGAGCGGGTTCGTGCTGGTCCTGCTGCTGATGGCACTGCAGTTCCTCATCGAACTGGTCATCGCTCGGAACTACGGCATCGCCGTCATGTTCATCACGCCCCTGGCGCTGCTCATCGGCGGCGCGTCCCATCCGGGTGCGCAGGCGTGGCCGCTCGCGACCGAGCGTCTCGTCGAGACGAGCATCGGTGTGCTGTGCGCGCTGGCGTCGATGTGGGTGGTCGCTCGTCACGCTCATCGGCGGTGCCTGCTCTGGTGCGACGGGCGCGTTCTCGACGCCTGTCGCCGGACGGCGGATCTGCTGCGCACCGTGACACCCACCCATCCGGACGCCATGACCGCGCGGCGAGACGTGCAGTTCGAGCTCGTCGGGGCCGCCTTCGCCGCCGAGCACGCCGTCAGCGACGACCGGGAGTGGACGTCGGCGAGGTGGGAGTCGCACCTGCGAGTCGACGCGGCCGGGTACGACCTCCTGTCCGCCTGCTGGCGCACCGCGGACGGCGCCATGCTGGCGGAACCGGAGCGGTGGAAGGACGTGGCACCGCGCCCGTGAGACGTGCCGGTGTCGTCCGCGCGGGCGACGGAGTAGGGTGACCCGCATGTTCGGCGCCGGGTTCGCCCTCCTCCTTCGTCGCCGCGACGGGGTCTGATTCACAGACCGGCTCCCTGTCGCGGGTCTTTTCGGCGCCGGTCGTCCCCTTCCTCACAACGGAGATCATCGATGTCACCCGCCGACGCTTTCGTATCCGGCTCACGCACGGTCACCACCCCCACCAAGCCTGCGCCCGCCGATCAGCCCTCGTGGAACACCCAGAAGAACTCGTCGATGCCGACGTTCCGGTACCGGTCGTTCGCCGAGGAGGTCGAACCGCTCACCCTCCCCGACCGCACCTGGCCGGACAAGGTCATCGATCGCGCACCCCAGTGGTGCGCCGTGGACCTGCGTGACGGCAACCAGGCACTCATCGACCCGATGAGCCCCGCGCGCAAGCGCCGCATGTTCGAACTGCTGGTTCGTATGGGCTACAAGGAGATCGAGGTCGGTTTCCCGTCCGCGAGCCAGACCGACTTCGACTTCGTCCGCGAGATCATCGAGGACGGTGCGATTCCCGACGACGTCACAATCCAGGTGCTCACCCAGTGCCGGCCGGAACTGATCGAGCGCACGTTCGTCGCGTGCGAGGGCGCCCGCAGCGTCATCGTCCACTTCTACAACTCCACGTCGATCCTGCAGCGCCGCGTGGTCTTCCGCGCGGACCGCGACGCCATCGAGAAGATCGCGACCGACGGTGCCCGCAAGGTGCTCGAGGAGGCGACGAAGTTCCCCGACACGCACTGGCGCTACGAGTACTCGCCCGAGTCCTACACCGGCACGGAGCTCGAGTACGCCAAGAAGGTCTGTGACGCGGTCACCGAGATCATCGCTCCCACACCGGAGAACCCGATGATCCTGAACCTGCCCGCGACCGTCGAGATGGCGACCCCCAACGTCTACGCCGACTCCATCGAGTGGATGCACCGCAATCTCGAACGTCGCGACTCGATCGTGCTGAGCCTGCACCCGCACAACGACCGCGGGACCGGCGTCGCCGCAGCCGAACTGGGCTACCAGGCCGGCGCCGACCGCATCGAGGGTTGCCTCTTCGGCAACGGTGAGCGCACCGGCAACGTCTGCCTGGTCACGCTGGGCCTGAATCTCTTCACTCGCGGAGTCGACCCGCAGATCGACTTCTCCAACATCGACGAGATCCGGCGCACCGTCGAGTACTGCAACCAGCTGCCCGTCCACGAGCGCCACCCGTACGGCGGCGACCTGGTCTACACCGCGTTCTCCGGCAGCCACCAGGACGCCGTGAACAAGGGCCTCGACGCGATGAAAGTGTCTGCGGACGAACAGGATCAGGACGTCGACGACGTGCTGTGGCAGGTTCCGTACCTGCCCGTCGACCCCAAGGACGTCGGCCGCACGTACGAGGCCGTGATCCGCGTCAACTCGCAGTCCGGCAAGGGCGGCGTCGCTTACATCATGAAGTCGGACCACGGTCTGGTGCTGCCGCGTCGACTGCAGATCGAGTTCTCCTCGGCCGTGCAGCGCGTCACCGACGGCGAGGGCGGCGAGGTGTCGCCCAAGGCCATGTGGGACGTGTTCTCCGAGGAGTACCTGGCCCCGATCGTTCCTCTCGAGCGCATCCGGCAGCGCGTCACCGCGGCCGAGGAGGACGGCGGAATCGACTCGATCTCCGCGATCGTCAAGGTCGACGGCGCCGAGCAGGAGATCACGGGCGACGGCAACGGTCCACTCGCCGCCTTCGTCGACGCGCTGGGCTCCATCGGGTACGACGTCAGCGTCCTCGACTACTCCGAGCACGCCATGTCCGCCGGCGACGACGCCCAGGCCGCGGCCTACGTCGAGGCGGCCGTGCGGCTGCCCGGCGGCGGCGAGACCATCGTGTGGGGTGTCGGTATCGCCACCTCCATCACCACGGCATCACTGCGCGCCGTGGTCTCGGCCGTGAACCGGGCGGCACGATCCGGGGCGTAGCCCTCGTGCGCCTTCTGCGCATCCAGGGATACGCAAAAGGCGCACGGGTCACGCAGTGACCTCCGCGACCCGCGCCGCGAACGCGTCCACCACGGCCCGCACGGCCGGACGCTCCGCGGCGCGGGGTCGTGTCGCCAGGTCGTAGATGCGGGCCGCGCGCACCCCGGCCAACCGGCGTTGCGTGACACCCGGGTGCGTCGAGGCGTGGCGCGGCATCAGCGCGATCCCGTGGCCGTGGGCCACCAGCTCCTCCATGAGCCGGAAGTCGTTGATCCGCAGATCGACTCGCGGCGCCACCCCGGTGACCGTCGCGATGGAGAGCAGCACGTCGTCCACCGGGAACCCTCCGCGGACACTGATCCACCGCTCGTCCGCCAGATCCTCGATGTCGACGGCATCACGCTCCGCCAGCGGGTGCCCCGGCGGCAGCACCAGGTCGATGGGCTCGCGCATCAGTGAACGCACCTCCACCCGCTCGGACGCGATGCTCGGTGCGCGCTCGTCCCGATGCGTCAGCACCACGTCGTAGTCCGCGAGCAACGCCGGCACGGCCGACGCAGGCACGTCCTCGTCCCGGGCGTCGACATCCACACCCGCCTCGGTGAGCCGGTCCAGAACCCCCGGCAGCAACAGTGCGGCGCCCGAGGGGAAGAGCGCCAGTCGAACGGTTCCGCGTGCGCTGCCGCGGTACGACGCCATCTCCTCCGACGCCCGGTCGAGGGCGGCGAGCACGTCGTCGGCGTGAGGAAGCAGCGCGCGTCCCGCCGCGGTGAGCCGCACGCGGCGCCCGTCGGGTTCGAGCAGGGCGACTCCCGCCTCCCTCGCCAACACCTTGAGCTGCTGCGACACTGCGGACGGTGTCATCGACAGCGCGTCGGCGGCCGCGGCGACCGTGCCGCGATCCGCCAGCGCCCGCAGGACGCGCAACCGGTCGACATTCATGTAGCAACGCTACAGCTACCGGTCACCACAATTCGATTGTTCTTAGCAGTCGCACCCGGAACACTCGAGGTCATGACCACTCGCGACCGCCTGCTCGGACTGATCGTCGTGGTGGTCTGGGGACTGAACTTCCTCGCCATCCGCGCCGGGCTCGACCAGTTCCCGCCGTTCTTCTTCGCTGCGCTGCGGTTCGCGGTGATTGCCGTTCCGGTCATCCTCTTCGTCCGCCGACCGACCGTGCCGGTGCGCTGGCTCCTGCTGTACGGCACGGGTTTCGGCCTGCTGCAGTTCGCGTTCCTCTTCGCCGCGATGAACGCCGGCATGCCCACCGGCCTGGCCTCGCTGGTACTCCAGTCGTCGGCGCCGTTCACCGTCGTTCTCGGCGCGCTGCTGCTGCGGGAGAAGGTCGGGCCGCGCCAGTGGATCGGGATCGGCATCGCCGTCGGGGGCATGATTCTGATCGGGTGGGATCGCGCCCACAACGCCACCCTCCTGCCCGTGCTGCTGACGCTGTTGGCAGGCCTCAGCTGGGCCTTCGGCAATCTCGGAAACCGACTGGCGACACGAGCATCTCGACCGGCCTCCGGCGTTCCCGTCGAGCCGATGCGACTCATGCTGTGGATGACGGTGGTTCCCCCGCTGCCGATGTTCGCGTTGTCGGCCGTCGTCGAGGGTCCGACCACGGGATGGACCGCCATCGGCGACGTGGTGTCGGCCGGGCAGTTCTCCGGGTTGATCGGGCTCGCCTACATCGTGCTCATCGGCACGATCGCCGGCTCGGGACTGTGGACCGTCCTGATCAGCCGCTACCCCGCCGGCGTCGTCGCGCCGTTCTCGTTGCTGGTCCCGGTCGTCGGCATCGGTGCGTCCTGGCTCGTGCTCGACGAGACGCCGAGCGTCCTCTCCCTCGTCGGTGCGGCCGTCGTGATCGGCGGCTGCACGTGGGGTCTGAGCCGCTCGCCGCGATCCGCGACGACCACACCGACCGAGCCCCGGATCGTGACTCCCCCGTCCGGAGCCACCGTCGGTTAGGGTCCCCTCACCATCACTGTGACGGAGGCTCGGCAAGCGTGTTCGGAAGAAGAAGTACTGTCCTGGCGACCCTGCTCGCCGCGACGGCCCTCGTGGCCTCGGCGTGTTCGACCGATGCGACAGCCGAGGACGCCGCGGACAGCACCCGGACCGTGACCCATGCGCGCGGGGACACGGAGGTGCCCTCGTCGCCGTTGCGAGTCGTCACTCTCGAACCCGTCCAGCTCGACACGAGTGTCGCGCTCGGCGTCGTTCCGGTGGGCACGTCGGTGCTGAGCGAGGCGACGGGGGTGCCCCCGTATCTGGGCGACGAGGCGTCGCGCATCGAGACCGTCGGCACCGTCGCGGAGCCTCGCGTCGAGGCCATCGCGGCTCTGCAGCCGGACCTGATCCTGGGAACGGAGACGCGCCACTCGGAGCTGTACGAGCGGTTGTCCGCGATCGCTCCGACGGTGTTCATGGCGTCGCAGAGCGACCCGTGGCAGGACAACGTCCGCCTCGTCGGGCGCGCCCTCGGACATGACGCGGAGCCGTTGCTGGGCGAGTACGACGCGCGGTGCGACGAGATCGCCGACAGGTTCGACACCGCCGGGTCGACGGCGCAGCTCATCCGGCCACGCAACGAGGAGCTCACGCTCTACGGACCGCTGTCCTTCGCGGGCAGCACCCTCGAGTGCGCCGGGTTCACCACGCCGCCCCGCCCGGAGTGGTCGAACGAGATCAGTGTCGACGTCTCCCCCGAACTGGCGACGGAGGCCCGCGCCGATCTCGTGGTCGTGACGTCGGCGACACCGGACGATCCGGCGTCGATGCCCACGTCCGTCACGTCGAACACGACGGCGTTCCCGAATCCGCACCTCGTCGACCAGTCGTACTGGATCACCGGCGTGGGACCTCGCGGCGGACAGGCCGTGCTCGACGACATCGAACGGATCCTCGGGGCGTCCTGAGTTCCTTCCCGTGTGGGAGGATCGGACACCATGATCGACAGCAGCAGACGGCACCTCGGAGCCCGCGGACGCCTGGCACTGTCGGCGGCCTCCGCGGCCGCGTGGGCCTCGCAGAAGGCCGGTCGCGGCAAGGGATCGATGATCGGCGGTCTCGTCGCGCTGAAGATCGACCCGGCCCTCATGTCGCGCCTGGGCGCGAATCGACGCACGGCCGTCATCACCGGTACCAACGGCAAGTCGACCACCACCCGGATGACCGCGGCGGCGCTCGCGACACTGGGCGAGGTGGCGACGCAGGCCGACGGCGCCAACATGGACGCGGGCATCGTCGCCGCGCTGAACTCACGGCGCACCGCGCCGCTGGCGGCCCTCGAGGTCGACGAGCTGCACGTCCCGCACGTGTGCGACGCCGTGAACCCCGAGGTCCTGGTGTTGCTGAACCTCAGCCGTGATCAGCTCGACCGCGTCGGCGAGATCAACATGATCGAGCGCAAGCTCCGCGCGGGAATCGTCGCCCATCCCGACACCGTCGTCGTCGCCAACTGCGACGACGTGCTGATGACGTCCGCGGCGTACGACGCTCCGCGGACCGTGTGGGTGGCCGCCGGCGGCGGGTGGGTCGGCGACTCGGTCAGCTGCCCCCGCACCGGGGAACCCATCGAGTGGAACGGCACGCACTGGCGCAGCACAGGCCTGCTGGAGGGCGGGCGGGAGTTCTCGCGGCCGGAGCCGCAGTGGTGGCTCGACGACGAGAACCTGTACGGCCCGGACGGTCTCGTGCTCCCCATGAGTTTGACGCTGCCCGGCCGGGCCAACCGCGGAAACGCGGCGCAGGCCGTCGCTGCCGCGGTCACGATGGGCGCCGACCCCGCGCAGGCCGTCGCCGCGGTGTCCGCGGTCGACGAGGTGGCGGGCCGCTACAGCTCGATCCAGTACGGATCCCACACCGTGCGCATGCTGCTGGCCAAGAACCCCGCCGGATGGCAGGAAGCACTGTCGATGATCGACCCGGCCGCCGACGGTCTGGTGATCGCCGTCAACGGCCAGGTGCCCGACGGCGAGGACCTGTCGTGGCTGTGGGACGTGCGGTTCGAGCACTTCGAGAACACCACGGTGGTGGCGGCCGGTGAACGTGCGACCGACCTGGGAGTTCGCCTGACGTACGCCGGAGCCGACCACACCGTGGTGCCGAACCCGTTGCGGGCCATCGCCTCCTGCCCACCCGGGCGCGTGGAGGTCCTGGCGAACTACACGGCCTTCCGTGACCTCGGCCGGGCACTGGCGCGCGAGACCGCGAAGGAGGCACCCGGTGTCTGATTTCCGTATCGGGCTCGTCCTGCCCGACGTCATGGGCACGTACGGCGACAGCGGCAACGCGCTCGTCCTGCGCCAGCGCATGCTGATGCGCGGACTCGACGCCGAGATCGTGTCGATCACCCTCGCCGATCCGGTGCCCGAGTCCCTCGACGTCTACGTGCTCGGCGGAGCGGAGGACTCGGCGCAGCGACTCGCGACGAAGCACCTCGCGCGCTACCCCGGACTGCAGCGCGCCGCCGAGCGCGGTGCACCGGTGCTCGCCATCTGCGCGGCGATCCAGGTGCTGGGCGAGTGGTACGAGACGAGCTCCGGCGAACGCGTCGACGGTGTGTCGATGCTGAACGTCACCACGGCGCCGCAGGCGACTCGGTCCATCGGCGAGGTCATCACCCGCCCGGTGTCCGACCGCTTGACCCAGACGCTGACCGGCTTCGAGAACCACCGCGGCGGTACGACTCTCGGTCCCGATGCCGCACCGTTCGCCCGAGTGGAGCACGGCATCGGCAACGGTGTCGGCGACGGCAACGAGGGCGTCGTGCAGGGCTCGGTGATCGGCACCTACATGCACGGACCGGCGCTGGCCCGCAATCCCGAACTGGCGGACCATCTGCTCGAGACAGCTCTGGGTCACTCCCTCGAGCCGCTGCACCTGGCCGACGTCGAGCAGCTGCGCACCGAGCGTCTGCGCCGCTAGACCGAGACCGGATCCTCGGCCGGCCTCCGCGCCGCCCGGCGCATCAGGAGCTGGGCGATGAGCGGTGCCGCCACGAGCATCGAGACCAGCCGGATGAGCTGCACGCACGCCACGAACGTGACGTCGGACCCGGTGGACGCGGACACCGCGAGCACTGCCGCCAACCCGCCGGGGGTCGTCGCCAGGTAGCCGGTGAGCAGGCTGGTCCCGGTCCACGCGGACAGCGCCCATCCGAGCAGGGCACAGATCACGCCGATGCCGAGCACCAGCGCGAACGCGTAGGGGAAGAGTCGGCCGATCAGGCGCAGGCTCGACATCGTGAACGCCAGTCCCGCTTGCCATCCGATGACCAGGAACGCGAGTGGCAGCACGATCATGGGAACCTCGATGCCCACGGGCCAGCCCAGCAGCGCGCAGGCGCCGGACACCATCAGCGGACCCAGCGTGGCCGGTGCGGGAAGCCGCGCGAGCCGCCCCACCGCGATGCCGACGAGAACAGCGCCGAGCAGGAACAGCAGACCCACCCACCACGGCAGCGCATTCTCGTCGGGTGCGGCCGCCGCGACCGAGTGGGTGTCGGCGTGGAACACGAACGTGACCACCAGAGGCATGGTCACCACCACCAGTGCCACCCGCAGATACTGCACCACCGCGACCACACGTTCGTCGCCGCCGAGCTCTCTCGCTGTCGCGACGAGACCGGTGGCCCCGCCCGCGATCAGCGCCAGCATCCCGGTGGCCGCGGTGACGTCCTTGTTCAATGCGAGCAGTGCACCGCAGCCGGCGCTGACGACGAGCGTCGCGATCCCGATGGCGACCGCAGGAAACCAGTTGTCCCCCAGCGCACTCAGCGTCTCGACATCCACCATGAGACCGATGGTGACGGCCAACGTTCCCTGCGCCGCCATGGATCCCGCGCGCGGGACGGCGCGCGGCCCCAGTCCGGTCAGGGCGAAGACCACCGCCACCACCAGTGCCGCGAACAACGACGGCGCCGTCAGGCCGACGGCGTCGAGCGCGAACCATCCGGCCACGGACACGGCTGTGAGCGCCACCCAGCGGGTGGCGCTCACAGCGACGGTACGAACTCCGCTCACGACTTGACGAGCAGCACCGGTACCGGTGTTTCGAGAAGCAGGCGCTGGACGGCCTGTCCCATCAGGAACTTGCCGACGGCCGACCGATGCCGCGACCCGACGACCAGCAACTCGGCGTCCGCCTTGTCGATGAGCGCGAGCAGTGTGGTGGTCGCGTCCGGATCGGGCTGGGCCGCAGCGAGAGTCCACTGCGCCTCGGACTCTCCGAGCGCGGCGAGCGACGCGCGGATCGAGTCCTCGACCGCGGTGGTCTCCTTCGCCTCCGAGGAGGGATCCGCAGATCCGGAGAAGGCGTGGAGGACGACCAGTTCGGTTCCTGCGGACCGGGCCTGCTGGACTGCCGATCCGAGTGCCTTGCGGCCTTCCTCGGAACTGTTGTGCACGACGGCGACACTCATGTCGGTGACTCCTCTCTCTCGTGGATGCTGATCAGCCGAAGGGGATCTGGCCGAGGAGAACACCCACGGCGAGCATGGTGAGGGACACGACGGTCGCGCGCCACAGAACCTTGCGGTGATGGTCGGCGAGCGAGACGCCGGCCAGGGTGACCAGCAGCAGGATGGCGGGAACCAGCGGACTCTGCAGGTGCACCGGCTGTCCGGTGATGGAGGCGCGGGCCATCTCGACCGGCTCGATGCCGTACTGGGCGGCGGTCTCGGTGAGGACCGGAAGGATGCCGAAGTAGAAGGCGTCGTTGGTCATGAAGAACGTCAACGGGATCGACAGGATTCCGGTGATGACGGCCAGGAACGGACCCATCGCGTCGGGGATGACGCCGAGGAGCCACTCGGCCATGGCCTCGACCATTCCGGTACCGGAGAACACGCCGGTGAGGACGGCAGCTGCGAGCACCATGGCGACGACGGAGACGATCGAGGCGGAGTGGCGTGCGATGGCCTCGCCCTGCTCCTTGACCTTCGGGAAGTTGAACGTGAGCGCGATGGAGGCGGCGATCATGAACAGCACCGGGATGGGGAGGATGTCCATGACCAGGATCACGAGCAGCGTGACGGTCAGGATCGCGTTGAACCACAGCAGCTTCGGACGCAGAGTGTCGCGGTTGGGGTCCAGGCCGTCGATGAACTGGCCGGCCTTGCCGTCGTTCTCGTCGTCGCCGGTGGTGATGTCGGCGCTTCCGGTACTGCGACGGGTCTTGCCGTTTCCGGTTCCGGTGCCGTCGGTGCCGACGCCGGCGCCCACCAGCTCCGTGTCGTAGATCAGCGAGCCGAGGCGGCGACGCTCCATGAGGCCGAGGTGGATCGAGAAGAGCAGCACGATGATCAGGCCGGCGATCATCGACGGGACCATCGGGATGAAGACGTCGGAGGGCGAGATGCCCAGTGCGGACGCGGCGCGAACGGTCGGGCCACCCCACGGGATGATGTTCATGGTGCCGTTGGCGAGGCCGGCGACGACCGTCAGGATGACCGGTGAGACACCGAGTTTCAGGTAGAGCGGCAGCAGCGCGGACGTCACGATGATGAACGTGGTGGAGCCGTCACCGTCGAGGGACACGACCATGGCGAGCACCGCGGTGCCGACGACCAGCTTCATCGGATCGTTGCGCACCAGGCGGAGGATGCCGCGCACCAGCGGGTCGAACAGACCCACGTCGATCATGATGCCGAAGAAGATGATCGCGAAGAACAGCAGCGCTGCCGTGGGGGCGAGCGACTTGATGCCGTCCGTGATCATGTCGCCGATGCCGAGCCCGGCGCCGGCGAACAGGCCGAAGATGACCGGGACCAGGATCAGGGCGACCACCGGGGTCGCTCGTTTGGTCAGGATCAAGAACATGAAAGCGGCAACCATGAGGAAGCCGAGTATCACCAACATGGTTACTACTCCTCGTTGTTCGAATAGTGCAGGGTGTGTCGAGGCAGGCTGCGGGCACAGGTGTGGCGCAGTACGGAGGTGTGCGGCGTCAGCCGTCGGTGGGTGGATCGATGGTCGAGCGGACCAGGTCGGCCTGCTCGCGGAGGAACGACGCGAAGTCGTCTCCGGTGAGCAGCGCGTCCCGCCACCCGTTCTGCGCCAGGATCTCCTGCCAGAGCGGCGATCCGACCAGGGCTGTGACGTCGGCGATCAGGCGGTCGACGCGCTCCGGTGGCAGTCCCGGCGGGGCGAGGATGCCGCGCCAGTTGTCGAAGTCGAGGTCGACTCCCTGCTCCCGCAGAGTGGGCGCGTCGATGCCGTCGACGCGCTCGGAGCTCGAGACGGCGAGCGCCCGGACCGTACCGGACGCGATCTGGTCCAGATATTCGCTGACGCCCGTGGTAGCGACGTCGACCTCGCCGGTCAGTAGGGCCGGCAGCAACTCGCCGCCGCCGTCGAAGACGCGGTACTCGGATGCTCGCGGGTCGACACCGACGGTGCGGGCGAGCTGGGTCCGGAACAACCCGTCCGGCCCACCCTCCGCGGAGCCGCCGGCGAACTGCAGAGCCGCGGGATCCTGTTGCCAGGCGTTCGTGAGATCGGCCAGAGTCCGCAGCGGGGATGCTGCCGGCACCAGGACGACCTCGGGTTCGGTGACGAGTCGGGCGATCGGGGTGACGTCCGCGATCTCGTGATCGGACGGGGTGGTGGACAGTGCGCCCACCAGACCCAGCCCCATCACCAGCAGGAGTCGATCGTTGCCCTGTTCGAGAGCGAGACGATTGAGTCCCACGACACCACCCGATCCGGGTAGTACGAGGACGTCGTCCACCACGACGCCCTCCGCGGCCCAACCTCGGGCCAGACTGCGAGCGGTCAGGTCGTAACCGCCACCGGCGACCGACGGAGCGATGACACGAAGTCCCGGCTCCTCCGCCCCGGTCACCATGGCCGACACCCCCGCACTGCACGCGGTCGCCGTGCAGAGCACCGCGAGCAACGCTGCGAGAGCGCTGATGCGGAGGCGTCGGTTCATGGGCACGGTCTCACTGTGTCGGATCCTGTGACTGTGGTCACCCTTTGGTGCACAAACGGGATTGTGTTCATTGTGAGCGTCCGTAGCGCACGCAGATGCACGAATTCCGCGCTCGCCCGGCGGTACGGTTCACCTCGTGATCGGGCGGCGACTGCGCATCTTCGGAACACGCCGCACCCTCTCGTCGCAACTGCTCGCACTGCAGCTTCTCATCATCGTCGCGGTGCTCGTCGTCATCAGCGGGTTGTCGCTGGCCCAGGCGTCGGCGACCTTCCAGCGCGAACAGGGTCTGCGCGTCCAGTCGGCTGCCGAGAACCTCGCCGCGAGTCCCACCGTGCGACAACTGCTCGCCTCCGCCCAGCCCCGCATTCGTACGGCGCTGCAGGGTGCAGTCGAGTCGGTGCGGGCCGTCTCGGGTCTGGACTACGCGCAACTGACCGACCCCGACGGCATCATCGTCGTCGCGACCGACCCGTCGCGGGTGGGACAGGAATCGGCGGCCGAGGGAGCGGGCGCGCGGACGGGCCGATCCTGGACCGGTCTCGCCGAGACGAGCGCCAACACCGCGGTGTCCCCCGACGCGTCCGTGCAGTCACAGGTCCCGGTGCTCGATGCCGACGGCCGCATCGTCGGTGTGGCGATCGTCGGCCGCGAGTACCCGTCGGTGTGGGAGCGCCTCGCGCAGGCGACCCCGGACCTCGTCATCTACCTTGCCGTGGCCTCCGTTCTGGGCGCCGTCGGGTCGATCCTGCTGGCCCGACGCGTCAAGCGGCAGACCATGGGAATGGAGGCCGGGGAGATCGTCGACCTGGTGCGCCAGCGGCAGGCGATGCTCGAGGGCCTCAAGGAGGCCGTGGTGGCGCTGGATCCGTCGGGTCGGGTGGTCCTGCTGAGTCGCAGCGCACACGACATGCTCGGCCTCGACGAGGACGGTGTGGGCCGGCGGGTGGAGGAGCTCGGACTCGACGACCGGGTCCTCGACGTCCTGCGTCACCCGAGCGACGACGGCGACCAGCTCGTCCTCACCGGAGATCGCATCCTCGTCTTCAACACGGTGCCGATCGAGGCGTCCGGACGAAAGGTGGCCACGGTGACCACGTTCCGTGACCGCACCGAACTGAGCGAGGTCCAGAGCAAACTCGACATCAGCCGCACCAGCTCGACGGCACTGCGGGAGCACATCCACGAGTTCGACAACCAGCTGCACACCATCTCGGGACTGGTCCAGCTCGGTGAGTACGACGAGGTGGAGCGGTACGTCGACGGCATCACCGAGCATCGTGAGCGCCTCACGTCCACCGTGACCGACCGCATCGACGATCTCGGGGTCGCGGCGCTGCTCATCGCCAAGATCGGCGCCGCCGCGGCCTGCTCGGTGACCGTGGCACTCGACGACGCCTCACACCTCCCGCGACTCGACGACGATGCCTCCCGAGACCTCTGCACCGTCGTCGGCAACCTCGTCGACAACGCTGTGGACGCAGTCCTCGAGAATCAGGCAGTGGACGCGGTCCTCGAGGGGCAGTCGGTGGACGCGGTGGTGCGCGTCCGGATCGTCGCGGACGCGGACGCGATCGAGGTCGAGGTGGCCGACAACGGCCCCGGAATCGGCACGGAGGATGCGGATCGCGTGTTCGAGCAGGGGTGGAGCACCAAGGGGACGTCGCTCGACGGGCACGGTTTCGGCCTCGCCCTCGTACGTGTCGTGTGCCGCCGACGCGGCGGTGAGGTCGGCGTGAGTGACAGAGTCGAGGACGGTACGCGGTGGACGGTCTTCCGGGCCGTCACCGGATCCGGGGGGAGGACGCGATGACACTCAGGGTGCTGGTGGTGGACGACGACTTCATGGTCGCGCGGGTGCACACCGGTTTCGTCACCAAGGTGGCCGGATTCGAGGTGTGCGGGGTGGCGCACACGGCGCAGGAAGCGCTGGAGAAAGTGGAGTCCACCCGTCCCGATCTGGTGCTGCTGGACGTCCATCTGCCCGGCGTCACCGGGCTCGATCTCATCGGCCCGTTCCGGGAGATCATCCCCGACCTCGACGTCCTGGTGATCACCAGCGAGCGCGAGGCCGAATCGGTGCGCAAGGCACTGCGCGCGGGCGCCGTGCACTACTTGATCAAGCCGTTCAAGTTCCAGGCACTGCAGGAGCGCCTCGAGCACTACCGCCGCACACGGGAGTCGCTGGCCGCGATCGACGAGGCGGAGCAGGACGCCGTCGACAAGGCGTTCGGAGTGCGCGGGACCGCGACACGGCTCCCCAAGGGCCTGAGCGCCGAGACGCTGGCCATGGTCGAGCACCAACTGCGGGAGAATCCCGGCGAGACCTCGGCGAGCACGATGGCCGAGAGGACCGGGATGTCGCGGTCGAGCGCTCGCCGCTACCTGGAGTACCTCAGCGACGTCGACCGGGTGACCGTCTCGCTCGACTACGGCAACGTGGGGCGACCCGAGCGCCTCTATCGGCTCGAGCGCTAATTCATCACGTTGCGGCCGGACAGCGCACGGCCCAACGTGAGCTCGTCCGCGAACTCGAGGTCGCCGCCCATGGGCAGTCCGGAGGCCAGCCGGGTGACGGACAGGCCGGGGAAATCACGCATCATGCGCAGCAGGTAGGTGGCCGTCGCCTCCCCCTCGGTGTTGGGGTCGGTCGCGATGATCACCTCGGAGACGTCGACGCCGTCCTCCTGATTGCCGATACGGGTGAGCAACTCCCGGATGCGCAGCTGATCGGGACCGACCCCGCTCAGCGGATCCAGCGCGCCGCCCAGCACGTGGTATCTGCCCTTGAACTCGCGGGTGCGTTCGACGGCCTGCACGTCCTTGGGTTCCTCGACGACGCAGATCTTCGTCCGATCGCGGCGCGGGTCCGCACAGATGCGGCACAGTTCCTTGTCGGAGACGGTGCCGCAGACGATGCAGAACTGCACCCCGTCGCGGACGCGCTGCAATGCCTTCTGCAGGCGGTCGATCTCGGGCGCCTCGACCCCCAACAGATGAAAGGCGATGCGCTGCGCGCTCTTCGGTCCGACACCGGGAAGTTTGCCCAGCTCGTCGATCAGATCCTGGACCGGACCTTCGTACACGCTTCTCGACCCGGTTCTAGAAGCCGGGCAGGCCGGGGAGTCCGCCGCCGCCCAGGCCGGCGAGGGGACCGAGCTTCTGCGACGCGACCTCACCCGCGGCGCGGGACGCGTCGGCGATCGCACCGATGATCAGGTCCTGCAGGGTCTCGACGTCGTCGGGATCCACGACCTTGGGGTCGATGGTCAGACCGACCACCTCGCCGCCGCCCTTCACCGTCGCCACGACGAGACCGTTGCCGGCGCGGCCGGTGACCTCCGTCGCGGCGATCTCCGCCTGGGCTGCCATCAACTGCTGCTGCATCTGCTGGGCCTGCTGCAGCAGCTGGGACATGTCGGGCTGTTCACCGGGTTGCACGGCGGGTGTCCTTCCGAAGTGGTGACGAGATCGTGTCGGTCGAGCGTAGCCGCGTGCCTCACTCCACCTGGCGCGAGAGGTTCTGCAGGAGCTGCGCCTGAATCTTCTTCAGTCCGAGGGGCGCGAACGTCTTCTCGAAGAAGCCGCCGACACCGCCGGCGCCCGTCCACTCCGTGGTGGTGGTGACCGACGACCCGCTACCGCTCGGGGCGACGAGGTACGTGGTCACCATCGACGAGTTGGCGTCCTTCTCCGTGACGGTCGCGCCGGACACCGACACGGTCGCGAGCACGTTCCGCGAGCGCTTCTCGGTCGCCTGCAGGACCCAGCGAGCGACGGTGCCGTCACCCTGGCCACCCTCGACGACCGCGAAGTCGCGGTACTGCTCGGGCAGGATGCGCGGACGCACCGTCTCGTAGTCGGACAGTGCCGCGAGGACCTTGTCGGGAGCCGCACTGATGGTGAGGGAACTGCTCGCGCTGACCTTGGCCATGACGGGGAGAACTCCTGATGTCGGGGTGGGACGGACGGTGACATTCATTGTTTCACGTCCACGCCCGGGCGAATCGAGCGCAACGATCGTGTGAAGTTTCCTCGTCGGGAGGCACCTTCCATAGCGTTGCGAACAACCTCCGTATAGCGTTCTCGCGTGGCTCAGACAGTCGATGCGGCGCTCGGGGGAGCGCGGGAACCCGGCGGGGGCGGCAACCGTCCGCACGAGATCGGACAAGCGGGACATCGGGCGGGTGTGGAACGGCTTCTGGCCAGTTACCGTGCCATTCCTCGGGACGCGACCGTCCGCCTGGCGAAGAAGACCTCCAACCTCTTCCGGGCCAGGCCGAAGAACTCCGCCCCCGGACTCGACGTCTCCGGGTTGGGAGGCGTCATCTCGGTCGACCCCGACGCCATGACCGCCGACGTGCAGGGAATGTGCACCTACGAGGACCTCGTCGACGCCACCCTGGCGTACGGGCTCGCTCCTCTGGTGGTGCCGCAGCTCAAGACCATCACGCTCGGCGGCGCGGTCACCGGCCTCGGCATCGAGTCGACGTCGTTCCGCAGCGGCCTTCCGCACGAGTCCGTCCTCGAGATCGACATTCTCGCCGGATCGGGTGACGTCGTCACGGCCACTCCCGACAACGAGTACGGCGACCTCTTCCGAGGGTTCCCCAACTCCTACGGCACCCTCGGCTACTCGACACGGTTGCGCATCGAACTCGAGCCCGTCCTTCCCTACGTCGCCCTGCGCCACGTCCGGTTCCACGACCTCGAGTCGGTGCAGACGGTCATGGCGCGCATCGTCGCGGAGCGGGAGTACGAGGGTGACCGCGTCGACTACCTCGACGGGGTGGTGTTCTCCGGGACCGAGGCCTATCTGACCCTGGGCCGGCAGACCGACGAGCCGGGACCGGTGAGCGACTACACCGACTCGGCGATCTTCTACCGGTCCATCCAGCACGACGGCACCGCACCGCGAACGGACCGCCTGACGGTGCGCGACTACCTGTGGCGGTGGGACACCGACTGGTTCTGGTGCTCGCGCGCCTTCGGTGCGCAGAACCCGCGCGTCCGACGTCTCTGGCCGAAGAAGTACCTGCGCAGCAGCTTCTACTGGAAGCTGATCGCGCTCGACCAGAAGTACGACATCGCCGACCGTCTCGAGAAGCGCAAGGGCAACCCGATCCGCGAGCGCGTCGTGCAGGACATCGAGGTGCCGATCGAGAACACGGCCGCGTTCGTCTCGTGGTTCCTCGACGAGATCCCGATCGAGCCGTTGTGGCTGTGTCCCTTGCGACTTCGCGAACCCGACGGGTACGCCGACGCGCAGGACTCCGACGCCGGAGTACGCGGGTGGCCCCTCTATCCGCTCGAACCTCACCGCACCTACGTCAACGTCGGCTTCTGGTCGTCGGTGCCCGTGGTCCCCGGTGAACCCGACGGGGCAGCCAACCGTCGGATCGAGAAGAAGGTGACCGAGTTCGACGGTCACAAGTCCCTCTACTCGGACTCGTTCTACGACAGGGCCGAGTTCGATGCCCTCTACGGCGGTGACGGTTACCGCCGACTCAAAGAGAAGTACGACCCCGATTCGCGGTTGTTGGATCTGTATTCGAAGGCGGTGCATCGTCGATGACGACATTCAAGGATCAACGGAACCCCGGCCTGTCCGGCGGTTCCCCCAAACTCTCCATCGCCGAGATTCTCGAGCAGTTCACCGAAGGTGATCTGCCCGTTCGATTCTCGGCGTACGACGGCAGTACAGCCGGTGCCGAGGATTCCGAGTACGGGCTCAGGCTCACCTCACCCCGCGGCACCACCTACCTCGCGACCGCCCCCGGCGACCTGGGCATGGCTCGCGCCTACGTCTCTGGCGATCTGGAGATCGAGGGCGCCCACCCGGGTGACCCGTACGACGTGCTCCGGATGCTGGGCGACGACCTGCACTTCAAACGTCCGTCCGCGCGCGCACTGGCGGCCGTCACCCGGTCTCTCGGATGGGAGTTGCTGCGTCCCATCGCTCCCCCGCCCCAGGAGTCCCTCCCACGCTGGCGTCGTATCGCCGAGGGGTTGCGGCACAGCAAGACTCGGGACGCCGAGAGCATCCACCACCACTACGACGTGTCGAACACGTTCTACGAGTACGTGCTCGGCCCGTCGATGACCTACACCTGCGCCGCCTACCCGACTCTCGAGGCGTCGCTCGAGGAGGCGCAGGAGAACAAGTACCGCCTGGTGTTCGAGAAGCTGAACCTGAAGGCGGGCGACCGACTGCTCGACATCGGTTGTGGCTGGGGCTCGATGGTGCGCTACGCGGCCCGTCGCGGCGTCCACGTCATCGGCGCCACGCTCTCGCGCGAGCAGGCAGAGTGGGCGCAGAACGCCATCGCCGCCGACGGTCTGGGCGATCTCGCGGAGGTGCGTCACAGCGACTACCGCGACATCGTCGAGGGCGACTTCGACGCCGTGTCGTCGATCGGCCTCACCGAGCACATCGGCGTCTCGAACTACCCGGCGTACTTCGAGTTCATCAAGGGAAAGCTGCGCCCGGGCGGCCGCGTCCTGAACCACTGCATCACCCGCCCGGACAACCGCTCGTCGGCGCGGGCCGGCGGCTTCATCGACCGCTACGTCTTCCCCGACGGCGAGCTGACGGGATCCGGCCGCATCATCACCGAGATGCAGGACGTGGGCCTCGAGGTGCGTCACGAGGAGAACCTGCGCGAGCACTACGCGATGACGCTCCGGGACTGGTGCCGCAACCTCGTCGACAACTGGGACGCCTGCGTCGCGGAGGTCGGTGAGGGCACCGCGCGCGTGTGGGGCCTCTACATGGCGGGCTCACGCCTGGGCTTCGAGCGCAACGTGGTCCAGCTGCACCAGGTGCTCGCCGTCAAGCTCGACGAGAACAACGACGCGGGTCTTCCGTTGCGGCCCTGGTGGATCGGCTGATCCACTGACACGGACGCCGTCTCGGGTGTCGAATCACGGGGACTGTCGACACCCGAGTGGGTGCGACTCCACGAGAGGACACCCGAGATGGCGGATCAGTCGCAGCCCGGACGTGCACGGCGGGACAACTGGAACAACCAGGTACGACGACACGCACTGATGAATCCCGCGGGCGTGGCGCTGCGCTTCGGTGGGACGACGCACACCTGGCGCGGCCTCTGCGATCGTGTCGACGCACTCGCCGGCGGGTTGGCCCACCGTGGCGTGACGGCCGGGGACCGGGTGCTGATCCTCATGCTCAACCGGCCTGAGTACATCGAATCGGTGCTCGCGATCACTGCCGTCGGTGCGATCGCCGTGCCCGTCAACTTTCGGATGAGCGCCCCGGAGATCACCTACCTCGCGCAGAACAGCGGCGCCGGCCTCATCGTCGTGGAGGACGCTCTGGCGCCGCTCGCCGCGGCGGTGGGCGTCGCGGACACGATCGTGGTGGGCGGAGACGGGGACACCTACGAGGCTCTGATCCGCGAGGGCGCGCCCGCGCCGGACACCGACGTCCCGGACGACGCACCGGCTCTGATCATGTACACCTCGGGAACGACCGGCCGCCCCAAAGGTGCTGTGCTGTCTCATTCCAACATGCAGGCTCAGGCGCTGACCTGCATTCGCGCCCTGCAGATGTACGGAGTCGACGAGATCAACTTCTGTGCGTCACCGATGTTCCACATCGCCGCCCTGGGCAGCATCGCCCCCAGCCTCAAGCTCGGCATCCCGACCGTCGTCCACCCCGTCGGCGCGTTCGATCCGGCCGCGTTGCTCGACGTCCTCGAGGCCGAGGCGGTGACCACCCTGTTCCTCGTGCCGGTGCAGTGGCAGGCGGTCTGCGCGGAACAGGCGCGCCGCCCCAGGACGTTGTCGCTGCGAGTGATCTCGTGGGGTGCGGCGCCGGCGTCGGACACCGTCCTGCGGGCGATGTCGCAGACCTTCCCCGACGCCCTCACCGTGGCCGTCTTCGGTCAGACCGAGATGTCGCCGATCACCTGCGTCCTCGACGGCGGCGACGCACTGCGCAAACTCGGATCCGTGGGACGCGTCGTCGCCACGGTGGAGGCTCGGGTCGTCGACGACGACATGGTCGACGTCCCGCGAGGTGACATCGGCGAGATCGTCTATCGCGGGCCGACGCTGATGCACGGGTACTGGGAGAACCCTGCCGCCACGTCGGACGCGTTCCACGGCGGCTGGTTCCATTCCGGCGACCTGGTGCGTCAGGACGAGGAGGGCTTCGTCTTCGTCGTCGACCGCAAGAAGGACATGATCATCTCCGGCGGCGAGAACATCTACTGCGCCGAGGTCGAGAACGTGCTGTTCTCCCACCCCCGAATCCTCGAGGCAGCAGTGATAGGCCGCCCGGACGACCGCTGGGGTGAGGTGCCCGTCGCCGTCGTCGCGCAGCGCGGCACCGACGAGCCGGACCTCACGCTTCCCGACCTCGTCGGCTGGCTGGACGGACGCCTCGCGCACTACAAGCACCCGCGCCACCTGGTGCTGGTGGAGGCGCTCCCCCGCAACGCCGGCGGCAAGGTAGTGAAGGTCGACCTGCGCAGGCGTTTCTCCGACTAGACCCCTCGGCGCCTGCTCACCACCACGATCGCCACTCCGACGATCAGGATGACGGGGCCGAGGATCGACCAGGTGGTCGTGTTGCTCATCGCACTGCCACCGATCACCCCGAATCCCTGGAGGCTGAACAGCAGGCCCATGACGGCGATCACGGCACCGATGACGGTGACAACGGGAGTCTTCACCTGTCGAACCTAGTCCCCTGATGCCGCGTCGGGCCCGTTCTCGTGACGAGACACATCGTCGCGACGGGACACACCACGGACGCCGCTCGACATGATGGACTGCTGTCCGTGACTTCTCTTCCCCGACGATTCTGTCCACCGGTCCTCGTCGCGTGCGTCGCACTCGCGTCGTCCGTCCTTCTCGTCCCCGCTCCCGCGTCCGCCGAGACGGCCGCGGGCACGGTGCTCTCCAGCACCGCGCTCGATCCCGCGCTGGCACCCGCCGGCGCCGCGGAGAGCTATGTGGTGCGCTACTCCACGCTGCGGACGGCCGAGCAGGCCGGGGAGTCGACGGGCACGGTGTTCGTGCCGACAGGCGATGCTCCCGCCGACGGATGGCCGGTCGTGTCCTACGCCCACGGCACCACCGGTGTCGCCGACTCGTGTGCACCGTCGGCGACGGGCACCGCGCAGTACGAGCGTCCGGCGATCGAGGCGTGGCTGGCCGCCGGACACGCCGTGGTGGCCACCGACTATGCGGGCATGGGGACTCCGGGTGTGCACGCCTATCTGGACGGACCCGCCGCCGGTGCCAACGCGATCGACATCGTCCGCGCAGCACACACGATGCTCGGCGATCGGCTCTCGCCGGAATGGATCACCACCGGCCTGTCCCAGGGCGGCAACACGTCCTTCTTCACCGCCGCAGCGGCATCCACCCGCGCACCGGACCTCGACTTCCGCGGCGCCGTGTCCGTGGCCGGCCCGACGGGGCTCGACACCGTGCTCCCGCTGGTCGGTCCGATTCTCCCGCCGGTCGTCCCCAGCGGCTTTCTCGGCTACGTCTTCTACACCCTCGCCGGACTGGCGGACCAGCGTCCGGAACTCGACGTCCGGCAGTACCTGACGCCGAAGGGCGTCGAGTATCTCGACGCTGCGACCACGCTGTGCGGCAACGAATTCCGCGATTATCGGTCGGCGCACCCGGCCCAGTTCGGGGAGCTTCTCACGCGCCCGTTGACGCCGCTGGCCCCCGTGCTCGAGCAGATGCAGGCCGTCCCCGTCAGTGGCTACGACCGGCCGCTCCTCGTGACTCAGAGCCTCTCCGATCAGACAGTTCCGGCTCCGCTCACGTTCGTCCACACGGCCCGGATGACCGCTGCCGGTACGGACTTCCAGCTGGTCACCTTTCCGACGCCCGATCACATCGGCACCCTGATGGCCTCCATGCCCGCATCACTCGACTTCGCCGCGCGCGTCCTGAGCTGAGACGACGACAGCCCCACACCAGGAGGTGCGGGGCTGTCGTGTACTCGTGACTAGCGCAGAGACGCAGGCGGAGTGAACCGCTCGCCGTACTGCTTGGCCAGCTCCTCGGCACGGGCGACGAACGCCTCCTTGCCGATCGAGCCGTCCGCGGCCTCGTAGCCGACGACGTACTGGTGCACGCCACCGGTCCACGCCGGGAAGCCGATACCGAAGATCGAGCCGATGTTGGCGTCGGCCGTCGTGTTCAGCACGCCCTCGTCGAAGCACTTCTGCGTCTCGATCGCCTCGATGAAGAGCATGCGCTCCTTGAGGTCCTCGAACGACGACTCCGAGGTACCCGACTTGAAGGCGTCACGCAGACCCGACCAGAGGCCGGTGCGCTTGCCGTCGACGTACTCGTAGAAGCCGGCACCCTTGGCCTTCGACGGACGCTCGAACTCGTCGACCATCTTGTCGATGACCGCGCCCGCGGCATCCTCGGGAGGAGTTCCGCCGGCTGCGACGATCGCGTCGTAGGTCTCCTTGCGGATCTTCTGCATCAGCGTCAGCGTCAGCTCGTCGGAGAGCTGCAACGGCGGCGCCGGGTAGCCCGCCTGCAGACCGGCCTGCTCGATGGTCGCGGGCTCGACGCCCTCGCCCAGCATGGCGATGGCCTCGTTGATGAAGGTGCCGATCACGCGGGAGGTGAAGAAGCCACGGCTGTCGTTGACGACGATCGGAGTCTTCTTGATGGCCTGTACGAGGTCGAATGCCTTGGCCAGAGCGGCATCCGAGGTCTTGTCACCGCGGATGATCTCGACCAGCGGCATCTTGTCGACGGGCGAGAAGAAGTGAATACCGATGAAGTCTTCCTGGCGCTTCACACCCGTCGCGAGACCGGTGATGGGAAGCGTCGAGGTGTTCGAGCCGAGCAGCGAATCGGGAGCGACGAGGTCCTCGATCTCCTGGAAGACCTTGTGCTTGAGGTCCTGCGACTCGAAGACCGCCTCGATGACGAGGTCTGCACCCTCGACGTCCTTCGGATCGGCCGTCGGGTGGATACGCGCCAGCAGCGCGTCCGACTTCTCCTGCGTGGTCTTGCCGCGTGAGAGCGCCTTGGCCTCGATGGCCTCGGAGTACGCCTTGCCCTTGTCCGCGGACGCCTGCTCGACGTCCTTGAGCACCACGTCGATTCCGGCCTTGGCACAGACGTAGGCGATGCCCGCGCCCATCATGCCGGCGCCGAGCACGGCGACCTTGGTGAACTGCGTCTTCTCGTAGCCGTCCGGGCGGGACTTGCCGGCATTGATCGCCTGCAGGTCGAAGAAGAATGCCTGGATCATGTTCTTCGACACCTGGCCGGTGACGAGCGACGTGAAGTAGCGCGACTCGATGGTGGACGCGTTGTCGAAGTCGACCTGCGCACCCTCCACCGCGGCGGACAGGATCGCGAGCGGTGCCGGCATCGGCGCGCCCTTGATCTGCTTGCGCAGGTTCGACGGGAACGCCGGAAGGATCTGCGCGAGCTTGGGATTGGAAGGCGTGCCGCCGGGGATCTTGTAGCCCTTGACGTCCCACGGGGCGACGCCGCCCTCGGGGTTGGCCTTGATCCATGCCTTCGCAGCGGGAACGAGTTCCTCGACGCTGCCGACGACCTCATGCACCAGACCGAGCTCGAGCGCCTTGGCCGGGCGGAATCGCGTGCCCTGGGACAGCACCGACATGAAGCCGTTCTGGATACCCATCATGCGGGTGATGCGGGTGACGCCGCCGCCGCCGGGCAGCAGGCCCAGCGACACCTCGGGCAAGCCGAGCTGGACACCGGGAACGTCCGCGACGATGCGGTGGTGCGTCGCCAGCGTGATCTCCAGGCCGCCACCGAGTGCGGCGCCGTTGATCGCGGACACGACAGGCTTGCCGAGCGTCTCGAGCCGACGCAGCTGCGACTTGACCGTCTGCACCTCGTCGAAGATCTGCTGGGCGTCGGCGGGGCCGGCCTTGATCATGTTCTTGAGATCGCCACCGGCGAAGAAGGTCTTCTTCGCCGAGGTGACGACGACACCGGTGATGGAGTCCTTCTCGGCCTCGAGGCGGTCGACCGTGGCGCCCATCGAGGTCTTGTAGAGCTCGTTCATCGTGTTGGCGCCCTGGTTCGGGTCGTCCATCGTCAGGGTGACGATGCCGTCGGCATCCTGGTCCCACTGAATCATGTTGTCACTCATGCTGTTCCTCAGACTCGCTCGATGATGGTGGCCACGCCCATGCCGCCGCCGATGCACAGGGTGATCAGTGCGTAGCGGCCGTTCCGACGCTCGAGCTCGTCGAGCACGGTGCCGGTGATCATGGCGCCCGTGGCACCGAGGGGGTGGCCCATCGCGATGGCGCCACCGTTGACGTTGAGCTTCTCGCCCGGGATCTTCAGGTCGCGCTGGAAGCGCAGGACCACGGAGGCGAATGCCTCGTTCAGCTCGAACAGGTCGATGTCGTCGACCGTCAGGCCGGCCGCGGCCAGCACCTTCTTCGACGCGGGCGTCGGCCCGGTCAGCATGATGGTGGTGTCGGCGCCGCTGGTGGCGGTCGCGACGACGCGAGCGCGCGGCGTCATGCCCATCGACTTGCCGGCGTCCTCGCTGCCGACGACGACCAGGGCCGCACCGTCGACGATGCCCGACGAGTTACCGCCGGTGTGGACGTGATCGATCTTCTCGATCCAGTGGTACTTCTGCAGCGCGACGTCGTCGAACCCGCCCATCGCGGCGATGCCCTCGAAGGCCGGCTTGAGCTTGCCGAGCGACTCGACGGTGGTGCCGGGGCGCATGTGCTCGTCACTGTCGAGGATCAGCAGACCGTTCTGGTCCGTGACCGGCACGACGGACTTGGTGAAGTAGCCACCCGACCATGCGGCTGCAGCGCGCTCCTGGGACTGCGCGGCGTACGCGTCGACGTCTTCACGGGTGAAGCCCTCGATCGTCGCGATGAGGTCGGCGCCGATGCCCTGGGGGGCGAAGTAGGTGTCGTAGTTGGTCTGCGGGTCCATGGCCCACGCGCCGCCGTCCGATCCCATGGGAACGCGGGACATCGACTCCACGCCACCGGCGATGACGAGCTCGTCCCAGCCCGACCGCACCTTCTGCGCGGCGAGGTTGACGGCTTCGAGGCCGGACGCGCAGAAACGGTTGAGCTGGAAGCCGCCGACCGTGTCGGGCATCTTCGCGGCGAGCACCGCGGTACGGGCGATGTCGGCACCCTGATCTCCCACGGGCGAGACGACGCCCAGGATCAGATCGGAGATGCGATCCTCGTCCATGTCGGGGAAACGACGGCGGAGCTCGTCGATCAACCCGGTGACCAGCGAGATCGGCTTGACCGAGTGCAGCGACCCGTTCTTGCCCTTACCTCGCGGTGTTCTGATGGCTTCGTAGATGTATGCCTCTGTGGTCACTGAACACAGTTCCTTCCGACGTGAGACTCGGGCAGCACGGTGCACTGGTGACACCGGCGCCCACGAGGACAGACCTCGACGCCATTCACCCTAGGCATGGAGCCGCGCTGCCGAAAGGACCGAAACGAGCGCGCACTGTGACACTCCTGCCGGTGTTTCACACCGTCAGCAGCAGGTCAGACGTCTTTCAGCGGGGTGGCACCCAGCTCGGACTGCAGCAGCTCGAGCGCGACCTCGTCCGGATCGCGACGCGTCGACGGATCGACCGGCTCCTTCGCCTGCTTCATGAGCTCTTCCTGCTCCTCCGGGCTCTCCGGGGGAGGTGGACCGTCGTACGGCGAGGGACCCGGGTCGTCCGGATAGTCGGGCTCCTCGGGCGGCGGGGGGATGTCGTCGTCGGACGGGCGCGAGGGCGTCGACCGCGCCGGGGCGCTGCCGGACTGCGCCGGCCGTGCCGGCTCCGGGGTGGGCGCCGACCTGCTCGGGCGCGAGAACCGAGGGCCGGTGGACGCCGGGCGCTCGGCCGGGGCGGATGCCGGCGCCGGTGCCGCCGACCGGGCGGTGCCGTCGCCCGCCTCGCAGACCACGGTCCACTCGACGCCGAAGACGTCACGCAGCGCGTCCTTGATGACCTCGGCGTTGCGGGGCTCGACCAGCCTCTTGGCCAGCGGTACCGAGTCGTGAGCCAACACGATCGCCCCGTCCCCGACGGACTTCACGGTGGCGCCCGAGAGCATCACCTCGACGGTGCGGCTGCGCTCGCGCACCTTCGTCCGCACCTCGGACCAGACGGCGCGCACGTCCGCGGCATCCGGACCCTCCGCCGCGGCGGGACTCGGCACGGCGGGCTCGGGTGCTGTCTCTGCTGCCGTCTCTGTCTGCTCGAGTGCCGACTCGGCGGGCTCGGGTGTCGTCGATTCGGCGGCCGGGGTTTCCACGGCTACGGGAGTGGGCTCCGGGGTCGGCTCGGGTTCAGAGGTCGGCTCGGTTTCGGGGGTCGGCTCGGGCTCAGGGGTGGCCGGCTGCGCTGCGGCCGGTTCGGGGCGCGCAGGTCTGGGTGTGACCGGTTCCGGTGCAGCGACTCTGGCTGCGGGGGCGTCGACGACGGGCGCGGGAGCGGGGGCCGGCTCGGCCGCCCGCTCGGACGGACGGCGGTACGTCTGCTGCTGCGCCGCCGCCTCGAGGCGGTCGTGCTGATGTTCGGCCTCGACCGCAGCGGCCTCGCCTGCGGGCAGGGTCACGTCGAGGCGCCGTTCGAGGCGCTCCAACCGTTGCAGCACAGCACTTTCCGCATCGGACGCCGCCGGCAGCAGCATCCGCGCACACATGACCTCCAGCAACAGCCGGGGAGCTGTGGCGCCGCGCATCTCACCGAGTCCGGCGTGCACCGTCTCCGCGAATCGGGCCAGCGTGGCCGGGCCGATGCGCTCCGCCTCGTCGCGCATCCGATCGAGCATGTCGGCGGGGGCGTCGACGAGTCCGCGCTCCCCCGCATCGGGGACCGCGCGCATGAGGATGAGGTCGCGGAGTCGATCGAGCAGGTCCACCGCGAACCGGCGGGGATCGTGGCCCGCGTCCATGACCTTCTCGACGGTGCCGAACAGAGCGGCACCGTCCCGGGCGGCCAGTGCGTCGACGGCCTCGTCGATCAGCGCGACGTCGGTGACGCCGAGCAGAGTGAGTGCGCGGGTGTACTGCACACCCTCGTCGCCTGCACCGGCGAGCAGCTGGTCCAGCACGCTGAGGGTGTCGCGCGGGGAGCCACCACCGGCACGAATGACCAACGGGTACACCGCATCCTGCACGGTGACCTTCTCCTCCGCACAGATGCGCTCCATCAGGCCGCGCATGGCGAGCGGAGGCAGCAACCGGAAGGGGTAGTGATGGGTGCGGCTGCGGATGGTCGGCAGCACCTTCTCCGGCTCCGTGGTCGCGAACACGAAGATCAGGTGCTCGGGCGGCTCCTCCACGATCTTGAGCAGCGCATTGAAGCCCGCCGTCGTGACCATGTGGGCCTCGTCCACGATGAAGACGCGGTAGCGCGATTCCGCAGGCGCGTAGAACGCGCGGTCACGCAGCTCACGGGTGTCGTCCACGCCGCCGTGGCTGGCCGCGTCGAGCTCGATGACGTCGAGGTTGCCCGGGCCACCGGGAGCGAGCGCGACACACGAGCCGCACACTCCGCACGGCGTCGACGTCGGACCCTGGACGCAGTTGAGCGACCGCGCCAGGATGCGTGCGGACGACGTCTTGCCACACCCGCGAGGGCCGGAGAAGAGGTAGGCGTGATTGATGCGCTTCGAGTCCAGTGCGACGGACAGAGGCTCGGTGACATGCTCCTGCCCGACCACTTCCGCGAACGTCGCTGGACGGTACTTCCGGTACAGGGCCACGCGAGAGAGAGTACCGACGTCGACCGACAGAACGGTCGGCGGGAACCTACGATCCTGCGCTCTCCTTGGCGGCCCGCTTGGCCGCCTTCTTGAACTCGCGCACCTCGCCCAGACTGGTCGCGTCGACCACGTCGGCGATGGATCGTCGGGAGCCGTCGTCGCCGTACGATCCGGCGGCGTCGCGCCACCCGGCCGGCTCCACACCCATCTGCTTGCCCAGCAGAGCCAGGAAGATGCGCGCCTTCTGATCGCCGTACCCGGGCAGCGCCTTCAATCGCTCCAGCACTTCTCTGCCGTCCGGGTCGCCGTCCGTCCAGATGGCGTCGGCGCGGCCGTCCCACTCGTCGACGATGTACGAGCACATCGACTGGATCCGCTTGCCCATCGACCCGGGGAACCGGTGCACCGCGGGTGGAGTGGAGCAGATCGCGAGGAAGTCGTCCTCCGGCATCTCGGCGATCGCGCGGACGTCGAGCGACCCGATGCGATCCACCAGCTTCTTCGGACCGGCGAACGCCGACTCCATCGGTACCTGCTGATCGAGCAACATCCCGATCAGCAGCGCGAGCGGGTCGGAGGCGAGCAGGGCGTCGGCGTCGGGATCCCCCACCAAGTGCAGCGTCGTGGCCATGGCGTCATTCTTTCACGCGGACAGCGCAGCACGAATGCGCTGCGCCAGCCGACCGTCGACGAGGTCCGCCCACGTCCACCGCACGACGATCCACCCGGCGGCACGCAGAGCGTCCTCCCGTAACTTCTCGCGGATCACGACTGCGTTCGCGGACTCGCCGTTGCGTGTGTACTTCGCCAGTCCGTCGAATTCGCCGAGCACGCGCTGGTCCTCCCACAGGAAGTCCGGCCGATACGTGCGCCCGTCGATCACGATCTCGATCTGCAGCTCGGGCGCGGGGAGCCCGTGCCGATCGAGGTACACCCGACTGCGCGATTCGCCGACGCTCTCGCTACGACCGTCCAAGAATGCGGCGGCACGTCGAGCGCCCGCGACGCCGCGCCGACGGCCACACCCGCGGATGGCCTCGGTGATGTCGTCGATCGATGTCGGAGTGCATGCCAGCGCCGAATCACCAACGCACACAGCGGCTTCGAAGCTCAAGGCGCACGCAAGATCCGCCACGGTCCGCGCCGCGGAGGTCACTCTCGCACCGTCACGCATCACCACGTCCACATCGGCGAGTGGATGCGTGTGAAGGTGCCGTACCGCGTCGACACGTCCGCCGGTCGGCCTGTCGACCGTCAGGTGCACCAGCGGTGGCGGCCCCTGCCACAACGACATGCCCCACGCCAGCGCGGCCGACTCGTGGCTGAGCGTGAGACCCGGTCCGCCTGCGGCCAGGGCTGCCCGGGCTGCGAGAAGGTGTCGAGCCTCCGGCGCGGAGTCGGTGAAACGCCGCTTGTCGACGAAACACCCCCGCCGCACGGCCACTATGGACCCGGACCTGCGTGCACTGCGGATCTCGGTGTCGGACACACCTCGGCCGAGAAGATCCGCGCGCCGGATCAGTTCTGCGGCTTCGCCCTCGTCGCTCATGTGACGATCGTGGCCGAGATCCAGGAATGCTGCTCATGGCCATCCACAGGCGTCGAACCGTCACCGGTTTCCGCAACTCACAGGGGTTGCAGCCGGTGAAACCTGCCGGAATCGGTGTGAGAACCCGACCGAACTACGACCCGAGCAGCTTCTCCGTCGCGGCCAGCAGCACGCAGGTGGCCACGCCGTCCATCGCCGCGGACAACTCGTCGGTGGACGGGAAGCTGGGGGCGAGGCGGATGTTCCGGTCGTCGGGATCGCGCTTGTACGGGAAGGCGGAGCCAGCGCCGGTGAGGGCGATGCCGGCGTCCTTCGCCAGGGAGATGGTGCGCGCAGCGGTGCCGTCGAGCACGTCCAGGCTGACGAAGTAGCCACCGTCGGGCTCGGTCCACGATGCGACCTTCGAGGCACCGAGCCTGTCGTCGAGGATTTCCTGGACCATCGCGAACTTGGGCGCGAGGATCTCGCGGTGCTTGGCCATGTGCGACCGCACACCGTCGGCATCACCGAAGAAGCGCAGGTGGCGGAGCTGATTGAGCTTGTCGGGGCCGATGCTCTTCTTGCCGTAGTGGCCCAGGTACCAGTCGAGGTTCGCCGACGACGAACCGAGGAAGCTGACGCCGGCACCGGCGTAGGTGATCTTCGACGTGGACGCGAAGACGTACGGACGGTTCGGGTGACCGGCATCCGCTGCCAGGCTCAGCACGTCGTACGCGGGCGGGAACTCGTCTGCCAGCGGATGTACCGCGTAGGCGTTGTCCCAGAACAGCCGATAGTCGGCGGCCGCGGTGGGCATCGTCGCGAGAGCGCGGGTGACCTCCTCCGAGTACACCGCACCCGTGGGGTTGGCGTAGTTCGGCACACACCACATGCCCTTGATCTGCGGATCGCCCGAGACCAGCCGCTCGACCTCGGCGACGTCGGGGCCGTCCTCGTTCATCGTCACCGGGATCATCTCGATGCCGTAGCTCTCGGTGATGGCGAAGTGCCGGTCGTAACCGGGGCTCGGGCACAGGAAGCGGACGACGGGTTCGGCCGACCACGGACGCACCGAGTCGACGGTGCCGTGCAGCAGCCCCCACACCACGAGGTCGTGCATGATCTCGAGGCTCGCGTTGTTTCCCGCGATCAGGTTCGCGGCCGGGATGTTCAGTAGCTCACCGAAGATGGCGCGCAGCTCGGGCAGACCCTGCAGTCCGCCGTAGTTGCGGCAGTCGGTGCCCTTGCCGTCCCGGTAGTCCTCACCGGGCAGGGTGAGCAGGCCGGCCGCGAGATCGAGCTGCTCGGGTGACGGCTTGCCGCGGGTGAGGTCCAGCGAGAGTCCGCGTGCGACCAGTGCCTCGTACTCGGCGGTGCGCTTCTCGTGCTCCGCGGCCAGCTCGTCGGGGTTCATCAGTCCGAGTTGAGCTTGGCCGGTCATGGCGAGGAGGGCCTTTCGAGGCGACTGCGCGTGGCGGGAAGTTAAGGGGACCCCGCGCACCCGGCAGAGCCCGTTGACCCTTGCTGCCTTCCGGCCCTGGGGGAGTTCACAGGATGCGCGCCGCGCGGGATCCGTGGACGAGTCTAGCCACATCCCCCGCGCACCACCGAACCGACCCGATTCGTCTCAACGGGGGTGTCGCCGGTAAGGTAGCCGACGGAGGATTCGCCTAGTGGCCTATGGCGCTCGCCTGGAACGCGGGTTGGGTTAACGCCCTCAGGGGTTCAAATCCCCTATCCTCCGCAGAGAAAGACCCCCGTGCGCTGCACGGGGGTCTTCTTCGTTCTCACTCTCTGTCCAGCACCCAGGTCACCGGAGCCGGGTCGAGCCCTTCCACGACCACCGCGGCCCACGCCTCGGCCGTCGACACGTCCTCGTGCTCGGCCGTGGCCAGGATGGAGTCGTCGCTGGTGTCTCTCACTCGATAGGTCGGCATGGCTCACGAATGCCACGTGGCGGCCGGGGACAAACTCAGAACAGTGCTTCCTGCATGGCGGGCAGCGCGGTATCGAACTCGCCCCACTCGATGCGGCGGCCCCGCAGTCGGGCCAGGTCGGCGACGTAGACGGCATCCGGATCCTCCGCCACCGTCGCGCCGACGGCGGAACCGATGCACCACTGGACGGTCAGGCCGTGCGCACCGACGGCAGTGTCCAGCGGATAGGCCGTGCGCCGACCCGTGAAGGCCGCCTCTCGGCCCGCGGGCGGCTCCCACTGCTCGTCGACGACACGGAAGTCGTCGTCGGAGAAGTCGGGACCGAGGTCGGCGAGCACCTCGCGCGCCAGTGTCGCCGCGTCTGCGTTCGATCGGTCGAGGCGGGCGAGGTCGATCGGGCGGGTCAACCCCGCCGCCTTGGCTGCGGCGCGCACGGCCTGGCGCAGACCGGCAGTGTCGGTCATCGCGTCCTCGAGGTGCCGCACCACGCGTCCGTCGACCGCCCGTGCGACGTAGCGTCCGACCACGGCGCCCTGCTCGGTGAGCCGTCCCCATTTCCGAGGATCCGCCGCCGTTCCCACCTTGTCCGTCCCGTCGGCGAAGGTCGCGACGTAGAGCCAGTGCGGTTGCATCACGACGCTCTCGAGCCCCTTCGACAGGAAGTCCTGCCGGTGGACGATGTGGACGAACCGGTACGGATCCGCCGCGACACAGGCGTCGCAGTGCACCCCGGAGGTGGCGCGCGCACCGTTCGGGCAGGCCACAGGACGGCCGTCCTCGGCGCGGCGACCGATGCACCACATCACACCCGGCGCGTCGAGCGCGCGGTATCGCAGTGCGGACGACAGCACCGGCCGGGACGTCACCTCGCCGGTGTCCGTGTCGGTGACTCCGAGCAGCGGCTCCCCGCGTGGCCACCCGACACCGCGCACGACCAGGGCCATCGCGACTCCTCTCCACCTGGCAGCATTCCCGGGATGAGCACACCCGGACCCGTCGGATCCCTCTACCGCCGAGTGACGACGCGCAAGGCCGGCGTGCTGCCTCCGCACCGCGCCACCCGACGTCTCTCGGCCTACGTCTACGGAAACGTCCTGGTGATGACCGTGGTGGTCGCCGCCAGTCCGTCGTCCATCGCGAACGGTACGGCGGCGTTGTTGGTGATCGGCACCACGCTCACCACCTTCCTCGCCCACATCTTCGCGGACGCCGTCGCGGCCGGCACCGTCGACGACGACACCGTCGACTGGCGCGAGGAGTTGCGGGACTCGATGCCGATCGCCTCCTCGGGCGTCGCGCCGTCGTTGCTGCTGGCGCTGGCGTGGCTCGATATTCTGCCCGGCGCACTCGCGCAGGGGCTCGCGGGTGGTCTGGTGACGTTGCGTATCGCGTCGATCCCGGTCGTCGCCGAGCGTCTGCGCGGCCGCGGACTGTCGTTTCGCCTGGTCCTGGCCGGTATCGCCACCGCAGCGCTGGCCGCGATCGTCGTGGCGGTGAAGGTGTATCTGACGCACTGATCGCGTCGTTCGCCACCGAAACCTCTTGTGACCGACACCGCCGCCGGGCAGTGAATGTCTGGGATCACATGCTCGCGGAACGGCTCCCCGCCGCCCACCAGCGTGCACACTGGAGCGGTAGTACAACGGAGGGATCTCCCATGGCGGCACTCGATACCGCACAGCCGGACATGCAGACACTCAGTCTGCACGGCAACGAACTGAAGTACCTGGACATCGGACACGGCCCCGCGGTCATCCTGATCCACGGACTGCTGGGCTCCCATCACAACTGGGAACCGCAGATCGACACCCTGTCGCAGCGGTACCGCGTCATCGTGCCGGACCTGTTCGGCCACGGTGAATCGGACAAGCCCGCCGGGGACTACTCCATCAGTTCCCACGCCGCGACGGTGCGCGACCTGCTGCACAGCCTGGACATCACGTCGGCGACGTTCGTGGGCCACTCGCTCGGCGGTGGCATCGCAATGCAGACGCTGTACCTGTTCCCCGAGTTGGTCGAGCGCATGGTGCTCATCGCCAGCGGCGGCCTCGGCCCCGAGGTGAGCCCCCTCCTGCGTGCGGCCACCCTGCCGGGCAGCGAATTCGTTCTCCCGCTGATGGCGAACCGCACCGTGCGGGGCCTCACCGATCTCGCGATCGATCGGCTCGACAAGCTGGGACTCCCCCTGATGAGCGCCAGTTCCTCCGAGGCGTGGCGCAGCTTCGGGTCGGTCCAGGACGCCGGCACCCGCCGCGCGTTCCTCGCGACCGCCCGCTCCGTCATCAGCTTCCGCGGTCAGACCATCAGTGCGACACCGCACTTCGCCAACTTCCCCAACATCCAGGCGATGCTGGTCTGGGGTGCGCGCGACAGCATCATCCCCAACTCGCACACCGAGAACGCTCGGGCCGAGTTGCCGCACGGCCGCGTCGAGATCTTCGAGAGGGCAGGGCATTTCCCGCATCTCGACAATCCCGACCGCTTCGACCGCATCTTCACCGAGTTCATGCGTGACTGCGAGGCCGGTGCCTCGCGTCCGCACCTCGTCGCCGAGGCCTGACACACACACGAACGCGCCCTCTCCCGTCATGCGGGAGAGGGCGCGATTCTGTGTGCGTGCCTACTTCGTCGGGATACCGGCCTTCGCGAGCTCGGCCTCGGTGGCCAGGTTCTTCGCGTCGGCGATGTCGATGCTCTCGAGCGCGATGCCCTTGGTCTCACGAGCCACCACGACGGCGATCAGCGTGATGAGCGCGGAGGCTGCGAGGTACCAGGCGATCGGCACGGACGAGCCGTAGACGTCCAGCAGCTTCACCGCGATGATCGGCGCGAGCGACCCGGCGACGATCGACGTCACCTGATAGCCCAGGGACACACCGGAATACCGCATACGCGTGGGGAACATCTCGGACATGATCGCCGGCTGGGTGGCGTACATGAAGGCGTGGAACACCAGTCCGATGATGATCGCCAGCATGATGACGACGTTGTGGCCGCTGTTCATCATGGGGAAGGCGAAGAAGCCCCACGTGCCGGCGGTGACCGCACCGACGAGGTACACCGGACGGCGTCCGACGGTGTCCGCCAGGCGACCGACCAACGGGATCACCGCGAAGTGCACGGCGTGCGCGATGAGCATCCACCACAGGATGGTGCTGGTGTCGGTTCCCACCTCGACCTTGAGGTAGGTGATGGAGAAGGTGACCACCAGGTAGTACATGACGTTCTCGCCGAAGCGCAGGCCCATCGCGGTGAACACGCCACGCGGGTAACGCTTCACGACCTCGAAGACGCCGTACGACGCGGCCTTGATGACCTCGGCCTGCTTCTGCGCCTCGACGAAGATGGGTGCGTCGGTGACCTTGGTGCGGACGTAGTAGCCGACGAAGACGATGACGGCGGACAGCCAGAACGCGACACGCCAGCCCCAGCTGAGGAACGCGTCCTCCGAGAGCACGGTGGTGAGCACCAACAGGACGACCGTCGCGAGCAGGTTGCCGCCGGGGACACCGGCCTGCGGCCAACTGGCCCAGAAGCCGCGGCTCTTGTTGGGGCTGTGCTCGGCGACAAGAAGCACGGCGCCGCCCCACTCACCGCCCACCGCGAAGCCCTGGATGAAGCGCAGCGTCACCAGAAGTGCCGGCGCCCAGTACCCGATCTGGTTGAACGTCGGCAGGCAGCCCATGAGGAAGGTGGCGGCGCCGACCAGCACCAGCGAGAACTGCAGGAGCTTCTTACGTCCATACTTGTCACCGAAGTGACCGAAGACGATGCCACCGAGCGGTCGTGCGACGAAGCCGACCGCGTACGTGACGAAGGCCGCCAGGATGGCGTCGAGTTCGCTGGTTCCCTCCGCGAACATGATCTTGCTGAACACGAGCGTCGCCGCCGTGCCGTAGAGGAAGAACTCGTACCACTCGACCACGGTGCCCGCCATGGATGCGGCGACCACCTTCCGCAGACCCGACGGTTCCTCGTCGCGATCCACCCTGTCGACAACCGACATGACATTCTCCTTGCTAAGTCTCCGGTGCCGGGACAGTGATCCACGGCACACGCCGAGTCGAGTATCGACGCAGATCACCGCGCCGCACAATGGCCGCGCGCGCACGACCGAACTGCAAAGATGCACACATGACCTCGTCCGGACGCTCCTCGGCGCACACGCCGCCCAGCGCGGACGATCTTCTCGTCCTCCTCGCCGTCGGGCGCAGCGGCCGCTTCACCGCCGCCGCGGACAGCCTCGGTGTCAATCACACGACGGTGTCTCGCCGCATCGCCTCACTGGAGAAATCACTCGGTGGTCGGGTACTCGTCCGCACCTCGGGCGGCTGGGAACTCACCGACCTGGGCCGACACGCACTCGCCGCGGCCGAGACGGTCGACAGCGTGGTGCGCGGCCTGGTGAACCCGGGCGGTGCGTCGCTGCGCGGTGTCGTCCGCATCTCCGCGACCGACGGATTCAGCGCCTACATCGCGGCGCCGGCCGCCGTCAGTGTGCAGGAACGGCACCCCGAGGTGTCCCTGGAACTGGTCGCCGCGACGCGACGCGCCTCGCAACAACGGTCGGGAATGGACATCGAGATCGTCGTCGGCACGCCTCAGGTGCACCGCGCCGAGGCCGTGCACCTCGGCGAGTACTGCCTCGGTCTGTACGCCACTCCGGAGTACCTCGAGCACCACGACACCATCACCACCCGACGCGACCTCGCCGGCCATCCCCTCGTCTACTTCGTCGAGTCGATGCTCCACGTCGACGACCTGGATCTCGCGCGCTCGGTCGCCGTCGGCGACGCTCCCCCGTCGTCGGACGTCCCGGTGATGCGGAGTTCGGTGAGCTCGACCAACGTCTTCGTGCACGTCGAGGCCACGCGGGCGGGCGCCGGTATCGGCCTGCTGCCGTGCTTCATGGCCGACCGGCACCGCGATCTCGTGCGCATCCTGCGCTCGGAGGTGTCGGTCACCCTGGCCTACTGGCTGGTCGTGCGCGGCGAGACGCTGCGCCGCCCCGAGGTCGGGGTGGTGGTCGACGCGCTGCGGACGGAGGTCGCGTCCCGACGGGACGAGCTCATGGGTCGCGGCGAGTGAACGGCCGCTTCGCACCGAGCCCCTCCGGCGACCTCCACATCGGGAACCTCCGCACGGCTGTGCTCGCGTGGCTCCTCGCCCGCGGAACCGGACGCGGATTCGTCCTGCGCGTCGAGGACCTCGATCGCGTGCGACCGGGAGCCGAACACCGTCAGCTCGACGATCTCGCCGCCGTCGGCATCACCGTCGACGGGCCGGTGCTGCGGCAATCGGATCGCCGAGAGTCCTATGCCGCGGCCATCGCCTCCCTCGCCGCCGACGGCCGTGTCTACGAGTGTTTCTGCACCCGCCGCGAGATCCAGCAGGCCGCGTCCGCACCGCACGCTCCCGAGGGTGCGTACCCCGGAACCTGCCGGAACCTCACCGAGGCGCAACGCGCGTCCCGCCGCGCCGAGGGCCGACGCGCCGCGCTGCGGTTGCGTTCGGACACGCGGTCGTTCACCGTGACCGACGCCCTCGTCGGCGAGTTCACGGGCGTGGTCGACGACCTCGTCCTCCAGCGCACGGACGGCGTTCCCGCCTACAACCTCGCCGTCGTCGTCGACGACGGGTTCCAGAGCGTCGACCAGGTGGTTCGCGCGGACGACCTGCTCGCGTCGGCGCCGCGTCAGGCCTACCTCGCCGGTCTGCTCGGCGTGCAGATCCCGGAGTACGTGCACGTCCCGCTCGCTCTCGGACCGACGGGCAAGCGCCTCGCCAAGCGGGACGGCGCCGTCACCCTGCGCGACCGACTCGCCGCCGGGCAGACCGTGTCCGACGTCCGCGCCGAGATCGCGTCGTCGATCGGGGTTCCGTCCGAGCGCACGCACGAATCGCTGTCCGACCTGGCCTCGCACTGGTCCCTGGACCTGCTCCCGAGGGAGCCGTGGTTCGTGCTCGGTCACTGATCGAGACCCCGTTGCAACGGAACATCGCACACCGGTCGGGGCGTATCGGACGTAAGGTGGCCGCGAGAAGACTCCGACACGTCAACCCGTACGAGAAGGACATCATGACCACAGGCGGTTTCGACCCGAGCAAGGATCCGCAGAACCCCGGCAGCTACCCGCCGCCGCAGCAGGGTTCCTACCCGCCCCCGTCGCAGGGGTCCTACCCGCCGCCCTCGCAGGGCAGTTACCCCCCGCCCTCGCAGGGCAACTACCCGCCGCCGCAGGGCAACGTCCCGCCGCAGCAGGGTGGCTACCCCCAGCAGGGCGGCTACCCCCAGCAGGGTGGCTACCCGACGCCCCCGCAGTTCGACAACACCACCAACTACGGTGGCTCGAACTTCGGTGGAGTGCCCGGCGGCGGTCAGCCCGGTGGGCTCGGCATTCGACTGGGCGCGCGCATCATCGACGGGATCATCGTCGGCATCGTCGCGCTGATCCTCGCCGCGATCTTCGGTGCGACCGACAACATCCTCGTCACCGGGCTCTTCTCCGGCGTCCTGACGTTCGCGTACTTCGTCGGCCTCGAGGTCAGCCAGGGCGCGACTCTCGGCAAGAAGATCCTCGGACTCCAGGTGCACGGTCCCGCCGGCACGCCGCGGCCGACGCTGCAGCAGTCCGCGATCCGCAACGCGTTCACGCTGCTCAACATCATCCCGTTCCTCGGTAGCCTGCTCGCGTTCATCGCCGTGATCGTCATCGCCGTCACGGTCAACTCGAGCCCCACCAAGCAGGGCAAGCACGATCAGTTCGCCGGTGGCACCCAGGTGGTCAAGAAGTAGCCTCCGCACACACCGACATCGGGCGCGGGTCCCTTCGGGGATTCGCGCCCGTCGTCGTCTCGGTGCTTGGATCGACCGGTGACTGCAACCAACTCCACCGCCACCGACGGCGACACTCCGTCTGGACAGGCCTCGTTCGCCCACATCAGCCGTGGCTTCTACCCCGCCATCGTCGCGCTCTTCGTCGCGACACTGCTGATCTCGAACGTGGCCGCCAGCAAGGGTGTCGCCTTCTTCGCCGCGTCCGACGTCTCGCTCGGGCCCTTCCAGATTCTCCCCATCAACACCGACGGCGCGTTCTTCCTCTTCCCCCTCGCGTACATCCTCGGCGATGTCCTCAGCGAGGTGTACGGGCTCAAGGCGACGCGCCGCGCCATCTACCTGGGCTTCGGCTCTCTCCTGCTCACATCGGTCTGCTTCTGGATCGCCATCGAACTCCCCGCCGCGTCGTTCTACGAGAACCAGGCCGCACTCGAGACCGTCGTCGGCGTCGTGCCGCGCCTGGTCCTCGCCGGTCTCGCCGGTTACACCGTCGGACAGCTGTTGAACTCCATCGTGCTGGTGAAGATCAAGGAACGCACCAAGGAGAAGCACCTGTGGGCCCGCCTCATCGGGTCGACGGTGGTCGGCGAGTTCTTCGACACCCTGATCTTCTGCAGCATCGCGGCCGGCGTCATCGGCATCACGACGGGCGCCGACTTCGTGAACTACGTCATCGTCGGCTTCCTGTGGAAGACCCTCGTCGAGGTGCTCGTGCTCCCGATCACCTACGCCGTCATCGCGTACATCAAGAAGCGCGAGCCGACCTACTCCCCGGACTGACCCCACCCCTGCCTCGCGAGTACGTCGATACTGTCGTTGTCGAGCACGACTTCACGACACTATGGGCGTACTCGCGGGGAGTTGCGGCTCAGGAATAAAAGCGCGCCAGGGTCTCCTTCTTGAACTCCTGGAACCGCCCGTCGCGGATGGAGGCGCGGATGTCGTCCACCAGCCGCACGGTGAACCGCTCGTTGTGAATGGTGGCGAGGGTCGAGGCCAGCATCTCCTTGGCCTTGAACAGGTGATGCATGTACGCCCGCGTGTAGTGCGCGCAGGTGTAGCAGTCGCACTCCTCGTCGATCGGCGTGAAGTCCCGACGGAACCGCGCGGTGTTGATGTTGAAGCGCCCGTCCGGTGTGTAGATCGCCGCGTTCCGGGCCACGCGTGACGGATTCACGCAGTCGAACGTGTCGGCACCGTTCTCGATGGCGACGAAGAAGTCGTCCGGCTCGCTGATCCCGAGCATGTGGCGCGGTTTGTGTTCGGGCAGTTCCTCGTTCACCCAGCGAACGATGGTGCCGAGGTTCTGCTTCTCCAGAGCGCCGCCGATGCCGTAGCCGTCGAATCCGCGCCCGGTCTCGCCGACGATGGTCTCGAGATCGTGTGCCGCCTTCCGACGAAGGTCCTCGTACTGCGCACCCTGCACCACACCGAACAGCGCCTGGTACGGCTTGTCGGCGCGCTCGGCCGTGAGGCGCTCGTGCTCGGCGATGCACCGCACCGCCCACGCCTGCGTGCGGTCCAGCGACTGTTCCTGGTACGCACGGGTGTTCATCAACGTGGTCAGCTCGTCGAACGCGAACATGATGTCCGCGCCGAGCTGGTGCTGGATCTGCATCGACACCTCGGGAGTGAAGCGGTGCCGCGATCCGTCGAGGTGGGACTTGAACGTCACGCCGTCGTCGTCGACGTGCGCGAGGCGCTCCTTGCCCTCGGCGATGACGTCGTCAGACTCCACCCGAGTGGCGTCCATCGAGATGACCTTCTTGAACCCGACGCCGAGCGACATCACCTGGAACCCGCCGCTGTCGGTGAACGTCGGGCCGTCCCAGTTCATGAACGTGCCGAGTCCCCCGGCCTCGTCCACGATGTCGGGCCCCGGCTGCAGGTACAGGTGGTAGGCGTTCGCCAGGACCGCCTGTGCGCCCAGCTCTTTCATCGACTCCGGCAGCACCGCCTTCACGGTGGCCTTGGTGCCGACGGCGATGAACGCGGGGGTCTCGATGTCGCCGTGCGGCGTCCGCAGGGTGCCGGTTCGACCGAGATGGTCCTCGATACGGGTCTCGACTGTGAAGAGGTCGGTCATGCCCCCATCGAACCAGACGCCAACTGCTGCTCCTGCAGGCCGGACGCACTGAGACGGTGGTAGGCGCCACGCGCCGCGATGAGCTCGTCGTGCGTGCCCTTCTCCACGATGGACCCGTTCTCCATCACCAGGATCAGATCGGCGTCGCGGATCGTGGAGAGGCGGTGCGCGATCACGAAACTCGTGCGATCGCTGCGCAGGGCCGCGGTGGCCTTCTGCACCAGCAGCTCGGTACGGGTGTCGACGGAGCTGGTGGCCTCGTCGAGGATCAGCACGGCCGGGTCGGCGAGGAACGCGCGCGCGATGGTGATCAACTGCTTCTCGCCCGCACTGACGTTGCTGCCCTCCTCGTCGATGACGGTGTCGTACCCGTCGGGCAGCGAGTGCACGAAACGGTCGACGTAACTCACCCGCGCCGCCTCCATGATCGACTCCTCGGTGGCGCCACTGTTGCCGTACGCGATGTTGTCGCGGATGCTGCCGCCGAACAGCCAGGTGTCCTGCAGCACCATGCCGGTGCGCGATCGCAGCGTCGCCCGCGTCATGTCACGCGTGTCCACACCGTCGAGCGTGATCGAGCCGGAATCGATGTCGTAGAACCGCATCACGAGGTTCACGAGCGTCGTCTTGCCGGCGCCGGTGGGGCCGACGATCGCAACCATCTGGCCGGGTTCCGCCACGAAGGACAGCCCGTCGATGAGCGGACGCTCCGGTTCGTAGCGGAACGACACGTCCCGGAACTCGACGCGTCCACTGCGCGTGGTGGGGGTGACGGGTGCCGACGGATCGGCGCCCTCCTCCTCGGCGTCGAGGATCTCGAAGATGCGCTCCGCCGAGGCGACACCCGACTGGAGCAGGTTGACCATCGAGCCGATCTGCGTGAGCGGCTGTGTGAACTGGCGGGAGTACTGGATGAAGGCCTGCACCTCGCCCAGGCTCAGCGTGCCGGACGCGACGCGCAGTCCGCCCACCACGGCGATGGCGACGTAGTTGAGGTTGCCCAGGAACATGATGGCGGGCATGACGATTCCGGAGATGAACTGTGCCCGGAAGCTCGCCTGGTACAGCTCCTCGTTGCTCTCGTGGAACACCCGCGCCGTCTCGTGCTGGCGGCCGTAGGCCTTGACCAGCTCGTGCCCGGTGTAGGCCTCCTCGACCTGTGCGTTGAGCGCGCCGGTCTGCTTCCACTGCGCGATGAAGTGCGGCTGCGAGCGCTTGGCGATCATCGCCGTCACCACGATCGACAACGGCACCGTCAGGATCGCGACCAGTGCGAGCAGCGGCGAGATCCACAGCATCATGCCCAGGATGCCGAAGACCGTGAGCACCGAGACCACGAGCTGGCTGAGTGTCTGCTGCAGGCTCTGCGAGACGTTGTCGATGTCGTTGGTGACTCGCGAGAGCACGTCGCCGCGCTTGTGGGAGTCGAAGTAGCGCAACGGCAACCGGTGGATCTTGTTCTCGACGTCGGTACGCAGACGCTTGATGACGCGTTGCAGCGCGATGTTGAGGATGTAGCCCTGCACCCAGGACAGCAGTGCGGACCCGATGTAGAGGATGAGGACGAGGACCAGCACCTTGCCGACGGCGTCGAAGTCGACTCCCCGGCCGGGGACGACGTCCATGCTCGACACCATGTCGGCGCGCGTGCCCTCACCCGAGGCGCGGAGACCGTCGACGACCTGCTCCTTGGTCAGCGAGGGGTCGAGCGAACGGCCGACGATGCCGTCGAAGATGAGGTTGGTGGCTCGGCCCAGGATGTTCGGGGCGAGAACGGTGAGAACGACGCTGGCGACGGCGAACACGAGTACCACCGAGAGCAGCATGCGCTGCGGAAGGAGCCGGCGCAGCAGCCGCCTGACGGACGGTCCGAAGCTCATCGCCTTGGTGCCGGGAGCACCGGGACCGGGAGGACCGCCGGGCCGCGTCATGCGACACCTGCTGCGGTGCGCTGCGAGTCGACGATCTCGGCATAGGTGGGACACGTCTCGAGCAGCTCGTCGTGCGTACCGAGGCCGACCATCCTGCCGTCGTCGAGCACCACGATGCTGTCCGCGTCGCGGATGGTGGACACCCGCTGCGCGACGACGATGACGCAGGCGTCACGTGTGATGGGGCGCAGGGCCGCTCGGAGATTCGCGTCCGTCGTCAGGTCGAGAGCGGAGAACGCGTCGTCGAAGACGTAGATGCTCGGCCGCCGGATGATGGCGCGGGCGATGGCCAGTCGCTGACGCTGCCCACCGGAGACGGTGGTGCCGCCCTGGGCGACGGGGGTCTCGAGACCCTCGGGCATCTCGCGGACGAAGTCGGCGGCCTGCGCCACCTCGAGTGCGTCCCACATCTCGGCCTCCGTGGCGTCCTCCTTGCCGTAGCGAAGATTGGAGGCGATGGTGCCGGAGAACAGGAAGGGCCGCTGGGGGATCAGTCCGATCTCCGCTCGCAGCGCCTCCGGATCGAGTTCTCGCACATCGGTTCCGCCCACGCGCACCACTCCGTCGGTCGTGTCGATGAGACGCGGGATCAGGTTGATCAGCGTCGTCTTGCCCGAGCCGGTGCTGCCGATCACGGCCGTGGTGGTTCCGGCCGTCGCCCGGAACGACACGTCGCAGAGCACCGGGTGATCGGCCGCGGGATACGCGAAGGCGGCCTTGTCGAATTCCACCGTCGACGGCGCCGAGGCGAAGACGACGGGCTTCGCGGAGGGCACGACGGACGAATTCGTGTCGAGCACCTCGGTGATGCGCTCGGCACACACGCTGGCGCGCGGGATCATCATCGCGATGAACGACGCCATGATCACCGACATCAGGATCTGCATGATGTAGCTCAGCAGGGCCGTCAGCGATCCGATCTCCATGCGTCCCTCGTCGACGGCGTGACCGCCGAACCAGATCACCGCGACGCTGGTGACGTTGCTGATGAGCATGACCACCGGGAACATGAGCGCCATCAGACGACCGACCTGCAGTGCGGTGGCGGTGAGGGCGGTGTTCGCGTCGTCGAAACGCTCCACCTCGTACGGCTCGCGCACGAAGGCGCGCACCACGCGGATGCCCGTGATCTGCTCGCGCAGAACGCGGTTGACCGTGTCGATGCGCTTCTGCATGACCTTGAACGCCGGAACCATGCGGACCACGACGAAGCCCATGCTCAGCGCCAGCGCAGGAACGGCGATACCGAGGAGCCACGACAAGCCGAAGTCCTCGCGCAGAGCCATGACGATGCCGCCGACGCACATGATGGGCGCCATCACCAGGATGGTGCAGCCCATCAGAACCACCATCTGCACCTGCTGAACATCGTTCGTGTTGCGGGTGATGAGCGACGGAGCGCCGAACGTCCCGACCTCGCGCGCCGAGAAAGTGCCGACGCGGTCGAGGAGCGCCCCGCGGATGTCGCGGCCGGCCGCCATGGCGGCGCGTGCTCCGAAGTAGACGCCGCCGATCGAGCACGCGATCTGCACGGCGGAGACGGCCAGCATGATCGAGCCGGTCGACAGGATGTAGCCGGTGTCGCCGGTCGTCACGCCGTTGTCGATGATGTCGGCGTTGAGGCTGGGCAGGTACAGCGAGGCCACGGTGGCCACGAACTGCAGCACCACCACGCCTGTCAGCGCGCCGCGGTACGGCGCCAGATACCGGCGGAGAAGTGAGATCAACACGTCGTGCATCCTTCCTTCTCGACAGGACCCGTCGGACGACAGGCGTGGTGGGTGCAGTTCATCGACTCAGCTCCGGTTCGCCGGCTGCTGGGTCGCCGGTGCGGTCTCGTCCGTCCTGCGGACGAGTTTCTCACCTTCGATGTCCACGTTCGGCAGAATCTTGTCCAGCCACTTCGGCAGGTACCAGGCCTTGTCGCCGAGCAGCGCCATGACCGCGGGGATCAGGATCATGCGGACGATGAAGGCGTCGAAGAACACGGCGGCCGCGAGAGCGAAACCGATGGACTTGATGAACGAGTCCGGTTCCAGCATGAACGCCGCGAACACCGAGATCATGATGACCGCCGCGGCAGCGACGACGCGGGCGCCGTACTTGAAGCCCGTGACGATGGCATCGCTCGCGGTCGCCCCGTGGACGTACGCCTCCCGCATGCGGGACACCAGGAACACCTGGTAGTCCATCGCCAGACCGAACACCACACCGATCAGGAAGATCGGCATGAAGCTGACGATCGGCTGCGGATTGGAGATCAGGCCCAGTCCGCCCTCCTGGAAGATGAACACCGTCGCACCGAATGTGGCCAGCACGCTGAGCAGGAAGCCCAGGGTCGCGGTCAGCGGGACGAGGATGGATCGGAAGACGACCATCAGCAGCAGGAACGCCAGGCCGACGACGACAGCGAGGTACGGGATCAGTGCCTTCTGGAGCCGATCCGACACGTCGATCTCGAGCGCCGTCTGGCCGGTGACGCCGTAGGTGACGCCGTACTCGGATTCCAGACCACCCCGGGCGTCGCGCAGCGCGGTCACCAGGTTCTGCGTGTCCTCGCTGATCGGTGAGCTCTTGGGAGTCACCGACACCAGGGCGGTGTCGCCCGCCGGGTTGAGCCCGGCCTGCTGTGCGTTGGTCACGTCGGGTTCCGCCGCCGCCTTGTCGACGACGGCCTGGAAGGCCGCCGTCCGATCGGCCTCGGGGACGTTGCTCGCGTCCACGACCATCAGCAGCTGACCGTTGCGTCCCGGGCCGAAGCCCTGGTCGACCAGGTCGTACGCCTCACGAGCGGGGGTACCGGGTTCAGCGGTGGCCACCGACGGAAGCGCCAGACGCAGCGACGTCATGGGACCGGCGATGACACCGAGGATCACGACACCGACGATGAGGACCAGTGCGGGACGCTTGATCACCATGCGCACCCACCGCAGGCCGTTGGTCGGCTTGTCGTCGTGCTCCGGGTCCGGGACGGTGCGGATCTTGCCGGCGAACGCCTTCGCGCCGAAGAGTCCGAGGACGGCGGGCAGCATGGTCAGCGCGACGAGGACGGCGACGAAGACACCGAAGCCGGCGGCCAGACCCATCTGGGACAGGAACGGGATGCCGACGACGCGCAGTGCCACGAGCGCGATGAGCACCGTGGTGCCGGCGAAGACGACGGCGCTGCCGGCGGTTCCCACGGCGCGTGCCGCGGCTTCCTCACGGTCGTCCGTCTCGCTCAGCTCGTTACGGAACCGGGCGACGATGAACAGCGAGTAGTCGATGGCGACGGCCAGGCCGATCATGATGGCGAGAATCGGCGTGAACTGGGTGAGCTCGGCGAAGCCCGACGCGGTGGTGATGGTCAGACTGGTGACGCCGATGCCGACGATGGCCGTGATGAGCGGCAGTCCGGCGGCGACGAGCGATCCGAACATGACGACGAGGACGACGGCGGCGACGGCCAGGCCGATCAGCTCGGCGGTGCCGCCGGGCGGCTCGGCGGCCTGCATGGCGCTGCCACCGATCTCGACGGTGAGCCCTGCGTCACGGGCGGGCTGGGCGGCGTCGGTCAGCTCGGTGCGGATCTCGGCCGTGACATCGGTGACGGTGCCGGTGATGGGCACGTCGAGGATGCCGATGGTCTTGTCCGGTGAAAGCGGCGACACGGCCGCGGCGTTCGCGGCCGCGACGTCCGGCGCGAGACCGGCCTCCGCGTACTGATCGACGATCGCCTGGTTGCCGGCGATCGGATCGAGGAGCGGCATGGCACCCTCGGGCACCGGTCCGGCCGCGGGATCGGCCTTGGCCGTGTCCTTCACGGCGGCGATGCCGCGAATGTTCGCGATGACGCCGTCGATGGCCGCCGTGTTCTCGGGCGAGTCGAGCGTGGTGCCCGCGGGTGCCTGGAACACGTACTGCGCGGACGCCGACGTGAGCGGATCCTCGCCGCCTCCGAAGCGCTCCTTCTGCAGATCCAGCGCAGCCTGGGCGGGGGTTCCCGGGATGGAGAACGACGTGCTCGTCGGGCCGGACAACGTGGCCGCGCCGATACCGGCCAACACCAGGATGGCGAGCCAGATCGGCAGCACGATGCCTTTCCGACGGTACGAGAACCGTCCTATGCGATACAGGAAGGTGGCCATGAGAGTTCTCCTCGTTCGGGGGGTGTCGTGCTGCGGGTGACGGACGGACGCGCGATCAGTCGGGCGGGAGCGGGGTGGAACCGGTGAGCGGCGCTCGGAAGCCCCGTTCGAGTTGTTGCATGGCGAGGCGGACCACCTCGCCGGCGGATTCTGCTGTGGTGGAGCCCTTCTCGGATGCCTCGGCGAAGAATCCGAGTGCGGCGCTGACGGTGGCGCCCACCGCGGCCTGGACCAACGAGGGGTACAGGTCCCGATCGGGATCGAGCCCGGTGCGCCGGGCCACGGCCTTCTTGAACGCCGCGGAGAGCGAGCGGTCGAACTCGAGCTTCTTCGCCAGCAGAGCCGGCGACTCCTCGACGAACCGCGCGACCGCGACAGTCTCGGTCAACTCGCGCTCGGGATCGTCGACGATCTCGAAGACGATGGCGCGCACCGTGTCCCAGAAGTCCTCGTCCTGCGGACGGTGTTCGATCAGGTCCACCCACTCGAACGCTGCCTGCTCGAGGTAGTACAGCGCCGCTTCTTCCTTGCTGGAGAAGTAGTTGTGGAACGTGCGCGTCGACACCCCCGCATCGCGGGCGATCGCCTCGGCGGTCACGGTGTCGAAACCCTGTTGCCGCCCGAGACGGATCGCGGCAGCACTGAGCGCTGCACGGGTCTCCGCCTTCTTGCGGTCGCGTAGTCCGGAACTCACGAATCCCACAGTACGGAACTTGCACGGCTCGGCAAGTTTGCAGTGGTGTGCACTTTTGTGACGCTCACCACGCTCGCGCGGTGTTTCGAACCGTCAGGGAGTGAGCCAGCGCTTCACACGGGCGGTGATGAACGGCAGCAGGACGTACACCATGAGGGGTGTGCTCACGAGGGTGACGAGCAGGGTCCGGAGTACAAGACCCAGCGAGAGGTACTCGGAGACAAGGGTGTTGAGCAGAAGAGACAGGGGGAAGAACGCCGACCAGATGACGATGGCCTGCTTCCACCGAGGCGGCGGAGCGCCCACGACGCGGACCGCGTCGGTGAGCGTCGACTGTGGCTCGAACCACCCTTCGACCCCGGTGAGGCGATGCGTCACATGGTCGTCCGCCACACCCACACCACGCGCGACCCAGGCACGCCGGAAGGGCGACGAGAGCCACTCCTGCAGATGAGCGTCCGAATCGAATCGGTAGAGCACGTAGTACTCGTACGGATCGGTCGAGGAGCGCAGCCACCCGCCGCCCAGGAACCCGTCGAACGTGCGCAGCACACTGATTCCGGCATCGGTCCAGGCCACGAAGTCCTGCTCACGGCCGGGCGTGATGCGCCGCGCCACCGAGGTCGTGACCGCGGTACTCGTGGACGTGGACCGGTCGTCCCGGGGTTCAGTCATGTCAGGCGATCGAGAGGAGTCAGTTCTTCTCGGAGAACAGCTGGGTGTAGACGGGCGGCGCCGCGTTGACGACGTCCCTGGCAGCGGACGTCGCGGGAGCCTCGACGGGCTCCGCGTCGGCGGTGACGGGTGCGAGAAAGATCAGTTCGGGTTCCATGGAAACCCCTTCATCAGTAGTTCGGTGGTGAGGAGAACGAGTCGTCCGTCACGAGGGGGAGAACGAGGCGCCGGTGAGAACCGCGGCGTGCTCGTGATCCGAACACTACGCCACGGCGCCGACCTGGCGCGGTACGACCACGCCCGGCCACGTCGACCGTCGTCTGTGGATGCACTGAGAGAAGACGACCGACACTCTCGGACTGTCGACGCCGTGCCCTGCCTGTGTCACACTTGTGACAGAGGCGTGACCTGAGCACTTCCCGCCCTCTCCGCGGTTCTCACCACTGCATCGACTGCCAGAACGACCGACAGCCACCGTGGCCAGACCGTCCACAGAACAGAGGCACCAGTGTCCGTCACCGCCGAACGCCCCAGAGATCGATTCGTCAGTTCGTACACCGAGCTGTCCGTCGCCGTGCGCGCCTCGGGGCTGATGTCCCGCCGCCGCGGTTTCTACTGGTCCCGCATCATCGGCACCGTGGCGGCCTTCGTCGCCGTCTGGGTCGGTGCGTTCCTCCTGGGCGACTCGTGGTGGCAGCTCGCGCTCGCCGTCGCCCTCGCCGTCGTGAGCACGCAGTTCGGCTTCCTCGGTCACGACGGCGCCCACCGCCAGATGTTCGACTCGGCGAAGTGGAACGAGTGGACGGCCCGCATCCTGTCCGGCACCTTCGCAGGACTCTCGCTGCACTGGTGGCAGGGCAAGCACAGCAAGCACCACAACGCGCCGAACCAGATCGGCAAGGATCCCGACATCGGGAACGGGCCCATCGCCTTCGTCCCCGAGTACGTCGCGCAGCGCACCGGCTTCTACGGCGCGTTCACCCGCCGCCAGGGCTGGCTCTTCTTCCCGCTGCTCACCCTCGAAGGCGCCGCACTCCACGTCGCCAGCGTGCGCACGCTGATCGACTCCAAGGAGATCAAGCACCGCAAGCTGGAGCTGTCGCTCATCGCGCTGAGGCTCACCATCGGGTTCGCACTGCCGTTCCTCGCGATGCCGGCGGGGCTCGCGGTCGGCTTCATCCTCGTGCACTTCGCCGTCTTCGGCGTTCTGCTGGGCGGCTCGTTCGCGCCCAACCACAAGGGGATGCCGCTGGTTCCGGCCAATGCGAAGATCGACTTCCTCCGCCGCCAGGTCCTCATGTCGCGCAACGTCGACGGCGGCCCCGTCACCGACTTCATGATGGGCGGCCTCAACTATCAGATCGAGCATCACCTGTTCCCCAGCATGCCGCGGCCGAACCTCAAGAAGGTGCGGCCCATGGTGCGCGAGCACTGCGCCAAGCACGGGGTGACCTACACCGAGACGTCGCTCGTGAAGTCCTACGGCATCGTCGTCCGCTACCTCAACCAGGTGGGACTGTCGAAGCGCAACCCCTTCGACTGCCCGCTGGTACGCGAGTACCGCGCCTGAACTCGGTGTGACCGCGGTCACGTAGACTGCGGCGGGTGATCGCCGATCTCTGGAACAGTCTGCCGACCGCGCTCCGCGACCCGGTCGCCCTCGCGGTGCCGGCATTCCTCGTTCTGCTCGCGCTCGAGTGGACCGCAGCGATCGTCCTCGAGAGCCACGGCGACGAGACCGAGGACGAACCCGGCCGACCGGCCCGTGGAAGCTACCTCCGCGCCGACGCCCGGGCCAGCATCGCGATGGGGCTGGTGTCCATCGCCACCACCACCGCATGGAAAACCCTGGCGCTGCTGGGCTATTCGCTGATCTTCGCGTATGTCGCACCGTGGCAGCTGCCCTCGGACCAGTGGTACACGTGGGTGATCCTGCTGCTCGGCGTCGACGTCCTCTTCTACTGGTATCACCGCATCGCGCACCGCACGCGCATCGTGTGGGCCACGCATCAGGCGCACCACTCGAGCGAGTACTTCAATTTCAGCACCGCACTACGGCAGAAGTGGAACAACAGCGGCGAGATCCTGATGTGGTTGCCGCTGCCCCTGCTCGGCGTCCCGCCCTGGATGGTGTTCACCGGGTTCGCGATCAACCTGGTCTACCAGTTCTGGGTGCACACCGAGCGCATCGACCGGATGCCGCGCTGGTTCGAGTTCGTCTTCAACACGCCGTCGCACCACCGCGTGCATCACGGCCGCGACAAAGAGTACCTGGACAAGAACTACGCCGGCATCCTCATCGTGTGGGACCGCCTGTTCGGGACCTACGCCGACGAGACGTTCCGACCGCACTACGGGCTGACGACTCCGGTGCAGACGTTCGACATCCTGAAGCTCCAGACACACGAGTACGCCGCCATCGCACGGGACGTGCGGACGGCGGCGACTCTGCGTCAAAAACTCGGCTACGTCTTCGGACCACCCGGCTGGACGCCCGAGGGTCAGGCCTTCCCGAGCGTCACCAGGAAATCGACGGACCCGGTCGGATCCACGGTCACGAAGCCCAGCGACGGCGGCTCGATGCCGTAGTCGGTCCACGTCGCGGGAATGTTGCCCGAGGCGACGATGGTCTCGCCCGACCGGAGCACCTGCGTCTCGACGCTCACGTCGCGCGTCTGGCCCTTGAGGGTCAGCGTGCCGTCGAGGGTGACGGTCGCCGTGGTGCCGTCGGTGGGCACGGTGGACAGGTCCACCGGCGACGTCACCGTGAACGTGGCGGTGGGGTTGTTCGCGACATCGAAGATGTTGCCGCGGAACTGGTTGTCGCGCCGATCGCTGTCGGTGGTGATGGTCTCGGTGCGCACCACGATCTCACCGGCGGTGAGCTCCTGGTTCGCGATCGTGGCGCTTCCCGAGACGTCCGGCGTGGTGCCGACGACTGTGACGTCGGTGCCGTTGAGCACCTCGGCGACGGTGTACCCGGCCGACGTCGGGTTCGCTGCGTCACCGGGCGTGACGGTCCACTCACCGTCCAGATCGCCCGTCGCCGCCTCGGCACCGGAGGTGGAAACCGACGCCGCCGGATCGCTGCTCTCGATCGACGAGTAGATGCGCGGTCCGACGACGAGCGCCACGATCGCCAGGACGACGACCACGGCTCCGGTGATCCACCATTTCTTCTTCATGGGACGAACTTTAGTTGTCGCTTCAACGTGCGGCCACCGCTGTGGCCTGGGAATCCCCTGTGAAAGCGTCCGTCACCACGTCGAGTGAACGACGTCCCGGAGGTAGCGGTCGTAGATGCTCTGCACGCCGGCATCGAACTCGGCGCCGAGAAGCGCGACGCGCCCCGCCTCGGCATTGGCACGAGCCTGGTCCACGTTGCGGGCTCCCGGGATGACCGTCGAGATCTGCGGGTGCTGCCACAACCAGGCGATGGCGGCGGCGGCGGGCGTCGTACCCTCCGGAGCCGCGTCCGCGACCAGGGCGGAGAAGTCACGAGCCGCCGCAAGGCCCGTGTCGAACGGAACGCCCGAGAACGTCTCGCCGACGTCGAAGGCCTCACCGTTGCGGTTGAAGTTGCGGTGATCGTTCTCGGGGAACGTCGTCGACTCGTCGTACTTCCCCGAGAGCAGGCCCGAGGCAAGCGGCACCCGCGCGATGATGCCGACTCCGGCATCGGCGGCGACGGACAGCACCTCGTCGACGGGCTTGAGCCGGAAGGCGTTGACGATGATCTGCACGGTGGCCACGTTCGGTCGGCGGATCGCCTCGAGCGCCTCCGCGACCGTCTCCACGCTGACGCCGTAGTGCGCGATCGCCTGCTCCTCGACGAGGGTGTCGAGGGCATCGAACACCTGGTCGTCGCCGTACACGGCAGAGGGCGGGCAGTGCAGCTGCACCAGTTCCAGGGTGTCGACACCGAGGTTGCCGCGCGACCGGTCCACCCACGTGCGGAAGTTCGCGAGCGTGTAGTTCTCCGGCACCTGGTCGACGCGTCGACCCATCTTGGTCGCCACGGTGACGGTGTCCCGCAGGCCGCGATCGGCCAGGAATCCGCCGATCACCCGCTCACTGCGCCCGTCGCCGTACACATCGGCCGTGTCGAAGAAGGTGATGCCGCTGTCCACGGCGGCGTCGAGCACCGCCACGGCGTCCTCCTCGGACACGTCGCCCCAGTCGGCTCCCAACTGCCAGGTGCCGAGTCCGACGCACGACACCTGCCGGCCGGTGCGTCCCAGGGTGCGGTTCTCCATCGCGTTCATGTTTCTCATCTCGTCGGTGTACCCGAAGTTGGTGAACGACAAAGGCCCCCCAGCTGCCGAGGCAGGTGGGGGGCTCATGGCGGTGGCGGAGGGATTTGAACCCTCGGACGGGGGTTACCCGTCACACGCTTTCGAGGCGTGCTCCTTAGGCCGCTCGGACACGCCACCGGCGGATACGTTACCGGATGGGTGGCGCGGATCCGAAATCGCGACGTCAGGAGTCACGCTCGGGGTAGCTCAGTGGCCGGTGAGCTTGTCCTTGATGTTGGACGCGGCGTCCTTGACCTTCTCCACGCCGTCCTTGACGGCGGCGGAGGTCTGATCGCCCTGGCCCTCGGCCTTCAGGTCCTGGTCGCCGGTGGCGTCGCCCGCGGCTTCCTTGCCCTTGCCCTTGAGGTCTTCTGCCTTGTTGCCGATCTTGTCGTCGAGTCCCATGTGGTGCTCCTTCGAAGCGGAAGAACATGACATCCACCCCTCCGTTTCGGCGAGGCGGGCGACGCAACGCTGCGTCTGGTGTCCTACCGGGCAGTAATACCCCGTCGACGGATCGCGTCAAACGTCGTTCGCGGTTCGAAAGAAGTCCCGAACCAGACCGGCCGCGTCGCTCTCGAGGACTCCGCCGACCACCTCCGGTCGATGCGTCAGACGTCGATCCCGCACCACGTCCCACAGCGAGCCGACGGCGCCCGTCTTCGGTTCCCAGGCCCCGAACAGCAGTCCGTCGACTCGCGAGAGCACCGCCGCGCCCGCACACATCGTGCAGGGTTCGAGCGTGACGACGAGAGTGCAGCCGGTGAGTCGCCAGCCGTCCCCGTGCCGCTCGGCGGCGGCGCGGAGCGCGAGCACCTCCGCGTGGGCGGTCGGGTCCCCGCGGCGTTCGCGTTCGTTGACCGCGGACGCGATCTCGTCACCGTCGGCGTTCACGACGACGGCACCCACGGGAACGTCGCCCGCCGGCGTGGTGCGGGCGACCTCCAGGGCGCGACGCATCCAGACGTCACGCAGGTGGAAAGGCACCACGGTCAGCGGGGCAGCTTGTCGAGCACCGCGGCGAACTCCGCGGCGAATCCCAGTCGCGCGGCGATCATGCCGAGCTGCTCGTCGGGATAGAGGTCGGACTCGGCCAGGATGACGCCGAGGACCGGCTCGGGAAGACCCATGTCGCTCAGCAGATCCAGATCGCCCTCGTCCCAGGGCTCGACGTCGTCGAGCTCGTCCGGATCCAGATCGGGCACATCGACGTTCAGTCGGTCCAGGACGTCGGCCGCGATGTCGTAGTCGATCGCCGCGGTGGCGTCCGACAGCAGGACCCGCGTGCCCGACGGCGCCGGACGCAGCACGACGAAGAACTCGTCGTCGACATCGAGGAGCCCGAACACCGCACCGGCACTGCGGAGTTCACGAAGTTCGGTCTCGGCGGCACTGAGACTCGTCAGGGCGTCCGCGGACAACGGCCGGCACGTCCACGTGCCCTCCTCGCGGACGACCGCGATGGCGAACCCCTCGAGATCGTCGTAGTCGTCGGAGCGGTTGTCACCTCGACCCTGGGACGAGGTACTGCCTCCGCGCTGTGCAGCCATGCGCGCAACCGTAGTCCCACACCGTCGCCCCGGCGTGCAGACCTCCCTGTTCAGGGGAAACAGCGGGAGATTTCGGTGTCGTGCACCCGGCGGACGGTGCCGATGTGGAAATCTTCCTCCGGTGAACACACCCGACCGTCCCGTCTGCGTCCTGGGCCTCGGCCTCATCGGGGGCTCGTTACTGCGCGCCGTGGTCGACTCGGGTCGCCCGGCATGGGGTTGGAACCGATCGACCGGTGCCGTGGACGCCGCTCGCGCCGACGGGTACGACGTCACGGCGGACATCGCCTCCGCCCTCCAGCGCGCCGCCGAGGAGGACGCTCTCGTCGTCGTCGCGGTACCCATGCCGGCAGTCGACACCGTCCTGGAATCGGTGGCCGCGCACGCGCCGCACTGCGTGCTCACCGACGTCGTCAGTGTGAAGGCGGAGATGGCGGCCGCGGTCGCGCGTGCCGGACTCGGCGCTCGGTTCGTCGGCGGACATCCCATGGCCGGCACATCCGCCTCGGGGTGGCTCGCGGCCGACGTCGATCTCTTCCGCAACGCGGTCTGGGTCGTCACCGTGGACGACGACACCGACCCCGACGCCTGGCTCGCGGTCGCCGATCTCGCACTGTCCTCCGGATCCGTCGTCGTCCCGGCCCGAGCCGACGACCACGATCGCGCCGTCGCCCGCGTGTCCCATCTCCCGCATCTGCTGGCGGAAGCACTCGCCGCGGTGGGCGCGCAGGGCGGGGAGCTCACGTTGCGGCTGGCAGCCGGCTCGTTCCGCGACGGCACCCGTGTGGCAGGAACAGCTCCGGCACTGGTCAGCGCGATGTGTGATGCCAACGCGCCCGCCCTGGTCGACGCGCTCGACGAGGCGCTCGCCGCATTGCACAGCGCCAGGGACGCTCTCGTCGCCGACGCGTCGACCGAGACACTGGTGTCCGCAGGCCATGCGGCGCGGTCGCGCTACGACGAGCAGTTGCAGTGGTGGGAGATCACCGACGTCGTCGTCGGCTCGCCGGCCTGGCAGGGCGACCTCGTCGACGCCGGTCGCCGCGGCGGTGTGGTGCAGCGGCTGCCCCGGCGGGCGTGACGGTCGGCCCGTCAGATGCGCTCGGCGAGTCCCCGGTAGTCGGCGACGAACCCGTCCGAGTCGACGCTCACGGCCGACGTCCCGACGGGCGAGACCACCGCGAACTCGTGCGGCCCGCGGCTGTAGGACAGTGTCTCCGCGCGGGCGGTGAGGACCGGCAGACCGACGTACACGACGGGCACCTGATGATCGGCCGGGTTCGTCTGCAGGCCGAGACGACGGATGGCGAGCGTGTTGAAGAAGGGGCTCCACACCAGTTCGACGTCGAGTGCACCGCCGAACGAGCTGCGGGTCGGTGACCCGTCGTCGACGAGCCAATAGCCCTCGGAGTCGCGACTGATGGAGACCTGCTTCTCCCCCGACGCGACGGCCGCGCGCACGGACAACCGCTTGGTCACTCCCGATTCGTCCGTGACCAGGTCGTACGACGCGGAGAACGCCGGGTGTTCGTCGCACTCGCCGCCGATGATCCGGCCGGCGGCCTTGATCCGCTTGCCGTTGAGCTGGACGCGCACCGACTCCATACGCGGGGCGCTGTGCGCGCGCCACGTCAGGATGGCCGGCCACGACGAGCCCGTCACGTCGGCGGACGACAGGGAATCGGCGATGGGTGTGGTCACGCGTTCACGGTAGATCACACGAGCACGACAAGTACCGGAGCCGGGCGAATTGCCTGTGAATCCCCGTCCCCGTTAGCGACCGAGTGCCCCGTTCTCGCGAGATGAAACGGTCACGAGCAGGGTTTTCATCGACGGTGGGCGTGAGTCGGCGCACCACGCCCCCGTCTGCGGGCGCTGCTCACAGCGGTGTCGCCCTCTCGGTCGGACGCCGTGTCGGTGTTCTCGAGTAGCCTCACTCGAGATCGACGTCGGTGGCCGGAGCCGCCGTCGCACACGACGGTGAGCGGGGGTACGCGTGTCCAGCCAGGGTGCCATGGTCGGCCTGTTCGCCGGCATCGGCGGTCTGGAGCTGGGCCTGGCGCGCAGCGGATGGTCCACCACTCAGCTCTGCGAGATCGACGCCGGCGCGGGGGCGGTGCTGCGCTCGCGCTTCCCCGACGTGCCGCTGCACACCGACGTCGCGACGCTGCGGGCGCTCCCCGCCGGAACAGAGCTGGTCGCAGCCGGTTTCCCGTGCCAGGACCTCTCACAGGCCGGTCGCACGGCGGGCATCACGGGCGCGCGATCGGGTCTGGTCGACGAGGTCTTCCGACTCGTCGCCCGCAAACGTGGTCCCCGGTGGCTGCTGATCGAGAACGTGCCCTTCATGTTGCAGCTCGGCCGCGGCGCGGCGATGCGGCACATCACGCATGCGCTCGAGGATCTCGGTTACATGTGGGCGTATCGCGTCGTCGACGCTCGCTCGTTCGGCCTGCCCCAGCGGCGTCAGCGCGTCGTCATGCTCGCCTCACGTACGGACGACCCGCGTGAGGTGCTCTTCGGACCCGACGCGGGCATCCCCGAGGCCGGCGACGCCGACGTCCTCCCGTGCGGCTTCTACTGGACCGAGGGGGTGCGTGGCCTGGGCTGGGCGATCAACGCGGTGCCCACGCTCAAGGGCGGATCGACTCTCGGCATCGCCAGTCCCCCGGCCGTCCGGCTCCCGTCCGGCGAGCTGGTCACCCCGGGCATCTCGGACGCCGAACGGCTGCAGGGTTTCGACGCCGGGTGGACGGCCCCCGCCGTCGAGTCCCCGGGTGTCCGGGCCGGGCACCGGTGGAAGCTCGTCGGCAACGCCGTGAGCGTGCGCATGGCGACGTGGGTCGGTGAGCAGCTGGCCACCCGCACTCCATACGACGAGGGGTCCGACACCGAGCTCGTACCCGGCCAGAGCTGGCCGTCGGCCGCGTGGGGCCGTGACCGTCGCGCGTTCGGGGTACCCGCGAGCACCTGGCCGGTCCAGCACCCCTACGAGGATCTGAGCGGATTCCTGGAGGAGTCGAAGTTGTTGTCCGCCAGGGCCACTGCCGGGTTCCTCAAGCGCGCACGCTCGGGTCGGCTGCGCTTCGCCCCCGGCTTCCTCGACACGGTCGAGTCGCACCTGCACCGGATGACCGATGATCCCGTCGTCCCCGAACCCGTTCGCGTGGCCTGATGTTCCCGTTGACGTTCGCACTCGACTTCGCCGGCGACCGTCCCGCGCCCGATGCCGACCGCGGGGAGAAGAAGAACTACGCGCAGCGCCTGTCCAACAACCTCGCGCAGGTGGTCGCCGATGCGTTGAGGCCTCGGTATCCGTCCATCACGCCCGACGCGCACGGCCTGGGCCAGGAAGCGCAGGTGGACGTCGCGAAGGGACGCAAGCGGCTCGACGTCAAGGCACTCGATCCGACGCTCGGCCTCATCCTCTGCGTGTCCGTGAAGACCTACAGCTTCCAGGACTACAGCCCCACGTCCGGTCGGCTCGGCCGCTGGACCAAGAACATCGTGCGCAACGACCACGAACTGCGGGGTGAGGCGATGGTGCTGCACCAGCGCCAGCCGTACAGCGTGCTCGTCGCCGTGATGTTCGAGCCCTGGTCGACGTGCGAGGACGGCGATCCCGCGAAGAGCAGCGACATCGGCAAGAGTTCGTTCGCGCACCACGTCACGACGCTGTCCAAGCGGTCGGGCCGCGGCAAGCGCCCCGTCGTCGGCATGCCGGGCCGAGCGTGGGTCGACCTCGGGGCCGAGGACACGCGCTACGACCTGTTCGAGAAGGTGTTCATCGGTCTCTACGAGCCGGACGGTCCGTACCGGGGTGAGGTGCGCTTCTTCGACGTCGACGACGCGCCGCCGCGCAACGGCCGTCCGTCGGACCGCACCACACTCTCGTTCGAGGAGTTCGTCGAGGTGGTGCACTCGGAAGTGGAGCGGCGCAACAGGTTCGCCCCCAGCTGGTCCGAGATCGACGACGACGAATGACGCCCGACGCTCGGGCGACGCCGCCGACGGACGCCGCGACCAGTGCCCGGTTCAAGAAACAGAAGCGGCGTGACACCAAGCCCGAGGTGGCCCTGCGGAAGGAACTGCACCGAGCGGGACTGCGGTACTTCGTCGACAAGGCCCCACTGAAGGGCATGCGACGACGGGCCGACGTGGTGTTCCCGCGTCGCCGAGTCGCGGTGTACGTCGACGGATGCTTCTGGCACAGCTGCCCGGAGCACGCCACCCACCCGCGCAACAACGCCCAGTGGTGGGCGGACAAGTTGGCTGCCAACGTCGCTCGGGACCGCGACACGGATCGTCGACTGGACGAGGCCGGCTGGACCGTCGTGCGCATCTGGGAGCACGAGGATCCAGCCGTGGCAGCGGAGCGGGTCACCGAGGCAGTGCGCCCCGGCGACTGACGTCAGCGCTCGTGGCGTCCCGGAGTGTCGTGCGGGCCGACGACAGGCGCATCGGCGTGTCCGAGACCGGTGGTGCGGTCCGTGACGTTCCGGTCCGTGACGTTCCGGTCTGCGGGATTCTGGTTCTGCTGTGCCGCGTTCGCGTCCTGTCGACGCGGGGTGCCGTCGTCGTGGACGGTCGGGTCCAGCTTGTTCGCCCGCTCCCACTCACGGTCCAGTTCGTCACGCCCGGTGGCGGCAGTGCCCTGGTGCTCCTGCGCGCGCTGCTGCGCGATGCGGGCCTCCGCTGCCGCGGCGTCCGCCTCGGCCTGCGCACGACGGGCGTCGGCCTCCGACTTCTGCGCCAGCGCCTCCGACCGCTCCACCTCCGCGCTGCGCTCGGCGGCCCGCTCCCGGATCTCACCGGCCTGCTCGACGCGCTTCTGCTTCGCCTTCTTCGACAGTGCGACGCCGACGGCGACGAGCAGCAACACCACCACGACCGCGATGACGATCCAGACAGCTGTGTTCATGACGGCTCCCGATGTTCGAGTGCGCGCACGGTTGCGCGCGGGACGGGGTACCCCTGGCGCCCGATTTCCACACGGGCCGCCTACCCTCGACCGCCATGACCACCGATGCCGCCTCTCGAGCCCTCGACGTACTGGTGATCGGCGGCGGAATCGCGGGTGCCTCGCTCGCCTGGGAACTCTCGTCCGATCGGACCGTGTGTCTCCTCGAAGGGGAGTCGACCCTGGCGATGCACTCGACCGGACGGTCGGCCGCCATGTTCCTCGAGACCTACGGCAACCACGTCATCCGTGGCCTGACGACGGCGAGCAGAGCCTTCCTCGTGGACCCCCCGGACATGGTGCGCGGAACGGTCATGACTCCACGCCCCTTCGTGCAGTTCGCACGTCCGGGCCGGGGCGACGCTCTCGCGGAGATGTTCACGACTCTGCGGACGCTGTCTCCCGATGCCCGCCTGCTCGAGACCGCCGAGGCGGTGGACCGGGCGCCCCTCCTGCGGCCTGCGGCAGTCGAGGCGGCCGTCGTCGAACCGGGCGCACTCGACATGGACGTCGACGCGCTGCACCAGGGCTTCCTGCGCGGAGCACGCCGACGCGGATGCACCGTTCGTACCGGGGCGCGGGTCGTCGCGATCGACCGCGTCGGCGAGCAGTGGCGGGTCGATCTCTCGACCGGCGACACTCTCGTCGCCACGGTGGTGGTGAACGCGGCGGGTGCCTGGGCGGACGACCTGGCCGACCTCGCAGGCGTACCGAGGATCGGCCTGCAGCCGCGACGACGCACCATCGCCGTGATGGACGCGCCGCCCGAGATCGCCGACACCCACCACCCGCTGATCAGCGACATGGACGAATCGTTCTACATCAAGCCGGAGGGTGTCCGTCTGCTCTGTTCCCCTGCCGACGAGACACCGTGCCCGCCCGGTGACGCTAAGCCCGACGATCTCGAGATCGCCCGCGCCCTGGACGAGATCACGGAAGCGACCGTGGTGACGAGCCGCCGTGTCCGGTCGTCGTGGGCCGGTCTGCGCTCCTTCGTCGCCGATCGCACACCGGTGGTGGGGTTCGACCCGAGCGTGGAGGGCTTCTTCTGGTGCGCGGGTCAGGGTGGGTACGGCATCCAGACGTGCGCGGCACTGGCGCGCGTCGGTGCGGCGCTGGTCCGCGGCGAGCCGCTACCGGCCGATGTGACCGACCGGGGCGTCACCGCGGAGGACCTGGCGCCGGGCCGGCTGCGCTGAGCCGCACGGGGCTAGAGCCACTTCTGTCTCCGGAACACGATGTACAGCACGCACGACGCGGCCAGCATCGCGCTGACAGCCGCCGGATAGCCGAACGTCCAGCTCAGCTCCGGCATGTGCTCGAAGTTCATGCCGTAGATGCCGGCGATGAGAGTCGGCGCGAAGAGGATGGCGCCCCAGGACGAGATCCGCTTGACCTGCTCGTTCTGTTCCAGACTCACCTGGGTCATCGCACGCATCTCGTCGTTCTGCCGCTGTCCCACCAGGGTGGTGTGCACCGACAGGGCGTTCTGCAGATTGGCGCGGAACGAGTCGACGCGCTCGGTGATGCGGATCGCGTGGTCGAGCACGTCGCGCAGGTTGCGCCGCAGCTCGATGTCCACGTTGTACTTCTCCGATCCGCGGCCGAGGGCCTCGATCATCGACACCAGCGGGTGGGTCGCGCGCTGGAACTCGATCACCTCGCGGGAGAGCTCGTAGATGCGACGGGAGACGTCGGGATCGCCGGTGAACAGCTGGTCGTCGATCTCGTCGATGTCGTTCTCCAGACCGGCGACGACCGGTTCGTACTCGTCGACCACCTGGTCGAGGATCGCGTACAGCACGGCCTCGGTTCCCAGTTCGAGCAGCTTCGGCGCACCTTCGAGCCGTTTACGGACCACGCCCAGGTCGGGTGACTCGGCATGGCGGATGGTGACGACGAAATCGGGACCGCAGAACACGTGGAGCTCGCCGAACTCCACCTTCTCGGTCTCGTCGATGTAGCGCGCGGGGTGCAGGACGACGAACAACTGATCGCCGTAGCGTTCGAGCTTGGGCCGCTGGTGCGCTTGGACGGCATCCTCGACCGCCAATCGGTGCAGCCCGAATTCGGTTGCCACCGAGTCGATCTCGGTCTTGTCGGGACGATACAGCCCGATCCACGCCATGCCGCCGCACGCCCGCAGGAGCTCGTACGTGCGATCCAGACTCTCCGGCTCGTCGGTACGCGCCCCGTGCACGTACACGGCGTTGTCCACGATCGGCACAGTTCACCCCTCGTCGTCGCACGTCCGCCGCCCGTCGGGCGGCTACCAGGACGCTTGCATCGAAACCTCGGACACGAATCTTCGTCCACCGCGACGACGGAAGCGAAACGGACTCGTTTCTGTCCACAATCGTCCGTTTACGGACGCGGATCCGCGCCGTGGCGATAGCGTGTGACCTGTGGCAGAACGCGGCGCACGACCCCAGGTTTCGGTACTCCGCCGAACCATGCTCAAGGCATTCAAACATCTGTCGAACCCGCTGAGGCCGGACGACTACTTCGAGATGATCAATCCGTTGTGGACCACCCAGGAGCTCCGCGGGAAGGTCGACCGGGTCGAGAGGGAAGGCACCGACGCGGTGTCGGTGTTCATCAGGCCCGGGTACGACTGGGGTGGGCACCAGCCCGGCCAGTACCTCCGACTGGGCGTGGTCATCGACGGCCGCTATCACTGGCGCGCCTACTCGATCACCTCCGACCCGCACGGCGACCACGGCCTGATCTCCGTCAGCCCCAAGCTGGTCCCCGAGGGCACGGTGTCCCCGTTCCTGGTGCAAGGGATCAAGCCGGGCGACATCGTGCGACTGAGCGAGATCGAGGGAGTCTTCACCCTCCCCGATCCCGTGCCCGCCAAACTGCTCTACATCAGCGCGGGCAGTGGCATCACGCCGATCATGAGCATGTTGCGCGAACTCGACCACCTCGACGCCATGCACGACGTCGTGGTCATCCACTCCGTGCACAGTCGCGACCAGACGATGTTCTCCGAGACCCTCGAGCGCCTCGATCGCAAGCACTCGTCGCTGCGTCTCGACCTTCGGGTGACCGAGGAGCGAGGTCGGATGAAAGCCACCGATCTGGACGAGTTGTGCCCCGACTGGCGTGAGCGCGAGGCATTCTGCTCCGGTCCCGGCGACCTGTTGGACGATCTGCGCGACTACTGGAAATCCGAGGGTGACCCGGAGAAATTCCACTACGAAAGTTTCCAACCCGTCATCGGTGGCGGTGACGAAGAAGGAGAGGGCGGCACTGTCCGCTTCATCCGTAGCGACACCGACGTCGAATGCGACGGAGGCACACCCATTCTCGCGGCCGGGGAGGAAGCGGGGCTGGATCTCAAGTTCGGTTGCAGGATCGGCATCTGCCACACCTGCACCGGAACCCTGAAAAAGGGACGTTTGAGAGATCTACGTAATGGGGAAGTCTCCGAGCCTACGGGGCAGGCGGTACGCATCTGCGTGAACACCGCCGAGGGAGATATCGAAATCGATCTCTGACGAGACCGATTGACATGCAGTAACAGGGAGGGTTCGTCATGAGCATCGACACCGGGAAAAAGACCGAAGTGTCCATCGAGAGTCCGCTCGCACATCTCAGCGAAGAGACCATCGAACAGCTTGCCAAGGAATTCGACGCCATTCACGACGAGGTCTACGCCGACCTCGGTGAGCGCGATCGCAACTACATCACCACGGTCATCGCGGCGCAGCGCCAGCTCGCTGTCGCGGGGCGCGTGATCCTCTTCGGCTCCAAGAGCCGCACCGCCTGGGTGGCCGGAACGGCCTGCCTGGGTGTGGCCAAGATCCTCGAGAACATGGAGATCGGCCACAACGTCATGCACGGCCAGTGGGACTGGATGAACGATCCGGACATCCACTCGTCGGTGTGGGACTGGGACACCGCGTCCACCGCCGAGGCCTGGAAGCACTCGCACAACTACGTGCACCACACGTACACCAACATCCGCGGCAAGGACAAGGATCTCGGCTACGAGATCATGCGGATCGACCCGAACCAGCCGTGGTCGCCCGTGTACCTCGCGCAGCCGTTCTACAACCTGCTGCTGATGGCCTTCTTCGAGTGGGGCGTCGCGCTCCACGACCTCGACATCGAGGCCATCCGCAAGGGCGAGAAGCCCATGAAGGACCTGCTCACCGATCTGCGCGGCATCGGGACCAAGGCGCGCCGTCAGATCGTCAAGGACTACATCGGCTGGCCCGCGGTCAGCGCTCTCGCCTACGGCGCGGTACAGGTCGTGTCGGGTGGACGCGTCTCGGGCGCCGGCAAGTCGAAGCTGGGTGCGCGGTTGCGCTCGCTGAGCTCGTCGAAGGCGACCAACTCCGTGGCCAAGGTTCTGGACAAGCACGGTGCCGGCATCGAACGCACCTTCGTCGCCACGGTGACGGCGGACTTCGTCGCCAACATCATCCGCAACCTGTGGTCGCACGGAATCATCTTCTGCGGTCACTTCCCGGACCAGGCGTACACGTTCAGCAAGGAAGAGACCGAGAACGAGACCCGCGGCGGCTGGTACGTCCGCCAGCTCGTCGGAGCGGCCAACATCGAGGGCTCGTCGCTGTTCCACCTGATGAGTGGCAACCTCAGCTACCAGGTCGAGCACCACCTGTACCCGGACATGCCCAGCACCCGGTACAAGGAAGTCGCGCCGAAGATCAAGGACATCTGCGAGCGCTACCAGCTTCCGTACAACTCGGGCCCCTTGATGAAGCAGTGGGGATCGGTGCAGCGCACCATCATTCGGCTCGCCTTCCCCGGCGGCAAGATGGCCCCGAAGCCCGGACCGTACCGCGGCGAGCGCGTCGGCGGTTCCTCGTCGAAGCCCAGCGAGGCGGCTCGTTTCCGCAACCGCGTGCCGGCGGGTCACCCCGACTCGGGCCCCGAGCACAACGGTGGCGGCGTCGAGGCGAAGCTTCCTCCGCGCGGGGAGTGACGACGCGCTGCCGGTGACGGCAGCACTGATCTGACGAACGAGTGGTTTCGACCGGCGTTCTCTGGATACCCGAGTGAATCGGGCCGGAGACGCCGGTCGTTTCCCATTTCGGAGGTCGTTCGTGGCGCTCGACGGCCTGGACCCCGCCCTTCTGACGGGTGTGTTCGAGAACGGGCCCGAGCTGGTGTCCCTGTCCGCACGGGACGGCCGCATCCTCCACCTGAACCCGGCGGGCCTCGCGCTCGTCGGCGCACCGTCACTCGACGCCGTGCTCCGCCTGACCACGGCGAACTTCTTCTCCGACGTCGGTCTGCTCGCCGCGCCCGACGTGGAACGATCGCTGCACACCACCGGCCACTGGCAGGGTGTCGGCGAACTCCGGCGGCTCGACACCGGAGAACCCGTACCGGTCTCCATCTCGACGTTCCTGGTTCCCGCGGGTGAGCGCGACGAGCCGGTGATCGCGTCGATCATGCGTGATCGACGGCTGCGGACCAGTCACGAGAGCGCCCTCACCGACGTCCTGGAATCGGCCGCCCACCGGGCTCGCGAGCAGAGTGCTGTCGGCCTGTTGGGGCGGCTCGCGGTCGACGGTGATCTGACGACGATTCTGGACGCGACGACCAGCGCCGCCTCGTCGTTGATGGGTACGGAGTGCGCGTCGATCGCACGCCTCGACGACACCCGCACCGCGTTGCGCGTCGTCGCCTACAGCGGGGTGAGCGAGCGGCCCGAGGTGTTCGGAACCGGTACCGGCTCGGCTGCGGGCCTCGCCCTCTCCTCCGGCACGGTGGTCATCTGTTCCGACGCGCGGACCGAGTCGCGATTCGACACCACGACGATGCGCTCGCGCGGACTGCTCAGCACCGTCTGCGTCCCGTTCGACTCCACGCCTCGGCCCGGGGTGCTGGCCGTGCACAGCGCGGCTCCGCGGGAGTACACGGATCGGGACGTGACGTTCCTGCGGACGGCCACGGACATCCTGGTCGCGGCGATCCGGCGTATCGAGCTCGAGAACGAACTGCGGTACCGATCACTCCACGATCCGCTCACCGGTCTGGCCAATCGAGCGCTCGCGTACCGACGTATCGACGAGGCCGTGGCTCGCGCCGCGGACAGCGAGACCACCGTCGCGGTCCTGCTGGCCGACCTGGACGACTTCAAGACCGTCAACGACAGCCTCGGACACGTGAGTGGAGACGCGGCGCTGATCACCTTGGCGCGCAAGCTCGAGCGCACGGTGGCGGTCGGCGACACGGTGGCGAGGCTGGGCGGCGACGAATTTCTCGTCGTGTGCGACCACGTGGTGGACGAGGCCGACGCGCGGAGCCGGGCGGTGCGCATCTCGACAGCGCTGGCCACCGTCGATCCGCAGAGCGATCAGCCCATCCCGTTCAGTGCGAGCATCGGAATCGCCGTGGCCGGTGACGATGTGCCCTCCGCGCAGGAGATGGTGCGCCGCGCGGATCTGGCCATGTACCGCGCCAAGGGCACGGCTCCCGGGACCACGGACGTGTACGACGTGCGCGATCGCTACGAGGCCGATCGCGTGTTCCGACTCGCCGCAGACCTCCGACGATCTCTCGTGGACGGCGAACTGCGGCTCGTCTACCAGCCGATCGTCGACCTCGTGACGGGCGCCGTCGTCGCCGCCGAGGCCTTGGCTCGCTGGGATCATCCGACACTCGGCAGCGTCTCGCCTCGTGAGTTCGTCGCGGTGGCGGAGCGCACCGGCGTGGTCGGACACCTCGGCCTGTGGGCACTGCAGACCGCGTGCACGGATGCGGTGCGCTGGCCCGAGGACGTCTCGGTACGCGTGAACGTGAGCGCCCACCAGCTCAACGATCCGGACTTCGTGCAGTCGGTCCGACGCACTCTCGACGCGACCGGCCTGCCGGCGACGCGTCTCGGGTTGGAGATCACCGAGACCGTGTGGGTGAAGGAGAACGCCCGCGTGGCCACCACTCTCGAGGCGCTGCACGCGATGGGGGTGTCGTTCGCACTCGACGATCTGGGAACCGGCCACAGCAGCATCGCGTATCTGGACCGTTATCCGATCTTCGACTGTCTCAAAATCGACGGGTCGTACGTCAACGCGCTACCCGGTGCGAGACCACACGCCATCGTGGCCGCGATCGTGTTGTTGGGCACTGCATTCGGAGTGGACGTGGTGGGTGAAGGCATCGAGACCGCCGAGCAGGCCGAGGCGTATCGCGCATGCGGCGGTCGCCTCGCACAGGGCTTCCATCTGGCGCGCCCGATGCCCGCTGCGGCGATCGAACAACTCCTACGAGAGGGTGTCCGATCGCCGCGGTGACGCGCTACTTGACGGCGCGTCGGACCCGGACCGCGCCCGAGATGGTCCAGGCGATGACGGCACCGACGACGGCGGCACCGAGGAGTGCGACACCCTGTGCCAGATCGAAGTTCCACCCGATGAAGTTGATGGTCGTGTGCACGGTGTTCTGCAGGATGAAGATCACCAGTGCGATCGTGAGGAGCAGCGCGATCAGGAGAGACAGCTTCGAGACGAAGCCTCCGGCACGGCGACGTCCGGTGTGTGCGTGGGTGGTGGTGTCGGTCATGGTGGTGCCTTTCGCGATGTCGCCGGTCCTGGCCGGCGATCGAGTGAGCGGATGCTCGAAGGAGTGATGGTCCGCGGACCCGCGGAAGAAACATGTCCGTTCGGTCGGTTCGAGCGAGGTGTGCGTCGAACCCGACAGTGTCCGGACACACCACGGGCGGCGATGGACCCGCTGAGGGTCCGGCGCCGCCCGGGTGTGGAGTGGTGCAGTCTTACTTGAAGGTGTCCTTGACGTTCTCGCCGACCTTCTTCACGCCGGCCGAACCCTGGTCCTTCTTGCCCTCGGCCTCGAGGTCCTTGTTGTTGGTGGCGTCACCGACAACTTCCTTGGCCTTGCCGATGGCGTCTTCTGCTGCGTTCTTTGCCTTGTCGACGATTCCCATGATGAAACCTTTCGTTCGGAGCGACGGCGGGTGACCATCGCGTTCTGAAAGGTGAGTCGAGGCCCGGCGCGGAAAGCGCACGTCCATGCAGAGTGATCCCGGTCACAGCTACCCGCCGAGTGCGAACGCCACGAGAAAGCCGAGCGCGGTGGACATGCCCACCCACCAGCCGCCGTCCTTGTAGGCCTCGGGCATCAGGGAGTCCGCGAGCACGGCGAGAGTGGCACCGCCCGCGAACGCCTGGACCGTCGAGATGCCGACCTCCGGGACGGCGTCGGACAACTGGTGGCCCAGTACGGTGACCACCACGAGCACGACCGCCGTGGCCGTCCACAGGGTCATCGCCCGAGCCGCGGAGAAGTCGTGTCGGTCCCGCATCAACGATGCACCACCGACAGCCTCCGGAACGTTGCCCACCGCGACCGCCACCAGCAGCACCAGCCCGCCACCGGACGTCAGGGAGACACCCAGCGCGGTGTTCTCCGGGACTCCGTCGAGGATCGTGCCGAGCATCAGTGCCCACCCGATCGCTGCGGGCCCGAGCTTGTTCTCGATCAGATGGCTGGCCACGACGTACACACCCGCGCCCAGGAACAGCGCCGCGCCCGCGACGAGGATGCCGGCCTGACGGAACGCCGGCTCGAACAGTTCCGACGACACGGCGGCGATCATCGTCCCGGCACCGAAGGCCATGAGACCGGCCAACACCCGTTTCGGCAGTGTCCACCGCAGCCCGATCGCCGCACCGATCACCAGGGGAAGCGCCGTGCCGATGCCGTACAGGGCGGCGGTCAGCATCTCGATCGTCTCGTCACCGGCGGGGAGTACCCCCGTCCGCGTCGTCGAGTCATCCGACGACCTGCTCTCACAGACCCAGCGCGGTGACCACTGCCAGCAGGACGACGACGACGGGCAGGACGACGAGCCGGCCTGCGGCACCGGGAAGCACGTCCCGGTCCATGCCGTCGACGAGTCGGGAATGGGTCCTCGTCGAGAAGGCGACGGTCGTCACGGGGAGCACGGCACACAGCCCTGCGAGTGCCACCAGCGGTGGATGATCCCGCACCGCACGAGCCACGATCAGAGCCGTGACCGCGATCGTCAGTGCCGTCCGGACGCGGGCGAGCGTGGTGCGCTCGGCCTGCAGGCCCGGTGCCTCCGTCACAGGTACAGCCCCACCGCGAACGCCACCACGGCGATCACCAGACCCCCCGCGAGCAGCGCCGCCGCAGCGGGGAGAGGCAGTGACGCCCGCCGGCGCATGGCCGTCTCGATACGGATCCAGCGCACGAACGACCCGACGGCCAGAACCGCCGCGAGAGTGAGCAGCCCCAGCACGAGGGTGGTTCTCAGCCACGGAGGCAGCAGATCCCCACCGAACGCCTCGAGTGCCGCGGCCGTGGCCACGAGGCCGAGTGACGTCCTGATCCACGCCAGGAACGTCCGCTCGTTCGCGAGCGTGAATCTCGGATCGGGGTCACTGCCGTCGCGCAGTCCGGTCGGCCACAGTCGCACGGCACCCACTCTCGTCGGCGACGGCCCGCAGGGCCACAGCGGGTGTCAGCGGTTGGGGTGCCAGCGCTCGTAGGCGCGGCGTTCCGCCTCGTCCCGCGCGACCTTCTTCGGGTTCTGCAGGTCCGGCGACAACCCGTGCGCTTTGAGACGACGGCGACGGTTGGGTTCCATGTACGCGGCGGCGTAGAACAGCGCGAGCAGTACCGCCAGCAGGATCATCGCGCCGCGCAGCCACAACTCACCGGGGAACAGCAGGAACGCCGCGAAGATGGGGAGAAACGGCACCATGCTGCGCAGCAGATGACGCGCAACCGCACGATCACCGATCAGGTCCTCACGCACCCAGGCCTGCATGGACAGGGGCAACGTGCGGCCGAACGAATAACCGATCCACTGCAGCGGCCCCGGGCGAGTCCTGCTCATCGTGTGCTCCTCCGCTCGGTCGACAGTGCACCGGCCGCGATGGCCGCGGTGTTGATCCGGGTGAGCACCGCGTGAAGTTGTTCGAGCTCGCTCACGTCGACACCCAGAGATTCGATGACGGCGCCCGGTATGGACTCCGCCGAACCTCGCAACTGTCGCCCCTCGTCGGTCAGGTCGATCACCAGCCTGCGCTCGTCGGTGTCGCTCCGGCGCCGGGTCAGCAGACCGTCGGCGTCGAGCCGCTTGAGCAGCGGCGTCAGCGAGGCGGGTTCGAGTTGCAGAGCCGACGCGATCTCCCCCGCCGACATCGGTGCCCGCTCCCAGAGGGCGAGCATGACGAGGTACTGCGGGTGCGTCAGTCCGAGCGGTTCGAGAATCGGCCGGTAGACCGAGAGCACCGCGCGGTTGGTGACGGCCAGGGCGAAACACACCTGACGGTCGAGCGCGAGGGGGTCGGTGGTGGTCACGGTTCCATCGTACGCTGATAGTGAGAGTGCGTACTGTTCGATGGCTCACGGTTGGCTGGGCGGGGTGCTGTCGGTCGGGGGGTGGGCGCTGTGGGCTATGCGGTAGGCGATGCACACCCCTTACTGCAGGTGAACACCCACTCCGGCCGACTGAACGGGGTGCACGGCGCTGGGGCCTGTGCGGGTCGGGTGCGGCGCTGATAGCGGACGCGCGGCCCCCGAGAGGGAGGCCACGATTCGGGCGGATGGGTCGGGCACCTGCGATGTGCACACCTTCCTGCAGGCGAACACCCACTGCGGCCGGTTGGACGGGGCGCATGGCGCTGGAACCCGTGCGGGTCGAACGACGGCGGTGATCGTGGACGGTCACCCCCGCAGAGCGGTGGCAGAAGTCCACGATTCGGGCGAACGGGTTGGGCACCGGGGGATGTGCACCCCTTCCTGCAGGTGAACACCCATTTCAGCCAGTTGAACGGGGTGCACGACGCTGAAACCTGTGCGCGTGGTGCCGGCAACGCGTGCCGACACCACGCGAGATGATCAGGGTGTGGGGGCCTCGCACTCGGCCGGTGCGGGAGCACCCTCGGGCGCCGGAGCGCCCGGCGCTGCGCCCGGACCCTTACCTGCAGGCCCGTGACCGGCCGGACCACCATGGCCGGGGCCCGCCGGGCCACTGTCAGGACCGCAACCGGGCGCAGGCGGAGCCGGCGCGCCCTCAGGCGGGGTCGGGGCGCCCTCGGGAGGAGTCGGAGCATCCTCACCCGCAGCAGGCGGAGTGGGAGCACCCTCGGGCGGAGTCGGAGCATCCTCACCCGCAGCAGGCGGGGTCGGAGCACCCTCGGGCGGGGTCGGAGCACCCTCGGGCGGGGTTGGCGCACCCTCGGGCGGGGTTGGCGCACCCTCGGGCGGAGTCGGTGCACCCTCGGGCGGGGCCGGAGGCGTCGCGCACGTCGCACCGGCGTCGGGTGCCGCAGCGTCGGGTGCGGGCGCCGAGGCGTCGGGCGCCGCGCTCTCGGAGACCGGGGGCGCCTCGCCCGGGCCGTCGGCGGACGCGGTTCCCACCGCTCCGAGGAGCAGCCCACCGGCGAGCACTGCTCCGGCGATCAGTCGGCCTGTCCTGACACGCATGACTCTTGTCGACATTGTCGTCCTCATCTCTCGTCGGCACCGGGCGGCGCCGTTCGTGAGGTCGACACTCGATCGTGGACCTGAAGCCTGCCTGAAGTCGCGGCGATCAGGGCCTCGTCTTCAGCAAGTCTTCAGCTCGGGACCCGCATAGTGGTGTCGTGACCGAACGGCGAGCAGCAGCGACCCCGAGAATCCTCGTGATCGAGGACAACGAGACGTTGCGGCTGTCCGTGTCCACCGCGATCGCCGACCTGGGTGCCGACGTCCGGTCCGACGCGGACGGTTCCGCGTTCGAGGCCGCGCTCGCGAACCATCGACCCCACCTCGTGGTCCTGGACATCATGCTTCCCGGCCGGGACGGACTCGAGCTCCTGCGGGTCGCGCGCCGCAGCAGCGACGCGGCGGTGCTGATGCTCACGGCGCGCGACTCGGTGTCCGACCGCGTCACCGGGCTCACCGCCGGCGCAGACGACTATCTGGTGAAACCGTTCGCGATGGCGGAGCTCCTCGCCCGCGTCACCGCGGTGCTCCGACGACACGGCGCGGTCGCCACCTCGATCGAGTGCGGAGACGTGTCGGTGGACACCGAATCGGGCGACGCCAGTCGGGGCGGCAACGCCCTCAACCTGACGGCCACGGAGTGGAAGCTGTTGTCCTACCTCGCAGCTCAGCGCGGGCGAACGGTGTCCAAGACCCAGATCCTGACGCAGGTGTGGGGGTACGACGCATACGACGAGAACCTCGTCGAGGTCCACATCAGCGCGCTGCGTCGCAAGCTCGAGGAGTTCGGCCCCCGCATCCTCCACACCCGGCGCGGCATCGGCTACGTGTTGGCCGCCGACACCGTGAGTCCGACGGCATGACGACCCCACCCCGTCGCGGTCTCCGCACCGGATCTCTGCGCCTGCGATTGCTGGTGTCGGTGATGTCGGTGGTGCTCGTCCTGCTCGTCGGCATCGTCGTGGCGACGACGGTGTTGCTGCAACGCCAGCTCGAGGCCTCGGCGGGAGACAGCCTCGCCGGCCGCACCGCCACCGCGCAGCAACTGCTGGACAACGGTGCCGATCCCACCGAGATCGTCTCCGCCACACAGGGAGAGAACGTGGCGGCGCAACTGGTGACGACGGACGGCCGTATCGTCGGCGACCTCGCGCTCCGAGCGACGACACCGCCGCCCGCACTACGCCCCCCGACGACGCCGGGAGACGGTCCCCCGCCGGGACCCCCACCGGGCCCGGAGGAGACGAGGCCGACGCGGGTCTCGACGACGACCCTGACCGACGGATCGGTTCTCACGGTCGCCGTCGACACGTCCTCGATCGACGCGGTGCAGCGGCAGCTGCTCGTGGTGCTGATTCCGTTGGTGCTCGTCGCGTCGGCGGTGGCGGCACTGCTCATGGCGGTGGTCGTCGGCGCATCGCTCCGACCGTTGCGCAGCATGACGGCACTGGCCCGCTCGATCACCCGGGGTAATCGCGGTGATCGACTCGCTCCCACCCGGTCGGACACCGAGCTGGGTGAGACCGCAACGGCATTCGACGAGATGCTCGACGAGCTCGAAGGAGCCGAGGCGCGCGAGCGTGCCACCGCCGATCGCACACGGCAGTTCGTCGACGATGCTGCTCACGATCTGAGAACGCCGGTCGCCGGGATCTCCGCCGCCGCCGAGACACTGCTGCGGGGCGGCGTCGACACCGAGCGCGACGTGCGGGAACGACTGCTGGCGTCGATGATTCGTGAATCACGCCGCGCATCCCGGCTGATCGACGATCTGCTGATGTCGGCGCGCACCGACGACGACGTGGAGTTGGATCGGCATGACCACGACCTTCTCGCTCTGGCCCGTGCCGACGCCGACCGGGCGCGGCTGCTCGCACCGGACTCGACCGTCGTGGTGACCGGCGAGAGCGTGGTTGCGCCGGTCGACGCCGCACGACTCGCTCGAATCCTGGCCAACCTCACCGACAACGCGTTGCGCCACGGACCGCCGGACGGCGTCGTCACCGTCGACGTGCGCGACGCCGGTACCACCGCGACGATCCGGGTGTCCGACGAAGGACCGGGCATCGGCGCTCAGGATCGTGAGCGGATCTTCGACCGGATGGTGCGGCTGGACAGCGCTCGCACCTCGGAGGGATCGGGACTCGGCCTCACCATCGCCCGAACCTACGCGCGGGCCCACGGCGGCGACGTCGTGTACGACGGCACCGCCTTCGTCCTCAGTGTGCCTCGGTGACCGACTGCTCTGTGGGGGAACGGGTTCCGAGCACCACCCCGCCGAGGCCGATGATCGCGCTGACGAGCATGGTGACGGCCATCGGCACCGCGGTGCCTTCGCCGCCGAGTCCCACCAGCGGCGAGATGACCGCGGCGAGGCCGAACTGGGCCGCGCCCATGACGGCCGATCCCGTGCCCGCGGCCCGGCGCGCCTCTCCCAGTGCGAGAGTCGTCGCGTTGGCGATCACCAGACCCAGGCTGGCGACGGCGAACCACAGCAGTACCAGGGTCGCCCACAGGTAGGGCCCGACCACCGCGTCGACGACGAGCAGTGCCGAGAACGCGACCATCGAGACGAGACCGATGCGCAACAGCGCTTCCGGACGGACGCGGTCGACGAGCTTGGCGTTGGCACCACTGGTGACGACGATGCCGAGTGCGTTGGCCGTGAAGGCGATGGAGTACCACGTGGTCGAGAGCCCGTGCACCTCCTGCAGCACGAAGGGCGATGCAGAGATGTAGGCGAACATGACGCCGAAGCCGAAGGCGAACGCGCCCGCATAGCCCAGGAATCGCTTGTTGGACAGCACCTCCCGTGCGTCCGCGATCATAGTGGAGAGTCCGCCCGTGCTGCGGAGCTCGGCGGGATGACTCTCCGGCAGGAGTGCGAGCACACCCACGAACATCAGGACGGACACACCGGCGAGCACCCAGAAGACGCCGCGCCACCCTGTCAGACCGATGACCGCACCGCCGAGCAGCGGGGCGATGACGGGAGCGACTCCGTTGACCAGCACGAGGAGGCTGAACAGTTTCGCGGCCGCCGCGCCGCGTGCACGGTCACTGATGACGGCGCGGGAGAGAACGACGCCGGCGGCGCCGGTGAAGCCCTGGAAGAACCGGAACACGGTGAGCCACTCGACGGTCGGAGACCACGCGCACAGGATGGTCGCGATGATGGACACGAAAGTGCCCACGAGGAGCAAGGGGCGTCGACCGAAGCGGTCGGACAGCGGCCCGATCACCAGGTTGCCGATCGCGAGACCGACGAGAAACGTCGTGAGGGTCAGCTGGATCGCCGTGGCGCTGACACCGAACTCCTCGGCCATGCGGGGGAATGCCGGCAGATACATGTCGATGGACAGGGGCGCGACGGCGGCAAGGAGCGCCAGCATCGCGATCACGCCGGACGCCACCGGCCGCGCGGCGGTCGAGTCGACGGTGTCGCCGGACCGAGTGTCGACGCTCATCGGGTGGCCTCCGTATTGGATATAACTTTATACATACTCACATGAGTAGAATGTCAGCCATGGCGTCTGGAAGTCCAGTGAGCGAGTCCGATGTGATCGACATCGCCCGCGAGGTGCGGGCTCTCGTGTGGTCGCTGCGCCGATTCGGCGAACGACAGTCCGGACTGCCCGCCCTCCCCCATTCCGAACTCGAGGTTCTGCGTGTGGTGGTCAGCCACGAAGGGACCACCGTCTCGGACGTCGCCCGCATGCTGGGCCTGCACAGCAGCAACGTCAGCACGACGGTGCGACGTCTGATCGACAAGGGGCTGCTCGCGCGGGACACCGATCCCGGTGACAGACGGTCGAGTCGGCTGCATTCCACCGCCACGGCACGTCGACACGGTGAGATGATCGACGACGTGTGGATCGACGCCGTCGGACGCCGACTCGCGGCCATGTCAGCGGAGGATGCGGCTCTGCTCACCCGTGCCGCGCCGCTCCTCGCGCACCTCACGTCCATGCCGACCGAACCCTGACGACTCCGCGGGGCGACCGAACCGTCATAGTGACGCCATGCTGATGTCGCTCCGCCTGCTCCGACAGATGGCGCCGTGGCGCACGGGACGCGGGCCGGTACGGGTCGACCCGACCCGTACGTGGTTCCGCGTCGCACCGTCCGATCTGGACGTGCTGATGCACATGAACAACGGTCGATACCTGTCCGTCCTCGACGCGGGTCGAGTCGACATGTTCGTGCGCGGTGGCCTGTGGCGAGCCCTGCGTGGACGCGGGTGGCATCCCGTCGTCGCGTCACAGACCATCACGTACGTCCGCTCCCTCACCCTGTGGACGAAGTTCTCGGTGTCCACCCGCTTCCTCGGTGTCGACGCGAAGAACGCCTATCTCGAACAGATCTTCGACGTCGACGGACGTGTCCACGCGACCGCGATCGTCGCCCTCAGGTTTCTCGACGACAGCGGATCCTCGGTACCGACCGACGACATCGTCGCCCTGTTCGACGGCGATGCAGCCCCACTTCGCCGCCCGGACGCAGAGATTCCGCTCGGCAGACGCACTCAGCATCTCGTGGTCGCCGCATTCGAGGACGTCTGACCCTTCCGGGCGCGCATGCTCCTATATGGTCTCCTTCGAACCGCATCTGCGGCGAAAGGAGCCGACATGGTGACGACGAGGATCGCAGTGCTGGGGTGCGCGGCGGTGGTGGCACTGTCGCTCACGGGGTGCTCCTCGCCCGGACCGGCCGAAGACGGCATCACCGTGTTCGCTGCCGCGTCGCTGAAGGCGTCGTTCACCGAGCTGGGTGAGCAGTTCGAGCAGACCCGCCCGGGTACCGCCGTGACGTTCACGTTCGCGGGGTCGTCCGATCTGGTGTCCCAGTTGTCGCAGGGTGCGCCCGGGGACGTTCTGGCCTCGGCGGACACGATCACCATGGACAAGGCACGGGACGCCGAGTTGATCGACGGTGACCCGGTCACGTTCGCGACCAACACTCTGACGATCGTCACTCCGCCGGGCAACCCCGCCGGGATCGGCTCGTTCTCGGACCTGGCGACGTCCGGGGCCACGGTCGTCGTGTGCGCGCCGCAGGTTCCGTGCGGTGCCGCCACCGAGAAGATCGAGACGACCGCCGGGGTGAGCCTCACCCCTGCCAGCGAGGAATCGTCCGTGACGGACGTTCTGGGCAAGGTCACGTCCGGTCAGGCCGATGCCGGCCTGGTCTACGTCACCGACGCGGCCGGCGCCGGTGACGCCGTCGTCACCGTGCCGTTCCCGGAGGCGTCGGGCGCGGTGAACTCCTATCCCATCGCCGCACTGGCCGACTCCGGCGCACCGGACATCGCGAGCGCCTTCGTCGACTTCGTCTCCGGTCCCGACGGACGGAAGGTGCTGGCCGACGCCGGGTTCGGCGCGCCCTGAGAGACCGCCGGTGCGCCGAGGATCCGCCGCCACGGGGGAATCTTTCCCGCGCGGACGGGGTTGGCCGAACGAGACGTTCGTTGCACGACCGAAGGAGAAGCACGTGAAGATCGGCATCATCGGAGCAGGCGACATCGGCGGAACCCTGACCCGACGGCTGCGCGCCGTGGGCCACGAGGTTGCCGTCGCCAACTCTCGGGATCCGGAGACCCTCGCGGATCTGGCGTCCGAGACCGGCGCCACCGCGGTCTGGGCGAAGGACGCCGCGACCGACGCGGATCTCGTCATCGTCAGCATCCCGCAGAAGAACACGCCGGACCTCGCGTCCGGCATCCTCTCGGCCCGCAAGCCCGGTGCTCCGGTGATCGAGACGAACAACTACTACCCGCAGCAGCGGGACGGCAAGATCGACGCGATCGAGGACGGCACACCGGAGAGCGTGTGGGTCTCGGAACTGCTGGGCGAGCCGGTCGTGAAGGCATTCAACGGAATCTGGTGGAAGCACCTCCTGAACAAGGGCGTCCCGGCCGGCACCGAGGGCCGCATCGCGCTGCCGATCGCCGGCGACGATGCCGACGCCAAGAAGATCGTGTCCGCCGTCATCGACGAGATCGGCTTCGACGTCGTCGACGCCGGATCGTTGGCCGACTCCTGGCGCCAGCAGCCGGGTACACCCGTGTACGGCAAGGACTTCGGAGTCGACGCGACGGTCGATGCGCTGGCGCAGGCAACCCCGGAACGCACCGCGGAGTGGAAGGCCTGACACCCCTCAGGTGGTGAGCACCGCGTCGTAGGCCCAGTAGGCGCCGAACAGCGCACCCGCCACCGCGGCGGCACCGAGTCCCGCACGGACTCGTGTCGCCGCGGTGCGGCAACACGCCGGCACGAGGATGCCCGCCAGCGCGGCTTCCACGAACCAGTGCGGACCGCCGACCACGACGGTCCCGTACACGGCCTCACCGAGCACGATCCCCGCCACGACCACCGTCCCGCTCACACGGCGGTCACGCCCGACAGCAGCACCGGCTGCGCCGCACACCGCCCCCGCACCGAGTCCGACGAGGACGAGGACGAGGACGAAGACCAGCACTTCCCGCACGGTGATCACGTTCGGCGACAGCAGGATCCACACCAGGACGAGCGCGAGCATCGACGCGACTCCGACTGCCACACCGCGTCCGTGCGGCGACCGGGCCGCCACCGCGAACGGCACCAAGCCCCACAGCGCACTCGTGTTCACGAGCGCATCCCACGGCGGCGGCACGATGGTGAACAGAACCACGAGGGCCACACCCGCAGCGGACCCGAGCGCGGCCGCCGCGACGAGACGTCGTGCGCCGATCAGCGCCCCGTCCACCGGGGTTCGCGCTTCTCCATGAACGCCATGATCCCCTCGACCGTGTCGGAGGACGTGGACAACTGCGTGAGCGCGCGGTCGGTCTCCTCCCATGCGGCCGCTTCGGACGGGATGCGCCCGTCGACGATGCCCCGGGCGATGACCTTGCTGGCGCGAATCGCGAGAGGCGCTCCCGCCGCGATGGTCTCCGCCAACCGAAGCGCCGTGTCGAGAACGGCGTCCGGTTCCACCACACGATTGACGAGTCCCCACCGCGCCGCGTCGTCCGCACTCATGGGCTCACCGGTGAGGATCAGTTCCATCGCGATCGCTCGCGGGATCGCGTCGACCAGCCGGAAGAGTCCGCCCGCTCCCGCGATCAGCCCGCGATGCACCTCGGGAAGCCCGAATCGTGCAGTGGTGGAGGCGATCACGACATCACCGGACAGTGCGATCTCGGTCCCACCGCCGAGTGCGTTCCCGGTGACCGCGACGACGATCGGCGTGGAGATCGGGTGCCTGGTGACGCCGGCGAAGCCCCAGTGCGCCGTCTCCGGAGGGGTCACACCGTCGGGACCCCGCGTGCCGAGTGCCTTCAGATCGGCTCCGCCGCAGAAGGTGCCGGAGCCCGCCGCCGTGAGGACGACGGCACGGATCGACTCGTCGCCGTCCGCCAGTTCCCACGCCTCGCCCAGCAGGGTGTGCACCTCTGCGTTCACGCTGTTGGCCGCGGCGGGGCGGTTCAACGTCACCAGCAGCACGTGTCCGCGGCGTTCCGTGAGAACCACGTCCTGATCGCTCATGCCCGTACTCCCCTGCCGTTCGCCGTGATCGAGTCGAGGGTGATGTCCAGGTTCCCGCCCTCGTCCACCACGTCGATCGTGAGGCCGACCGGTGAGACGTCGCGGTCGGTGACCACTCGATGAAGCGCCGCCGCGGCGTCCGCCCCGGTACGACCGGCGATGCGGTCACCCTCGGGTGTGCGGGCGATGACGAGCGCCTGTTCCGGTTCCCCGCCGCGCCCGAACATGACAGTCGCCGTCTCGACGATCGCGCGACCGCTGTGGCCGTGCGTCACGGGTACCGCTGTCGCCGACACGCTCACCGCATCGGGGTTCCCGACGTATCCGGCCTCGTGCGGATCGGTCGACAACAGGATGGTGTGCTGGTGGGTGAGGTAGCCGCCGTTCGCATGCACCATCGCGATCGCCGGAGCGCGTCCGCCGCGGGACTGTCGCAGCAGCCGGGTCGATTCCGCGACCGCGTGCAACGAGTAGCTGCTGAGCGGCCCACCGAAGAACGAGTGGCCGCCCAGGACCGTGGGAGTGGCATCCGACGACAGTCCCAGCTCGTCCATCAACAGGAGAGGGACGACGGGAAAGCAGCTGTAGGCATCGACGAAGGTGAGATCGGCACCCGCGACACCCGCCGCGGCGAGGGTGGTGCGCACCGCCGCTCGGAGCGCCGGTGAATGATCGAAGGTGCTGCGCGCCATGATGTCCGGGGCATCGGACGCACCGGCGCCGCCCCACAGGTACACGATGCGGTCCTCGTCCACCCCGGCCGCGCGCGCTGCCGCCAGCGAACACACCAGCACCGCAGCGGCCTGGTCGACGAACGGCATGGCGTTCATGGCGAGGGGATAGCAGTCGGACACCGCGCGGTTCGACGCGTCCACGCCGGCGATGTCGTCGGGCGACCGCTCGACCGGACTCCACGCGACCGGATGTCGCGCCGCGACAGCGGAGAACCGCGAGTACAGCTCTGCCGACGCCGTCAATGACTCGCTGGGTCGCAGACCGAGACGGTCGGCCCGAGCGCGGTCGAACAGCGGATAGATCTGGACGGGGGCGAGGATGCCCGCTCGCTGCATCTCGGCGCTGCCGAGGTCGTCCGGTGCGAAGGTCGGCGGGCCGCCCGGTGCGACGGCCCAGCCGAGCTCGACGGGATCCGTTCCGGCTTTCGTCAGTGCTCGCACGGATGCCTGCGTCTCGCCGCCGACGACGAGTGCCACGGAGCTGCGACCGGCGGCGATGTCGTGCCCCACTCGGTCCATCAGGCGCGCGGGGTGGTGACCGCCGATGGTGCTGGTGGACCGCGTCGGCGCGGATGCCCCCAGCCGTGCTGCGATCAGAGCCGGGAGATCGTCGTAGTTCCAGCTCGTCGTGCGCACGGCGTGGATCGCGTCCACCGCGGCGCCGAGCGCCGACGTTCCGCTGTCGTCGAGCGCAGCACGGACCGCGCGCAGCACGAGCTCCATCGGCTCCACGGGGTCGGCCGCAGCGCCGGCGCTGCCGGACACGACATCGCCCACGCCCACGACGACCGGGATGCGGTCTGCTTCCTGTGACATGGGATCACCTTATTACAGACACCAGTTGTCTGTAATCTGATGGCATGGAGTCGACCGACGGCACGGCGCGACGGGGGCGGCCACGCGACCCCGCCATGGAATCGCGGGTGTACGACGCCGTCGTGGACGTGTACTGGCGCACCGGGTGGGCGGGATTCACCATCGATGCCGTCGCCAAGAGCGGTGGCGTGGGCCGCGCGGCGATCTACCGTCGGTGGCCCACCAAGGAGGCACTCCTCACCGGGGCTCTGGAGACCGTGCTCCCCCTCGTCGACCCCATCGACACCGGCACCCTGACAGGCGATCTCACGGAACTGGCTCGTCAACTCCTGCGGGGCTACCGAGACTCCTCGGGGCTCATCGCCGTGCGCGTGGCCCTCGACGCCCGCGTGTATCCCGATCTGCTCGAGGCGCTGACCGCCACCATCAGCACGAGCAGATTCGTCGCGACCCGAGACATCGTCCGCCGCGCCGTGTCCCGCGGCGAGTTACCGGAACACGTGCGGACCACACTGCTGCTCGAGATGCTCACGGGCGCCGTTCTGAGCCGAGTGTTGTTCGCACACGATGCGACCGAGGCGCCGTCCGCCGCCACCGCGGACGACGCGTACATCGACGGACTGGTCGACGCGGTGCTGGCGAGCGTGCGCCGCTAGCGCGTCGACTCGGGAGCGGACGACTGCCCGCGCGCCCTGTCCTCGTACGCGCGACGCCGTTCCGCGTCCACGTCGCCGAGGAAGATCTGCTCGGATCCGAAACGGCGACTGACGAACTCACCGAGTCGGCGCGGCATGAAGCGCTGGCTGACGACGATCGCGCCGGCCGAGGCCGGGATGCGCACCTTGGGTCGCGGCTTCTCGACGAGCCGGACCACCGCCTGCGCGATGTCCTCGGGTTCGGCCTTCTTCATGAAGGGCACGTCTCTCGTTCCCGCCGTGAGTTCGGTGTTGACGAACCACGGCAGGACCAGGGAGAACTCGACGCCCGAGGATCGGTACTCCACCCTCGCCGCCTCGGTGAACGCGATGACCGCAGACTTGCTGGCGCAGTAGGTGGCCAGGCCTGGCGCCACCGTCTCACCCGCCATCGAGGCGATGGAGACGACGTGTCCGCGCCGTCTCGGCACCATGCGGTGCAGCGCCGACTTAGTGCCGATGATGACGCCGTGCACGTTCACGTCCATGATCCGGCGTGCCACCGCGTCCGGCTCGTCCGTCAGCGCCCCGACCGGCATGATTCCGGCGTTGTTGACCAGGACGTCGACCGGGCCCAGCTCACGCTCGACGCGGTCGAGGAAGGCGTCGAAGGACGCCGGGTCCGTGACGTCCAGTGCTCCGTGCAGGTGCACCCGCGCGGACTCGGCCCCGGCGGCGAGGGCGTCCGCGTCCACGTCCCCGATCGCCACCCTGGCGCCGGCGGCGACGAGCGCGCGCGCCGTCGCGAGGCCGATTCCCCGTGCGCCACCGGTGATGGCGATGACTCGTCCGTGCAGTGATCCCGTCATCGTCTTATTACAGACACGCAGTGTCCGCAAAGTCAAGGGTCCGGAGTGCCGTCGCGGCCGCCCCGGCGATGCGAGGATCGATCCCGTGCAGAACCGTGACGACGACATCCGCCGGGTCCACCGAGTGCTCGACGACCTCCGCCTCGAGTCACTGGTGGACGTGCACACGCATTTCATGCCGCACAGCGTTCTGGCCAAGGTGTGGAACTACTTCGACTCCGTGGACGACCGCCTCGGTACCGCGTGGCCGATCGAGTACCGCGTGGACGAGGACGAACGCACCGACCTGCTGCGCAGGTACCGGGTAGGGACGTTCACGTCCCTGCTGTACCCGCACAAGCCCGGCATGGCGGAGTGGTTGAACGGGTGGGCCGCGGAGTTCGCGGACCGGACACCCGACTGTGTACGCACCGCCACCTTTCACCCCGAACCGGACGCTGCTCGGTACGTCCGTACCGCCGTCGAGGACGGGGTCGGGGTGCTGAAATGCCATGTGCAGGTGGGCGACATCGACGTCCACGATCCGTACCTGGACGACGTGTGGGCGGTTCTCGACGACGCCGCCGTACCCGTCGTCATCCACTGCGGATCGGGACCCGAACCCGGTCGCCACACCGGACCGGACCCGATCCGCGCACTACTGCGCCGCTTTCCGACACTCACCCTGCTGATCGCGCACATGGGCATGCCCGAGTACGAGGACTTCCTCACCCTGGCCGAGACGTTCGACAACGTCGGGCTCGACACCACGATGGTGTTCACCGATTTCACCGAACAGCTCTCGCCCTACCCGCGATCGGCGTTGCCGCGCCTGCGCGACCTGCAGGACAAGATCGTGTTCGGCAGCGACTTCCCCAACATCCCCTACTCGTACGCGCACGCGGTCGAGAGCGTGGTCGGCCTCGGACTCGGTGACGACTGGTCCCGCGCTGTGCTGCACGACAACTGGGCACGGTTCAGCCGCCGTACGGCACCATGACGTCGATGATCCAGACGACACCGAAGCGGTCGGTGAGTTTGCCGTACAGCGGGGAGAACACCGACGGACCGAGTTCCACCTCGACGGTCGACCCCGCGGCGAGCGCCGTCCAGTAGCCGGTGATCGCGTCGGTGTCGGTGCTGCGCAACGAGAAGTAGAAGGCGTTGCGGCCCGCGTCCCGCACGAGGTCGTGCTGCACGTCGTAGGCCATCACGTGGAAGCCGTCCGGCGAGGAGACCTGGCCCCACACCACCTGGTCGGCCTGATCTGGGCTCGTGTCGCCGTACGGGACCACGACGAGATCGCCGCCGAACACCGAGTGGTAGTACTCGAGCGCGGCGCGCGCGTGGCCGTCGAAGTTCAGATGCAGGGTGCTGGTCACGGTCGTGGGGTTCTCCTCGTGGGTGGTCTCTCGCGGGCGGCGATCACCGCCTGCAGACCCACTGTGTCGGTCGAAGCGGCCAGTCTCTGTCCGCTACTTCGGGCAGTATCGGCGGCATGCCCGCACCCTCGTCACGCATGCTCACGCTGCTGTCGTTGCTGCAGCACCGACGGGGCTGGCCGGGCGAGGAACTGGCTCGGCGACTCGAGGTGAGTCCGCGCACCGTCCGGAGGGACGTCGACCGGCTCCGCGAGCTGGGGTACGCGGTGTCGTCCGTGAAGGGGCCCGACGGGGGCTATCGCCTGGACGCGGGCGCCGACCTTCCGCCTCTGCTCTTCGACGACGACCAGGCGGTGGCACTCGCCGTCGCCCTCGGCGGTGCCACGTCACTCGGCGTGGACGTGGCCGAGCCTGCCGCCCGAGCTCTCGCCACCGTGCGTCAGGTGCTCCCGAGCAGGTTGCGCCACAGACTCGACCGCGTGGCGACGACGCCTCCGCCCGAGTCCACGCCCCTGGTCGACAGCCGAACACTGCTGGCGGTCGCCGGTGCGGTCGGCACCGAGGCACTGCGGTTCGCGTACACGTCCCCCTCGTCCGAACCCTCGTCGCGACACGTCGAGCCCTACGGCGTCGTGACCGCGCGGGCGCGGTGGTACCTGGTGGCATGGGATCTGGCGCGCGACGACTGGCGCATCTTCCGACTCGATCGCATGGAGCTGCGCCCACCGACCGGCCGACGCTTCACACCACGGCCCGTCCCGGGCGGATCCGCCGGTCGCCTGCTCCAGGCGCGACTCCGCGGATCGGAGACGGGTACCTGGCCCTGCGTCGGCGAGGCGGTCGTCCGTCTGCCGGCCGAGGCGCTGCGGCCGTTCCTCACCGAGTCGGACGAGTCCGTGGAACACGTCGACGCAGAGCGGTGCCGCGTGACGGTCGGCTCGTGGTCGTGGGTCGCCGTGGCCGCGTCCCTCGCACGGTTCGACGCGAACCTCGAGGACGTCTCCCCGCCCGATCTCGTGACGGCGATGGCCACGGTCGCGGCACGTCTCGGCCCCGAACGAACCGACGCGCCCCCGGCGGGCGCTCGATCTGCTACGACTGACTCGTGACGAGACTCGGCATCGTGTTCACCCCCGCCCACGACCCTGCCCGGCTGATCACGGCCGCACGCGCCGCGGAGAAGGCGGGACTCCACGAGTTCTGGCTGTGGGAGGACTGTTTCAGCCACGGTGGGCTGACGACCGCGGCCACAGTGCTGGCGAGCACCGAGCGCATCCAGGTCGGCCTGGGACTCATGCCCGCGCCGCTGCGCAACGTCGCCCTGTGCGCCATGGAGGTCGCGTCGCTGCATCGACTGTTCCCCGGCCGGTTCCTCGCCGGTGCCGGACACGGCGTGCAGCACTGGATGGGGCAGGTCGGCGCCCGCGTCGTGTCTCCGATGACGCTGCTGGACGAGTACTCGACCGCTCTGCAGGCGCTGCTGCGCGGGGAGGAGGTCACCGTCGACGGCCGGTACGTCACCCTCGATGCCGTGCAGCTGCAGTGGCCGGCGCCCGACGAACCGTTCTTTCTCGGCGGTACCGGTCCGAAGACGCTGCGCTACGCGGCATCCCACTCGGACGGCACCTTGTTCGCGGCCGCGATGTCGGACGACGAGCTGGCCGCCTCGTGTGCCGAGGTGAGCGCAGCGCGGCGCTCCGCCGACCACCGCGTCATCGCGCCTCGACTGGTGGCGGTGGGCGCCGGCGCGGACGACCGCATTCGCGACGAGGTCGCGCGCTGGGGCAAGTCCGATACGAGCGGGCTCGCGGTCACCGGCGGCGCGGCGGAGGTGGCGGACGAGGTCGCCCGCCTGGGGCACCTCGGCATCACGACGGTCGTCGCCCACCCCACCGACGACGAGCCCGATCTCGAGGGGTTGATCGAGGTGCTCGGTCAGACGGCTGCGGCGGTGCGCTGAGCACCCGACGGAACACTGTGTGCGGCGAGGAAGTCGAGGAGCACGGGGGCGAAGCATGCGGCATTCTCGAAGAACGGAAAGTGGCTGCCCCCTTCGGCTCTGGTGAAAACGCGAAGTTCGGCGCCGGGGATGCGGTCGGCAGTCCAGGCCTGAGACGCGGTCGACACGTGGCTGACCGCGCCGCCGATCACGAGGGTGGGAACGTCGATGCCGGGCAACACGTCTCGCCAGTCCTGCATGATGTGATCGAACAGGAGCCGCGCACCCCACGCGGCCGGCATCCGAAGGTTCTCCCGGTAGAGCCACTCCACGTCGTCGGCTCCGATGTCCGGGGAGAGCATCGACACCAGGAACGCGTGGCGGATCGCGTCGCTCTCGGGAGACGTCAGCGATGCCACGAAAGCGTCGGCACCGGCGACGTCCAGGATCGCACCCGCATCCCTGCCGTCCTCGGCCGTCATCCACGGCAGGACGGCGCAGGCGCTCGGCTGGTCCACGACGACGAGGGAGTCGACGCGGGACGATCCGTGAGTGTCCAGGTAGCTCCAGGCGACCGAGGCCCCCAACGAGTGTCCGACCAGGCACGCTCGATCCACCGCGAGGGCGTCGAGAACCTCGTGCAGATCGGCTGCCAGCCGCGCGACGCGCGCGCCCGTCGCCGGCTTGCCCGACAGTCCGTGACCACGGAGGTCGAAAGACACCACCCGATGCGTGGGTGCGAGCAGAGGGATCACGCGGTCGAACATCGCCCGTGACTGCGACCATCCGTGCATCAACACCAGGGTGTCACCGGTTGATCCGGGACCGCTGTCTCTGACGTCGAGCGCACACCCGTCGCTGGTGATGACCATCATGGTTGCGGCTCCTCGGGTCGGTGCCGGCGGAGACACCGACTGAACGAGTGTCGCGCCATGGTGACCTGTGTCACCACCTCTGTCCGTCGGGATGCGCGGTGCCACGATCCTCGTTATGTCGGAACTGCGAGGTCAGGTCATGTAGGTGCAGCCCCAGATGCAGCTGCAGCCGATCCCGTCCCGAGTCGAGATCGAGCGACGTGATCTCCCGTATCCGGTCCAACCGGTAGTAGAGCGACGTCCGATGCATGTGGAGTTCGGCGGCCGTCCTCGCGACGGAACCACCGTGGTCGAGAAACGACCGCAGCGTCGACGTCAGCCGTCCCGACGGGTCCTTCTCCATGAGGCGGCGCAGCGGTGCGGGGACGGATTCCGGAACCATCACCTCCGCGGGAAGCTCGAGCAGCACCGCGTCCACCCCGAGGTCGTCCCAGAAGACGGCGCCGGCGGACGGTGCTCGTGACGCGACGTCCGCGCGGTGGCGAGCACGCCACGCGCCTGCGCGTCCCTCGGTCGAGATGCCGACGCCGACGGCGCAGCGATAGGAGCCGGCGCCGAGCACCCGATCGAGGCCCTCCGTCACCCGGCGAACGTGCTCGAGCGTTCCCGCGCGCGTCGGAACCGCTTCCGACGCGAGTAACAGGATCGCGCGGTCCTGGTCGACGAGGTGCTGCGCCGCGACACCGCGCGTCCGCGCCGCCATGTCGACGGCCACCTGCAGCGCCGTCGCGACCGAGGCGTCCGGCGTGCCCAGCGTGGTGACGACGAACGACACCACGGTCACGTACGCCGACCCCGTCGGCCCCCCGTTCCTCACGAACCACGCCTCGGCGGCGCGCCGGGCGGCCTCGTCGTCGCCGAGGAGATCGCGCAACGCTGCCGTCCGTTCGACGGAGTCCCCGCCGGATGCGATGACGCCTGCATGCATCACGGATGCGACGTCCCGGCTCACCTTCTCGATGTGCCGGATCTCGTCCGGAGTGAGAGAACCGTCGGCATCGATGACCATGAGGAAACCGAGTAACCATCCCGGCCCGTGCAGCGGCACACACAGCCGCGCGGTCAGCCCCAGGTCCTGGCTCGCCTCGAGGACGTGCGCTCCGTGCCACCGTCCGGCGCCTCGGGACAGAACGTACCGGCCGACGTCGGCACCGGCGTCGCGTTGCAACACCGCGCGGACGCGCACGGCATCCTCGTCACCGAAATGCCTGCTCGCACAGATCAACCGGATTGCCGGGTCGTCGACCACGACCGACCGGCCGAGATGTTCGGCCAGAGCATCGATCAGCTCCAAGAGGCGAGCATCGACGCTCGGGGTGCCCGTCATGAATGTCACCATCCCAGTTCTTCCTACAGATGGTGGAAGTTTCGCGCTGTCGCTCGACGCGGCGCGCTGGTTCTGGGCCCCACCCGTCGACGACCATCGAGAGGTCACATTCGCCCTCGGAATCCGGAGCCCGCCATGCCACCGTCACTGTCCGGCCGTGTCGTGCTCGTGTTCGGCGCAGGGTCGAGCGGAACAGCCATGAGCAACGGCCGCGCCGCCGCACTCGCCTATGCCAGGGCCGGGGCGACGGTGGTGGCGATCGACCGGGACCGCGCCGAGGCCGAGCTGACGACGAAGGAGATCGTGAGCGACGGAGGACGAGCGATGGCGATCGCGGCGGACATCACGGACGAGGACGGCGTTCGCGACGCTGTCGACGCCGCCGCACACGCCGTCGGGCCGCCCACGATCCTGCACAACAACGTCGGGTCGGTGACCACCGGGCAGGTCACCGACCTGAGCATCGACCGGTGGAACGCCGCGCTGTCGCTGAATCTCACGGGGGTGTTCCTCACCTGCAAGTACACGATTCCGTGGATGCTCTCGGAGGGGGGCGGCGCGATTGTGAACGTCTCCTCGCTGGCGAGCATCCGGTACACCGGGTACTCCTATCCCGCCTACGCTGCCGGGAAGGCCGGAGTGAATCAGCTGACCGTGGCATTGGCGCTGGAGTACGCCGCGTTCGGTGTCCGGGTCAACGCGATCCTGCCGGGGCTGATCGACACACCCCTGGTCTCGCACACCCTGGTGGACGACGCGTCTCGCGAGACCGCACTGGCCGCCCGCCATGCCGCGAGTCCGACCGGACGGATGGGCACGCCACAGGACGTGGCCAATGCGGCTGTCTTTCTCGCCTCGGACGACGCGGCCTACATCAACGGGGTCTGCCTCCCCGTCGACGGTGGCCTGGCGGCGAGGAGCGTGTGAACCTCGACAGCCCTCCGCGATGACTTCCGCACCGCTCGGTGGTCCATCTCGTCACACGCAACCGAGGAGTGACGCCATGGGAACGATCACCATCGAGATGTTCGCGACGCTCGACCTCGTCGGGCAAGCTCCCGGCGGACCTGACGAGGACCCGGACGGGTTCCCGTTCGGCGGCTGGCAGGCGCCGCTGATCGACGACGTCACCGGCGCGCAGATCGATGCGGCCTACCGCGGCACCGATGCGCTCCTGCTCGGGCGACGGACGTACGACATCTTCGCGTCGTACTGGCCGCATCAGCAGGGCGGACCGGACGACGGCATCGCGAGTCTCTTCAACGGGATTCCCAAGTACGTCGCCTCGCGCGATCCGCGCACGCTCGACTGGGCCGGATCCTCGGTACTGGGCCCGGATCTACCGACCGCTGTGCGCGAGATCCGAGAGCGGCATCAGGACATCAAGGTCGTGGGGAGTCTCGATCTGGTGCAGACACTGGTGCGGGAGCGGTTGTTCGACCGCCTCGACCTGTGGCTGCACCCCATCGTGCTGGGTGTCGGTAAGACGGTGTTCGACACCGGCGCCCTGCCGACGAGCCTCGCCCTCGTTGCCCCACCGCAGGCGAGCCCGGGCGGCACCGTGTTCCTGCAGTACGCGCTGGCGGACGGCACACCCGGCACCGGGGACATGAGCGCCCCGGAGCGGGGCCGCCGGTGATTCTCAGCCCGCGAGTCGGACGGTCCGAGCTCGCACGGCGAGGAAGAACGGGATCGCCGAGCCGATACCCACACCGAACGTGAGGAGCACCGTGACCAGCCACCACCGGACGATGCCGAGTCGCCGCGCCTCGGGCAACGCCCAGACGTGGAAGGCGATCACCACGAGGATGAGATCCACCATCGCGAACCGTCCGGGCACGGTGGACCAGATCTTCCCGACGAAGAAGTCGGCGGCGGATCGTGTCCCGTGCTTCCGGACGTAGGGCAGGGCGATCGCGTTCTGCGCGACACCCGCCACTGCCGCGAGTGCCATGAGTCTTCGTTCGTCCGACGTCGTCACCGATGCTCCGTTCGTGGTGTGAATCTGATGAGTATCACCTGCCGGTGAAGGTGGCCTGCCGTCTCTCGACGAACGACAGCATCCCCTCGGCCGCGTCGGCCGTCGAGAACAGTGCCCGGATGCCGGGGAGCAGCTGCGCCGCCGCGGCGGCGTCCCCCTCGATCAGGCTGCGATGAGCGGACTCCAGCGTGGCCCGCACACCGAGCGGCGCAGCGGACTCCGCGATGCGGTGTGCGAGCTCGATCGCGCGCTCGATCGCCGCGGCGGGATTCGCACAGACCTCCTGCACGAGCCCGATGCGACGAGCCTCCTCGGCATCGAACTCGTCTCCGGTGAGCATCCACCGCATGGCGTTCCCCCAGCCGGTCTCGCGAGGAAACCGCAGGGTCGCCCCGCCGAACGGGTAGATACCGCGCTGAACTTCCATCTGAGAGAAACGCGTTCCGGCTGCGGCGACCCGGATGTCGGACGCCAGCAGCAGTTCGATGCCGAGCGTCATGCACCATCCGTGCACCGCCGCCACCACCGGAGTGGTCCACGTTCCGTCGAGGCGCCACGGATCCCGCCCACCCTCAGCGAACGGCAGACGATCGCCCGTCAGATGCCGGGCGACGTCCACGAGATCGAGACCGGCGGTGAAGTGCTCACCGTGAGCGAAGAGGAGTCCGGCACGGAGGTCGTCGTCCGCCTCCAACATTCCGTACGCCGTGGACAGCTCGCGGATCATGTCGGTGGTGAAGGAGTTCCGCTTCGACGGCCTGTTCAGCCCGATGTGCAGGACGTGCCCACGCGGTTCGACGGTGATCGTCTGGAACTCGGTCACGACACACTCCCCCTGTGGCGGGCCGGAACCCGGTTATATGTTCCATCACATAGTACACAGAGGTGCCGGACCCGTACATGCAGAAAGCCGGCACCAGGATGATCCTGGTACCGGCTCTCTGTGGTGCGCCCGAAGGGATTCGAACCCCTAACCTCCTGATCCGTAGTCAGGTGCTCTATCCGTTGAGCTACGGGCGCATGCTGTGGTGCTGTTCAGTTGTCCTCCGACCGAAGTCGAAAGTGGCGGAGGCGAGAGGATTTGAACCTCCGGACCCGGTGAAGGGTCAAGTCATTAGCAGTGACTCCCATTCGGCCGCTCTGGCACGCCTCCTGGACCTCTTTCGAGGGCACCGGTCCTTGCGAACCGCCGAGAAGGAAGATTACACACGCCCCGGAGTAGACGCAAAACGGCTGGTGGGGCGGTCTTATCGGAGATGACTGTCGAACCAGTCGAAGATGCGACGCTGGGCGTCGACGATCGCCTCCTCGCCGGCCGACTCCTCCGACACGGCGGATTCCTCGTCCGCACGATGCTCGACGCCGGCGTAACTGACGACGAGCGTGGCGACGGACGCCTTCGACACGGCCTCCTGCAACTGCTCCACATGCTCCACGGGAGTGCGGACGTCGTCGCGTCCGTAGAGACCGAGCCAGGGCGCCTTGAGGGATGCCGCCGCGTCGACGAGAGCGAGCGCATCCGTGGTCAGCGCCTCGACGATGCCGGGAGCCGCGACACTCACCGCCGCACCGATGGCTCGATCGGTGGCCACCAGGGCGGCTGCGGTTCCGGCGTCGTCGAATCCGATGACGCCGATGCAGTCGGTCGGGACGCCTCGGCTCTGCAGCCAGTCGACGGTGGCGTCGAAGTCCTCGAACAACGGCGTGCCGAACACCTCGTCGTCGCCCGCCGCCCGGTGGAACAGGTGCGGCGCCGCGACCAACCAGCCGTCGGCGGCGAGGGACCGCATGAACTCGAGCAGGGCCTGCGGGAGCTCGCGCGCCTCGTGCAACACCACGATGCCGCCGCGAGCCCTGCTGTCCGGCTCGAACGCGGTGAGCGGCACGCGATCGAGCGTGGCTGTGTCCGCACCCTCGTCGCGGGGGCGGATGGGCGCAGTGTCCTCGATGAGACCCGACATGGCTCCACGGTAATGGCACACAATGGCGAAAGCGAGGGTCGAGCGAGAGCCGCGACCACACTGTGTCCGACCGCCGCGCATAATCGGTGATCGTGACCCCACGCACGCGCCCCGACCTCGATGCCATCCCCGGTTACCTGCCCGGCCGCTCGTTCCCGGGCGCGATCAAACTCGCCAGCAACGAGACCACGGCCGGCCCGCTGCCCAGCGTTCGCGAGGCCATCGCCGAGGCGGCGGCCGGAGTGAACCGCTATCCCGACAACCAGTCGACAGTCCTGGTCGAGGCGCTCGCGGACTTCCTCGACGTCCCGGCCACCACCGTCGCCGTCGGCTGCGGATCGGTCGCGCTGTGCCAGGAGTTGGTCCAGGTCACCTGCAACGCCGGGGACGAGGTCGTCTTCGGCTGGCGCTCGTTCGAGGCCTACCCCATCGTCACGCTCGTCGCCGGCGCCACCGCCGTGCGTGTGCCGCTCACTCACGACGACGTGCACGACCTCGACGCGATGGCCGCAGCAGTGACGGACAAGACCCGTCTCATGTTCGTGTGCAACCCGAACAACCCGACGGGCACCGTGGTGGACCCCGCCGACCTCGAACGGTTCCTCGACGCGATCCCCGACCACATCGTCGTGGTGCTGGACGAGGCCTACTTCGAGTACACCGACCGCGCGATCGACGGCGTGGAGATCGGACGAACCCGACCCAACGTCGTGGTGCTGCGGACGTTCTCGAAGGCCTACGGCCTCGCCGGACTACGGGTGGGGTACGCCGTCGGAGCACCGTCGATCATCACGTCGATGAAGAAGGTGCACACCGCGTTCAGCGTGAGCAGTGTCGCGCAGAGTGGCGCCGTCGCATCTCTCGCGGCCTCGGACGAACTGCTGGCACGCACGGCCACCGTGACGGCCGAGCGGTCGCGGTTACGGGACTCGTTGCGCAGCATGGGATTCCACGTACCCGAGTCGTCGGCGAACTTCGTCTGGATCCCGCTGGGCGCGGAGTCGGGCGACTTCTCCGCAGCGTCCACCGAGGCCGGTGTCATCGTCCGCGCCTACGGAGACGACGGAGTGCGCGTGACGGTGGGCGACCCGCACGAGAACGACGCGTTCCTCGCGTTCGCCGCGTCGGCCGCCGAGACGTTCGCGGCGGCGCACTGAGGAGTGTGTGCACACCCCTGGCGGTGAGTGAACACCCTCAGCAGCCGGCAGGAAAGGGTGTGCGGTCGACGCAGAGGGTGTGCACACCCCCGGCGGCCGGGTGGGTCGACGCGCACCACTCGGGCCCGCGCCGCGAGACGTTCGCGGCGGCGCACCAGGGAGTGTGTGCACACCCCTGGCGGTGAGTGAACACCCTCAGCAGCCGGCGGGAGAGGGTGTGCGGTCGCCGGAGACTGCGTACGCCCCCGACAGCTACAGGCCGAGCGCCCTGGCCACGACGGGCCACGAGTTGTGCATCTCGTCCTGCCAGTAGCGCCAGGAGTGCGTGCCGTACGGCTTGAACACGATGGTCGCCGGGACACCCGCCGCGCGCAGCGTGTCGGCGAAGCCGGTGGTGCAGATGTTCGCGGCGGCCTCGAGGGGGCCGCCGACGGTCAGCGCGTCGATGATCTCCTCACCGAAACCGCCACCCGCCTCGTACGGTCCGGGGAATCCGTTGCCCGTCGACAGGTAAACCTGCTTGCCGCGGAGCGTCTCGACGCGGGTACTCGGATCGTTCTCGGCCCACAGCGGATCCGCGTTCGTACCCCACATGTTGGTGGCGTCGCCACCGGTGGACCCGACGGTGGCACGCACCGCGTTCTTCGTCTCGTTGGAGCGGTTGTCGTAGCAACCGCTGAATCCGGCGATGCCCGTGTACAGATCGGGATGCTTGGTCAGCAGGTTCATCGCGCCCTGTGCGCCCATCGACAGACCCATCAGCGCATTGACGCCGTTGCCGTCGAAGCGGGCATCGATCAACGGGGGCAGTTCCGACGTCAGGAACGTCTCCCACTTGTTGACTCCGAGCACGGGATCGGGCTGGGCCCAGTCGGCGTAGTAGGCACCGCGCCCCCCGACGGGAAGGACGATGTTGGCGGCCTTGTCCGAGAAGAACGAGACCGCGTCCGTCTTCTGCGTCCACGTGCTCTCCGTGTAGCCGGACTCCTCGCCCGCACTGACCCCGTCCAGCATGTACAGCGACGGACGCGGTACCGATCGATCGGCGGGCAGCAACACCTGCACCTGGATCTCGCGGTTCATCGACGAGGAGAACACCGACATGACGGCCCGGCGATCGGTCGCCATGGTCACCGAGACGACGCGAGTGGGTGACGACGCGTCCACGGCCGGCGTCGGAACGCCGGGCTGCGCACCCGCCACCGGCGCGGAGCCGAGAAGCGTCAGCGCGGTGAGGCACCCCGCGGCGAGCAGAGCGGGACGTCGCATCGACAGACCTTTCGTCCGATGTGGCTCGCGTGGAGCCACCGGTGAACAGAGAGACACGACGCGCGGAACGTCCCGCGCGCCCGGGGGAACGCGTACCAACTTACTTGCCGGTAGGTACGCCACCTTCAGGTCCAAAGGACTGCCCGACGTCCTGTCTGCGGTCACAAGAACCGGCGACGAGGACACCGAGACCGGGAACCGTGCCGAAAGCGTACCGCGAGACGGTGTACGACACGCGAACCGGACTTCGAGGCATCACCCACGTGTGTGACATTTCATGAAGTGGGTCACCGTCAATTGTGTGAAAGCAAGATGGAACTAGGTGAAAACGCGATTTGTTTTGCCTCAACAGGCGTCATGCAGGGGTGTCATCGCAGGTCACAGCGGTTGGCCTGACAACGGGAACAGACACCGCAGTGGGCCTGAGCGCATACCGTGGCTCTCGAATAGGTATCTCGAAACAATCTCGGGACCCGTTAATGATTGTTACGGTACCCCGAGAACATGCACGACTGACATGAACTACACAGTCATGGGGGGATCGATGACCACACCGAAGACAGCTCCGAAGCCGCTTCCCGGACACATGGAAGCGGGCCTGATCGCCGGCACCCGCACGAACTCTCTGGCGATGAGCGATCTGCGAGGGGTGGCGCGTCATCTGGTCGATCACTTCCAGGCCAACACCCCCTGCGGAACGCTCCCGGGCGAGCTCCTGCACGGCGACGTCACCGAGGTCACCGTCAAGTGCCTGGGTCTCGCCGTCCGCATGCTCGAATCGGGCAAGACGCCGTCGGACAAGGACCTCGCCAACGTCCACGACGCGGCCGCTCGCTGGGCTCGCGAGGGGGTGCCGCTGCGCTCGATCCTGCGCGCCTATCACGACGGATTCCGCTTCGGTCTCACTCTCGTCAGCCGTGACGCCAAGGCGCAGAACATCGAGAACGTCACCGACAACTCGCTCGTCCTGGTGAGCCTCCTCGAGGCCGTCACCACCGAGGTGTCCATGGCGTACGTGGAGGAGTACCGCTCCGTCGCGTCCGAGCACCACACCGCCACGCACACACTGGTGACCACGTTGCTCAGCGGCGGTCAGAACGCCCTGTCCACCGCGCAGCAGTGCGGTATCGACCTCGCCGACGAGTACCTCGTCATCGCGCTGCACTTCCCGCAGCATCCCGACGAGGCGAACCCCGTCGTCGATCGCACCGTGTCCGCACGGCGCAAGCTGCGCCGCATCCAGGCGGAACTCGCGACCATGTGCGGCAAGTCGCCGCTGGCCCTGCTCAGCACCGACGGCGGCACCGTGCTCCTGCCCGCACCGCGCGAACGCGAGTGGGTGGACACCCTCGTCGAGCGACTCTCCCGCGCCGGCGAGATCCCGATCACCGCCACGATGACGTCGGCCGAGCGCGAGGACATCCCTGGCGCTGCCGAGCACGTCTACGAACTGCTCTCGCTCACACGGCAACTCGGCCGACCGGCCGGGATGTACCGCACCGAGGACCTGGTGCTCGAGTACCAGCTCACCCGTCCGGGCCGCGGCCGGGAGCAGCTGCTCCGTGCTCTCAAGCCCCTCGACGACGCGCCCGAACTGCTCGACACGCTGACGTCGTACATCGGTCACGAACTCAACCGCCAGCGCACCGCGCGGCACCTGTTCGTGCACGCCAACACCGTCGACTACCGCCTCAAGCGCATCGGCCAGCTCACCGGCATCGATCCCAGCGTGCCCTCGGGACTGCGCTACCTGCAGGCCGCCATCGTGGCCCGCGGACTCGCCGCCGTGAAGCAGAAGTAACGCGGCACCGACCGACACGAACGCCCCCTCCGGACGGAGGGGGCGTTCGTCGTCGATCACATCGCACTGGCGGAAGCGGAGGGATTTGAACCCCCGGACGCTTTCACACGTCTCTCGCTTTCAAGGCGAGTGCATTGGGCCGCTCTGCCACGCTTCCGCGATCGATACTAGTGGTCTCCCGCGAGCAGTCGTCGATCGACCTTCTCGAACACCTCGGCCATCGTCGCGAGTTCGTCGGCCGTGAGCAGATCGATCAGGCATCGCCGTACCGCAGCGACGTGCGACGGTGCCGCTGCCGCCAGGCGGGCGCGTCCGTCGTCCGTGATGACGGCCAGGACACCACGCCCGTCCTCGTCGCAGGTGTCTCGAACGACCAAGCCCTGCTCCTGCATTCGGCGGATCTGGTGCGTGAGCCGGCTCCTCGACGAGAGCACGCCGTCGGCGAGCAGACTCATCCGCAGCGAACCGTCGGGAGCCTCGCTCAGTCGCACCAGGATGCGGTACTCGGCCAGGGTCAGACCTTCTCGCGTGTGCAGGTCGCGGTTCAGGGTGTCCATGAGGCGGTAGTCGGCATCGATGAACGCGCGCCACGCGCGGGCCTCCGCCTCGTTCAACCAGGCCACCGGCGGGGCCGCGGTCTGTGACTCCTCGGGACGCGCACTGTGAACGACCATGACGGAAGGCTAGACCGAGGTGACCCCCGCGCGTGCCGACCTGCGCATCTTCAGGACCGGTACAGAATCGACCCGTCCACCTCGGTGACCGACGACAGCCCGGCCAGTCCCATGGTGATGTCGAGGTCGCCCAGCAGGCACCGCAGCGCATGGACGACACCCTCCCGGCCCGCGAGTCCCAGGCCGTACACCCAGGGCCGCCCGTAGAACACCGCGTCGGCGCCGAGGGCCAGCGCGACCACCACGTCGGCGCCGGAGCGGACACCGGAATCGAGCAGCACGGTCGCGTGATCCCCGACGGCCGCGGCGACCGGTTCGAGCGCGTCGAGCGCGGCGATCGAGTTGTCCACCTGTCGCCCACCGTGATTGGAGACGACGACGCCGTCGGCACCCGCGTCGACGACGGCACGGGCGTCGTCGGGGTGCAGTATCCCCTTGACCACGACGGGCAGATGCGTCCACTCACGCACCCGCGCGACGTCGGACGGGCGGAGCGTGTGGTTGCCGAACATGCCGACCCAGGTGAGCACCGCGATCTGCAGCGCCTCGGCACTCTCCTCGGGAGGCGACGCCAGGCGTGAGCGAAAGACCGGATCGGACAGGTAGTTCGCGATGCCCTCGGCGCGGAGGAAGGGCAGATGACCGAGCGTGAGATCGCGCGGACGCCACCCGATGCCGGGGGTGTCCGCCGTGACGACGATGACCTTCGCTCCCGCCGCGGTGGCACGACGCACCAGTGACTCCGCGACGCCGTCGTCCGACGGCCAGTACAGCTGGTACCACCAGTTCTCGCCGGACTCCGCCGCGACGTCCTCGAGTGGGGTGGACGACGCGGTGGACAGCACCGAGCCGATCCCCAGCTCGGCGGCGGCCGACCCGACGGCGGGTTCCGCCGCGGGGTGCACCATGCCGAGGACGCCGATGGGCGCGGTGAGCACCGGTGCGGCGAGGGTGGTCCCCAGCACGGTCACCGACAGGTCGCGGGCGTCCGGTGCGCTGGCCCCGCGCCACATCCGGGGAACGATCCTGCGGGAGCCGAACGCGTCGACGTTCCCACGCGCCGTGCGTTCCGTGGACGCACTCCCGGCGATGTACGCGAACGCGGCCGCGGACAGCGTCTCGCGCGCCCGCTCCTCGAGACCGTCGGCCGTCATCGGCAGGTCGGGGGTCGTGCCGCCGAGCCCGGTCAGGTAGATCTCGTTCTGGAAGTTGCCGAAAGTGCTCACACGCAAACGCTAGCGAACGCGCACGCCCGGCAACACGATTTCACGCTGGCGAGCGTCACATGTCCGGCAGGATGACGCCATGCCGGATCCCTATGTCGCCTCCCCCGACCGCTACGACACAGACCGCCCGACAGCGATGCCCTACCGCCGCACCGGCGAGAGCGGACTGAAGCTGCCCGCCATCTCGCTGGGGCTGTGGCACAACTTCGGTGACGACGTACCGCTCGCCACGCAGCGGGCCGTGCTCCGTCGCGCGTTCGACCTCGGCATCACCCACTTCGATCTCGCCAACAACTACGGGCCGCCGTACGGCAGCGCGGAGATCAACTTCGGCCGCATCCTGCGGGAGGACTTCGGGCCGTACCGCGACGAGCTCGTCATCTCGACGAAGGCCGGGTGGGACATGTGGCCGGGCCCGTACGGCTTCGGCGGGTCGCGCAAGTACCTGCAGAGCTCACTGGACCGCTCACTCGAGCGCATGGGGCTCGACAGCGTCGACATCTTCTACAGCCACCGCCCCGACAAGGACACACCCGTCGAGGAGACCGCGGGCGCGCTGGTCAGTGCCGTCGAGCAGGGCAAGGCGCGTTACGTGGGCATCAGCTCGTACTCGGCGGCGCGCACCCGCCAGATGGCGGCACTGCTGTCCGATGCGGGAGTGCCACTGCTGATCCACCAGCCTAGTTATTCGATGCTCAATCGCTGGATCGAGTCCGATCTACTGCCGGCCGTCGACGAGCTGGGAGTCGGCGTGATCGCGTTCTCCCCTCTCGCGCAGGGCATGCTGACCGACAAGTACCTCGGCGGAATCCCCGACGAGTCGCGCGCGGCACAGGGGAAGTCGTTCGATCCCGAGTGGCTGACCGAGGACATGCGCGGGCATCTGAACGCGCTGAACGACATCGCCGCGGCGCGGGGGCAGTCGCTCGCCCAGATGTCGTTGGCGTGGGCGCTGCGGGACCCGCGGGTCACGACGGTGCTGATCGGCGCCTCGTCCGTCGAGCAGCTCGACGACAACGTGGGGGCACTCGCGCGACTCCGCTTCGACGACGACGAACTGAGCCGCATCGACGAACACGCCACCGAGGCCGGGATCAACCTGTGGGAGGAACCCTCCCGTATCTGAGGGCGGCATACGATCGAGACGTGCACGCCATCACGCTGACCGAGTACGGCGACCCGGAGGTCATGGTCTGGACCGAGGTACCCGATCCGGTGCCCGGCCCGGGCGAGGTCCTGATCTCGGTGTCCGCGTCCGCCGTCAACCGCGCCGATCTGCAGCAACGGCAGGGCAACTATCCGCCGCCATCCGGCGCCACCGACATCCTCGGGCTCGAGTGCTCCGGTGTGATCGCCGACGTCGGTGCGGACGTCACCTCGTGGAAGGTCGGCGACCGGGTCTGCGCGCTGCTCGCGGGTGGCGGCTACGCCGAGCAGGTGGTGGTGCCGGCCGGCCAGGTGCTGCGCGTTCCCGACGGGCTCGACCTGCACGTGGCCGCCTCGCTGCCCGAGGTCGCGTGCACGGTGTGGTCCAACGTCGTCATGTACGCCGGCTTGTCCGCCGGGGACACGTTGTTGATCCACGGCGGCGGCAGCGGCATCGGCACGCACGCCATCCAGGTGGCGAAGGCCCTCGGCGCGCGCGTCGCGGTGACCGCCGGCTCGGCGGAGAAGCTCGAGATCTGCCGATCGTTCGGCGCGGACATCCTCATCGACTACAAGACCTCGGACTTCACCGAGGAGTTACGGTCCGCGACGGACGGGCACGGAGCCGACGTCATTCTCGACAACATGGGCGCGAAGTACCTCTCTCCCAACATCTCCGCGCTCGCGATGGACGGCCGCCTGGTCACGATCGGCATGCAGGGCGGCCGGGTGGCCGAGTTCGACTTCGGCGCGCTGATGGCCAAGCGCGGCAGTGTGCACTGCGCCGGGTTGCGGGCGCGCCCCCTCACCGGCCCGGGCGGCAAGGCCGACATCGTGCGCCAGGTGCGCGAGCACGTGTGGCCGATGATCGCCGACGGTGCGGTCGTGCCCGTCGTGCACGCGGAGGTGCCGGTGTCGGACGCACCGCAGGCTCATCGCATGCTGGACGACCACGCCACGGTGGGCAAGGTGATCCTGCGCGTCCGCTGACGGGCGCGGATCAGGTCAGCGTCTCGAGAACCGTGACGAGCTGGTCGATCTCGTGCCGCGTCGTGTACGGGGCCAGCCCCACTGTGATCGCGCCACCGGCATCGGCGACACCCAGCGACTCGAGCAGGCGGCTGCCGCCGTGCAGGCCACCGACCACGTCGATCCTGTTGTCCGCCAGTCGCGCCGCCACCTTGTCGGAGTCGACGCCGTCCACGCTGATGCTCAGGCACGGGATGCGGCTGGACGCCTGACCGATGGCCATGACGTGCGGCAGTGCCGCCACACGTTCCTGCAGGTACGCGAAGAGCCGATCCTGATAGTCCTGCAGCGAGCCGATGGACATCTCGAGACGCTGTCGACGTGTCCCGCTCGCGTTCTCGTCGAGGGCGGCGAGACAGTCGATGGACGCGGTCATGCCCGCGAGCAGTGAGTAGTGCAGACCGGCGACCTCGAGCCGCGCCGGACCCTTCGCATCGGTGTCGAGCGCCTGCGACGGCAACCGGTCGAGCAGCTCGGGGTCCCGGAACACCAGCGCTCCGACGCGAGGCCCACCCCAGGCCGCGGCGTTGACGGCGACGACGTCCGCCCGGAGTTCCTCGATGTCGAGCACCGCGTAAGGGGCCGCACCCACCGCGTCGACGACCAGCAGCCCGCCGGCGTCGTGCACGAGGTCGGCGGCGACACGGACGTCGGGGGCCGACCCCACCACCGTCGACGCCGCGGTCAGCGCGACGAGCCGAGTGTTCGCCGCGATGAGTTCCCCGAACTGCCAACTGGGGAGCTCGCACGTCTCGATGTCCACCTCGGCCCACTGCACCTGGGCGCCGTACCGATTGGCGATGCGCAGCCACGGTGCCACGTTCGCCTCGTCGTCCAGCCGGGACAGGACGATGCCCGTACCGAGGCCGAGACGCGTGCTGAGGGCTTCCGCGAGAGCGGTCAGGAGGATGCCGTGGTCCGGACCGAGGACCACGCCCTCGGGGGTTCCACCGACCAGATCTGCGACGGCCTGCCGAGCGTCGTCGGCGACCTTCGCGCTGCGCTGCGCGTAGGGGTGCCGACCGATGTGCGTCGATGCGGTCCCACGGAAGGTGGTGGACACGGCCGTGGCCACCCGGTCGGGGATCTGCATGCCCAGCTGCGGATCGAGGTGGATCCAGCCGTCGCCGAGCGAGGGAAACAGCCCTCGTACGCGGGCGACGTCGTAGGTCATGCCGCACACTCTAGGCGCCGACGGCGACAGGGCGGGCACGCACGGGCACGCCCCGGACCCCATCCTGGTGAGCGACCCGGGTCAAGATGGAGACATGACGTCTTCACACGAGCAGAACTCGGACGGCGGCCGCGCGGACGACAGCGCCGACCACGTCGTCGTCATCGGTCCGGACGGGCAGCCGATCGCGCTCAGTCCCCGCGAGGCGGCGGCCGCCGCGGCCCGCGCGAACGTCACCGGGGCCGGCGACTCGTCGGACGGCGACGACCAGGAATCGCTGGCGGACATGGTCGAGCAACCCGCCAAGGTCATGCGCATCGGCACCATGATCAAGCAGCTCCTCGAGGAGGTGCGCGCGGCACCGCTGGACGACGCCAGCCGCACCCGCCTCAAGGAGATCCACACCTCCTCCATCCGTGAGCTCGAGCAGGGACTCGCGCCGGAGTTGCGCGACGAGCTCCAGCGCCTGGCGTTACCCTTCGGCGAGGACGCGGTGCCGTCCGACGCCGAGCTCCGCATCGCCCAGGCACAACTGGTGGGCTGGCTGGAGGGACTGTTCCACGGCATCCAGACGGCACTCTTCGCTCAGCAGATGGCGGCGCGCGCCCAGCTCGAGCAGATGCGCCAGGGTGCACTTCCGCCCGGTGTGTCCATCGGCGGCGGCGGTCAGGGCCAGCACGGGCAGGGCACCGGCCAGTACCTCTGACGGTTCTCGTCTGTAGGGTCGTCGGTCGTGGCAGCACCAGCGATCGACTCGAACACCGGGGACTCGAACTCCGGGGATGCACCCGCGTCCGATTCGCAGACGTTCCGCCGGGCCGTCCGCGATCTCCGGCAGGGCTACGCCCAGCGTGAGCTGTGGCTGAGTCTCGGGTGGCAGGACATCAAGCAGCGGTACCGGCGTTCCGTCATCGGCCCGTTCTGGATCACCATCGCCACGGGTGTGCAGGCCGTCGCGATGGGTCTGCTGTACTCGGTCCTCCTCGACATCGACCTGAAGTCGTTCCTGCCCCACGTCACCGTCGGGCTCATCATCTGGAACCTCATCAGCGCGTCGATCCTCGAGGGCGCCGACGTCTTCGTGGCCAACGAGGGCCTGATCAAACAGCTGCCGTCGGCACTGAGCGTGCACATCTATCGGCTCGTGTGGCGCCAGGTGCTGCTCCTCGGCCACAACATGCTGATCTACCTGATCATGCTCGCGGTGTTCCGTCCCGAGCTGCACTGGACCATCGTCATGGCGATCCCGGCGTTCGGTCTGATCGTCGTCAACATGGTGTGGGTGTCACTGCTCTTCGGCATCATCGCCACCCGCTACCGCGACCTGGCCCCGATCCTCGGCAGCGTCGTCACGCTGCTGTTCTTCATGACGCCGATCGTGTGGACCACGGCGAATCTGCAGAAGATGGGCGGGGCCGCGGCGGACCGCGCGCGGCTGGTGGAGATCAATCCGCTGTTCCACTACCTCGACATCCTGCGCGCGCCCCTGATCGGCGAGGACCAGCAGGCGTACCACTGGTACATCGTGCTGGCGTTCACCGTGGTCGGCCTGGCCGTCACCATGGTGGCGATGCGTACGTTCCGGGCCCGCGTGCCCTACTGGGTCTGATCGGACGAGACACACATGACAGTCAGCATCGAGACGCACGGCGCGTGCGTCGACTTCCCCATCTTCGACGCCAAGACCCGGTCGCTGAAGAAGGCGTTCCTCGGCAAGGCCGGCGGCACCATCGGACGCAACAGCAGTGACGTCGTCGTCGTGGAGGCGCTGCGCGACATCACGCTCTCACTGAAAGAGGGCGACCGCGTCGGACTGGTCGGCCACAACGGTGCGGGCAAGTCGACGCTCCTACGCCTGCTGGCGGGCATCTACGAACCCACCCGAGGCAGTGCCGTCGTGCGGGGTCGCGTCGCGCCGGTCTTCGACCTGGGCGTCGGCATGGACCCGGAGATCTCCGGCTACGAGAACATCATCATCCGCGGCCTGTTCCTCGGCCAGACACGCAAGCAGATGATGTCGAAGATCGACGAGATCGCCGACTTCACCGAGCTCGGCGAGTACCTCGACATGCCGCTGCGCACCTACTCGACGGGCATGCGCGTGCGCATCGCCATGGGCGTCGTCACGAGCATCGACCCCGAGATCCTGCTGCTCGACGAGGGCATCGGCGCGGTCGACGCCGAATTCATGAAGAAGGCGCGCACTCGTCTGCAGAAGCTCGTGCAGCGCTCGGGCATCCTCGTCTTCGCCTCGCACTCCAACGAGTTCCTCGCCCAGCTCTGCGATTCGGCGATGTGGATCGATCACGGCCACGTGCGGCAGCAGGGCGGTATCGAGGAGGTCGTGCGGTCGTACGAGGGCGACGACGCGGGAGACCACGTCGCGCACGTCATTCGTGAGCTGGAGGCCGCGGATCGTGGCCAGGCCGATCACGATCCGCATGCCTGAGTTCATCGTCGGCGTGGTGGTCACCCACCGGCGCCGCGAGCTACTGGCCCAGTCCCTCGCCGTCCTGACGTCGCAGACCCGTCCGCTCGACCATCTGATCGTGGTGGACAACGCGAACGAGACCGCGGTCCGCGAGCTCGTCGAGAGCGCGGCCGTGCCGACCACCTACCTCGGGAGCAAGCACAACCTCGGTGGGGCCGGCGGCTTCGCGCTGGGGATGCTGCACGCGCTGTCCCTCGGTGCCGAGCGGGTGTGGCTAGCCGACGACGACGGCAGGCCGGAGGGGCCGGACGTCCTCGCCACGCTCCTCGACTGCGCGGTGCGCCACGGCCTAGACGAGGTCTCCCCCGTCGTGTGCGACATCGACGATCCCGATCACCTCGCGTTCCCGCTGCGACGCGGCACCGCGTGGCGACGGTGGCGGTCCGAACTCGGTGACGAGGAGTTGTTGCCGTCCTACGCGTCGTTGTTCAACGGTGCGCTGTTCTCGGCCGCTGCGATCGACGCCGTCGGTGTCCCCGACCTCCGGCTCTTCGTCCGCGGCGACGAGGTCGAGATCCACCGTCGCCTCACACGCTCGGGGCTGGCTTTCGGCACGTGCCTGCAGACCGCGTACCTGCATCCGAACGGCGCCGACGAGTTCAAGCCGATCCTCGGCGGCCGGATGCACACGCAGTATCCGGACGACGCCACCAAGCGCTACTTCACCTACCGCAACCGCGGATACCTGATGGCTCAACCCGGCATGCGCAAGCTTCTCCCGCAGGAATGGGTGCGCTTCGGGTGGTACTTCGTGGTCACACGACGGGACCTCCGCGGCCTGCGCGAGTGGTTGCGTCTGCGCAAGCTCGGCCGGGATGAGTACTTCCGCAAACCCTGAACTACGGTATGTCCCCATGACGAGTGGACGGTGCGGGTGATGCGGTGGAGCCGACGCGTCAGAGCCTCGGCGCGGGGCAAGGTCGTGCAGGCAGTCCAGGACGCCGTGGCACCCGAGGCCGACCGTCGTCACAGTGAGTTGATAGACCTGATCACGGGTCAGGCGAAGACGATCGCCGACCTCCAGGAATCCATCACCACGCTGGAGTTCCGGATGCGCCGCGACATCCCGTTCGCCTCGGACCTCGAGGCCACCGCCTCGAGTGCCGACTTCGTGGAGGACCACCTCCCGCGGACGCCGTCGTTCACCCGTCCCGACCTCACGTTGCGGCACGCCCTGGGTGCGGTGTCCATCGACGGCATGGCACTCGAGTTCGGGGTCGCCACCGGGACCACGCTGGCGATCATCGTCGACGAGTGGCGCCGCGCCGCCAACGTCGGAGTCATCGCCGGCTTCGACACCTTCGAGGGCCTGCCGGAGGACTGGCGCACTGGCTTCGAGGCCGGGACCTTCGCTCAGGACGCTCTACCGGACGTTCCGGGAGCGCACCTGGTGAAGGGCATGTTCCAGCAGACCCTCGGGCCGTTCCTGTCGAAGAACCGCGGCCCGGTCGCGTTCCTGCACCTCGACGCCGACCTGTACTCGTCGACCGACTTCGTCCTGCGTCGTCTCGAGTCACGACTGGTGCCGGGCACCGTCATCGTGTTCGACGAGTTCTTCAACTTCCCCGGCTGGGCCCTGCACGAGTACAAGGCGTGGACCGAGTTCGTCCACCGCACCGGGGTGACGTTCGAGTACCTCGCCTACACGTCCAACAACGAGCAGGTGGCGGTCCGGCTCACCTGACCGATTCGGTGGTCGGAGCGTCGGCGTCGATCCCGTAGAGCCGGGCCCAGTTCTCGCGTGCGATGAGATCGGCACCGGCCGCACGGTACTGCTCCTGCAGAGCAGGAGCCTCCCGCCGCAGACGCCGCATCACCTTGACGGCACGCACCATCAGCGCGACCCCACGTGCTTTGTCCCGCTTGCGGATTCGAACACCGCCCTGCGATGCGTCGGTGACCACGACATGATCGAACCTGGCGATGTGCCACCAGTGGGCGTCCTCGCGCGTGACGCCGACGAGACCGCCGATCGTGCGTCCGAGGAACTGGTCGACACCGCGCTTGGCCAACACCGCTCGCATCGCGCTCGGCTCCCCGCCCGCTCGCGACACCCGCACCTCCGCGGAGGGCACCGGCGCAGTGGCCGCCGGGTGCATGATCGTCTCCGGGTACTCCTTGCGGTCGGCTCGGATACGAGCCATCGCCGCCATGCCGCCGTCGGACAGATGGTCCGGCCCCGACAGCCAGTCCTCGATACCCTTCAAGGTGGTGTGGGCGAGGCCGTACTGCATTCCGACGACGTACTCGGCGATGTGCCGCAGGAACATTCGCGACAACACCGTCGTGTTCAGGTCGCTGTGCAGAGACCCGACGATCAGCGAGTTGCGCGTGCTGAAGTACCGCGCCCAGTCGTCGAAATCCTTCCAGTAGAAGTCGGCGTGCCACACCGCCGCGTTGGGCAGCGTGACGGTCGGGAAGCCGGCACGGCCGGCGCGCACGCCGTACTCCACGTCGTCCCACTGGAAGAACATGGGAAGCGGGAGACCGATCTCCTCGACGACCTCGGACGGGATCAGGCACGTCCACCAGGCGTTGTAGCCGGCGTCGACCCGGCGCTCCTGGTTCTTCTTGATCATGCTCTTGTTGGACAACGCCTTTCCGACGGTGCGACCGTGCTGCAGGTGCAGGAAGTCCACCTCCTCCGCGCCGACGTTGAGGTAGTCGGGATTGAGCAGGAACAGCATCTGCGCACCGACCAGGGTCGGCTGCGCCGTGACGTTGGCGAAGGCGCTCAGACGCAGCACCGTCTCCGGCTCACACAGGATGTCGTCGTCCATGAGGATGACGTCGACACCACTCCGAGACGCGGTCACCTCGTACAGTCCACGCGTGAAACCGCCCGCACCACCGAGATTGGGCTGCCGGAGGTACACCAGGGTGTCGCCCATCCGCGCCCGCGCATCGGCGAACTCCGGCTGATCCTGCACGAGGTCGGTGCCCTGATCCACGACGTGCACGGTGTCGATCAGCGACAACACCACGTCGTCGGACGCCAGTGCGGCCACCGTGTGCGCACAGTCGATGGCGCGGTTGAACGTGCAGATGGCAATGGCCACCGGACGTCTCGACACCGTGGTGGCGTGGGTCCACTCGAGTCCGTCGACGACGGCGGACTCGCCGAACGTCTCGAACTCCAGCCAGAGGGCACCCCCGTCGACGAACTTGTCGAGCGGAGCCTCGAATGTCAGCACGGCGTCGCTCCGCGTCTCCTGCACCGACACGATGCGGCGGTGACCGGCGATGTCCGAGGCCAGCAGTCGCACTCGGACACGGCCGCTCGTCGCGATGCGCAGAGACGCCGTGACCGCGCCGACCGTGGTCCACCGCTGCCAGTAGGACGCCGCGAAGCGCCCGAAGTACGTGTTGGTGTGAGCGAAGGAGTTCTTCGCGAGCGTCATGTCGTGGCGCCTGCGATCCCCGCTGCCCTTCTCGATCTGCACGTACAGATCGGGATTCACTCTGGTGGAGGGGCCGAGGAAGACGCCTCGCTGGAGGACCAACCTGTCGTGGCCGCTGTGCGGAATCGTCGCGGGCGCGGTCGACTGCATCGGTTGTCCAACTCCTGACAGTAGAGACAGGCGTGCTCGTCGCACCCCGTAACAAATGAGACCGGTCTGTGACCTACGATAACAACCGGGAGGGTTCCGTCGCGTCCATGACACTTGCGGGGAACGACGTGTCGGTCAGGAAGCGAGGACGGTGTGACGCACACGCCTGTCGTGACCTCGGTCGAGACGTCCCGTCGAGAGCGCTGGTCCTGGGGTCTCGGCTCCGGTGTGGTGGTGGTGCTGGGATTCGTCGCGATCCTCGTGAGCGACCATCGCTTCTTCTACCTCGACGACACCGAGTCCGGCGCGGTGGGCAACTGGCTGGCTCTGGGCCGCCTGCTGCGTGAAGGGCAGTTCCTCCCCCTCGTCACCACCCAGTGGATGGCCGGCAACTACCCGGTCGAGGGCCAGGGTGGGCTCTGGAATCCCGTGCAGATGATCGTCAACCTCATCTCACCGTCGGTGGACGACCTGGCACTGCTCGCTGCCGTCGTCAAGATCTTCTTCGCCGTGGTGCTGGCGATCGGCGTCTACCGCGTGGCTCTCGAATACGGATCCAGGCCCTCCTGGGCGGCGGTCGCTGCGACTGCCACGCCGTTCGCGGGATTCACCCTCTTCTTCGAGCAGCCGTCCTGGGTGACGTCGCTGATCGGCATGGCCTGGGTGATCAATGCCTGGGCGAGTGCCGTGCGCTATGCCCGCGGCACCTCCGGTCCGCTACCGGTCTTCGCGTTTCTCTACCTCGCCATCAGCGTGGGGTACGTCCACGCGGCCCTCATGGCCGGAGTCGCCGCGGGCGCGGTGATGATCGGCGAGTACCTGCGTGCGCGCGTCCTGATGCCGGTGATCCGACTCGGGGCCGTATCGATCGCCGCCGCCCTGTGCGGCGCCGTCACGTTCCTCCCCGGCGTCCTCACCTCGGGCGTCACCTGGCGCTCGGGCGCCGAGGGAACCCTCAACGACAACTTCCTCGTGGTCCCCTGGTCGGAGACCTTCAGCGCGAGCCTGCCGTCGGCGGTGACCAGCATGGAGTCGTGGAGTGGCGAGACCACCATGGCCCCGGTCACCTACATCGCCTGGTTCCTCGTCCCGGCTGTGGCATTCATCGACTGGCGCCGTGTGCCGACGGTCGTGCGCGAACTGTCCGGTCCCCTCATCGTTCTCGGCGCCCTGCTCCTGTACACCGCGGGGCCGTCCGACATCGGGCCGATCCGTTGGCCCGGACGACTGCTGCCCTTCGTCGCCGCCGCCCTGCTCATCATCGCCGCAGTTCTGCTGAGCCGTTTCGGAACCCTGCGCGGTCTGCGCGGCCGACTGACCGCCGCCGGCGTCATCACGGGCGTCCTGCTGATCCGCGCGCTGTCGTCCGGACCGCAACTGGCCGGCCGACACCTGCTGTCCGTCCTCTTCGTCGTCGTTCTCGGCGGGCTCGTCGTCGCCGTCTTCCGCGCGCGCAGGACGACCGCCGCCACCGCGCTGCTCATGGTGTCTGTCATTCCCGTGGCGCTGTACCAGATCCACAACTACCGGCCCGTCCTCAGCGAGTGGAACTTCCCGTCGTCCCAGCAGGAGGCGCGTGCGGAGTTCCCGGACTGGACCGGGACGACGCTGCAACTGGGCGATCGGGCCCTGTCCGACAGATCGCCCGAGGACGCCACGGATCGCTGGCGTGCGCAGGTGTACGGCAACTACGCCAAGGTGCTCGACCTGAACTACGTCAGCGCCTACACGCCGGTCGGCCACCAGGCGTTCTCGGAACTGTTGTGCGTCGCCTACGAGGGCACCACCTGCCCCGATGCGTACCGCAACGTGTTCCGTCCCGACGTCTACACCGGGCGGACCACGGCGGATCTGATGTTGCTCGACCGCGTCGTCGTCCAGAAGGCGCAGTACCCGATGTGGCGGCAGCTGCCGGTTCCTCCCGGGTGGCGCTGGGTCGACGTCCCACGACCGCAGTCCGACCAGGTCGCCGTCCTCGAACGGGTCGACGGGCCGGTGTCGACGCAGGAGGGCACCGTGTCCGCGACGGTGAACGCCGACGTCGAGCCGGTGCGCTCGAGCGACGTCGACGAGAGCCTGCGGGTGAGCTCCGCCGCCGGCGGCAGCGTGGTCTTCGCCAGGCTCGCCTGGCCCGGATACACGGCCACGCTGAACGGACAGCCGTTGCAGACCAAGGGGCTGGGTGACACCTTCCTCTACGTCGACCTGCCCCCGGGTACCACCGACGCCGATCTCGAGCTGACTTTCCGCCCGCCCGGGTTTCGGCTCGGACTGGCTGCCATGGGCGCTGGAATCGTCGTTCTGCTGGGCCTCGTCGTGCTCGACGTCCGACGACGGTTCTCCGCGCGACCGCAGTCGTCGGCCGCTCGCTCGTCGGCAACCGGCCCCTCTGCGTTATAGGGTCGGCTCTCGTGACTGACGATCAGCTTCCGCACCGGATCTCGGTCATCGTTCCCGTCTACCAGGGTGAGAGGACCCTCGGCCCGTTGACCGACGAGCTCGAGACCCTCACCCGGCCCTTTCTGACCCCCGGTCGCCGACTCGCGGTGGTCGAGGAGGTCCTGTTGGTGTTCGACCACGGCCCGGACGGATCCGCGGCCGTCATCCGAGACCTGGCGGACCGTCACTCGTTCGTCCGCGGAATCTGGCTCAGTCGCAACTTCGGGCAGCACCCCGCGACGCTCGCGGGCATGGCCTCGAGTGGCGGCGAGTGGATCGTCACGATGGACGAGGACGGGCAGCACGATCCCGCCGACATCGGCGGACTTCTCGACACCGCACTCGACGAGCAGGCCTCGGTCGTCTACGCCCGCGGTACCAACGCCGCCCCGCACGGACTGTGGCGCAACGCGACGAGCAAGGGTTCGAAGTGGCTCATCGCCAAGGCGTTGGCCGGTGAGAACACCGTGCAGTACAGCAGCTTCCGCATGGTCGTGGGCGAGGTCGGACGGTCGGTGGCCGCCTACGCCGGATCCGAGGCGTACCTCGACGTGGCACTCGGGTGGATCGCCGGCAGTGTGACCACCAGCCCGGTGACGCTGCGCGAGGAACAGGGACGGCGTTCCGGCTACAACCTTCGGACCCTGCTGTCCCACTTCTGGCGCATGGTTCTCTCCAGCGGCACCAAGGGTTTGCGTCTGGTCAGCGTGCTGGGGGTGGTGTTCGCCGTTCTCGGCCTCGTCCTGGTCGCCTATCTCCTCGTCGTGTACACGTTCTTCGACCCGGACACCGAGGTCCGCGGCTGGGCGTCCACCATGGTCGTCCTGCTGTTCGGATTCGGGGCCACCCTGTTCTCTCTCGGCGTCGTCGCCGAGTACGTCGGCGTCAACGTGAAGACCGCGATGGGAAAGCCTCCCTATCTGATCGTGGGCGATCCGGCCGCCGGGCCACTGGGTCGGGCCGACCGGGTGTCCCCGAGCCCGGACGCCGAGAACCGGGACGCCGAGAACCCCGATCTCTCGTGACGACGTTGTCCTGGGTCGTCGGGAGTGGTGGACTTCTCGGCTCGGCCGTCTCCGCCGAACTCGCCCGTCGTGGGCACCGGGTGGTGACCGAGACGATCCCGTGGCTCGACGAGGACGCGGCGCGCACCGTGATCACCTCTCGCGCGCGAGCGGTGGCCACCTCCGACGCACGTCGCGTCAATGTCGTGTGGTGTGCGGGCGCAGGCGTCAACGGCACGCCGCGCGCGGCCTTCGACCGGGAGAACGACCTGTTCGCGCACGCGTTGGCACAGCTCGAGTCGTATGCGGTCCCGAGGCCGGAGCCTGTCACCGTCTTTCATGCGTCGTCCGCCGGTGGGGTCTACGCGGGCACGCCCGACGCACCGCACGACGAGTCGAGCGCGGTCGCGCCGCTGGGCGAGTACGGCCACGCGAAGCTACGCGCCGAGCAGAGAGCGGTGGATTTCGGTCGACGCACCGATGCGTCGGTGGTGGTCGGCCGCTTCGCCAACCTGTACGGACCGGGACAGAACCTGTCGAAGCCGCAGGGCCTCATCTCCCACCTGTGCCGCGGGTACCTGCTGGCATCACCCATCTCGATCTACGTGCCCATCGACACCCTGCGCGACTACCTCTACATCTCCGATGCGGCAGAGATGGTGGCGGACGCCCTGGACGTCGCCGCGCGGGAGCGCACGGAGCCCGTCACCAAGATCTTCGCCTCGGGGAATGCCGTCACCATCGGCGCCATTCTCGGCGCGTGCAGGTCCGTCTTCCGTCGGCGACCGCTCGTCGTCCAGGCCGCCTCCCCGTTGTCCTCGCTCCAGGGCCGTGACCTGCGTCTTCGATCCACCGTCTGGCCCGAGATCGATCGCAGGACTCACCGCACGCTGCCCGCCGGCATCGCCTCGACGCTGGAGTCCATCCGGTCCTCGCTCCTCGCCGGCCACCGCGGGTGACGAACCCGGAGCGGGTCCGCGAGTTTGTGCCACGGTGAACGCTGCTGAGACACTGCCGTGGTGACCGCCGATCAACCTGCCGACGACGACCGTGTCGTCGTGGACGCGCAGCCGGTCGGCCCGCTCCTCCGCCTGATGGGCAACCAAGGACTCGTCTTTCTCCTGGTGGGCGGCTTCAACACGGTGCTCGGCACCGTCTGGTTCATCGTCTGGCAGCTCGCGATCGGTGACACGCTCGGTTATCACGCCGCGATCGTGCTCGGCTACCTGTGCAACGTGCTGACTGCCTTCTGCACGAATCGCTACCTCGTCTTCCGGGTGCGGGGACACGTGCTCCGCGACTTCTGGCGCTTCGTGGTGGTCAACACCGGGGCCTTCGCGGTGAACCTCGCCGCGATGACCGTGGCCGTCTCGGTACTCGGATTCGCGCCCATCCCGTCCCAGCTGGTCATCACCTTGCTCACCGCCTGCATCAGCTTCTTCGGCTACCGCGACTTCTCGTTCAAGCGCTCGTCCTCGGTGAAAGGTTCCTGACATGGCACCCCGCGTGTCGATCGTGGTCCCGGCGTACAACAACGCCGACTTCATCGGCGAGACCATCGAGTCGATCCTGAGTCAGACCTACCGAGACTTCGAGCTGGTGATCGCCGATCACGCGTCGACCGACTCCACCCTCGACGTCATCGCCCGCTACGACGACGATCGCATCCGCGTCGAGCACACCGAGGCCGGCGGGGGAGCGAAACGCAACTGGGACAGAGTGAGTCGACTGGCCACGGGCGAACTGATCAAACTCGTGTGCGGCGACGACACGATCACCGAGACGTCGATCGCCGAGCAGGTCGCCGCGTTCGACGCGCACCCGTCGGCCGTCCTGGTGGCGTCGCAACGCACGCTCGTCGACGCCGCCGGCAAGACCATCATCGCCACGCGTGGACTGGGAAAGTTGTCCGGCCTCGTCGACGGACGCACGGCCGCACGCACCGCGGTGCTCGCCGGCTCCAACATCTTCGGTGAGCCGGGATGCGTCCTGATGCGACGAGACGCCCTCGCCGACATCGGCTGGTGGGACAACGACCACCCGTTCCTCATCGATCAGGCGACCTTCACGGAGGTCGCACTCAAAGGTGACGTGGTGGCCATCCGCTCGTCGCTCGCGGCGTTCCGCATCAATGCCGGGCAGTGGAGCGTGCGCCTGGCGCGGGAACAGGCGGGGCAGGCCGCGGGATTCCATCGGAAACTGCGCGCGGCCTACCCGGACCTACTGTCCGAGAACGACGTTCGTATCGGTAATGCTCGCGCGCTCGTGACGTCGTTCCTGCGCCGCGCGGTGTACGTGCTGCTGCGGCGGCGCATCACGCACCAGCCGCCGGAACCCGTCTGATCAGAGCGTCCGTTCGCCGGCCGATGCGTAGGCCGCTTCGGTCGCGGCTTTCTGAGGCGCCCACCAGGATTCGTTGTCGCGGTACCAGTCGATGGTGGCGGCGAGTCCGCTGCGGAAGTCGGAGTAGCGGGGTGTCCAGCCGAGTTCGGTGCGCAGGCGGGTGCTGTCGATGGCGTAGCGCAGGTCGTGGCCGGGGCGGTCGGTGACGAAGTCGAAGTCGGCCTTGTCGTGGCCGCACAGTTCGAGGATGGTCTCGACGACGGTGCGGTTGTCGACCTCGCCGTCGGCGCCGATGAGGTAGGTCTGGCCGAGGGCGCCCTTGTCGATGATGGTCCAGACGGCGGTGTTGTGGTCCTCGACGTGGATCCAGTCGCGGACGTTGAGTCCGGCGCCGTAGAGCTTGGGGCGGATGCCGGTGAGGACGCCGGTGATCTGGCGGGGGATGAACTTCTCGACGTGCTGGTAGGGCCCGTAGTTGTTGGAGCAGTTGGAGATGGTGGCGCGGACGCCGAAGGATCGGGTCCAGGCTCGCACCAGCAGGTCGCTGGAGGCCTTGGTGGAGGAGTACGGCGAGGAGGGGTTGTAGGGGGTGTTCTCGGTGAACCGGGCGGGGTCGTCCAGTTCGAGGTCGCCGTAGACCTCGTCGGTGGAGATGTGGTGGTAGCGGACGTCGTGGGTGCGGACCGCTTGGAGGAGGGTGGTGGTGCCGACGATGTTGGTGTGCACGAACGGCCAGGGGTCGCCGAGAGAGTTGTCGTTGTGGGATTCGGCGGCGAAGTGGACGACGAGGTCGGTGTCGGCGACGAGGCGGTTCACGAGGGCGGTGTCGGTGATGTCGCCGTGGACGAAGGTGATGCGGTCGGCGACAGGCTGGAGGGAGGCCTTGTTGCCGGCGTAGGTGAGGGCGTCGAGGACGGTGATCTCGATGTCGGGGCGGGTGCGGGCGGTCAGGTGCACGAAGTTCGCGCCGATGAACCCGGCGCCGCCGGTCACGAGCATTCTCATGGGCGGCACTTTACGTGGGAGAGCGGCGCGAAGCGCAGTCTGAAAGACTCGACCATCATGCGAGGAATCATTCTGGCCGGTGGCACGGGGTCGCGGCTGCATCCGATCACTCAGGGCGTGAGCAAGCAGTTGGTGCCCGTCTACGACAAGCCGATGATCTACTACCCGCTGACCACGCTGATGCTCGCCGGGATCCGCGACATCCTGATCATCACCACCGCGCAGGACGCCGAGCAGTTCCAGCGGCTGCTCGGTGACGGCTCCCAGTTCGGCATCTCGCTGACCTACAAGGTGCAACACGAACCCAACGGCCTCGCTCAGGCGTTCGTGCTGGGTGCCGAGCACATCGGCACCGAGGGCGCCGCGCTGGTGCTGGGGGACAACATCTTTTACGGCCCCGGCCTGGGAACGCAGCTGAGCCGGTTCGGGGACATCGACGGCGGCGCGGTGTTCGCCTACGAGGTCTCCGATCCCAGCGCATACGGAGTCATCGAGTTCGACGAACGCGGCACCGCCCTCTCCTTGGAGGAGAAACCGGCGCACCCGCGGTCGAACTACGCGGTGCCGGGGCTGTACTTCTACGACAACGACGTCATCGCCATCGCCCGCGACCTCGCCCCCTCCGCCCGCGGGGAGTACGAGATCACCGACGTCAACCGCCACTACCTCGAGGCGGGAACCCTGCAGGTGCAGGTGCTGCCCCGCGGCACCGCCTGGCTCGACACCGGCACCTTCGAATCGCTCCTCGACGCCTCCAACTACGTGCGCACCATCGAACAGCGCCAAGGCCTCAAGATCGGCGCCCCCGAGGAGGTGGCGTGGCGACGCGGGTTCATCACCGACGACGACCTGCGCGCCCGCGCGCAGACACTGCTCAAGTCCGGATACGGGGCATATCTGCTGGACCTGCTCGAGAGAGGACACCGACCGTGAGCTTCCGCGAACTGCGCGTCCCCGGGGCGTTCGAATTCACTCCCCGCCAGTTCGGCGACGACCGCGGCGTGTTCTTCGAATGGCACAAGGATTCCGCCTTCACCGCCGCCGTCGGCCACCCCCTGGAACTGCTGCAGGCCAACTGCTCCGTCTCCGCCGCAGGCGTGCTTCGCGGGATCCACGTCACCGTCGACCCACCCGGGCAGGCCAAGTACGTCACCTGCACCCGCGGCGCGTTCCTCGACGTCGTGGTCGACCTCCGCAAGGACTCACCGACGTACGGCACCTGGGACTCGGTGCTCATCGACGACGTCGACCGCCGCGCGGTGTACCTGCCCGTCGGGCTCGGGCACGCGATCCTCTCCCTCGAGGACCACTCCACGGTGATGTACCTGTGCAGCCTCGAGTACACCCCCGGAGCGGACCGCGACATCCACCCGCTCGACCCCGACCTCGCCATCGACTGGCCCACCCACGGCCGCGACGGCACACCCCTGACCTACCAACTCTCCGACAAGGACGCCGCGGCACCCGCGTTCGCGGACTGGGCATAGCCCCCGTGCGCCTTTCGCGTATCCCTGGATGCGCACAAGGCGCACGGGCGCGTCAGCGCAACTTGAAGATCACCGCTCGCTGGACCACGAAGTTGATCACCGTCGCGGTGCCCTGCGCGATGACGAACGCTGCGGCGCTGTAGAGGATCGTCTCGGGCCACAGGTGCCCGAACAGCGTGTACAGCACGTTCTGGACACCGAACGTCGCCGCGTACAGGACGACGACGGCCACGAACCGCGCCCGCGACGGCGGTGCCGCGAACGTCCAGCGCCGGTTGATCAGGTACGCGACGGTGGTGCCCACGACGAATCCCGCGGCCTTGGCCAGCGAGAGCTGCACGTCCAGGCCGTACTGCAGCGCGATGGTGATGGAGAAGTCGACGACAGCCGACAGCACCCCGGTGACGAGGAACCGGACGATCTGGGTCCGCAGATCCAGCGCGTCGTCGGCGGTGTTCTCCGTGACAGGGATCTCGACGGGCAGAGGAAGGCGCTGGTGATCGTCTGATGACACAGAGCGTCAGCGTACTGGCCCTCTCACTGCCTGTAACCTGACGAACGATGTCCATCACCGAATTGCCACCCACCAGTGCGCGCACCCTCACCGGGTGGGCACGTACCTCGCCCACCACGGCGCAGGTGCTGACCACGTCCGATCCCGAGATCGTGGCCGCCGCCGTCCTCCGGGTCGCGGAGCAGAACGAGAGCAAGCCGTCCCATCTGCGGCGCGGCGTCATCGCCCGCGGACTCGGCCGCTCGTACGGTGACAACGCGCAGAACGGCGGCGGGCTCGTCGTCGACATGAGCGCACTGAACCGCATCCACTCGATGGACGCGGAGACGCACATCGTCGATGTGGACGGTGGAGTGAGCCTGGACCAGCTGATGCGTGCGGCACTGCCGTTCGGATTGTGGGTCCCCGTGCTCCCCGGCACTCGTCAGGTGACCATCGGCGGCGCCATCGGGTGTGACATCCACGGCAAGAACCATCACAGCGCCGGCAGCTTCGGCAATCACGTGCGCTCGATGGAGCTGCTGCTCGCGGACGGCACCGTCCGCCACATCACGCCCGACGGCGACGACGCGCCGCTGTTCTGGGCCACGGTGGGCGGAAACGGCCTGACCGGCATCATCCTGCGAGCGACCATCGAGATGACGCCGACCGAGACCGCGTACTTCATCGCCGACGGCGACGTGACGGCGAGCCTCGACGAGACCATCGCGATCCACAGCGACGGCAGCGAGAGCCGGTACGACTACTCGAGCGCCTGGTTCGACGCCATCTCGGGTCCGCCGAAGCTGGGACGTGCGGCGCTGTCGCGCGGATCGCTCGCGACCCTGGACCAGCTGCCGGCGAAGCTGCAGAAGGATCCGCTGCGCTTCAGCGCGAAGCCGCTGCTGACCTTCCCCGACGTGTTCCCCAACGGCCTCGCGAACAAGTACACGTTCGGACCCATCGGCGAGCTCTGGTACCGCAAGTCGGGTACCTACCGCGGCAAGGTGCAGAACTTGACGCAGTTCTATCACCCGCTCGACATGTTCGGGGAGTGGAACAGGGCCTACGGCCCGGCCGGATTCCTGCAGTACCAGTTCGTGGTGCCGCCGCAGGCCGTCGGCGAGTTCAAGAAGATCATCCACGACATCCAGCGCTCGGGGCACTACTCGTTCCTCAACGTCTTCAAGCTCTTCGGGCCGGGAAACCAAGCGCCACTGAGCTTCCCGATCGAGGGCTGGAACGTCTGCGTCGACTTCCCGATCAAGGAGGGTCTCGGCGCGTTCGTCGCGGACCTCGACCGGCGGGTGCTCGAGTTCGGCGGACGGCTCTACACAGCCAAGGACTCCCGGACGTCCGCGGACACGTTCCACGCGATGTACCCGCGCATCGACGAGTGGATCGCCGTTCGGCGATCCGTCGACCCCACAGGCGTCTTCGCCTCGGATATGGCCAGAAGGTTGGAACTGCTGTGACGATCGATGCTGTGGGCGACCCGCAGACCATTCTCGTACTGGGTGGCACGAGCGAGATCGGCCTCGCGATCACCGAGGAGTACCTCTCGACGTCGTCGGCTCGCGTGATTCTCGCGGCGCTGCCCAACGATCCCCTGCGTGACGCGGCCGTCGCTCAGCTGACGGCCAAGGGCGCCAAGTCCGTGGAGGTCATCGACTTCGACGCGCTCGACACAGCGTCGCACCCGAAGGTCATCGACGAGGCCTGGTCGAAGGGCGACGTCGACGTCGCGATCGTGGCGTTCGCGGTGGACTTCGATGCGGAACTGCTGTGGCAGGACCAGAACAAGGCCGTGCTCACGGCCAACATCAACTACACCGCGTCGGTGTCGGTGGGTGTGCTCCTCGGCGAGAAGATGAAGGCGCAGGCCTTCGGCCGCATCATCGTCATGTCCTCCGTCGCGGGCGAGCGCGTGCGGCGCTCCAACTTCGTCTACGGCTCCACCAAGGCCGGACTCGACGGGTTCTACCTCGGTCTCGGGGAAGCCCTGCGCGAGTTCGGTCCTCGCGTCACCGTCATCCGTCCGGGCATGGTGCGCACCAAGTTCAGCGCGCACGTCAAGGAAGCACCGCTGACGGTGGACAAGGAGGACATCGCCAAGCTGGCCGTGTCCGCGTCCCGCAAGGGCAAGGATCTGGTGTGGGCTCCGGGGCCCTTCCGCTTCGTCATGATGGCGCTGCGGCACGTCCCGCGTCCGATCTTCCGCAAACTCCCCATCTGAGCAGGGCCATGCCGAACAGAGTCATGCGGACGGCTCTGAGTACCAGCGCAGAGGCCGTCGCCGCGGCAGTCGTCGCGGCCGCGGTGGCGGCGGTCGGTCTGTACGCTTTCTCCCTGGTGCAGTGGCCGGCATTCAACTCCTCCAACGTGACTCGCGCCGTCGCGACGGTCGGGCAGGTGGCTGCTCTCGCCGTGCTGGCCGCGTCGGTGGTGATGCTCCGGCTGCGCCGCTCCCCCCGTGTCGCGACCCTGCTGTCGTGGATCGGCCTCTCCGGATTCGTCACCGTCACACTCGGCATGCCGCTGGCCGCCACGAAGCTGTACCTGTTCGGCATCTCGGTGGATCAGGAGTTCCGCACCGAGTACCTCACTCGCCTCACCGACTCGCCGGCACTGGCCGACATGACCTACGCCGACCTCCCGCCGTACTATCCCGCGGGCTGGTTCTGGGTCGGCGGCCGGGTAGCGAACGCCCTCGGCATGGCCGGGTGGGAGGCCTACAAGCCCTACGCCATCGCGTCCCTCGCCGTCGCCGCCGTGGTCTCGCTCGTGCTGTGGCGCAGTCTCGTTCGGGCGGACCTGGCAGTACTGGCCGCGCTCGGCGTGACGGCCCTGATGCTGGCCTACGGTTCACCCGAGGCCTACGGCGCCACGATCGCAGTCATGATCCCGCCCGTGCTGATCCTGGCGTGGGGTGCACTCCATCGCCCGGGGTCGACGCGCGGCGCAGGATGGGGAGCCGTCGTCGGCACCGGCCTGTTCCTCGGTGTCGCCGCGACGGTCTACACCCTCTATCTCGGTATCGCGGCCTTCACCGTCGTGCTCATGGCGGTGGTCGCGGCGGTGCTGCGCTATCGGGAGAACCGTTCCCTCGCAGTGCTGCTCGACCCCGCACTTCGCCTCGTCGTCATCGCAGGCATCTCCGGGCTGCTCGCGCTCACCGTCTGGGCGCCGTACCTGCTCGCGTCGCTGACGGGCAGCACGGCGGAGAGCGGTACCGCTCTGCACTACCTGCCGGAGTCCGGGTCCGAGCTGCCCTTCCCGATGGCGCAGTTCACCCTCACGGGCGCCCTGTGCCTCGTCGGCACTCTGTGGATCGTGGTGCGAGTCCGTGATTCTCGCCGTGCGCAGGCCCTGGGTCTCGGCGTCGTCGCCGTCTACGGGTGGTGCCTGCTGTCGATGCTCGCCACTGTCGCGGGTACCACCCTGCTCGGCTTCCGACTCGAGGCGGTGCTGGTGCTGATCCTCGGCGCCGCGGGCGTGTTCGGCTTCGTGGAGGGCGCTCGGGCGCTCTACCTGGTGGCGAGTGAGTCGCCCCGGGTCCGAACCGTCTCCGTCGCGGTCGGGATCGTCGGCGCCGTCGCCTTCGCCCAGGACATCCCCCACGTCCTGCAGAACGAGATCACGGTGGCGTACACGGACACCGACGGCGACGGAGTCCGTGCCGATCAGAGACCACCGAGCGCCGTGTCGTACTACGGCGAGGTCGACGCGGCACTCCAGGAGGCGCGGCCCGGTCCGCGGACCGACACGGTGTTGCTCACCTCGGACACGACGTTCCTCGCGTACCACCCGTATTTCGGGTTCCAGGGGCTGACGTCGCACTACGCGAACCCGCTCGCCGAGTTCGCCGCCCGCGCCGACGCCATCGAGTCGTGGAGCGATCTGCGCAGCAGCGACGAACTGATCGCCGCCCTCGATGCCCTGCCGTGGCGCGCCCCCGACGCGTTCCTCTTCCGCCGCGGCGCCGACGGTTACACGTTGCGTCTCGCGGAGGACGTGTACCCCAACGATCCGAACGTGCGCCGCTACACCGTCTCCTACCCCGAGTCGCTGTTCGACGACCCTCGGTTCGAGATCCGCGAGATCGGTCCGTTCGTCCTCGTCGTGCGCACGTGACCGCCCGCCGGGCGGACCTCCTCGCTGCCACCGTCTACACGCTGCTGTCCGTGCTGGTGCTGCACGACCAGTGGCAGCACCTGCAGTCGCAGTACCTCCGTTTCAGCGGCCAGGACCAGACCATGTGGGAGTGGTTCTTCGCCGTGACCGCCCGCTCGGTCACCCATCTCGACAACCCGTTCTTCTCCGACCTGCAGAACGCGCCCGACGGCGTGAACATGATGGCCAACACCGCGATGCTCGGCCTGTCGGTACCTCTGACACCGATCACTCTGGCCTTCGGACCGGCGGCCACGTTCACCCTCGCCCTGACGCTCGGGCTGGCGACCACCGCTTACGGGTGGTACTTCCTGTTCTCTCGCACCGTGATCCGGTCACGTGCGGCCGCGGGTCTCGGCGGGCTCCTCTGCGGGTTCGCGCCGGGCATGATCTCGCACGCCAACGCCCACCCCAACTTCGTCGTGCTCGGAGTCCTGCCGTTCATCCTGTATCTACTCGTCCGCATCGCCGACGCGGAGAACACTCGCCGTCGCCGTCACGCCGTCGTCCTGGGTCTCCTGGTGGCGTGGCAGGTGATGCTCGGCGAGGAGCCGCTCCTCGTCTTCGCGGTCGCCGTCGCCCTGATCACGGTGCTGTACTGGGTGTTCCGGCCGCGCCGGATCGTCCCCATGGTCCGGCACGCGGCCCTGCCCGTGCTGGGTGCCGCACTGCTGACAACGGTGCTCGTCGCGGTACCCCTGTGGTGGCAGTTCCGCGGGCGACAGCACTACAGCTACCTCGACCACAATCTGCCCGGGAACGATCTGGTGTCACTCGTCCGGTTCCCGCCCCAGTCGCTCTGGGGTGCAGCGTTTCCGTTGGACGACGTCGCCCTGAACCCCACCGAGCAGAACGCGTACTTCGGCATCCCGCTGCTGCTTCTCGTCGTGGTCTCCGCCGTGGTGCTGCGCCGCCGTCCGATCGCGGTGGCCGCCGTCGTGTCGATCCTGATCCTCGGCGTCGCCTCACTGGGCGTCGCCCTCGTGGTCGACGGGACGGAGACCGGCATCGCCCTGCCCGGCGAGTACCTCGACCGGATCCCGCTCCTGCAGTCCGTCCTCGAGACCCGGTTCGTACTGGCCGCGGTGCCGGCCATGGCGCTGCTGATCGCGATGGTCACCGATCGCGTCCTGACCGCACCCGCCTCGCGCCGCGTCGCCGTGGTGTGGACGGGCGCTCTCGCCGTCGCACTCGTCCCCCTCGCACCGACACCGCTGCCGACGGCCGACCGGGGAGAGACCCCGTCGTTCCTGGCGGACGGGACGTGGCGCGAGTACGTCGACACCGACGACCCGGGATCGATCGTCACCGTGCCGGTCCCGAATCCCGGCACCGCCGCGGCGCTGCGCTGGCAGGTGGACACCGGGCTCGAGTACCGCATCGCCGGTGGCTACTTCGTCGGACCGAGCGGACAACCGGACGGGGAGGCGAAGTACGGCGCGATCGATCGACCCACCGCGAAGCTGCTCGGCACCGCGGGACGCACCGGCATCGTCCCGACACTGAACGACGATCAGCGACGCACGGCGCGAGAGGACCTCGCGTTCTGGGACGCCGACGTGGTGATGCTGCCCCCGACCGAGAACCAGGACGCACTGCGCGACACCGTCGACGATCTGCTGGGTCGCACCGCCACCGAGATCGACGGCACGTACGTGTGGGACGTCCGCTGACGGTCGCGGATTCTGGCGGGGCGGGTCTCGTCGCCTAGCATCGTGGCGTGCCGACAACCGCCGAGACGACGACCGAACCACCGGCCCCGGCGTCGAGACCGAGTCGATTCGCCTTCGGGAAGGCCGGAGGCCGGTCGGGACAGTTCGCCACCACGCGCATCGTCGCGATCGTCACGGGTCTGCTCGGCACACTTCTGGCGATCCTCACCCCGCTCCTGCCCGTCGAGCAGGACGCCGCGTCCGTCACCTGGCCGCAGGACGGCTCGTTCACCAGCGTCGAGACGCCCCTCGTCTCGTACAACCCGCTCTCGCTGTCGGCCACCGTCCCGTGTTCCGTTCTCGCCGACGCCGCGCCGGGCAGCCTGGTGCTGTCCACCGTTGCGCCGCAGTCACCGGACGCCCGGCGCGTGGGCCTCGTGGTCACACGGACCGACGCCGGCGACGTCACCGTCGTGCTGCGCGACCAACTGCTGCTCTCGGTGCCCGCGGACACCGTGGCCGGCTGCGATGCACTCACTCTCACCTCGACGCCGGAGAGCACCACCGCGGCGGTCGGCGATCTCACCGGCACGGCCCCGGGCGACGTGCGCCCCCAGACCGTCGGGGTGTTCAGCGACCTGACCGGATCCGCACCGGCCGACATGTCGGTACGCATCGACGTGGACTCCCGGTTCTCCTCCTCACCGTCGACGCTGAAACTGCTCGCGATCGTGCTGGGATCGCTCCTGGTCGTCGCGTCGCTGGTCGCACTGCACCGGCTCGACGACGCCGACGGCCGGCGCGCACGGCGGTTCTTCCCCCGGCACTGGCTCCGGGTCACCGGCGTGGATGCCGTGGTCGTGGGGACGCTGCTGCTGTGGCACGTCATCGGCGCCAACACCTCGGACGACGGATATCTGCTCAACATGGCGCGGGTCTCCGAGCACTCGGGATACATGGCCAACTACTACCGGTGGTTCGGCGTGCCCGAGGCGCCCTTCGGCATGCCGTACTACGACATGCTGGCCGCACTGGCCAAGGTGTCGACCGCCAGCCCGTGGATGCGCCTGCCCGCGCTGATCGCGGCCGTCCTGTGCTGGCTCGTCATCTCTCGGGAGGTCATCCCGCGCCTCGGTCGCGCGGTGCGCACCCGACCGGTGGCCGTGTGGACGGCCGGTCTGGTCTTCCTGGCCTTCTGGCTGCCCTACGACAACGGCCTGCGTCCCGAGCCGATCATCGCGCTCGGCGCTCTGCTCACCTGGTGCTCCATCGAGCGCGCGGTCTCCACCGGGCGCCTGCTGCCCGCGGCCGTGGCCGTGGTGATCGCCGCCTTCTCCCTCGCTGCCGGACCCACCGGCCTCATCGCGATCGCCGCGCTGCTGGCCGGCGCGCGCCCGGTCATCCAGATCGTCGTCCGTCGGCGCCACGCCGTCGGACTGCCCGCGCTGCTGGCCCCGATCCTCGCGGCGGGCACCGTGGTGCTGTTCGCCGTGTTCGCCGACCAGACCGTCGCCTCCGTCCTCGAGGCCACCCGTGTCCGATCCGCGGTCGGACCCAACGTGAAGTGGTTCGACGAGCGGTACCGCTGGGACGCTCTGCTGAACATCGCTCCGGACGGGTCGCTCGCCCGCCGCTTCGCCGTCTTCGCGATGCTGCTGTGCCTCGTGACGTGCCTCGTCGTGATGCTGCGCCGCGGCGGCCGAATCCCGGGAACGTCGACCGGTCCGTCCCGCCGCATCCTCGGCATCGTCGCCGGAGCCCTTGCCCTCATGATGTTCACGCCGACCAAGTGGACGCACCACTTCGGCGTCTACGCCGGGCTCGCAGGGTCTCTCGCCGCGCTCGCCGCCATCGCCGTGATGTCGGCGACAGAGCGTTCACCGCGCAACCGGACTCTGTTCACGGCCGCCGTCCTGTTCCTCACCGCGCTGGCGTTCACCGGGTCCAACGGGTGGTGGTACGTCTCGAGCTACGGCGTGCCGTGGTTCGACAAGCCCCCGTCCATCGCCGGCAAGGGCTTCGCGACGCTGCTGCTCGGGCTCACCGTGCTGACGCTGGCGTACGCCGCATGGCAACACTTCCGCGCTCCCTACGTCGGCGCCGAGCCGGCGCGGACCCGGCGTTTCAGCGGGGCCTCGCTCACCGTCGTGGCCGGCCTCGTGGTGCTGTTCGAGGTGTTGTCCCTGCTGAAGGGCGCGGTGTCGCAGTACCCCGCGTACTCGGTGGCCCGGTCCAACGTGAACTCGATCCTCGGTCAATCGTGTGGCCTGGCACGCGACGTCCTGGTGGAGACCGATCCGAACGCCTCGATGCTCCAGCCGCTGAACCCGGAGCCGGGCGCCGACCCGCTCGCCGGGACCGACAGCGTCGGCTTCACCCCGAACGGCGTCGCCGGCGATCTGAGCGCTGATCGCGAGAGCTCGGGTGCGACGGGCGGAGCCAACTCGGTCGACCCCTCGGACACCGATCAGCAGGCCACCGCGAACAGCGCGGGCACCGGGGGCGGCACCACCGCCGGCACCGGCGTCAACGGCTCGCGGATCGCGCTGCCGTTCGGGCTGGACCCCGCGACCACGCCGGTGCTCGGCAGCTTCGGCTCCGGTGACGCCGCACCGGCGAGCCTCACGTCCGGCTGGTACGCGCTGCCCGACGCCGCGCAGCGAGACTTCCTGTCCGTCACTGCCGCGGGTCGTATCCGCTCGGTCGACACCGACGGCATCGTCACCCCGGGGCAGAGCCTCGAGGTGGAGTACGCCACGGTCGGGGTGGACGGTGCCGAGGAGATCCTCGGACGCGTCGCACCCATCGACATCGGCCCGCAACCGTCGTGGCGCAACCTGCGGGTCCCCCTCGACCAGGTCCCGCCGACCGCCAACGCTGTGCGACTCGTCGCCTCCGACGAGGATCTGGCGGGCGACCAGTGGCTCGCCGTCACCCCGCCGCGCGCACCGCGGACCACTGTTCTCAACGACGTCGTCGGGTCCACCGACCCGGTGCTGCTGGACTGGTCCGTCGGACTCGCGTTCCCGTGCCAGCGGCCGTTCGACCACCGCTACGGAGTCGCCGAACTGCCGGAGTGGCGCATCCTGCCCGACCGCAACGGGGCCGAGTCGACCAATGCCTGGCAGGACTCCGTCGGCGGCGGCCCCCTGGGCTGGACCGGACTGGTCCTGCGCGCGGAGACGGTACCGACCTACCTGGCGGACGACCTCCGTCGCGACTGGGGATCCCTCGAGCGCTATCTGCCCCTCGACCCGGACGCGGTGGCCGTCGAACCCGACGTGACCACGTCGTCGCGTTCGGGCATCTGGTCGCCCGGACACATCAAGTACCAGTAAGTAACCAGCGGGTGCAGCAACCGGATCACGGTCGCATAACATCGGGAGCCGTGCCCGACGCCCTCACCTCTTCGCCGACCGCGCCGACACCTGCCGGCCCGGATCGCTCGGTGGACGTCCGACAGCAGTACCGCACCACCCGCCTCGTGGCGATGGTGGCGGGGGTTCTCGGTGTTCTCTTCGCGATTCTGACCCCGTTCCTTCCGGTCACGCAGGACGACGCCGTCGTCCAGTGGCCGCAGGACGGCACCGTCGACAGTGTCGATGCACCCCTGATGTCCCAGGTGCCGGTCTCGATGTCGGTCTCCATCCCCTGCAGCGCCGTCGCGGACGTGCCGGCCGCGGGCGGCATCCTCCTCTCCACCGCGCCGCCGCAGGGCGAGGGCGCCGCGCTGAACGCGATGTTCGTCCGCGTCGGCGAGAACACGGTCGACGTCCTCGACCGCAACGTCGTGATCGTCTCCGCCCCACGCTCCGAGGTGCAGTCGGCCGTGTGCGGGGCGATCACCTTCACGTCCACCATCGATGCCACGTCCGCGTCGTTCGACGGGCTCGTGGACGCACAGGGCAATCCCCGCGCGGGTCAGCTCGGCGGCGACCTGCGGCCTCAGGTGGTCGGCGTCTACTCCGACCTCGCCGGCAGCGCCGCGCAATACCCGGGCCTCGACGTGTCGATCGCCGTCGACTCCCGTTTCTCGTCGTCGCCCACCGTGCTCAAGCTGCTTGCCATGGCCGCCGCCATCGCCTGCACGGCGCTCGCACTGAGTGCGCTGGCCAGGCTCGACGGTGTCGACGGCCGCACCCACCGCCGCTTCTTCCCCGCGCACTGGTGGAGGGTCACCGGTATCGACGCGGTGGTGGTCGGCGCGCTCGCCGGCTGGCACTTCTTCGGCGCCAACACCGCGGACGACGGGTACCTGCTCACCATGGCCCGCGTCTCCGAGAACGCCGGCTACATGGCCAACTACTTCCGCTGGTTCGGTGTCCCCGAGGCGCCCTTCGGCTGGTACTACGACGTGCTGGCCGCGTTCGCCAAGATCTCCACGGCGAGCCCCTGGATGCGCCTGCCCGCGCTGATCGCCGGCATCCTGTGCTGGCTGGTCATCAGCCGCGAGGTGGTCCCGCGCCTCGGGCGCGCGGTGCGCGTCAACTCGGTCGCCGTCTGGACCGGCGGACTGGTCTTCCTCGCCTTCTGGCTGCCGTACAACAACGGGCTGCGTCCCGAGCCCGTCGTGGCCCTCGGCGCCCTGCTCACGTGGTGCTCCGTCGAGCGCGCCATCGCGACCGGACGGCTGCTCCCCGCCGCCATGGCAGCGCTGATCGGCGCCTTCACCCTCGCCGCCGCACCCACCGGCCTCATGTGTGTCGCCGCGATCCTGACGGGCATCCGGCCGCTGGTGCGCATCGTCGTCAAACGGCACCGCATGGTCGGGACGCTGCCGCTGCTGGCACCCATCGCCAGTGCCGGCGTGCTGGTCCTCATCGTCGTCTACGGGGACCAGACCTTCGCGGCGGTCCAGGAGTCGACGCGTGTGCGCACGCTCATCGGTCCGAACCTGCCCTGGTACAACGACTTCCTGCGGTACTACTACCTCTTCGTCCAGACGGTCGACGGATCGGTCGCCCGCCGCTTCGCCTTTCTGACCATGCTGCTGTGCCTCTTCACCACGGTGTTCGTCCTGCTGCGGCGCAAGCGGATCCCGGGCGTCCCGTCCGGTCCGGCGTGGCGTCTCATCGGTGTCGTCTTCGGCACCATCTTCTTCATGATGTTCAACCCGACGAAGTGGACCCACCACTTCGGGGTGTACGCCGGCATCGCCGGTTCGCTCGCGGCGCTCACCGCCGTCGCGGTCTCGGCCAGTGCACTGCGGTCGCGGCGCAACCGCACCGTCTTCGTCGTCGGTCTCGCCTTCGTTCTCGCACTGTCGTTCTCGGGCATCAACGGGTACTGGTACGTCTCGAGTTACGGCGTGCCGTGGTTCGACAAGGTGGTCTCGGTCAAGGGGATCCAGTCCAACACCGTGCTGCTGATCCTGTTCTTCGCCGCCGTCGGACTCGCGGCATGGCACTATCTCCGCGAGGGATTCGCTGCGCCGCAACCGAAGCCCGGAACCGAACGCGGGCGGCGCATCCGCAAGTTCGCGGCCGCGCCGCTCACCGTGGTGGCCGGGTTGCTCGTCCTGTTCGAGATCCTCTCGCTCCTCAAGGGTGCCGTCTCGCAGTACCCCGCCTACTCGCTCGGTCGCTCCAACGTGCAGGCGTTGGCCGGCAACAGCTGCGGACTGGCCGGGGACGTCCTCGTGGAGTCCGACCCGAACGCCGGTGTGCTGTCGCCACTTCCGGGACCGGTGGACACTGCCACGGGCCCACTGGGCGGCGCCGAGCCCGTCGGCTTCACACCCAACGGCATCCCCACCGACCTCAGTGCCGACGCCGTGGAGGTCAAGCCCGGACAGGGCAACACCGACCAGCAGTCCGTGGGCGCGTCCTTCGAGGAGGGCCAGTCCTCCGGTACCGCGGGTGGTGTCGGCGCCGCCGGCGTCAACGGCTCCACCGCGCGCCTGCCCTTCGGGCTCGACCCCGCCACGACACCCGTCCTCGGCTCGTACCAGACCGGGGTGCAGACACCGGCCTACGCGACGTCGAGCTGGTACGGCCTCCCCGCGCGCAGTGACGACGCGCCCCTGGTGGTGGTCAGTGCGGCCGGCCGCATCTGGTCCGAGAACCAGGAGACCGGCGAGAACACGTACGGTCAGTCGCTCCGCGTCGAGTACGGCATCCGGCAGCCGGACGGCTCGGTGCAGGTCCAGGGCGACTACCTCCCCAAGGACATCGGCCCGGCACCGTCGTGGCGCAACCTGCGCATCCCGCTCGACGAGCTCTCCCCCGATGCGGATGCCGTGCGTGTGGTCGCCAACGATCCCAACCTCACCGGTGACCAGTGGCTGGCCTTCACGCCGCCCCGCGTGCCCGTGGTCGTCCCGCTGCAGGAGGAGATCGGCACGACGCAGCCCGTCCTGCTGGACTGGGCCGTGGGGCTGCAGTTCCCGTGCCAGCGTCCGTTCGACCATCTCGACGGCGTCGCCGAGGTGCCGAACTTCCGCATCCTGCCCGATCGCGGGTTGGCGGTCTCGTCCACCGACACGTGGCAGGCCGCGGAGAACGGTGGCCCGCTGGGCTTCACCGAGATGCTGGCGACACCCACCACCGTGCCGACGTACCTGAACCACGACTGGGGACGCGACTGGGGTTCGCTCGAGCGCTACGACAGGTTCGATCCGAGCGCGTCCGCAGCGACCGTCGAGGTCACCGAGCAGACCCGGAGCGGGCTGTGGTCGCCGGGGACGCTGCGGGTCTACTAGACGGCGTTCGTCACCCCGTGGGCTCCGCCGGCGCGATCGGCGACGGATGTGAGCACGAGTTCGGCGCGGGGACGCCGTCGAAGCGGTCCTGCAACCAGTCGACCGCCACCAGGCCGCCGACCTTCGCCGTGTCCTGGTGTGCCACCTGGCCGATCCAGGCGACGTCGGACTCGGGAGACGGTGCGGCGCAGGCCGTCCGGGCCAGCAGCGCCGTCGTGTTCGGGAGGACGACCGTGTCGGCGAGGCTCTGGACGACGAAGAGGGGTATGTCGACGCGCGAGAGGTCGATGGTCTGATCCGCTGCGGCGGCAGCCCAGTCCGGGTTCTGCATGGGGTCGGAGTCGAAGAACTGCTCCCCCTCGGCGCGCTCGAGCAACAGTTCGGGCAGTTCGTCCGTGATGCACCCGTCGGCCAGCGACCGGTAGCGCGACATCGCCGCGTCGCCGAGCACCCCCTCGAGCGGCAGGTCGGGATACACGACCGGCCACGAGACCGCGACGCTGGGCCCGATCCCCCACGCCACGAACGTGTTCCACTGTTCGGAGAACAGCGGACCCAGCAGCGCCGCGGGCGCCGCCGCCGCCGCGCCCACCGACCGGAGCTCGGGCGCGTAGTCGGCGAACATCGCCGTGCCGATCGCCGCGTGACCGCCCTGCGAGTGCCCGAACGTGGCGTACACCGAACTCGCCTGCGCCGGAGCGTGATCGCGCGCCGCCCGCACCGAGTTCAGAACGTCCTGCGCCTCGCTGCGGGCGATCAGATAGTAGGTGTCACCGGCGGTGCCGAGGCCCGTGTAGTCCGTCGCCGCGACGACCCACCCGCGCGCCATCACGGACGGCAACCAGTTCGTGAAGTCCAGGGTGTCCATCGTCGGGTGGTACCGCCGCGACGGGGTGCACTCGTCTCCGAAGCCGAGCGTGCCGTGAGACCACGCCAGAACCGGACGCCCACCCGGCGGCGCCGGTGCCGTCGGCACGATGAGCATTCCGGACGAGACGGCGGGCGACCCGTCGGGACGCTGGGTGCCGTAGAGCATCCGGTAGGCCGTGCCGCCGGGCACGTCCAGATCGTCGATCGGCTCGATGCGGATCAGCTCGCCCGGCGCGGCAGGCGTGTCCGGTGACTCGTAGAACGACGCGATCGACTCCTGGAACCGCGCATCGTCGCGAGACGTCGTGGACGACCGCGTGATCACCACCGCCACCACCGCGGCCACCACCAGCACCACGACCGCTCCGACGCAGGCCAGGACGACCACGGTCCGTCTCATGGCAGCACGATAGCCCCGGCGGAACTAGATCGGGAACAGATGCTGCTTTCTCGGTCGCGGTTCCTTCGCCTTGTCGCGCAGGATGTGCAGGGCCTTGCGGATCTCGAGACGCGTGGTGGACGGCTCGATCACGGCGTCGATGTAACCGCGCTCGGCGGCCACCCACGGCGTCGCCACGTGCTCGTTGTAGAAGTCGATGAATCCCTGACGGATAGCCGGGGCGTTGTCGCCCGCCTCGGCCAGCTGCTTGCGCGCCATGATCGACACCGCACCCTCCGCGCCCATCACCGCGATACGTGCTGTGGGCCAGGCGAAGTTGATGTCGGCGCCGAGCTGCTTCGACCCCATCACCGCGTATCCGCCGCCGTACGACTTGCGGATCACGACGGTGACCTTGGGGATCGATGCGCACACGTACGAGAAGATGAACCGGCCACCGCGCTTGATGACGCCGATCTTCTCCTGCTCGAGCCCAGGCAGGAATCCCGGTGTGTCCGTGACCAACACGAGCGGGATCTCGAAGGCGTTGCAGATGTTGATGAAATGAGACGCCTTGTCGCTGCTCGCCGCGTCCAACGCGCCGCTGAGGTGCATCGGCTGGTTGGCCACCACTCCCACCGGACGACCGTCGACGCGGGCGAACCCGACGATGATGTTGGACGCGGTCTGTGCGGTGAGTTCGTGGAAGTCACCGTCGTCGAAGATGCGCAGCAGGATCTCGTGCATGTCGTACCCGGCGTTGTCCGAGTCCGGCATGAAGGTGTCCAGCGAACGATCGTCGTCCGTGATGGTCGGCTCGAGACCGGGGTTGATGACCGGGGGCTGCTCGTGGCAGTTCGACGGCAGGTACGACAGGTACTTGCGCACCCACTCGAACGCTGCCTTCTCGTCCTGAGCCACGTGGTGCACGTTGCCGTACTCGGCCTGCTTCCGGGCACTCCCGAGATCGTGGAGGCTGACGTCCTCGCCGGTGACGGACTTGATGACGTCCGGGCCGGTGACGAACATGTAGGCCTCTTCGGTGGCCACGATGATGTCGGTGTTGATCGGCGCGTACACGGCGCCGCCGGCGCACTTGCCCAGGATCACCGAGATCTGCGGGCACATGCCGGACAACGGTTCCTGCCGACGACCGAGCTCCGCGTACCAGGCCAGCGACGTGACGGCGTCCTGCACACGCGCGCCGCCCGAGTCGTTGATACCGACGCACGGGCAACCGACGTCCGCCGCGAACTCCATGATGAGCGCGACCTTGCGGCCGAACATCTCGCCGACGGTGCCGCCGAACACGGTCTGGTCGTGCGAGAACACGGCGATCGGTCGGCCGTCGACCGTGCCGTGGCCGGTGACCACGCCGTCGCCGTACAGCGAGTCCTGGTTGCCGGGCGCGCGGACGAGGGCGCCGATCTCGACGAAGGAACCCGGATCGAGCAGCATGTCGATGCGCTCGCGCGCACTCGGAATGCCCTTCTTCGCGCGCTTGGCGATGGCGACGTCCCCTGCGGGTTCCCGCGCCACCTCCAACTTCTCGCGCAGTTCGGCCAGCTTGGCGGCAGTGGTGCTCACGTGTGCGACTCGCTTCCCTCCGGCGTGATCGACGCCGAAATGTCTCGCATCTTGCCCGTCAGATCCGCGGCGATCGCGCGGATGTACGGCTCGTCGATCACCGCGAGGTGGTCACCGCCGATGTGCACGATGTCCAGATTCGGTGCGAACGGCGCCCAGCCGCCGTGCGGCTCCCGCTTGCCGAGTCGAGGCTCGAGCGCGATGGCGTCGTCGTGGTACTTGTCCGCCATGTAGAGCGTGACGTCCCCGTCGTAGTGCTGGGGCCGGGCGGTCTGGATCGCGCGGTTGTCCAACCAGGACGTGCGCTGGTGCTCGATGATGCCGCTGGGGATCTTGGCGCTGCTCATCTTGACCATGTCCATGATGATCTTGATCTGGCCGTCGTCGTCGGCCTGTGCCAGCTTCTCGTACGGCAGCGGGTAGTCGACGTTGTAGAGCTTCTTGCCCACCTGCGCGTAGCGCTTCCAGCGGAGCTCGATCTCCTCCGCGGTGTCCGGGATCGGCTCGTACGGCATGACGGTGTCGATGAGCCCGACGTAGCGCACGTCGGCGCCCTCCTCGCGGAGCATCGTCGCGACGGCGTACGAGAGCACACCGCCGAGGGACCAGCCCATCAGCACGTACGGCCCGTCGCCCTGGATCTCCCGGAGCAGGGGCAGATACTCGCGGGCGCGATCCTCGATCGGTCCCTCCGTGCGCTCGAAGCCGTACATCGGCGTGTCCGCCGGGAGTCGCTTGAGCAGCGGCTCGTACACGACGCACGAACTGCCCGCGGGATGGAAGACGAACACCGGCACCGCGGTGGAGCCCTCCGGGCGAGCGCGCAGCGTGCGCACCAGTCCGGTGACGTCGCCCGACTCGAGGAACGGCCGCACCACGTCGGCGAGCTGCTCGATCGTCTCCGAGTCGAGGATGTCGTCGAACGTGATCTCGCCCTTCGACCGCTCACTCAGACGCTCCGCGAGCTTCTCGGCCGTCGGATCGTCCAGCACGGGAAGGGGATTGAAGATGCCCTTGGCGGACTGCCCCGTCACGACGGCCCACGTCGCAAAGGTGAGGCGCTCCGCGGCGTCACGCGGTGCGACGTCCGTCCCGGTCGCCTCCGCGAACGACTGTGCGTCGCCCACGTCGGTCACCGCGTCGGACACGGGCGCCTCGAACGCCGTCGCCGTGGTCGGGCCCGCCTGGCCGCTGTCGGATCCCGGTACGGTCTCGTCGACCGCCGTCTCGGGCTCGGCGATCACCGGATCCGGCTGTGCGACAGGGGGTTCTTGCTCGGGCGTCTGATCGGCGGCCTGCTCGGCCGTGCGCTCGCGTTCCTGCTGCTCGGCGAGCGCCGCGACCTCCTCGCGATTGTCCAGCGCGTAGCGGAGGTACTTCTCCACCTCACGCAGGCTGGCGTCGCGCACGGCCTGCAACTGCACCTGGGGGATGTCGAACTCGAACTCCACGCGGTTCTTGATGCGCACGGCCATCAGTGAGTCGAGACCCAGTTCGATCAACGGGATCTCGGCCGGCAGATCCTCCGGCGCGTACCCCATCGACTCGGCGACGATGATCGCGAGACGATCCTCCATCGTCTGGGTCCCGTTCGGGATCCAGCGATCGCCGAAGTCGTCGACGACCTCGGGTTCCTCCTCCACGAACGGAGCCGCCGCGGCGGAATCGCCTGCGGGAGCCAGTGATCCGACACCGCCCGCCGCGGTGACCACGGCGTCGGCGACCGGCACGAAGAGGGTGCCGTCGTTCCAGTGCACCTGGAGGGACGCACCGCCCGGATGCGGGGTGAGCGTGGTGGTGAGCGAACCGGTGGTGGGCACGGGGCGCTGCGTGACCACGGCGCCGACCGTCACGTCGCCCAGCACCTCGCCGGCGAGTGTCGACACCAGATCTCCGATGGCGGACACACCGGCCACCGGTGTCTCCCAGACGACGCGGCCGTCGGGCAACGCGACTCGCGCGCCCCCGGCGCTGCCGCTGCCCAGGTGCACCGCGGCGTCGATCCAGTGGTGTTTGCGCACGAAGGCGGTGCGTGGCGGTTCCGCGTACTCGCCGGGCCCGAACAGACTCGACAGCGTCACGGCATGGCCGTGCACGTAGAGGTCGGCGAGTGCGGCGAGGAACGTCGCGGGCTCGCTCTCCTTGCGCTTGAGCGTCGCGATCAGCGTCGCGTCCGGGACACCCGTCGCCCAGGCCGTGGCGGCGACGGACATCAGCGCCACCGGATTGGGCGACAACTCCACGAAGGTGGTGTAGCCGGCATCCACGGCCAGCTTGACCGCCTGGGTGAACCAGACGGGATGGCGCATGCCCTTGGTCCAGTACTCGACACCGTGGATCGGCTCGTGACCCGCGCGGTAGAACGCTTCCCTGTCCACCGACGAGAACACCGACACGGCGAGTGGGGTGGGCTCGATGCCTATCAGTTCGGCCGCGAGCTCGCCCAGCAACGGATCGACGGCCGAGGTGTGTCCGGCGCCCTTCACGTCGAGGATGCGGCCCATCTTGCCGAGCGACTCGGCGTACTCGACCAGCTGTCGCACCGGCTCGGCCGGTCCGCCCACGGTCGTGTGCGTCGGCGCTGCGTACACGCTGGGCTCCACCCCGGGGAAGCGATCGGTGAGGTCGGCGACCTCCTGCGCGGAGAACTCCACCAGCGCCATCGCGCCGGCCTCGGCGTCGCCGAGACCTTCCTGGCCCTCGCCGAGCAGTCGCGAACGCGCCACGATGATGCGCACCGCGTCCTCGAGGTTCAGACCACCGGCGGCGTACGCGGCGGCGACCTCACCCATCGAGTGGCCCACCACCGCGGTCGGCGCAGCGCCGTACGCACGCAGGGTCTCGACGAGCGCCACCTGGATCGCGAAGATCCCGACCTGCGAGTTCTCGAAGTCGTACGTGAGCGAGTCGTCCGAGACGATCGCCCGGATCGAGTACCCGGACTCGTCCTCGATGAGCGCGTCGACGCGATCGAGCGCCGCGGCGAACAGCGGCTCGGACGCGTAGAAGTCCTTCGCCATCTTGCGGTGCTGCGCACCGAAGCCGGAGAACACCCACACCGGGCCGTTGGACGCGGGCGCGTCGGCGGAGAACACGCCGGGGCCCGGCTTGTTGTCGGCGACGGCGCGCAGTCCGGCGACGGCCTCGGCACGCGTCGTGGCGAGCACGACGGCGCGGGAGCGCCCGTGATTACGACGGGCGAGGGACCGACCGAGAGCCTCGAGGTCCGTGGTGCTGCCGACCTCGGACTCGATCCAGTCGGCCAGATCCGAGGCCGCACGACGACGGCGCGACGGCATGCTCGCCGACACGGCGAGGAGAACGGGTCCCGGCTCCGGCGCCTCCTCGGACTCGGCCGGAGACGCCGACACACCCGCGAGTACCCGCTCGATGTCCGCCGGCGTCTCCTCGGGAACGCCCACGGGCTCCCCGATCAGCGCTTCCGGATCGACCGCTGTCGAATCGAACTCCGGCGAATCGAACTCGGGTGCGCCGGCAACGCTCGGTGCCGACGCGGCGGGAACGTACTCGCGGACCACGACGTGCGCGTTGGTGCCGCCGAAACCGAAGCCGGAGACACCGGCGATGGCGGTGCCGGAGTACCGGGGCCAGTCCGTCGCGGTGTCGACGACGCGGAGCCTGGCCGCGTCGAACGGAATGTAGGGGTTGGGTCCGGCGTAGTTCAGGGACGGCGGCACCTGGTTCTCGCGCATCGCGAGGATCACCTTGATGAGCCCCGCGGCGCCCGCGGCACTCTCGAGGTGGCCGAAGTTCGTCTTCGCGGAACCGAGCAGCGCGGGCTTGTCCGCGTCGCGTCCGCGGCCGACGACGCGACCCAGTGCATCGGCCTCGATGGGGTCGCCGAGGATGGTACCGGTGCCGTGCGCCTCGATGTAGTCGACGGTGGTGGGCACGATGCGGGCGTCGCGGTAGGCGGTCCGCAGGACGTCGGCCTGGGCGTCCGGGTTGGGCGCGGCCAGCCCGTTCGAGCGACCGTCCTGGTTGACCGCGCTGCCCGCGATGACCGCGAGCACGGTGTCCCCGTCGCGCTCGGCGTCCTCGAGACGCTTGAGCACCACCAGGCCGCCGCCCTCCGAGCGGATCATGCCGTCGGCGTCCGACGAGAACGCCTTGATGCGGCCGTCGGGTGCGAGCACGCCGGTCTGCCCGAATCCGAGCGTCGCGGCGGGCGAGAGCAGCATGTTCACGCCGCCGGCCAGGGCCAGGCTCGACTCACCGGTGCGGAGGCTGCGCACCGCCTGGTGCACGGCGACGAGGGACGACGAGCACGCGGTGTCCAGCGCGACGGACGGCCCGCGGAAGTCGTAGAAGTAGGACACGCGCCCCGCGACGACGGCGGTCGACGTGCCGGTCAGTGCATAGGGGTGCGGGTCGGGATCGCTGACGGCGATCATCTGGTAGTCGTTGGTCGACGTGCCGATGAAGACGCCGACCTGCGTGCCCTTGAGTTCGTTGGCCGGAATCCGCGCGTCCTCCAGCGCTTCCCACGTGAGCTCCAGCGCGAGGCGCTGCTGCGGGTCGACGTTGGCCGCCTCGCGCGGCGACATGGCGAAGAACTCCGCGTCGAACGTCTTGACGTCGTCGAGGTACCCGCCGCGGGTCACCGTCTTCTCCACCGCCTCGGCGATGGCACGGTCGCCGAGGAACTCGGACCACCGGCCCTCGGGCAGATCGGTGATGCCGTCGCGTCCGCCGGACAGCATGTCCCACATCTCGTCCGGCGTGTGGCCGGCACCCGGGAAGCGGGTGGACACGCCCACGACGGCGATGTCGTGACTGTCGTCGGTGGTGCCGGACAGGTAGAACGCGTCGTCGGTGGTGCCGCTCTCCGACTCGGGCTCCCCGTCGATGATGCGTGTCGCGAGCGAGGCGATCGTGGGGTGCTGGTACGCGACCGTGGCCGTCAGCGTGACGCCGACCAGATCCTCGATGTCGCCGCTCAGCGCGACGGCGTCGCGGGACGCGAGACCGAACTCCTCCATCGGACGGTCGTCGGAGATCTCCGAGACGTCCTTGCCGGTGGCCTCGGCGACCCAGGCGCGGAGCCAGTCCCTCAGCTGCGCGACGGTCATGTCGCCCGCCTGCGGGGCCCCGGCGTCACCTGTCGGCTCCGGTGCGGACGTCGTTGTCTCTTCTTCAGCCATCAGCTCGCCAAACTACCCGCGTCGGGTGATCAGTCTTCGGGATTGTCGGGGAACGCCGTCTGCTGGTAGCCACCACGCAGCGTGCCCTCGATGTACGCCGCCTTGCAGGCCCGACGCGCGATCTTGCCGCTGGACGTACGCGGGATCGAACCGGCGGGAACCAGGAGGATGTCGCGTGCCGTCACGCCGTGGCGAGTCGAGATCGCCGCACGCACGGTGTCCGCGATGGGCTGCGGATCCGCCTTGCCGGCGCCCGGCGCCCGCTCGGCCACGATGACCAGCTGCTCGGACGAGTCACCCGGGTCTCGGGTGAGTCCGGCGCCGCCGTGCTCGAAGACGAAGTCGGGAAGCTGGTTCGCGGGCACGGCGAAGGCCGCCACGAAACCGGGGCGCAGCGCCGTGCTCGCGTCCTGGGCGGATGCCTCGAGGTCCTGCGGGTAGTGATTGCGGCCGTCGACGATGACCAGGTCCTTCACGCGACCGGTGATGTAGAGCTCGCCGTCCACGTAGACACCGAAATCGCCGGTGCGCATCCAGTTCGCGCCCTCGGCCGCACCGTCGGCGTGGCTGTTCTCCGTCTGGCGCGAGACCAGCTTGTTGTGGAAGGTCTCCGAGGTCTCCTTCTCCCGACCCCAGTAACCCTTGCCGATGTTCTCGCCGTGCAGCCAGATCTCACCGACGTGCCCGTCGGGAACCTCGGACGCGGAGTCGGCGTCGACGATGGCAGCCCACTGGCTGCGTGCGACGTAGCCGCACGACACCTGCGGAATGGAGTTGGGCGTTCCCTCGGCGACCTGGACGACACGTCCGGAGTTGAGCTCCGTGCGGTCGACGTGGATGACCTTGGCCTCGTCCGAGTGCTTGGTGGAGGAGACGAACAGTGTCGCCTCCGCCATGCCGTACGACGGCTTGATGGCCGTCTTCGGCAGTCCGTACGGCATGAACGCGTCGTTGAACTTCTTCATCGACGTGGTGGTGACCGGCTCGCTGCCGTTGATCAGGCCGATGACGTTGGACAGGTCCAGCGACTCGCCGTTCTTCGGCAGGCCGCGCTGTGCCGCGTGCTCGAACGCGAAGTTCGGTGCAGCCGCGAACGTGCCGGCACCGTCGGACACGGCGGCGAGTTCCTTGATCCATCGCCACGGCCGCTGCACGAAGGCACGCGGGCTCATGATGGTGATGTACTTGCCGCCCAGCGCCGGCAGGATCACGGTGAGCAGGCCCATGTCGTGGAACAGCGGCAGCCACGTGACGCCGCGCGAGTCGTGGTTCAGCTCGATCGCGTCGACCATCTGCAGGGCGTTGACGCCGACGGCGCGGTGCGTGATCTCCACACCGGCCGGCACGCGGGTCGATCCGGACGTGTACTGCAGGTACGCGATCGCGTCGATGTCGGTGGGCGGCTCGGTCCAGGTGGCGCCGACGCTGTCCGGGATGGCGTCGACCGCGATGATGCGGGGGCGCTGCGCCGCGGGAAGAGCGCGGAAGAACTGGCGTACACCGGCGGCCGAGTTGGTCGCGGTGAGGATCGCCGACGGCGAGCAGTCGTCGAGCACGGCGTGCAGGCGGTCGCTGTGTCCGGGCTCGTCCGGATCGAAGAGCGGTACCGCGATGGTGCCCGCGTAGACGGCACCGAAGAACGCCACGACGTAGTCGAGGCCCTGCGGAGCGAGGATCGCCACGCGGTCACCGGGCGACGTCACCTGCTGCAGGCGCGCGGCCACGGCGCGCAGACGGGCACCGAACTGCGACCAGGTGAGCTCGTGCACCTCACCGTCGCGCTCCCGCGAGTAGTCCACGTAGCGGTAGGCCAGGTCGTCGCCGTTGTCCGCGACGTTCTGCTCGACGTGGCGGACCAGCGTCAGATCCTCGCGGATCACGATGTTGCCGGTGTCGTCGACGAAATCGTCGAACGAGTTACTCATCATTCTCTCCTCCGAAGCAGTGCGACACCGCCGGCTACACGACACCGCCCAGTTCTGATGTGGGCGCGGTCTGCTGGATGCACGCGCTCGTTCTCGAGCGTCGTCATCTTACTCACCGGTAAGTCTCACCGGTCCCGCTCACCGATCGTGACAGCGAGAACCACAAGCATGGTACAGACCCGCCGAGCGACGACCGTCATTCTCCCGCCAGCAGCGGAATGACCGGAGCGAAGGCGTCCATCTGCGTCGGGAAGACACCGACGTACGACATCGTCGTCCGGGCCCGCACGTTCCGGATCTGGTCCGCGATCTCCTCGAAGCTCCCGATCGCGATGTACGGCGACTCCAGGATCTGCTCGACGGTCAGACGGGTGTCGACCTCCATGTTGGGCGGGAAGCCGTTGTCGAGCGCACCGATGACCATCTCCGCCGTCTGCTCCCGATCGTCCGAGATCAGGATGGTCGTGATGGTCCAGTTCAGCTCGATGTCGGCGAACCGGTCGCCCGCAGCGGCGCGGATGAGCTCGACGCGCTCGATGCTCTTCTCCATGGTGATCTCGGACAGCTTGAGCTTGCCCTCGCGCGTGGTGCTGGGGACCAGGGAGATGATGTCGGCGTGCTTGGCTGCCATCGCGAGCATCTTCGGGCCGCCGCCGCCCACGGCGATGGGAGGCCGGGGGCCCTGGCGCGGCCGCGGGCTGCCCTGCAACCCGTTCACCTGGTAGTGCTTGCCCTGGAAGTGGCACTCCTGCCCACGCATCAGGGTGTCGAGAATGGTGAGCGACTCGTCGAGCTTCTCGATGCGCACACCGGGGCTCTCGTAGGCGATGCCCGCCTTGTCGTACTCCTCCTTGAGCCAGCCCGCACCGATGCCCAGCTCGAGCCGTCCGCCGGAGATCTGGTCGATGGTCGTCGCGTCCTTCGCCAGCACCGCCGGGTGACGGAAACCGTTCGCGAGGACTGCGGTCCCGAGGCGGATCTTGTCGGTGGCGACGGCCAGCGCGCCGAGCGCGGCGATGGGGCCGACCTGGTTGCCCAGGTGGTCGGGAATCATGAAGCTGTCGAAACCCAGCTCCTCCGCCTTCTGCGCCAACTTCACGAAACGCCGTGCGCCGCCCTCGTCCGGGTTGCCCTCACCGCCTGCCGCGAAGCGGAACGTGCGCAGTGGCGCAGTGGTGGCCGCGGCGTCGGCAGAACTCATGAATTTTCTCTCCTGCAGCGTCGAGGGAAGGTGCGGTGGCCGGAGTCGAAGCCGACTCGCCACTCTAACCGTTACCGGCTCGAGACCAAAGTTGCCCCGCGCAGCACCTTCCGTCAGCTGTGAGCAGGCGTCGGAGCCGACGCGACGAGCCCCGCCGCCCAGTTCGCCGTCCACTGTGTGGCGGTGGTGCCGGCGTCGTCTACGACGTACCGAGCGTAGTTGCCGTGCACCGGATTACCCGCCGCACCGGCCAGTGCGGTCAGCGACGACGGGATGTTGCGGAGCGACATCGCCTCGGGCGGCGCCGCGCAGATGAGGTCGCCGGGAGCGCAGATCGAGAAGGTCCGATCGGCGAGCGCACCGAACCCACCCTGGCGGGCACCGGTCATGGTGATTCCGGGTACGTCGAGACCGCCGAGAGCCACCTCCGCGCCCACGCCGTCCACCGGCGGGCCGATCTGCTGCGCGCTGGTGCCGTCGCGTCGGCCGTCCGCGATGACGGTGACGCCGAGGACTCGCTCCGCCGGAACCGGACCCGCCCCTGCGCCGATCGACGCGGCGAGATCGCCGACGATGACTGCTCCCTGCGAGAACCCTGCGAGCACGTAGGACGTGAGCGGGCACTCCGAGGACCGCTGCGCCAGGATCTCGTTCGCCTTCGCGGCGCCCTCCGACCGGCTGACGTTGTACGAGGCCTGGCCGTCGGGCGGGAACGCGATGGGATTGGAGAACTGCGCGACGTACGGAACCGTGTAGACCTCGGCGCGCTCGGGGCCGAACTGCTGCTGCAGCGGCTGAGTCACGTTCAGCATCAACGAGATCGGGTTCGCGGTGGGAGCGTAGGGATCGTCCGCCGCGTTCGACTCCCACGTGCCCGGCACCGAGAGCACGAACACGTCTGGGCACGACGCCGGCTGCGAGGTGGGCGGCTCGGCGCCGGGAACCTGCGGCTCACCGGGACCGGGTGTCGTCAGTCGACCCGCGAGCAGGTACCAGAGCAACAGCAGGACGAGGACGACGACGAGCGCGACCGCGAGCAGGACGAGCAGTGTGCGCGCCACCGAACGCCGACGCGGCGGCCCGGGCCGACCGGATCGTGTCACGAGGCGCCGCCTATCCGCAGTACGTCGAGCGCGCGACGTCGACGTACGTCTGTGCGGTCCGCGACGCGTCCTCGGCGCTGATGGTCGCACCGGACGCCGACGCCTCGGCACCGACGTTCGCGGTGACGAAGGTGAGGACCTGGTCGTCCGCCACACCCTCGGACTGGGCGGCGCAGATGTAGCTCGCCGTGCCGATGGCGATGTCGCCGTTGCCGGCCACCGTGACGCCGCGGGACTTCAGAGCGTCGAGGAACGCGGTTCCACGGGCGTCGATCGGCACCTCGGTCGGGCCGGGGAAGCCACTGGGCACCGGCTCCGCCTCGTCGGGAGCGGTCGCCGCCGCGCCCGGACTCGTGGTCGCACCAGGCGAGGTCGACGTGGCGGACGCGGACGTGGAGGTCGGCGCCTCCGTCGTGGTCGCAGCGGCGGTGGCGCTCGACGTGAGGGACGGCGTGCTGCTGGCTGAGGAGTCGTCGCCGCCGCACGCGGTGAGCAGAGCACCGGCCGCGACGGCCAGCATCACGGGAGCGACGGTGGTGGCGAACCTCGAGGTCACGAAAACGTCCTTACTGTCATCGGGGCACGGCAACTGACAGCGGACGGTACCGGCACGGTCTGAGAGGACTCTGTGTGCGGCAAGGCCGGAGGCCGGCCGCGGGGCGAAGTCCCACCGTGTCGGCACCGCCCGGTGTCGGGTCAGGGAACGATCTGGACGACGCCGTCCCGCACCGTCACGAAGCCGTTCTGGAAGTTCTGCTGGACACCGCCGGGGATGTCGAACTGATCGCTGGTGACGTATCCCAGGCGACCGTTCTCGTACCCGACGCTCTTCCACGCGTCGAATATCTGGCCGTTGAGGATGGACCACGCGCCGGTCGCGGGCGACCAGTAGATGTTGCCGCCCTGGAACTCGGTGAAACGACCGCCGTCACGGACCGGGACCTCGTTGGTCTTCGCGAAGCCGAGGGCCCCGTTCTCCCACCCGAGCTGGCCGTACTTCTCCATGATCTTGCCCATCACGGCGTGCGTACCGGTGTCGGGCGAGAAGTACATCGCACCGATCTCGAAGCCCTGGACCGCACCCGGCTTGTTCGGGGTCTGCACCTCGTCGCGCAGCGGGTAGCCCAGCGGCCCACCCTCGTAGCCCTGGCGGGCCCACTCGTCGAGAATCGCGCCGCGCACTGCGTGCGCACCGGTCTGCGGGGTCCAGTAGACCATTCCGTTGCGGAACGAGTTGTAGCGTCCACGGCCGTCCGGGGTTCCGAGCTCACCCGACAGCGGCATGCCCAGTGCGCCGGCCGGACCACCGTTGGCCGCGTACGCGCCACCGATCGCACCGGCGACGACGTGCGTGCCCCCGTCGGAGGAGAAGATGCGACCGAACCGGAAGTCCTGTGCCCGCCCACCCGCGACGTCGTACTCGGAGGTGAGGCAGTCGCCGAGCCATCCGTTGGCGCTCGCGGTGCCGCCGATGTTCCCGCCGACGCTGCACGCGGGCTTGTCCACCTCGACGCCGAGGGCGGTGGCGATCTGCGGCCATGCCTGGCGGAGCTCGAACTGCCAGTACTGCCACGAGTGGGTTCCGGACGGCCGGTAGTTGATCGAGGCCGGGATGCCGAGCTTGTTGAGCTTGGTCGCGAAAGTCTGCGACGTGAGCCGCGACAGGATCTCGAGACCCATGCCGGCGTAGTTGGTGCTGATGCCGGGGATGTCGGACTGCTGGTCGTACGGTCCGGCGGTACCGCTGCCGCTCGAGACGTACAGGCTCATGCCCTTCAGCTTCTCCGCGAGAACGTACGGGTCGTGCTGAGCCCACAGCTCGCTCGACGGCACGCCCCACATGGCACCGGCGTCGAAGCCGCCCGCGTCCTGCATGGCGTACCCGATGGCCTGCGGCATGCCGAGCGTCGTGGTGCTGAGGATGCCGGAGAACGATCCGGCGAATCGGAAGAAGCCCGGGTTCCGCGCCGAGAGCGTCATCGCGGCGGTGCCGCCCATGGAGAGACCGGCGACCGCGCGCGTCTGGTTGGAGCGCCAGTCACGCTCGAGAATGGGCGGGAGCTCCTTGGTCAGGAACGTCTCCCACTTGTAGTTCCGGCCGTTGTTCTGCTCGGCCCAGTCGGAGTAGAAGCTCGACTGACCGCCGACGGGCAGCACGACGTTGACGTTCTTGTCGGCGAACCAGGACTCGGCGTCGGTCTCGGCGGTCCAGCCGTTCTCGGTGTCGGTCGCGCGCATGCCGTCGAGCATCCACACCGACGGGAACGTGGCCTGCGGGTTCTTGTTCCAGTCCCGCGCGAGCAGCAGCTGCACCTGGATCGGGACTCCCATGGACGGCGAGTTCACCCACACCGCGACACGGCGGTCGGTGATCCAGTCGACCGCGGACACGGTGGCGCCGGCATCCGCCTGCGCGCGCAGCGGCGCTGCCTGGACAGGTGCCGCGTGGACCGGAGACGCGACCGCCGTGGCGGCCTGGCCCCCTGCGAGCGGAAGAACCAGCGTGACCGCCAGGGCGGACAGGATCCGCGCTCTCCGGCCGTTCGGAACTCGCATGTGTGGGACTCGCTTCCTCGAAACGTCAGACTGTGCGGGGCCGTCGGCGTGCCGGAGAGGTCCGGTACGTCGAGAGTGCCGCCGATCTTGTTCTACACGGTCACGACGACGGTCTCGGGGAGACTCGCTGTGACTGGTGGTGCAAATGTTACTGGAGTCGCCTCAGAACATGCGACAGCCCCGGACACCGTCGCCGAAGCGAGGGCCGGGGCTGTCGACTACCGAGCTGACTCAGCCGATGTTGGCACGCAGGTCGGGCATCATCTGCACGATCTGATCGAACCAGTAACCCCACCGGTGCGTTCCCTGCGCGGGGAAGCTGTAGGTGACGTTGTTGGCGCCGATCGAGGCCATGCGGACCTGGAACGCGCGGCTGTTGGCAAGCGCCAGAGCCTCGAGGCCCATGCCGTTGGCGGTGTTGTAGTAGTCGAGCAGCGAGCCCGGGCGGTCGTAGTTGCCCGGGAGGCCGCTGGCGGCCGAGACCCAGACACGCGTGCCGTTGTCACGCAGACGCGGCGCGAAGACGAACGGGTCGTTGCGGAGCCACGCCGGGTTCCAGGGCGGTCCCCACATGCTGTCGACGTTGTAGCGACCGGCGTCGAGCATCGCGACGCGGATGGCCTCGCGCATGCCGGGCGCCGAGATGTTCAGGTAGCCGGACAGCGAGCCGGCGTAGCTGAACTGGTTCGGGTGGTACGCGGCGAGCGTCAGCGCAGCGCTGCCGCCCATCGACAGACCGACGATGCCGTTGTTCTGACGCGAGAAGCCGAGGTCACCCGCTGCGAGACGGTTGGGGAGGTCCTGCGTCAGGAACGTCTCCCACTTGTACGTGATCTGCTGGCCGTTGAAGTTCGACGGTGCGTACCAGTCGGTGTAGAAGCTGGACTCACCGCCGACCGGCTGGACGACGTTGATGTTGTTGTCCGAGAGGAACGAGCCCGCATTGGTCTCGTGCTCCCAGCCGCTGATGTCCGGCGTCGCGCGGAGACCGTCGAGGAGGTACACGACCTTCGACGTGTTGCCGTCGGCGGCGCGCCAGACGCGACTCTTGATCGGACCCATGGACGAGTCGGACCAGACGTCGAATCCGGCACGGATCTCGGCGTTGGCAGTGGCTCCGGTGCCCACGACCGCGAGGCCGAGGGGGATGGCGGCGGCCATCACGACGGAGACGAGGGCCTGACGCATACGTCGGCCCACTCGGGGGGTGCGCAGGCGTGAAGCCTTACGCGGCAGAGCGCTGTCGTCACCAGCGACATCGGTAACGGACCCGTCACGCATACATTCGGCCTCTCACAGTTCCGTGCAGCCGGACGGCCGCACCGCTTCGTCGATCGATATCCGGTCACGCTCCGAGGAAGACCTCGGAACCTGAACCATCGGTCTCGTCTTCCGCGCACGATCGCCCCGCGGGCGATCCTGCACGTCGACGCACATCATCTACACATATCTCCGCCGACGGAGACAGCGTTACACAAACGAGATGCCGGAATCCAGCCGGGACGTCGAAATCGGAATACTCACGACACCGAAACGCCATGACCCGGTGATCTCACTGTGACGCGGATCTCACTTGCCGCACATCGTCACGATGCGGGCCGCTCCGGGGGCATCTCCAAATTACACCGTTGTATTTCGTACTTCGGCACCCGGTCGAATCGGTACCCCGCGAGATCCAACGAGTGCTTGAAGTTCTGCACGAATCGGGCCCGCGTGAGCTCCGAACGGTAGGACGTCAGCAGTTCCTGCGTCTCCGGACAGGTCAACGCGACCTGCGCCTGCTCCACCCATTCCTCGTCCAGATAGAACGGCAGGAAGGGATGCACGTCCACCATTCCGGTGTCCGCGACCACCCAGTCCGTGTACAGGTTCTTGTCGTGTCCGATGCGGCCGTTGTCGAGCCGTTCCGTGTGCGCCGCCAACGGATACGCCAGGCCCATCTGATCCAGCACCCGGACGTCGAGCCCCACGTTCATGCTGGTCATTCCCAAGTTGAGGAAGTAGACGACGTGCTCGTCGCCGCCCTCGGGAATCGGCAGGGGCGGCGGCACCACGTCCCAGTAGGTGAACTGCGCGGACGGCAGCAACAGACCGCCGTCCGGCGTGTTCTCGATGGTCTGCACCATTGCCCGCATGCGCGGGTAGTCCAGGTAGTCGCTGGCCAGGATCGGATGGCGGTGGCCGGTGTTCTCGGAGTAGAAGGCCCGCTCGTCGACGATGCCGCTACGCCCGACCGTCGTGCCCTGCGGCATGCCGGTGGTGGTGGCCGCGAAGACCGCCCAGACGACCACGCCGAGCCACAGCGCGACGCACGACACCAGCGCCACGATCCCGCGCCGCAGCGGGATCGGCACGACGGCGACCGGGAGCAGCAGCAGGAACAGCGCGGGGAGCAGAGTGCGGCCGTGCATGAAGTCGCCGCCAACTCGCACCGCGTACACCGTGGAGATCAGACCCGACACGAGCGCGAAGACCACCACGGCGCTCGGCGTCCGGATCCGCGAGACCAGTCCGGCGAGACCGCTCGGCGCCTCGCCACGGCGAGCCGCACCGGGCCCGATCCGGGTGGCGGCCAGTGCCGCGGCCACGACGACCAGCACCGCGGGCACCCACAGGGCGTAGGGCCCCACGAGGTTCCACAGATACGTCGAACCCTGCGCCCACTTGGCACCGCCGGCGTCCTTCGACACCGCGGTGTTCGGGTACGGCAGCGCGTAGTAGCCCATGCGCCAGATCTGGTAGCCCACCGGGAGCAGACCGGCGACCACGACGACGGCGCCGCGGCGGATCCATCCCGACGTCGCGACGACGAGCATGAGGAGCGCGAGGCCGCCGACGATGACGAGTTCCGGACGGACGAGGGGCGACAGTCCGCCCCAGAACGCGATGACGAGCACGAGTGCCGTCGACGGGTTCTCCACCCGTCGGTCCGCCCACCGGAGCATCAGCCACCACAGGACCGCGATCCAGAAGATGACCAGGCACGACTCGAGGCCGGACGTCGCGAAGTCGCGTGCCGGCGGTACGGCGATGTAGACGAGCGCTCCTGCGGGGAGCACGAGCACCGCGCGCCCGGCGTACAGGCGTGCCGTGCCGATCATCGCGACCGTGACGGCCGCCGTCGTCAGCACGAGGGCGATGGTCAGCACCACGTACTCGAGGCGGACACCGCTGAGCCAGGAGAAGGCGTACACGACGTAGGTCCAGGCGGCGCTCGTGTTGGTCTCGACGCGCTCGCCCGCGTTGAATACCGGCCCGTTGCCGGCCAGGAGGTTGCGGACCGTGCGCAGCACGATCAGTCCGTCGTCCGCGATCCAACGGCGGTCCCAGGCGCCCCAGAAGGTCAGCACCGCGACCACGGCGATACCGGCGACGCCGGTCGCTCGGGCCCACCCGGGCGTTCCCACCCGGTCCTCGGCCCGCGACTGCTCGTCGCCGGTACGTTCTGTCAGTTCCTCATGCGAGGTAGACAGCGACACCCACCACTCCGATCCACACGATGGCGAGCATCTGGAGCACCCGGTCCCCGAGTGCGATCTCCTCGGGCTCGCCCGCTTCGCCACCGTCCACGTCCACTGCGTACCGCAGGATAGCGACAGTGAAGGGAACCATCGAGATGGCGAAGAGGGAACTGCCGTTCTTCGCGTCCTGGTCGAAGGCCCACAGTCCGTAGCAGATGACGACGGCCGTGGCGCTGAGCGTCCACACGAACCGCAGGTAGGTGGTGGTGTAGTTCTCCAGCGACTTGCGGATCTTGGCGCCGGTGCGTTCGGCGAGCTGCAGTTCGGCGTACCGCTTGCCGGCTGCCATGAACAGCGATCCGAAGGCCATGATCAGCAGGAACCACTGCGACAGCGGGATGTCGGCCGCCACGCCGCCCGCGATCGCGCGCAGCAGGAAGCCGGACGAGACGATGCAGATGTCGAGCACCGCCTGGTGCTTCAGGCCGAAGCAGTACGCGAGCTGGACCGCGATGTAGACGCCCATGACCACGGCGAGGTTCCAGTTGGCCAGGAACGAGAGCCCGATCGCGCCGCCGAGCAGCACCACCGCCATCGCGAAGGCCAGGTTGACCGGGAGGACACCCGCCGCGATGGGACGGAATCGCTTGGTGGGGTGCGCCCGGTCCGCCTCGACGTCCATCGCGTCGTTGACCAGATAGATGCCCGACGCGGCCATGCAGAAGACGAGGAACGCGAGCGCGACCGGCAGGAGCACCGAGCTCTCGGTGACCGAGCCGGCAGCCAGGGGCGCCGCCAGGACCAGCACGTTCTTGACCCACTGGCGCGGGCGCACCGCCTTGACGATGCCCGTGGCCAGGTTCTTCGGGGGCGCGCCGACGACGGCGGGTTCCTCGCTCATGCTGCTCCTGCTGTCGTGGCCGCTGCGTCTCCGCCGGTCAGGCCGAATCGGACCGCCGCGTTCTTCTCGGCTCGCACCGTCGCCGCCGCGGACAGCGCGCCGAGCGCGGAGCCCACGAGTACGTCGGAAGGGTAGTGAACACCGAGCACCAGGCGCGACACCAGCATCGCGGGCACCAGCACCGGTGCCACGGGCAGACCGCTCGCGCGGCCGATCAGCAGCGCCGCGGCCGTGGTGGACGTCGCGTGCGACGACGGGAAGCTGAACCGGCTGGGCGTGGAGACGCCGACGCGCACGGACGGATGGGTCGGGCGCCGACGCCGCGAGATGCGCTTGACGACGATCGACGCCGCGTGCGCACCGACGGCACCGACCGCGACCGACGCCCACTGCTCGCGCCGCGCCGAGTCGACCACGGCACCGATACCGCCGATGGCGATCCACCCGAGGGCGTGCTCACCGAAGTGCGACATCCCCCGAGCGACACGCACGGCGCCCGGCAGTGACCCGACGCTGCCCTGCACCGCGGTGAGGACCCGCAGGTCGGTTCGAACCAGGTTGTCAGTTCGGATAGGAGAAGACACGTTCCCAACGCTCCTTGCTGGTGAGTTCGGGCACGGCGCGACGGTACCGGTCGGACAGCTCGGGGAAGCGCGACGCCAACTCGCGGCGCAGCGAGAGCGCCTCTCCGAGCAGCGCGGAGGCGATCTTCGGATCCCGCTTGCGGTACACGACGCCGCGTCCGTCGGCGGTGGTGACGGTGACACCGTCGACCTGCGAGAGCAGGTACCAGCGCGCATCGAGCGTGGGCACGTTGAGCTGGGGACGGTCGTGGTGCTGCCGCTGCGCACCTCGGGCGTTGTGGATCAGGCCCTTCGCCAGCCGGGACACCTTGGCCACGGCGCCGACCGGCTCGGCGACGGCGGGTACGTCCGCGCCGCTGGCCGGCGGGAGCAGCGTCGACGACGGGACGACCACGGCGTCGGGGTACTGCCTGCGTACCCGGTGCACCTCGGCGAGCGCCGTCGGCAGGATGTCCATGATGTGCTCGGGGCCGGCGAGGAAGTCGCGGATCGCCATGTTCTGGATCGCGACCGTGGAGTACTCGAGGCACAGCAGATGCTTCATCGTGGCCTTGACGGTGTTCACCACGAGGCCGCGGGCGGAACCCGGGGAGTGCAACGCCGCCACCACGAGGCGGTTGCGCAGGTGGAAGTACGCCTGCCAGTCGATGGCGTCGTCCTTGTCGCTCCACGCCATGTGCCAGATCGCGGCCCCCGGGAGAGTCACCGTGGGGAACCCGGCCTCGCGGGCTCGCAGTCCGTACTCGGCGTCGTCCCACTTGATGAACAGCGGCAGCGGCTGACCGATCGTCTCGGCGACCACCCGCGGGATGAGGCACATCCACCAGCCGTTGTAGTCGACGTCGATCCGGCGGTGCAGCAGTGTCGACTCGCGGAGCGGCTTCTCGGCGAAGTCGTGGTCGTACTCGACGTTCTGGGCGCCACCCCACATGAAGATGCCGGTGTCGATCTTCTCGCCCATCACGTGCAGGTGACTTCGTGCCTGCAGGTTGAGCATCTGGCCACCGACGAGTGTCGGCACCTTCGCGAAGCGGGCCATGGCGAGCGCCCGCAGGATCGAGTCGGGCTCGATCTCGATGTCGTCGTCCATGAAGAGGATGTGCTCGGCGTCGGTGTTCTCGAGTGCCTCGTACATGATCCGGCTGTATCCGCCGGATCCACCGAGGTTGGCCTGGTCGTGGATGCTGAGGAGATCACCGAACGCGGCCGCGGCATCGTCGAATCCGGGCTCGTCGCGCACCTTGCGGGTGCCCTGGTCGGGCACGATGACGGCGTCGACGACGGCCATGACCAGTGGATCGGACGCGATCGCCGTCAGCGCCTTCACGCAGTCCGTCGGCCGGTTGAACGTGGGGATGCCGATGGCCACGGACGCGCGTCCGGGCGCGTCGACGGGTGCGAACCACCCGGCGGACCGCACCTCGACGTCGGTGTCCGTGGTGACGTCGAACCAGATCCATCCGCCGTCCTCGAAGGGACCGAGCTCGACGACGAACTCGAGAGTCGTGACGTCGCCGTCGACCGTCGTCGCGTCGTCGGTGTCGCCGCCCTGGACGTGGATCCGGGACCCGTCCGCCTTCGAGCGGTAGACGTCGACGCGGCAGTGGCCGATCAGCTCGACCCGCAGGACGACGGAATCCAGCGTGCTCCACCGTCGCCAGTAGCTCGCCGGGAACGCGTTGAAGTACGTGCCGAAGGAGACCTCCGACTCGGATCCGATGGACACCGAGGTGCGAGAGAGCGAATGCGCGCGGCGCGGGTTGGTGCGGGCCTCGTCCGTGTACAGGGTGCGGACGTCGAGCGGCTCACCGGCGCGCGGGAGCAGGATGCGTTGGAGCAGCGACCGCCCCAGCAACTGGTCCTCGCTCACGCCGAATCACCCAGTGGAGCACCGGATTCGAGGTGGGGGCGCAACGTGTTCTCGAACGTGGTGAGCGCACTGGCGATGGCCATGTGCATGTCGAGGTACTGGTAGGTGCCCAGTCGGCCGCCGAACAGGACGGAGTTCTCGGCCGTCTCCTGCTTGGCGCGAGCCCGGTAGGCCGCCAGCTTCGCGCGGTCGTCGGGAGTGTTGATGGGGTAGTACGGCTCGTCTCCCGACTCCGCGAACCGGGAGTACTCGCGCATGATGACCGTCTTGTCCGCGGGGTAGTCGCGCTCGGGATGGAAGTGCCGGAACTCGTGGATGCGCGTGTAGGGCACGTCCGCATCGTTGTAGTTCATCACCGGGGTGCCCTGGAAGTCACCGGTGTCGAGCACCTCGGTCTCGAAGTCGAGTGTGCGCCAACCCAGTTCGCCCTCGGAGTAGTCGAAGTATCGGTCCAGCGGTCCCGTGTAGACGATCGGCGCGTCCGGGCTCTCGGCCCGGAGTTCGTCACGGACGTCGAACCAGTCCGTGTCCAGACGGACCTCGATGAGGTCACTCTTCGCCATGTTCTCGAGCCACGCGGTGTAGCCGTCGACGGGCAGACCCTCGTGGGTGTCGTTGAAGTAGCGGTTGTCGAAGGTGTAGCGGACCGGGAGCCGCGCGATGTTGCCCGCGGGAAGATCCTTGGGATCGGTCTGCCACTGCTTGGCGGTGTAGTCGCGGACGAACGCCTCGTACAGCGGGCGGCCGATCAGCGCGATGGCCTTCTCCTCGAGATTCGCGGCGTCCTCGACCGAGATCTCGCTGGACTGCTCCTCGATGAGCGCGCGCGCCTCGGCGGGAGTGAAGTAGCGGCCGAAGAACTGGGAGACCAGGCCCAGGCCCATCGGGAACTGGTACGCCTGGCCCTTGTGCAGGGCGAACACGCGATGCTGGTAGCCCGTGAACTCGGTGAAGCGAGTGACGTACTCCCACACCTTCTCGTTCGACGTGTGGAAGAGGTGGGCGCCGTACTTGTGGATCTCGATGCCGGTACCGGGCTCGGGTTCGGAGTAGGCATTGCCTCCGATGTGGGAGCGCCGGTCGAGCACGAGCACTCGTTTTCCCAGTTCCGCGGCACTCCGCTCGGCGATCGTGAGGCCGTAGAAACCGGACCCCACGACGATCAGGTCGTACCGTCCTCGCGAAGTATCAGTCACGGGTGACCAGGGTATCCGACGCTGTGTAGTCGTCCCGCAACCCGCACGTCGACCCTCCCGGCGGGCGAATCGTTCGAACACCTGGCCGAACCCTCTACTTGAGGTTGATGGTTGGTGTTTCTGTGGTTAGTGTGGCGCTTGTTGCGCATCATCTATCACATGAGTCACATCCGTCACATGTGACGGTGATCGCGGGGCAACGTCTACCAGGGGAGAAATCGTCTTGCACCGTCGACCGAAGCCGTCACTGATTCTGGGTGTCGTCGCCGCACTCGCGGTCACGAGTCCTGTCGTGGTCTACGCCGTCGGGGACAGCACCACCGGAGTGCGCGCGGCCAACGACACGACCACCGTCGTTCCCACGCAGATCGCCAAGCTGGCGCTCGCGAACGCACCCGACATCGTCATCCCCGTGAAGGAACTCACCGGGCTGGATCTGCCGGACATCGACCTGGGGTCGCTGCGCGATCTGTCGCTGCCCGACTCCTTCGAGATCCCGTCCATCCCCGGACTCACGGTTCCCGAGGTGCCCGCCGCGTCGCCCACCGATCCGGCAGCCCCCGCGCCGTCCGAGGTGGACGGCTCGCAGGACGGCGCCGTGGTCAAGGAGGTGTCCCAGGACACCCCCTTCAGCATGGTCGCGCTGACGGCCGACCAGCTCGGCTCTGCGGTGGCCCGTGTGCGTGCCCAGCTCGACGACGGTTCCTGGGGTCCGTGGAACGAGACGCAGTCCATCGACACCGGTCGCACCGATTCGGACGTGCCCGCCGTCGCCAACGGCACGGAGCCCATCTACGTGGGCCTGACCAAGCGCGTCCAGTTCCTGCTGAGCCCCACCGTCCCGGCCGGCGCCGTGCTGAACCCCGCCGACCCGGCCTTCCCGGTCGAGCCGCCGGCACCTGCTCCCGAGGCGGCACCGGCACCCGAGGCGGCTCCCGCTCCGGACGCGGCCGATCCCGTCGCGCCGGCACCCGAGCTCGGCTACGTCCCGGCGTCGTCGTCCCGCCCGCTACGGGCCCAGCCGATCGCGAACGCCCTCGCGGACGCGACCGCCGTGCTCATCACGCCCGGCACCTCGGCGGCCGACAGCACGCTGAGTGACATCGCGACCCCCGTCGACGGCTCCGGCCCCGCCGTGATCACCCGCGCCCAGTGGGGAGCGGACGAGTCGAAGCGCTGCGGTTCGCCCACGTACGACGACTCTCTCGGCGGCGCCACGGTGCACCACACCGCGGGCAGCAACAACTACAGCAAGGACGAGTCCGCCGGCATCGTCCGGGCGATCTACGCGTACCACGCGCAGACACTGGGCTGGTGCGACATCGGTTACAACGTGCTGGTGGACAAGTACGGCCAGGTGTTCGAGGGCCGCGCAGGTGGCCTCGATCGCAACGTCGAGGGCGCGCACGCAGGCGGCTTCAACGAGAACACCATGGGCATCGCGCTGATGGGCGACTACAGCTCGGAGCAGCCGACGCAGGAGTCGCTCGACGCTGCCGGCAAGTTCCTCGGGTGGCGTCTCGGCAAGGCCGGCCTGGACCCGAAGGGGACCACCACGATGACGTCGGAGGGCACGCAGTACACGTTCGTTCAGCAGGGCCGCTCGATCGATCTCCCGGTGATCTTCGCGCACCGCGACGTCGGCAACACCGAGTGCCCGGGCGACGCCGCCTACGCACGTATGGACGACATCCGGTCCATCGCGGCAGCCAACCTGAACGGGACCGGCACCCCGACACCGGCGGAGCCCGGTACCGGGACCTCGACCGACGAGGGCCTGGTGGCGCCGCCCGTCGCCGCTCCCCCGAGTGTCGACGCGTCGTCACCGGCACCCGGCAACACGCTGACCGGGCTCGTGTCCGAACTCCTCGCGATGGGCGTCCAGAACCCGATCGTGCAGAAGTGGGTCGCCGAGGGCGGTGAGTCGGGTCGACTCGGCGCCGCCCTGACCGGACTGCTCCCCGCACCCGAGGGACAGACCCGCGCGGACTTCGCCAACGGATCGATCTACACGACGCCCACCGGCCAGGTGGTCTCGGTGCTCGGCCAGATCTTCAAGCAGTTCGTCGCCATGGGCTCGGAGTCCGGATCTCTCGGACTCCCGACGTCCGACGAGTACCGCATCCCGAACGGATGGCAGTCCGACTTCGAGAACGGGTCGCTCTCGTTCGACGAGATCACGGGCATCGTGACGACGGTCGTCAAGACCTTCACCGACACGTACACCGCGGAGATGAACGCCGGCGCGCCGGTGGACGCTCCCGCACCGGCCCCCGAGGCTGCCCCGGCTCCCGAGGTAGCGCCCGTCGGCTGATCGTTCTCTAGCTCCACCACCGTTCGAGCACGCGGGCGACGCCGTCGTCCGCGTTGCTCGTGGTGACCTCGTCGGCCGCGGCGATCGCAGCAGGGTGCGCATTGCCCATCGCGACGCCGTGGCCGACCATCGTCAGCATCGGCACGTCGTTCGGCATGTCTCCGAAGGCGATCATCTCGGACGCGTCGATGCCGAGAGTGCGCGCGATCTCCAGCAGTCCCGACGCCTTCGACACTCCGGGCGGACTCAGTTCGATCAGCCCGTTGTCGGTCGAGAAGGTCACGTCGGCGAGGTGCTCCACATGGGACGTCAGCGCGGCCGCCATGTCCCCGCTCGTCATCGACGACTGCCGGATCAACAATTTCACGGCGGGGGCGGACAGCACCTCCTCCGAGGACGTCTCGGTGTTGTCGGGGTTGAGCCACGCGTGCTCGTAGCCGGGAGAGCTCACGAACTGCGGCGTCGCCGCGTCGTGCGCGCTGCGGCCGACCCGCTCCACCGCGAGGCCGCACCCGGCGATGAGGGACTCCGCAAGAGCGGCCAGCTCGGCCAGATCGGTCACGCTCAACGTCCGCGCCGACACGACCACGTCGTTCTCGCTGTCGTAGATCACGGCGCCGTTGGCGCACACGGCCATGGGCGCGTGACCCAGCTGCTCGACGATGGGCCCGATCCACCTCGGCGGTCGACCCGTCGACAGCACGAAGGTGTCCCCGGCCGCCACGACGGCGTGCACCGCGCCCTTCGTTCGAGCCGTCACGCGCTCGTGGTGGTCGATGAGCGTTCCGTCGACGTCCGATGCGACGAGCCGCGGCCGTCCGGTCTCGCCGGGAGTGACGGGTCGCTGTGTGGGCTGCATCGGTCAAGTTTGCCCGACGGGGTTCCGCGACGTCTCCAGCGACGCACGAATATGGCGTGGAGGACGCGATCGACCGGCCGTAGTCTGACGTCCTGTGTCCCATCTCGAACTGTCCGACGTCGACTACTTCCTGCCCGACGGCCGCCAACTGCTGGACGGCGTGTCCTTCCGGGTCGGTGACGGCGCCAAGACCGCACTGATCGGACCCAACGGCACCGGCAAAACCACCATCACCCGCATCGTCGCCGGTGACGTGCCGCCGGACGAGGGGAGCGTGACGCGCTCCGGAACGCTCGGGGTGATGCGGCAGTTCGTCGGCCAGGTGCGCGACGAGTCGACGGTGCGTGACCTCCTGCTGTCCGTGTGTGCGGAGCCCGTCCGTACGGCCGCTCGGCGACTGGACGACTCCGAGAACGCGATGATCGAGCACGACGACGAAGCGACCCAGATGGCCTACGCACAGGCGCTGTCCGACTGGGGCGACATCGGTGGGTACGACCTCGAGCCGTTCTGGGACGAGGTCACCATGGCCGCGATGGGCACCTCGTTCGAACGCGCGAAATGGCGGGCCGCGTCCACGCTCAGTGGCGGCGAGCAGAAGAGGCTCGTGCTCGAGGCACTGTTCGCGGGCAACGATCAGCTGCTGCTGCTCGACGAGCCCGACAACTACCTCGACGTGCCGGGCAAGCGGTGGCTCGAGCGCACCATCGCCGCGTCGGACAAGTCGGTGCTGTTCATCAGCCACGACCGAGAGTTGTTGTCCACGGCCGCGACTCGCATCGTGACACTGGAGCCGGGGATCAACGGCGCCTCCGCGTGGGTGCACGGCGGCAGCTTCTCCACCTACACCGAGGCACGCGAGAAGCGGAACGCGCGACTCGACGAGTTGAAGGCGCGGTGGGACGAGGAGCGGGTGAAACTGCAGGCGCTCGTACTGCGGTTGCGCGAGAAGGCGAAGTTCAACGACGGTGTGGCCTCGCGCTATCAGGCGGCCCGGACGAGGCTCGCGAAGTTCGAGGAGGCGGGCCCACCCGAGGCGGTGCCGCTCCGCCAGAACGTCGCTGTCCGGCTCACGGGAGGACGGACCGCGAAGCGTGCACTCGTGTGCACGTCACTCGAGTTGACCGGACTCATGCAGCCCTTCGACACGGAGATCTGGTACGGCGACCGCGTGGCCGTACTGGGCTCCAACGGGTCCGGCAAATCGCACTTCCTGCGGCTGCTCGCGGCCGGCGGAACCGATCCCGACCTCGAGCACCTCCCTGTCGGTGAACTCGACCTGGCACCCGTACCGCACACGGGCACAGCCACTCTCGGTGCGCGGGTCCGCCCGGGACTGTTCGCTCAGACCCACACCCGTCCCGACCTCGAGGGCAACACATTGCTGGACATCCTGCACCGCGGGACCTCGCACCGTGACGGGATGGGACGGGAGGCCGCGTCCCGCGCACTGGACCGCTACGGGCTCTCCCGCCAGGCGGAGCAGAGGTACGACGACCTCTCCGGTGGTCAGCAGGCACGGTTGCAGATCCTGCTGTTGGAGCTGTCCGGCGCCACAATGCTTCTCCTCGACGAACCCACCGACAACCTCGACCTCGAGTCGGCCGACTCCCTGCAGGACGCGATCGTCGCGTTCGACGGAACCGTGGTCACGGTGACGCACGACCGATGGTTCGCTCGGAGTTTCGACCGGTTCCTCGTCTTCGGGGCGGACGGTCGGGTGTACGAGTCGGGTGAACCGGTGTGGGACGAGGGCCGCGTGGCACGCGCTCGATGACACCCCGGCGGACGTGACGATTCGGACACGGTGAGGCGCGTGCAACGCCGTGCGTGCGAGTCGCGCCGTTAATGTCGGGACACATCTCGGCACGCGAAAGGGTGACTCGGCGTGGACATCATGGAACCGGTACACGGAACGGCCTACCTGCTGTCGGTCGCGGCCGTCGCCGTGGCCGTCCTGCTCTTCCTCATCATGAAGGTGAAGCTCCACGCCTTCCTGTCGCTCGTTCTGGTGAGCATGGTGACGGCGGTCGCCGCAGGCATCCCGCTCGCGGACGTACCCGACACACTCCTCTCGGGCTTCGGAGGGACACTCGGCAACGTCGCGTTGCTCGTCGCGCTGGGCGTGATGCTCGGCCGGCTCCTCGAGAAGACCGGTGGTGCCCAGGTTCTCGCGGACACCCTCATCGCACGCTTCGGTGAGAAGCGCGCTCCCTTCGCGCTCGGCGTCGCGGCCTTGATCTTCGGGTTCCCGATCTTCTTCGACGCCGGTCTCGTCATCTTCCTGCCGATCATCTTCTCGGTGGCGCGGCGCTTCGGCGGATCCGTCCTGCTCTACGCGCTGCCGACAGCCGGCGCCTTCGCGGCCATGCATGCGATTGTGCCGCCGCACCCGGGACCCGTGGCAGCTGCGGACCTCATGGGCGGAGACATCGGCGTCACTCTCGTCGTCGGGCTCCCGGTCGCGATCATCGCGTGGTTCCTCGGTTCCTACCTGGTCGGCACACGCCTGGGTCGCCGGTTCGTCACCAGCCCGGCCGCGCTGTTCGCCGATGCCGCCGACGACCCCGACGCTCCTGCCGTCGCGCCACCGCGCTTCCTGGCCGTCCTCGGACTGCTCCTGTTCCCGCTGATACTCATCTGCCTGAACACCGGTGTCTCGACGCTGCAGACCGCCGGAATCGTCTCGGAGGACGCCGGATGGGCGGACGCACTCATTCTCCTGGGGCAGACACCCGTCGCTTTGCTGCTGACGGTGCTCCTGTCACTCGTGGTCCTGGCACCCGGACGGTTCTCCGTCTCCAAGGCCACGTCGCTCATGGACGACGCCCTGGGCCCGGTGTGCGCGATCATCCTCATCACGGGCGCCGGCGGAATGTTCGGCGGAGTTCTTCGCGCCAGCGGCATCGGTGCGTCTCTGACGGAGTCGCTGTCGGATCTCGGGTTCTCGTTGATCGTGCAGGCGTTCCTCATCGCGGCGGCTCTCCGCGTCGCGCAGGGCAGCGCGACGGTCGCGCTGACGACCACTGCCGGCCTGGTCTCGGCTCAGGTGGTCGAGCTCGGGTTGGGTAACTTCGACATCGCACTGCTCGTGTTCGCGATCGCTGCGGGAGCCACCGTACTCTCGCACGTGAACGACTCGGGTTTCTGGCTCGTCAGCCGATTCTTCGGCATGGACGAGAAGACGACTCTGAAGACTTGGACGGTCATGGAAACGACATTGGGACTCGCGGTCTTCGCGCTCGCCTCACTGCTCTGGGTGGTGTTCTGACGTGACGGACCACGCCGACGGCATTCCGAGACACATCGTCGTGATGGGTGTGTCGGGGACCGGGAAGACCACCGTCGGCAGCGCACTGGCGACGACACTGGGGAGCACCTTCATCGAGGGCGACACTTTTCATCCCAAGGCGAACATCGACAAGATGTCTGCAGGCCACCCGCTGAACGACGACGACCGTCGACCGTGGCTCGCCGCGGTAGCAGGTGAGATCGAACGAGTGGCAGGCGAGGGTGGAACGTCGGTGACGGCCTGTTCCGCCCTGACGCGGCGGTACCGGGACTGGCTGCGCGGGGGCTGTCACGATCTGTTCTTCGTCCATCTGCAAGCGGACTACGACACGCTTCTCGACCGCATGTCGCGCAGGAAGCACTTCATGCCCCCGTCTCTGCTGCAGTCGCAGTTCGACACCCTCGAGGACCTCCAGGCGGACGAGCACGGCGCGGGAGTGCCGGATGTCGACGGCGTCGAGAAGGTGGTGGCAGCTGCCGTGAAGGCAGTGGGCGCCTCCCAATAGCACCATGCCGGCCGGCGGGGGGCACGGCGAAAGACCTTATGCCGGTGCATGACCCGTGAATGCAGAAAGCCCCCCGACCGGTGGTCGGGGGGCTTTCTGGGAAGGGTTGTTCGG
>NZ_LMRN01000024.1:888-1199 GCF_001426145.1 Rhodococcus sp. Leaf225 | reverse complement strand
ACTTTGGACATCTAACTTCGGCCCGTAATCCGGGTCAGGGACAGTGCCTGATGGGTAGTTTAACTGGGGCGGTTGCCTCCTAAAAAGTAACGGAGGCGCCCAAAGGTTCCCTCAGCCTGGTTGGCAATCAGGTGTCGAGTGTAAGTGCACANGAAATACCACTCTGGTCACTCTGGATATCTAACTTCGAACCGTGATCCGGTTCAGGGACAGTGCCTGGTGGGTAGTTTAACTGGGGCGGTTGCCTCCCAAAAAGTAACGGAGGCGCCCAAAGGTTCCCTCAACCTGGTTGGCAATCAGGTGGCGAGTGT
>NZ_LMRN01000024.1:656-806 GCF_001426145.1 Rhodococcus sp. Leaf225 | reverse complement strand
GGGAGCTTGACTGTGAGACTGACAAGTCGAGCAGGGACGAAAGTCGGGACTAGTGATCCGGCAGTGGCTTGTGGAAGCGCTGTCGCTCAACGGATAAAAGGTACCTCGGGGATAACAGGCTGATCTTGCCCAAGAGTCCATATCGACGGC
>NZ_LMRN01000024.1:0-521 GCF_001426145.1 Rhodococcus sp. Leaf225 | reverse complement strand
GGCTCGTCGCATCCTGGGGCTGGAGTAGGTCCCAAGGGTTGGGCTGTTCGCCCATTAAAGCGGTACGCGAGCTGGGTTTAGAACGTCGTGAGACAGTTCGGTCCCTATCCGCTGCGCGCGCAGGAAATTTGAGAAGATCTATCCCTAGTACGAGAGGACCGGGATGGACGAACCTCTGGTGTGTCAGTTGTTCCGCCAGGAGCACCGCTGATTAGCTACGTTCGGAACGGATAACCGCTGAAAGCATCTAAGCGGGAAGCCGGCTTCGAGATGAGATTTCCATCCCTTCGGGGGAGAGGCTCCCAGCCAGACGACTGGGTTGATAGGCCGGATGTGGAAGACAGGACTAAAGACTGTCGGAGCTGACCGGTACTAATAAGCCGATAACTTGATAATCACTACACTCATACCGTTGTAAAGGCTGGTAGGAGTGGCCAGAGATTGCTTGCGTCCACTTTGTGGTTCCCAGAATACGGGCACTACTGCACCCGCCTCGAGCGGGGCAGACAATTGAATACACG
>NZ_LMRN01000023.1:1208-1363 GCF_001426145.1 Rhodococcus sp. Leaf225 | reverse complement strand
CGAACCGATGACCTGATGCTTGCAAAGCAACCGCTCTCCCAGCTGAGCTAAGGCCCCATTAAGCTGCGAGATGGTGGGCCGAGTAAGAGTTGAACTTACGACCTCACGCTTATCAGGCGTGCGCTCTAACCACCTGAGCTACCGGCCCCATTCTC
>NZ_LMRN01000023.1:945-1073 GCF_001426145.1 Rhodococcus sp. Leaf225 | reverse complement strand
CCAGCTCAGATTACCCAAGCCGCTAGGCTTGGGATCCAGTTGATGAAGGGACATGAGGACGGCGGCTAATGTTCTTTGGAATGGAAGAAGCTCTTCCGACAGGGTGGCATCCGAGGATGCGGGCCTAT
>NZ_LMRN01000023.1:448-785 GCF_001426145.1 Rhodococcus sp. Leaf225 | reverse complement strand
TTGCGAGTTAGCGCAACGCCTTCGGGTGAATCCAACTCCCATGGTGTGACGGGCGGTGTGTACAAGGCCTGGGAACGTATTCACCGCGGCATGCTGATCCGCGATTACTAGCGATTCCGCCTTCATGCTCTCGAGTTGCAGAGAACAATCCGAACTGAGACGGCTTTTGGAGATTAGCTCACACTCGCGTGCTTGCTGCCCACTGTCACCGCCATTGTAGCACGTGTGTAGCCCAGCGCGTAAGGGCCATGAGGACTTGACGTCATCCCCACCTTCCTCCGGCTTATCACCGGCGGTTACCTTAAAGTGCCCAACTGAATGATGGCAACTAAGGTCG
>NZ_LMRN01000022.1:57671-165997 GCF_001426145.1 Rhodococcus sp. Leaf225 | reverse complement strand
AGGTCCTCACCTATCTGTTGTCGCCACGCCGTCCACAACGTCCCTGGCCATTACAGCTAGTCCTCACGTCGTCAGACGGAGCGACGGAACAGCCGCGAGCTCGCCCGGCACCGCGGCACCGGACGTGACCACCAGCGCGTACTCCCCGGCATCGCGCACGGTCGCGCCACGGCGGAACACGCGCAGACGCCCGGGATCGCGGCCCTCGGCCCGCATCGCCTCGACGTCCTCGGGGGGTCGGCTCGCGCGCGACGGACGCCGACACCGTGCCACCCGGCTCGGCGGACGGTTCGGGCAGCGGGAGGTCGGGAGCGAGCGGGTCGGTGTCCAGCAGGAGAGCCGTGCGGCCCGGCCGCACCAGCGCTGCAGCGACCGTCAGCAGACGGTGGTTCGTCGTCCGCACCTGCGCGGATCGGCCACCGTGCAGGGCCCGCAGGGCGGACCACTCCTCCGTACCCGGGTCGAACAGCTCTGCGGGCGCGCCCATCTCGATCATCGAGGACACCACGGCACTGGGCGTGGTGTCGCCGACCGTCAGGGGCCAGCGCGGGAAGAGGGATCCGGGCCAGACGTACCCGGTCTCCCCTGCCCAGTCGGCCGGGTACGCCTGCGGCGCCTTCGCGGCCAGGGCGCGACGATGGCTCGCGTGCACCGAGTCGTCACCGAGCCAGGGCGGCAGTCGGCCGTCGTCGCGCAACTCGTCGTACGTCCACGCACGCCCGTCGCTGTAGTCGAGGAGCCGTGCCTCCAGGGCCTCCGCCCGCCCGCGGGCCGCCCACTCCCGGCAGGTCGCGATCCCGTAGGCCACGAGCGCCGGGGTGAATCCCCGCCACATCACCACCGCCGGGTGGTTCTTCCACCCGTAGGAGGGCCATACCAGGGCGCGCAGGATCTGGAAGGTCTCGACGCGTTGCTTCCCGAGCCGCTTGTCGTCGAGCAGCTGTGCGCTGCGGGCGAAGCCGGGGTCGGGGAGGAACGTCTGCATTTCGAGAGGGTGACCGACGAGGGCCGCGTCGAAACGAGGGTGCCTCTGCGGAGTTGCGACCTGCTCGAGTCGAACCCTGTGCCGACCCCTCTCACTGCGACAGCATCGTGTGTCATGACGATCTCCGTCGAGACGAACTCCACCGACTCCGGGCAGTGGCGTCTCGCCGCGGTGTGCCGCGGCGAGCGCAGCGACCTGTTCTTCTCCCCCGCCGGAGAGGGACGACGAGCTGCCCGCGAACGCGAGGAGATCGCGAAGAGACTGTGCGCACACTGCCCGGTGATCGCTCGGTGCCGCGAAGTGGCTCTCGAGTCCGCCGAACCGTACGGAGTGTGGGGCGGGTTGACCGCCCGCGAACGACGTCAGGTGCGCCGGGCCGTCTGACGCGCGACCGTGCGCACGGGCCCGGTACTCCCGCGCACGACGAGTGACGGCTCGACCACCAGCTCGGCGGGCGCGAGGCTCTCGTCCTCGAGGCGGGCGATGGCGAACCGCACCGCCGTCGCGGCCAGACCCTCGGCGTCCTGCCGGACGGTCGTGAGATCGATGCGCGAGAGGTGCGCCAGCTCGCTGTCGTCGTATCCCACCACCGAGACATCATCGGGCACAGCGATTCCGGCACGGTGGAACGCGTCCATCAGTCCCACCGCGCACAGATCGTTGCCGGCCATCACCGCGGTGGGCACCCGCCGCTCGGCGACCATGCGCGTTCCGGCAGCACTGCCCGCCTCCTCGGTGTGCGCACCCGGCCACACCACGGCGGGAAGACCGCGCTCGTCCATCGCGGCACGGAAGGCGGCGCGACGCTCGGTCGAACCGGAGTCGGTGCCACCGTCGACGTGGTGGATGTCCACGTGCCCGAGACCGACGAGGTGGTCGACCGCCTGACGCACTCCGTGGTCGTCGGCGCTGCGCACGATGTCGAAGTCGGTGGCGGGCAGGGCCCGTCCGATCATGACCACCACCGCCCGCTCCTCGAGATGCGCGACGTACTCGGGTGAGGACGACGGGCCGAGCAGGATCACGCCTTCGCAGCGATGGCTGAGCAGCGCCTCGATCGCCTTCGTCTCGTCCCGGCCGGGCGCGCTCGCGGACAGCAACACCTCGTACCCGGCCGACTCGGCCACGGGATAGATGTGGGTCACGAGATCGGCCTGGAACGGCTGTCGCACGTCGATCACGACCCCCAACGTCCTGCTCCGCCCGCGCGCGAGGAGTCGCGCGGCGTTGTCGGGTCGATAGTCGAGTTCGCGCGCAGCGGCGAGGACACGGTCGCGAGTGTCGTCACTCGCACCCGGTTTGCCACTGAGGACGAACGACACCAGGGTCCGGGACACTCCCGCCAGAGCGGCGACGTCACTCATCGTCGTCTTGCGGCTGCGGGGCGGCGTGGACACCGGCACTCCTCTGGGACGGGGCTTGACACGGAAGCGTGATCCACCTCATAGTAGCTTAAGCGCGTTACTTAAGCGCGTTAGTGCCACAGCACGAGCGCCGGACATTCTTCGAGAGGAACCCCCGAGACATGAGCACGATTCGCGTCGGATCCGCCCCCGACTCCTGGGGAGTGTGGTTCCCCGAGGATCCTCAGCAGACCCCGTACGGCCGCTTCCTCGACGAGGTGTCGGCGTCGGGCTACGAGTGGATCGAACTGGGCCCGTACGGCTACCTGCCCACTGATCCGCAGAAGCTGCTGTCGGAGTTGGGCTCTCGGGGTCTCAAGCTGTCGGCCGGCACGGTGTTCGAACACCTGCATCAGGACGACGCGTGGGACGCGGTGTGGACTCAGATCGAGGACGTCGCCAAGCTGACCGCCGCCGCCGGCGGCAAGCACGTCGTCGTCATCCCCGAGATGTGGCGTGACCCCTCCACCGGCGCGGTGCTCGAGGACCGCGACCTCACGGCGGACCAGTGGCGCAAGAAGACCGAGGGCATGAACGAGCTCGGCAAGCGCATGTTCGAGCAGTACGGCGTCAAGGCGCAGTACCACCCGCACGCCGACAGCCACGTCGACACCGAAGAGAACGTGTACCGCTTCCTCGACGGCACCTCGAGCGAGTTCGTGAACCTGTGCCTCGACACCGGCCACATCAGCTACTGCGGCGGTGACAACATCGCGATCATCGAGCGGGCACCCGAGCGCATCGGGTACCTCCACCTCAAGCAGGTGAACGAGGAGGTCCGCGCCAGGGTCGCAGCGGAGGACCTGCCGTTCGGCGAGGCCGTCAAGCTCGGCGCCATGACGGAACCGCCGCTCGGCATCCCGGACATGCCTCCGCTCCTGAAGACCATCGAGCGCCTCGCGGACGACGGCAAGCTCACCGCGGACATCTTCGCGATCGTCGAGCAGGACATGTACCCGTGCGCCGTAGACGCTCCCCTGCCGATCGCGCAGCGCACCCGGAAGTACCTGGGCTCCTGCGGCATTCCTGCCGTCACGTTCGCCTGACCACACTTTCGCACCTACAGAAACGGATTGACACGATGACCACCGAACTCCGCATCGCGGTCCTGGGTGTCGGCATGATGGGTGCCGATCACGTCGCCCGCATCACCTCGAAGATCACCGGCGCCCGCGTCGCCGTGATCAACGACTACGTCAGCGCGAAGGCCCACGAGCTCGCCGCGACCATCCCCGGCTGCCGCGTCGTCGAGGATCCCCTCGACGCGATCGCCGACCCCGAGGTCGACGCCGTCGTCCTGGCCACTCCCGGCCCGACCCACGAGAAGCAGCTTCTCGCGTGTCTCGAGCACGGCAAGCCCGTCATGTGCGAGAAGCCGCTGACCACCGATGTGGCCACGTCCCTCGCCGTCGTGGAAGCCGAGGCCGCGCTGGGCAAGAAGCTCATCCAGGTCGGATTCATGCGCCGCTTCGACACCGAGTACGACCAGCTCAAGGCACTCATCGATTCCGGCGAGCTCGGCCGTCCGCTGGTGGTGCACTGCGCACACCGTAACCCCGCCGTGCCGCCGCACTTCGACAGCGCGATGATCGTGCGCGACTCGCTGGTGCACGAGGTGGACGTCACGCGCTTCCTCCTCGACGAGGAGATCACGTCGGTGCAGATCATCAGCCCGTCGGCCAATCCGTCGGCACCGCAGGGCCTGCGGGATCCGCAGATCGCCATCTTCACCACGGAGTCCGGTCGACACGTCGACGCCGAGGTGTTCGTCACCACCGGCGTCGCCTACGAGGTGCGCACCGAGGTCGTGGCCGAGCACGGCAGCGCGATGATCGGTCTCGACGTCGGCCTCGTCCGCAAGTCCGCTCCCGGAACCTGGGGCGGCACCATCACTCCCGGCTTCGTGCAGCGCTTCGGCCAGGCCTACGACACCGAGATCCAGCGCTGGGTCGACGCGGTGAAGGCCGGCGCCGAGACGGGCAACTACGTCGACGGCCCCGGAGCGTGGGACGGATACGCTGCAGCCGCGGTGTGCGAGGCCGGCGTGAAGTCGCTCGAGTCCGGTGCCCCGGTCGCCGTCGAGATGGTGCAGCGCTCGTCCATCGTCGGAGCCTGAGATGAAGATCGCGCTCGATCCGACGCCGTTTCATCATTCGCACTCGCTGCTCGAGCTGCCCGCCGTGGTCGCCGATCTGGGGTACGAGTGGTTGCAGCTCACCCCGCACGTGGACATGATCCCGTTCTTCAACCATCCCAAGGCCGATGACGGGTTGGTCGCGAAGTTCCGCAAGGCGTGCTCGGACGCCGGCGTCGGGATCGCCTCGGTGTTGCCGGTGCTGCGGTGGTCCGGTCCCGACGAGGACGCCCGCGAGGCGGCCGTGCGGTACTGGAAACGCGCCATCCAGATCACCGTCGACCTCGGGGTGTCGACGATGAACACCGAGTTCTCCGGTCGACCGGAGAAGCCGGAGGAGTCCGAGCGGGCGTTCTACCGGTCGATGGAGGAACTGGTCCCCATCATCGAGCGCGAGGGTCTCGACGTCCTGATCGATCCGCATCCGGACGATTTCGTCGAGGACGGGCTCGCCGCGATCCGCACCATCCGCGGGATCAACTCCCCGAACATCGGGATGGTGATCGTGGCGTGCCACCAGTTCCACATGGGTGGTGACCTGCCGGCGATCATGGCCGCCGCCGGGGACATGGTGCGTCTTGTGCACGTGGCGGACACGATGGATCATCACCGCTCGCACGGGTTGCGGTACATCACCAACCCACCCGGCAACGCGGTGCGGGTGCACCAGCACCTGAAGATCGGCGACGGCGACGTCGACTGGGACCAGTTCTTCGGCGGCCTCGGCTCACTCGGGTTCTACGACAACGACACCGTCATGGTGTCGAGTGTGTTCGCCGAGAACGAGAACGCCCACGACGTCTCCCGCTATCAGCTCGAGACGATGACCCGGTACGTCGAGAAGTACCGGGCCTGATCGCCTCTCACGAGAAGTGTCAGGACGGCTGGACCCCGGGGGTGCGCACGATCATGGGCACCCCCGGGAACACCGCCGCCATCTCGGCGCGCGACTTCCGCAGCGCCGCAGTGCCGTAGCCCTTCTTCCGGTGTCCGGGGTGGATCCACACCCGAAGGTCGATGTCGCCACCGGCGAGCTCGCCGAAGACGATGCCCACCTTCTCCGCGCCCTCGCGTGCGACGAACCACGCGGCCTGCTCGGAGTCGAGGCGGTCCCGTGCCGCAGCCAGCTCGGTGTCCAGATCACCGGCCGCTCCGCCGGATCCGTCACCCGCGGAACCGACGTCCGCGAGGCGGGCGGCGAACAGGTCGCGGTCGTCGTCCGAGAACGCTTCCAGCACCAGGGTCTCTCCCGCGCTGGCGGGACGCTGGGCCAACGTGAAGTTCAGGCGACTGTCCAGGTCCTCGAGCTCGGCGGCGTTGCTCCGGCGGGCGTCCTTGGTGAGGCTGGAGAACGACATGCCCATGACGGCCTCGCCGCCCAACCGTGACGTGCCGAGCAGGGTGGCGATCGCCTCCACGGCGTCGGGCCGGGTCTCGGCCTCGACGATGACGTCGAGCACCTCGTGACGACGTTCGAAGGCCGCCAGTAGGGCGGACGTGATCTCTCGGCGAGCGGCAACATGATCGTGATCGGTCATCGCGTGATCATAGGGCTTCGCCCCCGTGCGCGGTTTGCGTACTCGGGGATGCGCGAAAGGCTCACGGGGGGATCATGGACCCATGCACCCGAGACCGCTGCGCAGGATGGGTTTTCTCACGATCGGACTGTTCGACGGGGACGACCCCGCGGCCGGGCACGAGTCGACGCTCGCGATCATCGAGCTGGGCGAACGTCTCGGCTTCGACAGCGCCTGGTTGCGGCATCGCCACCTGCAGTACGGCATCTCCTCCCCCGTCGCCGTGCTGGCCGCCGCATCGCAGCGGACCTCGCGGATCGAGTTCGGCACCGCCGTGACTCCGCTGGGGTGGGAGAACCCGGTGCGGCTGGCCGAGGACCTCGCCACCGTCGACATCCTGTCCGGCGGGCGCCTGAATCCCGGGGTCAGCGTGGGCCCGCCGATGAACTTCGACCGGCTCAGGGATGCGCTGTACCCCGACACCGCCGATCGGGAGGACTTCAGCTACGCCAGGGTCGAGCGGCTCCTCGCCGCGATCCGAGGCGATCGTCTGACGGACTTCGAGGGGATGGACGGCATCGAGGTGCATTCCTCACGCGCACAGCCTCATTCGCCCGGTCTCGCGTCCCGGATGTGGTACGGCGGCGCGTCGCTCGGGTCGGCTCGCTGGGCCGGCGCGAACGGTATGAACTTCCTGACGAGCAGCGTCGTGAAGGCCGAGGAGGACGACGACTTCGACCGCATCCAGCTCTCCCACATCGAGGCGTTCCGCTCGGCACACTCGGCGGGGAACGGTGCTCGGGTCTCGCAGGGCTTGGTGGTGATTCCGACCGACTCGGCCACACCGAGCCAGCGTGCCCGCTACCAGGAGTACGCCGATGCCCGTCTGGGCCGCACCCTGTCACCGGTCGGCCCGGCCCGCCTGCTGTTCGCTCCCGATCTGGTGGGCACCACCGAGCAGCTCGTGGAGCAGTTGCAGGCGCGCGCAGCCTTCCGGGAGATCGACGAGGTGGCGTTCGCTCTGCCTTTCAGCTTCGACCACGACGACTACGTGCAGATTCTCACCGACATGGCGACGACGCTCGGGCCGGCGCTCGGGTGGTCACCGGCCGGTGGGCTCGAGGAGTAGACGCGCTGCAGCACGCGCACGGTCGAAGGGCCGCTCGACCACTCCCATTCCCGCGCACACCAGCGCGCCCTCGTGCACGAGCATCAGCAGGTCGGCCGTGCCCACCGGGTCAGGCACGCCTGCGGCCGTGAGGATGTCGACGAACAGATCGGCCATCCAGCGCTTCTGCCCGATGATCACCGGATAGGCCGGGTGGGCGGGGTCGCTGATCTCCGCGTGCGCGTTGACCATGCTGCATCCCTTACCACTTCGCTGCGCCGTCCACTCGGCCGAGGCGACGAGCACCGCATCGATCCGATCGCCGGCCGCGTCTGCGGAGACGGCACCCAGCCGGACGGCGAGGAACTCGCGCCACTGACGGTCTCTTTCCCGCAGGTACTCCACGACGAGCCGTTCCTTGGACTCGAAACGGTCGTACAACGTCTTCTTCGTGACGCCGGCTCGCGCCGCGATCGTGTCGACGCCGACCGCGTGAATGCCCTGCTCGTAGAACAGCTCGTCGGCCGCGGCCAGCACGGCACGTGCCTTCGGCGTCCAGGCGACCTCGGATGTCATGTTTCGAACTATACCGATCTGTGTAGTCTGCTGTCATGAGTAGACAGATCGGTATACCTGTGGATCGACGCACTGCCGTCGGGTCGGTACTGGCGGGCGCGGCGTTCGTACTCTGCTGGTCGTCCGGTTTCATCGGCGCGAAGATCAGCGGTGAGGACGCTGCCGTCACCACCGTCCTGATGTGGCGGTTCCTCCCCCTCGCCCTGCTGCTCGCACCGACGTGGCTCCTCGGGTCTCGCCGAGTTCGAGGCCCGGACCTGCGGCGGCAGGTGATCGTGGGCTTTCTGTCGCAGTCCGGCTACCTCCTCACCGTGTACTGGGCCATCGGCCTCGGGGTCTCCACCGGCACCACGGCCCTCGTCGACGGAGTGCAGCCACTCGTCGCGGCAGCGCTGGCGGGCCCCCTGCTGGGCGCGGCGGCCTCGGGCCGACAATGGATCGGGCTCCTGATCGGTGCTCTCGGCGTCGCGCTCGCCACCGTTGCGGACGCCACGGCGACCACCGCGACCACCCCGGCGTGGGCCTACCTCGTTCCGCTGGTGGGAATGATGTCTCTGGTCGCCGCGACCTTCGTCGACCGTCGCGCCCAGCGACCGGCACCCTTCAGCGCTCTCGGAATCCACTGCGCCACATCGGCCGTCGTCTTCACCGCCGGCGCGGTCGCGACGGGCACCGCGGTACCGCCGACGACACTCGACTTCTGGGCGGCGACGGCGGGACTGGTGGTGTTCGCGACGTTCGGCGGGTACGGGCTGTACTGGTATCTGCTCGACCGGATGGGGGTGACGAGGGTGAACGCTCTGATGTTCCTCGTACCGCCCGTCACCACCGTGTGGGGCGCCCTGCTCTTCGGCGAGCCGTTCACCGCCCTCACCGCGATCGGTCTGGCGCTGACCTTCGTGGCCATCACTGTTGTCACGATGCGCCCCCGGGCCGGAACCCGACGGGACATCCCGGAGTCGTCGCTAGCATCGGTGTCATGACGGACGGCCGGGAGTACACCGAGGACGGCCACCACATCGTGATCGTCGGGCGGAAGTGGCGCGCCACCGATCCCGACATTCCCGAGGAGCGCGGCGCCGAACTGCGGTCGATCCTGATGGCGTGGCGACGCGACGTGCGCCGGACCGGCGGCGCCGCGGAGTCCCGCGCCGGTGTACAGGCCGCCAAGGTCGCTCTCGGCGAACGCGGCACGCCGTGGTGGGAACAGTCCGACGACGAACGCCGCGCGCGTTGGGAGACCGACGTCCCGAGGCCCGGTACCGACGACGCGTAGTCGGCCGCCGTCCGGGTAACCCCCGCCCATGGCCGACGACCGCGCCCCCGCCCCGCGACCGCGCAGCGTGCTCCCACCCGTGCTCCACGATCAGCCGATCCGGGCACGCGGGCGCGACCTCGTGCGTGTCGCCGATCTGGACGAGAGGGGCGTGGCCGAGGTGCGCACCGACGACCACGGGGTGCTCGCGGTCGGCATCCGGCCCGACGGGACACCGTTCGCCGTCGGGAACACGTGCCGACACCAACTCGCCAAGCTCGGCGCGGGCGGGTGACCGAGAACGGCTGCCTCCAGTGCCCCTGGCACAGGGCGGAATTCGACGTGACCGACGGGTCCATGGTGTCCGGGCCCAAGGGAGTGATCTTCGGTTTCCCGCCCTACTCCGCAGTGGTGGCCGCCGTCGGACGCGCCGTACCGCTCACCACCGCGCAGGTGGAGATCGTCGACGGCGTCATCCGACTCGCTCACTGACCACGTCCGCGGGGATCCTGTCGAACCACGGCCGCGCCACCTCGAGCTCCGCGGCGAGCACCAGCAGCCGAGTCTCCCCACCCGGTGGCGCCAGGAAGTGCACGCCGACGGGCAGACCGTCGACTGTCGCCGAGAGCGGAACACTCATCGCCGGCCGCCCGGTCAGATTGGCCGATTGCGTGTACGGGACAGCGGACAGGCTGCGCATCACCGCGTCCTGCACCGCGCCGAGCCGTCCGAGAATCGGTCCGAGTCGCAGCGCGAGCGCGAGCCGGGCGCCCACCCTCTCGACGAACGGGGTGTCGAAGGCGCCGATCAGCGGCGCGGGACCCGCCGTCGTGGGTGTCATGAGCAGATCGAAGCGGCGGTGGAATGCAGCGATGGCGCGGACGTGGTCCTGCCAGCGTGCCAGCGCCGCATCGTGATCCACCGCTCTCGTGGCGCGCCCGATCTCGGCGACGACCAGCGTGTCGAGTTCGAACTCCGTCGTGGTGGGCCGCGCCGTGGCCGACGCGGACGACACCTCGGCGGCGAGGTGGACGAACCACGGCACGAGGAAGTCTCTGGCCAGCTGCTCCTCGTCGAACGGCGAGGCGACCTCCTCGACGGTGTGGCCCAGTTCGACGAGCAGGTCGCGGGCGCGGTCGAGCGCGGCGAGGACGTCCGGGTGGGGTGCGTCGTTCAGCGCCGATCGCGCCGCGACCCCGATCCGAAGCCGAGGACCCGGCCGGCCGAGTGCCTCCACATGGGGCGTCGACGGGGCCGCGAACTCGAAGGGCGCGTCGTCGTCCGCGCCGCGCACGATGTCGAGGAACGCGGCCGAGTCGCGCACGGAGCGGGTGAGCACACCGGTGACGGCGCTCCCGAAGAGCATCTCCCCGGCGCGGGGCCCGGCAGGGACGACTGCCCGGCCAGGCTTGAGTCCGAACAGGCCGCAGTACGCCGCGGGGATGCGGATGGAGCCGCCGCCGTCACTGGCGCCGGCGACGGGCACGATGCCCGACGCCACCGCGGCGGCCGAACCACCGGAGGAGCCACCGGGTGTGCGGGCGGGATCCCACGGGTTGCGGGTCGCACCGTGCGCCTGCGGCTCGGTGACTCCCTTGGCGCCGAATTCGGGTACGGCCGTGCGGCCCAGGACGACGACCCCGGCGTCGAGCCACCGTTGCACCACGGTGTCCGTGACCCGGGGCCTGGACGACGCCCCCGAGCGTGACCCCGACGTCTCGACGATCCCGGCCTGAGCCTGGAAGAGATCCTTGAGCAGGAACGGCACTCCCGCCATCGGACCGGACAAGGCGCCCGCGGCCCGCACTCGCGCGGCATCCTCCTGCCACTGCACGAGGGCGTTCAGGGTGGGATCCACCTCGCGCGCTCGCGCGATCGCGACCTCGACCAACTCCGCGGCCGTCACGTCGCCGGACGCGACCAGCTGGGCGAGCCCGGTCGCGTCGTGGGCCCGATACTCGTCGAATCTCATGGCGCTCAGACTAGGTGCGCGTGCCGCCGACGAGCGCCGGTGTCGTCGAAGTCTGGACACCGCACGGCCCGTGACCCCGGGAACCGATCACGTTCCAGCAGAGACGATCGCCCGGTCCACGATGCGCCGCAGCTGCTGCTGCTCTGCCTCGTTCCGAGGTGCGTAGAGGTAGAGATAGCTGTCCGGCAGTCCCACGAGGGAACGCCCGGCCAGCGGATGCCGCTCTCCCCAGCCACGCGAGACGATCTCGGCGACGTCCCGCGGATCGGCGACCACGTGCATCGACCCCTGCGCGTCGTGCACGTGGGCGATCTCTCCGCGAGCACGCCGAGCGGCGGCGCTGCGCGGGTGATCGACGTGGAGCGCGTCGCCTCGACGTTCCAGATGGCTACGCGCGCTGTGGCATCCGTCGGTGGAGCTCAGGATCGTCAGGTGATCCTGCAACGACCGGACACTGACGGGATCGCCGTCGGACACCACCTGCCGGTGCGGGATCGGGAACGGTGCCATGACGGGTCGACTGCCGCGGTCCGGCAACTCGAGCGCACCGACGGCGGCCCGGATATCGTTGTCGCGCAGTCGAATGGTCTCTCGACAGAGGGGGCGTAGAGCGGTCATGACCACCCAGCCGACCGGATTGTCTGGGAGCCCGCCCGGCCCGATCGCGCGCCAGCGTCGATAGTCGTCCAGGATCGCGCGCAGACCTGGCGTACGACGAACCGTGTTCATGACCCACCCCCATGTGCGACGGCCCCCACGACCGACCGTCGCATCATGCCCCGGGTGCACCCGGCGAGCAACGGGCTCGTCGCACACGAGAGTCAGTGCGCGGCGACCGCCTCGGCGGGCCGCACGGCCTTGTAGGCGAGTGCACCGACCACACCACCGATCAACGGGAAGACCAGGAACACCCACAGTTGCGAGAGTGCGCTTCCGCCGGCGATCAGCGCAGGCCCGATGGAGCGCGCCGGGTTGACCGACGTCGAGTCGACCCCGATGGCGAGCAGATGCACGAACGCGAGCGTCAGTCCGATCGGAACCCCGGCTGCCGCAACGGAATGCGGCCCTGTCACGCCGAGTACGACCAGCACGAGAACTGCCGTTGCCACGATCTCCACGATCGCGACGGCGAGAAGCGAGTAGTTTCCTGCCGAGGCGTCGCCGTATCCGTTGGCGCCGAGACCGTCGACCGTCCGGTCGTATCCGGGTCGACCCGTCGCCATGGCGTAGACCACCAGGGCGCCGACGAGTCCGCCGATCACCTGTGCGGCGGCGTATCCGGCGGCGCGGGCGGCCGTCATGCGGCCGGTGACGAGGAACGCGAGCGTGACCGCCGGGTTGATGTGGCAACCGGACACGGGTCCGAGCACGAACACCATCGCGAGCAGTGTCAGGCCGAAGGCGAGCGCGATTCCGGTGGTGCCGACGTCGTCGCCCGCCAGGACGGCGGTGCCCACACCTCCGATCACGAGAACGGCGGTGCCGATGGCCTCGGCGATGTAGACGGTGAACTTGGTCATCGTCGTCCTCCTCGTCGGGTGCGGCGCTCGTCGATCTTGCGCTTGGCGTAGCCCCACGTCACGCGGCCCAGGCCCTCGAAGAGTCGGCTGGACAGGCTCCGACGGGCGCTCATGCGCGCACCTCGTCGGTGCGTTTCTCGATCGTGGTCATCATGGTTCCTCTCTTCGACCGGCCCGCGGAGCGCGAGTCGGTGTGTGTGGTCGGACGAGACTGTGGTCAGGCGGCCGTGCGGTGGCCACCGACCTGCACGTCGTGCACGACGACGTCGACGCGGCTGCAGGTGAGTCCGGTCAGTGCCGTCACCGCACTGGAGACGTTGCGGCGGACGTCCGCTGCGACGTCGGCGATGGATATTCCGTAGTCCGCCACCAGATCGAGCGAGACGACTGCGGTGCGGTCGTCCACCTCGACCGACACCCCCTGTGTGTGCCTCGCCCCGTCGACGCCCACTGCGGACCGGAGTACGTCCAGCGCACGAGAACCGGCCGGTTCCAGGGCGTGGAGGCCCGGTACCTCTCGTGCGGCGATGCCGGCGACGGTGGCGACCACGGCATCCGCGACGACTGTGCGGCCGCGATCTCTGCGGTCGGCTCGGTCGTCACTGTGGTCGACGGTCGATGCGACGGACGTCCTCACGGCGTTTCCTGTCGCAGTCTGCGGGGCGTTCACTTCAGGTCCTCTCTCTGGACTGTGACGGCTCGTCACAGTCATTGAGTCGGGTCCTCACCACGAAAACGCACGTCGGAAATCAAGTGATGCGCATCACATCGGTTTGCGCGTGATCCTGCGCGGGAACAGTCACGTCGGGGAAATTAGTTGCTTCATCAATCTTCGGGGTGGGTCACTCCGACGGCGGTTCGGGGGGAACAGTGCTCAGTCGTCCGTCGATCGCGCCCGATCCCGGCAGTCCCGACGTGGCCGGTGATGTCAGCCTCCCGTCCATCGCAGCACCGTCGGCGGACCGCGACACGTCCACTCGTCCGACGTTCGCCGCCGACCACCGCGAGCTCGGCGATCGCGCCCTCGCCGCCGCCGCGGGCATGGGCGACCGACGCGCGTTCGAGGAGATCGTGCGCCGACTCGGACCGGACATGCTGCGCTACGCAACCCACCTCCTGTCCGACCGAGGCGCTGCCGAGGACATCGTCCAGGACGCGTTGGTCGACGCCTGGCGCGGACTGCGCCACTTCCGTTCCGACTCGTCGCTGCGCACCTGGTTGTTCAGCGTCGTCTCCCACAAGGTGACGGATCATCGGCGGCGCCGCAGCATCGCGCCCGTCGAGGACTGGGTGTTCGAGAGGCCGAGCCAGGACCCGAGGGACGACCCGTCGCGCACCGTGTCCGACGCCGACTTCCTGTCCGCGTTGGACGATGCCCTCGCTGAGCTACCGTATCGCCAGCGGGCCTGCTGGTTGCTCCGTGAGGTCGAGGGCATGAAGCACACCGAGATCGGCACGGTCATGGCCCTCTCCCCCGGTGCCGTCCGCGGCCACCTCACGCGTGCACGCGCCACACTCGAGACACGATTGGAGACGTGGAGATGACGTCGGGTCAGCCTGATTCGACACCGCCGCAGACGGATTCGACGCTCCGTCGAGCCGCGAGCGTGCTGCGCGACGCGCCCGTCCACGGGTGGGTGGACATCAGCGCCGCCGCCCTCTCACGCGTGCGAGCCGTCGGGGTCCGGACGTGGCCCCTCGACGCCCGCTACCCCGACGAGGGCGTCGTCGAGGGCGTCGTCGAGGGAGTGGACGTCGACGCGGACACCCTTCGGGTCAGTGACGTCGTCGTACGTATCGCCGTCCGCAGCGCCGTCGCCGAGGTGGCGGGCACAGAGCCCGCCGACATCTCGCTCTACACCGAGGGTCACCGGTGCACGGGCGGTCTGGTGACGGTGATCGCCGCCTACGGCACGGATCTCCAGGAGGCCGGCGATCTCGTCGCGAGCCGGGCAGCTGCCGCTCTGACGGATGTCCTCGGACTTCCCTACAGCGCCGACGACATCGGCGTCGTGATCGCGGAGATCGACGCCCCCGACCAGGCGACGGCGTCTACTTCACCATCGTGAACTGGCGGACGTCGATCAGTTCACGCCGGAAGAAGTCGGCGCAGCCGGGCAGGTACCGCATGTAGGTCTGGTACATCGCCTCGCCGGCGATGGCGACGGCTTCGTCCTTTCTCGCCTCCAGCGCGGCCGACCACAGATCGAGCGTTCGAGCGTAGTGCTGTTGCAGCGACTGGACCTTCTCCACGCGGAAGCCGGCTCGCTCGCCCTTCTCGATCACCACCTGCGGGATCGGGAGCTCGCCGCCGGGAAAGATCTCGCGGCCGATGAAGTCGGCGAAGTCCATGTCCGCCCGCGTCACGCGCGACTTCTGCCGGAACATGTCGCGGCCGAGTTGCACGATGGTGTGCAGCATCATCCGGCCGTCCCCGGGCAGGATCGAGTAGGTGCGGGCGAAGAAGTCGTCGTAGCGGGGGGAGGTGAAGTGCTCGAAGGCGCCGATGCTGACGATGCGATCGACCGGCTCGTCGAACTCCTCCCACCCCTGCAGCCGCACCTCGGTGGTGCGTCCCGTGTCGAGCCCGTTCAGCATCGCCGACACGTGCTCGTACTGGTTCCTGCTCAGGGTCAGACCGACGACGTTCACGTCGTACTTCTCCACCGCTCGCCGAAGCGTCGCGCCCCACCCGCAGCCGACATCGAGCAGACGCATGCCTGGACGGAGGTCGCACTTGGACAGCGACAGGTCGATCTTCGCGAGCTGCGCTTCCTCGAGTGTCATGTCCTCGCGCTCGAAGTACGCACAGCTGTAGGTCTGCGTCGGATCGAGGGAGAGCCTGAAGAACTCGTCCGAGAGGTCGTAGTGAGCTTGGACGTCGTCGTAGAACGGCTGAAGATCCGACACTGAGTTCCTCCACGGGTCACCGGACAACCGAGCCCCACCCGACGGTGGTGCTGCGGCGCCCGTGTTCCCGCGATCGTCGCGTCGAAACACGCCGTCAGATCCTCGATCGGGGAGTTTCGGTCGGTCCGACCGCGGTACCCGTGCCCGACCGCGTCACCGAACACCGGAGGTGACGGAAACCCGATGTGCTTGTTCCTCGCCGGCTCCTCACATCGGTGTGCCCGGCGCGGCCAGCAGGTCGCGGCACGCCCGCGCGCATCGCCGACATGCGTCCGCACACGCGGCGCAGTGCTGGTGCATCCCCGCATGCCGGGCGCACTCGTCGGCACAGTCGTCGCACGCGGACGCACAGGCGATCAGCGCGGCGCGTGCCGTCTCGGACCGGGCACCGCTCCGCGTGATGATCCGGGCGGTCGCGGCACACAGGTCGGCGCAGTCCTGATCGAGTCGAATGCACGACCTGAGTCGCGCGACGGAATCCTCGGCGAGGCAGGCGTCGGCACAGACGGTGCACGCCGTCGAACAGTCGAGACACGCCTCCACACAGGCCGCCACCAGTGCACGATCACCATCGAGGGGATGGGTGGCCAATAGGTCCGTCACGGTCGTCATCGCTGCTCCTTCGTCGCACGGATCGCGTCGGTGTCGGCTACCCGCGGACCGTCGGCGGAAACGGCGCGTACGACGTCGCGTCAGCCCAGGGCGACCGGCAGCAGACCGCGGGACGTGTGGCGAGCGATCTGCTCCAACGCCGGACCCAGGCGCGGATACTCGAACTCGAAATCACTGCGCCGCAACACCTCGGGATCCACCCACCGACTCTTCAGGACCAGTTCCGGTTCGGTGCGGATGACAGCGGCGCCGGCGTGCAGCAACCATGCGGGGGTCGCGACACCTCGTGACCGTCCCAGGTGACGTCGGACCTCGCGCATCATGGTGGCGTTGTCCACGGCGAACGGTGTCGCGAGGTTCACCGGTCCCGCGATGTCCTCGCGCGCGTACAGATGGTCGATGGACCGGAGCACGTCCGCGACGTGGATCCAGCTGAACATCTGTGTGCCGTCACCCATCCGGCCGCCGAGTCCGAGCCGCGCCAGATCGATGAGGGGGTTGACGGCGCCGCCACCGGCACCCAGGACGATCGCCATGCGCAGAGCGATCTTGCGGACGCCGGTGGGCGCGTCGAACAGTTCGCGCTCCCACGCGCGGGCCACCTCGACGGAGAAACCCGTCCCCACGTCCCCGTCCCGCTCCGTCATCGGCCGGTCACGAGCATCGCGGTAGATGGTTCCGGTGCTGGCGTTGAACCACACGTCCGGAGCGCGGTCCACACGCGAGAGGGCCTGGCCCAGTGCGGCCGTCGTCTCCACCCGCGAGGAGAAGATGACGTCGGCGGTACTCTTGGTGTAGCGGCAGCTCACCGAACGGCCCGCCAGATTGATCACCATGTCGGCTCCGTCGAGGACACGGGTCAACCGGTCACGATCCGACCACGACGCGTCGTTGACGGCGCCGCGGCCCACGGATCTCACGTCGATTCCCCGGTCCCGATACGCCCTCGCGAGGTACTGCCCGATGTATCCCGTCGCTCCACAGATCACGACGGTCCGTACGTCTCTCGTCATCGCCCGCTTCCCTTCTCGGATGTCATGGTGTCCACCAGCCCGACGATGTCGCCGAGCAGTCCTCGCGCGACCGGCAGTCGGGACAGGCTGATCGTCTTCGTGACGACGGGAACGAGACCGTCGACGAGCGCGCGGGTGCGGCGTTGGTCGACGGATCCGTCCGTGACCCAGTGCAGGGTCACACCCAGGTACGCGACCCACAGCAACGTGGGGAGACGACTCTCCAGCGATGCCGGTCCGCGCTGCTTGGACTTCTGCAGAGTCAGTCGCATGAGGTCCACGGCCATGTCTCGCGCGGCGGACGATTCGGGCGAGAAGGGACTGGAGGTCGACTGCAGGGGAAGCGCCGACTGGAGGAACGAGCCGCCGAAGCTTCGGTAAGGGTGCATCACGTCGAGACCGGCGTGCAGCACCGCCGAGAGGTTGTCCGCCAGCGAGGCGCCGTCACGGAGCAGGGGTATCGCGCGGGTCCGATGCTCGCGTTGGACGACGAGATACAGCTCGTGGACCAACTCGTCCTTGCCGGCGAAGTAGTAGTAGGCATTGCCCAGCGAGACGCCCGCCTCGGTCGCGATGCGCCGCATCGTGGTCGCCTGGAACCCGTCCTCTCGGAAGAGTCGAAGCGCCACCTCCACCAACCGCTCCCGCGTCGCCGTGTCTCGCACCATTGTCGGACTCCCGTCTTGAACGTGTTCAACAACGACCGTAGCGAAGTTGAACACGTTCAACAAGTGCCACCATGAACTCGCGACGAGAATCGAGGGGAGGGTGCGATCAGGAGATACGGCGACGGCGAACCGCCGTCACGACCGCGCTGACGACGAGGATCAGCCCGAGAAACTGGAGTCCCGGTGAATCGTCGGCGCCGCCGAGAACGATCGCCGCCAGACCGAGCACCCCGAGCAGCGCGACGACGAACCATCCGTTCATGGTCGACACGCTACTCGGCCGTCCGGTTCATGACGTTTGTCATCGCTCGACCGTGACGGTGTCACCTCGACCGATGCATCCTGGCACTGCCGGTCCTGCCGCATGATCCGAAGAATTGTTCTCATGAAGCAACCAGACGAAGGAAACCTCTTCACCGACCTCATGGAGATCGGACCCGCGCCGACCCCGGCCCGCGAACTGGTGGTGGCCGTCATCTCGGTGGCCCTCATCGCGGTGCTGATCGCGATCGTCGGAGTCTCGGTGCCGACCGTGGCAGCGGCTGCCGTCGTCGCCGCGTTCCTCGCCGTCCGCGTCGCCGTCGGGCGTCGGCACTGGGGGCGAGCGTCATGACCGTCATCGAGGTGTCGGGAATGACCCGCCGCTACGGCTCCGGCAAGACAGCGTACGACGCGGTCCGCAACCTCGACCTCGACATCGCGGAGGGCGAACTGTTCGGACTGCTCGGCACCAACGGCGCCGGCAAGACGTCGACTCTGGAAGTCATCCAGGGTCTGTCGCGCCCCAGCGAGGGCACGGTCCGCATCCTGGGACTCGACCCCGTCGCGGATCGGAGAAAGGTCCGGCCCGCCCTGGGCATCATGCTGCAGAAGGGTGGACTACCGCAGGACCTGACCGCGGCCGAGAGCCTGCGGATGTGGGCCGGCACGTGCAGCGATCCACTGCCTGTCGACGACGTCCTGGCGCGCGTCGATCTCGAAGCCCGTGCGGACACCCGAGTGAAGTTTCTGTCGGGCGGCGAGCAGCGTCGTCTCGATCTCGCCTGCGCGATCATCAGCCGACCGCGAGTCCTGTTCCTGGACGAACCGACCACCGGACTCGATCCCGAGAGTCGGCGCAACACGTGGCAGCTCATTCAGGAGCTCAAGAACTCCGGGGTGACCATCATGCTCACCACGCACTATCTCGACGAGGCGGAATCGCTGTGCGATCGGTTGGCGATCATGCACCGCGGCAGCGTCGTTCGCAGCGGAACGGTCGACGACGTGGTCGCCGGTCACCCGGCGCGCATCGAGCTGAAGGACCCGCGGACCGCACTGCCGCAACTCCCGGGAGCCGACGTCGACCGGAAGGGCGACACGGTGTCGATCACGACGAACTCGGTACAGGAGACGCTGACCGAGCTGCTCGTGTGGGCCCGCGACAGCGGCGTCACCCTGCACGGTCTCGACGCGCGAGCCGCGTCCCTCGAGACCGTGTTCCTCTCCATCGCAGACACATTCGACGACCCCGAGGTGATCACGGCATGAGTACGATGACCGCACTGTCCCGAGCGGAATTCACGCTCCTCGGACGCAACCGCGTCCTTCTCTTCAACGCTCTGGTCATGCCCCTCGTCCTGCCGATCGTCCTTCTGGTCGTCGCGGGTCGAGACGGTGGGCTCACCGACGCCGGCGTGTCGGCCGCGCTGGAGATCTTCGCCCTGTTCCTGCTGGTGTTCCTGGTCTACTACAACCTCCTGTCGGTCTACGCGACGCGTCGAGACGAGTTGGTGCTCAAACGTCTCCGCACCGGGGAGAGCACGGACGCACAGATCCTTCTCGGACCCGCGGTGCCGTCGTTCCTCCTGACACTCCTCCTCGGAGTGATCGTCGGCGTGGTCGTGGTGGTCCTCGGCGGCGGCACTCCCGTCAACGTCCTGCTCATCGCGGCGGCACTGGTCGGTGGTGCGGCGCTCTTCGCCGCACTGGCCCTCATCACGTCCGCCTTCACCCGCAACGCGGAAGCAGCACAGATCACCAGCCTGCCCGTCATCCTGCTGGCGATGCTCGGATCGTCACTCCTGCGCGACGTGGTACCCGAGTCCCTCGCCGACATGGTGGCTCTGACACCGATGGCCGCGGTCAGCGATCTTTTGAACCTCGGGTGGTTCGGCACCACCTCGGTGGGTGATGCCGCCGGTGGCGCCGACTCGGTGGGCTTCGCGTCGACGTTCGCGGAGGCTGGTCAGCCGGCTCTCGTCATGCTCGCCTGGATCGCGGGCAGCGTCCTGATCGCCCGGACCCACTTCCGCTGGGAACCGCGCTCCTGACGTCCCGCCACCGACCGTCCGATCTGCAAGGCTGGAGACCATGAGACTGCGCGATCATCTCGACCCGACACTCGGCTGGCGGGGCAGCAGCGACGTCGAGAAGGTCCGCACCTACACCCGGCAGTCCTTCCAGCTCGTCGTCGTCGCGGTCGCGGTGGCCTCGATGGCGGCCTCGGCGCGGGCGGGTGACGCGGTCTCGACCGCCGCCGCGCTGGTGTGCGTGGTGTCTGCACTCGTTGTCCTGCACCGTATTCCCGCACTCGGTGGCGCCTCGAGTGCGGACGTCCGGGCACCGTTGTGCGTACAGATCGCAGCGGCCGCCGTGCTCGTCGTGGTGGGCGCCGCACCGAACCTCCTGTGGGTGGCCATCCTGGTGACGACACCGATCGCGGCACTGGTGGACCTGCGCTGGTCTCTCGGCGCCGCGGTGGTCGCCCCGGTGGTCGCCGCCGCATCGGGCTCGACCGCCCTCGAGATCACACTCCTGGCCTTCTGCATCGTCGCCATGGCCACCACGGTGCGCCTGTCGATGTGGTTGCTGCGCATCGTCACCGAGCTGGCCACCACCCGCGACGCCGCCGCCGCCCTGTCGGTCGCCGAGGAACGACTGCGCTTCTCCCGGGACCTGCACGACGTCGTCGGTCGCGCGCTGTCCGCCATCGCGGTCAAGAGCGAGCTCGCCGCCGCGCTGGCTCGGCGAGGAGACGACCGAGCTGCCGCGCAGATGGACGAGGTACGTGTGCTCGCCCGGGAGTCGATGACCGACGCTCGGGAGCTGGTGCGCGGCTACCGTTCCGTCGACGTCGCGGCGGAACTCCGCGGCGCCCAGTCCCTGTTGTCCGCCGCCGGCATCCGGACCGAGCTGACGGGGACGGTCGCCGACATCCCCGGCGCAGTAGCCGAACAGGCTGCGTGGGTGGTGCGGGAAGGCGTCACGAACATCCTGCGCCACTCGCGTGCCACCTACTGCCGTATCGAGTTCGGTGACGACCGGCTCCGCATCGTCAACGACCGGCCGACGTCGCCGGAACGTGCGGGCGACGGCACCGGTCTCGCCGGTCTCCGTGAGCGTCTGGCTGCGGTCGGAGGTTCCCTCACCGTCGAGGCCGGGGCCGACACCTTCACCCTCGCTGTCGAATTCGCACCGACGACGACATCCCCCACGAAGGGCACACCATGATCCGGGTACTGCTGGCAGACGACGAGAACCTCATTCGGGTGGCCCTGGGCACGATGCTCGATCTGGAGGACGACATCGAGGTCGTGGGACATGCGGACTCGGGCGAGGCGGCGGTGACCGAGGCCGCGCGGACCACCCCCGACGTCGCGGTGCTCGACCTGCAGCTCGGCGGGATCGACGGTATCGAGACGGCCCAACGCATCGCCGCGCTGCTTCCCGACTGCCGGTCGATCATCGTCACCAGCCACGGCCGGCCCGGATACCTCAAGAAGGCGCTCTCGGCCGGCGTCGGGGGATTCCTCCCGAAGACCACGTCCGCGGCGACTCTCGCCGAGGTGGTGCGCACGGTGGTGAGCGGCGGACGCTACGTCGATCCGAGCCTGGCGGCCGAGGCCATCGGCGCGGGCGATTCGCCGTTGACACCGCGCGAGTCGGACGTGCTCGAATTCGCCGCGGACGGAGCCACGATCGCCGAGATCGCCCAGCGCGCACATCTCTCACCGGGAACGGCACGCAACTATCTCTCGGCCGCCGCGGCCAAACTCGGCGCCGCCAATCGCCACGAGGCATCCGCGATCGCCCGGCGCCACGGGTGGATCTAGACCCGATCAGTGATGCGGAGGCTCGCCGGTCACGGTGTGATCGGCGAAGTTGAGACCCTCTCGCACCAGCCGGGCCAGGTGGCCGTCGGCGAGTCGGTAGATGACGTTGCGGCCGCTGCGTTCGGTCTCGACCATGCCGACGAAGCGCAGCTTCGCCAGATGCTGACTCACCGCGGTGCGGGACGCGCCGGTCTCCTCGGTGAGTGCCGTGACGTCGGCGGGGCCGTGGCTCAGCGTCCAGAGCAGGTGCAGCCGAGTGGGATCGGACAGCATGCGGAACGTGTCGCCGGCGGCCTCGAGACGCGCGCGGTCCGGGCGGTCGGCGTGGTCGAGACTCGCGTGAGCCCGCTTCTCGTCCGATGCCGTCATATCGCCGCTTCCGTCTACTCGGTCGGTGGCGCGCCCACCGTCGATGCCGGAGTCCAGAGCCGACCGGCACCCAGCGCGGCAAGTGTAGCGAGGACGGCGATGATCGACGCGGCGACGACCTGACTCACCTCGGCGCCCACCCAGCCCGCCACCGGATAGGTGAGCAGGAAGCACGCATGAGACAGCGAGAACTGCGCCGTGAAGAGCTCGTCCCGGTCACCGTCGTCGGAGTCTCGGGTGATCACGCGAGCAGACGGGGTGGAGATCATCGACGTTCCGGCGCCCAGCACGGCCCAGACGACGGCGAGTGACGCCCAGCCCGCGGCACCGTTCGGACGGAGAGCGGCGAGCGCGACAGCACCCGTCGTCCCGAGAGAGACGACCACACCACCGGCGAGCATCAGCCGACGGTCGTCGACGACGGTGAGAATGCGGGGAACTGCGAACGCCACCATCATCGACCCGCCGCCGAAGACGCCGAGGGCCACGGCCAGGGCGCTGGCCGGCCCACCCACGATGTCGCGCACGTAGACGACGCTGTTGACGATCACCAACGACGTTCCGGCCGCGACGACGAGGTTCAGTGCGAGCAGCCCCCGAAGCGACGGACGGCCACCGAAGCGGCGCACTCCGGCCACGAGTCGGTCACCGAACGACCGAGCCCCGTTCGGGGCGGACCGGAGCTCTCTGTCCGGAATTCGGGTGTTCACCACGAGGACGGCCGACAGCGCGAAACCTACTGCTGTGCCGACGAACAGCGAGTGATACGACACGACGGTGAGCAGCGCCGCGGCGAGCATCGGACTCACCAGCGACTCGAGGTCGTAGGCGAGCCGGGACAGCGAGAGCGCGCGGGTGTACTGATCGTCGCGGGAGATCACCGCAGGAACGACGGCCTGGAAGGTCGGCGTGAAGGTGGCCGAGGCCGCCTGCAGGACGAACACGAGCACGTACACCTGCCACACCTGCGTCACGAACGGCAGCAGTACCGCGATCACGATCCGTACGACGTCCGCGGACACCAGCACGGTCGTGCGTGGCAGACGGCCGGTGAGCACGGACATGACCGGAGCCACCCCGACGTAGGCGACCATCTTGACGGCCAGCGCCGTACCGAGGACAGCGCCGGCGGAACTACCGGCGATGTCGTAGGCAAGAAGTCCCAGCGCCACGGTGAGCAGACCGGTGCCGACCAGTGCCACCACCTGCGCGGTGAAGAGCCTGCGAAACGCCGGGACCGCGAGAACGGACTCGGATCGAACCTGCAGAACGGCCATGCCGACGACCATACCCATGTGTGCGCACGTGCGCACATATGGGAGTTCGGTGGCCTCTAGGCTGGTCCGATGTTCTTCCTCTTCGGATACGGCACGAAACGGTCCTCGCTCGGCGCCGGCAGCACCCGGACGTGCCCCCGCTGCCACAACACCACCCAGTGGGAGCGGATGCGGCAGTACACGCAGCTCAGCGTCTTCTTCATCCCCGTCGCACGCTGGAAGCGGCGCGTGCTCGAGGTGTGCGGAATCTGCGGGACCGCGACCGAGGTGTGAGTCACGCCCGGTGGCGGGCGAACAGATCCGCCGCGGCGGCGTCGAACTCGGCGGCGTCGAGCCCGCTCGCCAGCGCGCGCCGCACCAGTTCGGCGTGCGTCTCCCCCGCCAGACCGCTGATCGGCTGGTCGAGGTCCAGGTTCGACGGGAACGCGTAGCCCTCAGCCGACGCCGCGATCACGTTGGCGACGTCCCGCTCACGACCCTGCGCCGCCCAGTCCACCAGCGTCGGATACAGGGCGGACACGATCGCCTGCCGGTCGACGCTGTCGAGCGCGCGGCCGAACGGCGAGGAGATCTGCAGCAGGTTCGCCATCCTGAAGATGTCGGTCGACGTGTTGTGCCCTGCCGCGTGGAACAGCGCCGGATTGAAGAACACGGCGTCGCCCTCCCGAAGCGGAAGCTGAACGTGGTTGTCGGCGAAGTACTCCCGGAACTCGGGGAGGTTGAAGGCGATGTAGCCGGCCTCGAACTTCTGTGAGTGCGGCAGATACATCGTCGGGCCGCTCTCGATCGGCATGTCGCAGTGCGCCACCGCTCCCTGCAGTGTCAGCGCCGGTGACAGGCGGTGGATGTGCGCCCGGAACGCCGCGGCCGTGTCGGTCGACATGAACCCGAGGTGGTAGTCACGATGCGGATTCTGAGCGGCGCCACCGGGATTGACGACGTTGATGGCGGACGTGACCTGATACATCGGCCCGAGCCACGCCTCCGCCACCAGCGCCAGGAGGTCGTTGGCGTAGTACCGAGCGAACTGCTCGGGCTCGGCGACCGCCAACTTCTGCAGGGCCGACCAGATGCGATCGTTCGCTCCCGGCTTCGCGAAGTGGTCACCGTTGCTCACACCGCTCTCGCGCTGGCCACGAATGACGTCCCGGTACGTGCGGGTGGTCTCCGCGACCGCGTGGTCGGCCGTGAAGGCACCGCGGAACACCACGATGCCGGGGCCGTTCAGGAGTGCATTCGCCAGTTCGTCCTGGATGTCGGCGCGCACCTGGTCGTCGGTCGCCCGCCGCGCGAGCTCCGGTCCGTCGTACACGAGCACGTTCTGCACCACGTCGGACGCGTGGGGGTGGTCGGCGAGCTGGGTGCTCTCGGACACCAGTGCCCGGAACTCCTCGATGTCGCAGTCGGCCGCGCGGAGGCGATCCGCGCGGTGCGAGTGGCTGCTGATGTTGCTGGTCATACCTGCTCCTCGGTCCCGATGGCCGTTGTCGTCATGGTCGAGCCTGCCGGGCGCGGACACCTCGAGACAAGGCTTCGAACCCTCAGTTTCCCCTCGAGGCGGGACCCGCTCGCGCGATCAGGGCATGTTGAACGGGGTGACGATGCGGATGGGCGACGAGGATCCGCGGACCGCGGTCGAGGCATCACGCGCGTGCAGCACCATCCGACACGCACGCTGGGCGTCCGCGCGCATGTCGTGCTCGAGCACCGCGCTGATCTGTCGGCGATACAGCAGGTCCCGGTTGTCCGCATCGAGGTCGTGCGCGACGAACACCCGGCAGGGTCGATCCAGCGTCCGGAAGGCCCGCACGATGGCCGAGTTCCCGCCGCCACACGAGTAGACGGCGGAGATGGTGGGGTGCCGATCGAGGGCGTCGAGAACCAGCGATTCCACGCGATCGTCGAGCCCGTCGTTCTCCGCGATCTCGACGACCGTCCGCACAGGTCCGGGTAGCCGTCGCAGCGCGGTGCGAAAGCCCATCTCCCGCTCCTCCTCGCCGTGGAACGCGTTGCTGCTCAGCGTGATCAGGACGTCACCCGGGTGATCGGCCATCATCGTGGTGATCAGATACGCGGCCGTCTCCCCCGCTGCACGATTGTCCATACCCACGTACCCGGACCGTCGGCTCCCCGGAATGTCGGTCACGTAGGTCACCACGGGAATCCCGGCGGCCACGAGGCGATCGACCGCGGCGGCGACGTCCGGTACGGCAGGCGCCTTCAGAATGACGCCCTGAGATCCGCTGCCCGACAGCCTGTTCAGCCGCGCGACCACCGCCTCGGCGGTGGCGCTCTCCTGCAGATGAAACCGTGCGCGCACCGTGGCGGGTTCGAGACTCGGCAGTTCGGCCTCGACCGCACGCTTGAAGGTCTTCGAGAAACGATCGGGCGCAGACATGACGACATCGAGCATGTATTTGCGTCCACTGAACCGCAGTTGTTCTCGTTGGCCGTCGAGATCGGCGATCGCCCGCGCCACCATCTCCCGTGTCGATGGGCGGACACCGGGGCGATCGTTGAGCACACGGTCGACCGTGGCCTCGCTCAACTCCGCTTGTTGCGCGATCTCTCTGACCCGGTAACGATGCGCCACTGCTGCTCCTGAGGTGACGACGCACTGCGCCGCGCGACTGCCCGATCAGCGACACGCTATCAAGTCCGACGTGGTCCTCTGGGCTGTCGGGGCCGTCGGTCGGGAGTGCCCGGGCCGAGCGGAATCTCCTCGAAACGGTCGAGCAACACCGCCGCCTCGCACTCTCGCGCCGTCGACCAGGCCGCACGAACGTCGACCGCGTCGACGGGCTCGCCGCGGGACACCGCGATGCGAGCGGCGAGGAGCACACTCTCGGCCTCCCACATCCGATAGCCGCGAGCGGCGTGCGCGGCGCGGGCACGCCGGACGTGAGCGTGCGCGTCGTCCCACCGTCCGAGTGCCGCGCAGAGGTCGGCGAGATGGTGGTGAACGACTCCGAGGACACCGGGAGTCAGCAGGACGGTGTGATCGGCGTAGGGAGCCAGCAGTGCGAGCGCGTCCTCGCACACCGCGGTGGATGCCGTCGCCGCAGCCGCGCGCGCCGCCAGGACGACGGTGATGAGCCACAAGGTGTCGACGGAGAGCGCCGCCAGTCTGCCGTTCTCGAACCACTGCACGAGGGATCGGGCGCCGTCCGTGTCGCCGCTGTCCACGGCGGACAACGCGAAGGCTGCTCGATAGGCGGGGAGAGCCTCGAAGAGTGGCTCCATGTCCCGCTTCATCGCCGCGAACTCGCCGAGCCCGTCTCGGAACATTCCGAGCAGGAAGACGGCATTCATCTCCCGGCCCCACGTGTGCTGCCCCATCGGCGCCGGCGGCGGGCGGCGAACGTCGTCCTCGAGAACCTTTGCGGCACGGCGCAACTCACCCGTCGCGACGAGAAGTCCGACCCGCATGCACTGCACCGTCCAGAGGGCCTCCTCGTCCAGTGCGAGCCGCGTGGCCGACACGGCGTCGAGAGCCGCGGCGGCCTCGCGCGGCTCGCCGGACTCGATGTGCGCCCGCGCCATGGTGACGGCGAGCGACGGATCGAGGTGCCCGGGGCCGAGGTCCACCAGTCGCACCAGCTCGGCGAGCGCCTCGGCCCGCTGCTGCCGGAAGCGAGGCAGCCGCAGGCCGGTGAGAACGGCGCGCAGAGCGTGGGCGAGGGCGTCGTCGTCCCTTGCACCGCGCGCCATGTCGGCCGCGCGCGCGAGGTCTGCAGCACGACCCGACCATCCGGTCGAGGTCCATGCCAGTTCCTCCACCATCTGGGTCAGGAGCTCGGAGGCAGCGCCGGAAGCACCGCGACCCGCCCTCTCGAGAGCATCGAGCCCTGTCCGCAGGTGCTCCGTCCGCCTCGGGTCGGGTTCGTAGAGCTGGAACAGGGCGATGCCGTCGATGACGTCCGCGGTGAGCGCGTCCAGCAGCAGATCGAGGTCGCCCAGTCGGCGCGCCATCTCGGCGGCGTCCAGCAGGGTCGCGCCGTAGCCGCGGTCCAGTGCACGCCGCTGCGAACGCCCCTGCCGGATGAACAGTTCGCATCGTGCGCGGGTGTCGCCCCCGGGAACGCTGCGCTCAGACGCCCTCTGAAAGAACTCGGCGGCGTCCTCGTACGCCGCGACGGCGTAGGACCTCTCGCCCGCACGACGTAGATACTCCGCTGCCGCCGACCGGTCGGCGTCGAGCGCGCGTTCGAGGTGACCTGCGGTCCTGGCGAGCTCGTCGACGGTGGACGTGGCCCCCGAGCCGATGAGTGCGGCCGCGACGGCAGAATGCGCCGCTGCGCGATCGGCCCCGGACAGCGTGGCGTCGACGACGTCGACGATCAGCGCGTGGCGTAGGTGCAGGACGTCCTGCGCTCGTTCCTCGATCACCAGACCGGCGGCGGCCAGTTCGTCGAGCGCCCGAGCGAAGGAACGGTCGTCGAGGGTGGCGAGCGCGGTGCGCACGACGACGCGCGTGGCGCTGACTCCCGCGACGGCACACAGCGTCACGATCTCCCGCGCGGTCGGAGTCAGGCGGTGCAGGACCCACAGCACGGCGTCCGCCAGGGACGCCGGTGACGGTCCGTCCGGCTCGCGCCGATGCGCGTCGAACACGGCCTCGAGGAAGATCGGTGATCCTGATGTCCAGCCGTGCAACCAGATCGGGTCCAAGGTGCTGCCGCACCGGCGCGTCCAGTCCTGCACGTCCTCGACGGTGAGGGCCGGGATCGACACCGTGTGCACCGAGGACGGCGGCAGGGCCGACCGCAGGTCCGCCGCAGGACCGTCGAGCTGCGCTCCGCGCATCGTCACGACCACACAGAGGCGATGGCGCCCCGCCGCGTGTACGAGGAATCGCAGCACGGAGAGCGTGGCCTGCGACGCCCACTGCAGATCGTCGATCGCGAACACCGTCACCCGACGACGGGTGGGACCGGTCAACCACCGTTCCATCGCCGACGAGAGCATCGCGCGATGATCCGCGTCGGGTCCCTCGGCCGACCACCGATCCGTGTCGACCCACCCGGTCGTCAGCATCTCGCGGACGGCGGAGGCGGCGGGAGCATCGTCGTTCCGGTCGTTCTCGCGCCCGAGTGCGTCGATGAACGGTTCGAACGGGACGACCGTGTCCATGCTGCACCGCCCGTAGAGCACGTCGGCGCCGGCGGAGTCGGCACGGTTCAGCGCCGCGGTCACCACCGTCGACTTGCCGACGCCGGCGTCGCCGGAGACGACGACGAGCTGACCGGCCCCACCCGCGGCCGCCTCGACGGCCGACGCGATGACGTCGAGTTCCCTGGTACGTCCCACGAGCAAGGGCGAATCGCTCGGAGGAGTGGCCCCGACGCGGTCCACCTCCGCTCGTCGAGCCGGGACGACGACCATCTGCGACGACGACGGTGTCGTCACCTCGATCGCGTCGGGATCTCGGAGCAACTCGACGAACACTCGCTGGGTCTCCGCGGACATCTCCACGCCCAGTTCGGTGGCCAGCACGGTGCGGCACCGCTCGGCGACACCGAGGGCGCGAGCGCGGTTTCCCAGGGCGTCGTGCGCACGCATGGCGACCCGGTAGGCGGCCTCGCAGAAAGGGTCCGAGTCGAGCAGCTCCTGCGCCCGGGCCAGCGCGTGCTCGTGGCGACCGAGTTCGAGCGAGGCGGCGGCGTCCACCTCCAGTGCACGAAGACGGATGCGGCCGAACACGGTGCGAACCTCGTCGGCCCAGGTTCCGTGCAGGCCGTCCAGAGGTGGAGCGTCGAGCAGGCCGAGCAACTCACCGGCGCGATCGGCACGCGCATCCGCCGAGTGGTGATCGGGATCCAGGTGCCGACGCGCCAGGTCCAGATCCACGATCACCGCGGGGCCGAGCGTCAGTGTCACCGCTCCTGATCGACTGGACACGGTGGTGCCCGCCAGCGCTGCACTCGTCGCCAGCAGCTCGCGGACCTTGGACAGGACGCTCCGAACGGCCGACGACCAGGTGGTGGGTCGATCGGTCGACCAGATCACCGAGGCGAGCTCGCCGTACACCACACCGCGTCCGTGATTCATCGCCAGATACGAGAACACCGTCGCACACCGAGGTCCGCCGAAGGCCCGGACGTCGACGACGCCCGCGTCGCTCTCCACCCGCGGCGATCCGATGAGCCGGATCACGGCACGAGAAGGAAGCGACACAGTTGTAAGTTATCCCGGGTCGGCGGGAACCTTACGTCTGATGGCGCCTCCAGAACAGATGGTGCACGACACCGCTCGCGCTGGGAACGACCTCGTGCTCGAAGCGATCGTTCAGATCGTCCGGGGACTCCCACAGCGCCAGGCCCGGTCCGAGTTCGACGGGTGCGACCGCGACGTGCAGCGTGTCGAGGAGGTCGGCGTCGAGGAACTCCCGGACCGTGGTGACACCGCCACCGATCCGGACGTCTCGACCGTTCGCCGCAGCCTTCGCCTGCGTCAGGACATCGGACGGGCCGGCATCGACGAAATGGAACGTGGTGTCGGACAGGGTGAGGGACGGCCGCACATGATGCGTCATCACGAAGACCGGCGTGTGGAACGGCGGCTCGTCACCCCACCATCCCTGCCATTCGTGATCGGTCCACGGTCCGCGTTGTGGGCCGAACTTGTTGCGCCCCATGATCTCGGCACCGATGTTGTTGGGGAAGTCCCGAGCGAAGTAGTCGTCGAGGCCGCGCGTACCGCCGGATCCGGGGCGTCCCGGCATGCTCGCGGTGCCGAGATACCACGACATGAGCTCACGATGGTCCAGGCCGAACGGGTTCTCGAGGCTCTGCTCGACGCCGGCGGCCACCCCGTCGCGGGACACGGTGAAGTTCTGCACTCTCGACAACTGCGTCATGTCTGCTCCCGACTCGAGGAAGGTGGTCGGTGAGCAGACTCGCACAGCCGGGAGGACTCATCGCACGACCAGCGCGTCACCTAGTGTCGTCGCATGACCGACTGGGCGAACAGCCCCGCCGCACAGTGGTGGGACAGGCACCAGATCGGCTTGTATCTCGCGGCACTGGCCGTCGGAGCCGTTGTCGGGCTGACCTTCCCGCAGACCGCCCCAGCCTTCGAACACGCCATCGATCCGGTACTCGTCGCCCTGCTCTACGCGACGTTCCTGGCAGTCCCGTTCGCGGAGATGGGTCGCTCCCTCCGTGATGTCGGCTTCCTCGCAGCCGTCGCGGTCCTCAACTTCGTGGTGGTCCCGGTGGTCGTCCTCGCCCTCACGCGGGTCGTCGCGGACGAGAGGGCGGTACTCGTGGGCATCGTGCTCGTCCTGCTGGCTCCGTGTATCGACTATGTCATCGTGTTCAGTGGGCTCGCGGGTGCCGCGTCGACGCGGCTTCTCGCTGCCGCTCCCTTGCTGATGCTGCTGCAGGTCGCCTTGCTTCCCCTCTGGCTGTGGGTATTCGCCGGATCCGAAACGGTGGCCGTCATCGACGTGGCACCGTTCGTGGAGGCCTTCGTCCTGCTCATCGTCGTCCCTCTGACGGTGGCCGCACTGACGCAAGCACTCGCCCGACGGCATCGGGTCGGCCTGCAGCTGATGGACGTGATGGCCGCCGCGATGGTGCCCCTCATGATGGCGACGCTCGCGGTGGTCGTCGCGTCGCAGATCGATTCGGTCCGAGGCGAGTTCGACCGACTCATCGTCGCGGCCCTCGTCTTCGTCGCGTTTCTCGTGGTCATGGCGCCGGCCGGCATCGGCGTGGGTCGGGTGTTCGGTCAGGACGTGCCGTCGACACGGGCACTCGTCTTCTCGGGTGCGACTCGTAACTCTCTCGTCGTTCTCCCCCTTGCCCTCGCCCTTCCGCCGGCACTCGACCTCGCTGCCGTCGTGGTGGTGACACAGACACTGGTCGAGCTGCTCGGCATGGTGGTCTACGTGCGACTGGTTCCGAGGCTCGTACCCGCCGCGCGAACCTGATGCCGTGTGTGATGGTGGACGTATGACAGATCGCCCGTGGTTCGAACGACCTGCTGTGGAGAAAGCGGGCACGACGTTCTTCCTGGTGTTCCTCGCCGCGCTCGTCCTCCCCGACGCGGTCTCCGAGCTCGTCTCGGCGCCGTCGTGGTGGCATGTCGCGAAAGCAGCAGCGTGCGTCGTCCTCGTCGCCTACGCCGGTACGGCTTTCGTCAGGGCGTGGTTCCTCGGTGGCAGTGCCCGGTCGACGAGGCGAACGCCTGCCCTCGATCCAGCCGAGGTTCCGCGTGCCGACGTCGATACTGCCGTGGCGGCGGCGCCGTCCAGAGTGATGGCAGTGAAAGCACTGAGGGAGACGCACCCCGGGCTGGGGCTACGCGAGGCATCGCTGTTGGTGGACGCCGCGAGGCGTCCGCCCCCAGACGGGCCATGAGGAGCCGCCGTACGAACCGATCGGTACGCTGAGGAGATCCGCTAGGTGAGGAGAAACAGATGACCGTGATCCCGGCCGTCGCGCTCGTCGTCATCGGCAGCGCTCTGGCTGCAGTGGGTGCCAAGGTCACGGCTCGGGAGAATCCGCCAGTCGTTCTGTCGCTCACACATGAGAACACCGCGACTCGGATCACGGCGAGAATTCGCCTGCTTCGCGGGCTCGGCGTCTTCGCGCTGATGCTCGGCAGCTTCTACCTTGGACCGGCGTTGTGGCCACACTCCTTCGCGGGACCCATCGCGCTGAGCGCGGCCGTGCTGACGATCGGCTACTTTCTTCCCCACGTCGTCATCACACGCCGCCACAATTCGGCCGTCGAGGGTCGGGCGACCTCGTGATCGCGGCAGCACTCGTCTTCGTCGTCGCTGCGGCGCTGCGCATCTGGACCGATTTCCAGGTGTCCGCCGTGAATGTCGGCCACACGTCCTCGCCCTCTACGTTCCGTAGCGTGGTCATCACCACCACTCACAATCGTCATCACGCAACGCGCGCAACCGGACCCTGACGGTCGCGGTCACAGCGCGGTGGGGTCCCGGACCGGCCAGCCGATCTCCGTCACCAGTTCACCCTCGAAGACGACGCCTCGCGGATAGCGCTCACGCACGGGTCCTTCTCGTCCGATGCGGTGTTCTGCGGCATGGGTGCCGAGCGCAGAGTACGTCTCGTCGATCCGGGCGTCCGGACCGTCGTGCAGCGCCACGGCGAAGTGGCCTCCGGCAACCGTCACCACGTCGAGAGCGCACCGAGCCGCGCGCGTCGCGTCGACGGGGTACCACAATGATGCGGAGCCCGTCTCGTCCGCGAACAGTTCCTTGTCGAAGTCGGCCCCGAGCGGCCCGACAGCCTCGATTCCAGCACTACGAAGGCGCTCGATCAGGCTGTCGTGCGCGGTATTCCACCAGCCCGCGACGCCGGACAGCGTCACGGTGCCGCTGACGGCCACGGCGACGATCGGGGGGTCGGTCCGCATCTCGATCGACGGCGACGTCGTCGACTCGTTCACCAGTGCACGGAGAGACGACACCGCGTCGTGCGTCCGCCGCAATTCCGACTCCAGGCGATCGAGGTGCTGCGTGAGCACACTGCGCCGAACACTGTCGTTCTCGGCGGCGACGTAGGACCGCACATCAGGAAGCGGCATGTCGAGGTCGCGCAGTCGCTTGATCACTTGTGCACTCGCGACCTGGGAGACGTCGTAATAGCGGTACCCGCTCGACGGATCGACGTCGACCGGTTCCAGGAGGCCAGCATCGTGATAGAGCCGCAACGCTTTTCGCGTCAGTCTCGTCATCGTCGAGAAATCGCCGATGGTCACCCGCGCCGCCACGGACCCAGTCTCTCATCCACCGATGGTCAACCGTGAGATCACGCCGTCGGCGAGCTCGAATCGGTAGACGAGGTCGGCCACCCCACCGGGGAAGTTCCCGGCGATACGAACCGAGGCTCGATGATTCCTCGCATCGACGAGCTCGGACCCCGTCACCGTCGTGGTGTAGGTGTAGCGGCCGGCCACGGTCTCACGCCACGCGCGGATCTCGTCGCGGCCCCGGTAGGTGTGGCCTTCGTCCGTCACAGTTCCGTCCGGAGCAAAGCATGACGTGAGTGAGTCGCTGTCGTCGCGGTCGGCGGCATCGAGGTAGCGGAGAACGACGTCGGGAGCATCTGTGGTGGTCATGCGTCGAGAATCAGCCCTGCCCCGAGGTGAAGGTCAAGTGGTGGCCGGACCACACACGCTCCCGGGTGCCTCACAGCTGGCATGCAGGCCGCTCCCCGGAACCTCACGAAGTATCGACTCCACACCGAAACGCACACCGCGACAACCGAGGAGCTACAGCAATGAGCGCCGTTCCCGAACCCACGCCCACACCCGACGGGCCCACCTACGCCGGGCGCCCACTCCCCCGGCCCGACGAGGACGTCGTCGATCAGGGAGTCGGTTTCGACATCGCCACTCTCGTCACCCGCCGCCGAGTCCTCAGCGTCGTCGGCGCCGGAGCCGGAGCACTGGCCCTGGCCGCGTGCTCGGGGTCGTCCGACACCGCGAGCACCACGACCACCACCGCTGTCGCCGCCGCAGTCGCCACGAACGAGATCCCCGACGAGACCAACGGCCCCTACCCGGCCGACGGAAGCAACGGCGTCAACGTCCTCGAGGAATCGGGAATCGTCCGCGCCGACGTCACCTCGAGCCTGGACGGCGGCACCGCCGCCGCCGGAGTTCCGTTGTCGATGACCTTCACCGTCACCGACCTCGCGAACGACAACAACCCCTTCACCGGCGCCGCCGTCTACCTGTGGCACTGCGACGCAGCCGGCAAGTACTCGATGTACTCCGACGGCATCGAGGACGAAACCTATCTGCGCGGCGTCCAGGTCGCCGATGCCGCCGGCGTCGTGACCTTCACGACCATCGTCCCGGCCTGCTATTCCGGCCGCTGGACGCACATCCACTTCGAGGTCTACCCGGACATCGCCTCCGCCACCACCGCCGACAACGCGATAGCCACCTCCCAGGTCGCCTTCCCCCAGGACATGCTCGACGCCGTCTACCAGCTGGACACCTACGCCGGATCGACCGAGAACCTCACCCAGATCGGCAGTCTCGACAACGACAACGTGTTCGGCGACGGCCACGACCTCGAGATGGGCACCTTCACCGGCGACCCCACCTCCGGCTACGTCGGATCACTGGCCGTCGCCGTCGACACCACCACCGAACCCGCCGCCGGCGCAGCACCCGCCGGGGGCGGGCCCGGCGGCGGACAACCTCCCATGGGCGGCGGGACCCCTCCCGCCGCACCGTCCAACTGACCACTCACACAGAAGGAATCATCATGTTGCACAACCTGACCGGCTGGCACGCACTCATCGTCCTCGCCATCCTGCTTCTCGTCTTCGGCTCGACCAAGCTCCCCTCCCTCGCCAAAGGCGTCGGGCAGTCCATGCGCATCCTCAAGGACGAGGTCCGCGACGACACCCCCACGCCGTCGACGGGACGCGTCGACGCCGTCGACTCGACCACGACCGCCGCGGACGGCGTCCCGGTGCCGTACCGACACGCCTCATGACCACGACCACCGCCGCGCGAGGCACTATGCCCCTCGCCGGGCATGTCAGCGAGGCACGCCGCCGCGCGACCCGCGCGGCGGTGTCGCTGGTCGTCGGAGTGATTCTCGGCTTCGTACTCTCCGACCAGATCCTCGACGTCCTGCGCACACCGGTGGAGGAACTCGCGCAGTCTCGTCAGGCCAGCCTGAACTACGACACCGTCACCGGGGCCTTCGACCTGCAGATGAGGATCGGCCTCTTCTCGGGAATCATCCTGTCGAGCCCGGTCTGGCTGCGAGAACTGTTCGCCTACCTCACCCCCGGCCTCACGGCTCGGGAGAAGAAGTACGTTCTCGGCTTCACCGCGGCGGCGGTGCCACTGTTCGCCGCCGGGTGCGCCTTCGGCTTCCTCATCTTCCCCCGCATGGTCACCCTCCTCGCGAGCTTCTCCTCCGAGGAGGACAGCACCATCCTCGACGCCTCCTACTACGTGGACTTCGTCATGCGGATCGTCCTCGCCACCGGAGTCGCGTTCGTCCTGCCCGTACTGCTGGTGATGCTCAACTGCCTCGGAGTCCTGTCCGCCCACCGGCTACGCAGCAGTTGGCGCATCATCGTCGTCGTCATCGCCCTCTTCAGCGCGCTCGTCACGCCGGCGGCCGACGTGCTGTCGATGTTTCTCGTCGCACTGCCGATGTCGGCGCTCTTCGGAGCCGCCGTGGCCATCACCACCGTGCACGACCGGCGGGCACTCACCTCGAACCCCACCACGATCGGGAGAACCCCATGTTCGGACTGACTCTCGAGAAGCTGTTCTTCGTCGCCGTCATCGCCGGCCTCGTCCTCGGACCGAGCCGGCTGCCCGGCTACGCACACCACCTCACCCGCGCGATTCGAACGCTGAAGCAGTTCGTCGAGACGACGCGCGCCACGGCGGAGCGGGAGATGGGCGTGCCGCTCCACCGTTCGGAGTGGGAGTCGCTCGACCTACGGCAGTACGACCCACGACGCATCGTGCGCGACGCACTCCACGACACCACCCCGAAGACCGTCGTGACCGACGAGATGATCGAGCAGGCGGAGCGGATACGGCCGGGCCAGAAGTACCTGGTGACAGGACCGTCCTCGCACCCCGTCCGCACCCTCATCGCCTCGTTGCCCGCCGACGACCCCCGACGAATCGCTGCGAGACTCGTGACTGAGGCAGACGCGCCTGTCGCTGATGCGAGCCCTTCCCAGCGAGAGACGCTGTAGGGCTGGTGCTTCCAGTCGGCAGTGTCGCTCGACACCAGGGACGCCGCACGGGTTCCACGTCGTCCACACCCCCTACAGCCGGCTTAAGGGGGTGTGGTGCGCTGCGACCCGTGCAGCTGGTCGACGACGCCTGCGCCGAGCACGTCCGCGCCGAAGACCGCTCAGCCGGCCGACCCGTACATCTGCTCGACGAGGTCGAGTGACCACTGCGCTGTGATAGGCCCACCGTCGTTGGTGAACTTGTCCGTTCGCACCACCCGCCCGTCCCGCACAGCCGGCAGATCGGCCCAGAGTCGATTCGACTCCAGTGCTCGTAGATCGTCACTCGACGTGATGGCCGCGAGAAGAACGTCCGAATCCGCTGCGACAGGGATGTTCTCCGCTGCGAAGTCGGCCTCGGGACGAGCCGATTGCCAGGCCTGTCCGAATCGAGCTCCGACGTCCTCCAGCACCAGCGAGGTGATTCGCTCCCTGTTGATCGAGATGCCACCGCCGTCTCCGGTGGCGATCGACAGCACCGTCGTGTCACCGAGAGGTCCTGCGAGTTGCTGTCGGAGCGCGTCGACGCGGTCCGAGTACTCGTCGAGCAGTGTGGCGGCCGTGTCCTCGCGACCCAGTGCCGCACCGACCCTGGTCACGTCGTCCTGCCAGGACACCCCGGAATCGGTCGATCCCACGGGGAGCACAGGCGCGACGGCGCTCAACTGGTCGTAGATCTCCTCGACCACCTCGTCACGCGCGATGATGAGGTCGGGATCCGCTGCGGCCACGGCTTCGATGTCGATGCTGTTGCGCGGGAACAGCTCCGCGACTCCCCGCGACAGCAGGTCTCGGGTCGGTGCCGTCAACGGCCCCGGGATCTCCGGCGGAGCCTCGGACTCGACGGGCATGCCGACGACAGGGAGGCCGAAGGACAGGGCGATGTCCAGATCCCGACGCCCGTCGATGACCACGACCGACCGGATCTCGTCGGGGACGACGATGGCCCCCAGGCTGGTGTCGACCGTGCGGCCGGTGGCGTCGTCGGCCGAGACGTCCGCACTGCAGGCGGTCAGCACCGCGACGGCACCGGCAACTGCGAAGACTTTGGTAAAGGATTGGTAATGCACGCCTCACCGTAGCGAGGTGGCCGACAGCATTGTGGCGCCAGCTCGGGCCCGAGCATGTGTGAACGGTCACGATGCGTCAACGACACCGCAACGCCGACCGGACTCGCGCTCACCCACCACCCTGGTCCCTTTCGTCCCGTATCGTGCCACTCGTGTCTTCCTCGTGGTTCAGACGTCTGGCCGTCACAGGTTCCGCAGTCGTCGGCGTACTCGCGACATCACCCGGCCTCGCATCGGCCCACCACCAGGAGTTCACACCCTTCCCGTACAACATCTCACTGGGCCGGGGAATGTCGTTGCCGTGCGCCGGCGAGGTGGGTGGCGACGTGTACACACCCCACGACAGGCCCGGCATCGCCGTAGTCACTCTGACCTGGAGGACGTTCGTCACCGACGCGTGCCCACTGGCCGTCTACGTGAACATGAACAACACCGACGCACCTCGCGTGGATCCCTACAGCGGCGCGAAGCCGACAGGCGGGACCTGGATGGTCCAACTCGAGTCGGCCGCCATCGGCACGGTCCCACCCGCGGGCAGGAAGTGGACCGAGCAGATTGCGATCGACATCGGTTCCGGCAGAGCGGGACTGACCCTCACCACGGACGCTCCACTCAACACCACCCTGCTCGACCCCGCGGGCAACACGGTTCGCTTCACGGTGGCCTAGCCACCGAGTTCACGCCCGCGCACCGGAAGCCTCCGCCGCCGAGGAACGGACCCGGGCCGCCACGCCGTCCACGATCGCCCGCGCTTCCCGGGCGAGGGAGTCACGTGAGCGCGTCTCCGCGTCGTGGACGATTCCCGTGTGCCCGGTTCGCGCGCCGGTGTATCCGAGAATGCCGGTGATGATCTGGGTGGACAGGGCGGTGTCGTAGCCGCGCTTAGCGAATCCCTCGGCGTCCTCCCCCGCGACCATGGCCAGATGCACGGTCAGGTGGTCGAGCCTGCGTCCGGTCGGCGTGACTCCGGTGTCGAATGCCCACCCGTCGGTGAAGACGCGATCGACCCACCCCTTGAGGAGCGCGGGCATCGACCACCAGTAGACCGGAAAGACCAGAACCAGGTCGTCGACACCGTCCAGGCGACGCTGCTCGGCGAGTACATCCGCAGGAGGAGTCCCACCCGCCGGATATCCGGCGCGGTCCTCGAGCGAGAACCGTGGATCGAAGCCCTCGGCATGAAGGTCGGCGACAGCGGTGGACACGGCGTCCTCGGTGAGTCGATCGGCGACGGAGCGAGCGAGACGCTGGGTGAAGGACGTGGTGTCGGGGTGGGCGACGACGACGAGCGCGGTCATGATGATCCTCTCGGTCGGGATGTACCATCAGTAGGTTACCGGTAGTAGGTTACCAACGGTACATAAGAGACGAGGCGGTGTCGATGGCACGGGTGCGAATGACGAGAGAGGATCGCCACGGGCAACTGGTGACCCTCGCCTGGACGATCGTGCGCGAGGAAGGCGCCGACGCGCTGACGCTGGGTCGACTCGCGCACGCGGCCGGTATCACCAAACCTGTTGTGTACAGTCACTTTCCCTCACGCGCAGCCTTGCTGGTGGCCTTGTTCGAGGCGTACGACGCGACGCAGACATTCGCACTGGAGCAGGCGCTCGACGCGGTCGAGCACTCACTTGCCGAGCGAGCGCGCGCCATCGCCACGGCGCACGTCGACTGCGTGGTCACCCACGGGCGCGAACTGGCGGGCGTCGCCGCGGCCCTGGAAGGCGCACCCGAGTTGGCCGACTACAAGCGCCGGTCGGACGCCGCCTACTCGGATCGGTGTCGATCATTCCTCGAACCGTTCGCCGAGGGAGCGCTTCCGGCGTCGACCATGACGGCCGTTCTCGGTGCAGCGGAGGCACTCTCGGCAGAAGCAGCTGCGGGAAACTTGGACACCCGGGAGGCGTACGACGAACTGACGGCGACCATCGTCGACGGAGTGGAACGCAGCCGTCGACGCGTCGCCGACTGACCGAGACGAGGTCGCAAAACACTCTTCATGGTGAAGTTACTTCACAGTGAAGTTATAGTGGTGGCGGGTCGGCCTCGACCCCCCATCGAAAGGCTCGACCGTGACCGCCTCACAGCAGCACCCCGTCCGCGTCCTCGTCACCGGCGCGAGTGTTGCCGGCCCGACCCTCGCATGGGGGCTTGCACGCACCGGTTTCGACGTCACCCTTCTCGAACGGTCGGCGTCGCCGCGTGAGACGGGACAGAACATCGACATTCGCGGCCTCGGCCGAGAGATCGTCCGACGCATGGGTGTCGATCACTCGATCATGGAGCACCTCACCGGGGAAGAAGGCACCCGCTTCGTCGACGAGCGCGGAGAACCCTCCGCAGTCTTCCCTCGCGAGGAGGGTCGCGACGGCCCCACCGCGGAGATCGAGATCCTGCGGGGCCGACTGGCGCAGATCCTCGTCGACGCGGTCCCCGACAGTGTCGAACGCCGCTTCGGTGACTTCATCTCCGCCGTCGAGCAGGATGCCTCCGGTGTCGACGTGACCTTCGACAGCGGATCCACCGAGCGCTTCGACCTGGTGCTCGTCGCCGAAGGACGCAGTTCTCGCACACGGCGCCTGATGTTCGGAGCCGAGACCGAGCTGCGCGACTTCGGTGTGAGCATCACCTACGGCACCCTCGATCGGCGTCCCGAGGACGTGAACACGTGGGACTGGTACACGGCGACCCGCGGACGCGTCGCGTCCGTCAGGCCGGACAACGAGGGCACCATCAGAGCGAGCATGTCCTTCCGGTCCGAGCCGTTCGGCTTCGAGAAACTGCCCGTGGCAACCCAAGTGGAGATTCTGCGTGAACGGTTCCGCGGTGCCGGATGGCAGACGGACCGCATCGTGGCGGGGTTCGCGGCCCGGCCGGACGAGTTCTACACCCAGCGCATGGAACAGGTACTCGTCTCCACCTGGAGCAAGGGCAGGGTGGCGCTCGTCGGGGATGCCGCGTGGGGCTCGGGTCCGACCGGAATGGGCACCACACTCTCCCTGGTCGGAGCGCACATCCTCACCGGCGAGTTGGCCGCGCACCCCGATCGACCGGACCTCGCCTTCGCTCGCTACAAGGAGCTCATGCGTGGCTACGCCGACAGCGCGCAAGGACTCCCCCGCGGCGGCGCGAAGCTGCTGCATCCGATGTCTCCCACGGGAGTGCGGGCACTCCGCGTCGGCCACCGCGTGGCGGCTTCGGCGCCGGTGCGCAGACTGTTCCAGTCGACCCTCCTGACGAGCGAGAAGCATGTTCCCCGCCTCGCGGAATACCCTCGTCTCCGTGCCTGACATCGCCCACGCGGGAAAGACCACCCACCGATGACCTCACCCCAGACGCGCGTTCTCCAGGCCCTCCGGCTGTACGCGGTGAGGTACCAGGAATCGGCGCATCTCCTCGCCCGCTGGATGGACCTGCCGACCACGGACGGAACCGCACTGGGAGAGGTGATCTGGGCCGAACGCGAAGGCAGCCCGCTGACTCCCGCGGCGCTGTCGCGGCGGGTGGGCCTCACCTCCGGTGCCACCACGGCGTTGATCAACCGGCTGGAAGAGAGGGGGTTCGTTTCCCGCAACCGCGAGAGCAGAGACCGCAGATCGGTGACGCTGCGGGCCACCGAGGCCGCCCACGAGCGGATCGACCCCTTTCTTCGACGGTCCTCGGCGGCGCTCGACACTGCACTCGGGGACTACGACGCCGACACCGTGGACGCGATCAGCGAATTCCTCGTTCGATTCGCCGATGTGCTGCCGGGGGTCTCCGACGCGGAAGGTCACGTCGAGGACGCGTGAGGATCATCCGCGAGACGGCAGCACGCGCCTCATCAGCGACCGTGCCGCCGACACGACCAGACGACGGTCGTGCGTGAGGATGAACTCGAATCGCCGATCGGCGTCGGGAACGTCGACATCGCCGAGGTCGCGAGCGATCAGCGCCGCGAAGTAGTGCCGGCCCACCGCCGTCACCGTCCACTCGCCCGAGAATCGTTCTGTTGCATCCAGTGCGGCACCGCGTACTCCGGGGGCCGGCTCGTCCGGCAGGCCCACCCCCAGCGCGGCGATGAACGGGTGCAGGGCCGCGAGATCGGCGTACCGGTCGACCACGTTCGGCGCGAACCACCGGGCACGTTGGAATGCCGAGAGCACGATGAGTGGGTCCACAGCGCCGCGGGCGTGGTCCTCGATCTCACGAGCCATGCTCAGCACGAACGCTTTTCGCCCCACCAGGGGTGGGATCTCCCCGAACAGGTCGGACGGCACCTCCGGCACTGCGGAACCGGCCGACGACCGTCTGCGTGACACCACCGACGGCGTCCGGTCGATAACGTCGCGGCGTCGCGACGTGTCGGACGGCAACGCCGCGGGTCGGCCGAACAGCCAGCCCTGCCCCAGGGTGGCACCGAGCGCTCTGGCACGGGCCAGATGCTCCTCGTTCTCCACACCCTCGGCGAGAATCGTCGCGCCGGTGAACTCGGCGTGCGCACGCACCGCAGCGATGACACGCGCTTGTGCCGGACTCGGATCGGACTGCACCAGCGTGCAGTCCAACTTGATGATGTCCGGTGCCACGAACTCCAGCATGGTGACCGTGGCCTCGTTGGCCCCGACGTCGTCGAGGGCCACCGAGCACCCGAGTCGTCGAGCAGCGTCGACCACCGCCAGCAACGTGGCGGGATCGGACAGCAGCGACCTCTCGGTCAGTTCGATCACGACGTTGATCGGCCGGTCGAAGCTGTCGAGCATTCTCCGTGCGAAGTCGGGTATGACGGGCCCGTTGTGCGGTTCGACGTTGATGAAGACGCTGTACTCGGTACTCAGACCGGCCTCCGCGGCACCGGAGAGTGCGGCCAGTCGGCATGCCCAGTCGAGCTCACGCACCACACCTCGATCCGCCGCCTCGTCGAATACCCGTCCGACATCCACACCGGGTACCGCGGGCCACCGAGCCAACGCCTCGTAACCGACCACCACCCCGGAGTCCAGGTCGACGATCGGCTGATACACCGATCGCGCTCCCCACACGTCCGCCAGGACGGCCTCGACCGCGCGGGATTCGGGATCGACGATGCGCTGCACGCCACCCTCTCCGACGGACTTCCGGGGTTGGTCCGCCGCCGCTCGACTACGGAGCGACTGTGATCACCCGCCAGCCTACGGGTCCCGCGCGTGTCGGGACGCTGATCGGGGTTCGAGTAACCGAGCATCCGCTCTGCTACGGTCCGAGGAGTCCGCGGTACTCACCGTTCACCGCGACATCGACGAAGGACGGATGCCTCATGACTTTCTCGGGTAAGACCGTGTTCATCTCCGGGGCCAGCCGCGGCATCGGGCTGGCCATCGCGAAGCGCCTCGCAGCGGACGGCGCCACCATCGCGCTGCTGGCCAAGACTGCCGAACCCCACCCCAAGCTCGACGGGACCGTGTACACCGCGGCCGCGGAGATCGAGGAGGCGGGCGGGCAGGCGCTGCCCATCGTCGGAGACGTTCGTGACGGCGAGGCGGTGCAGGCCGCCGTCGGCGCCGCCGTGGAGCAGTTCGGTGGCATCGACATCTGCATCAACAACGCCTCGGCGATCAACCTCGGATCCATCGACGAGGTTGCTCTCAAACAGTTCGATCTGATGAACGGCATCCAGGTGCGCGGGACGTACGCCGTGTCGCAGGCGTGCCTGCCCCACATGAAGGGCCGCGACAACCCGCACGTCCTCACGCTCTCACCGCCCTTGCGCCTCGAACAACGGTGGCTCGTGCCGACCCCCTACATGATGGCCAAGTTCGGGATGACGTTGTGCGCCCTGGGAATCGCGGAGGAGATGCGGGAGATCGGCATCGCATCGAACACGCTGTGGCCTCGCACGTTCATCGCGACCGCCGCGGTGCAGAACCTGCTCGGCGGCGACAAGGCGATGAGCGAGGCACGGAAGCCCGAGATCTACGCGGACGCGGCGTACGCGGTGCTGAGCAGACCGGCCCGCGACTACACGGGACAGACTCTGCTGTGCGAGGACGTCCTGCTGGAGTCGGGCGTGACCGACCTGTCGGCATACGACTGCACGCCGGGAGGCGACCTCGCAGTGGACATCTGGGTCGACGAGCCCAATCCCCCGGGCTACCGACCACCCGCCTGAGGCAGCCCGCCGGCGACCACCGTGCCGTAACAGAGCACATGCTCTGGTATGGTTCGGTGGTGCCTCGCCCCCGCCTCCACGACCTCGACGCGCTGATGGACGCCGCCGAGTCGCTGGCGGTCGACTCCGGCGCCTCCGCCGTCACGATCCGCGCGATGTCGGAGCGCACCTCGATCTCCAACGGCGCCATCTATCACGCGTTCGGGTCACGAGCGGGCCTCCTCGGACGAGTGTGGGTCCGTGACGCACGTCGGATGCTCACTCTGCAGAACGATGCGGTGACCACGGCACTCGAGCACCGACCCGGACGTGACTCCGCCGTCCGGGCCGTCGTGGCAGCCGCAGACGCACCGGCTGCCTTCCTCGCCGAATCACCCGTCGCAGCACGGTTTCTCATGACGGTCTCGCGGCGAGAGCTGTTGGGCACCGACGACCTGCCCGACGAGGTCGCCGCAGACCTGCGCACCCTCGACGAGACACTGGCCGCACTGCTCGTCCAACTCTCCCGAGCCCTGTGGAACCGCGCCGATCGTGAGAGCGTCGCCGTCGTCAAGGACTGCGTCGTCGGGCTCCCGACAGCACTGTTGCTGCGCGGCAACACATCACCCGACATCGCCGCCCGGAAACGACTTGCCGCCGCCGTCCGCGGCATTCTCGCCCTGCCCCCACCGACCACGGATCACGCCCCGCCCACACGAAAGGCCTCCTCATGACCGCCACCCTCGACCTCCGCGACGGCATCGCCGTCCTCACCCTCGGGGACGACGAGAATCGCTTCTCCCCGGACTGGCTCGACACCGTCGGCGCCCAGCTCGACACGGTCGAAGCCGACGCCCGCGGACTCGTCACCGTCGGCACCGGAAAGTTCTACTCCAACGGACTCGACCTCGACTGGCTCATGGCCAACGGCGAGCGCGCCGACTGGTACGTCGGACGCGTGCACGCTCTGTTCGCCCGCATCCTGACGTTCCCGCTCCCCACCGTCGCCGCCGTCAACGGCCATGCCTTCGGCGCCGGCGCGATGTTCGCTCTGGCGCACGACTTCCGCACCATGCGAGCCGATCGCGGTTACTTCTGCTTCCCCGAGGTCGACATCGACATTCCTTTCACCCCGGGCATGGCGGCGCTGATCCAGGCGAAGCTGTCACCGCAGGACGCCGTCGTCGCGATGACCACGGGGCACCGTTACGGCGGCGACGACGCACTGGCCGCGAGACTCGTCGACGCCATCGCCCCCGACGACGAGGTCGTCGGTGCCGCGATCGAGCGGATCACGCCCATTGCCGGCAAGGACCGCGGCACCCTCGGCGCGATCAAGACCACCATGTTCGCGCCGGTCGTCGCGGCTCTGCGCGCGAGCTGAGTTCGACCTCGGCGGCGATCAGCCCGCCCGTCCACCGAAGGCGTAGTCGGCCAGGGGGAATCGGCGGCTGCGCCATGCCGCCTCGGGAGTGGTCGACGCCCGGAACGGCACGTCCCCGTTCGCGGTGAAGTAGTAGCTGTTGGCGCCGGCACACGTCGGATCGGTGAAGACCTGCCACGACCGACGTGCCAGTATCGCGCTCATGTACTGCTCCTGCGCCGCCGAGGTCACCTCGGCGAAGGTGGCCCGGCGTCGACGAGCCTCGGTCAGGACACGCACGATGTGCGCGGCACTGTTCTCGACCAGGGTGAAGAACGAGGCGCCGTTGTATCCGTAGGGGCCGAAGACGGTGAAGAAGTTCGGAAAGCCCGCCGTCGCGACGCCCTGATAGGTGTGGAACCTCTCGGCGTCCCAGTGCTCCGCCAGATCGGTGCCGTCGGCGGAGGTGAGCGGATACGTCGGCAGTGCGTCCCTGTCGGTGACCTTGAATCCGGTGGCGAGGACCAACACGTCGAGCTCGTGCTGCACGCCGTCGCTCGTGCGGATGCCGCCGGGCGTGATCGCCTCGATGGACGTCGTCTGCAGAGAGACGTTGTCCCGGTTGAACGTCGAGAGATACGAGTTGTGGAAACTCGGCCGTTTGCACCCGAGCGCGTAGGTCGGAGTCAGGGCGTCCCGTGTGGCCGGATCGTGTACCTGTGCGGCGATGTACCGACGCGCGGCGACCTGGAGAGCCGCGGTGGCGGGAACCCACTTGTGAAAGTGCGCCAGCACCGGGAACGTCGCCTCGACGAACGCCTGGCTCGCCAGGCGGGCGATCTGCCGGACTCCGGGGACTGTCTCGAGACTCGCCCGTCCCATCCGGCCGAGCGGGAAGTCCGGCTTCGGCAGGCACCAGATGGGCGTGCGTTGAAACACCGTCAGATGGTCCACCTCCGGTGCGATCTCCGGGACCACCTGCACCGCCGTCGCGCCGGTACCGATGATGCCGACCCGCTTACCGGCCAGCGAGACCTCGTGGTTCCACCGGCTGGTGTGCATCGTCGCGCCCTCGAAGGTGTCGATGCCCTCGATGTCGGGGAGCTTGGGCTGGCTCAGCGGCCCGCCCGCGTGGATCAACCAGCGTGCCGTCACGTCGCCGGCGCTGGTCGAGATCGACCACGTCGCGGACGGCGCATCGAACGAGGCCCCGTGTACGCGCGTGCCGAACTGCAGATGAGGCGCCAGGCCGTACTCGTCGACGATCTGCTCGGCGTAGGCACGCAACTCGCGGCCGGGGGCGTAGCTGCGCGACCAGGTGGATCGCTGAGCAAACGAGAACTGGTAGCTGAAGGACGGGATGTCGACCGCCACGCCCGGATAGGTGTTCCACTGCCACGTGCCGCCGGGACCGTCACCGTCGTCGACGATGAGAAGATCGTCGAAACCGGCCTTGCGGAGCGCGATAGCGGTACCCAGGCCGGAGAAGCCTCCGCCGACGATGACGATCTCGTGGTGCCTGCGCGGTGACGTGTCGGGCATGAGGCCCCTTCTTCGACGGTGTGTGGCCGTCGAGGTGCGTCCCTCGTGGCCTCGTGACTCTGCGACGGTACAACCGTGACCCGAATCGGACAGCGAAACGTGCAGCGCACGTACTTCCACCGTCATCACGGGGTCCGACCTCCTAGTGTCTGCACCATGACCGTCGAACGAGTACCGGTGTCGGGCGGACACATCACCGTCGAGACACTCACGGGCAGCTCCGATCCGATCCTCGTGATCCACGGGGTGTCCAGCCAGCGCATGCTGTGGAACTGGCTGCACGCGGAGGCGCCACACCTGACGCTCGTCGCGCCGGACCTCCGCGGCCGCGGTGACAGCGTCGACGTCACGGGCGCGTCGTCGCTCGCCCGTCACGCGGACGATCTGGACGCCGTTCTCGAGGCCCTGGGACTCGACTCCGTGCACGTGTGCGGCATGTCGATGGGTGCATTCGCGGCTGTCGAATTCGCAGCGCGGTTCCCATCCAGAGCGAAGAGTCTCGTTCTCGTCGACGGAGGCGTGCCGGTGGAACCGCCTGCCGGTCTCACCCGAGACACCGTCGCGGCCGTGTTCGAGGACAGGATCGCGCGAACGCGGCAGCGATGGGACGACCTCGACGACTACCTCGACTTCCTGGTGTCGACGTCGTTACCGCTGCTGGACCGTGACGATCCGCTCCTCCGGGAGTACGCCGCTCATGATCTGGCCGACGGTGCGATCCGGCTGTCGACCGATGCGGTCGTCGCGGACGCCACGGACGTCTTCTTCGGTGACTCGCGGTTCCGCGACCTGACGGTGCCGATCCGATTCCTGCACGCGCAGTGGAGCGTCGGGGCAGGGTCTCCGCCGATGTACTCGCCGCAGGACATCGACGCTCTCGAGCTGACGTCCGTCAGAGCACTGGACGGCCTCGATCATGCCGGCACGATCATGACCGCCGTGGGCGCGGCTGCCGTGGGCGAGACGATCGACGACGCACTGCGGGACGGGGTCAGTGACGGGACGCGGTGAACACGTCCACTGGATGCGGCACTCGAAGGCCTCCGTCCGCGCCGGGGACCGACACCGCGTCGAGGTAGGCCCGCACCGGGCCCTGTAGATCGGGGGTCAGCCTGGCCTGCACCGCGAAGTCGAGCACCTCGTCGCTCGCGGACGCCAGATCGACCAGCGCGTGCAGAGTGGCCACGTCGTCGACGACGATCCCGGCGTCGACGAAGGCGTCTCCGACGTCACCGCTGAACCACTGTCGATGACCCTCGAGCGGAGGTGCGAGAACTCCCACCAGCGCGTTCAGCTCGGCCGACGGTGCGACAGCCACCCACAGTTCGCCGCCGGGACGTAGCAGCGCGAGAGCAGCGCGCAGGGTCGCCCCGACATCGGCGACGTAGTACATCGAGTGCACGAACATCACGACGTCGAAGGTCTCGTCGTCCACCGGGGAGTCACCGAACGACGCCACGTGGCCGTCGGCACTCAGCTCGTCGGCACCCAGCGCGGCCATCGTGGCGGTGAAGCGCTCGACACTGCCGATCCACGGATCGATTCCGACGTACCGCACGGGGCGCCCTGGCACCGCCAACACCAGACCGGCGGCGAGACGGACGTCCAGCACGCCGTCACCGCATCCCACGGACAGCACCGAGATCGGTCCGTCCCCCCTGGTACCCAGCCTGCCGGCAAGGTGCTCGGCGATCAGATCGCGCTGATCGGAGAGCAGTTCGAAAGCGGAATGCAGGCGGGCGTAGGAGTCGGGTTCGAGGCCGGCCAGGGCCGGAGCTCCCCGCCGCACGGCGCGCACACCGTCGAGAAGCACTGCGGCGAGCTCGGTGGGCGGTGGCGCAGCTATGTTGGACATCAGATACGAGTCAATCACGACGCCTCATCCGGTGTGTTGCGGTCGGCTCCTTTCAGGAGGAGTGACATGAGCAGCGGAGACACAGCAGAGCGCAGCCTCGAGCACTGGAGCGAAGCCGGTCGCACGGGCATGGAGGCGTTCTACGCTCTCGCGACCGAGGACTACCGGCAGCTGGCGTTGGCCGCCGACTGGCCGACGCTCCTCGGCGACCGCGCGCACGAGGGCTGGTCGCTGCTCGACGTGGCGTGCGGCAGCGGAAAGTTCCCCACCGCGCTGCGCCGCTACACCGACCTGTCGGCGGTTCCCGAGCTGGCCTACGACCTTCTCGACCCGTCCGCGTTCTCCGTCGCCGAGGCACGCGGCGCGCTCGGCGCGCCGTTCGCGGCCCGGCATGACCTGGTGATGACCCTGCAGGACCTCCCCGCGGATCACGCCGGCTACGACGTCGTCTGGGCCACCCACGCTCTCTACGCACTGCCGCCGGACGAATTGGACGCTGCGGCAGAACGATTCGTGGCCGCACTGGCTCCCGGAGGCCTGGGCCTGGTCGCACAGGCCACGGCGGCCTCGCACTACCTCGCGTTCTACGACGCCTTCCGCGCCGGGGTGCGCGAGGCGACGCCGTACACGACCGCCGAGCAGGTGCGCGACGCACTGACACGAGCCGGCGCGGACGTACGCGATCAGCGCGTCACCTACACGACCGGTACCTCCGACCGTGGCATCGCCGAAGGTTTTCTCCAGCGCTGCGCGTTCGACGACTCGGTGTCGCTGGAAGAGATGGAAGCCGCTCCGGTGCTGGGCGAGTACCTGGCCTCATGCCGCGACGCGTCCGGTTCCTACACCTTCTCACACGAGGCGGCGCTGCTGTGGCTCTGAACGACTCGACCACCAATGATCGCCTGCCCGAACAGAACCGGGACGGCGGTATCGATCAGGACTGGGCAGGCGACGATCAGGACTGGTGGGACTGGTACGTCACCCTGGCCGCGAACGATGCGGCGCCCGCCGAACTGGTCGAGGGTCCCGGCCTGCCCGATGTCGAGGCCGCCACGGACGAGCAGATCGAGCGCGAGCTGGCCGAGCCCTACGCCCTCGATCCCGCTTCCGTCGAGGCCTTCGCACGGCAGGCTTTCGTGCGACTGCCCGCAGTGCTGTCGCCGGCGGTGGTGCGCCGCCTCGCCGAGCGACTCGAGGAGTTGCTGCGCGCGGAGCACGGTGACGACGTCGCCGGGCGATTCACCGCGCTCGAGCAGATGTGGCTCCACGACGATCTGATGCGCACCGTGGCGCTCTCGCCCCGCATCGGCGGTCTGGCTGCGGCACTGCTCGACGTGCCCGGAGTGCGCCTGTACCACGACAATGCGCTGTCCAAAGAGCCCGGCTGCGGGCGCACGCCGTGGCATCACGACGCCGAACACTTCCCCCTGCAGACCACCGACGCCGTCACCGCGTGGATGCCGATGTCGGCCATCCCGGGCCGGATGGGTCCGCTGTCCTTCGCCCGCGGCCGGGACGTGTTGGACGAGGTCGCCGATCTGGAGTTCGACAAGGTCGGCACGTCGTACGACGAGGCCGTCACCCAACGCTTCCTCCAGCGTGACGTCGCGGTGGAAGCGGAGCCGTTCGCAGTGGGAGACGTGTCGTTCCATTCCGCGCTGTGCTTCCACACTGCGGGCCCGAACCGGACGACGCAGCCGCGTCGAGCACTCGCCACCACCTACTTCGCCGACGGCACCCGTGTCGTGGAATCGCCGACCCTGATCAGCGGTACGTGGCGCGAGTTCCTCCCCGGCATCGAGCCCGGCGGACTCGCGGACTCCGAGCTCAACCCGGTGGTGGGTCGCCGGGACTGAGTCGGCCGGCGGCAGCGGCCGTCGTCAGCGGTACGTGCGCACCATTCCCTGAATCGGATCGAACGACGTCGGCACATCGAGATCGACCTGCGTCGTCTGCGTCTGCACTCCGTCGTCTGTCGGTGACACCGTCTGCGGCAGAACGCGCCAGTGGGCGCGTGGGTCGTCCGGCTGCTCGTGGTCGGTACTCATCGCTGCCTCCGTGTGTCACCGCTGTAGTTTGGTCGCCGTGCAGTGGCGACAGTACGACCCTCGGGCGAGCGCCGCCGCCGGAACGGGCGCCTTCACAGCGTGTCTCGCGGTGATGTCCACCCCGCCCACCGATCTGATGGTGGCAGAGCGCGACTCTCCTGTCAGCTCTGTGTTCCTCAGTCCCGCGTGGGCCGGCGTCGTCGCAGTCGTGGTGGTATTGACGGCTGTCCGTGTGGCGTTCACTCACTCGCGGCGGGGCTTGATCACCGGTGTCGGCGCGGCGGGCACCGCCGTCCTGGCAACGCCGGCGGCGGTCGACATCTCCACGGCGTGGTCCGTGACTGTGGCCGGTGTCGGATCCGGACTGATCCTCGTCACGGCGGTGACACTGGCCCACACCAGTCGCACCGCATTCGTCGCTCTGGCTCTCGGAGCCGCATCGGCCTACCGCTTCTCCCCACTCGTTGCGCAGCAGTATCCGGACCACTTCCGATGGTCGGTGAGTCTGCCGGGCGACGCATTCTTCCCCGAGCCGGTCGTGCCGATCCCGGTGCTCGTGGTGACCGCAGTGCTACTCGCGAGCACGATCTCGATGCCGCACGTCGTGACCCGTGGTCCCCGAACTGTGCACTGGCGCATGGCCGCTGCGGTCGGTCTGCTGTGGGTCGTGTACGCGCTCCTCGGTGACTACAGTGCGTCCGTCGGTCAGTGGACAGTGGCCGCGGCAGCGACGGTCGTCGTGATCGTCGGGGCAGCCATCGGTTCCGCGGACAGCGGTGCATTCTTGTGCGCAGGGCTTGCCGTGGCCTGCACCTTCGTCGGAGGAATGGTGTGGAACGCGTGGTGGCTCGTTCTCCTCGCGATCGCCGGCTTCACCGTCGGCGCCCTCGCAGCGCGGTGGGCACCCTCCACTCCGGTGGGCTGCTGCATCCTCGCGCTCGTCTGCGCGTCGGCTCTGTTCCCGTACGGCCTCGTGTCCACCGTCGGGTATGCCGTGGTCCTGCCTGCTGCCATCGTCTATTCGCTACTGTCGTCCCGACCGTCCGATCCGACGATCACTTCCGTGGGCCTGCTGATCCCGACCATGCTCGCCGTCGTCACACTGTCCGCTCCTCCGGACCGTCCGTACGAGTTCGGATGGACGGGTAGTGCCGACCGGATTCTCGTTCTCGACCCCGGGACCGTGGGTTCCCGCTCGGTACTCGCGGTCGTGGTGGCGACGTGCGCGGCCGTCGTCGCAGCGGGGGTTGCAGCACGTGTCGACCGTCGGAACCACAAGCAGCAGAGCCCCTCCTGAGTCGTAGCGGTCGTGGACTTCCAACCCCGGTGGACGGGGGCGACAGTCCACAATCGATGACCCGTTCGGCATCCACGGTCGATCGGTGACACTCGAACGCCCATCAGCGGACCACCCGCCCCGCCTCGAGCTTCACGACCCGATCGGCCATGTCGATCACGAGCGGATCGTGAGACACGCAGGCGACTGCCACGCCGCGCCGGGCTTCAGCCCTCATGACGTCCCGAATGCGATCCCCGCTCGTCGCGTCCAGACCCGTCGTGGGTTCGTCGAGAAGCAGAAGATCAGCGCGACGCGCAAGGCCCTGCGCGAGCAACGCCCGCTGTCTCTGACCGCCTGACAACGCGGAGAAGGGCCTGTCTGCGAGCTCGCTGATACCGAGGCGATCGAGCGCGTCGTCGACGACACGGCGAGACTCGGCATCGAGACGGCGCCACGCCCGCCTCCCGCCCCAGACGCCGACTGTCGCGACGTCCCGCACCGTCACCGGCAGTCGGTCCGGGACCGCCGCGCGCTGTGGAACGAATCCTAGTGCCCGCGTCGCGACTCGGGTGCCGGACGTCAGCGCACGCGTTCCCGCGATCATCTCCAGCAGTGTGGATTTGCCGGCACCGTTCGGACCTGCGATCGCCGTCACCTCTCCCGCGACGACATCGAGGTCGACCCCGTCGATGGCCACGTGTTTGTCGAACTCCACGCGGGCACTGCGCAGCCGAGCAGCGAGTCGGGTCGTGTCGATCTGGCTCATGGACTCACCTTATCGATTTTGGAAACCATTATCACTATCGTTACGATCCCAAGCGTGACATTTCAGGCGCTCATCGAGCCCTTCTCGCTCGCCTTCGTGCAACGCGCCCTCGTCGGGGGCGCACTCGTGGCGGTGCTGTGCGGGGTCGTCGGTACGTGGGTCGTCATCCGCGGCATGGCTTTTCTGGGAGAAGCCCTCGCGCACGGGATGTTGCCCGGAGTCGCCCTGGCGACGGTCCTGGGGGCGCCCGCGCTGGTGGGCGGCGCACTCAGCGCGGTCGTGATGAGCCTCGGCATCGCTGCGCTCCAGCGTCGCGGATCCCTCTCCTACGACACGAGCATCGGCATGCTGTTCGTCTCGATGCTGGCACTGGGAGTCATCATCATCTCCCATTCGGGAAGCTTCGCCACCGATGCCACGTCCATCCTCTTCGGAGACATCCTGGCCATCACGTCCGTGGACATCGCACTCCTGGCCGTCGCTGTGGTGGTCGGCATGACGGTGGCCGCGGTCTTCCACCGCTCGTTGGTGGCGCTCGCGCTCGATCCCCGCATCGCGTCGGTACTGGGCCTTGCTCCCCGCGCGGCACAGGCTGCTCTGGTCGCGCTGGTGACACTCGCTGTCGTGGCCTCCTACCAGGCTGTCGGCTCGCTTCTGGTCGTCGGACTCCTGCTCGCACCTGCCGTCGCCGCCGGGCAGTGGACCACTCGGATACCGACTCGAATGGTGGCGGCCGCCTCGATCGGTGTGCTGTCGGTGTTCGTCGGTCTGCTCATCTCGTGGCACGCGGCCACGGCGGCCGGCGCCACGGTCGCCGCGACGGCGATCGCGCTGTCGGGCCTGTCGGTGGCGGCAAGGGCGGCGACCGCGTCGATCGGACGCACGACATCAGCGCCGGCGCTCTCCATCTGACACCGGCCGACCCCATCCACCCGAAAAGACACTGTGCGACAACACATCACGACCACCGCTCTCGCGCTCGTCGTCGGCCTGACCGCGTGCTCCACCGAGCAGGCTCCGACGATCCCCGCCGACGAGGTACCCGCCGAAGGCCACGGAGCGATCGCCGACGCCGCGGAACTCGCCGAGCCACGACTCGGCCTCACGACCATCGATCCCACCGGCTCGACCTCGCACCTGGACCTACTGGACGAATCGGTGTCCGACCTCGGCACCATCGGTGCACCCGAGGCGATGAGCACCGACGGACGCTACCTGTTCGCCGGGACGGACGCGGGAATCGAGATCGTGGACAGTGGCGTCTGGACCTGGGACCACGTCGACCACTTCCACTACTACCGCGCCGAACCCCGGCTCCTCGGCACCGTCGAGGGCGCCGGTGACGCGACAGTGGCCACGTCGAATCAATCCACCTCGGGCGGAACCGGGCTCTACTTCCCCGACTCCGGCGACGCCGTCCTGCTCGACACCGCGGCGTTGTCGAAGGGCGAGATCTCCGAGTCGTTCCGTCTGCAGAACCCGCCGGGAGACGGCATGGTCGTGCCCGTCGGATCGTTCGCCCTCGTCACCGAGGGCATCGGCCCGTCACGAACACTCGTAGGCCACACCTCGGACGGGACGCGCACCGGTCTCGTCGAGTCGTGCCCCGACGCCGCCGGCACCATCACCACGCGTGTCGGCACCGTGATCGGCTGCTCCGACGGCGCGCTGCTCGCGTCCGCCACCGGAGACGAACTCACAGTGGAAAAGATCCCGTACCCGACTGACGTGTCCGCCCCTCCCGCAACGTCGTTCGACAATCGCGAGGGCCGCCCCACCGTCGCCGGCCTCGCCGACGACCAGGGCATCTGGTTGCTCGACACCCGCCAGAGCTCGTGGACGCTCCTTCCCGCTCCCACTCGCTTGACGCATGTGTCGGCGGTCGACGACAACGAGAACCACGTTCTCGCTCTCACAGCCGACGGCCGCGTGTTCGTACTGGACGGAGCCGACGGTTCGGTCGTTGCCGAGACGGGCGCGCTCGTCGCCGCATCACTGTCCGCAGGTGAGACACCCACTCTGATCGCCGACCAGCAGCGCGCCTACCTCAGCGCGCCCACCGAACGGAAGCTGTACGAGATCGACTACGCCGACGACGCCCGCGTCTCCCGCACGTTCGAGACCGCGTCCGAACCGGCCTTCACGGCCGAGACGGGACGTTGACGATGCGAGGACACCGGACGGGCAGTCTCCTGGCCGCGGCGGCAGTGGCTGTGGTGGCCCTTCTCGCTGGATGTTCGGCGACAGCCGACGACCGTCCGGTGGTCATGGTCTCCACGAACATCCTCGGCGACGTCGTCGAGGAACTCGTCGGCGACGAGGCAGAGGTCGTGACACTGATGAAGCCGAACGCCGACCCACACTCGTTCGAGATCTCCGCGCAGGAGGGCGCGCGTCTGCGCTCGGCGGACCTCGTCGTCTCGAACGGCCTGGGATTGGAGGAGGGGCTACAGCAGCATCTCGACGCCGCAGCCGCAGAGAAGGTTCCGACGTTCGTCGCCGGGGACGTCATCGACGTGCTCGACTACCGGGAGGGCGACGCGGCGGGCAGCCCCGACTCCCACTTCTGGACCGATCCTGCCCGCATGATCGCCGTCGTCGATGCCTTGGAACCGGTGCTCGGCGATCTCGACGGAGTGGATCCGGCCACCATGTCGACACGGGCGGCCGAGTACCGCGGACAGCTGCAGAGTCTCGACGAGGAGATGTCCGCCTCGTTCGCCGCGATCCCCGACGAACGGCGTGCGCTCGTCACCAACCACCATGTCTTCGGTTACCTCGCTGACCGTTTCGACTTCGAGGTCGTCGGGGCGGTCATTCCCGGCGGCACCACCCTCGCCGCACCGTCGGCGTCCGACCTGTCCGATCTCGTCGATGCCGTCGACTCCACCGGTGTCCGCACCGTCTTCGCAGAATCGTCCTCGCCCGACCGACTCGTTCAGGCACTCGCCAGTGAAGCCGACATCAGCGTGGACGTCGTGCAGTTGTTCACCGAGTCGCTCACCGGTCCCGACGGCGGCGCCCCCGACTATCTGACGATGATGCGCGTCAACACCGAACGCATCGCCGCCGGCCTCTCCCCCTGATCGGTATCGTTCCCACACAGAAAAGGATTCACATGCGTCTCAATCACTTCCGGCGGGCAGGCTCCACTGTGCTCGCGCTCGGCGCGGTCGTCACTCTCGCGGCGTGCTCCTCCGGAACCACCACGACCGCCGCCGACTCCACCACGAGCACCACCGCAGCGATGCAGGCCGGCCCTCGTGTCGCGGTCTCCTACGACGGCGGCGTACAGGTGCTGGACGCCGCCACCCTCGAGACCGTCGCGGACTTCGACTCCGAGGACTACACACGCCTCAACCTCGCCGGCGACGGGCGCAACGTCATGGTGACCACGAGCAAGGGCTTCCAAGTACTCGACACCGCCGCGGGCACCACGGACGCACCACAGCTCACGGACACGGTCTTCGAGGCGGAGAAGGCGGGCCATGTCGTCCGGCACGGCGGCAAGACGATCTTGTACGCCGACGGTACCAGCGACACCACGATCTTCGACACGGCAGCACTGGAGTCGAGCGACGGTCTCCCCGAGGTGGAGAGCATTCCCGGTGTGGAGGCGCATCACGGAGTCTCGGTCGTTCTCGAGGACGGCACGTTCCTCACCACCGTTGGTAATGCCAACGGACGCACCGGTATCGAGGTGCGCGATGCCGCCGGTGCGGTCATCGCGCGCAACGATCAGTGCCCCGGCGTCCACGGCGAGGGAACGGCACAGAACGAGATCGTCGTATTCGGCTGCGAGAACGGTGTCCTGGTCTACGACAAGGGCGAGATCACCAAGCTCGACGCTCCGGACCAGCCCTACGGGCGTACGGGCAACGCGTACGTCAGCGAGACCAGCCCCTTGGTCGTCGGCGACTACAAGAACGACGCAGACGCGGAAGGCTCACTGCTGCAGGCGGTCACCGTCATCGACACCGTGGCGAAGACGCTGGACGTCGTCCAGATGCCCGACGGTGCCGAGTACACCTGGCGCGGGGTCTCCCGTGGACCCGACGACAAGGCCTACATCATCGGAACCGACGGCGCCCTGCACGTCTTCGATCCCGAGACGCGCGAGTTCACCGCTTCCTACCCTGTCATCGGTGAGTGGGAAGGCCCCAGCGAGTACCAGGACGCACACCCCGGCATCTCCATCACCGGCGACACCGCCTACGTCACCGAACCGGACACCGACAGCATCCACGCCGTGGATCTGACCACCGGTGACGTCACCGTCAGCAGCGAACTCGACGTCACTCCGAACGAGTTCGTGGCCGTCACCGACTGATCCTGTCGTCACCAGGGGCGCGGTGTCAGCCGCGCCCCTGGCTGGTCGCGTGCGTCAATCCGCGACCAACCGCGCTGATCGGAAGTGTCGACCCACTCCACGCTCGCGTTGCCTGCTGATGACGTAGGAGCCGGGCGCAATTCCTGTCGCACCGTGTTCGGGATGAATCAGGTACGCCGTGACCTCGGTGTCGAGGATGCCCAACGCAAGGCCGTTCGGATCGAACACCGGAGTGGACCACATGCAATGGCCTTCCTCGCAGACGAGGCTGTGAGGGTTGCCGCCGGCGGCGCTGCGAAGCAGTTCGACGCCGGTGAGGGGCACGTCGTCGGCCCGCGTGCCCCGAACTGCCTGCACGTGGACGATCATCGGGCGCGGCACGACGATCAGATCGCCCTGAGCTTGAAGCCCGTCGACGACGGGTATCGACACGTCTCGATCGAGATAGTCGAAGACGTCGAGGCCGGTCAGGGCCGTGAGTGTGGACAAAGTCATGGTCGTGGTCATCGAAGTCACCTCGGGTCGTCGGAATGTGGTCACGTGCGGCGCACGAGACAGGAGTAGTCGTCGCCGGTGATGCCGTAGGTCCATCCGGCGGCGTCGAGCGCGGACGTCATGCCGTTCGGAACCGGCAACCCGTAGCGTCGCCGCCGACCGTCCCGCTCGACAGAACCGTTGACCACGAGCAGGATTCGGCCGTCGTCCACCCAGCTGGTCGGCGTGGCGTAGAGCGACAGCGGGGCGCCGGCATTCCCCGGATCGCCCGTCCGGTCGACGAGCTCGAGTCCGGCCTCGTCGATGTAGACGTCCCACCCGATGCGCTCGATGGCGCACCGGCGTACCTCGATGTTCCGTTCGCGTGCGATGCGCTCGACGGTGGGTTCGGCGATCACCCACTCGGGAACGATGGTCCCGTGATCGACATGAACGGATCGTCCGTCGGCGAACTGGACGGCGGGCTCGTTCTGTCCGTGCAGTCGCCGTTCGTTGTGCACCGCTCCCGGAAGAGGTTCGGTCTGAAGAAATCCAGGTCGCTCGGACATGACGCAGACATTGTCGAATGCCCACCACCAGCCGGTCGCCCCCGCGAGGGCTGTCTGAGTATCGAGGATGGCGTGATCCGTACCGCGGAAGGCAGAGATGCCCAGTGTGCGATGGATGTCGTAGTACGCGAGCCGGTGCGCTTCCTGCTGCCCGTACCACGCCACGCTTCCCGTCGGTCGCTGAACGAGTGACCGCACAGCGGCCGCCACTCCATCGAACAGGCTGGTGCGCAATGAATCCCACACCGCGATTCGCAGCAACTCGTCGGGCGCGATCCCCTGCCGCGCGGACTCCGCCAGTGGCTGCGTGCGTGCAGCCCAGAGGGAGCGACTGTCGGAAGGCCATCGTCGCGACACCCCGCCCGTGCGGTTGTCCATGCGTTCGCGTGACCGTGAGACGGTCGACACGATTCGAGCGGCAGCACCGGACGTCAGGGAGTTCGTACCCGACAACTGTTCGGAGACAACCAGATCGGCGCCAGCCGGTGGGGACGGTACCCACACGAACTCGGGACAACGGAACCCTGCATGCCTGTACAGATCCGCTACGGCGGCCTCGGCGGTCGGCCTGTCGGACGGCAGAGTGGACACACCCAGCGCGAGCCACGTGTCCCGCAACATGGGTACGGATGCCATCTGATGAATCGATGACGATGCGGTTCTTGCCCTGACCGCGAAGGGTGTTGCTGCGGCGCTCACGCGAGGGTGGCGGTGTCCGCCTTTCCGGTTGTCATGTGTCCGAGAATGACACGTCGCGCGACGCAGCGCAAGAGTCGGTGCCGATACCCGTAGCAGGATCGGTACATTCGGCCGAAAGTTCTCCCAGGGGGGCAGCGCACCGGATCTGACACCGTCGAGCGATAGACCATTCGTGCGCTGCCACTCATTCGCCTTCGGCGTTGATGCGGCGTCGATACAGGCATACGGTGCCGTCATGGGAAATCCACGCACCGCCGCGATCGGCCTCTACCTACTTGCGGTGATCGTGCGCGTGGCGACCTGGGGAGGCACGTCGGCGGCCGATCGCAGCGACGACGTGGTCCTCCTCCTGCTGGTCGGAGCAGTGGTCGCGGCGATTCTCTCGGTCAGGTCTCGCACGGACACGCCGTGACCCGCCCGTGCGCGGCAGCGGCGAGCACGATCTAGACCGATCAGTTGGTTACAGTGGTGCGATGTCGTGGACGTCGTCGCCCAAGGATTCGGTGCTGGGCCTCGCCGTCCTCCTGTACATCGGAACGGCATTGGTGGTGCCCATCTCGGTCGCCGCAATGTCCGCCCTCGGCGACGCTCCCTACGACGTTGTCCCCGGGTGGTTCGCGATGGGTGTGTTCGCGTTCTGCATCGGTGCGTACACCACGGTCTATGCCGCCTACGGGTTGTACCTGAAGGCGGTGTCGGCGCACAGACGGAGAACAGGGCCAGTCCTGGCGGCGCGCCTGGAGACCGGCGCAGTGGTCCTCGCATGGGTGTCACTCGTTGCGGGATTGACCTCCCTCGCACCGGGCGTCGCCGTCGCGAGCGGCCTTGTCTGCGCTGCGGTGTGTAGTGTCGCCGGCGCCGTCGTTCGTCGACGTGTGTTCGGACAGAGCGAACGCCGTACGTGACGCATCGGTGCGTCCGGGCAGTCCGGCTCTACTGTCCTTCCGACACGGTGGAATTGTCCAGGGCCGCGGCGAAAGCGTTGATCGCTCTCGTGTAGCGCTGAAAGCTCCTGTTGGTGCCGTAGTCAGTAAGAAAACGATCCGGCGAGCATTCGCCGCCGATACGGGACTGACCTACGGATGCTGGCGGACACGCGCTCGAATGATCGTTGCGGCCTACCTTCTCCACCGGGGTACAGAAGCATTGCGGGCGAGAAGATCTCGGTCGAGGAAGCGTGCGTGATCATCCACACGGCGCCGAACGCAGTCACTGCGAGCCCGATGACGGTCGCGGCAATCTTCGTCCCCAAGCTCTGCTGGGCCAACCTGCTGGAGAACAACGCAGCCAGTCCAGCGAAGGCGCACAGGAAGATCGACCCGATGAACAGGCCGTCCAGATCGAGCACGCGGGCCACCGCGAACAGCGCCGCACCGATCGCGAGTAAGACCAGTTCCGCAACCGGGTCGCGGCGGGTACGCAGCGCGCCCATCACCGGCGGTCTCGTCGCGGCAAGACAGCTGGATGCACTGATGCGGTACGCCTGCCGTGGGCCGGGCTGCGGTGCGTGATGGTCTGCATCTGTTCCACGCTTGCACGGACTCACCGCGAGCGACAGCGTACAAACCCCTACAGATCCAGGCACTCGACACGTGCGACAAGCGCCGACCGACACTGTGCGCCAACCAGCGGCCTTCGCCACGATCCGGCGATGAAGAGTCAGGTCGTGGGAGACTTGGGCGATGGCCAACGATGACCTCGACGCCGCAGAGATTGCCACCATTCTGACCTCTGCCGATGCCAGCGATGTCGCCAGATTGCTGAGAACGCCCGCTCCGAGCTCAGTCGACATTCAGTGGGCCCGGGTGTCGGCCATTCTCGAAGCGAATATCGGCGTCAGTTTTCGCGGTGCGACAGACGCGGATATCGCGGCGGCAGAGAAGGCGACGTGCCCGTGGACCGACGAGGTGCGGGATCTCTACCACCGCGCCGAGCTGACTCCAGAGCAACGCGGTATCGCTTTGATACCACCCGGCTTCGAGCTCCTGAGCCTGGACAGGTTACTGAGCGATCATCGACTGTGGATCGACTTCAACGCGAACCCGGCATTCGGGGAGCCCATCGACATGGACGAAGAGATGGCAAAGCCGGCGGGATCTCCAGCGCCGATGATGCTGCCCGGGTTCGTGGCTTTCGCCAAGTCGAACGCCGACACGCTGTTCGTCGACACTCGGACAGGCCCCCTGCACGGGTGCGTCAACATCCACCCCGACGCGGACGCACCCTGGAAGCCTCCGCTGTGGAGATCACTCAGCGCCATGCTCGAGCAACTGGCGTTCTCCCTCGAACGCAACACCACCTTCGACATGCGCGTCACACTGTGGTCGAAATACCAACCCTTCATCGAGGGCACTCGCCTGGTTTGGGAATACCGTTGACGGTTGGCTCCCCGCGCGGTGCACGACGCCAACCCGTCAGCTGCCCTACGCAGCGTCCTCCTCAATCCAGCAGAGATCGTCAGAATGGTGCGTGACGGCCGACCTGCAGGCGTAAGTCCCGCGGTTTCAGCGTGATGGTCTCCTCCACCCGCAGAACGTAGCCGGGCTCAGGAACCAGGGTCCGCTGCTGAACGATCATCGCCAGTGCGACCACTATTTCGTGATAAGCGAACTGACGACCGATGCACGCCCGCATTCCGGTGCCGAACGGCTTGTACAGGTCGGTGAGATTCGCCGGTACCCGCGACCGTTCGAACCGGTCGGGGTCGAACGCCTCGGGATCGTTGCCCCACCCGGCGTCACGATGAAGTTGCAGCAGGACGACGAAGACCCACTCCCCCTTCTCGAATGGATGCTGTCCCACCCGCGTGTCCTGCCGCGCCTTGCGGAAGTAGCCGGGCGCCACAGGCCACAACCGCAGAGTCTCGTCGACGACGCGGCGCAGATACCGCAGCTTGCCCACATCCTCGAAACGAAGCTCGCCCTCGGGTCGAATCAGCTCCACCTCCGCCCGCACTCGTTCCGCGACCTGAGGATGCAACGACAGGAAGTGGAGCGCGAAGGCCAACACACCGGCCGACGTCTCCTGCCCCGCCACGAGGAACGTCAGGATCTGGTTTCGAATGTTCTCGTCCGAGAGTCTCTGTCCTGTAACAGGATCGACCGTGTCGAGCATGAGACCGAGCAGGTGGCTCCCACCGTCTCGACTGCCGCGCCGTGCTGCGACGATGTCGTCGACGATCCGGCGAACAGCCACCACGTCGGCCTTGTGCTGGTCTCGCTGACGGCGGAACACGGTGGCCTCCACCAACGGATGTGAGTAGGCCGCGCGGTTGATGTAACGCAGGGCGCGCGAGATGCGCGCAATCAGCTCGTGGGGCTCGGAGGTGTCGAACGACGCGAAGTCGTACCCGAAGGCGACGTCACCGATGATCTCGAGAGCGAGTGTGTTGGTGTCCGCAGGAACATCGACCCAGGCGTCTGCACCGAGTCCGTCCCAATACGCCAGTAGCCGAGTGGTCTTCGCGACCATCGCGTCGTGGTAGCCGCGCATCGACGACTGCGTGAACGCCGGCGCCAGGATGGCGTGCGCCGCAGCCCACGACGGCTCCGAGTTGTGGGCGGTGAACAGACCGTCCCCCGCGACGGAACGCAGGTTCCGCAGCGGCACACCGAGGAACTTGGCCCACGTCTTCTCGTCGTTGACCGCAGCCACCTCCACGGGCCCGGACACGTAGGTGACACGAGTGCCGACGACGTTGCGTTCGAAGATCGAGCCGTATTTCTGCGCGTCGCGCATTCCCCACTGGCTGGACTCCGTCACGTGAAGATCGAGTACGTCTCCCAGCACAGGCAGGCGCCTCGGCGGATGCGGCAACTTTCGGTCGCTCGCTCGTATCGCACGCGTCGTCTCGAACGTGGTCATGCAGGCCCCCCAGCCGTGGATGGATCGACGAGTCCGGCAGCCGGCCCTCATAGGACGAATGGGGCCGCCGTGCTCGAGTGCTCTGCAGAAGGCTACGTCGATCGTCGCGCGGGAAACATCGGCGGACCGAATGCCGTTGGCTCCGAATCGAGACGACTGCGGGCGCGGTGGCGTGGGCGGGATCGGGCGGAACAAACCCTTGCCGCGGCCTGAATAGACGTTTAGCATCTTGAACATGCGTTCAACCGCCGCCGATCGCGACCTCACAGCACGAGCACGTATTCGCGACGCCGCGATCGACGTGTTCGTGAGCGACGGCTTCGGTGCACCCATTCGCACGATTGCGGTCCGAGCGGGAGTGAGTCCGGGGCTGGTCATCCACCACTTCACGAACAAGGCGGGATTGCGTGCCGAGTGCGACGCGCACGTGCTCGACTCGACCCGGAATCGCACCGGCCGAATCCTGGGAGCAGATGGGAGCGACTCGTCCGGTGGCGCAGTGGGGGATGCGGTGAACGAGACGCTGCAGTCCATGGCCGAACACGGCCCGCTACTGGTGTACGTCACTCGTCTGATGGCCGAAGGTGGGGATTCTGCCCGGACGTTCGTCGATCGACTGGTGGATGACGTGGAGAGTTCGATGCGGGCTGCGGTGGCGGCCGGAACCGTCCGCGCCTCTGTCGACGAGGCAGCGCGCGCCCGCTATCTCGTCACGATGGCGCTGGGGACGCTGACGATCGACATGGCGATGAATCCTCCACCAGACCCGAGCGACGGTGCCGCCATCCTCCGCGCCTACAGCGACCGCACGATGGTGCCCGCCGCCGAGTACGCCACCCACGGACTACTCACCGACAATTCGGCCCTCGACGCCGTCCTCGCTGCCCGCGCTGCGGGTTCTCCGCTCGACGGAACAGGAGACAGCCGATCATGAACGATGCCGGCAATGCGATCGAGATAGCCGGACTGGTCAAACGATTCGGCCGACACCGGGCGCTCGACGGGCTGGACTTGACGGTGTCCGAAGGTGCGATCGCGGGGTTCCTCGGCCCGAACGGCGCGGGCAAGTCCACGACGATCCGGATTCTTCTCGGACTGGTGCACCGCGACGCCGGCACGGTACGACTACTCGGCGCAGACCCGGTGCGTGATGCCGTGAGTGTCCATCGGCGTCTTGCCTACGTGCCCGGCGACGTCGCGTTATGGCCACGACTGACCGGAGGAGAGACGATCGACCTGCTGCTCGGAATGCGCGGCACTCGCGTGGACGCCCACGCACGCGAGTCCCTGATCGAGCGCTTCGACCTCGACCCCACCAGACGTGTCTCGACCTACTCGAAGGGGAACCGTCAGAAAGTCGTGTTGATCGCTGCGTTCGCGGGGCACGCCGACCTGGTCGTCCTCGACGAACCCACGTCCGGCCTGGATCCCGTCATGGAGAACGTGTTCGCCGAGTGCGTTCGGGAGATCGCCGACCAGGGAACATCGGTGCTGTTGTCCAGCCACATCCTGTCCGAAGTCGAGAAACTCTGCGACACAGTCACGATCATCCGCGCCGGGCGGACGGTAGAGAGCGGCACGCTGGCCGACCTCCGCCATGTCACCACCGTGCACGTGACAGCGGAGGTGACGGGAGACCCGTGGTCGTTGGCGAGAACCCCCGGCGTGAGCGACCTCGACGTCGTCGGGTCCGCCGAGACCGGTCGACGGCGCGTCACCTTCTCCGTGACCCGTGCGGACATGCCCATTGCGGTCGCCGCACTCGGCGCTCTCGGCGTCGTGGATCTGACGGTGGCGCCACCGTCTCTGGAGGAGTTGTTCCTGCGGTACTACGACTCCGACGGTGATCGTTCATGACCACGCTCTCCGACCGGCGTGACACTGCTGATCGCCCCGGCGACCGCCCACCGGGCCGGCTCGCCGGAACCACGTACCTGCTTCGTCTCGCCCTGCGCACCGAACGATTCACGACCCCGGTCGGCGTCCTGGTGGTGCCGGTCCTGTACCTGCTGACCGCGGCGTCACTCGCGCCGCTGTACCCGGATGCGACGTCGCGCGCCGCACTGGCCGACGGCTCGGCAGCGAACCCGGTCTTCCGGATCCTTCTCGGCCCGCTTCGCGACACTTCGGGCACCGCCCAGATCGCCGTCTGGCGGGTGGGCGCCTTCGCGCTTCTCGTCGTCGCGATCATCGTCGCCGCAACGGTGACGCGACACCTTCGCGGCCCGGAGGCCACGGGGCGGATGGAGCTCGTGCGGGCGGGCGCCATCGGCGCAGCGGCACCTCTGGCGGCTGCGGCGATCACCGCCATGGGGGCTGCGGTCGCGACCGGCGTGTCGACCGGTGCGGCGGCCGCACTGGCCGGAGTGCCCGCGCCGGCCGCGACTTTCCTCGCTCTCCAGTTCGTCGGCGCCGGACTCGCCGCGACAGGTGTCGCCGCGGTCGTCGACCAGGTCGTGACGACGTCGCGAACCGCCATCGCCACGTCGGCGGTCGTACTGCTCACCGCGTACCTCGTCCGAGGGATCGGTGACGCCGTGGGCGGGCTCGCCTGGATGACGTGGCTGTCACCACTGGGGTGGGCCGAACGCGTGGACCCACTCGGCGACCGCGCCGTATCGCCGTTCCTCGCGTGCGTTGCCCTGTGTGCGGTCGGCCTCGGAGTTGCGGCAGCGGTCGTGTGCAGGCGTGATCTGGGTGCAGGCCTGGTGCAGCCACGACCGGGCCCGCCGGTCGCACGGTGGCCGATCTCGATTCTCGGAGTCACCGTCCGGACCATGGGAGCCTCGCTGGTGCCGTGGATGTCCGGTGCCTTCGCCTACTGTCTCCTCGTCGGGCTGCTCACCGACTCCATCGGCGATCTCGTGAGTGCGTCCGGGGCGACAGGTGACGTACTCCGAGACATCGGAGGCGGTTCGGGGGCGGCGTCATCGGGCCTCGTCGGCGCCTTGATCGACACCGTCCTCGGCATCGTGGCGATCGCCGCGTCGGCTGCCGCGGTGTCCGTGGTCGGGCACCTGCGCGAGGACGACCGGACGGGTCGCGCGGAAATACTCCTCGCTACCGCCGTCTCCCCTGTGTCCCGTCTGCTCGCCGCTGCCGCCACGGCGACAGTCACGGCAACCCTCGTGTTGCTTCTGGCAGGTGTCGGGCTCGTCACCGGGGCTGCTGCCGTCGGCGGAGACGGCCCCGGTGTCGTCGACGTGCTCGTCGGAGCGGTGTCGCAGCTGCCGGCAACCCTTGCCGTCGCCGCGATCGCCTACGCCGCATACGGATTCGGAAGCCGGTGGATCGCAGTCGGGTGGGCGGCAGTCGTCCTCGACCTGCTGCTGGGGCCGCTCGGTACCCTCATCGGCGCTCCCCAGTGGTTGCGCGACACAGCACCGCACACGCATCTTCCCGCCGACGTCGGCGCGCCGGTTCCACTCACCGCCGCGTTCATCCTCGTCATCGTGGCCACAGCACTTCTGGCCACCGCATCGTGGGCTCTGCGCCGCCGCGACCTCGTGTGAACGCCGGACAGGGCGTCGGCGAGTGCACACCAGCGACACTCCCGATGCCTGACCTCACTGCGCCCCACGGACACGTCGGCACCCCACGACCTGCCCGAGCACGTCGACCACGGCGGCCGCAGCGATCGCCACGAGCAATACCCACACCAACAGAGCCACGTCCGGCGCCCACCTGCCTGCCACCGACAACCCCGCGCCGGTCGAAGAAGACAGTCCGAACAGGACGGCGACAGCGGCCGCTGTCCCTACCCCGACCGCCACGACCCCGCGCACGACGGCGACTCCTCTGGTCCGCTGGGGCATCCTGCCCGAGACGATGCGGACCGCGTGAACGCCGATGCCGACCACCAGCGTCGCGATGATCGCAGCGAGCGCTCCGAGCACGGTGGACGCCGAGGACTCGGGTAGCTCGCTCGTCCGTCCACCCGTCACCGACGTCGTCAGGTTCCGGCCGACGGCCGCGAGTCGATCGGCCTCGATCTCACCGTATCGGTTCGCCGCCAACACGATTGCTGTGTCCAGCGACGGAATCACAGAGACGTAAGTGTAGTAGCCGGGCACCGCACCCGCATGCCACCAGACATCGTGGCCATCGATCCTCTCGTGGAACAGGCCGTCACCGTAGGTCGAACCCTGAGCTGTCGGCACCTCGCGATACCGGGCTTCGTCGTCGTGACGTTCCCGCAGTCGCCACGACGCATAGCGTCCCAGGTCGTCGATGGAGCCGGCGAGGTAGCCGTATCCCAACCCCGCCGAATCGACACCGACGTCGACCGGGCGGGTGGAACCGAAGAACGGAACGTGTCCCCGCGGAACACTGTCGACGAACAACTGCGGGTCGGTGATGGCGTCACTGCCGGCGGGATCGAGTACGACGCGGCGCACGGCGTCCGCGTAGGAGGACCCTCCCGCCTGCTCGATCACAGCCTGCAGGAGCAGGTAGTTCAGACTCGAGTACCGGAACTCACCACGAGGACCGGCCCCCTTCGGCGCGTCGAGGGCGGTGACGGCGTCTGTCGCGGAACCCCTTCGGGTCCACTCGTCGGTGACGGTGATGTCGTGCGGCAGCCCGCTGGTGTGATGAACGAGGTCGTCGACGGTCACTGCGGGGTCGGAGAGCACTCGGCGAGCCTGCGGGACCACCTCGACGACAGGGCTGGTCGCATCGAGAACACCCTCGCGCTCGAGGCCCCTCGCTGTCGCTGCCGCGAACTGCTTCGACACCGACCCCCAGACGAAAGGGGTCGACCCGTCGATGTCGTGACCGTCCCCGTCGACTCCCACGAATGCCGCAGACCGTGCACCGTCGCTGTCGACGATCCGTGCGGCCATGCCCGGTGCACCGATCTCCGAGGCCCACCGAGTGACGAGGCCCTGCAACGACTCCTCGTCGTGCCCTCGACCGGCCGCTGGGCAGATCGACAGTGCGAGCAGTGTCAGGGCGCCCAGAAACACGGCGACGACTCGTCGCGCTCCGGTCATCGTCGAGTTTCCGTCAGCGCTGTGGCCCGGTGCGTGGTGGACCACAACCCGGTCAGCAGCGCTGCTCCCCAGCCCGTGAACAGCGGATCCCAGACCACGGCATGCCCGATCATGGCGGTCCGGTCGTACCCGCCGTCGGGCACGATGACGCCGGCGAGCACCGCTGCCGCGGACACGGTCGACACTGCGCCCCACACGAACAGCGCACCGCCCGCGCACCACCCGCACATGCGGACCTGCCGATGACCGTGGCCTCGGACCCGCTCGTTCACCCACGGGAGGACAGCAGCGCCGGCCTTCACGACAGCGACGACACCGAGCGCGAGACCGCTCGCCACCGGTCGGTCGTCGGCCAGGGTCACCGCCCAGTCCCCCACCGAGGCGAGCTGCCATCGACCTCCCACCGCCCAGTACGCGCTCGCGGTCGCATGCAGCAGCCCGGCTGCCGCAGCGAGGAGAAAGGCCACCGCCGCAGGCATACTCATCCGTGCCGTCTCCGAGGGTGTCTGCACACGATCGACACTAGGAACGTTCCGCTCGCCCGAACATCCGGGAACACCCCGACCCCACCCTGAGACAGACGAGGTCTCGACCGACGAGGGACACCAGGAACGCCGTCTCGGAACCATCCCACCCGCACCAGTCGATCAGCTCAGCACCACGAGTTGCCGGGTCGCCCGCGTCATCGCCACGTAGCGGTCGACGGCGCTGTCCACACCCGGCCCCTCGACGACGACGACAAGATCGAACTCGAGCCCCTTGACCGACCGTGCGCTCAGAGAACGGATCCGCTCGGTGTCCGGCCGAGCCGGCATACCGATGACGCATGCCACGCCCTCACCGGCCGCGGCCCACTCGTCGAGAATCGCGTCCAGGTCGTCCACTCCGGCCTGGCGAACGCCCACCCCGGTGCTGCGGACCGAACGGGGCACGTTCGCGTCGGGGAGGACCGCTCTGATGACCGGTTCGGCCGCGGCCATGATCTCGGCCGGTGTGCGGTAGTTGACGTCGAGCGTGGACACCGCCACGTCGGTGAATCCGACACGCGCCAGCCGCGCCTCCCAGGATTCCGGGAAACCGCTGTGGGCCTGCGCCCGGTCACCCACCACCGTGAGACTGCCCGACGGGCAGCGGGCACGGACCATCTGCCACTGCGCATCCGTCAGTTCCTGGGCCTAGTCGACGACGACGTGGGAGAACGGACCAGCAAGCCGATCCGGTTCGCCCGTCGAGGACTCGGTCTCGTCCAGCACGTTCTGCAGGTCGTCGCCGCGGAGCATCGACATGACGCGAAGCTCCGAATCGTCGGACTCGACGAGATCGTCGACCACCGCGCGTCGGCGCGCACGCTCGGAGGCGATCGTCCGGGCACGGCGCACGCGCATCGTCGTCGCCCGTGGGTCTCCGAGGCGGCGACGAGCGACGTCCAGAAGAGGGAGATCCGCTGTCGTCCAGGGAGCACCGAGCTCTCTGCGGACCGCGGCCCTGTCGTCCTCGTCCAACCAGGGCGCGCACTGGCGTAGGTATGCCGGCACGGCCCAGAGGTCGGCGACGAGATCGGGAGCATCGATCACCGTCCACGACGACTCGACGCTGTCGCGAAGCTCGTCGACCTCCCGCAGCGACGACGTCAGCTCGGCGGCCGACACGTCGCCGGCGAGGCGGTCGACGACGATGTCGCTCAGCGCCGCCCAGATCTCCTCTCTCGCATCGTTGTGCGGAGTCTCCGCGTCGGGTGCCGTGAAGGCTTCCGCCCAGTCGGTTGCCCGGAGCAGCACTGCACCCCACTCGGTCTCGACGACCATGTCGTTCGCGGGCGGTGTCTCGTAGAAGCGGATCGCGCGATCGATCATCTCTGTCATCGACGCGGAGCCTTTCACCGCGGCGGCGCGTGGTGAGGCCTCCGCCACTGCATTCCGGCCCTCGGGAACCATCTCGTCGAGCAGGCACACCCGGACGCCGTCCTCTCCGAGATCAGGAAGCACGTCGGCGACGTACGACAGGTAGGGCCCGTGCGGTCCGATCACCAAGACCCCGCCGCGGTGGTGCCCGACCTGCGGATCCGCATACAGAAGGTAGGCCGCACGGTGCAGCGCGACCACGCTCTTTCCCGTTCCGGGGCCGCCGTCCACCACACGCACTCCTCTGGACGGGGCGCGGACGATCGCATCCTGGTCCGCTGCGATGGTGCCCAGCACGTCGCGCATGCGGGACGACCGCGCCGCCCCGAGATCGGCGACGAAGGCCGACCGATCGTCCAATGCCACGGCGCCGTCGGGGATCTCAGCGGTGAACACCTCGTCCCAGTAATCGCTCACTCGTCCTCCGGTCCACCGGTAACGACGCCGCCAGGCAACACCCATCGGACGTGCCGGGGTCGCGGCGAAGAACGGTGCTGCTGCTGGTGAGCGCCAGTCGACGAGCAGAGGATGACCGGCCTCGTCGAGGAGTCCGCGCCGCCCGACGTACACCGGCTCCGTTCCGTCCGCCGGCACTAGTCGCCCGAGACACATGTCCCGCCCGACACGACGCACTGCGCGAATCTCGGCGGTGAGTCGATGTGTCTCCAGGTCACGTTCCATCGCGTCCTGGCCGGATCGGCCAGGGGCGGCGCGAGTCCGGGCGAGGCGTCGTTCGAGATCCGCGAGGGACCGACGCAGGGCCGCGTCGATTCTGGCGAGATGTCGATCATCCGCCGCGATCGAGGCGGGGTCGGCCTTGGCTCGGCGGTGCGGGGGCAGGGCGAACACGGTGTCCACAGGTCGGCTCCGATCGGGAAAACGTGCAGGTCATGGCATCGAGCGAGCCATTCTGCGCCGACCGCGGGGGCTTGCCGCAAGCCCCACCGTGCGCTATATCTTGGAGGTGGAAGGGATCGTTCCCGTCAACGCCGATCGCCGCGCGCCTCGGCCAACCGCCTGATCGCCGACGGCCCCACTCCGTGCAGCGCGAACAACACCGCGAGGTCCGCCGGAAGGTCGAGCACCGTGCGATACCCGGCGTCGATCAACGCGCCCGTCGCAGGCCTACCGATGCGGACACCGTCGAACACGGGCCCACGATCGGTCGGCGCGTCGTCCGTCATGCTGCTCACCGCCTTCCGCTCGTCGTCTTTCTCTGCATGGACCCATTCTGACGCTCCCCGGGACGACATAGGCCCGGCTGTCCCCAGAGCTCGCCCGGGCACCTGCTGCAGTATTCGCCCACAGCGCTTTCGCCGGTCCTCACCGATCTCCACGAGTGTCCGAGCCAGGACGATCGGTCACTCGTTCCACGACGCTTCCGGTGCGGATCCGGCGCATACTGTTCGCCATGGCGACCGTGGCAGACCATTTCGTGCAGACCCTGACCGAGAGCGGCGTGACCCACGTCTACGGTCTTCCGGGCGATTCGTTGAACGGCTTCACCGACGCGATCCGCCGGAACGACGGCATGACGTGGCAGCACGTCCGCAACGAGGAGACTGCCGCCTTCGCCGCAGCCGGTGACGCGGCGATCACCGGCGAACTCGCGGTGTGCGCCGGCAGTTGTGGTCCCGGCAATCTCCACCTGATCAACGGGCTGTTCGACGCGCACCGCAGCCGTGTCCCCGTGCTCGCGATCGCGGCGCACATCCCGCGCAGCGAGATCGGATCGCAGTACTTCCAGGAAACTCACCCCCAGAACCTCTTTCAGGAATGCAGTGTCTACTGCGAGCTGGTCAGTGACCCGGAGATGGCGGAACACGTGTTCGCGATGGCGATGCGGGCGGCGATCGAAGAACGCGGTGTCGCAGTGGTCGTCGTCCCGGGCGAAGTGCTGCTGGCGCATGCCGAACAGAGAAAGGCCACCCCGGCCATCCGCGCGACCACGTCCCACGTGCGTCCCGACGATGCCTCGCTCGACGAGGCGGCGTCGATCTTGAACTCGTCCGACAACATCACCATTCTGGCCGGCGCCGGTGTGGCGGGTGCGCATCGACAACTGCTCGAGATCGCCGGCGCGCTGCAGGCTCCTGTCGTGCACGCACTGCGCGGCAAGGAGCACGTCGAATATGACAATCCCTACGACGTGGGGATGACGGGGCTGCTCGGCTTCGCCTCGGGGTACCGCGCGATCTCGCATGCCGACGTTCTTCTCATGCTGGGCACCGATTTTCCGTACCGCAACTTCTATCCCGACGACGCGAAGATCATCCAGGTGGACATCCGCGGCCAGAACCTGGGCCGCAGAGCGACCCTGGACGTCGGCTTGGTGGGCACCGTCGCCGACACCGTGGACGCTCTGCTCCCCCGTGTCCACGCCAAGACGGACAGCAAGCATCTGGACACATCGGTCAAGCACTATCGCAAGACACGCAAGAATCTCGATTCGTTCGCTGTGGACGACCGGCACCGCACACCCATCCGGCCGGAGTATCTGGCGCGCATGGCGAACGAGCTGGCAGACGACGACGCCGTCTTCACCGTCGACGTGGGGTCGCCTGTCGTGTGGGCTGCCCGGTACCTGACGATGAACGGCAAGCGCCGATTGCTCGGGTCGTTCAATCACGGATCGATGGCCTGCGCTCTCCCGTTGGCGATCGGTGCGCAGACCGCTCAGCCCGGAAGGCAGGTGGTGGCCTTCGCCGGCGACGGCGGGTTGACGATGGGCTTCGGTGAGCTGATCACGTTGATGCAGAGCGGTCTGCCGGTCAAGGTCATCATCTTCGACAATTCGTCGTTGAACTTCGTCGAACTCGAGATGAAGGCTGCCGGCATCGTCAACTACGGCACCGACCTGAAGAACCCCGACTTCGCAGCTGTGGCACAGGCTCTGGGGATGTTCGGCCGACGAGTGGAGAAGCCGCAGGATCTGGAGGCGGCTCTGATCGACGCGTTCGCGTACGACGGTCCCGCCGTCATCGACGTCGTCACCGCGGCACAGGAGCTCTCCATTCCTCCCAAGATCACCCTCGAGCAGGCAAAGGGGTTCACGCTGTACGGCATTCGGACGATCCTGTCCGGCCGGGCCGACGAACTCGTGGACCTCGCGGACACCAATGTCCGTCGGCGGATCTTCGACTGAGAGACGTGCTGGTCACCGGTTGGACATGGGCGTTCGGTGCGGCCATCGCGGCCGGACTGGCGTGATCCGGTGCCACGGTCGTGGTCGACGCGCAACCATGCAGGCGTCGAGTGGTGAAACGTGCGCTCCAACCACGTTCTGCTCCGTGAACGGCGATCAACGGAAACCACGGCCGTCACGGCTCGACCCGACGTGGCCGACAGACGTCAGGTCACGACGCTGCGCTGACGATCGAGTCGACGACAGAGGCGGGCGCCGACAACGGAGTGAAGCCGTCGCCCAGGATGCGCCGGCACCCGTCGAGTTCGATATGGACGTCGATCATGACCAACTCGTCCCCGATCGTGGACTGCGTCGAGGTGGTCGCCAGCGACGTCGCGCGTTCACCGCAGGGACCGGCGGGCTCGACGTCGATGAGGGCGGCGTTCCAGTCGAGGTACGGCTCGGATTCGTACCGATCCGCCCCGGTGAACATCAGATCGGGTCCGGCGGTGTCGAAGCGGCAGAACCCGGACGGTGTCAACGTCAGGTCGAGTAGCGACCGAGACCCCGGCACCGGTGTCGAGACGATCGGCGAGCACGAGTAGAAGTAGGTGATCCCGGCAGCATCGAGGCGGACGCGGTGTTCGGTGGCCTCTACCTCCGGGAGCTCGAGAATCTTGGCGAGTCCCAGGGTGTTGTCCAGGCCGCAGTCACCACGCGGGTACGACGGTTGTACGGCGCGGCCGTCCACGTCGACGAGCCACATGTCGACCGGCGCCGCAGCGAGCACGGACGCCAGACATTCGGCGTCGAAGATCGAGCGACGTGTGGGCGGCCCGTTCAGCTCCCGCACAGCGCTGCCGAAGTCCCCGGCGTAGCGGCGTTCGACATAGGTCACGGTCCCGTCGGCCTCGACGTGGTCTCCGATACCGATGTCGCACACCACGGCTGCCACCGGCTCGAACCCCTCGGGCACCGTGCCCCGCGCCGGACGGGGAGCGAAGCTCTGCTGCGGCGGCGGGGCCGCCAGATAGCCGCCGACGTCCTGTGGCAACGCGCAGACGAAGTGATCGGCCGAACCGATCTCGGCGACCGACCTCGGCTCAGGAGTGGTCAGGACGCCGTAGGACGCGAGAGCAACCGTCACCACCAGAAACAACGCGAGTCCCACATGTCGACCGGTCATGGCCGGAAGCATCCCACCTCGCGCAGTCGCGGTGAGTCTCGTCGACGACGACTCAGCGGCAGCTGACGAGGCGTTTCGAGGACCAGTGGGTCACTGCCAGGCGGGGACGTTGTGACGATGCAGCGAGCGGGTACGGCACTGCAGGCGCAGCGCCGCGATCTCGGGCGCCGACAACGCCTGCGCCACCGTCGGGTCTCCGCTGTCGAGGACACGAGCGAGCCGCTCGTGGAACTGATACCCGGGGACACCGAACGTCACGAGGATCTCCTCGTCAGGACCGCCGCCGTAGGGCAACCACCGACGCGCGAACTCGATCATCCCGCGAAGGCCCTCGGCCTGACTAGTGCTCATCGCACCATCATCACGGCCGACGAGCCGTCCCACCCGGCGGTGAGCCGAGTCGACACCCGCTGTTCACCGCACCGCCACTCCGACCACCTGCGGAGCGGGCACCCCTCACTCGGCGCAGCCCCACCACGACCCGACCCGAGGAGCCCCCCCGATGTCCTACATCCTCTCCGACACCCTGCTCCCCTACCTCGGTGAGCACACCGCCGCGTACTGGGCTCAGCTGCTGGTGATCACCCCGGTCTGATCGGAACCGTTCACGGCGGCAACCCCATTGGGACAACCGATGATCCACCGTTCGTTCACCAATGCTCGGTACCAATGAACAGGCATTCCTGCCACCACCACTCGACCACGGGAGCTCCCATGATCACCGACCTCGCAAGCTTCGTCGACTTCCTTGGCGCCCTGTCCGACATCTTCGGCGGCAGCGGCGACTTCCTCGACGGACTCAGCTTCTTCAGCTGACACACCCCGGGCCGATCTGATCCGCGCCGCAGCAAGCGCGATCCGATCGGTGAATGGCCGCACCGTGCACGGTCGCCCGCGTTCTGGGCGGCCGTGTATTGCTGTGCGACAGGTGGTGTCAGTGCGGTGCGACGGAGCGCAGTGCCTCTCGTGCGTTGCGCTCGACGAACAGCGGCACGAAGTCGCGCACCGAGCGTCCCTCGAAGCGGGCGTACTCGGCCGCCACGGTCTGTTCGATGTCGTGTCGGCTCACCCCGGGCAGGGCGGCGGTGAGCCGGTCCTGCACCGCCGCGAGATGCTCCGATTCGTTGGTGATTGTCATCTACTCAGAATCGACCTCGTGTCAGGACCGAGTCAAGGTTTCGACGATATTGTTCGCAGCAGTAACGATCACTCTGCTCATTCATTCTCGCGTCCGAGCCTGTCCACGCGGACGGTGCGATCGGCGACGTTCCTCATCGACGACGGGGAACCGATCGTGCGGTGATCGCCCGAAGTATCGCCGCATCCGATCGATGCGGCGACGCCGAGATCTATGGCGTGCGACCTCGCCTGCACCGCCGCACCGAGCTGCATTCTGAGGCGGGTCACGTGAGCCGTGCTACCTGGCAGCGCTGACGTCACCAGCGGCCGACTGCGGGTCGCCACTCGACGCGCCGGCGTCAGTGCCGGTGGCGATACGGCGGGCCAGCAGTACGGCGCCGACCAGAATCAGCAGGCCGTGAGCGATGCGAATCCACGGCGGAGCAAAGAACTGCGGTAGGAACAGGACGAAACCCGCCGCGAACACTGTGGCGCCGACGCCCCCGGTGCGCACTGCCAGCATCACGACTCCGGCCGCGATCAGCATCAGACCGACGCCGAACATACTCACCTGGACCACGCCGTAGCGGATGGGGTCGGCGAGTTCGAGGAGATCCGTGTGGCCTGTGTCGAGGGCGTCTTGTCCCACCGCGTACAGCGCGAACGTCTCGGCGCCGTAATAGGGCAGCACCAAGGCGACACCGAGGATGACGGTCGTGTCGACGAGTGCACCCGCGTGCGCCTGGCGCGCGACGAACACCAGACACGTGAAACCGAGCATCGCAGCGACGTGAGCCGCTACCCACAGTGGCGATGCGAAGGCTCGGGCGCCTTCGCTGCCGACCTCGGTGGAGTACGGGCGCAGGGTCGCGTAGAGAGCGAACAGGAGTCCTGTGGTCACGAGCAGCAGGAGTGTCGGGCGTGAACGCATCGGGCTCCTCGGTCATGGAGAGCGGTGCTCTCGATAGCCGCCAGTATGAACAGAGGCAATGGCGACCGCAAGAGCGACTGTCTCCACTCGGCGTCCTCACGATGCTGCGATCGACCTCGCCGCGAGCGTCCGACGTGCACACACGGCAGTCAGGGCGCACCTCGACATCGAGATCGGCTGAACAGTGATCATTCACCGTTCATCTCGGCGACGCTCGCGCCGTCGATCGCTGCCGCGTCACCCGTTCACCGGTAGCTCGGCCGATCCAGTCACCGTCGTCACGTCTCCGTTTCACCGAGTGTGTCGAATCGCATCGCCATCCACGTCGTCCAGCTGCTGCCGTCGGACCGTTCCCAACGAGCCGTCATGTGGTCGGGGCCGGCTCTGATGTGGAACCAGCTACGAATGCCGTCCCCCTCCAGAAGGAGCAGTTCGGAGTCGTGCATCGACAGCCGCGTGAGCCCGGGTTCGGCGGAATCGTCGAAGGCGTACATGAGCCATCCCCCGTCGGGGTGCGATCCTCCGATGACTTCGTGAACGAGTGCGTGCTGCGCGCCCACGACGACATCGACGTCGTGGGTGATCCATTGCCCGCCCGGCAGTATGGAGTACGTGTCCGTACCCGCTATCTCGCCGTCAGGTTTTCCGTGTCGATCCAGCACGACGCCTGAGCTTCGCCACCGGCCGAGGAGCGGATCCAGGAGACTCAGCGGGGGCGTCACCGGCCGCTCCGGACTGCGGCGTCCAGCGACGCCAGCGATTCGTCGAGGAAGGTCGGCGGAACCGCCGGGAGGCCGCCGATCTGCTCTCGTATCGCCGCGGGGGTATCCGCCCAGTCGTACGTGAGGGTCACCCGCGTTCCGTCGTCGTGCGGTGCCAGGTCGTAACGCCACCACCATCCCCCTGCGTCGAGGCCGCCGGAGGTGTTCTGCGTACACGGAAGCCACGCGATGTGGCGGTCTCGCTCGAACGCGGTGACGACGTTGTGCATCACGTACTCGCCTCCCGCTTCGTCGAGATACATGTTGATCGCGAATGATTGTCCAGGACCCACGATTCGGGCAGAGTCGACGGCGCCGCGGACCCAGTCGGTCGGCTCGGTGTGTTGGTGTTTGTCGGGGTCGGTCAGAAACGCGAAGATGTCCGACGGTGACGCAGCCATCGTGCGGTGCGAGATGTACCGCTCGGTCCCGGACATCGTACCGACCAATGACCGGGACAGGATCACGGTGTTGCCGGCGGGGTCGGTGAGCATGGCGAGCTCGAACTGCCCTGAAGGGACCGTGAACTTTTCGGCGTCGATTCCGCGAGAGCGGAGCTCCGACAGCGTGCTGTCGAGGTCGGGCACGCCGAGGACGACATCATGACCGCCGGCCCGTGCCGGGTCGAGGTAGACCTGAACTCCGCGTCCGTCGCCGAGGTCCCATTCGGCGTCGGGGTCCATCGGCCGTCGATCGAACGTGCGGCCGAACAGTTTCGTGTACCAGTCGATGGCGGCGTCGTGATCGTCGACGAACAGGACGGCCAGGGTATCCGTGATCTGCATGCTCATTCCTTTGCATCGGTCAGCGTCCAGGTTGTGACCGATCAGCGCCCGGAAACTCATCACACCGCAGCGACGTGCTCCGGCGTGATCGGTGAACCGTGGAAGAACGAGGCCAGGACAGGCCACAGACAGTGGGCCTCTCACCCCTCATGCGTGGGTGTTCACTGCGACTATGGCTCCGTCGGCGTCGATACCATCTCTACCTCACTCGGAATACCGGGTGGTCAGGTAGAAGTCGATGGTGGCCTCGACCGCAGCCGCGACGTGGTCGGGGTCGCCGCCACCGGCGAGGTGGGCCTCACCCCAGGCGGCGGCGCTTCGGCGGGTGAAGTCGGCACCGGCGGGTGATGCCGCGAAATTCTGATGGTCGAGAACTGCGCCGTCGAGAATCGAGGCGAGGGCGAGGAGATGCAGGTCCCAACCGACGCCGCCGGCACCCGGGCCGTAGGTGGGAAACATCGGCTCCCCGACAGCGATGGAATGGACGAGTTCGAACTCGGTGCCCCCCAACGAATCAGGCGCCAGGCGCACCTCGACCTCACTCGTACCAGGCCACTCGTCGGCGCCGGGGCCGAACATCCAGGACACCCGCAGTATGCGCGGTGGCTCGCATCGGAGAATGTCGCCGTGCTCGCCGCCGTCCAGCTCGAACACGCCCCCCGGACGCAGGTCACCCGTGACCGGTTTCATCCAACGACTCAGGCGTTCCGGATTCGTGATGGCGTCCCACACGTCGTCTGGATCCGCGTCGTAGCGACGCGTCAACTCCACCGTGTAGGCCCCACCGGCAGGAAGTGTGGCCGTGCCCATCGTCCGGCGGGCGGCGGCGAGTTCATCGAATACATCTTTCATCGTCCTACTCCTCACGGTCGGTCATTCTTGTCGACCCAGAACCTTTCTGGGCCAGCGGTGAGTGGTGTCTGCCAGCGGCGCGGCGACCACGCGCGAGCTCGGTCTCCAGTGCGTCGAGTCGTTGATCCCAGAATCGACGGAACGGACTCAACCACGCGTCGACCTCCAGCAGCGGCGCGGACTCCACGGTGTAGTACCGACGAGTCCCCTCTGCCCGGACCGACGAGAAGCCGTGCTCGCGAAGGACACGAAGGTGCTGGGAGACGGCCGGTTGCGACAGCGCGAACTCGGCTCTGATCACGTCCGTGATCGCGCCCGACGTGCGCTCACCATCGACGAGCAGTTCCAGGATGCGCCGACGAACCGGGTCGCCGAGGACGTCGAACGCGTGCACAGGCGAACTGTATCAGTGCTGACTTATATATGTGACGGTCGGGTTTTGCAGAGCGTCCGACTCGGAGGAGTTGCTCCTGACGCGGCGTGAGGTTCTAGCGTCATTGGTGTGAGCGAGAATGCAATCCGAGAGGGCTCGGGCGAGGTGTGGAAGGTGGGCGCCTTGGCGCAGCGGACCGGACTGTCGGTGCGTGCGTTGCACCACTACGACCAGATCGGGTTGCTGACCCCCTCCCAGCGTTCCACGTCAGGACACAGGCTCTACAGCGCTGCCGATGCTGAACGGCTGTATCGGATCCGCGTGTTGCGGCGCCTGGGTTTCCCGTTGGACCACATAGCCGACCTGCTCTCCCAGTCGCAATGGCAGCTCGAAGAAGCCGTCGCCAACCACCTCGTCGATGCTCGACATACCGCGTCGGTCGCCACTCGATTGGTCACACGGCTCAGCGACATCGCCACGGCCCTCCAGGAAGTGGAGGGTCTTTCCACCGAACAATTGTTCTCCACGATCGAGGAGATGACCATGCTCGAGACACCGATCCGCGAAACGACGTCGATGCTGGTCTACGACGACCTGGCCGCTGCCCACGATCATCTGGTGCACGTCTTGGGCCTGTCGGCCGGCCCACTGCACGTCGACGACGACGGCGCCGTGGTGCATGCGGAGGTGCGCGCCGGTCACCACGTCATCTGGCTGCACCCCTGTGGTGAGGGCTATCAGCCTCCGGCGCGACTGGGGGCCGCCACAGGCATGACAGTCATCGTGGTCGACGACGTCGACGAACATCACCGGCGCTGCACCGCCGCGGGTGCCGAGGTCATCGAGGAACCGATCGACCAGCCGTACGGGGTGCGGGAATGGGGCGCCCGCGATCCGGAAGGTCAGCAGTGGTTCTTCCACTCACCACCCCAATGAAGAACTCCGTCCGGTGTGTGTCACGAAATACCGCCTCCCAATTCCGTCCACCACAGCATCGCCTCCCTCCACACGACACGAGCTCGGCCACCGTTCGACAGGCGAGCGAATCGAGTCTTGTTCGCACACAGTGTCGTTCGATCAGGCGCACGGCGCCACCGTCACCCCACGGTGTCGAGACACTCTCGTAGCGCAGCAGCGAATTCGGTGGGCCGACCCGTCTGACCGTACTCACCACCGAGAAAACCCTGATGCCCGCCAGGGAAGACGACGGCGTCCTGACCCAACAGCCGGGCGACCGCATACGCTGCGCGACCGGCCATCTCGCCGTCCTCAGGTCCGCCGGACTCTTCGCCGACCGCGATGACGATGCGAGTCGACGCTGCCGTCAGACGCTCCACGTCGGGCACGTAATCGACACCCAGTCCACGCATGTTCGACATCAGCGGATCGGTACGAGAACCGTCGTCCTCGGTCGGGAGTCCGAACTGCGCCGGGTCCGGCGCCGGCCCTGCGAGGTACGCGTCGTCGACAGGACCGCGGTGCATCACCAGGCGGATGAACTCGGCCATCGCCGGCCCCGTCCCCGCCGCGTCGTAGGACTCCACCATGTGCGTGCAGGCAGCCGAGATGTGGTTGTGGTCAGCGAGTGCACCACCGGCGGGTGGCTCGTGGGCGACGAGAGTTCGGATCGCGCCCGGCCGGCGTTCGACGCAGACGAGGGCGTTGACCGCGCCGCCGCTCGACGCGAACACGTCGACAGGTCCGGACCCCAGCGCTGTGATCAACGCATCCAGATCGGCGGCGTGCTGCCACGGCGTGACCGCAGCCGTGGGTTCGCCACAGACGCTGCGGCCGGTGTTGCGTGGGTCGTAGGTCACGACCGGTCGATCGATGAAATGTCTACGGAGCGTAGTGAACCCACTCGCATCCATCGGTGAACCGATGAGCAACAGGGGTGTATCCGAGGTCAGTGGACCATGGACGTCGTAGGTGATGGTGGCGCCGGAAACGGCGAGCGTGTGTGTAGTCATGCCGTGTCGACTCGGGTGCGCTGCCGAACTCATCACCGGACAGGCACGCCGTGTCGACGTCACATCGGCACCTCGCCGTCAGACCTGTGGTCCACGGTCTCGAAAAATAGTAGTGAGTAGCATCTGAACCAGAAGGGACTCGAACCCCGGACCCAGTGACTGTCCCCGGCCGAACTCGGTAATCCAGTGGGACCATGAATCCCACCTCAGTAGCGTGGATCAAGAGTCACATGACCATGTGGGACCATCACGGTTCCGATGAGACCGCAATAGCAGTCGGGAATCATTGCTGTCAGTTACCCCGGTCGCACGGGCAACGGATTTCATGACGAGACGGCGCACAACTCTGTAGGTGAACGACGAGCGGACGAGGACGCAAGGGCAACCGCGCACACGGAGACCTCACCGAATTTGTGCCGCTGCACACCCTTGAGCTGCGCATTCCTCGCTAATCCGAGCTCGTGTACCGTCCCCGCCATGCCGACGCACCACCGATCGGTCGACGGCAATGCCGACCAATTGGGCCACGACTCGGGAACGGATCCGCACATGCCACTCTCCACCGGACGCGAACGCCAGAACCACATTTACACAGCGGGGGTGGCCGGACGAACACCGACCGTTCCCACGGATTTCCCTGGATTGGAACGGCGTGCACTCACGAAGATGTCCGACCGAGCGCGTGCCTACATTGCGGGTGGGGCCGGCTCCGGCACCACGATGGACAACAACCGCCGCGCTCTCGACCGGTGGAACATCGTGCCTCGGGTCCTTCGGGACGTGTCTGCGAGAACCACCGAAAGCGAACTCCTCGGCCTCACGCTTCCGGCACCCGTGTTGTTCGCTCCGGTCGGAGCCGGGGGCGCAGTGCATCGACAGGCAGATCTGTTGATCGGCCAAGCCGCCGCCACACTGGGACTTCCCTACATCTTCTCCAACCAGGGGTCCGTCGCGATGGAGGAGGTCGCTGCCGGCATGGACCGGATCGCGCCCGGGTCCCCGCGGTGGTTCCAGCTCTACTGGTCGACCGACGACGACCTGGTCGATTCCCTGCTCACGCGGGCCGAGCGCTCCGGTGCCAGTGCCGGCCGAGCGGCCCAGGGTGGCTGCTGCCGCTGCCCGCGCCTCCATCGCCATCCGCGAGCGAAGCGGACGAGAGGTACCGCAGTGGCTTCGCGACACTGCTGCCGGCCGCCCCACCACGCCACCGCCCGATCTGACCTGACCTTCCAGCGGTGCAGCGGCTGCGTGGAAGGTGAACACCAACTGGCGCAGCGGGCGTAGAACACTTGTTTTTCGCTGTGGCGTTACTCGGGGAACCGACCGATCAGCGCGCTCAGCCCGAGAAGGGCTGTACACGGTCCATCCGTCGCTGCGGCGTATCACCGCCGTCTCGATACCACGACCTCGAAGCTGAGAGGCTCGGTCATGGAGTCTTTCTCCCGGCTCGGTAAAGGTAGCTGTGTCTGGCTGTACTGCGCGAGGCGGTGCTCGTCGAACTGGGTTGTGTTCTTGTCCCAGTTGCCGCCCCGGGTGCCAGGTTGCGGGGCGGCATAGCCGTCGAGTGTCAGTAAAGGTCCGGGGTTCAAGTCCCTGCCCTGGGAACAGTTTCTCGGTCGAGATGGTTGACTTGTAAACTAAAGGAGGGTCGACGTCGTGGCCCCGACCGAGAGGCTCAGCAATGCATGTAGGTGTGGACAGCTTCGTGTCCTCCGTAACCGACCCGACCGACGGCCGCGTGATCGGCGCTTCCGAGCGAATGGAGCATCTGCTCGAGGAGATCACCCTCGCCGACCGGGTGGGTCTTTACTCGTTCGGGATCGGCGAGCACCACCGCAGCGAGTACTACGATTCCGCTCCGTCGATCATCCTGGCGGCCGCGGCAGCTCGCACGGAACGAATCCGGCTGGGCAGTGCGGTCAAGGTACTCAGTGCGGACGATCCGGTGCGAGTTTTCCAGGAATTCGCCACCCTGGATTTGATCTCGAAGGGGCGGACGGATCTGGTCGTGGGCCGCGGCTCGTTCACCGAGTCGTTTCCCTTGTTCGGTCTGGACCTGGCCGACTACGACTCGCTGTTCATCGAGAAGCTCGAGCTGCTGCTGCAGATCCGGGACAACGTCGAGGTGACGTGGTCGGGCAAGCACCGGCCGGCGCTGACGCGGCAGAGCATCTATCCGCGTCCCATGCAGGATCCTCTGCCGGTCTGGGTGGGTGTCGGCGGCAGTCCCGAATCATTCGCTCGCGCAGGTCTGTTGGGGTTGCCGCTGATGATCGCGATCATCGGCGGTGAGCCGCGCCAGTTCGCGCCGCTCGTCGATCTGTACCGCCGCGCGGGTGCACAGGCAGGTCATGCGCCGGAGAAGCTGAAGGTGGGCCTGCACGTGTTCGGGTTCGTCGCGGAGAGCACGCAGGCGGCGGCGGACACCATCTACCCCGGGTGGAACGAAATGTTCACGAAGATCTCGCGGGAGCGAGGATTCGCGCGACCGACCCGAGCGCAATTCGATGCCACGTCCGGACCTAACGGTGCCTTTTTCATGGGTGACCCGCAGACGGTGGCCGACAAGATCGCGCGAGTGGGCGAACAGCTCGGCGGTGTGGATCGGCTGTCCCTGCAGATGACCAATCCCCGCTTGGCTCACAGTGATCTGCTCCGCGGCATCGAGCTACTGGGAACGGAGGTCGCACCGCTGGTGGCCGATCTCTGACCGTGGGCTTGATCATGACGAGCTAGCGGACCTACGGCCGGTTCTGCGGAATTGCTCGGGCGCGTTCGATCTCGATTCCCAGCCCACGTAGATTCCGTGGATCTTCGCCCGCCGTCCAAGTTCGGACGGCGGGCTCTGACGCGAGATTGCATTATGCCCCGCCCGGAAAATATTCGATTCACAGTCGCCGATCCCTCGACCGGTAGGGCCGGCCTTGTCTCAGGTGCCGGGTGAAGAATCGGTCCGCCTCGTCGCTGGCGTATTCGGGGACGCCGACGTGCCCACCCTAATCGGCGTGCAACATTCGGTGGTGGTCCACAGTGCGGTGATGAGCTCGTCGCCCCCCGGTCGAGTCGGAGATCGGAGTTCGACGGTGTAGATGTACGGCAGGGGCGCTCCCACGATGCACAGCAACCCCCACTCCGCCCGGGGGACGATGTCGCCGTCCGAACTCTCTGTAGCGGACGGTGGCACCCCAGGCGTCGCAGTGGGCGCGAGCAGCCTGCACCGCAGGTCATTGGACCCGGTACAGACAGCTTTGCAGCCGCCTGAGCAGGCACAATGCGTCGTTCGATATTGCCGAGGAGAAGACCCGAAACCTCGAGTTTCGAGTTGCAGTCATGAATAAGTAGTGAGTGGCACCGAAACCAGAAAAGCCCCTGACCAGCTACCTGCTGATCAGGGGCGTTTTTTGGTGCGCCCACAGGGACTCGAACCCCAGACCCAGTGACTATGCCCGCCGAGGACCAGGAATCCGGTTGAGACCACGAAAGATTATGTGACCAGCGCAGATTAAGAGTCATACGACCACGCGGGACCACCACGATCCGAATGGGTCCGGAATGAAAGTCATGAATAAGTAGTGAGTGGCCACCGGAGTGTCGAGTCGCCACCAGAAAGAGCGCAGATCGGTGAAGTGGAGGCTAGAGCCCGGCTTGGGTCGTCCTCGCAGCACGCCCGCGCCGGCGGCCGCCGCAACATCGACAGAATCGATGTTCGGTCATCGACATCAACTGATTCTCCCGATGCCGCAACCCTCGTAGTGTCACAGCAACGGTCGCTCGAACCCGGTGATCGCCTCGGTGCCCCAGCGCAGTCGAAGTTTCACGGACTCGAGAGGCAGGAACATACCCTTTGCAACTGCTCGTCGATCGTGTCGTCACCGGTAGCGGCTCCGAACTCGGACCGGGCGTGTTTTGTAGCGAGGACCGGCGGCAGTATCGAACTCGTGGGGATGGTCGAAGTCGGCCCCACCTTGCTGCTCACCTCACCGCACAACGTCGTGGTGACGAGCCAGATGCCTGGTCGTCGACCCCGGCGCATCCAGCCCATGCCTCCTCGGTGTCTTGGACATCACCTGAAAAGACGACCACCTTATTCACCTGCCGACAACCGAGGAGAGTCCGATGACGTCCGTCGTCCCCCAACCACACATCCCGACCTTTCGAAGCGGGACACCACACATCGACGAGGTCGGCGACGGCCTGTTCGCCTACATCCAGCCCGACGGCACCTGGTCCATCAACAATCCCGGGTTCCTCGTCGGCCCCGACGGTGTCGTCAGTGTCGACACCTGCGAGACCGCGCAGCGCACGATGGCATACATCGATGCAGTTCGCGACTTCACAGGCCACGAAATTCGAACAGTCGTCAACACACATCACCATCCCGACCACACCGCCGGAAACGGACTGCTCCCCCGCGCGACCATCATTGCCCACGAACGAACACGAACCGAGATGATCGCGCACGCAGCGATAGAGCTGCCACCCGGAATCTTCGAGCACATAGACAACGGGAACCCTCCGTTCACCCCTCCGTTCCTGACCTACACCGACGGCATGACGCTGTGGTTGGGAGACCGGCGGTGCGAAATCCGTTACGTGGGTCGCACTGCACACACCACGAACGACTCGATCGTCTGGGTCGCCGACCAGTCCGTTCTCTACGCAGGTGACCTGTTGTTCAAGGGCGGCACCCCGTTCCTGCTGAGCGGCTCTGTCACGGGCCTCGTCGGCGTACTGGACAACGTGATTCGGCCTCTGGGTGCCACCACCATCGTTCCCGGCCACGGCCCGGTGTGCGGAAGCGAGGTGATAGACGAGACTGTCGACTACCTGCAGTTCGTCATGACCGCCGCTAGGGACGCACGCGCGGCGAGCGTATCGCCATTGGATGCCGCCCGAGAGCTCGATCTCGGCAGGTTCGGCGAGTGGACGGACACAGAGCGCATCGTCGGCAACCTTCACCGGGCAATGGCCGAGCTCGACGGACTCCCCGCCGGCGCTCCACTCGACATACCGAAGGTGTTCCAGGACATGGTTTCCTACAACGGAGGGCCCTTGCCCGTACACGCCTGAGCGGGTACATCGTCACCGTCGACCTTTCTGCAGACCGCGGCCACGAGGCACCGGCGTCGAAGGTTGCGGCTCTGTGTCCGCGCGGACGGATCATCCGAACTGGGGCCGGACCGATTCGGCGAGCGATCGATCTCGATCGCAGGAACCGGGGCCTCAGGTGACAGTGGAGCACATCGCGGCTTCCGAGTGCCCGGACCAACAAAGCTCGACAACGAAAGAGAGTGCGGAGACGATGGAACCTCCCGTGGATTCCGATGTAGTGATCATCGGAGCCGGGCCCGCGGGCCTGATGTTGGCCAACATTCTGGGTATGTACGGGAAAAGCGTCACTGTCCTGGAAGGGCTGTCCTCGCTCATCGACTACCCCCGTGGTGTGGGCCTCGACGACGAATCCTTCCGCACGATTCAGACAGTCGGCCTTGCGAACGCCGTGCGTCCGCACACGAGCCCGCAGCACATCATGCGATTGGTCAACGGCGCGGGGAAAGTCATTCTGGTAAACAATCCTCGAACCGAAGAATTCGGCTGGGAACGGAAGCACTCCTTCATCCAGCCCGAGGTGGACCGAGCGCTGTACGCGGGTCTCACGCGGTTCGACAACGTCGAGGTGCTGTTCGGCCACCGCGTCGAGGAAGTCGAGGAGGACAGCGACGGGGTCACTGCGATCGCACTCGTCGATTCCGGGAGCGGCGAAGTCACCCGACGTTCCTTCCGAGGCCGGTTCCTCGTCGGCTGCGAGGGAGGAAAGTCACCCACGCGAAAGCGCCTCGGGGTGAGCTTCGATGGCACATCTCCCTCGACCCGTTGGCTGGTGGTGGATGTAGCCAACGACCCGCTGGGTACTCCCAACGTCTTCCTCGGTGCCGACCCGAAACGTCCGTACGTCTCGATCGGGCTGCCCCACGCGGTCCGACGGTGGGAATTCATGTTGCACGACGACGAGACCGAAGAACAGGTCACCGATCCCACCTACGTCGGCAAGCTACTGGCCCACCATGTTCCGGACCCTGCCGGACTGGACTTCATCCGCCGCCGGGTATTCACCCACCACGCCAGAGTCGCGTCCGACTTCAGGCGTGGTCGCCAGCTCATCGCAGGCGACGCAGCCCATCTCATGCCGGTCTGGTTGGGACAGGGGTGGAACTCCGGTGTACGCGACGCCACCAATCTGGGCTGGAAGCTCGCCACCGTCCTGTCCGGGCAGGCCGAGGACGATCTGCTCGACACCTATACGACCGAGCGCAGAGATCACGCGAAAGCAATGGTCGACCTGTCACTGACCTTCGGGAACATCATCAAGATCACCAACCCCGTTGCAGCGCTGGCTCGAGACGTGGTTTCCTCTGTACTGAACCGCTTTCCACAGATCAAGAGCTACTTCTCCGAGATGCGCTTCAAGCCGATGCCGCGCTACACGGAGGGAGTACTGGCGGATCCCTCCGATTGCACGTCAGGTCGCGCTGACGCAACGATCACCAGTCGTCTGGTTCCGGTACGGAGCGCGAACATCACGATCTCTCCGGTAGGAGTACAGTTCCCGCAGCCTCGCGTGACCGTTGCGAATGCAGGCATCGTTCTTCTCGACGACGCCATCGGTAACTGGTGGTCCGTCATAGTGTGGGGTAACAGCCCCAAGGATGTGCTGCCGCAGAACGCTCTTCGCCGACTCGACGCCCTGGGCGCACGACTGGTGGCTGTGTTACCGGAGACGCAGCGCGAATGGGCGCAACAACAGATGGACGCCGATGTGCTGGTCGTAGGAGATCACACCGGGCTGCTGAAGAAGTGGTTCGACGATCGACCGACACCGTTGATCTTCCTGAGGCCCGACCGCTTCGTCGCGGGCGCGTGTCTGACCCAGAACGGCCCCGCCACGCTCGATGCGATCCTTGCCTCCATGTCGTTCATCGAGCACACACCGGTCGAAACCGCCGACACTGCACCTGACGCCGTGTGATGGGGGCGGTGACACGACGCCGAACTCGATGACGCAACGGTTTCACCTCCCGGTCGAGCGGGTCGTGCAGCCGACTGTGCGTAGCCGGCTGCACGTCGATCGCGCCCGGTGTTCGAGTCAGGTGGCGGATGCGCGTGGACCGGGACTGGCCGGGAGGCAAGCGGGATGTCCGTAAATCAGTCCCTCAGCTGGTTTCGAGTGCTGACGCGGTCACGACACCAGGAGGCCGCCGTCGACGTTGAACTCGGATGCGGTGATGTTCCGAGCTTTGCTGGATGCCAGGAACGCCACCATGTCGCCGATGTCCTCAGCGGTCTGCAATCGGCCGAGCGGAATCCTCGACGCGAAGCCGTCCCATCCCTCTTCGAAGCTGAGGCCGTTGAGACCACTGAATTCCTTCACCACCTTGTCGTGCAGATCGGTGGCCACGATGCCGGGATGTACCGAGTTGACGGTGATGTCGTACTGAGCGAGTTCGGCTGCGAAACTCTTGGTCATTCCGACGATGGCGAACTTCGATGCGCAGTAGGCCGCGATCAGGGCGACGCCTCGTTGGCCGCAGATCGACGACATGTTGACGATGCTGCCGCCGCGCTGCTCGATCAGGGCCGGCAACAGTGCGCGCGTCACCGTGAAGGTGCCCCGGACGTTGATCGACATGAGACGGTCGAACTCCTCGTCGGTGACGTCGACGGTGTTGCGGGCACCGATGTTCATTCCCGCGTTGTTGACGAGGATGTCGACCCGTCCGAACGTGCTCATCACCGAGGACGCCAAGTCGTTCGCCGAGCCGGAATCCCGAACATCGAGGTGCGCACCGAGTGAGTCGGTCGGCAGTTCGTCGGCTTGCTTCCGGGCTGCTGCCAGATCGATGTCGGCGATCACGATCGTGGCTCCCTCGTCGCTCAGCTTCCGAGCGCAGGCCAGGCCGATGCCGTTGGCACCGCCGGTGATGACAGCAACTTTTCCGTGGAGTTCAGACACAATCGTTTCCTTCATCGAGCTGTGGGTGGAGTTGTCGAACCACGATCAGGCAGGGCCTCAGATCGGTGAGGGGACCCAGAGTCCGACGTCGTCGCGCTGCTTGAGCATGACCGGGAGCATCACTTCAGTCATGGCGCCACCGGTGCCCCACTGATCCTGGGTGTCCGAACGGGTCGGGTCGTACACCGAGGGCTCCCAGGTGTTCTCGTCGACTGTCTCGAGCTCGGTCGTGTACTCGATGACATTGTCCAGCGGGTCGAGGAAATAGGAGAACGTGTTGTCGCCGGCACCGTGCCGGCCCGGGCCCCACAGCGGCCGGTAGCCACTGCGAATCATCCGGCCGGTGCCGCGCATGTACTCGTCGATACCACGCATCTCGAAGGAGATGTGATTGAGGGATGTGGAGGGCGCCTGTGAGATCGCCAGGATGTGATGCTGAGAACTGCTGCGCATGAAGCACATCAGATCGCCCAACCAGTCCGACAACCGGAATCCGAGGTGCTTTTCGTAGAACGCCTTGGTCCTCTGGACGTCCGTCGAGTTGATCACGACGTGGCTGAGCTTGCGCGGAATGGACTCCCTTTCCTCGAGCAGTCGGAACGGACGCTGCTCCACGTCTGCGGACACCTCGATCAGACGACCGTCCACGTCGAAGAACCGCAAGCCGTAGCCACCACCGGGGGTTGTCATGACGGACGGTTCACGGTTCATCGTGACCCCGGCACGCCCCAGACGCTCAGCCAGGAGATCGACCTCACCGATGGACTCCGCCCCGAACGACACGAGGTCGAGACGCTTCTGACGATCCTCTCGGAGGCGCAGAATGTAGTGCTCGGGATCAGCGGGAGAACCGAAGAACGTCACACCCGAGTCATCGGCTATGGGTGTGAGGCCCCACACCTTCGTGTAGAACTCCACAGCCTGGTCGTAGTTCGGCACGGCAAGACCGACATGCCGCAAATGCGTGATCGGACTGAATCCGGATGCCATCGGTGAACTCCTCGACTCTCGACCGCGCCCCGGGCGGGGCGCCGATGACATCACGGTAGTGGCGCCGATCACGCTGCACCAACAATGTTTTGCGATGCTTTGCTATCGATGCGATCAATTATGAGCGTACCGTCTGATCATGGATTTTCGGCAGGTCGACCTCAACCTTCTGGTGGCGTTCGACGTCCTCATGTCCGAGCAGAACGTGACTGCGGCTGCGCGCCGACTGTCCGTGGGGCAGTCGGCCATGAGCTCGACGTTGTCGAGGTTGCGGGCATTGCTGGACGATCCGGTCCTCGAGCGCAGAGGCCGGACCATGTTCCCGACTCCTCTGGCTCAGTCGCTCGTGGGCCCCGTGCGGGAGGCGCTGACCAAGTTCAATTCGGTTCTGACCGAACCACCCTCGTTCGAGCCGGCGCGAGATAACCGAAGCTTCACAGTGATGGCGAGTGATTACGCCTCCATGGCGGTGCTCCAGCCGCTACTCGTCGCGCTACCGACCGAGGCGCCGCACGTCGAGCTACGCATCCAACCGGTTTCTGCGAGCTTTCTCGACGATCTGACGGCCGATAATGTCGATCTGACGATCGTCCCACTGGCAGCCGCCGACACGATCACCGATTTGTTCGAGTACCAGACGCTCTACACCGACCCGTATGTCATCGCCGTGGACGCGGACAACCCACTCGTCTCGGATGGCATCACACTGGAGCAGTTCTCGTCGCTGCCCTACCTCGCAAGTAACGACGGCAACGCCCCCACCCTCGTCGAGACACAGTTGGACCGACTCGGAATTCCGCGGAGACTGGACGTGACCACAGGCTTCGGCATTGCGCCATTCCTGCTGCGCGACACGCCCTTCGTCTCCGTCATTCCCGCCAGTCTGGCGTCGACGGTCGCCGAGGGCGCGCGGTTGAAGTTGCTCACGCCACCCATGCCGCTGGAACCGATCACCGAGGTCATGGTCTGGGCTGGTCGAAACCACGACGACCCCAGCCACCGTTGGTTACGGGAGCGGCTGGCCGACATTGCCTCGCAACGAACGTGGCCCGGGGCGGCAGGAACCGCACGATGAGCGAGAGAAGGGAATCCGGCACCGGCCATCTGCCCCATCACGTGCTCGAGCAGCTCAGCCGTATCGACTTGAATTTGCTGATCGCGTTCGAGGCGTTGATGTCCGAACGAAGCGTCACCGGTGCGGCTGCGCGCCTGAGGGTGGGGCAACCTGCGATGAGCTCGACCCTGGCTCGCTTACGCAAACTCCTCAAGGATCCGATCCTCGTTCGGCAGGGCCGAGTGATGATCGCGACTCCACTTGCGAACGCGTTGACCGGTCCGGTCAGCGACGCGTTGGCCGAGCTCCAGGTGACGTTGTCGTCCCTCGGATCGTTCGACCCCGAAGTCGACGAGCATTCCTTCTCGGTGATTGCGAGCGATTTCGCGGCGGCGGCGCTTCTACACCCCCTCCTGGTGGAAATATCGTCGAAGTACCCGAACATCCGGCTGGAGATGAGGACTGTCTCCTACGACATTCCCGACGAAATGCTCCGCGGGCGCGTCGACGTGATCGTGCTGCCGAGAGAGTCCATCTCGTCGTTCCCCGCATTGTGGAGGGACAACGTCCGCCGCGAGGTGCTCTACCGTGACCGCTACGTTCTGGCAGCGGACGCCGCCAACGGAGCTGTCCGTCCGGCGATGACGGTCGAGGAGTTCAGCGCAATGCCCTACCTCGCGGCGACCTTCGGCAACGGGTCACGGCCCTCTCTGGGTGACGCGAACCTCGATGTGCTCGGCATTCCGCGCAGAGTCGAAGTCAGCACCAGTGCCACAGTGGCCCCGTTCATGTTGCGCAACAGCCCATTGGTGACACTGATCCCCAGGACTCTCGCGACCAGAGTGGCGGAAGCCGCCAATCTGCAGCTCATCGATCCACCCATGCAGTTGGAGCCGATCACCGAGACGCTCATCTGGCTTCGCCGGCTCGACCGGGATCCTGCTCAGGCATGGTTCCGAGGCCGCCTGCGCGCGCAGGCGGCCAAGCTCGTCGCCACCCCGACTCGCTGACCGAAGTTGTCAGGCCGGGTTACGGCCGACGAAGAACTCGCGGAGCGGGTCCATGGAAGGTTCGAAGCCGGAGTCGATGAGGCCCTTGCGGAGAGCGAGCATCTGGCCGTCGTGGATTCGCTGGGTCGGCTGACGCAGTGGGCCACCGTTGTATCCCTGCAGCCATCCCTGGAACTTCCAGGACTGGCGGTTGATGAACGCACCACCATTGAGCGCCTGCCCCAGGGCCGCCTTGGCCTTGCGCGCAGGATGCGTCTGCCAGAACAGTTCCGAAGCGTCGTCGAGCTTGCCGTCGGCGACCAGGCTCATCACCTGCGGGATGATGGGCCCGTAGAACTCGTGGTCACTGGTTGCCGAGAGCTGAATGGGCATCACCTGTGACAGGGGGATCAGATCGGCCTCGATGGGTACGGAGATGACGACTTCATCACCGAAGAGGCGGTGGCAGTCGATGATTCCCTGGATGTAGGGAAACCCGCCTTCAGCCTTGATGACGGCGATGTTCGGGCAATCGTCGAGCAGGCGACGGATCAGGCGGGTGGGAATGTCCGAAGGATGGATTCGCGGACTGAAACCCCACAGGTACATCGGGAAGACGATGACGGCGAGATCGGTGGCGTCACACACCGCCTTCGTGTACTGGTAGATCTCCTCTTCCGACTCCGGATAGAAGTTCGGCGGGTACGAACACAGCACGATATCGGCGCCCGCCTCCTCGGCCCCGCGAACGGCTTCGATGTTGTCGGCGAGTGTGCTCCAACTGCCGTGGTGTACGACGACGAAGTCCTTGCCGGCCTCATCGCGGGCAATGCGAAGGAAGTCCAAGTACTCCGGCAGGGTGATGTTGACCTCGGACACCCCGAGCGTCCCGAGAAATCCGTGTTCTTTCGCTCGACGAATGTCGTGGCGTATGCCTGCCTCATTGATGGACTTCAGATCGCCGGTGAACGACGGGATCGTGCAATTCACAGCGCCGACAAGCTTCTCACGAGCCCATTCGCGAGCCTCGGTACGGGTGTAGACAGCCATTATGTTTCCTCTCGGGAGTTGTACTCGAAATTCGGGTTTTTCATTGTGAGGCGATTGTCACGACGCGCCGGCACCCTCCCAGGCGAGATATTTCATCTCCATGTATTCGTCGATGCCGTACACCGAACCCTCTCGACCCAGACCTGACTGCTTGACGCCGCCGAAGGGCGCGATCTCGTTGGAGATCAGACCGGTGTTGATGCCGATCATTCCCGCCTCGACGGCTGCGCTGACCCGCCACGTGCGCTCCGCATCGCGTGTGAAAAGATAAGCGGCCAGGCCAAATTCGGTATCGTTGGCCATACGGATCGCATCGCCCTCCGCTTCGAATCGGATCAACGGGGTAACGGGTCCGAACGTTTCATCGCGTGTGATGCGCATCGTGGAATCGACATCGGCGAGCACAGTGGGTTCGTAGAACAAGCCGCCGAGATCGTGACGCCGACCGCCGCAGAGCACACGGGCACCTCGACCCACTGCGTCGGACACGTGCTCCTGAATTTTCGTGACCGCGTCGACGTCGATGAGCGGTCCCTGCTGGACGCCGGGGTCGAATCCGTCGCCGACGACGAGGCCCTCGACCTTCCGGGTCAGCGCTGCGGCAAAACGCTCGTAGATACCGGACTGCACATAGACCCGGTTGGCACTGATGCACGCCTGGCCCGTGTTGCGGTACTTCGTGGCGATAACGCCGTCTACTGCCTCGTCGAGATCGGCGTCGTCGAAGACCAGGACCGGCGCATTGCCACCGAGTTCCATGGAGGTCTTCTTGACCGTGAGCGCTGCTTGGGCCAGCAGTAGTCGGCCGATCTCGGTCGACCCCGTGAAGCTGACCTTGCGGACGATGGGACTACCGGTCAGCACCGGTCCGATCTCCCGCGCGTCGCCGACCACGATGTTCAGCACCCCCGCCGGAACGCCGGCTCGTTCGGCGAGCTCGGCCAGAGCCAGCGCAGTCAGTGGCGTCTGTTCGGCGGGCTTCACCACCATCGTGCACCCGGCGGCGAGTGCGGGAGCTGCCTTGCGAGTGATCATCGCGGCGGGAAAATTCCATGGCGTGATGGCTGCGCAGACGCCGATCGCCTCCCGCAACACCACGACTCGTCGAGACGATTCGGGAGCGGGGAAGATATCGCCGCGAACACGCTTGGCCTCCTCACCGAACCACTCGATGAAGGACGCTGCATAGTTCATCTCGCCGACCGCCTCGGCCAAGGGCTTACCTTCTTCGAGAACGATGAGCCGCGCCAAGTCCTCGGTGTTGTCCCGGACCAGCTCGAACCACCGACGCAAGATGTTCGCGCGTTCCTTGCCGGACAGTCCACGCCATGCGGGCAGGGCGCGGTAGGCAGCGGTGACGGCGAGCTCGGTTTCCTTCGCGCCGGACGAAGGCAGGTCGGCGATGGGTTCACCGGTGGAGGGGTTGTGCACAATCAGACGTTCGCCACCGTCTCGCGTGAGCCATTGCCCGTCGACGTAGGAAGATGACCTGGACAGTGCCTGGTCGGCGAGACCGTGGCCGGATCTGTGTTCGGCGTCGAGTGAAGTAGTCATCGGTGCACCTTCATTTCCGGACTGGCGGGATCGAGATGGGCAGTGGGACTCCGAGTCCCAGGCGGCGGGCCTCGGCCAGGCACATAGCCGCAACGGCGATGTCCTGCACCGCTGAGCCGACCGACTTGTACAACAGGATCTGGTCGTCGTCGGTTCGGCCCGGATGTCTGTTCGCCGCGAGGTCTGCCAGCGAGATGGTTTTCTTCCCGAGATCGATGCCTGCTGCCGTGGCAGCGAGAGCATCTCCGGTGTCGTGCAGGACCTCGTCCACCATGTCCGCGACGATGAGATCGGCGCGATCCATCAGTTCGACATCGACCTCGTGTTGTTCGGGGAGGGTCGATCCGACAGAGACAACCGTGGTTCCGGGGCGGAGCCAGGCACCGCGAACGGTGGGTGACTCATCGCGCGAACGTGCCGCGCAGATCACCAGGTTGGCTCCTGCAACCGCACTCTCGGCATCGTCGGCGGCGGTCACGCGTACACCCGTGTCCTGGAAATCTGCGACGAACCGAAGTCGACTCTCTTCCCGGGGGCTCCACACGCTGACCGAGGACGGGGTGCTTGCCGAGGCGAGAGCACTCAGGTGCTTACCCGCTTCGAAACCGGAGCCGATGACGGCGACGTCGAGATCGCCGGGGCTTGCCAGGAGCTGAGCGGCGAGCGCTGAGGTGGCAGCAGTCCGGAAACCCGTGATCGACTGGCCATCCATCAACGCCACGAGCTCGGCAGTGTGCTCGTCGAACAGGGGAATGAGGTAGGACACCTGACGGGCCGTCATGGATGCGGCAATATGTTTGGCGCCCATGACACCGCCGGCCGATACCCCGGTGAGGGTCCGGAGCCAGCTGGCGTCACCGCGAGCCATCGAGCGTTCCGGGTAACGGGAGTCTCCGACATCGCCGGCGTACGCGGCACGGAGTGCCTCGATTGCCTGCGCCCAGCCGAACGATTCACGGACGGTCCGGTCGTCGAGCAAGAGCGTCACGAGGCGGACACTCGGCGATCGCGAGCTTGCGCCGACACTGCACCGCGTCTGCCACCGCCGTGCTGACTGTGTTCGAGTCGAATCATTGAGGTCACCTAGTTCGGTCCGGGTAGTCCGCGAGCAACGGATGCGCGGCAAGGGCTGCGGCGCGAACATCAGGCTAAGCCGCGTCGATGAGCCGCAGAAACGATTCGTGTCGATGCGAGAGCATCAACCACATCGATAACAGGTGCACACCAGGGGGCTCTCCGCTCCCGTTTCGCCTGTCGAATCCATCGATCTCATCGATTTATCGGCATCGAATTTTTCACCTTCCGGCGTTGTGATGGCGGTCATACTATGACTTCACCATCAGAGCTTCACCCTGATCGACTCGGTGCTTGCAAGGGAGCTACATGACAGTCATCACGCCCACCATCGCTTCGGATGTCACGCCGATCCTCGACCGCGTCGAGACGGAACTCGAGAACAATCGAGTACCGGCGGAGATCTGGAACAACGACGCGGTCTTTCGCGCCGAAATGGACCAGGTGTTCGGTACGTGCTGGGTCTTCGTCGCGCACGAAAGCGAAATCCCCAACGCCGGCGACTTCGTGCAGCGCCGCATCGGCCTCGATCCCGTGATCGTCACGCGCGATGGTTCGGGCGGCATCAACGTCTTGTCCAATTACTGCCGCCACCGCGGCACCCAGGTCTGCCAGACGGACACCGGGAACTCTCGGTTCTTCAAATGCCCCTATCACGGCTGGACTTATTCCAACAACGGCGACCTGATCGGCACACCACACATGCGCGCGGCCTACGGCACGCGAATGGATCCGAAGGAGTGGGGTCTCAAGAGGGCACCACGGGTCGACGTCCGCTCGGGCTTCATCTTCGCGTCGCTGGCAGCGGAAGGTCCCTCGTTGGAGGAATACCTGGGCGGAGCCGGCTGGATGCTGGACGTCCTGGTGAAGCTGGCACCCGGCGGTATGAAGATCGCCGGCCCACCCGAGAGGTACCAGATCAACGCGGACTGGAAGGCCGGCGCCGAAAATTTTTCCGGTGACGCCTACCACGTCGACACCTTGCACTGGAGCAACGAAGAGGTGGGAATGGTCCAAGGCCTGGGTGCCAACGCCGAGATGATCAATTCGTACGTTTTCGATGGCGGCCACGGGACGCTCGGTCTGCCGTGGCCGCAACTCGGACTGCCCTTGTGGGGCTATTCACCGGAAACCGTTGCCAAATTCGACCTTTCGGTCTTCGACGACGCTCAGCGGTATGTCCTCGAGACCAACCCGCCGACGATCGGCAACATCTTCCCGAATTTCAGTTACCTGCGCGCCTTCGCCCCCACGGTTCCCGGTGGCCCTCCAGCGGTCGTCACGACCTTCCGGGTGTGGCAGCCCATCGCCCCGGGCAAGATGGAGCTGTGGAACTGGCAGTTCGTCTACGAGTGCCAGAGTGAGCAGGAGCAGCTCGATGCCTACGTGACGGGCCAGTTGCTCTTCGGATCCGCCGGAACCTTCGAAACGGACGACACCGTCGCCTGGGAGGGTTCAGCCCGCGCGGCGAAGAGCGCATGGATGCAACGCGAAGACTTGAGCTTCAACTTCGAGCAGGCCGGTAGAACCACGGTCGACACCGCACCCGACCCCGACTATCACGGCCCGGGGATCAAGCGGCGCACCGGTTTCGGCGAATTCGCTCAGCTGGCGTTCTACAAGCACTGGCTCGCCACCATGCGTGGCAACCTGTCTTCCGAGACGATCGACGGGCGGTCCGCGTGATGACCACCGTCGACATCTCCGACCTCGCACCCACTGCTGTTCACCCGAGCCCCCTGACAGACCTCGATCTGCAGAACACTGCGACTCGGTTCCTGGCCCTCGAAGCAAAGTTGTTGGACGAGGCCGACGAGGAAGAATGGTTCCTGCTCCTCGATCCCGAACTGCTGTACACGATCCCGATCAGACAGGCGACCGAGAGGCGGTCGGACGAAGTCGATCGCTCCGCGTATCGGGTCCGCGACACCTTGGCGCACGTACGTCTGCGCATCGATCGACTGGCTACTTCTCAGGCGTACTCGGAGATCCCGCCCTCGCGCACCATGCGTCTCGTCGGGTCGGTCCTGGCTCGACCGACCGACCGTGACGGCGTCATCTCGGTCTCGAGCGCCGTGCTGCTGTACCGCCAGAGAGGAATCGATCCGCACTTCGATCTCCTCCCCTACCGGCGCAACGACGAGCTTCGACTCACCGCGGACGGGCCGCGACTCCTGCGCAGGGAGATTCTCCTGACCGAAGTCGCGATCGCCACTCCCAACCTCGGACTGTTTCTGTGAGCAAAGGATCTTCTCGATGAGTGACCAGACCGTCGTCCGTCTGGACGCCGCCCGGTGTCGTTCCTACGGCATCTGCACGAGCATTCTGCCCGATGTCTTCGATCTTCCGGCAGACGCCCCGGCTGCGGTCCTGCTACGTCAAGAGGTCGATCCTGACGATGTCGACGACCTCGCAGAGGCAGTAAGGGCGTGCCCTGCACAGGCCATTCTTCAAGGTCCCGGGCCGTCGTGATGGGCGCCTTGTCGGGCACGGACAACGTCGTCGTGGTCGGGGCGTCCGCGGCGGGCCTTGCCGCAGCAGATGGGCTCCGTGAGGGCGGGTTCGAAGGTCGGATCACCGTCCTGGGTTCCGAATTGCACCATCCCTACGACCGTCCGACGCTGTCGAAAGGGTTGCTTCTCGGCCGTGGCGAACCGGAGCTTCTCGAAATCCGCTCCACAGAGAGACTCAGCGAGAACCGTATTTCGCTCATGCTCGGTCACCGAGCAGTGGGACTCGACGTGGATCGCGGGTACGTGATCACCGATCACGGTGAAACGCTGCCGTGGGACGCCGTTGTCCTGGCGTGCGGTGGTCGCCCACGGGTACTCACCACGGTCGAGGGCGAACCGCTTCCGGTCCTCCGGACCCCGGAGGATCTCGGTGCCCTCCGGCGGGCAGCCGCCCGCCACGGGGACGTGACCGTCGTCGGCGCCGGTCTGATCGGGCTCGAGATCGCTGCCGGACTCACGGCCCATGGTGTGTCGATCACAGTTCTGCACGACACAGAGCGACCTCTGGAGGCCATCGTCGGCCCCGAACTCGGCCAGGTCCTCGCCGACCTGCACACCAAGCACGGTGTGCGACTGAAGATGTCGAGCGCAGTCACGTCCGTGACGGGTGGACTGGGCGCATACACGCTGCACCTGGCGGACGGCTCGACGCATCGGACCTCCTACGTGATCGCCGGCATCGGAGTCGACCCCGACGTGGAGTGGCTTCTGGGCTCGGGTGTCGCCCTCGACAGAGGCGTACTCACCGACACAGCCGGTCGAACCAACATCCGCGGCGTGTGGGCGGCCGGCGACGTGGCCCGATCCGCTCACCCGATGTTCCGCGAGCCGATGCGCATCGAGCACTGGACACACGCCGTCGAGAAGGGCAGGCACGTCGGGCTCAACATCGCCCGCGGCTCCGGCGAGCCCTTCGGCGGCGTGCCCTACTTCTGGAGTGATCAGTTCGGGCATCGGTTCCACAGCTACGGTCGACGGGCCCCCGGTGACGAGATCTTCGTTGCAGAGGGGTCGTTGTTCACCGACGAATTCCTGGTCCTGTTCGGCCAGGGCGGTGAGTTCCACTCCGTGTTCGCCAGTGGGCTTTCTCGGTCACTGCGCGGGTACAAGAAGCTACTCGCTCGTGGCGGCACCTGGGACGAGGCCCTCGCTCTCGCACACGCGGTGAACTCCGATCAGGCACGGTCAGTTGCCCGTTGATCGGTGTCGCCACAGTCGATCCACTCCCCCATTTCACGCCAGTCACCTCTCTCGAAGGACTACAGCCATGCAACTTCTCGATGACCACGTCGTCCTCATCACCGGTTCGGGGTCCGGTCTCGGACTCGGCATCGCCCGACACTTCCGTGACGAGGGCGCGACGCTGGCATTGTTCGAATACGACGACAAGAAGGTCGCGACGCTTCGGGAAGAGTTCGGCAGCGACGCACTGGTGGTACAGGGCGACGTCCGCAGCATCGCCGACCTGACCCGTTGCCGCGACGAGATCGTTGCTCGATTCGGACGGTTGACGAGCATAGTTGGCGCGCAGGGAATTTGGGACGGCAACGTTCGGCTGGCCGACACACCGGTGGAGCGTGTCGACACTCTCCTCGACGAAGTCTTCAGCATCAACGTCAAGGGCTACGTCCTGACCGCGCGGATCTTCCTCGACCTGCTCGAGGCCGAAAGGGGTGCCGTCGTATGGACCTGTTCGCAGGCGGCGTTCGCCGCGGATGGCGGCGGAGTGGCCTACACCGCAAGCAAGGGCGCCATTCGCGCTCTGGTCAATCAGATGTCATTCGAGTTCGCGCCGCGGATCCGTGTCAACGCCGTGGCACCGACCGGAATCGCCAACAGTCAGCTGCGCGGGCCGGCTGCACTCGATCTCGAGAACTCTCTGCAGTCCGACATTCCGGCCGACGTGTATCGACAGCAGTTCGAATGGCTGGCTCCGCTTCAGCACATGCCGACGCCCGAGGAGTACGGCCCGCTCTACGCATTCCTGGCGTCTCGACACAACACGGTCATGACCGGGCAGACCGTGCTGGCGGATTCGGGATCCCTGAATCGGGCATTGATCAGCATCCCCGAACTTCTCGCCACGATGCCGGGTGCCTGAGCACCCTCGTTCCACACCTTCATTTCACGCAACAGAGAGAGCCTGATGTTCGAATACTTTCCGGGCAACTACGTCTGGAACATGTCCGTGGTAGGTGCCATGAACTCCGGCGGACGCATCGACGAGGTCGATCGTGCGTGCCGCCCGCTGCTCGAGGCCGCGAAAGGCGGTAGCGATGCCGGCACGGGCGAGTTCTTGAAGGTCTGGACCGGCCTCACGGATTCGCTGGTGGAGTCGGCTCGGACCGCGGAGAAGGCGGGCCACGATCTGACCGCCGGCGGGATCTATGCCCGTGCCACGAACTATCTGTGCACCGCTGAGCGGATGCTCTCCGCGAGCCACCCCGACCGCGCGTCCATCTACCGCCGGGTGATGGAGCTGGCCCAGAAGGGTTTCGACCTTCGCGACCACCGCATCACTCGGGTTGCCATCCCCTTCGAGGACACGACTCTGCCCGGCTATTTCTCGGCGGCTCCGGCGACGGCGGACGGGCCGGCTCCGGTCATCATGCTCATCAACGGCCTGGACTCGACCAAAGAGCACATGTACATCTCGGGATTCTGGGCCGAGTTGGCAGATCGGGGCATCTCGTGTCTGATGCTCGACCAACCCGGCTCAGGGGAGGCACTTCGTCTGCAAGGTCTGACGGCACGTCGCGAATCCGAAACCTGGGCCGGCTGGGTCGTCGACTGGCTGACTGCACGAGAGGACGTCGACACCGCCCGAATGGGAGTCGTGGGCTGGTCGCTGGGTGGCTACTACTCGCCTCGGGTCGCGGCTTTCGAGAAGCGCTTCGCCCTGTGCGTCGCCTGGGGAGCGAACCACAACTGGGGTGCGGTGCAGCGTCGGCGGCTCGACCGCGAGGGCGAGCACCCGGTTCCGCACTACTGGGACCACGTCTTGTGGGTCTGGGGCCACGACGATCTCGACGAGTTCATCGACTTCGCCGACTCGATCCACCTCGATGGAGTCGTGGAGAAGATCACGGTGCCGTTCCTCATCGTGCACGGAGAGAACGATCGACAGATTCCCTTGCAGTATGCGCACCGGTCCTACGACCAAGCGGTGAACGCGCCTTCTCGCGAGCTTCGTATCTTCACCGCTGAGCAGGGCGGTGCGGAGCACATCGGGATCGATGACCTGCCCCGAGTCGGCACCGACATCGCTGATTGGGTCTCCGACACCTTCGCGGCGGTGGTCTCGCAACCGACCGGCTAGCACCCCGACCGAGCACAACGTCCACCGATCACTCTGCTGAGGCTCCGGACCGGCGCCGCCCGTGCATCGGTCGCCCTCATCGCAACCACCTCATGGGGGCGGCTGAGCCCCCACCACAACGACAGGAGCTTCGCCATGCGTTTCGCCACGTGGGTTCACGATGGTCGAACCACCTCCGGCGTCGTCAGCGACGACGGACTGCACGCGTTCGAACGGCAGGGATCCATCCTCGAACTCGTTCGCGCCGGACTCCCCGCCGCCCTCGAGGCCGGTTCCGAGGCATTGGGTCATCGTCCCGTCCAACTTGCCGACGTACGCCTGCTGCCACCGTTGGACCCCCCCACGGTGCGCGACTTCGCAGCATTCGAGGAACACATGGACGGGGCCGGCCGATCGATGGCAGCAGCCCACGAAGTCGAGCCCGAGTGGTACAAGAGACCGGTCTTCTACTTCAGTAATCCCTACGCGATGATCGGTGCCCACGACGACGTGGCCGTGCCACCGGCATGCCAGGTCCTGGACTACGAACTCGAGATCGCAGCCGTCGTATCCCGGGATGGAATGTCCATCGCCCCGGACAAAGCTCGCGACCACATCTTCGGATACACGATCTTCAACGACTGGTCGGCTCGTGACACCCAGCTCGCAGAGATGAAAGTCGGCCTCGGGCCGACCAAGGGCAAGGATTTCGCCACCACACTCGGGCCCTTCCTCGTGACGGCCGACGAACTCGATCCTCACCTGACCGCCGACGGCCTCCTGGATGTCGACGGCACGGTCTCGGTGAACGGCACAGTCACCGGCCGGGACAACCTGCGCAACATGAGCTGGTCGTTCGACGAACTCGTGGCCCAAGCGTCACGCGGGACATGGGTCAAGGCCGGGGACGTCCTGGGATCCGGAACTTTCGGTAACGGCGGATGTCTCGGTGAACTGTGGGGTCGCTCCGGTACTCGCACCCCTGCGCCACTCCAGCCCGGCGACGTGGTCGAGATGACGGTGGCGACCCTCGGGACGATTCGCAACACCGTCGTTCGAGGCCCGGATGTGCCGGCTGTCCGCGAGGCACGTCGGCACGATTGGAACACGCAGCGCAGCAACTGAACTCGAGTCGAGTGGACCGGTAGATCATTCGCGTCGACGACACCGCCGACATGGCGGTGTCGTCGATACGTGCATTCACGCGTCGTGGTCGCGCCGGCTCACCATCGATTCACCGAACCACTGCATCGAACGCTTCGGGGGTAATTACGTGATATCTAAATCCAACACCAGACGGCTGATCACGGAGATCGGTTGGTATCTCGCGGAAGGCGGTGCAGGTATCGCATCGACCCATGTCCCTTTCGACGGTGACTTCTGGGCGGAGAAGAGGTTGCAGCGCCAGACCGACCATGAATTCTCAGAGCTCGTGGAGGCGGCGAACATCGACCTCGCGAACGACAGAGTGTGAGTTGCACTCGCCCAGTCATTCCTCGGCGGCGTGCAGCCAGCGCTGGTCGGCGCGAGCCGCACCATAGAGTTGGGCGTCGTGTCGGCGAGCCTACGGTTCTCGTTACACGTCGAAGACACCGGGGAGGGCAGGTCCTGACTGCTCGGCGAACGTCACGACGAGTGGTCACGCCGTGCTGTCAAGCCACCTCCCCGCGACGACCGACAATCAGCCTCGCACGAGGCGACGCGTGAGATAGGCGCTGACGATCTGGTTGAACTCGTCGGCGCGCTCGACCTGCGACCAGTGTCCGCACTGGCTGAAGACGTGGGCGTCCGCGTGCGGAATCACGTTGAGCAGCTCCCACGTTCGCGACACCGGAATGACCACGTCCTGCACCCCGTGAATCAGGAGTACCGGGATCTCGAGCTTGCCGAGAACGTCGAAGTCGAGGGGCAGTTCGGTGCGGTCCCGGTCGCGGGCGGCGACGACGTCCGCGAGTCTGTCGGACGCGGTGTCGTTCAGGGCGGACTGGTAGCGCAGTGTCACGAGCTCGTCGGTGACCAGTGAGGTGTCGACGACGAACTGCTCGAGGGTGTGGCGGATGCCCTCCTCGCTGAGTTGAGGGTTCGAGTGCCCTTTGAGTGCTCCGGTCAGCTTCGCGCCGCCCGTGCCCATGGAGACGATTCCGAGGAGACGCTCGGGGAAGTCGATGGCGAATTGGAACGCCAACCATCCGCCGAGTGAGTTCCCGACGATCCAGGTCTTCTCGATGCCCAGTGCGTCGAGGACACGTACTGCGTGGCGCACCCACTCGCGGATTCCGTACTCGGTGCCCTCGGCAACGACGCTCTGGCCGTAGCCGATGGAGTCGATGGCGATGCAGCGACCGTGTTCGGCGAGTTGAGGGAGATTGAGCCACCAGTTCGCGGCGGCAGTGACGCCGGTGCCCGACCCGTGCAGGAACAGGATCGGTGTGCCTTCTCCGAGTTCGTGGTAGTGGGTGAGTTCGCCTGGGGCAGTGGGCAACCACTTGTCCTCGAGGCCGAAGAAGGCGTCGGTGGTGTACGAGGGAACGTCGACGGGGGCACTCATGGGATCTCCTGTGTCGGTCGAAAAGGTTCGGTTCGGTGCGTGCGCGAGTCAGGCCCGCTCGGCGACGAGGTCGAGGGCGATGTCGGTGATCAGGTCTTCCTGGCCGCCGACGAGGCCGCGCTCACCCACGGCGAGCAGGATGGCGCGGGTGTCGAGTCCGTACTGCCGCGCAGCAGTCTCGGCGTGCCGGAGGAAGCTCGAGTAGACCCCCGCGTAACCGAGGGTCAGGGTCTCGCGGTCGACCTGGACGGGGCGATCCTGCAGCGGGCGCACGATGTCATCCGCGGCGTCCTGGAGGCCGAAGAGATCGCATCCATGCTTCCATCCGTGCAGGTCGGCCACGGCGACGAACGGCTCGATCGGGCAGTTGCCGGCGCCGGCGCCGTGACCTGCAAGTGAGGCGTCGACGCGAGTGACGCCTTCCTCGACGGCGACGACGGAGTTCGCGACGGACAGTGACAGGTTCTGGTGGGCGTGGATGCCGATCTGGGTGTTCGGGTCGAGGACGTCGCGGTAGGCCCGCACACGCTCTCGGACGCCGTTCATCGTCAGACGTCCACCGGAGTCGGTGACGTACACGCAGTGTGCACCATACGATTCCATGAGGCGCGCCTGCTCGGCGAGCTGTGCCGGTTCCGCCAGATGCGACATCATCAGGAACCCGGAGACGTCCATGCCGAGTTCGCGGGCTTTGTCGATGTGCTGGGCGGAGACGTCGGCTTCGGTGCAGTGTGTGGCCACGCGGACGGAGGTGACACCCAGGTCGTGGGCCTTGGTCAACTCGGCCACCGTGCCGACTCCGGGCAGGAGCAGGGTGGTGAGCTTCGCGCGGTGGACGGCCGACGCCGCGGCTTCGATCCATTCCCAGTCGGTGTTGCTTCCGGGCCCGTAGGTCAGACTGTGACCCGCCAGGCCGTCGCCGTGGGTGACTTCGATGGCGTCGACACCGGCGGCGTCGAGGGCGCCGGCGACGCGAGCGACGGTGGTCGGGTCGATCCGATGTCGCATGGCGTGCATGCCGTCTCGAAGGGTGACGTCCTGGATGTAGAGGGCGGCGCCGTCTGCGGCGAAGGCGCGCGTGGTGGTCTCGGTCATCGGGCTGTCTCCAGTGCTGCTTCGGTGGCCATCTTCTCCGCGACCTGCAGGGCGGCGGAGGTCATGATGTCAAGATTGCCGGCGTAGGCAGGCAGGTAGTGCGCGGCGCCCTCGACCTCGAGGAACACCGACACCTTCCACAGGCCCGGCCCCTTCTCGACACCGCCGGTGAGGGTGGCGACGGATTCGGCGTCGTCGAGGGCGGTGAACTGGACGTCCTGCTTGAGGCGGTAGCCGGGAACGTAGGCGGAGACGTCGGCGACCATGTCGTGAATCGATCGACGGACGGCGTCCTGGTCGGGGTCGGTGACGAGGGCGAGGACGGTGTCGCGCATGATGAGCGGCGGTTCGGCGGGGTTGAGAACGATGATGGCCTTGCCGTGGGCTGCTCCCCCGACCTTCTCGATCGCCTCTGCGGTCGTCTCGGTGAACTCGTCGATGTTCGCGCGGGTGCCGGGTCCGGCGGACTTCGAGGCGATCGAGGCGACGATCTCGGCGTAGTGCACCGCGGTGACGCGGGAGATCGCTGCCACGATGGGAATTGTGGCTTGTCCGCCGCAGGTCACCATGTTGACGTCGGGAGCGTCGAGGTGCTCGTCGAGGTTGACGGCCGGTACGACGTACGGGCCCAGCGCGGCCGGGGTCAGGTCTATCAACCGCTTACCGTGGGGTCGCAGTGCCTCTGCGTTCGCGACATGCGCCTTGGCCGAGGTGGAGTCGAAGATGATGTCTATGTCCGCGAAATCGGGGTGGTCGATCAGGCCCTGGACACCGGAATCGACTGTGCTGATGCCCATTCGGCGTGCGCGGGCCAGACCGTCGGAGTTCGGGTCGATGCCGACCAGCACGGCGATCTCGACGTTCTTCGCGACTCTCTTCAGTTTGATGACAAGGTCGGTTCCGATGTTGCCGGAACCGATGACAGCGGCTTTGGTGGGCGCCATGGTGTCTCGATTCGTCGTGGTTCTGGTGTCGGGTGGGATGTGCTGCTCAGGCCGTGAAGGTGGCGGTGACCGTGCCGATGCCGGGGATGGTTGCTTCGTAGGTCGATCCGGCGGTGACCGGAACCATGGGTCCGAGTGCGCCGGAGAGGATGACTTCGCCTGCCTGCAGGGGCGATCCGTAGGCCAGGCTGGTGTTGGCCAGCCACACCAGTGCGTTCCACGGGCTGCCCAGGCAGTCCGATCCCCGGCCGGTGGACACCTGGTCGCCGTCGGCGGTCATGGTCATGTCGACGTCGGCGAGTTCTGGTGCGGCGGTGCGGGTGACGGTGTCGCCGAGGACGTAGAGGCCGGAGGAGGCGTTGTCGGCGACGGTGTCGGCGAGGGTGATGTCCCAGCCGGCGATTCGGCTGTCGACGATCTCGAAGGCTGCGGCGATCGTGTCGACGTACCCGGGGGCGTCGTCGATGGTGATCTCTCGGTCGATGGTGTTCGAGAGGATGAAGGCGATCTCCGCTTCGATCCGTGGCTGCAGCAGCCGGGCGGAATCGATCTGATCGTCGGCGGAGACGTCGAAGTCGTCGAACAGGACTCCGAAGTCGGGGCGATCGACGCCTAGTTGCTTCTGCACCGCCGGAGATGTCAGGCCGATCTTGCGGCCGACGATGCGGCGACCCGTGGCGATGCGCGCCTGCACGTTTCGCGACGCGATGAGGTACGCGGTGTCGACGTCGTCGCTGGCGACGAGGTCGCGGACGGGGGCGCACGGCGTCTTCGACGTCGACGCCTCGGCGAGACGGTCGGCGGCGACGGCGACGGGGTTCGGCACCGAGGTCACGGGGGGAACGGAGCTCATGAGAGGAACGCTATCGACGCTCCGGGCACTGCACTAGGATCTGTCCCATGTCGCGGGATGTGGTGTCGGTGTTGCAGCGAGCGGCGTGGGTGCTCGACTCGTTTCCGGGGGGTACGGCACTGACGCTGGCGGAGGTCGCCACCCGCACCGGACTGCCTCGGTCCACCGCTCACCGGCTGCTGGTCGATCTGACGAACCTGGGCTGGTTGACACGCCGCGACAACACCTTCGAGCTCGGATTGACCTTGTTCGAGTTGGGCGAGCGGGTGGGCCTCAAGCACCGCCTGCGCAGTGCCGCGTTGCCGTTCATGCAAGATCTCTTCGCGGTGACCGGGCAGACCGTGCATCTCGCGGTCAGAGACGGCGCCGACGCGGTGTACGCGGAGAAGATTCACGGGCATGCCGCGTTGCCGTTCCCTTCCCAGATCGGGGGCCGGATGCCGCTCACGTGCACCGCCGTGGGGAAGGCGCTCCTGGCCCCCGAGGATCCGGACGTTCGCGCCCGCATCCTGGCTGGTCCCCTGCGCCGATACACCACGCACTCGATCACTGACCCCGACGTGCTCGCCCGCGAACTCGACGGGGTCCGGCGCACCGGGGTGGCCACCGAGCGCGAGGAGGCCGCTCTCGGGGGGTGCTGCCTCGCGTCGCCGGTGATCTCTCTCGGCAAACCCGTTGCTGCGCTGTCGGTGTCGGTGCCCGCCGAGCTGTTCGAGCCGCAGCTGCTCGCGCCCGCCGTGCGGACGGCGGCGTTGGCGCTGGGCCGTGTGCTCAACCGTGCGGACCCCCACGGGCGCGACGAGTGACCTCGCCGCGCACGTGAGGGCCGCAGATCGGGTCACTTGCTGACCAGTCCCGTCCGCTCGGCCGGCACGGTGGCCGAGCGTCCGCTGTCTGCCGCGAGCTGCAGCGAGGCGCCCTTGCGGCCCCAGCCGCCGGGCAGCAGGATCACCGACACCACGGAGATTATCGAGACCACGATCAGGTAGATCACGATCGACACGCTCGAGTCGGTGGCTGCGTAGAGGGCGGTGGCGATGGTCGGCGCGAAGGCGGAGCCGACGACCTGGGAGAGGGTGTAGCCGACGGAAACCCCCGAGTAGCGGACGTCGGCATCGAAGACCATCGAGAACAGTGAGCCCGTCACGCCGGCCGCCGGTGCCATCGCGATACCGAACACCAGCACCAGCGCCACCATGAACAGCCAGGGGTTGCCGGTGTTGATGAGAGCGAAGGCGGGTCCGATGACGATGCCCATCGCCGCGGCGCCGACCAGGTAGAGCGTCTTTCGGCCAAAGGTGTCGGACATGGACCCGAACACCGGGTACAGGACGACGGCGACCAGTCCGGCGACGAACACTCCGGCCAGCGCCTGGGTGCGGCTGATCTCCGCCACCGACGTCGCGTAGGACACCAGGTAGGCCATGCAGATGTAGGCGAAGACGCCCTGGCTGAGATAGGTACCGGCGATGAGGAGGATCTCGCGGCGGTGCTTGCGGAAGGCCTCGACGATCGGCATCTTCGTCACCGCCTTCTCGTCGACGACCTTGGCGAAGTCGGGGCTTTCCTCGAGGGTGAGCCGGATGACGAGTCCGACGACGATGAGCACGGAGCTGACGAGGAACGGGATGCGCCAGCCCCAGGAGAGAAATTGCTCGTCGGGCAGTTGAGAGACCGCGAAGAAGGCGAGGGTGGCGAGGCTGACGCCGGCGGGGGCGCCCATCTGGGAGAAGGACCCGTAGAAGCCCTTGCGGTTCTTCGGTGCGTGTTCGACGGCCATGAGGGTGGCGCCGCCCCATTCGCCGCCGACGGCGAAGCCCTGCAGCAGCCGCAGCAGGGTCAGCAGGATCGGTGCGGCGATGCCGATGCTGGCGTAGCTGGGGAGCAGGCCCATCAGGAAGGTGGCCACTCCCATGCCGACGAGGGAGAGCACGAGCATCTTCTTGCGGCCCAGTCGATCACCGTAGTGGCCGAAAACCACCCCGCCGAGTGGGCGGGCGAGGAAGCCGACCCCGAAGGTGGCGAAGGACAGCAGCACCCCCATCAGGGGCGAGGCGTCGGGGAAGAAGAGTCTGGGGAACACCAGGGCGGCGGCGGTGCCGTAGATGAAGAAGTCGTAGTACTCGACGGTGGTCCCGATGAAACTGGCCATCGCCACCCGCAACGGGGAGCTCTTCGGCCGCGCCTCGGGGGACGCCGCAGGGTCGGCGAT
>NZ_LMRN01000022.1:41336-57598 GCF_001426145.1 Rhodococcus sp. Leaf225 | reverse complement strand
CGGGACCGGTGGTCCCGCACGGCAGGTCAGGGAACGCTGATGAAATTGGTGAAGCCGCCGTGTCGGGCGGGAAGGCTGTCGAGTGCCTCGTTGATCTTCTCCAGCGGGAAGGTGTGGTGTTCGAGGACGGACAGGTCGAGCACGCCGGCGGCGGCGAGGTCGGCCATGTCCTGGGCTTCGGCGGTGGAGAACCACAAGCTGCCGAGGACGGAGATCTGGGAGCACATCATCGAGAACAGGTCCAGCGCGGGGCGTTCCATCATGCCGCCGATGTCGACGGCCGTGCCGCCTCGGCGCAGCGTCGCCAGGGCGTCGACGATCGATTCCGCCGGCGCTCCGGGTCCGACGGAGCTGATGACGATGTCGACGCCGTCGCCGCCGGTACGTCCGCGCAGCCACTCGTTCACCTCACCGTCGCCGAGTGCGTGCACCTCGATGCGGTCAGGTGCGATGGCGCGGACGTCCTCGAGCAGTTCGGCGTTGCGGCCGGTGCCGTAGATCTTGCCGACCCCCAGGGCGAGCGCGTTGAGGCAGGCGCCCAGTCCGAGGGTGCCGGAGATACCGTCGATGAGAACGGTGGTTCCGGGTCCGGCGCCGGCCTTGCGGAGCGCGGAGAACGCAGTGCCGAGGTAGCCGAACCGGGCCGCTTCCTCGAAGCTGACCGAGTCGGCGATCTTGACCAAATTGCGCTGCGGAGCGGTGAGGTACTCGCTCAGCCCGCCGTAGGGATAAGCGTCGAACAACTTCTGGCCTTCGGGGCCGAAAGCGAAGTAGCCCATGAAGGTGTACTTGTCGCAGTTCTGGTCGATGCCATTGCGGCAGGCGCGGCACGCCCCGCAGGACAGTCCCGGGTTGACGTAGACGCGATCACCCACTGCGACGTCGGTGACCTGCTCCCCCACGGCGGTCACGACGCCGGAGGAGTCGAGACCGAACACCGCCGGCAGCTGCGGGAGGGGCAGGTAGGGGAACCACTCGGCGTAGGTGGCGAGAACGTTGCGGAGGTTGGGAACGATGTTGCAGGCCTTGACCTGCACCACCACGTCGGTCGCGCGGGGGGTGGGGATCGGCAGCTGTTCGAGCTGCATCGGCTGGTCGATCTCGTGGAGGCGAGCGGCGAGCATGGTGTCGGTCATGGTGGTGGCTCCTGTTGTGTGATGACTGCGCCGGCGCGCAGTGCGGGTGATCGGGTCGAGGTACGCGCTCACGCGCTGGGCGCGGCGGCGGCGGTCAGTGCTGCGGCGAACTCGTCGATCGTGGTGATCTCGGCGAGCAGTCCGAGCGAGTCGATGCTCGCGGCGTGCGCTTCCTGCGACGCTGCGGAGCAGGCGTCCTCGACCACGACAGTGCGATATCCGAGGTCGCTGGCGGTGCGCGCCGTTCCTTCGACGGAGAAATTCGTGGCCACCCCGGCGAAGGCGACGGTGGTGGCGTTCGCAGCGTCCAGGACCGAGGCGAGGGCGCTGTTCTGGAAGCCGCCGACGCGCTGGTGGGTGACGACGGTGTCTCCGTCGTGAGGGGTGAGCTCGGGGACGATGTCGGCCAGCGGCGACCCGTCCTGCAGGCAACCGGACTGCTGGACGATGCCCAGGATCGGCGAGTTGACCGTCAGGTCGGACAGGTCCGGCTTCCAGGCCACTCGCGTGAAGATCACGGTGCCGCCGGCGCCGCGGACGGTATCGACCAACGCGGCGATCTTCGCGACGACGTCGCGTTCGACGACCTGGGCGTGAAAGAAGTCGGCGAACGCTCCGTCGGGTCCGATGACGTCGCCCTGGCAGTGGACGACGACGAGAGCGGTGGTGCGGGGGTCGAGCTCCATGGGAGGTCTCCTGAGTGAGGCGGTCGCGGTCGACCGACGGAGCCTGCTCGACCATCGGTCGAACCCCGATCGGAGTGACCAGACGAACAGGACTGGAATGCTAGCGTTCCAGATCACGGTAACCGATGGTGACGTGGACCACAAGCCTTCTCTTGGCGATGGCCTGCTCGGTACCACCGAGGAGCGGCGGAAGTCGGCCCGGGAACGTGGGCGATGTGCTGCAGACAGCGCGGGTGTCGACACCGAAGGCCGGCAGCGCTGGAATGCTAGCCTTCGTAGCTGTGGCCGGTGCCACCGTCAGGTGACGCGGACGGTCACTGCGAGACGACCAGTGCGGCACCGAGACACGAATCGAGATCCGTGGGTCGAGCCCCCGCGCAGGAAGGAAATGCTGTGTCCACCAACGCTCACCTGTCCGGTGCGAGGCTGTCCACGGTCCTCTACGACACACTCAAGGGCCGACTGCTCGATGGCCGATACCGAGCCGGCGAAAAGATCGTCGTCGAGTCGGTCCGCCATGAGTTCGGGGTGAGCAAGCAACCGGTGATGGATGCGCTGCGTCGACTCTCGAGCGACGGACTGGTGTCCATCGTCCCCCAGGTCGGCATCCAGGTCGTCTCCTACACCCGCCGCGAGGTGGAGGACTTCTTCACCTTGTTCGGCGGATTCGAAGGAACCATCGCCGGGGTGGCTGCGCTACGCCGCACCGACGAACAGCTGCGTGCACTCGACGCGGTGTCCGAGGCGGTCGACGAGTTGATCGACTCGCACGACGGTGCCGAACGTTCCCGCGGCTACCGGGCTCGCAACCGCGAGTTCCACGCCGTCATCCACGACATGGCGCACTCGCGGATCATGGCCGAGACCTCTCACCGGATGTGGGACCTGTCGGACTTCTTGATCAATACCACCGGAGCGGACGACCCGCTGTCGAGCGCGCTGGTGGAGCGCCAACACGATCACCGCAGCATCACCGATGCCATCCGTATGGGTGACGCACGTCTGGCCCGGGTGACGATGGAACAACACATCGTCGACACGGTGGCAGTGATCGGCACCGAGGAGCCCGATTCGCTCACCGGGTGAGGTCGGTGGTGGGGGCAGGCACCGCCGGCGGCACGGACCTACCGCCTCGTCGGTAGCCGCCGTCGATGCCCGATCGATGCGGCCGCTCAGGCTCCACCGAGGCGGTGATGTGGCCGACCATCGCCGCTCGCGCGACCTCGACACGCCGTTGACGGATCGCCGACCGGATGACGTCGTGGTCGTGATTGCGGTCGACGATCACCCCCGAGGTGGTGGACGCACCCCCGGTGGCGCTGATGAGGAAGTCCGACAGGTCCCACATCCGCTCACTCTGCTCGGCCATGATCCGCGAGTGCGCCATCCGGTGGATCACCAGGTGAAACTCGCGGTTGAGCTGGCGATACCGTCTCGCCCGCTCGGTATCGTCCGCGATCGCGTGCACACCCTCGATGGCCGCCCAGGCAGCGTCGAGTTCGCCCACTTGGGCGTCCGTGCGCCGTACGGCGGCCGCGGCAGCGATCTCGGACTCGAAACTGCCGAACAGCCGGAAGAAATCCTCGACCTCCACAGCGGTGTAGGACTGGACCCGGCACCCACTCTGCGGAACGATCTCCACGATCCCGGTCGCCTCGAGCCTGCGCATCGCGTCCATCACCGGTTGCTTGCTCACCCCGAACTCGACCCGCACCTCGTCGATCGAGATGCGCGATCCCGACGTGATCCGGCCGTCGAGAATCCGCTCCTTGAGTCGGTCGAGCACCACTCGGGCCAAGCCCGGCCCTGCCGGGCGTCTCGATCCGTCGGGCTCGCTCATCAACTCACTCCTCGTCGCCGCGCGGCAAGTCTAGAACTCCGGACGCAGTCCGGCATCGCTCAGACTGCGAGAACCCGGTGCGGCAGGGCGCGGGTGCCGCGGAGAACCAATCGATGCGGCACCCGAGGCCCTCAGGCTCCCACGACCGTGGTCAACCCGAACCCGGCAATGAGTTCGCGAATGGGCCGGTAGTAGCTGTAGGTGACATCGAACCCGCCGCATGCGGACATGGCGGCGTACCCGGCGATCCAGGTACGGACCTCGTGGGAGGAGTTGCCGGCGACCCTGGTCATCTCGCTCGGTGACCACTGATCCAGTTCGGTGAGATCGCCGGAGGCGAGGATCGACATCAGGGTGCGGTCCCAGTCGGGGGCCAGATCCTGAATGTTCGCGGTTCCGGCGGCGAAGTCGCGGGCGGCGTCGATCACGCGTTGCTGCCGGGCGGCGCGGGCCTCCGCCGTGATGGGACCGCCCTGACCGAGCAGGGCGCGACGTTGCTCGGCGGTGGCGGTGGCCAGCCGAGGGACCGGCGGGTCGTGTGAGAGCCCCCCGGAGGCGATGAGCAGCACTTTGCGGTCGAGCGTGGAGACGTATCGTCCGATCACTTCACCGAGGAGGCGGACGCGCTGCACCGGAGTGAACGGCGGCGCAACGGAGTTGACGAAGATCGGAATCATCGGTTTGGCGGCGATGTCGTCGTACAGCAGTTCCATCGGTTGCACGGCGCCGTGGTCGACTTGCATCTCCAGCGACACGGCCAAGTCGATGCCCTGGTCGATCACATACTCGGCGAGCTCACGCGCGAGGTCTTCGGGGACGTCGAGCCGGCCGGCCTGGCTGCCGTAGTCGCCGATGCTCTCCGCGGCGTATCCGACGCAGAACGGCGGCATCAGGTTGTAGAAGAAGCCGTTGTAGTGATCGGGCGCGATGTTGACGACCACGTCGGGGTCGTAGTCGTGGACGAAACGTCGAGCCCGACCGAAGGCGGTCTCGAGTTCGGCGGTCACCTCCGAGGGCAGCTCGGCGTGGTCGAGGAGGGGACTGTGGCTCATGGCGAGCAGCGCGACGGTCACGACTGGTTCCTTCCGGTCTCGACTCCGGCGAGCGCAGGCTCGGTGTCGGGTGCGGCTTGGGGAACGGTGATCGGCACCTGCGCGGTGCTGAACTGCGGGGCGCCGGCGTCCTCGCCGGACGCGGTGCGTGCGGTGGACACGGCCAGCACTGCGTCGAGGGCCGCATCGAGTGCGGACGACGCCTCGGCGTCGTCCCAGACCGGACCTTGGTGGCGCCAGGCGACGTATCCGTCCGGACGCACCAGAATGGCTCCGGCCTCGTGGATTTCGCTGACCGCGCGCCAGTACCCGTACGGATCCGCCGCTCCGGGTTCTCCGATCACCACGGTGCGCAGGTACGGCAGGTCCAGGTTTTCGGCGGCGTTCTTCCACGCTTGCCCGCCCAGTCCGGTGAGCAGCGTCATCATGCCCTTCCCGGTCACGTCGAGCGTCGACGTTCTGACGCCGTCCCGTCCGACCAACCAGGCATGGGGCAGCTTCGCGCCGGGTCGGGTGGTGGCCTGGAGGTAGAGCTGCTTGTCGCGGGCCCAGCGCTCGGGTTCGTCGGCCTCGACGACGGCGCCGGATTCGTAGCGTTGGTTCAGCTCGACGCCGTGGGCGTTGAACTCCGTGTTCTTCAGCTCCAGCGCCTCGTACAGACGATCGCGAAGCGCAACCCCCTCGGGCGTGCCCTCCTTCAGCTTGCTCAGACCAGCCGCCACGGGGTCGTCGCTGTCGGCGTCGAACCATTCCCGCAGTCCTGCATAGTCTTTCCTCGACTGGTTCGCGCGGGCGACAATCTGCTGACCGACCGGAACGCGCTCGGGTGAGTAGCTGTCCAGCAGAGCCGTACCGGCGTGCCCCTTGACGACGAACGCCACCTTCCACGCGAGGTTGAACGCGTCCTGCATCGAGGTGTTCGAGCCCAGGCCACTGCTCGGTGGGTGGCGATGCACGGCGTCACCACCGCAGAACACTCGACGGTCCTGATAGTGCTCGGCGTACTGCTGATTGACGTACCAGAACGACCGGGAGACGATGTCGAGCTCCAGCTCGGGGTCGCCGACCAGGGTGCGGATGCGCTCGATGACGGTGGCGTCGGAGACGTCCGGCTCACCGGCGGCCATGTCGAACCCCCAGCCGGCGATCCACTGATCCCACGGGCGGATCGCGCGCAGAAGCCCCATGCCGATCTCGCCGAATCCGGCTTTGGAGTTCATGATCCAGTGCAGGATGCTCGGCCGATGCGCGACGTACTTGCTCAGATCCGCGTCGAACCTGATGTAGGCGGTTCCCGCGCGGGCCAGTTCGCCTTTGAACGGGAGCTGCAGCTGTTCGGCGATCTTGGAGCGCGCACCGTCGAACCCCAGCAGGTACCGAGCCCGTTGGGTGAACACCGACCCGGAACGGACGTCACGGAAGCGGACGGTCACGCCGTCGCCGTCCTGGGTGTGGTGGAGGTACTCGGTATGAAAGCTGATGATCGCTCCGTGCTCGGCGGCGTTCTTGATCAACACCGGCTCCATCAGCGGCTGCGGAATGTCGAGCATCGCGCACGGGCTGCCGGCGAGGTAGTCACCGAAGCGTGGGTCGCCGGTGCCCCAGGTCTGCAACCGAACGATCTCCTCCCCCGCCAAGCTCGTGGTGAACAAGGTGTCGCCCATCTGGTCCCACGGTGTGGCGTAACGACGCGCCTCGTCCTCCACTCCGAGGTCCCGAAGCACTTCCGCCGCACGCTGATTGGTGATGTGCGCCCGCGGTGAATTGGCCACCCACGGGAAGATCGACACCGCGTGGACACGCACGCCGTAGCTGGCCAACGCCAACGCGGCCACACCTCCCGCTGGGCCGAGGCCCACCACCACTACATCGGTGTCGTAGCCGCTGCCGTCGGAGGGGAACGGGCGGAAGATCGGTTCGGGCAACTGTGAATTCTGCATGGCACCTTCTCGACGTCGAGAGACCCCGGGGCCACAAACGGCCACGTCGGGTGATCGGGGTCACTGCAACTAGCATGCCAGTTACGGTGCAGAATTGGAAGTCCCGTTTTCGTCATCTCAGGTTCGGGCAAATAAGCGCTGCTCACAGCATCACTACTACCTCCTTAGATCGAGTCGACGCATCAGTCTCAGCTATCTGGAACTCTAGAAGTTCACGCGACGGGTTGACCGCGAACGAACTTCTGCCTGAGGTGCACAGCGGGACTGCCGGCCGCGGGCTCGGTACGACCCCGCCCCCTCGGGTTTGCGCTGTCGCTCGCTCGCCACCGGGCGGCGCGGATCTGCGCGACGGAGCACCCTCCACCCAACGTCGCCGCAGAAGGCAAGCACTCCGCGGCTCTGCAGAGGAGATTCGTGGATCGCGGTGGACGGCCATGGCTACACGACTCTTAATCACACGGTCTATTGGACCCAGTACAGACAACTTCGCAGCCGCTTGACCAGCAATGATGCGTCGCCCGGTCGTGCCGGAAGGACCCGAAACCGTGAGTTTCGAGTTGAAAGTCATGAATAAGTAGTGAGTGGCACCCAAACCAGAAGGGCCCCTGCTCAGCATAACCGCTGATCAGGGGCCCTTTGTGGTGCGCCCACAGGGACTCGAACCCCGGACCCAGTGACTATGCCCGGCCGAACCCACGAGTCCGAGCGGGACCATAAAAGACCATCTGACCAGCGCGGATTAAGAGTCACGTGACCACATGGGACCACCACACTTCAGATGCGACCAGAATGAAAGTCATGAATAAGTCGTGAGTGGCCCGTGGAGTGTCAGGTGGTCCGCGTAGAGAATCGATTGCTGTCGGTAAAGCATTGGCGCCAGGGAAGTCAGATGAACCGGCTCACTCGATCTCACTCGATCGCTGCTACCGGGTGTCCCATTCCGGGCCGGTGAAGAGACCACGATCCAATGGCGCAGTGCCGGAGATCGTGACCAGAAGCCGGAAGTGGAAGCCAACCTCAGGTCCGTTCGCTCGTTCGACGATCAACCGGTGATCGGTGAGGGCCTCCACCACACTGATGATCGGATCAGGGACCCACCCCAACCGGGTCTCGCCGTGGTCGGCGACGAGGAAGGCCTGCGGGTTGACCGGATTTTCGGTGTCGCGGACCAGTCGAAGTTCCTCGCCGGTTCGCAGTTCGGCGATGCGGTCTTGTTCCTGCTGATCGAGGTGCCGGACTCCATGGGTGAGGAACGGGAACGACACGAAGTCGCCGGGCCCACTCACCGGTGCGGGTAGAAGCTCGATGGTGTCGCCGACCCGCTGACCATGAGATCGCGCGAGGACTTCGAACGGTGCGGCGCCCACGGGTAGCCCGAGGGCAGTCATCGACGCCGCACGGTCCGGACGACGAGACGAGACAACCCGCTCGGCGAAAACGGGAAAGAGGGATGCGGCGCGCATCATTCCGTCACGGGCGTGCGCCAAGCCAGGTAATGGCCTGAAGTCGGGCCGCTCCATGGCGGATCGGAGGTAAGCGAAGCTGTAATGATCAGACGCCTGCTGCAGGAAACCAGTGGGAACGTACTGGCGAGTCTGTGGATCCCTAAGGGTGACGAGCAGCCTGCTCAGAGCGGGGGGCGCGGCATCGCGAGCGCGGTCGACGGCTTCGATGGTCATGCTGTCAACCTCCTCCGGTTCGTCTCCAACAGCGTACTGATGAAGCTACGTCGGAGCTCTGACATTTCCGGTACGGAGAGCAGGATCGATTCGATGGTCTCCTGATCAACGGCGCCGATCCGCTCGATCCAGGTCTGGGCCTGCGGTCCGGCGCGATGGACCGCGGATATCGCGAGATCGACGAGGGTCAGTCGTCGTCCGTCCTCGAAGCGACCCGCGAAACCGCCGGCGGCGAACACGGTCGCATCCTTGGTGGGCATGTGTCTGTCCTGTAGTCCGGAGACCAGCGCGCTGCCGTGGTCGAACGATTCGGCCAGTGACCGATGACCGTCCGCGTTGCGTGTGATCACACCCCAGTTGATGGCGTGTCGGTCCGTGTTCGCGATCCACGCGTCGAAGAGAAGGTATCCGGCAAACTGATCGAAACCGCTCATCGTGGCCGTGGCTGCACCGGACGGGCCGACATCGTCGAGGAGTCGCTCGATGTTGTCGAGGTTGTGACCGACGCGGTTCTTCGGACGATCGTCACCAGCACATGACTGATAGCCGGCGAATTCAGAGAGGAGGGTGTCGCCGGATTCGAGAGACGAACCGTCCGGGGTGACGTTTCTGGAGATGATCCCAATCTCTGCGCCCCTCTTCGCCAGCTCCACCCTCGCGGAGGGGAGGCCGATGACGGTCGCCAGCTCGGAGGCGATCTTCTCCGACCAGTCGTCGTACCGACGGTAACTCGCTGCTTTGATCGGCTTGAACAGCCACCACCTGGACTGGCCCTCGCGTCGCGAATCCGACTCGAGTGCTACCCAGTCCTTGGGGTCGAGCCCGCGGGCCTCCTGGCTGACCACAACCCACTCCGAAATATCCCAGACCGCGAACGGCTGCTTCTGGGGCGTGGGGTGAGGGCGCACAGTGAATGCTGACACGACAACTGTTTCGCCGGTGTCAGCGCCACGGCCGGAGGGCCGTGGCACGGTCGGCGTCGTCTCACTGCCTCAGTCAACTGGTAGCCGAGGCGCACCTCCAGTGTTTCTGTATCTGCTGTTTCTGTATCTGCGATCGTGAAGCGCCGAGGTCGCGTCCGGTCGATGCAGTAGTAACGTTCGGCCATCAGGTGGACTGTGTCCCGATCACGCGGGTGTGGGCGGTCGTGAGGATGTTGGCCAACGCCGCGCGGGCCGCGGCGACGCCCCGCAGACTGGTTCGCCCATTATGCGGACGGGAACGTTCGTCCCCTGCAAGCGCCACTTCATCAGCTCGAACGCCTTCTCATTGCTGACGTCCATCGCCGTCATCGCAATGCCTTTGCGTCTCGATCGCGGCACGGGAGTCGACCGCCGCTCTCAGCCCGTCCACCGGCAGCCAGTCATGCCCCGGACTCCGAATCCAGCGCCCTGTTTCCACATCGCACATCAAGACGTCTCCTCCCAACCGGAGCCGCCTGCCGGCCAAGTTTGCGTCGCCACATCGGAACGCCCAGCACGTACCGCGCGCGGACCCCCCTTGACGCGCCCGCGGTCGACGCGTTCGCTGGTATCTGTGCCGATCGAGACAGTGCTCGCGTTCTGCGGTGTCGCCTTTCTTGCCTACATCACCCCCGGCCCGGACTGGTTCGTGGTCATGCCTGCCGCCGTCACCTCCCGACGAACTGGGTGGATCGCAGCAATCGGGGTCCAATGCGGGCTGCTGGTGCACATGAGCGCGGCGGCCGTCGGTGTGGCAGCGGTGATACTGGCGAGCGCGACCGCGTTCTCGGTCCTGAAGTGGATCGGCGCCGCATACCTGGTGTACCTCGGCGTCCGCGCCCTGCTCGCCTCACGGCGACAGTCCTCGCACCCCGTCGAGGGCGCCGACGACACGGATCACCCCGTCCGGACCGCAGGGCTCAGGGTGTGGCGTCGGGCGTTCACCGCCAACGTCCTCAACCCGAAGGCGGCTCTGTTCTTCGTCGCGATCCTGCCCCAGTTCGTCACTCCCGGCGGCGCTGTCGCCGTCCAGATCATCGGGCTGGGTCTGCTCGACGTCGCACTCGGCGTCGTGTGGTGGGCGGTGTTCGTCCTCGGGGTACACCGGCTGCGGTCGATCATGGGCGGTACGCGCGCCCGGACCGTCACCGATCGCGTCGCCGGAACCGCGCTCATCGGGCTCGGCGGTGTTCTCGCTGTCACCCCCAGCCGCGTCTGACCCCTCGCGTCGAGGTGCGCCGACACGGAGGCGGCGGAAGCCGGCCACACAGGATTGGCGGCGTCGGGTTCGCGCGGTACTCTGCCACCGACCGGTAGAAACCGTACGGTGTCGTTCTCCTCGAAGGTGGTGGCGTTCATGCCGTATCTCGGCCTGCTCGTGATGGTGTTGTGGGTGTTCTGCCTGATCGACGTCATCACCGCCGACGAGTCCGGTGTGCGCCACGTGCCGAAGATGGTGTGGCTATTGGTCGTGCTGTTCCTCCCGCTGCTGGGGTCGTTGCTGTGGCTGGGGGTGGGCAGGCCGATCGGCGGCGTCATCTGGGGCGGTAGCGATCAGGCACGCCGGGAATCGGCATCGGGGTTCGCTGAGTACGACCACCGCCCCGGTAGGGCCGTCGCTCAGAATCCGGAGGCGGACGCCGAGTTCCTGCGCCAGTGCCGCGCACGCGCAGAGCAGCAGAGGCGAGTCGAACGTGAGCGACGGCGTTCCGAAGGCTACTGACAGCACACCTGCGCAAAGAATCCGAGGACGAGGGGAGGTCGGCGATGACAGTGGCGGTGCTCGTGATGGTTGTCGCGCTCGTGTTGCACTGCGTAGCCGCGAAAACTGTGTCCAGGGAGAACCGAGATCGGTTGCTGCCGACGACCTTAGGCCCCTACCCGGTTCGACCCGCGCGAAAGGTACGACGCCTGCAGACGATCGGATGGCTCCTGAGCCTGTGGGCGGCGCTACGGATCGCCGGCGTGTTCTGGTCGACGCAGCCGTGGCTGGGAATGGGTCTCGCGGTGTTGGCGATTCTGGTGATCAACGGCGCGCCGAGCCTGATCGTCACCCTGATGCACAACCGCAGGGTCGACCCATCGCTGATCTGAGCACCGTGGCCGATGATCCACGCCCGCAGGTCGTTCGAGTGACAGGACGTGGCCGTTGGGAGTCGTGAAGTGGCGTGGCCGCAGGTCGGTTCAGCTGGCGCTCGCGCTGGCGGCTCTGGTCCTGGTCGCTGTGTCGGGTGCATTCTTCGGGTGGGCGTCGTCGATCTCGTACACGCGGACGGCCACGGTCACCCTCGCTCTGGAGCGCGACGACTCCGCTGTTGCCGGGACATCCTCTCGGACCCGCCCGGCGGTCATCATGATCGGCTTCGACGGTCCGCAGGATGCGGGGCCGGTCGCCGATCGTTTGTCACGAACGAGGGGCGGGCCCGCGTCGGACTACCGCAACGTGACCATCACAGCGCAGGGGAACGGGAACCTGGCGGTCACGGTGGTCGACCCGGACAAGGACGATGCGATCTCCATCGCCAACGACGCAGCGCATGCCTACGCCGATCTGTTCAACGAGACCTCGACCGAGCCGCCCGGGCACGTGCTGCGGGCGGAAGTGTCGTCTCCTGCGATCTAGTGTTTCAGCCGGGTGGACATGGCCGATGCCGACATGGTCGGCAGCCGCGCCCGCACCCAGCGGTCATGTGGAACATTCGGGCTCCGCAGCCGGGCGGCTGTTGCTGTGCCCGATTAGGGTTCGACAATGATCATTCGCGACGTCACGATCCCAGTTGTCGACGCGGTGGCAGCCGGGGCGTTCTTCCGTGATGTTCTGGACCTGCCGACAACCGGCGACGAGTCCACAGTTCACGTCGAGATCGGCACGTCGCAGCTGACTTTGACACCCGACGAATTCGCCGCGGGCGCACATCATCTGGCGTTCGAGGTCAGTACTTCGCAATTCGCCGAGGTCGCCGCCTGGTTAAGAGCCCGAGTCGAAACCATCAGCGTCGACGGGTCCGACCTGATCACCGGACCGCCGGGGTGGCGTTCGACGTCGCTGTACTTCCTTGGTCCGGAGGGGATGGTCCTGGAAGCAATCACGAGGGAAGCTCGCGTACCTCAGGACAGCGACGATGCGCTTCGTTTCGTCGCTGTCAGCGAGATCGGACTCGGTGTCATCGATGTCTCGGCGGCACGAAGTACCGCCGAGGACGTTCTCGGGCTGTCCCCGTACTTCCTTTCGCGCCCGGTGTTCGAGCCACTGGGAGATCACAACGGGTTACTCATCGTGGTCGATCGCGATCGTGTGTGGTTTCCGACGTCATCGGCCAAACCGGGCCGCGCGGCTCTCACTGCGACGCTCGACTCTGCGGCCGGGACCTCGGTCATGTTGGATCTCGCCGATGGTGTGCTCCACCTGAGCGCACGGTGAACTCGCTCCTGGCGGCGCGGTTCATGGGTTGGGGCGATAGATGACCGGTACCGCTGAACGCTACCGCCGTTTCTCACGCCTCGAAGCGCACGGTCTCTCCCCCACCTACGAGACGTTGACCGCACACATCGCCGACGATCCAGCGGTGCTGGACGTGATCGACCACCTCCCGGAGAGCAAGCGACAACCCAACCTCGTCCTCGCAGCTGCGCGACATGTCGGCGCGCCGCTCGCCGACTACACCTCGTTCCGCGAGTGGATGCTGGAACACTGGCCCGCAGTGCAAGAAACCGCACTGACACGGTCCACCCAGACCAACGAAGCGGGTAGAGCCACAGCGCTTCTCCCGATTCTCGACCAACTCGACGGACCCCTGTCCCTCATCGAGGTCGGCGCGTCCGCGGGCCTGTGCCTGTATCCCGATCGCTTCAGCTACCGGTACGACCACCCAACCTCCACTGCACCCGCAGGACGGGCCATCACGTGTGGTTCTGTCCTGCACAACGACTGGGGAACCGCCGATCCCGCGATCTCTGCCCGTGATCGCCTCGCGTGCAGGCATCGACCTCAAACCCCTCGACGTCTCCGACGCCGACGACATGGCCTGGCTGGAGACACTCGTGTGGCCCGAACAGCATCACCGCCGCGAACGCCTGCACGCAGCAACCGCCATCGCCCGATCGGATCCACCTCAACTGATCCGGGGAGACCTCGTCGACGCACTCGGCAAGCTGGTGCAGCAGGCACCGGCCGAGTCGACCGTCGTCGTCTTCCACAGCGCGGTGCTCAGCTACCTCACCGACGACGAACAGGCTCACTTCGAGCGCGTTGTCACGCAGCTTCCGTGTCACTGGATCTCGAACGAGAGCCCGCGGGTACTCCCCCACATCGCAGCGCAGTTACCGGTGCACGCGGATGACGTCGGCGGCAGATTCGTTCTGGCGTGGAACGGCCGGCCCGTCGCATTGGCCGGTCCACATGGTCAGGGCCTGGATTGGCTGAGCTGAGCACTAGTGCCGAACGCGCCTCCCTGCGTACGCGCGGGACCGAGTATTGATACGAAGGAAATATTGCGCAAATTATCTTTCACACATACGGTGGTGTCATGTCAGCCGCTCCCCGCCCGGTGTCGAGCGTCTCCCAGCTCAAAGCGCTCACTCACCCGCTCCGCGTCCGCATTCTGTACGCCGTTCAGGCCGAGGGCGCGGCGACCGCCAGCCGGATCGGACAACTGGTCGATGAATCGCCGGCGTCTGTGAGTTACCACCTCCGCAAGCTCGCCGACGCCGGGTTCGTCCAGGAGGCGCCCGATCGCGGTACCGACGGCAGAGAGCGTTGGTGGCGCGTTCCCGACGGTGGCTTCACCTGGTCCTCCAGCGATTTCGATGCCACCCCCGAGGGCCGGACAACCGATCGCGCAGCGCGACGACTATTGGTGGACAACCAGTTCCGCCGTCGCCAGGAGTTCGACTCCGATCCGGACCGGTGGGGTACTGACTGGGTACAGGGTGCCTTCAGCACCGACTACGTACTGAGAATGACCGCTGAGCAGCTCGAGGGGATGTCACGCGAGATCCAGTCGGTGATCGAGAAGTGGCGTGCGCGAGCAGAGTCGGCGGCCGTGCCCGTCGACAGCAGCCACGTCATGGTGTTCGCGCACGGGTTCCCGTTCGAGCCATGACTACGGAACAGCGGCAACGAAAGGAACCTAGATGCACCATCTTCCGCCCGAACTGCACCTCGCACTTCAGCGCGCCGAACTGACCCAGCACATGACCACGCAGCACCGCCGCGTCGCGACGCGACTGCAACGACAGGCTCGCCGCGACAGTCGCCGCCTCCTCCGTGCGCAGCAGCGCATGACGCGAGCAGCGCAACAACTTGCGCGAGCCGACGCGGCGGCAGCCCGGTCTCGGCTCCGTCTGCACGCCATCTCCGGAACTTGAGAAAGGGCAGGCAGACGAACATCACAGCTGCGTCGCCACGACCTGCCGATGCTCAGAAGCCGTCATCAACACCGCCGGTCAGCAACGCGCCCGACACCCGATTCGACTGCATACCGCGACAGCTCGGAAGCCGTAACGGCCTAGAAATGCAGCTGACACTTGGGGGTAGTTCGGCCGACCTACCGTGAGCCATGAAATTTTTGGGGCACCCGGCAGGCCAGATCGGGATCGCCGCGATAGGCGGTATCGCATTCGGATTGGCGATCGGGGACTGGGCCGCCAATCTGAAGTTCATCGGCGACTTGTTCATTCGGCTGATCCAGATGTCGATCGTCCCGCTGGTGATGGCGTCGGTGATAGTCGCGACCGGGTCGATGACGGGGACCGGGACCGGCAAAATCGCGTTCCGCACGTTCAAGTGGATGATCGGCTTCTCGTTCGTGGCCGCGGTCCTCGCGTGGGTCCTCGCCAGCGTCATCCGGCCCGGCGCCGGGATGGTCTTCACCCAGGAGCTGGACCCCAGCCTTGAGGCATCGGCCGGGGAATCCCTGGGCTGGCAGGACACAGTACTCAACTTCGTCTCGACCAACGTCTTCGACGCAATGTCGACGGCGACGATGGTGCCCATCATCATCTTCTCGCTGCTGTTCGGCATCGCTCTACGCGTTCACGTCAACAACACCGGCGACACCACGGTGCTCACGTTGCTCGATCAGATCCAGAAGATCGTGCTCACTATGATCCGGTTGGTCATGTTCATCGCCCCGGTCGGAGTCTTCTGTCTGCTCGCCGCACTCGCCGGCGATGTCGGGTTCTCCGTCGTGAGCACCGCGCTGAGCTACTTGGGCACGACGTTGCTTGGCGTCCTCATCCTGTTCGCACTGTTCGTCCTCGTCGTGACCGTGCGGACTCGCCTGAACCCTTGGAAGCTGCCCAACAAGCTGACCGAGCAGACTGCGGTGGCGATCACGACCACCAGTTCGGCCGTCACTTTCCCGACCGTACTGAGGAACACCGTGGAGAAGGTCGGTGTCAGTCAGAAGGTCGCGAACTTCACCCTCTCGATCGGGTTGACGATGGGCTCGTACGGCGCCGTCCTCAACTACATGGTCGTCGTGATGTTCCTGGCGCAGGCCGGGGACGTCGACCTCAGTGTCGGGCAGATCGCGCTCGGAATGGGGCTGGCGATCCTGCTGAACATGGGCACGATCACGGTGCCGGGAGGGTTTCCTGTCGTCGCGATGTTCCTGGCCACCTCGCTCGGACTCCCGTTCGCCGCAGTGGGTCTGCTGATCGCCGTCGATTGGTTCGCAGGCATCTTCCGTACGTTCCTCAACGTCAACGGTGACACCTTCGTCGCCATGCTCGTCGCCAACGCCGACGACGAGATCGACCGCGACGTCTACAACGGCATCACGACGGTGACCGCCGACGAGATCGACCTCGACGAATACCAGGACGCGCTGGCCAGCGCCGACCGAGCCGACTGACCCTTCGCGGCAGGAGGGTTGCGGAGCTTCACCGTCGAGCACTGCTGGAGTCGCTGCAACGGGACGTTTCGCAGAACCGGGACTCGCGGACGGCAGCGGCGACTCCCAAC
>NZ_LMRN01000022.1:35523-41253 GCF_001426145.1 Rhodococcus sp. Leaf225 | reverse complement strand
CCCGCCTCGGTCTGCGCCGCGGTGACCTGGTTCTGTGCCATTCGTCGTTGTCGTCGATCGGCCAGGTCGACGGTGGCGCCGCGGCTGTGGTGAGCGCGCTCCTCGACGTGATCGGCTCCGGCGGCACGCTGGTGGTGCCGGCTTTCACCGGGGAGTCCGCCAGTGCGTTCACCTCGGAGACACCGACGACCATGGGTGCTGTCCCGACGGCGCTCCTGGCGTGGCCGGGTCGCGTACGCAGTGCGCATCCTCAGGTGTCGGTCGCCGCTGTGGGACGGGAGGCAGTGCCGGTCTGTGCGCGACAACCGTGGGCGTATGCGCTCGGAGCGCAGTCACCGTTCGACGAGATCGTCCACCGCCGTGGCCGCATCCTGTTGATCGGAGTGGGACACAACCGCAGCTCGATGCTGCATCATTCAGAGTCACTGATCGCCGACCACCGTCGGAAGGTCCGACGGTTCATCGTCGAGGACGTCAAAGGCACGCGCTGGGTCGAAGTGCCGGACGTCGGTAACGACAACGACACGTTCTTCCCGGTCGTCGGTGCGGAATTCGAGCGGCAGGATCCTTCGGTCCGAGTCGGAAAGGTCGGTCACGCCAGATCCACACTGTTCGATGCTGCGCCCTACGACACCTTCGCGCGAAAACGACTCGCCGAGCTCCTGCCCAGCAGCGACTGAGTGCAATGCTCGAAGTAGACCGGTTCGAAATGTGGCCGCGCACCGAAACATACGGCTGATCGCACGCTGAGCTACGCCGATCCGATCACAGCTCCGCGGTGATGCAGAACAGGTGTCCTGCCGCGTCCGACAACTCCGGTCACCGGGAGTCCGGCCATCAGGACACAACCGTGCACCGCAGTCCTCCGTGTGTCGCACCGCCCCGGCACGTCACCACCATCACCGAGATCGAAGTGCACCACGGGCGAGTCCGGCGGTGTCAGCTGCGCATACTCCGCACATCTCTGGGCAACGAGGACGAGGCTCACAGTCCGTACGCATTCCGGCGCCGTCCCCGTCGCACTTCAGCGGTCAGCCACCCAGCATCGCGACGTATAGTCGCGCACCGTGGTAGACGGCCATGGCTACACGACTCTTAATCCAGCAGTCTATTGGAACCAGTACAGACACGAACGCGGCGCTCTGACCAGCAGTTACGCATCGCCAATGTGCGGCCGATTGCACGTAAACGTGAGTTCGGAGTTGAAAGTCATGAATAAGTAGTGAGTGGCACCGAAACCAGAAGGGCCCCTGTTCAGCATAACTGCTGATCAGGGGCCCTTTTTGGTGCGCCCACAGGGACTCGAACCCCGGACCCAGTGATTAAGAGTCACTTGCTCTACCAACTGAGCTATAGGCGCATGGTCGGAGCGGCTCGCGCTCCTCGGTGCGTGAAAGACATTAACACCTGGCGCGCATGGAGTGAAATCGAGTCACTGACCTGCGCAGATGCTCAGCTGACGATCTTGCGGATCACCAGGATGGCGACGACGGCGCCGACGCCGATGAGCGAGAACTTCACGGCGGGCTCGTTGAGGGTGCCCACGACGCTGCGCTTGGTGTTCTCGACCAGCCGCTTCGGGTTGGCGCGCACGCTGAGCTCGTCCAGGGTCGACGCGAGCTGGTCGCGTGCGGCCTCGATGTCGCGCTCGATGTTGTCGGTGTTGCGTGCCACGAAAGCCCTCCCGGCTGGACGAAGATGCAGAACTTCTGCGGTCGCCTCAAAGCCTAGAGCACGACGCCCGGCGCGCCTGCCCGGCTCGGACGAGTCGGCTAAGTTTGGCATCGTGACCACGACCTCGAGACTGTCCGCAGGCGACGCTGCTCCCGCCCTGTCCCTCCCCGACGCCGACGGCAACACCGTGTCGCGGGCGGACTACGCCGGCCGACGCGTGGTCGTCTACTTCTACCCCGCCGCGGCGACGCCGGGGTGCACGAAGCAGGCGTGCGACTTCCGCGACAGCCTGGCGCAGCTCAACGATGCGGGCCTCGAGGTGATCGGGGTGTCGCCGGACAAGCCCGCCAAGCTGGCGAAGTTCCGCGACGACGAGGGCCTCACGTTCCCGCTGCTCTCCGATCCGGAGAAGTCGACCTTGCAGGCGTGGGGCGCGTTCGGCGAGAAGTCGATGTACGGCAAGACCGTCACGGGCGTCATCCGCTCGACGTTCGTCATCGACGCCGACGGCAAGGTCGAGGTGGCTCAGTACAACGTGAAGGCCACCGGCCACGTCGCCAAGCTCATCCGCGATCTGAAGCTCTGAGCCGCCACTGCTCGGGCAGGCGGCTCAGGAACGCTGCTTCGGCCACCGCGATGGTCTCGATCTCGCTGGGGTCGACGCTCTCGTTCGGTGCGTGAATGGTCGACAGCGGCTCCTCGACGCCCATGAGGACGATCTCCGCGTCCGGAACCGCGCGCTGCAGCGCGGTGCACAGCGGAATGGAACCGCCCTGCCCGGCGAACTGCACGGGCTCGCCGTAGGCGTCGCTCAACGCGGTCATCAGCGTGCCGTACGCGGGGCCGTCCGTACGGGCGGCGAAGGGTGATCCGACGGCATCCGGCGTGACCGTCACCCGCGCGGACCACGGCGCCGCATTCGTCAGGTGAGTGACGAGCAGATCACGCGTCTTCTCGGCGTCCATGCCGGGCGGTACGCGCAGTCCGATGCGCGCGGACGCGCGAGGCACCACGGCGGCGGCGCTTCCCACCACGGGTGGGCAGTCGATGCCCATGACGGTGACGGACGGCCGGGCCCAGAGATGGTCGGCGATAGACCCGCTCCCGGTGAGCTCCACACCGTCCAGCACGCCCGCATCCGTCCGGAAACGCTCGACCGGATACTCGGCACCGCCCCACACGCCGGAACCGTCGACCCCGTCGATGGTGGTGTCGCCGTTGACGTCGTGCAGCGTGGCGAGCATCGCCACGAGGGCCACCAGTGCGTCGGGCGCAGGACCGCCGTACATGCCGGAATGCACTGCGCCGCGGAGTGTCTCGACGTCGACCCGCACGATCGCCATGCCGCGAAGCGACGTCGTCAGCGTCGGCGTTCCGACGGCGATGTTGCCCGTGTCGCCGATGACGATCACATCGGCCGCGAACAGTTCGGGACGATCGTGCACCAGGTCCTCGAGGCCACCGGTCCCGGTCTCCTCCGAGCCCTCGCACACCACCACGATGCCCACCTCCGAGTCGGAGCCGAGCGCACGGAGCGCCGCGAGGTGCATCAGCACGTTGCCCTTGCAATCGGCCGAACCGCGGCCGAACCAGCGACCGTCCCGATCGGTCAATTCGAAAGGCGCGCTGTTCCACAGCGACTCGTCGCCCGCAGGCTGGACGTCGTAGTGCGAGTACAGCAGGACCGTCGGAGCACCGTCCGCGGCGCGGCGCCGACCGATGACGGCCGCCGATCCGTCGGACGTCTCGTGCAACTCCGTGTCTTTCACGCCGGCGTCGCGGAACGCGTCCCGCACCCACTCCGCGGCGGAGCGGCACTCGGACGGCGGCGCCTGCTCGGGATCGGCGATGGAGCGAAAGGCAACGAGGTCTGCCAGTTCGGCGCGCACTCGCGGCATGCTCGCACGCACGCGGTCTCGGAGCTCGGACAACTGCGCATCGGTACCAGAGGTCATGGAAAACAGTCTGGCACCTCGACGCGTCGACCTACTGCGGGAACTCCTGGTTCAGCCACTGCCCGGTCTGCTGCCAGTGCTTCGCCCACGCCTCGTCCTGCAGCTGCTGCGGGGACTTGTTCGGATCCTGCTCGGGCACCGGGACGGTGAACTGCGGAGCGGGTACCGCACTGGGAGAGGACGACTGCTGCTGTGGCGGCGTGGTGGTCCACGGCGTGGGCGCCGGCGCAGCGGCGGTCGGCGACCAGGGTGCTGCCGACGGCGCGGTCCAGTCGGAGGCCGCGGCGTCTGCTGCGGCGTCCTCTGTCGGAACCGGCGCTGCCGGAGCAGCGGGGGCCGGCGACGCGGCCGGAGCAGCGGGAACCACCGGTGCCGCGGCTGCGGGAGCATCTGCCACCGGGGACGCGGAGCCACCGTTCGGGGCCTGCTGCTCCGCGGCGGTGTTCTGGGGCACGCTGTCCGATCCACCGGACATCACGGCAGCGGTACCGATGCCCGCCGCGACCAGCGCTGCTGCTGCAGCAGCGCCCGCGAACCCGACGAAACGGCGCGAGCGGCGACCGGTGGGAGCGACGGACGCGGCCGTCACCACCGGGATGGCCTCGGTCCGAGCATCGTCGATCGGATCGACGACAGCAGGCGCCACGACGGCGGGGAACACCTCGGTGTCGGTGTCGGACGACGTCGTGGGAGGAACGGCCTTGTCGACGGGCGTGACCTCGTCGGCGGACGCGACTCGGGGGCGAGCAGCCGCGGCGGCGGCACCTGCCACACCGGCACGTGCCGCTGCGGACTTCGAGATCGGCGACGCGGACGCGGCCGACTTCACGACGCCGGACTTCCCCGCACCGGTCGCGGACCGGCGTACCGGCTTGGCCGGGACGGGACGCGTCGGGCGCAGAGGTGGGCGGGCTGCCGCTGCGGCGGCGGCGACAGCGGAGGGTGTGGTCCGCTGCCAGGGCGCGACATCGTCGGCAGGAGGAGTGGCGTCGTCGTCGAGTGTCGCGCCGTCGGCGGGCGTGTCCGCGACGACCGGGGTGGGAGAGTCGAAGACGGGAACACCGAACGCGAGTTCGAGGATGGGCGGAGCCACGTCGATGTCAGCGGCAGCGCCCGAGGTCACGACGGACATGACACAGGCGTCGGCGACGTCCACCAGGTCCCACAGCATTGGCACCGTCAGCCCGATCTGCTCGGGCGAGAAGTCCTCGAGGTCGATCGACTCGGCGACGCCGAGGTCCGACCCGTCGATGGGAGACAGCAGGGACGCCGTCACCGTGGACCCGTCCAGGTGATACAGCAGAACGGCGGAGACCACGGTGGTGTCACCACGGGTCTCGGGTGCGCTGCTGTTGCGGGGGGTGTCGTTCATGATGTGCCTCCTCTTCTCGAAGACGAACCGGAAGCCGACACAGCCGTCGTGACTCCCCCGAGACCGGCCTGAACGATCGACTACATGCTCCGTCAGTGAACGATGCGTCTTGTAACAGTCTCTAAACATACCGTAAGTTCATATTGAATGCGGCCGAACGGTAGCTCACTGTTCGAGAACGGTGGGTCGACCGATACTGTTGGTGACGTGGAGTCGACCGACGGAGCACCGGGGCGCAGCACCCCGATCACCGAGGAGACGGCGCACGATCAGGGCCTTCACGACGAGACCGATGTCCGCGACGGGGCCGACACCAGCGAGAACGCGGACGAGAACGAGCCCGTCGAGCTGCTCCCCCGCCGCCGCCCCACCCAGGAGCGCAGCAAACGGAAGTTCGACGCATTGTTGACGGCGTCGCGCGAACTGTTGACCGACGTGGGGTTCGAGTCGTTCACGTGCGAGGAGGTCGCGGCCCGCGCCGGACTGCCCATCGGCACGCTGTACCAGTTCTTCGCCAACAAGTACGTCATCGTGTGCGAACTGGGTCGCCAGGATCTCGCAGGCGTGCGCCAGGAGTTCGCCGACTTCGACGGCGAGGTTCCGTCACTCGACTGGCTACGCTTCCTCGACGACTTCCTGGACCATCTCTCCAGCCTGTGGACGTCGGATCCGTCCCGACGCGAGGTGTGGTTGGCGATGCAGTCCACCCCGGCCACACGCGCCACCGGC
>NZ_LMRN01000022.1:20125-35432 GCF_001426145.1 Rhodococcus sp. Leaf225 | reverse complement strand
CCCCACGTGCCCGCCGCAACCTCATGGCCGAGGTGCTCGTGCACGTCGTCTACTCCATGCTCAACTTCTCGGTGCAGGACGGTCAGAGTCACGCCGACGCCGTCGCCGAGCTGAAGCGCCTGATGGGCGCCTACCTGTTGGTGGCAGAAAAGGAGAGCCGACGCTGATCGCGTCGGCTCTCCTCTTCTCCGTCATTCGTCTGACGATCACTCCTCGAGGATCGCCACCGCTCCCGCCATGTCGCCGTCGTGGGTCAGCGACAGGTGGATCTTGACCGTCGGCAGGAACTCCGCGGCCATGCCGTGCAGCTTGATCGACGGACGTCCCCACGCGTCGTTGACGACCTCGATCAGCGGGTACGGGTTGTCGCCGATCTGGGGCGCACGAGCGAAACGTGATGCGGCCCAAGCCTTCAGCACCGCTTCCTTCGCGGCCCACCGCGCGGCGTAGTGCCGCGCGGGATCCGCACTGCGCGTGGCGGCGTGGCGGCGCTCGCCGGCAGTGAAGCTGTCGCGGACCATGGTGGTCCCGACCTTCTCCATCTGCTCGGCGAACTCCGAGACCGACACCAGATCCAGACCGACTCCCAGGATGCTCACTCGGCCACCGTACGGTAGACGTCGTCCGCGCCGAGGCGAGAATCTTCGCTCAGCAGCAGATCGATCTCGAGCTCGTGCTTCGCATCGCTCGACGTGCCGTCGTGGCCCAGTCGGCGATCCTCCGGACGCTCGTACAGCGAGGATCCGCCGCACATCGCCTCCATCAGCCGCCGCTTGCCGGCCACCACACGTGCCTGCGCCTTCGCCGTGTACTCCTCGCGCTGCGCGGCCGGAACCGCCTCGAGGAACGCCTGCGGGTGCACCACGGCGATGATGCCGGACACGTGGCCGAAGCCGAGGCTGGTCAGCAGTCCGGCCTTGAACGGCAGCCGCTCCCCGAAGCGCAGCGGTTCGCGTACCCAGACCAGGTTCTCGAACTCGGTCATCGTGTCGTCGACGCAGTCGAGACTGCGGTTCGGCGGCACGACGCCCTCGGCCAGCACCTGGCAGAGACCGATCAGCTGGAAGGCAGCGGCGCCGCCCTTGCTGTGTCCGGTCAGCGACTTCTGCGAGACCACGAAGAGGGGGTTGCCCTCCGTGCGGCCCAGTGCTCGGGCGAGACGCGTGTGCATCTCCGCCTCGTTGGGATCGTTCGCGTTGGTCGACGTGTCGTGCTTGGAGACGATCGCGATGTCGTCCGCGGAGACGCCGAGTGCGCTGAGCGACAACGCCATCGCCGAGTCCTGACCGCCGCGGGCAGCGCCGAGGGCGCCGAGACCGGGAGCCGGGATCGACGTGTGCACGCCGTCACCGAAGGACTGCGCCCATCCGACGACACCGAGGACGGGCAGGCCCATCTCCAGAGCGAGGTCACCGCGGGCCAGCAGAATCGTTCCGCCGCCGTGCGACTCGACGAAGCCACCGCGTCGACGGTCGTTGGCTCGGGAGAACCGGCGATCCGAGATGCCCTTGGCGTGCATCGCCGAGGCCTCCGCCGTCGCCGACATGTCGCCGAAGCCGATGATGCCCTCGGTGCTGAGGTCGTCGAACCCGCCGGCCACGACGAACGTCGCCTTGCCGAGCCGGATCTTGTCCACGCCCTCCTCGACCGAGACCGCCGCCGTGGCGCAGGCCGCGACCGGGTGGATCATCGCGCCGTAGGACCCGACGTACGACTGCACCACGTGCGCCGCAACGACGTTCGGCAGCGCTTCCTGCAGGATGTCGTTCGCACGAGCGTCACCCAGAAGGGTGTCGATGTACAGCGAGCGCATCGACTCCATGCCGCCCATACCGGTGCCCTGCGTATTGGCGACCAGCGAGGGGTGCGTCCAGCGCATGAGCTCGGACGGGGTGAAGCCGCTGGTGATGAACGCGTCGACCGTGCAGACGATGTTCCACAGCGCGACCCGGTCGATGGAGCTCGCCATGTCCGGCGAGATGCCCCACTTGGTGGCGTCGAATCCCGTGGGGATCTGACCACCGACCGTGCGCGTCAGCTTCATCTGACGCGGTACGCGGATCTCGGTGCCCGCCTTGCGCGTGACCTGCCAGTCACCCTCCGCGTTCTGGTTCACGACCGTCCGCTCGGGATCGGCACCGACGAAGGCGCGTGCCTCCGCCTCGCTGCCGACGACGAACGTCAGATCGTTGTCCAGGAACACCGAGGTGAGCAGCGGCGCGGTGTTGTTCACCATCGCGCCGTCGTCCTCGTACTGCCGGATACCGCAGCGTTCGACGACCGTGTCGTGGTACCGGTCGGCGATCTCCGCCTCGGGCACCAGATCGCCCGACTCGGCGTCGTACCACCCCGGCTTGGGATCGTTCTCCCAGACCACCAGACCGGTGTTCCACGCGAGTTCGAGAACGCCTGCCGCCGAGAGCTTCTCGTCGACCTCCATCTCGAAGCGGGTGCGTGCGCTGCCGTACGGCCCGAGCTCGCCCGTTCCGACGATGACAACCATCTCGGACGGCTCGATGTCCAGAGCGGTCCACGCGGGTGCTGCGGGCTGCTCGTCGAGCCGCGGCGGCGCGGGAAGCGCGTCGACGGTGGCGAGTGCCTCGGCGACGGCGTCGTCCGCGACGGCCTCGTCGGCCGCCTGCTTGGCGAGTGCGGCCAGATCGAGGCCCGCCTCGGCGAGGCCGCCGGTGAGATCGACCTCGAGCGGTGCCTGCGCGGCGGCGGTCCGGGACTCCTCGTCGCAGGTGGCGAGCAGCTGCTCGGCCATCTCCGCCGTGGACCAGGTGCGCACACCGGCTGCCTCGGCAGCGTTGGCCACCGGGTCGTTGTGACCCATGAGGCCGGTGCCGCGGACCCAACCGATACGGGCGTGCACCAACGTGACTCGCTCGGCCCAGGTGCGCTCCGCCTTCCAGCGGTTCACCACGGCGTCGAGCGCTGCCTTGGACTCGCCGTAGGCACCGTCGCCACCGAACAGTCCACGGTTCGGCGAACCGGGAAGTGTCACGTGTAGACGGGTGTCGACGTCGCGGTCGTGACCGATCTTCGACAGACCACCGATGAGACGCTCGACCGACCAGAGCAGGACGCGCATCTCCATCTCGGCGCGGGCACCGGCGTCGGACAGCTCGCCGGCGACCCGCGGTGCCGCGAAGGGGAACAGCATCGTCGGGGTGACGGCGGGCTTGACCAGCTTCTTCGCGCCACCGGCCGAATCGATCTGGTCGCTGCCGATCCACTCGATCAGGGCATCGACGTCGGCGTACGAGGCCATGTTCGCCGGGACCACCCAGAGGGCTGCTCCCGCAGTGGCATTCGTGCGGTAGAGCTCACGGTAGAACCCGACTCGGCTCTCGTCGAGACGCGAGGTGGTGAGGAAGACGGTCGCACCGCCGGCGAGCAGTTCCCCGGTCACCGCAGCGGCGATCGAGTTCTTGCTGGCGCCGGTGACGACCGCGACCTGTCCGGTCCAGCGGGTCGATGCCTCGGTCGACTGCGCCGCAGCCGACGCGATGGCGCCGTAGGTGGCCGCCAGGTCGCCGCGCCCCTGGGCGTCAGCCTTCTGCTGCCACCAGCTCGCCTGGGACGCGACAGCCGTGCCGGTTCCGGCGAAGGTGTCGACAGCGAGTGCCTGAGCCTTCTCGTCCCCCAGCCACAGCCGGGCGAGATCCTCACGCGCACTGGCCCAGCGGTCGTCGATCAGCACCGCCTTGCGGGCGTCGAACGACGGAGCGACCAGACGCGGCCAGTCGGTGCCGAGCTCGGTGGACACCAGGTCGACCAGCTCGGCCTCGCTCGCGTCCGCCTCGGGCAGGGTGAGGTTCTCGGCGAATCCGAGCTGCTCGAGGACCAATCGGGCCGCCGAGGCCAGCACTCCGCTGCGCCCGGTGATGTTCTCGGTGAACTCACCCAGGGCGGCCGCGTCGACGGTGCCACCGCCGCCGCTGCCCCCACTGGAGGGCATGGACACCTGGATGCCGCGTCGCTGACCGACCGCAGTCACGGCTGCGTCGATGACCGCGTCGACCGCGGCACCGTCGGCGACGGCACCGTCCGCGAGACCACCGAGGTCGCCGCCGCGGATCGATGCGCCGTCCCTGGTGCCGAGAGCGACCTCGGCGGTGACGTGGTGGGCCCACCCGTCACCGAGCTGCCACACCTTGGCGACGCGCTCCGCGATGGAGCCGGGACGACGTCCCGACGGTCCGAACACCTTGCGCAGGTGATCGTTCACCGAGTCGCTGAGCACCGGCCCGAACGGACGGTAGGTACGTGCCAGCTTGTTGACGGTGCCGGCGAGGGCACCCATGTCGGCGTCGGCCGCGCCGTCGATCGCGCCGAGCGACAGCTCGGAACCGAGATCGACGAGCAGCTGGTTACGCCGGGACGAGACGCCGTCGCACAGCGCCTCGATGGTGTCGGCGGGGCCGATCTGATCGATGCGGAGCTTGGTCCACAGAGCGATCAGCACGGTCGTGGCATCCGACGCCGTGAACGCGATATCGTCGGGACGTGGCCCACCGGCCGGTGCCGCAGGAGCAGCGACCGGGGCGGAGACGGCTGCCGGGGCAGCCGCCGGATCTGCAGCGGGAGTCTCGGACTCGGGCTCGTCCACCATCTCCGGATCGGTGTCCGTGGAGAAGACGACGGCCGCGTCGCGCTCGATGTTGAGCACCTCGACGGGGTGGCCGATGCGACCGGGAAGCTTGAGCGTGTTGGTCGCCAGGTTGGCCACCGTGGGAACGGATCCCAGACCCACCTCGACGAAACGCTCGATGCCCAGTCCGCCGTCAGACTCGTCGGCGAACAGCAGGTCCTGCGTCTCGATCCACCGGACCGGGCTGGCGAACTGCCATGCCAGCAGCTCGGTCAGGATCACGCGGCACAGATCGGCCGGGTGGGCGGCCCAGTCGTCCCACCGACCCAGGACGTCGGCCAGCGGCTCGGACGGCACCAGGTCGGCGATCTCCTGCACGAAGTCACGATCGAGCGTGAACAGACGCGGAACCAGGTTGGGGATGTAGCGGCCGACGAGGATCGACGGGTCGATCGTCTCCGGGAGCAGCTCGAGGAGACGAGCCCGGAAGTCGTCCACACCGCCGCGCAGAACGGTGGAGTGGAACGGGACGTCGATGCCGGGGACCAGGATGAAGGCCCGCTTGCCGCCGAACTCGGCACGGCGACGGTCGATCTCGCGCTCGAGCTCCTCAAGACCCGCGACGGTGCCGGCGATGGCGTACTGGGAGCCGCGCAGGTTGAGGTTGACCACCTGCAGGAACTCGCCGGTGCGCTCACCGATGGACTCGACGAATCCGATGACGTCGTCGTCGGCGAGGCCGACCTGGGACGGACGGATGGCGGCCATGCGGTACTGGCTGCGGCCCTTCGCGTCACGCGGGACCAGCTGGTGCATGGCGGAGCCGCGCTGGAAGACCACTTCGAGGACGGCCTCGAGCGGCAGGACCCCGGCGACGGCGGCGAGAGCGTTGTACTCACCGACGGAGTGGCCGGCGAGGAACGAGTCCTCGACGAACGCGCCGGACTCGCGGAGCTCGGCCACCTGGGCGACACCGAGCACGGCCATCGCGACCTGGGTGAACTGGGTCAGGTGCAGGACGCCGTCGGGATGACGGTGGGTCACTCCCCTGGCCCGCAGCTCGGTCGGGTTGTCCCGCACGACAGCGAGAATGGAGAAGCCGAGGGCAGCGCGGGTGTGCTTGTCCGCACGCTCCCAGATCTCACGGGCGGCCTTCGAGCGAGCCCGTGCGTCGAGTCCCATGCCGGGCTGCTGGATGCCCTGGCCCGGGAACGCGTAGACCGTCTTCGGTGCGGCGATGCGGCCGGTGGCCATCATGACCATGTCGCCGTCGACCTTGCAGGAGACCTCGACGATCTCGGAACCGGCCTCGTAGCCGACGCGATCGACGCGGACGTCGATCGAGGCGCCGGGACGCACCATGCCGAGGAAGCGCGTGGTCCACGCCGTGAGGCGACGCGGCGGAGTCGTCGCGGCCGGATCGACGGCGGTGACCACCTGCTGCGCGGCAGCCGAGAGCCACATGCCGTGCACGATGGGATCGCCGAGACCGGCGAGACGTGCTGCGGCGTCCGAGGTGTGGATCGGGTTGTGGTCGCCGGAGACCTGAGCGAACGCACCCATGTGACGCGGAGCCGTGATGGTGGTGTCGCGGCGACGGCGGCGCGGGGTCTCGACCAGCGCGTCGGTGACCGACCCGCCGGCGCGCGGCGGATCCGACAGCGTGCCGGTGCCGGTGCGGCCACGGATGGCGAACCGCTCGACGAGGGTGGCGACGACGGGAGCGTCGAGGCCCTCGCCCAGCATGGCGCCGATCTCGACGGAGACCTCGACCACGCGGCCGAGATCGGTGTCGACGACCTCGCCCGACTGCGCCTTCACCACCAGGATGCTGTGGTGGTCCGGCAGCGTGCCCATGAGATCGATGCGGTGGTCGAGGTGCACCAGGTCGAGCATGCCCTCGATGACGGAGCCGGCGTCGGCGGTACGCGCCGAGCCGAGCACGGCGAACACGGCGGGCCAGCACGCTCCGACGAGGACGTCGGGCACGGCCGAGTGGCCGACGCCGTAGTCCGCGGGGAGGCCGGAGCCGGTGACACCCGCATGGTCGGCGACGAGGTCGGGCGACCAGGCGATGTTGAGGCGAGCAGCGTCGCCCTTGACCGTCGGGAGTTCCTGTCCCGCAGCGACTCCGAGCAGTGCGGACATCGACGACTCGGCGTCCGCGTCGGTGACGAGCGGCGCTCCGCCGTCGACCGCCGAGGCGGGGACGGTGATCCGGATGTCGACGCTCTTGCCGGGCGAGAGCGGAACCGAGAGGAGCACCTGGTCCGAGCCGGCGACGGTCAGCGTGGCGCCGGTACGGGCGTGGGTGGCGGCCTCGTCGGACACGACGTCCCACTCGGACAGTGCACCGAGTCGACGAACGGGGTTGGGCGCGAGGCGCGATGCCCAGGTGATGTCCGGAGCGGCGAGCACCATGCCCACGAGACCGCCCGCGATGTCGGGATGACGGCGGGTGGCGACGGCGACGGAGTCCGCGCCGGAGCCGAGCAGGCGATCCGCGGTGGCCTTCTCGAAGCGGTTCAGCAGATCGCCGACCGGCTCGTTCAGCCGGTCGATGCCGGCGACTGCCACGGTGCCGGGGATGACGCAGACCTGGTCTGCCGAGTACCGCGCGTCGTGGGCCTGCCACAGCGAGTCACTGCGCCACCAGCGGCGGACGTCCTTGTCCACGACGGGAACGAAATTGACCGGCTTGCCGGGGATGCGGCACAGCGAGATGAAGAACGGCACGTCGGCCGGGTGCAGCTCGACCGTCGAGGCGTCGGGGTAGGCCGCGACGAGTGCCCGCAGGGCATCGGCGGGGCGATCGAGGATGTCGTCCTCGGCGAAGAGGGTGGGAACGGGGCCACGGTCGACGGGGTGCAGGCGGGCCTCGGCGCGCTGGAGCATGTCGCGGAAGCGGACGCGCCACGTGACGTCGAGCCACGGAGTGTCGGTGTCGATGTCGTGCCCGACGGCGAGCTCGAGGTAACGCTCGAGCCAGCGCAGGTACGTCATGGACGCGACGTCGCCGAAGTACGGCTTCGCGGTGGCGTCGAGAGCGGCGATGATCTCGTCGCGGCGGGCGGCCACGGCCTCGTCGTCGCCGGCGACCTCGTCGAGCAGACGACCGGTCCGCGAGGCGGCGTTGTCGATCTCGTGGATGTCCGCGCCGAGCTGGCTGCGGCCGGAGGCCATGCCGCCGATCGCGGTGCCGGCACCGACCCAGTCGGGCGTTCCGGGGGTGTCGACGAGGAGCTGCTTGACCTCGGGGGACGTTGTCGCCTCGAGCGTGGCCATCGCGGCGGTGCCGACGAGGATGCCGTCGAGCGGCATGGCCGGGAAGCCGGCGGCCTCCGACCAGCGTCCGGTGAGGTAGTCGGCTGCGCGCTCGGGAGTTCCGATGCCGCCGCCGACGCAGATGACGATGTTGTCGTGCGACCGCAGCTCCGCGTAGGTGGCGACCAGCAGGTCGTCGAGGTCCTCCCACGAATGGTGGCCACCGGCGCGGCCACCTTCGATGTGGACGATGACCGGGTAGTCCGGAACCTCGTTGGCGATACGGATCACCGCGCGGATCTGCGCCACCGTGCCCGGCTTGAAGCAGACGTGGCTGATGCCGACCTCGGTCAGCTCCTCGATGAGCGCGACGGCCTCGTCGAGCTCGGGGATGCCCGCGGTGACGACGACGCCGTCGAACGGCGCACCCGCCGTGCGGGCCTTCTGCACGAGGCGCTTCCCGCCGAGCTGCAGCTTCCACAGGTAGGGGTCGAGGAAGAGCGAGTTGAACTGCACGGACCGGCCGGGCTCGAGGAGCTCCTGCAGCTCGGCGACGTGGCCGGCGAAGATCTCCTCGGTGACCTGTCCGCCACCGGCGAGCTCGGCCCAGTGGCCGGCGTTGGTCGCGGCGGCGACGATCTTCGGGTCGACGGTGGTCGGGGTCATGCCCGCGAGCAGGATCGGCGACCGACCCGTCAGCTTGGTGAAGGACGTCTCGACGGCGGTGTACCCGTTCGGGAGGGTGACCACGGACGGGGCGAAGTCGCTCCACGGGCGGTCCACCTCGGGTGCGGCGCCGGGAGTGAGGAGGTTGCGGTGCCCGGTGCGGGTCGACGCGGCGACGACGCCCACGCCGTGGCCACTGATGTTCGATGCGGTCAGGCGGGTGAGGGCGTCACCGGGACCGAGGTCGAGGATCCACGACGCGCCCGCGGTGACCACGGACTCGGTCGCGGCGACCCAGTCGACGGGATCGACCAGGATGGCCTGCGCGAGTGCGCGGGCACGGGAGACGTCGACGCCACAGCGCTCGGCCCACTGGCCGACGACGTCGACGGCCTCACCCATCTGCGGGTGGTGGAAGCCGACCTCGATGTCGAGGGGTTCGAAGACGGGAGCGAAGATCGCGCCGCCACGTTTCTTGGCGTCACGCTCGCGGGTCTCGGTGGCCGAGATCTCCTCGCAGCGCTGCTGCACGCGGACGAGCTTGGTGTACGGACCGCTGAGGACGACGCGGCGGCGACCGTTGCGGATGGCGACGACGGCGGACGTCGTGGCGTCGTCGCCCGCGACCTCGTCGACGATGGCCTGCAGACGGACGGGGTCGACGGCGGAGACGGCGATCATGGGAGCCCGCTCGCCCGAGCCGATGAGGGCACGGCGGCGGCCGACGAGACCGGCTGCGGCACCGATGAGCTGCGCGACGGCCAGCAGTTCGGCGTCACTGCGTCCGAGATCGGCGACAGCCGCCTCGGCGAGGACACCCTGCGAGTGGCCGATGACGGCGGAGGGCGGAGTGGCGGTCCAGTCCAGTCCCTGCACCGACAGCGCGCGCAGTGCGGCGATCTGGGTGAGGAGGACGCCGGGGACGGAGACGGCCGCGGAGGCGAGGGCCGCGGTGGACGGACCGGCCGACGGATCGTCGGCGAGCTCCTGCTCCAGCATCCAGGCGATGGGATCGAAGCCGAGGGGCCGCACGACCAGGAGCTCCTGCGCCACGGGCGCGAGGATGTCGGCCGCGGTGTTGACGAGATCGGTGATCTGCGGCTCGAGTGCACAGTCCCGGGTCAGCTCGTCGAGGGTGGGCAACCAGGGCGCACCCTGGCCACCGAAGGCGAACGCGTACGGCTCACCCGCGACGAACCGCTCCGCGAGCGACTCCGCCCGATCGGTGGAGTGCTGGCGGTTGGGGGGAGTGCTCTCGTTGATGGTCACGCGTGCGTGTCCTCTCCTACCTCGGATCGCGAGGTGCTGGGTACTTCTGACGCTGGGCTCGTTCGACGTGGCTGGGTTGTTCGACGTTGCTGGGCCACCGGCGACACGAGACTCCGGGAGCCCGAGACGGTGGGCAGTCGTCATCGACGGACCACTCGCATCTCGTGGGCTCAAGGATGACACGGAATCATGAGGAATTCCTCACGTTCTGTTTGACGTCCTAGTGCTACCCGCGGGTACGTCGTGATCGTGGCCAGAAACGGCGGCTCAACTGACCCGAAAGTAGGGTCGATCGCTGCAGACCAGGGCGGTTTCTGCGGGCGCGGAACCTGAGGGATTCCCCGTGTTCATCGTTACCAATTCGTTATACAAGCGGACGGGCGGTTCCTGTCGGACCGTCCGCCTACCTTCCTGATCGCACACGTCGTGCACCGAGACCGGGGGGACTCACATGACCGACACCATCGCAGCGCTCGTCGACCGTTCGACGCGGACTGCCACCGCTACCGCCGTCGACGCGGTGATTCCACGGGAGACCTGGCCGTTCTGGTTTCCGGGGTGGGCCGGGGACGTCGAGGCCGCTCTCCTCGACGCCGTGTTCTCGTCGAGAGCGACGTATGGCGGTCCCACCACGGGAGTGCGCCGGGTGATCGCCGCGTGGCGGCGCTCGCGATGCGGCGCGGTGGACGATCTCCGCGCTCTCACCACGCTCGATGCCGACGTCGTGGACAACCGGCAGCGGGTTCCGGGGAATCACTCGACCAAGGCCGACGCCGCGCGGGCCGTCGCCGCCGCACTGCTCGCAGTCGGGGTGACCAGGGCGACGGACGTGGACGGGTCCGAGACGCAACACGACGCGTTCGTCTCCGTCGCAGGTGTCGGCGAGCTGTCATGGGAGTGCTTTCTCGGCGCCCTCGGCGTCGCGTCACCGCTGAGCGACGCCGGGGTCGACGACTTCCTGCGCGTGACACTCGCCGTGACCGTCGACGGAGTCGAGGACCGGAACGCCGTCCTGGATGCGGTTGCTGGTGACCTCGACACCGATCGCGCGACGCTGCGGCACGCGGTGTGGCGCTACCAGCGTTCGCTCGTCCGCAGGCCGCGGACCCGCGAGGTGCCGGCCGAGGTCGTCTAGACTCACCTGCACGCGCGAGTGGCGGAATGGCAGACGCGCCACACTTAGGATGTGGTGTCCGACGGACGTGGGGGTTCAAGTCCCCCCTCGCGCACCAGCAGGTGAGTCCCACCACGACCCCTACGACGCGGTGTCGTTGACCGTGCGCGGTCCGGTACCGTCGTGGTGTGGATCAGAGCCGGGACACCACCTCCAGGACGCGCCGCCCAGCACTCATCGTGCTGGTCATCGTCGCTGCCTGCGGATGCCTGGCGCTCGGGTACTGGCAGTGGGAACGATTCGAATCGTCGTCCGGCACGGGTCAGAATCTCGGCTACGCCTTCCAGTGGCCCCTCTTCGCCGCCTTCGTCGTGTTCGCCTACCGACGGTTCGTCCAACTCGAGGACACCGTGGACGAACCGGTGGAGTTCACGGTGATCACCGAGATCCCCACCGACCTCCTCCCGCAGCGCCCGACCGCTCGGGCGACCCGCGTGTCCGACGACACTGCCGACGACGAGGAGACTCGTCAACTGCGGGAGTACAACAGCTATCTCGCGGAGTTGGACGCCGGCCGCGAGAACGACAGGAGCACTTCGTGAGCACCGCAGAACCTCGCCCCGCCGCTCGAAGCACCGGGGGTCGGCCGACCGACCGGCGGATCGAGCCCGCACTTCTGCGCTATCGCGTTCTCGCCTACGCCACCGGCGTCTGGCTGCTGGTGCTGACCGCGGAGATGGTGGCCAAGTACATCTTCGGCGTCGAGAACCTGCCCGGGTGGATCGCGATCGTGCACGGCTGGGTCTACTTCGCGTACCTGATCGTCACGCTCGACCTCGCCGTGAAGGTGCGCTGGCCCGTCGGCCGCACCATCGGCACGCTCCTCGCCGGCACCGTGCCGTTCCTGTCGTTCGTCATCGAGCACCGCCGCACCCAGCAGGTGAAGCGGGACTTCGCCGTCCGACCTACTGCGTGAGCGCGGTGATCTGAGGGAGCAACCGGCGCAGCGCGACGCCGCGATGGGACGACGCGTCCTTCTCCGCAGGCGTCATCTCGGCAGCGGACTGCCCGGCACCGTCCGGAACGAAGATCGGGTCGTAACCGAATCCACCGCTTCCGGCACGGGTTCTCGACACACTCCCCCGCCACTCGCCGCGGACGACGTGCTCACGTCCGTCCGGCAGCACCAGCGCGCAGGCGGAGACGAACGCCGCACCGCGCCGCTCGTCCGGCACGTCGGCCAGTTGCGCCAGCACCAGCGCGGTGTTCGCCTCGTCCTGGCCGTGCTGTCCCGACCATCGCGCCGACAGCACTCCGGGCATGCCGTTCAGCGCGTCGATCGCGATCCCCGAATCATCTGCCACACACGGCATTCCGGTCGCGGCAGCGCCGTCCCGAGCCTTGATCAGAGCGTTCTCCTCGAAAGTCGCCCCGGTCTCGGGAGTCTCCGGGTACTCGGCGACCTCGTCGAGCCCCACCAGTTCCACGCCGCCGACCTGCGCGGCATCGAGCACCCGCCGCAGTTCGGCGAGCTTCTTCGCGTTGCGGCTGGCGACGAGGAGCCGTACGTCAGGCACCGGGCAGCTCACCGGGGTAAGGGGCCGCGAGAGCCTCCTTCTGGATCGCGAAGATGCGCTCGCAGCCGGCGAGGGCATTGTCGAGCATGGCGTCGAGGGTGGACCGCGGGAAGGTCGCGCCCTCGCCGGTGCCCTGGATCTCGACGAGTGTTCCGGTGTCGGTGGCCACGACGTTCATGTCCACCTCGGCGCGGGAGTCCTCCTCGTACGGCAGGTCCAACCGGACGCGGCCGTCCACCACGCCGACCGACACGGCAGCGATGGCGCAGGAGATGGGCTGCGGATCGGCGAGCTTGCCGTGAGCCGCGAGATAGGTGACGGCATCGGACAGTGCCACGAAGGCACCCGTGATCGCCGCGGTGCGCGTCCCGCCGTCGGCCTGCAGCACGTCGCAGTCGAGGGCGATGGTGTTCTCACCGAGAGCGGCGAGATCGATGCAGGCCCGCAGCGAGCGCCCGATGAGTCGGCTGATCTCGGACGTGCGTCCGCTGACCTTGCCCTTCACCGATTCGCGGCTGTTGCGGGTGTGCGTCGCGCCGGGAAGCATGGCGTACTCGGCGGTGAGCCAGCCGAGCCCGGATCCCTTGCGCCACCGCGGCACCCCCTCCTCCACGCTGGCGGTGCACATCACCCGGGTGTTGCCGAACTCGACCAGCACCGATCCTGCCGGGTGCGAGGTGAAACCGCGGGTGATGGTGATGGTGCGGAGTTCGTCGTCTGCTCTGCCGTCTTCTCGTGTGGACACGCCTGCCACCCTAGTCGGGTCGCCGACACGGCCCGGGGACGGACTGCCGCGCCCCGAGGGACGTGCGAGCGGTCAGACCTCGACGACGTAGCCGGGTGAGACGGCATGCACCGGACCACCGAACTCGGCCTTCGCCTCCGCGACGACGTCCTCGCGTGACGTCCACGGCGGGATGTGGGTGAGCAGCAGTTCCGAGACCTCCGCCATGGCCGCCAGCCGGCCGGCCTCGGTACCCGAGAGGTGTACGCCCTGAGGGCGATCCGCGGCGTGTGTCCACGACGCCTCGGCCAGGAGCACGTCGGCCCCGGTCGACAGTTCGACCACCGCGTCGCACATTCCGGTGTCCCCGGTGTAAGCCAGGACGGTTCCACTCTCGGTGGTGATGCGCATGCCGTAGGACTCCGGCGGGTGGTACACGCGTCGCGGCTCGATGGTCAGCGCACCGAACGTCACCACGGAACCGTCTCGGAGGTACCGCAGATCGAGGGTGTCCGACATGTCGTCGATCCGGCCACCGCTCTCCGCGGACGCCACGCCCAGACGGAACGCCATGTCCGACGGCCCGAGGACCACGGCACGGCCCTCCACCGCAGTGGGGCCGTACCGGCGCCAGACCAGCAGTCCGGGGACGTCGAGGCAGTGATCGGCGTGCAGGTGCGACAGCAGCACGTGCACGTCGGCGGGGTTCACGTACTTCTGCAGGGCACCGAGAACACCGGGCCCGAAGTCCATCACGAGCGGAGCGGTGTCGGGCGCCTCGATGAGATATCCCGATGCCGGCGAGTCCGGACCCGAGACACTGCCCGAACAACCCAGAACCGTGAGACGCATGGGTGTCATGCTGCCACGCGCGGTGAGAGGTCCGAGAGAGTTCGGCGACACACCGTGTCGTGAGATGTCCGAAGGGTGCGCACGGCTCCTGTCACCGGTGCAGGGTGGGCGACGGCGGGAGCGTGCGCGCGGCGCGTTGCCGACGTGCGGCACCGGCGAACATCCAGGCCGCCAGTACTCCCGCGAGTGCGCCGAACAGGTGGCCCTGCCACGACACGTCCTCCTGCGTCGGGAGCACCCCCCACAACGCGCTGCCGTAGACGAGCAGTACCAGGACCCCGACGAGCAACTGCCCGAGATCGCGGGCGAAGACGCCGCGCACGATGAGGTAGGACAACCACCCGAACACGATGATCGAGGCGCCGACGTGCAGGGACGCGGTCTCGCCCGTCAGCCAGGTGCCCAGCCCACCCACGATCCACACCACCGCGGTGACGGCCAGACCGCGCGCGATGCCCGAGAGCATCAGCACGAATCCCAACACCAGCAGCGGAACGGTGTTGGCGAACAGGTGGTCCCACCCGTGGTGGAGCAGAGGGGCGAAGGCGACGCCCTGGAGACCGTCGACCGATCGGGGGCCGATGCCGTGCCGGTCGAGGGCGAGACCGGACGCCACGTCCACCGCCTCGATGACGTACAGAACGGCGACGAAGCCACCGATCACCATGGCGGCGCTCGCCCAGCGCGAGCGTCGCGGCTGCGTGGCCGGCTGCGCGCCGGAGGTTCCGAGGGTCATGGCGTCCCCGATCGTGAGGCGAGAGGTGATGTCCGGTTTCGACGATACTCGAGAGTGCGGGTCGGGCTCACGCGCCGGAACTCGGGAACACGTCCCGATAGGCGGGAACCCCGGCCACCGCCGTCGCGGCGAGGATCGCCCGCGCGATGGCGCGCTCGACCACCGGGGCGACCGCCGCGCACACTCCGTCGAGCACGGCCAGATCGGGCATCATCATCGGCATGTCCACCTCGGCGGGGCGGGCGGCCGCCCGTCCCGTCGCGATGGCGAAGATCGTGTCGCCGTCCAGCGGCGAGTGGGCCGGTCGGATCGCGCGTGCGAGCCCGTCGTGTGCGGCGACGGCCACCCGCCGGCACTCCGACTCGGTGAGCTGCGCGTCCGTGGCGACGACGCCGATGGTCGTGTTGAGGGAGGTGTCCTTCGGCGCGAGCTCGGCGGCCGCCCGCACGTCGTCCGCACTCGGGGTTCGCAGGCCCACCTCCGGGACGGACGCCGCACTCCACAGGAC
>NZ_LMRN01000022.1:309-20029 GCF_001426145.1 Rhodococcus sp. Leaf225 | reverse complement strand
CCCGCCGCGGCGCCGGTCTCGATCCGTGTCGACGCGCTGCCGACGCCGCCTTTCAGGAGCCCGGCGCGTGCGCCCGTCCCCGCGCCGACGCATCCGAGCGCGAAGTCGGCGGACGCGGTTGCCGCAGCTGCTCGTCCGAACTCCGCGTCCGGTCGCACGGACCAGTCCCCCATCGGTAGATCGAAGATCACGGCGCCCGGCACGATCGGGACGACACGGTCGTCTCGGCCCATCCGCACGCCGCGCCGATGCTCCTCGAGGTGGCGCATGACTCCGTCCGCCGCCGCGAGACCGTAGGCGGAACCGCCTGTCAGCAGCACCGCGTCGATCTGCTGCACGGCGTGGGACGGATCCAGCAGGTCGGTCTCGCGGGTACCCGGCCCGCCGCCGCGGACATCGACGGCCGCGGTGACCGGCGCGTCCGTCATGACGACGGTGCAGCCGGTCGCGCGTCCGACGCCGTCGTGGTGCTCGTCGGACAGCGTGACCTCGGGATCCAGCACGTGGTGGTGTCCGACGGTCAGTCCGGCGACGTCCGACAGCAGGTCGCGCATCACGGCATGAGTACCTGGACCAGCGAGTCCTGCATCCAGGTGAGCCAGTGGTAGACGTCCAGGTGCGGTGCTCGCGGATCGTCCTCCTCGAGTTGGTCGGGGGTGTCCGCATCGATGCCGAGGGTGGTGCCGAGGGCCAGCCGGACGTCGTTCAGCCCGGTCAGCCAGGAGTCGGCCTGCTCGCGGGTGAGAACGATCTTGCCGCCGCCGTTCGGCAGCGTCGACAGGATGGTCGCGCCTGCGGCGCGCTTGATGTCGATGATGTCCGGCTCGTACAGGCTGCGGAGGGCGCCGTTGAGGTCGGCCTGCTCGGCGAGCGCGTCGGACTCGGCCGTGTCTGCGCCCTCGGGCCGGTGGAAATCGGGAAGCAACCGCGCGAGCGTGGGGTCCTCGGGAGCGGAGGTGTTGCCGGATCGCATGCCGGTGAGCTCGGCCAGGTCGTCGGTCGGCGCCTCGGCGCCCCGTCGCTCCAGCAGCCCCACCACCGACTCGACGAGCGACCGCAGGACGGCCACCTCGCGGCCGTCCATCTCCGACTTGAACTTGACGCCGCCCAGCGCGTTCTTCCGGGTCCACATGCGCACGACGACGGTCCTTCCAGAGTGGGTGAGACGAGTGTTCGAGAGTCAGACGTCGTGCTGCATGGTGGCCCACAGGCCCGCCGCGTGCAGCTTCTGCACGTCGATCTCCATCTTGTCGCGGGGCCCGCTCGAGACGACCGCCTTGCCTTCCGAGTGCACCTGCATCATCAGCTCCGTCGCCTTGTCCTTGCTGTAGCCGAACAGCTTCTGGAAGACGTAGGTGACGTAGTGCATCAGGTTGACCGGGTCGTCCCAGACGATGGTGACCCAGGGTGTGTCCGTCGCGGTGTCCTCGGACACCTCCACAGCCTCGTCGGGCGTGGCCTGCGGAAGTGTCGCGGTGAGATCCGAAGCCATGGCGCCCAGGATACGGCGTACATCGGTCGCCCCGTGACACGGTGACCGCTCTAGGGTGCAGTGGTGACCTCCACTGCGCTGTTCACCGATCAGTACGAGCTGACCATGCTGTCGGCCGCCCTCCGCGACGGTTCGGCGCATCGCGCCTGCACCTTCGAGGTGTTCGCCCGGCGGCTTCCCGACGGGCGGCGGTACGGCGTCGTCGCCGGCACGGGCCGCTTCCTCGATGCTCTGCGCGACTTCCGCTTCGGCGAGGACGAACTCGCGTCGTTGTCGTTCCTCGAGGCGGACACTCTCGACTGGCTCCGGAACTACCGGTTCGGCGGAGACATCGACGGTTACCGCGAGGGCGAACTGTTCTTCCCCGGCTCCCCCGTCCTGTCCGTGCGCGGCACCTTCGCCGAGTGCGTGATCCTCGAGACGCTCGCACTGTCGATCTACAACCACGACAGCGCCATCGCCGCCGCGGCCACCCGCATGGTCTCCGCGTCCGACGGCCGGCAGCTCATCGAGATGGGCTCTCGACGCGCCCACGAGGAAGCGGCGGTGGCCTCGTCGCGCGTCGCGTACATCTGCGGTTTCGCGGCCACGTCCAACCTCGAAGCGGTCCGCCGCCACGGCATTCCGGGCGCCGGAACCAGTGCGCACGCCTTCACGCTGCTGCACACGGGCGTCGACGGGCCGGACGAGGCCGCGGCGTTCCGCTCGCAGATCGCCGCCCTCGGTGTGGGCACCACGCTGTTGGTGGACACGTACGACATCACCGCCGGCGTCGCGACGGCCATCGAGGTGGCCGGGCCCGAGCTCGGCGGCGTGCGGATCGACTCGGGCGATCTCGGTGTCCTGGCGCGGCAGGTCCGTCGGCAGCTCGACGACCTCGGCGCCACGCGCACCCGCATCGTCGTCTCGGGCGATCTGGACGAGTACGCCATCGCCTCGCTGCGGGCCGAGCCCGTGGACACCTACGGCGTCGGCACGTCCGTCGTCACGGGATCGGGCGCACCGACCGCCGGCATGGTCTACAAACTGGTCGAGGTCGACGGCATCCCCGTGGCCAAGCGCAGTTCGCACAAGGAGTCGCGCGGTGGACGCAAGCGCGCCGTCCGCCTGGCCCGCAGCACGGGCACCGTCGTCGAGGAGCTGGTGACGAAGGCCGGCGCGCCGTTGCCCGCGACCGATCCGTACACGGTGCGGGAGCTGTCCGTACCCATGGTGCGCGGCGGCGAGATCGTGCACACCGCCACGGTCGAGGACGCACGCACGCTGGTCGCGGAGGGCCTGCGATCACTGCCCTGGGAGGGACTCGGTCTGTCCCAGGGAGATCCGGCCGTGCCGACGGTATTCTCCTGACCGTGGCCACCGCACTCGTCGTCGTCGACGTCCAGAACGATTTCTGTGAAGGCGGCTCGCTGGCCGTCGAGGGCGGGGCGCGAGTCGCCGCCGCCGTCAGCACGCTCGTCGCCGGTGCGAGCTACGACGCCGTCGTCGCGACACGTGATCACCACATCGACCCCGGCGCCCACTTCTCCGAGACCCCGGACTACGTCGACAGCTGGCCGCGGCACTGCGTCGTCGGCACACCCGGCTGCGACTTCCACCCCGATCTCGACCTCACCCCGATCGAGGCAGTCTTCTCGAAGGGCGAGTACGACGCGGCCTACTCCGGTTTCGAGGGTGCCGACGAGTCCGGCACAGGCCTCGCGGAGTGGCTCCGCGCTCGGAACATCGACGCCGTCCACGTCGTCGGCCTGGCCACCGATCACTGCGTCCGCGCCACGGCCCGCGACGCCGCGCGCGCCGGCTTCGAGACGACGGTGCTGCTGGACTACTGCGCCGCGGTGAGCCCCACGACGGTGCCGGCAGTTCTCGCCGAACTCGCCGACGAGGGTGTACACGCCGACCGCTGACCGAGAGCCCGACGCGTCGGCACACCGGCGTAACCTCGCACGGTGCCGACGAAGTCGAAGTCCGAGTTGCCCACCGTTCCGAGTCTGCTCAGCACCGCGGTGACGGCGCTCGGCGGCACCGAGCGCACGGCCCAGCTCACCATGGCCTCGGCCGTCGCGCACAGCATCGACACCGGCGAGCACCTCGCGGTGCAGGCGGGCACCGGCACCGGCAAGTCGCTCGCCTACCTGGTTCCGTCGCTGCGGCACGCGGTGACGTCGGGGAAGACCGTCGTCGTGTCCACGGCGACCATCGCGCTGCAGCGTCAGCTGGTCGACCGCGACCTGCCGCGTCTGTCGAAGGCTCTCACCACGGCCCTCGCGCACGAACCGACATTCGCGATCCTCAAGGGCCGCGGCAACTACCTGTGCCTCAACAAACTGCACGGCGCACCGTCCGACGCTCCGGAGGAGGAGCTGTTCGATGCCTTCGCCGTGTCGCGGCTCGGCCGTGAGGTCAAGCGCATCACCGAGTGGTCCTCGGACACCGAGACCGGTGACCGCGACGAGCTGAACCCGGGCGTGTCCGATCAGGCCTGGCGGCAGATGAGCGTGACCTCCCGCGAGTGTCTGGGGAAGTCGCGCTGCCCCTACGGCGAGGACTGCTTCGCCGAACTCGCTCGGGTGGACGCGGCGCGCGCCGACGTCGTGGTCACCAATCACGCGATGCTCGCCATCGACGCCATCACCGGCATCTCGGTGCTGCCCGAACACGACGTCGTCGTGGTGGACGAGGCGCACGAGCTCGTGGACCGGGTGACGTCCGCGGCGACGGCGGAGATGTCCGCGACCGCGGTCGGCGCCGCCATGCGTCGCTGCGGGAAGCTCGTGGAGGACGAGATCCTCGACCGACTGGCCGGCGCCGCAGAGGGTTTCGCCGCGTTGCTCGACGAACTCGAGGGCGGACGCTGGGAGGAGTTGCCCCCCGGCGCGTCCCAGACGATCGCGAGCATCCGCGACGCCGCGTGGGCCGTGCGCACGGCCATCGGGCCGGCCAAGCAGGGCGGCGCCGCCGCGGACCCCGACGCGGCGGCCGCGCGGACCGCGGCTCTCGCCGCCATCGACGACGTGCACGACACCGCGGTGCGCATTCTCGAGACGTACGAGGAGAGCGATCCCGCGAAGCGGCGGGACGTGGTGTGGTTGGCCGTCGACGAGTTCCGCGGCGTCGTGAAGCGGGTGGTCCGGGTGGCACCGCTGTCCGTCGGCGGACTGCTCCGGACCCGGCTGTTCGCGGAGTCGACCGTGGTCCTCACCTCCGCGACGCTCACCGTGGGCGGCTCGTTCGACGGTCTCGCTGTCAACTGGGGTCTGCCGGCCGCCAATCCCACCCGCGTCGACGCGGCCCTCGCGACCGGCACCGAGGCACCGTCCGACGCGGACACGTTCCGGTGGAACTCGCTCGACGTGGGATCGCCGTTCGACCACGGCAGGGCCGGCATCCTCTACATCGCCAAGCACCTCACCGCACCGGGGCGCGACGGTACGTCGCCGAGTCAGCTCGACGAGATAGCGGGGCTCGTGCGCGCCGCGGGTGGCCGCACTCTGGGACTGTTCTCGTCGATGCGGGCGGCGAAGGCCGCGGCGGCCGAGATGCGCGAACGGCTGGACACCCCCGTGCTGTGCCAGGGCGACGACGCCACCGGCGCCCTGGTCGAGCGCTTCGCGCAGGACGAGGCCACGTCACTGTTCGGCACGCTCTCCCTGTGGCAGGGCGTCGACGTCCCCGGTCGGTCACTGACCCTCGTGATCGTCGACCGCATCCCGTTCCCGCGACCCGACGATCCGCTGCTGGTGGCGCGGCAGCGCGCCGTCGAGTCGCGCGGAGGCAACGGGTTCCTCGCCGTCGCCGCGAACCACGCGGCGCTACTGCTGGCCCAGGGTGTCGGCCGACTGCTCCGCAGCGTCGACGACAAGGGCGTCGTCGCGGTGCTCGACTCCCGACTGGCCACGGCGCGATACGGCGGCTACCTCCGGGCGTCGCTCCCACCGTTCTGGGAGACGACGGACCCGGAGATCGTGCGCAAGGCGCTGACGCGCCTCACCGCCACCTAGACCTGAACCTGGAGGGACCTACATCGGGGACGGACCCGCGACCCGACCGAGCTCGGCGTCTCCCGCGAGCAGCGGATGGTGCGGCAGGACCCGCACCGTGTATCCGACCGACCCGGAGAGCGGCAGCGTCGTGTCGGCGAGGAACCGCTCGCCGCCCGCGGCCGATCCCTGGTGCAGCATCGGGACCGTCACGACGTCGCCGAGCTGCTCGTCCTGATCGACGTGGCCGAACACGGCCTGCACGGACACGTCCGACGGGCCGAGTCCGCCGAGCCCCACCGTCGCGGACAGGGTGAGTGTCGAACCCAGCACCGGGGTGTCCGGCAGCCCGTCCGCCTCGACGTCGGTCACCGTGACCGCGGGCCACGCCGCATCGACGCGGCGCCGATAGTCGGCCATGGCCTTCGCACCGGCGTAGTCGTCGGAGATCGCCGCCGCACCCGCCCGGGTGGCGGGACCGTAGTACTGCTGCGTGTAGTCGCGAACCATCCTGGACGCCAACACCTTCGGGCCCGTGACCGTGAGGGTGTGCCGCACCATCTCGACCCAGCGCGCCGGCAACCCGTCGTCGCCCCGGTCGTAGAACTTGGGGAGCACCGACTTCTCGAGCAACTCGTACAGCGCCGCGGCCTCGAGATCGTCGCGGCGGTTCTCGTCGACGACGCCGTCGGCGGTGGGGATGGCCCAGCCGTTCTCCCCGTCGTACATCTCGTCCCACCATCCGTCCCGGATGGAGAGGTTCAGTCCACCGTTGAGAGCGGACTTCATGCCCGAGGTGCCGCACGCCTCGAGCGGCCGCAACGGGTTGTTGAGCCAGACGTCGCATCCCCAGTAGAGGTAGCGGGCCATCGACATGTCGTAGTCGGGCAGGAAGACGATACGGTGCCGAACGTCGTGCTGATCGGCGAATCGCACGATCTGCTGGATCAGGGCCTTGCCACCGTCGTCCGCGGGGTGCGACTTGCCGGCCACCACCAGCTGTACCGGGCGGACCGGATCGAGCAGCATGGCGCGCAGGCGCTCCGGTTGCCGCAGCATCAACGTCAGTCGCTTGTAGGTGGGGACACGGCGCGCGAATCCGACCGTGAGCACCGACGGGTCGAACACGTCGTCCGTCCACGCGAGTTCGGCGTCGGTGGACCCGCGCTCGAGGGCCGAATGGCGCACGCGGCGGCGCACTTCCGCGACCAGATCGGACCGCAGCGCCGAACGCGTCTCCCACAGGTCCGATGCGGAGACCTCGGCCAGCTGCTCCCAGCCCTGCGCCTCCTCCATCGTGCGGGTTCCCACCGTGCGCGCCGCGAGGTCGAGCCACCGCTGCGACGCCCACGTCGGTGCGTGCACGCCGTTGGTGACCGAGCCGATGGGGACGTCGGACGCGTCGAATCCGGGCCAGAGTTCGTCGAACATGCCGCGACTGACGATGCCGTGGAGCTTGGAGACTCCGTTCGCGCGCTGCGCCGACCGCAGCCCCATGTGGGCCATGTTGAACACCGCGGGGTCGCTCTCGCGGCCGAGTTCGAGGATGCGTTCCATCTCGATGCCGGGCAGCAGCGACGACTCCGCCGTGCCGTCGCCGAAGTAGAGGCGCACCAGATCCGCGGGGAAGCGGTCGATACCGGCGGGCACGGGAGTGTGCGTCGTGAAGACGGTGGACGCTCGCACCGCGGCGAGCGCGGAATCGAAGTCCAGCCCGCCCGCGTGCAGTTCACGGATGCGCTCGAGACCGAGGAAGCCGGCGTGGCCCTCGTTCATGTGGAAGACGCTGGGCGCGGGAAGCGAGTGGTACTCGGTGTAGGCGCGCACGGCGCGGACGCCGCCGACCCCGGCCAGGATCTCCTGCTTCACCCGGTGGTCCTGATCGCCGCCGTAGAGGCGATCGGTCACGCCGCGCAGCTCGGGATCGTTGTCGGCGATGTCGGAGTCCAGCAGCAGCAGCGGGATGCGTCCGACCTGGGCGATCCAGATACGCGCGCGCAGCACGCGGTCGCCCGGCATCGCGACGTGGACGAGCACCGGGGAATCGGACTCGTCGGTGAGCAGTCGCAGCGGCAGACCCTGCGGGTCGAGGGACGGATACCGCTCGGCCTGCCAGCCGTCGGCCGTCAGCGACTGGCGGAAGTACCCGGAGCGGTACAGCAGGCCCACGCCGATGAGGGGCAACCCCAGATCGGACGCGGCCTTGAGGTGATCGCCGGCGAGGATGCCGAGACCACCGGAGTAGTTGGGCAGCACCTCGGAGACGCCGAACTCCATCGAGAAGTACGCGATGCCCACCGGCAGATCCGCACCGGAGTCGACCTGCTGCTGGAACCATCGGGGTTGCGCCAGGTAGAGGTGCAGATCGGCGACGAGATCATCCACGCGCTGCACGAACGCGTCGTCGTTCGCCAGGTCCTCGAGGCGGGACGAGCGCACCTCGCCGAGGATGCGCACCGGATCGCGGTCACCACTGACCCACAGGTCCGGATCGATGCTCTCGAACAGCTCCAGGGTCGGCGGATGCCACGACCATCGCAGGTTGACGGACAGTTCGGCGAGTCCGGAGAGTCGGGCCGGGAGCTGCGCGCGGACGGTGAATCTGCGGAGTGCTTTCACGATTCCGAAGACTACTGCGGGCGACCGCCGCGCACCGTGGTTCCGCGTTTGCCGAGGAGCCGTTCGGGTACTTCTCCCGGTGGCGTCCGAGACTGCCGCGTGCCTCGTCCGCAGGTCGCGTCGGTGCTCTCGGTCGGTTTCGAGAAAGACCGGGGCATCTCGTCTACGGTTGACTTCGAGCTCAGCCCGACAACCCGACATCGACAGAACTGCGACAACCAGCAGAAAAGGGGCTTCGGTGACAGGCCGTATCGGCATCGACGACGTACTACCCAACACATCGTCCGGTAAGTATCCCGCCAAGGCCGTTGTGGGAGAGACATTCCCGATCACGGCCGCGGTGTGGCGCGAGGGGCACGACGCCGTCAACGCGACGTTGGCGGTTCGCGGGCCCGGCCAGGGCAAGTCGGTCCACATCCCGATGGTCCCCGGCGAGCAGCCGGACATCTTCCACGGTGTGTTCACTCCCGACGCCGAAGGCTTCTGGATCGCCCGCATCGAGGGCTGGGGTGATCCGATCGCCACCTGGATGCATGCGGTCGAGGCGAAACTCGGCGTGGGCCAGGGGCCGGCCGAACTGGCCAACGATCTCGAGACCGGCGCACGCCTGTTCGAACGCGCCGCGAAGAACGTCGGTCGCTCGGAGAAGCCACTGCTCGAGAACGTCGTGACGGCGCTGCGGAGCGACGCACCGCTGCCGTCACGCGTCGCACCGGCGTTCACGCCCGAGGTGCGCGAGATCCTGCACGAGACGCCGCTGCGCGAGCTGGTGACGCGCGGCGAGGCGATCAACGTCTGGGTCGACCGCCGCGAGGCACTCGTCGGCTCGTGGTACGAGCTCTTCCCCCGCTCCACGGGCGGCTGGAACGAGGACGGCACTCCTCGCCACGGCACGTTCGAGACCACCATCGGCGCGCTCCCCCGCGTGGCGGCCATGGGCTTCGACGTCGTCTACTTCCCGCCGATCCATCCGATCGGCAAGGTGAATCGCAAGGGCCGCAACAACACTCTGACCCCGGGACCCACCGACGTGGGCTCGCCGTGGGCCATCGGCTCGTCCGAGGGCGGCCACGACGCGGTGCATCCCGAGCTGGGGACGGTCAAGGAGTTCCGCGCACTCGTCACGGCCGCGCGCAAGCTCGGCCTCGAGATCGCCCTGGACCTCGCCCTGCAGTGCGCCCCGGACCACCCCTGGGCCGCCGCACATCCCGACTGGTTCACCGTGCTCCCCGACGGCACCATCGCCTACGCGGAGAACCCACCCAAGAAGTACCAGGACATCTACCCGGTCAACTTCGACAACGATCGCAAGGGCATCTACGCGGAGGTGCTGCGCGTCGTCAAGTTCTGGATCAGCCAGGGAGTCAAGATCTTCCGGGTCGACAACCCGCACACCAAGCCACCGGACTTCTGGGAGTGGCTCATCGCCGAGGTCAAGAAGACGCACCCCGACGTGCTCTTCCTCGCCGAGGCGTTCACGCGTCCCGCGCGGCTCTACGGTCTTGCGCGACGCGGTTTCACGCAGTCCTACACGTACTTCACGTGGCGCACGGCCAAGTGGGAGCTCACGGAGTTCGGACAGGAGATCGCCGCCAAGGCCGATCTGGGTCGACCCAACCTGTTCGTCAACACGCCGGACATCCTCCACGAGAGCCTGCAGAAGGGCGGCCCCGGCATGTTCGCGCTGCGTGCCGCTCTCGCCGCCACCCTGTCCCCCACGTGGGGCGTGTACTCGGGATACGAACTCTACGAACACGTTCCGGTGCGCGAGGGCAGCGAGGAGTACCTCGACACAGAGAAATTCGAGTTGCGCCCCCGCGACTTCGAGGGCGCACGGGCTCGCGGCGAATCGCTCGAGCCGTGGTTGACCATGCTCAACGCCGTCCGCAAGGCGCACCCGGCGTTGCAGCAGTTGCGCAACATCCACTTCCACCACGTCGACAACGACGCGATCATCGCCTACTCGAAGTTCGACGCGGTGACCGGTGACGCGGTGCTGGTCGTGATCAACCTGAACCCGTTCGGCGCCGAGGAAGGCACCGTCTGGCTCGACATGCCGCAGATCGGCCGCGACTGGCAGGAGCACCTGACGGTCACCGACGAGGTGAGCGGTCAGCAGTTCCAGTGGGGCCAGGCCAACTACGTCAAGCTCGAGCCGTGGCGGTCGGTCGCCCACATCCTGGCGCTGCCGCCCGTCCCGTTCCCCGCCCGCACCGAACTCGCCTTCCGGAAGGAGATCTCATGACGGAACGCACTACCCCCGGCGCGAGCACGGACACCCTCGCCGCTCCCGGTGATCACGACCTCTCGCTGCTCGCCCGCGGGCAGCACCACGACCCCCACTCCGTTCTCGGCGCGCACCCCATGCCGGGCGGCACCGCCATCCGGGCGTTGCGTCCCAACGCTCTCAGCGTCACCGCGGTCATCGGCGGGAAGGACCACGAGCTCACACACGTCGCGCACGGTGTGTTCTCGGCCCTGGTGCCGGTGGAGGACCTCGCGGACTACCGGCTCCGCGTCGAGTACCCGGGCGGTCACCAGGTGACCGTCGCCGATGGCTACCGCTTCCTGCCGACCCTCGGCGAGCTCGATCTCCATCTCTTCGGAGAGGGGCGCCACGAACGACTCTGGGACATCCTCGGAGCGCATCTGCAGAGCTACACCACGCCCGACGGACCCGTGAACGGCACCTCGTTCGCGGTGTGGGCCCCGGGCGCCGTCGGCGTCACCGTCGTCGGCGAGTTCGACGGCTGGGGCGGACAGACCTGGCCGATGCGCGTGCTCGGCACCACCGGTGTGTGGGAGCTGTTCGTCCCCGACATCGGCGCCGGCACGCTGTACAAGTTCCGGGTGCACGGCAAGGACGGCTCGGTGAAGGACAAGGCCGACCCGATGGCCTTCGCCACCGAGGTCCCGCCGTCGACGGCGTCGGTCGTGAACCAGTCGTCGTACGAGTGGTCGGACGGTGACTGGATCACCGCCCGCGCCGAGCTGGAACCGCACCGGGCGCCGATGAGCGTGTACGAGGTGCATCTCGCCTCCTGGCGCCCCGGACTGAACTATCGCGAACTGGCGGAACAGCTCTCGGCTCACGTACGCGAGACCGGCTTCACCCACGTCGAGCTGCTGCCCGTCGCCGAACACCCCTTCGGTGGATCGTGGGGATACCAGGTCACCTCGTACTACGCACCGACGTCGCGCTTCGGCACCCCCGACGACTTCCGCGCCTTCGTCGACCTCCTGCACCGTGACGGCATCGGTGTCATCGTCGACTGGGTCCCGGCGCACTTCCCCAAGGACGACTGGGCCCTCGCGCGGTTCGACGGCTCCCCGCTCTACGAGCACGGCGACCCGCAGCGAGGCGAGCAGTTGGACTGGGGCACCTACGTCTTCGACTTCGGTCGTACCGAGGTGCGCAACTTCCTCGTCGCCAACGCGCTGTACTGGATCGAGGAGTTCCACATCGACGGGCTCCGCGTCGACGCGGTCGCGTCGATGCTCTACCTGGACTACTCGCGCCCCGAGGGTGGGTGGAGCCCCAACATCTACGGCGGTCGCGAGAATCTCGAGGCCGTGGCGTTCCTGCAGGAGATGAACGCGACCGTGCACAAGCTGCACCGCGGCGTCGTCACCGTGGCCGAGGAGTCGACCTCGTGGCCCGGCGTCACGCGTCCCACCAGCGTGGGCGGCCTCGGCTTCTCCATGAAGTGGAACATGGGCTGGATGCACGACACGCTCGGGTACATCGGGCGCGATCCGATCCACCGCGCGTACCACCACCACGAGGTCACGTTCTCCCTGGTCTACGCCTGGAGCGAGAACTTCGTGCTACCCATCAGCCACGACGAGGTCGTGCACGGGAAGGGCACGCTCTGGTCCCGCATGCCGGGTGACGACTGGGCGAAGGCCGCGGGTCTGCGCGGCATGCTCGCCTACATGTGGGCGCATCCCGGCAAGCAACTGCTGTTCATGGGCCAGGAGTTCGGCCAGACGGCCGAGTGGTCCGACGAGCGCGGTCTCGACTGGTGGGAGATCGGCGACGAGGGAAGCGGCTCGCTGCACCGCGGTGTGCAGCAACTGGTCGGCGACCTCAACCGCACGTACGTCGCGGGCCCGGAGTTCTGGACACAGGACGGCTCGCCCAGCGGCTTCTCGTGGATCGACGCCAACGACACCGCGAACAACGTGCTGAGCTTCCTGCGCTTCGGCGACGACGGCTCCGTCACGGCCTGCCTGTTCAACTTCTCCGGTTCCCCGCACGGCGACTATCGTGTTGGATTACCCGAGCCGGGCCGATGGGTCGAGATCCTCAACACCGACGCGGAGGTCTACGGCGGTTCGGGAGTGGGCAACCTCGGTGAGGTCACCGCGACCGAGCACTCGTGGCACGGTCGTCCGGCATCCGCTCGGGTCGCCCTTCCGCCCTACGGAGCGATCTGGCTCAGACTGGAGAGATGATGCGCGGGGCTCGCGTCCGGTTCGGCTGGTCCGCGAGCCTCCTCGCACTCGCCGTCACCACTGCGCTCACCTCGTGTGGCGCGGTGGTGACGGGCTCCCCCGTCTCCATCTACGACGACCCCTTCACCGTCGCCGGTCTCCCCGTCACGGACGGCCCGTCCGGCCCCAGACCCGGTGTCTCCCATGCCCAGCTCGACGTCGACGGCGCAGCCGGAACGGACGTCGACCTGCTCGCGACGGATGCCGTGGACGACATCCAGAAGTTCTGGCGCACCACGTACTCGACGCTGTTCCGCGGATCCTTCCAGCCCGTCCGGTCGCTGGTGTCCTGGGACGCCACCGCCGACGCCGGCGAGGGTCCGCTCTTCTGCAGCGAACCGACGGACGGACTCGCCAACGCCGGATACTGCTCACTCGACGACAGCATCGGCTGGGACCGTGGTCTGCTCATGCCGGCCATGATCGACGCCTTCGGACCCATGTCGGTGGTCATGGTGCTCGCCCACGAGTACGGCCACGCCGTGCAGACGCAGTCCGGCCTCGTCGGGGACGACGACCCGACCATCGTCGCCGAGCAACAGGCAGACTGCTTCGCGGGCGCCTTCATGCGCCATGTCGCCGAGGGCGACTCGACCCACTTCACGCTCGACACCTCGGACGGGTTGAACGACGTCCTCGCGGCCACCGTGGCCGTCCGCGACGTCGACCCCGGTGATCCCGACTCGGTGCACGGCTCCGCGTTCGAACGGGTCACCGCCGCCCAGATCGGCTTCACCGACGGCGCCGGGGCCTGCACGCGCATCGACGAGAAGGAGGTCGAGTCGCGGCGCTCGACCCTTCCCCAACAGTTCGACAGCCCTCTCGACACCGGCGAGCTCCCCGTCACGCAGGACTCGCTCGAGCAGTTCGCCGCGACGTTCGAACAGGTGATGCCCACCACGGATCCCCCGACGGTCGACTACTCCGGCGCCGACACCGGGTGCGCGGACGCGCTCACCACCGAACCGGTCTCCTACTGCCCCTCCACCAACACGATCGGTATCTCGGTCGACGCGCTGGCCGATCGCGGACGTCCCACCGAGGTGAGCGAGGACGACATCGTGCCTCTCGACGTCACCGGCGACTACGGCGCCTATGTCCTCTTCGTCTCCCGGTACGTGCTGGCCGTGCAGAACGAGGCCGGCCAGGGCCTGACGGACGCCCGAGCCGCGCTCCGGTCGGCGTGCCTGTCGGGAGTGGTCACCGCAGCGCTGAGTCCTTCCGACACGGCCGCGGCGCAGAGGTCGACGGTGACACTGTCACCGGGCGACCTCGACGAGGCGGTGTCGGGTCTGTTGTCGGACGGGCTCGCCGCGAGTGACGTGGACGGTCGCACGGTCCCCAGCGGCTTCGCGCGCGTCGACGCGTTCCGCTGGGGCGTGCTGGGTGGCCGGGAGGCGTGCGACGGCCGCTACTCCTAGTAGAGGGCGGACGCCAGCTTGCGTCGAGCGGTGACCACCAGCGGATCCGCCGGGTCGAAGAGCTCGAACAACTCCAGCAACCGGGCGCGAGCACGGGCGCGATCGTCCTCACGCGTGCGCCGGACCAGCTCCACGACACGAGCGAACGAGTCCTCGGTCCGCTGCTGATACAGCAACGCGTCGGCCGCCTGGAGACCGAGATCGACGTCGTCCGGCGCCGCGTCGGCCTGCTCGACGATGTCGTCCGGCAGCCCCTGGACGCGTGCCAGGAATCGGACCTGACGCACGCCGTTCAGTGCCTGCTTGTTGGCCGGCTCGGCGTCGACGATCTCCTGGAAGGCCGCCTCGGCACCCGCGAGGTCACCCTCGGCGAGCGCGGCCTCGGCTGCGTCGAAGCGCGGGTCCTCGGGCTCGGGGGCCGGTTCGTCGGCGTTCGGGACACCGGTCAGCTTCCCCTCGACGGCGCGGGCGATGGCCGCCAACCACTCACGCAGGCTCTCCTCGGGCTGCAGGCCCTGCAGATCCGCGAGGGGCTGGCCTGCCGCGACGGCGACCAGCGTGGGAACGGCCTGCACGCCGAAGGCCTGCGCGATGCGCGGATTGACGTCGACGTCGACGTTGGCGAGCACCCAGGCGCCGTCACCCTCGACCGCGAGGGCCTCGAGGGACTGCGTCAGCTGCAGCGACTGCGGGGAGCGCGGCGACAGCAGATTGACGATCACGGGGACCTGGCTCGAGCGCACCAACACCTCGGCCTCGAAGTCCACCTCCGTCACCGTGACGGAGACCGCGAGACCGTTGGCGGCGGTGGGAGACGGCGGCGCGGACGCGGCCTGCGCCTTGGCCTTGAGCGCCGAGAGGTCGACCGCGCCGGACATGGCGGCGGCTGCCGCGGCCGACGGACGTACTGGTGGGCGAGATCCGGGTCGAGTCACGAGGTTATTTTGTCACTCCGCCGCGGCCCGCGGCGATGCGGCTCCGGCCGATCGAACCAGACGTCCGGTCCTCGACGCCCACACCTCGAAGACGATGGTGCCGAAGGGCGGGATGCTCGCGAGGAGTGCGAGCACCGTGACGCCCTTGCTCCACCGCAACGCGAGGGCGGTCAGCACGGTGATCACGAGGTACAGGACGAAGACCGCGCCGTGCAGCATGCCCGGGATCCGGACACCACTGTCGATGTTGGGGTCGGGGACGTACTTGACAGCCATGCCGATGAGCAGCGCGACCCAAGTGACGGCTTCCGCGACCGCCACGACGCGGAACCACCGCACGATCGGCGGCTGCGAGACCGTGGAGGACGCGGCAGGTGCGGTGCTGGAGAGCTGGTTGTCGGCCATGTGTCCATTCTGCCGCAGTCGGTGAACGGTCCTCGACCATCGGCGGCGTCGCCTTGGCCACACAGAGTTGGCGGTCGTCCAGAGATGCCGACGATCGATTGTGACCCAGACCACGCCCGAACTGCCGGAAGAAAGGTCTAACGTCAAAGTATGACGACCACCGACGAGCACACGACGGCGACCGCGGACGCGGTGACGGCAGGCCTCGTGACGGCCATCGACCACGTGGGGATCGCAGTGGCCGACCTCGACGTCGCCCTCGAGTTCTACCGGGACCACTTCGGGATGACGGTGACCCACCGCGAGGTCAACGAGAGCCAGGGTGTCGTCGAGGCGATGATCTCCGTTCCCGGTGCCGCCGACGGCGCCGCGCAGATCCAGCTCCTCGCTCCCCTCGACGAGACGTCGACCATCGCCAAGTTCCTCGACCGGAACGGTCCCGGCCTGCAGCAGCTCGCCTTCCGCGTCCGCGACGTCGAGAAGACCGCGGCGTTCCTCCGCGAGCGTGGTGCCCGGTTGCTGTACGACGCTCCCCGCCGCGGTACCGCCGATTCCCGGATCAATTTCGTGCACCCCAAGGATGCCGGCGGCGTCCTCGTCGAACTGGTCGAGCCCGCCGCGAGCTGACCCCTCCCCGGAACCCGTCGTGATCAGCACCCGACGGCCGAAACGGGGCGCGTGACGGTAGGTTGTCCGCATGGCACCAGAGAACGTCAGCGGCAGCAGCTCCCTGCCCTTCAGCGTGGTCCGCAAGGGGTACGACAAGGACGAGGTTCAGCGGTACTTCGAGCGGTTCGATGCCGAGCTCCGCGTCATCGCGACCGATCGCGACGCGGCGGCCGCGCAGGCCCGCGATCTCGCGGTCCAGCTCGAGGACGCCCGCGACGAGATCGACGATCTCCGTAAGGACATCGATCGGCTCTCGGTCCCCCCGACCACCGCCGAGGGCATGAGCGATCGCATCTCTCGCATGCTGCGACTCGCCTCGGACGAGGCGTCCGAGGTGCGCGCCAAGGCCGAGGCCGACGCTGCCGAACTCGTGTCCGTGGCCGAGCAGGACGCCACCCGCATGCGCGGCGAGTACGAGGGCCTGGTCGCCGAGCTCAAGGACCGACGGTCCGCACTCGAGACCGAGCACGAGCAGACCATGGCCGAGGCACGCACAGCCGCCGCCCGCATCGTCGAGGAGGCGCAGGCCGAGCGTGATCGCCTCGCCGCCGAGGCCGAGAAGAAGCGCGCCGCGGTGCAGGAGGACTTCGAGATCACGATGGCCGATCGCCGCACCAAGGTGATGAACGCCGTCGACGAGCTCGAAGCCGACTCCAAGGCCGAGGCGGATCGTCGGCTCGCCGATGCCACCGCCGAGGCCAAGCGTCGGCTCCAGGCCGCCACCGAGCAGTCGGAGCGCCGCATCGCTCACGCCAAGGAGCTCGCCGAGGAACTGCGAGTCCTGCGTGGCCGGGTGCTCGCTCAGCTGCTCGGCATCCGCGGCCAACTCGATTCCGTGCCGGCCATGCTCGCCTCGGTCAACCGGGAGAGCGAACTGCTCGACGCACCGTTGGCGCCGGACGATCTCGAGATCGACGAGTCACTCCTCGACGATGCACCGGCCGAGACGTCGACCGAGCGCTCCTCGAACGGCCAGTCGAGCTCGACCCAGTCGTGAGAGTCAGGACCACCTGCGGGTGAGCCCGCGGGTACCGCGTCCGGACCAGCAACCCGTGTGCCAGTGCCGCCTGTCGTCGGGTCCGCCGAGTTTCTCGGCGGGCCAGACGACCACGTGCGCCACACCGGGCATGATCTCGTGGTCGCAGCCGGGGCACCGATAGGTCTTGGTCGCACGAGCGCCGGGAATCGGGCGCACGACGTACTCCTCGTCGCCGTCGAAGGACGGGCCGCGCTCCACTCGCGCCGTGGCGTCACCGAACGTCGGCGCGGGTCGCCCAGGTCGGCCCGACCGGCCGGCTCGTTGGTTGTTGCGTCTCGGCACTCGACCGATGGTAGGCGACCGCGTCAGAAGAGCGTGAACGCGGACGATTCGATTCCGCGGAGCGAGTCGTAGTCCAGTGTGAGGCAACGAATCCCGCGATCCTCCGCGAGCGTCTTCGCCTGCGGCTTGATCTGCTGGGCCGCGAACACGCCCCGCACCGGAGCCAGCAGTGGATCACGGTTCAGGAGTTCGAGATAGCGAGTCAGCTGCTCGACACCGTCGATGTCTCCTCGACGCTTGATCTCCACCGCGACCGTCGCACCGTCCTCGGCGCGGCACAGAAGGTCCACGGGTCCGATCGCCGTCGGGTACTCCCGGCGTACCAGGGTGTACCCGTCACCGAGCGTGTGCACGTGCTCGGCGAGCAGTTCCTGCAGATGGGACTCGACGCCGTCCTTGGTCAGACCCGGATCGACACCCAGCTCGTGGCTGCTGTCGAGTTCGATGTCCTCGATCGTGATGCGCAGTTCCTCGCCGGCCTTGTTGGTCACGACCCACAGCTGTCGGTCCGCGGGCACGACGTCGCCGTCGGCAGGGAGAGCCTCTGCAGGGTTCTCGACCAGCCAGCACGGCGGCGTCATCCAGTTGAGCGGCTTGTACGCCCGATCGTCCGCGTGGACGCTCACGGATCCGTCGGACTTGACGAGCAGTAGACGCTTCGCCCACGGCAGATGGGCCGTCAACCGGCCGACGTAGTCGACCTGACACCGAGCAATGACCAGACGCACCGGGCCACCCTATCGACCGTGTGGGCCGCCGTCAGGCAGGGGTCGCGAGCTGCGTCTCCTCCGACCGCCCCCGCAACGTCACGCTCTTGCCGAACGACCACTCGTCACTCGACTGATTGTGGGCGTGCTCCACCGTGCGTGCCGACGCCACCAGACGCCCGTCCGCAGACTTGGCGAGCTCGGACAACCGGGCCGCCTCGTTCACCGGATCTCCGATGACCGTGTACTCGAATCGTTGCTTCGCACCGATGTTGCCCGCGACGGCTCGCCCGGACGCGATACCGATGGCTGCCTGGCAGTCCGGGACCTCGTTCTCGAGTCGCCGCATGATGGCGCGAGCCGCGCTGAGGGCCTCCCCGCAGTGATCGTCGAGATCGCCGGGAGCACCGAAGATGGCCAGCGCCGCATCGCCCTCGAACTTGTTGACGAAACCGTGATGCTTGTCCACCTCGTCGACCACCACGTCGAAGAAGCGGTTCAACAGATCCACCACCTGCGCCGGGGGCTGGGAGGCAGCCAGCTCCGTGGATCCGATCAGGTCGATGAAGAAGACGGCGATGTCGCGCTCCTCGCCGCCGAGCTCGGGATTGCTCTTCAGCGCGGCCTCGGCGACCTCCATGCCGACGTGGCGACCGAACAGGTCCCGGATCTTGTCCCGCTCGGCGAGGCCCTCGGCCATGCGGTTGAAGCCGCTCTGCAGTTCGCCGAGCTCGGTGCCGTCGTAGACGGACACCCGTGCGTCGAGGTTGCCGCGTTCGATCTCGACCATCGCCGAGCGCACGTTGTCGATGGGCGCCGTCGTCGCCAGACCGCCGAGCAGCGTCAGCGCGAAGCCGAACAGGAACGTGATGCCGCCGAGCGCGAGGATGGCGACCGCGAACTGGTCGGCGGTGGTGTCATCGCGGATGAACGAGGCGATGGCGATGACCATGAGTCCCGCCACTGGGACGCCGGTACCCAGGAGCCACGAGAGGATGGAGCGCCCCATCACCCCGGCGATACGGATACGGCGGAGATCGCCGGCCTCGAGAGCACGCGCCGCCGCCGGGCGCAGAGCGAACTCCGTCAGCAGGTAGCTGAACGCGCAGACGGTCGCACCACCGAACGCGATGGTGAACGCGACCTTGGGGATGGAGTTGGGATCGATGATGCCGTCGGCCGTCGTGACGATGACGAGCCCGCCGATCCAGAGGCCGATCTGCAACCGGGTGAGCCGCCACGGCATCGCCAGCGTGCGCTTCTGTTCCTTGCGGGTGGGCACGCGGTCCTCGATGGCCCAGCGCAGTCCCTTGACGGTGCGCTTGGTTCCCCACCCCACTCCGATGAGGAACGCGACCACGAGGTAGCACGGGATGAGGATGAAGTTCACCCACCAGTACTCACGGGGCGTGACGACGTCCGGCCCCGGCACGACCACGCTGATGAGTGCACCCACGATCACGGCGCCGATCGCGTTGGCGCCCAGCAGGAAGACGGTGAGCAGAATCTGCACCCGGATACGCCGGCGACGCGGTGATTCCTCGGTGTGCCCGAGCAGCGGGGAGCCCAGAGGTGATATCGAGCGTCGTGGTTTCTGCGGCATGGTGGATACGAGACTATCCCGGCGCGCGTGCGACGGGACTCTGCTTGATCGGACTGTGTCCGGACACCGAT
>NZ_LMRN01000022.1:0-167 GCF_001426145.1 Rhodococcus sp. Leaf225 | reverse complement strand
GGGCGTTTCCCCTCCGCTATGGCCACCGAAACTCTGTGAAACAACAGAGCACGAGGCACACACTGCCCCGTCACATGAGGCCCCGGTGTGGGGTCGTCGGTGACGGTTCGGTGGTGCGGGTTTCAGTTATCTGCTGACCAACTCGTGTGTTGTCTCAGATACTGCAC
>NZ_LMRN01000021.1:425584-498652 GCF_001426145.1 Rhodococcus sp. Leaf225 | reverse complement strand
TTCGTACGCCGCACGGAACGCACGGATCGCGATCTCGCCGCGATTTGCCACCAGCACCTTGGAGAACATTCCGGTCAACCTACCTTCAGTACGGGCGAGACGGAGCTATGACTTGTCCAGATATGAGACACGTGCGGAGCGCAGCGAGCAGCCGTCGTGGTGCCGGGACAGTAGCGCCGATCACGTCCACGCCGCTCGCATCTCCTATGCAGAAATGTCGGCGGAGAGATTCGCGGCGGCCCACGTCATGTGTTCCGCCACCGAGGCGCTGGCAGCCGCGCCGTCGCCCGATCCGATCGCCTCGACGATGCGGCGGTGTCGGTCGGTGTCCATGTTCCCGACCGCGCGAGACTTGCCGGCCCACATGATGGACATGCGGATCGAACCCTCGAGGGACGTCCACGAGTGCACCAGGGTCTCGTTGCCGGTGAGCCGGCAGAGCAGTCGGTGGAAACTGAGATCGGACTCGATCCGGGCCTCGAGATCACCGTCACCGGCGGCGTCCATCAGGTCGAGCGCGCTCGACAGGCCGGCGACCGACTCCTGCCGGTCGTCTCGCTCCGCGAGCAGTGCGGCAGCGGTGGACTCGAGCGCGGCGCGCACGACGAAGATGTCCCTGATCTCCTTGTCGTCCAGATGCCGCACGTACAGCCGACCCCGAGCGCCGATGACGGCGAGCCCCTCCTGCTGAAGCTGCCGCAGGGCCTCGCGCAACGTGCCTCGGCTGATCTGCAGGCGCTCCGACAACTCCGTCTCCACCAGCGCGGAACTCGGACGCAGCTCGCCACTGGTGATGGCCCGACGCAGCGCGTCGAGAGCCTGATCGCGCAGATTCGTCTTCTGCAACCCCAGGAGCGTGGCGGGCTGTGCGGCCATGGAGACCTCCTCGAAACGGTGATGTCGACAGCTGCCGGTCGACAGTGATCTCAGGGTAACGGCCGCCCGTGTCGATCCGGCACTGCTCACCGCAACGCCGCGAGAACACGCTCCTCGATGCGGTCGGTGGACAACCCGTAACGATCGTGGAGCGTGGGGAGTGCGCCGGCGGCCAGGAACTCGTCGGGCAGCGCGATGGGAGTCACCTGACGCACCGTGCCGGACTCGACGCACGCCGAGGCGACCGTCTCGAAGAGCCCACCGATGCGGGTGTGGTTCTCGAGGGTGAATGCGGCCCGGTCGGTCGAGAGTTCGCGCAGGACGGTCTCCGCGTCGAACGGTTTGATCGTCGCCACGTGCACCACCGACACGTCCACCCTGTGCTTCGCGAGTCGCTCGGCGGCCTGGAGCGCACGCATGGTCATCAGACCGGACGACACCAGCACGACGTCGTTGCCCGGTCGAATGACCTTGGCCTTGCCCAGTTCGAAGGTGTAGTCGTACTCGTCGAGTACCGACGCGACCTTCCCGCGGAGCAACCGGAGGTAGGTCGGGCCCGGAGTCGCGGCGAGTTGGGGAACGGCCTGCTCGATGTCCACGGCATCGCACGGGTCGACGATGGTGAGGTTCGGCATTCCGCGGAAGATCGCCATGTCCTCGGTCGCCTGGTGACTCGGCCCGTAGCCGGTGGTGAGGCCCGGGAGTCCCCCGACGATGTTGACGTTCAGATTCGGCTCGGCCGCGTCGAGGCACAGGAAGTCGTACGCGCGGCGCGCCGCGAAGACCGAGTAGGTGGACGCGAAAGGAACCAGGCCGGTCTCCGCCATGCCCGCCGCGGCGCCGAACAGCAATTGCTCCGCCATCCCCATCTGGAAGAAACGGTCGGGGAAGGCCTGCGCGAAGATGTGCATGTCGGTGTACTTCGCCAGGTCGGCACTGAGGCCGACGATGCGCGAATCCTGTTCCGCTGCACGGACGAGCGCGTGTCCGAACGGGGCCGCCGTGGTGCGCTGACCCTCGTCGACGAACGAGGCGATCATCGCCGACGTCTTGAGCTTGGGGGCGGATGCGGTGGTCATGAGTGGTCTCCCTCGTGAAATTCTGCGTCGTGGAAGCGAGCGGTGAGCTGATCCCGGCACACGCTCCACTCGTCCTCGTCGATACGCATGAAGTGCGCCTTCTCGCGGGTCTCGAGCATGGGTACGCCGAACCCGATCCGCGTGTCGCACACGACGACCGACGGGGTGCCGGTCGGCGACGTCCGCGTCGCGATGTCGTCCAGGGCGTCCAGCAACGCGCCCGCGTCGTTGCCGTCGACACGGTGGACGGACCATCCCGCGGCCGCCCACTTGTCCTGCACCGGTTCGATGCCCAGGACTCCCGCGGTGGGTCCGTCGGCCTGCAGTGCGTTCATGTCGACGAGTGCGACGAGGTTGCCCAGTCGGTGATGAGCGGCTCCCATCGCGGCCTCCCACGTGGAGCCCTCGTCCAGTTCCCCGTCCGACAGGAAGTTGAACACGAGTGACGGCGACCCCTGGTGACGCAGTCCCAGAGCCATTCCCACCGCCACCGGCAGTCCGTGTCCCAGCGAGCCCCCGCTGATCTCCATCCCGGGCGTGTAGGACGCCATTCCGGACATGGGGAGCCGCGAATCGTCGGAGCCGTAGGTCTCGAGTTCGGAGACGCTCACCGTGCCCGCTTCCGCGAGCGCCGCGTAGAGCCCGATGGCGTAGTGGCCGGTCGAGAGCAGGAAGCGGTCCCGCTCCGCCCAGTGCGGATCCGCCGGGCGGTAGCGCAGCCGTCCGCTGTAGACGGCGGCGAACATGTCCGCCGCTCCCAGTGCCTGACCCACGTATCCCTGACCCTGCGCTTCGCCCATGTCGAGGACGTGATGGCGCATGGCGTAGGCGAATCGCTCCGCGGCGCGGATCCGTGTCGTGCGGTCGGTGGTGATGCTGTCGGTGACGGTCACAGCGATTCCTTTCGAGAGGTGGCGGTCGCGACGAGGTTCTCGTCGAGCTCGGCCTGGAGTGCGAGTCGTCGTTCGGTGGGGCCCCACGTCTCACGGGTGGACAGGGCGGCGAGGAGACCGATCAGCGCGTAGACGCTGAAGAGGACTGCCGGCCCCATCCAGCCGTAGGAGACGAAGAGCAGCGTGGTGATGAACGGTGTGAAGCCGGAGACCATGGCCGAGATCTGGTAGGCCAGTGAAGCTCCGGACGCTCGGCGACTCGCCGTGAAGAGTTCGGGGAACCACGCGCCCTGCGCACCGGCGAGCGCGTTCTGGCACACGGTGTAGGCCAGGACGAAGGTGACGGCGACGAGGATGAAGGTGCCCGTGTTGACGAGGAGGAACATCGGGATTCCGAACAACACCCCGAACGCACACACTCCGATGTAGACGGGTCGGCGGCCCATCCTGTCCGTCAGAGTCGCCCAACCGACGGTCGCGACGATGCCCAGCGCCGACGCGATGCAGAGAGCGGTCAGGGTCTCGGACTTCGTCGCCAGTTCCTCGTTGTGCAGGTACGAGATCATGTAGGTGATGGACACGGCGTAGCCGGCGGTCTCGGCGATGCGCAGTCCGATACCCCGCAGGATGTTGCGCCAGTCCTGCTTCACGGACTCGACGATCGGCGCACGCTGGACCTGGCCGGACTCCTTGACCTCGTCGAACACCGGGGACTCCGGGACCTTGGATCGAATGATCAGCCCGACGACGACGAGGACGATGCTGGCGAGGAACGGAACGCGCCAGGCCCAGTCGCCGCCGAGGTGCACGCTGAACAGGAACACCAGGTTCGCGAGCAGGAGACCCACCGGGAATCCCGCCTGCACGATGCCGGTGAACGCGCCCTTGCGCCGCCACGGGGCGTGTTCGTAGCTCATCAGAATCGCTCCGCCCCACTCGGCACCGAACGCCAGTCCCTGGACGATGCGGACGATGACCAGCAGCACGGGCGCGACGACGCCGACCTGGGCGTAGGTGGGCAACAGACCGATGACGAACGTCGCGAGTCCCATCACGATGAGCGACGCCACCAGAACGGGCTTGCGCCCGACACGATCACCGAGGTGGCCGCCGATGATGCCTCCGATCGGGCGTGCCGCGAAGCCGACGCCGAGCGTGGCGAAGGCGGCCAGGGTGCCGGCCACCGAACTCTGGCCCGGGAAGAACGCCGTTCCGAAGTAGAGCGCCGCGGCGGTGCCGAAACCGATGAAGTCGTACGTCTCGATCACCGCGCCGACGGACGACCCCACGGCGACGCGCTTGGCGTCGGGTGTGCCGTGGACCTGCCCGCGCATGGCCAGAGTCTCGCTGCTCATGACTACCCCTTTTCGAGGTGTTGGAGGTGTGAGGAAAGGGTGACGGATGCCGTCATCGATTACGAGTGTGACCCACCGCACGTTCACTGTCAACAGTCAACTGTTGGTGTCCAACAGTTGACTGATCCGCAGTCCGGGTCTTACTGTGTGCTGCATCACGACGAGCCTTCGCAGGCGGCCGACACCGGCCGTCGCCCCTCTCGAACCGTGACACCAGCCTCGACAGCCGTTCCCCCACACCTGTATCGGAGATCACCATGTTCGACACTCTGGCCCGACCGGCCACCGTCAGCCGTACCGCCGTCGTCACGGGAGCTGCCTCGGAACGGGGCCTCGGCCGCGCGACCGCGGCGTTGTACGCCGAGCAGGGCTGGGCAGTCGTCGTCCTCGATCTCGACGGGGAGGCCTCGGCCAAGGTCGCCGCGGACATCGCGAATGCGTACGGCGTCCGGGCCTTCGGTCACGAGGTCGACGTGGCGGACGAGTCGTCGGTGGAGCGAGCTCGTGCGGCCGTGGCCGCCGAGGTCGAGTCGGGATCGCTCCCCACCGTGGGCGCCCTGGCGAACATCGCCGGCATCACGTCACCGGTGCCGTTTCTCGAGACCACGCTGGACCTGTGGAACAAGGTGATGGCGGTCAACGCGACCGGCACCTACCTCGTCACGAAGGCCTTCCTCCCCGCGATGATCGATGCCGGGTGGGGACGCGTGGTCAACATGTCGTCGGTGTCGGCTCAACGCGGCGGCGGCGTGTTCGGCAAGGTGCCCTACTCCTCGGCGAAAGCGGCGGTTCTCGGTTTCACCAAGGCGCTGGCCCGCGAGATCGGACACACCGGGGTCACGGTGAATGCTGTCACTCCGGGCGCCGCGGACACCGCCATCCGGGTGGGGAGCACGCCCGAGCAGGAGCAGGCGATCGCCGACGGCATCCCGGTGGGACGCGTCGCCACTGCTCGTGAGGTCGCCGCGATCATCACGTTCCTGTCGTCGGAGGACGCGTCCTACCTGACGGGCACCACATTGGACATCAACGGGGGAAGCCACATGCACTGACCGGGTCGGGCGTTCACGCCTTGTCGAGGAAGTCCACCCTGGTCGCGTCCACGGCGGATCGCATCATCGCCGCGAGACCGGGGTGCTCCACGAGCCCCGGGTCCCGATCGACGACGTCGCGGGCGAAGGTCTGGGCCGCGGTGATGATGTCGAGGTGATCGAGGAGCGACAACAGTCGCAGGGTCGTCGTGGTGCCCGACTGCGCTGCGCCCAACACGTCACCCTCCCGGCGTTGCCGTAGATCGAGAACGGCGAGCTCGAACCCGTCGGTCGTCGCCGCGACGGCGTCGAGCCTCGCGTAGGTGGGGGTGCCCGGTGCGAGCTCGGTGAGCAGGATGCACAGACCCTGGTGGCCGCCACGACCGATGCGGCCACGCAACTGATGCAGCTGACTCACGCCGAACCGGTCGGCGTCCACGATGACCATGACCGTGGCGTTGGGGACGTCGACACCGACCTCCACCACGGTGGTGCAGACGAGGACGTCGATGTCGCCGTCGTTGAACGCGGACATCACCTCGTCCTTCTCCTCCGTGGGCAGCCGCCCGTGCAGCAACCCGACGCGCAGGTTCGACAGAGCGCCGGCGCGGAGCGACTCGTACACATCGACCGCCGACGCGGTGTCCGGAGTGTCCTTGCCGAGATCCTCGGGCTTCTCGTCGCCGATCCGCGAACACACCACGTAGGCCTGGCGGCCGGCCGCCACCTCCTCGGAGATCCGGCTCCACGCTCGCTCGACCCAGGCAGGTCTGTGCTGGGCGGGAACGACCGAGGTGCGGATGGGCGCGCGTCCGCGGGGAAGCTCACGCAGGGTGGACGTCTCGAGATCGCCCAGCGTGGTCATGGCGATCGTCCGCGGAATGGGCGTGGCCGTCATGACCAGCAGGTGCGGGCTGACGCCCTCTCTCGCCTTCGCGCGCAACGCGTCCCGCTGCTCGACTCCGAAGCGGTGCTGCTCGTCGACCACCACCATCCCGAGGTCGAAGAACGACACCGTGCTCTGGATGAGTGCGTGAGTGCCGATGACGATGCCTGCGTCTCCGGTCACGATCGACAACAGCGCGGCACGTTTCGCGGCCGTCGACATCGATCCGGTCAGCAGCACCACTCGGGTGGCGCGGTCGGGCGCACCCAGTTCCCCGGCCGTCGCGAGCGCCCCGAGTTGCCGCGTGATCGACCGGTGGTGCTGTGTGGCGAGCACCTCGGTGGGTGCCAGCAACGCGCACTGCAGTCCCGCGTCCACCACCTGCAGCATGGCGCGCAGAGCGACGATCGTCTTGCCCGATCCCACCTCACCCTGCAGGAGCCGGCTCATCGGCCGAGTGCGGGACAGGTCGCTCTCGATCTCCTCGGCGACCTCCTTCTGCCCGTCGGTCAGCTCGAACGGCAGCACCTCGTCGAAGGCGGCGGCGACACCGTCGGCCACGCGCGCGCAGGCCGGCGCCGTGCGCACCGCCACCGAGTGGCGCCGTTCGGCGAGCACCAGCTGCAACGCCGTCGCCTCGTCGAAGCGCAGACGGTAGCGCGCGTTCTCGATGTCGTCCTCGGACTCCGGAAAGTGCACGACCCGCAGTGCGTCGTCGAGGCTCATCAGCGCGTGCTCGGCGCGCACCGTCTCGGGCAGCGGATCCTCGACGCGATCGAGCTGGTCCAGGACCTGACGCACGCAGCGCAGGAAGGTCCAGCTCTCGACCTCCCGCGTCGCCGCGTACATGGGAAGGAACGGAAGCGACAGCATGGACATGTTCACCGCACCGGAACTGTCCGTGGCGCCGCGAGCCATGCCGGCGAGCTCGCCGCCGCCGTGCGGGCGCCCCACCAGGTCGTCCTCGTCGCCCTCGAGCATCAGGTAACCGGGGTGGTTCAGCGACCAGGACGTCCGGAACCACTTGACCGTGCCCGAGAACATCGCGCGCGACCCCACCGTGATGTTGTGACGCACCTTGTGACCGTTGAAGAAGGTGGCGGAGACGTTCTGACCGTCGCACGTGAGCACGACCTTGAGCATGTGGCCCTTGCGCGCCTTCATGGGCACGAGGTCCGCCTTGGACACCGTCCCCACGACGGTGATGCGTTCACCGTCGTCCGGGTCCTTGCGGGCCAGCTCCTGACCCTGTGTCACGTAGCGGAAGGGGTAGTGACGCAGCAGGTCCTCGACCGTGACGAGACCGAACGCCGTCTCGAGCGGATCGGCGGCCCTGCGACCCAGTACGTGGTCGAGCCGGTCACCGAGCTGAACCACCGCGCTGCTCCCGTCCTGATGCTGCCGCCATCTGTGCGACCATTCCACCAGGCACCTGCGGCATCGGCGCGTGCGGGCCGGTTTGGACTCGGGGCACCCGAGCGGCTAGTCTTGCAGGGTTGCGTCTGACGCGTCCGGCATGCCCGGAGGTATCGGGCGCAGTTGTACGAAGATCTTGCCCCACACCGGCCACGGTTCGAATCGTGTCCCGGTCTCACCTCGAATACCAAGGAGTTCGCGACTATGGCTGCCGTCTGCGACGTATGCGCCAAGGGACCCGGCTTCGGTAAGTCGGTTTCGCACTCGCACCGCCGTACCAACCGTCGCTGGAACCCCAACATCCAGACCGTCCGCGCGCAGGTCGCGCCGGGTAACTCTCGTCGGCTCAATGTGTGCACCTCGTGCCTCAAGGCCGGCAAGGTGGTCCGGGGCTGACGTTCCCGCACGACATTTTCACGACAAGGCCCCGATACCTCGGTATCGGGGCCTCTGTCATCTCCGGCGACTCTGTCGTTTCCGGAGCCGAGCGGTCCTGGTCTAAGTTCGAACGATGACCGAATCAGTCGACCCCCCGGCCACGTCCCCCGTCACCGTCGAGGACGGTGTCCTGTACGTACGGGTGGCGACGCCCCGCGGCGGCAACGTGCTGAACGGCGAGGCGATGGCCGCAGGCGCTGCGTCGCTGTCCGATCTCGACGAGTCCGTGGGCGCCGTGCTGCTCGTCGGCGCCGAATCCAACTTCTGCGCCGGTGGCGACGTGCGCGCCTTCCACGGGGCGCCCGACAGAAGCGCGTTCGTCCGGCAGCTCGCCGACACGTTCCACGATTTCGTCCGCGCGCTCACCTCGGTGTCGGTCCCCGTCGTGGCGGGAGTGCCGGGCTGGGCAGCGGGCGCGGGCATGTCGCTCGTGTGTCACGCCGACATCGCGATCGGCGGTCGATCCACCCGGCTCCGTCCCGCGTATCCGGCGCTCGGCTTCACTCCGGACGGCGGTCTGACGTGGGCGCTCCCCCGCATCATCGGCACCCGCCGCGCGCGCGACATCCTGCTCACCGACGGCGTTCTCGGCTCGGACGAGGCCCACCGCCTGGGTCTGCTGACACGGTTGGTCGGTGACGACGTCATCGCATCGGAGGCCGAGCGGGTGGCGCGCTCTCTCGCGGCCGGGCCCACCGAGGTGTCCCGTGCGACCAAGCGGTTACTGCTCGCCTCGGACTCCGCGACGCTGTCCGATCAGCTCGACGCCGAGACCGACTCGATCTCTCACCAGGCGTCCACCGCGGACGGTATCGAGGGTGTCGACGCCTTCGTGGAGAAGCGCCGGCCGTCCTTCGGCCACTGACGGCCGCCTCAGTCCAGACGCCAGTCGACGGGTTCCTCGCCCAGCGTCGCGAGATGGTCGTTCACGGTGCTGAACGGCCGTGACCCGAAGAACCCCCGCGACGCGGACAGCGGTGAGGGATGGACGGACTCGACCGTGGGCGTGGACCCGAGCAGCGGCGTGGCCGTCGCGGCGTCGCGTCCCCAGAGGACCGCGACCAGGGGGCGGCCGGGTCGGTTCACCAGAGCGGTGATCGCCTGCGCCGTCACCGCTTCCCAGCCCTTGCGCCGGTGCGACGCCGCCTTGCCCGGTTCCACGGTCAGAACACGGTTCAGCAGGAGCACACCACGATCGGCCCACGGAGACAGATCACCGGTACTGGGTGTCGGCAGGCCGAGATCGGCGCTGTACTCGGTGAAGATGTTCGCGAGGCTGCGCGGGACCGGCCGCACGTCGGGCGCGACCGAGAAGCTCAGTCCCACAGCATGTCCCGGCGTCGGATAGGGATCCTGTCCCAGCACCAGCACACGCACCTCCTCGAACGGGCGGCTGAAGGCGCGCAGCACGTCCTCCCCGGCGGGCAGGTAGCCTCGCCCGGCGGCGTTCTCGGCGCGCAGGAAGTCGCCCATCCGGGCGATGTCGTCGGCCACCGGACCGAGCGCGGACGCCCACCCCGGATCCGCGACGGGCGCCGTCACGACAGCACGCGCAGCGCGCCCCGGTAGTACTCCGCATTGGCCTTGTACATCGCGACGTTGACGTCCACGTGCCCCTCCGCCACCTCGTGGCTCTCGCGGAGCTTGGCCGGAACCCCCAGTGCCATCCGGCGTTCGGGCACGACGGCGTCGAAGGGGACCACGGCGCCGGCGCCGACGATCGCGCCGGATCCGATGGACGCGCCGTTGAGGACGACACTGCCCGACGCGATGAGGCACGCGTCTCCGATGGTCGCCCCCTCGACGTGCGCGTTGTGCCCGACGACGCACCCGGCGCCGATCACGGTCGGGTGGATCGGCGTGCAGTGCACGACGGTGCCGTCCTGAATGTTCGTGTCCTGCCCCACGGTGATGGTCCCGTAGTCGCCGCGCAGCACCGCCCCGGGCCACACCGACACTCCCGCAGCGAGTGTCACCGCACCGATGACGACGGCATCGGGATGCACATAGGCGGTGGGGTGGATGTCGGGTTCACGGTCACCGAGTGCGTAGACGGTCATGGCTCCAGCATGTCATCCGGTCAGATCCTTCACCATGCACACCGACTGCTCCTCGTGCCGGTAGAGGCCGAACTTCGGTACGAGCGGTCGATACCCACTCGAGGTGTAGAGGCCGATGGCCTCGGGTTGACGCAGTCCGGTCTCGAGGACCAGTCGTAGCCGGCCAGCGTCGCGGGCGGTGTCCTCGATCGTCCGCAGCAGGGCGCGCGCGACGCCCGCGCCTCGCGCCTCGGTGCGGACGTACATGCGCTTGATCTCCGCGTCGCCGGTGCGCAGGCCCTCCGCCTCGGGTCCTCCGTGCTCGTGGGTCCGCCAGCCGCCCATACCGACGACGGCGCCGTCCAGGTCGGCCCGCAGCATCACGCCGTGCGGCGGCAGGAACTCTCGGACGTCGAGCGGCGTCTCGTCGGGGCCGCCGTAGCGGCGCACGTACTCCTGCTGGACCTCGTCGATCATCGCGACCACGTCCGGGTCGTCGAGCCGAGTGGTCGTGACCGTCAGAAGCTCGTCCATGCCGCAGGTCCTTCCCATCGCACACCGTCCACCGTGACTCCTGTTCCCGCACTCACGGATCCGATCCGGCGCCAGCCGGTCGGCACGTCGTCGGAGGCGAACGTCGCGAGCAGCACGTGGTCCTCCCCGCCGCCGAGAGCCCAGTGCAGCGGGTCGACGCCGAGTTCGGTGCCGGCGTGCACCACGTCCTCGGGGATCTCCATGTCGGCCGACGAGATGTCGAGCCGCACAGCGGACATCGCCGCCAGATGTCCGGCGTCGCCGATCACGCCGTCGGACACGTCGCACATCGACGACGCTCCCGCGCGCGCCGCGGCCGGACCGTCGGCGGGATCGGGCGTCGGGACACGATGTGCCGCCAGCAGATCCGGGTGGGTGGTCGAGCCCGCCTCGTACAGTGCCCACCCGGCAGCGGACCGGCCGGTGGGTCCGGACAGTGCGAGCACGTCCCCCGGCCGCGCACCGGACCGCAGCACCGGGGGTCGCCCCTCGAGGTCACCCAGCGCGGTGATCGACAACACCAGCCGGTCCCCTCCCGTGACGTCCCCGCCGACGATCGACGCGCCGACTCGCGTCGCCTCCGCCCACAGACCCGCGGTGAGCGCGTCCACGTCCGACACCGCGGTGGTCGACGGGCACGACATCGAGACGAGGAATCCCGTGCACCGCGCGCCCATCGCGGCGATGTCCGCGGCGTTCTGCGCGATGGCCTTTCGGCCGACGTCGTGATGACTCGACCAGTCGAGGCGGAAGTGTCGACCCTCCACCAGCATGTCGGTCGTGACGACGACGCGGGAATCGGGGGCGGCGATCACCGCCGCGTCGTCCCCCGGCCCGATCGCGACCGATGGGGGGTGGACACGGCCGGCCGTCGCGCGGCCGATGAGTGCGAACTCACCGAGGTCCCCCACCGTCCCGGTCGCGGGATCGTCCGCCTGTGACACAGAACTCCTCCATCACCGTCGTGGATCACCGTCGTGCAGCATCCCACGGGGCCTCGTCGTCGTCACGCATCCGGGCCCCCCGTCAGGGCGCGGGTAACGTTTCCGCCGAGACCGTTCGACACGAGGGAGCACGATGACGCAGGACGAACCGACCGCGACGGACGAGTCGGCCACGGGTCTGCACCCCGCTCTGATCGCCACCGCGATCGCCCTGCCCGTCGCGCTCGTCGTCGGCATCATCGTCGCGGCGGTCATGGCGAACAGAACTCCCGTCCGCGAGCCCGTCGCTCTCGGCGCGGTCCCCTCGCCGCTTGCCGAGAGCACCGAGTGCGCGACGTTGCTCGGCGCACTGCCCGAGACGTTCGACTCGTTCACCCGCGCCGAGCTGGCCGACCCCGCGCCCGTGGGTGCGGCCGCCTGGCAGTCCGAGGACGTCACCGACCCCATCGTGCTGCGGTGCGGGCTCGAGCGTCCGGCGGAATTCGATCAGGCCGCCGCTCTCGACGTCGTCGACGGCGTGCAGTGGTTCCGGGTGTCGGGCGCGGATCAGGGCCTCGCCGCGAGCACCTGGTTCGTCGTCGACCGGGGCGTGTACGCCGCGGCCACCATCCCCGACGGCACGGGCCCCACACCGATCCAGGCCCTGTCTGCCGCGGTGTCGGGAGCCCTTCCGCAGACGCCGCTGGACCCCGCTCCGATCAACTGATCCGGCAGGGCCGACCTCTCACCGCAGTCCGGTCCCCCGTGCGAGCGCGGTGTCGACGAGAGTGCCGACGAGCTCCGAGTAGCCGACGCCCGTCGCCTCCCACATCCGCGGGTACATCGAGATGGCCGTGAAGCCGGGCATCGTGTTGATCTCGTTGATCACCGGACCGTCGTCGGTCACGAAGAAGTCGACGCGCGCGAGACCTTGCAGATCCAGCGCGGCGAAGGCACGGACAGCGATCTCCCGCAGCACCGTCGAGACGTCGTCGTCCAGCAGGGCCGGGATGTCGAACTCGACCACGTCGTCGAGGTACTTGCTGTCGAAGTCGTAGAACGTCGCACCACCGGCCGACGCCGAGGCCTCGTCCATGCGGATCTCGGCGACGACGCTGGCGCGGACGGAGCCGTCCGGCATCTCCAGGACACCGCACTCCACCTCGCGGCCGACGATGGCGGCCTCGATCACGACCTTCGGATCATGTTCTCGCGCAACCGCCACCGCGTCGTCCAACTCGTCCCAGTCGACGATGCGCGTGATCCCGATCGACGATCCGCCGCGGGCCGGCTTCACGAACGCGGGAAGACCGATGACGTCGCGCTCGTCGGAGGTCAGGGTCTCGCGATCGCGGCGCAGGACGACCTGGCGGCCGACGGGAAGGCCCTCGGCCGCGAGCAGCTTCTTGGTGAACTCCTTGTCCATCGCCGCGGCGCTCGCGAGGACTCCCGGTCCCACGTAAGGGACGCCGGCGACCTCGAACAGCCCCTGGACCGTGCCGTCCTCGCCGTAGGCACCGTGCAGCACCGGGAAGACGACGTCGACCGCACCGATGTCCTCGGCCGTCCCGTCGACGGAGCGCGTGATGCGACCGGGGTTCTCGGGATCGACTCCGAGAGCGAGCGGGACGCCCGCACCGGCGACCGACGGGAGAACGCGATCCCGGATCTGCAACTCCGTCGGGTCGGCGGTGCCCTCGACCCACGTTCCGGCGCGCGTGATCCCGATGGGGATCACGTCGAAGCGGTCGGAGTCGAGGTGACGCATGACGCTTCCTGCCGAGACGCAGGAGACGGAGTGTTCGTTGCTTCGACCGCCGTAGATCACGGCGACCTTGATGGGATCGGTCACGTGAGCACCGTACCGGCGAACCCCGGACGAGGCGTGACGCGCACCGCCGCGGTTCACTCCGGCTTGTGACGACGCCCCAGGAGGCTGTGGACGGCGTCCGGAACGGAGAGGCCCTCGTGGCAGACCCGGTGGACCGCGTCGGTGAGGGGCATCTCCACGTCGTAGGCCTCCGCGAGAGCTCGGATGGATGTGCACGACTTCACACCCTCGGCCACCTGACCGTGCGCCGCTTCCTGCGCACTCTCCAGCGAGCCACCCGACCCCAGCCGCTCGCCGAACGTGCGATTACGCGAGAGCGGGGACGAGCACGTGGCGACGAGGTCACCCACCCCGGCGAGACCCGCGAGCGTCGACGGGTTGGCGCCGAGCGCGACACCGAGACGGGTCACCTCGGCGAGACCGCGGGTGATGATGCTGGCGACCGAGTTCTCCCCGAAACCGATACCCGCCGCCATGCCGCACGCGAGGGCGATGACGTTCTTGCACGCACCGCCGATCTCGCACCCGATGACGTCGGAGTTCGTGTACGGGCGGAAGTAGCTGGTGGCACACGCCGACTGGAGCGCGATCGCGCGATTGGAGTCCGGGCACGCGATGACCGTCGCGGTGGGTTGCTCGGCGGCGATCTCCTTGGCGAGGTTCGGTCCCGACAACGTGCCGACGCGACTCGGGTCCGCACCGGTGACCTGACAGATCACCTGCGACATGCGCATGAGGGTCCCCGTCTCGATGCCCTTGGCGAGCGAGAGCAGGGTGACGTCCGACCCCATCAGCGGTGCCCATTCCGCCAGGTTGGCGCGCAAGGCCTGCGAGGGCACCGCGAGGACGACCGTGCAGGCCCCGTCCAACGCCTCCGCGGCGTCGTGAGTCGCTCGAATGGCCGACGGCAGTGCGACTCCCGGAAGGTAGTCGTCGTTCCGGTGGTTCTCCTGGATGGACGTCGCGAGTTCCTCTCGACGCGCCCACATGGTCACGTCGGTGCCCGCGTCGGCGAGCACCTTCGCGAACGCGGTTCCCCACGAACCGGAACCGAGCACCGCTGCCTTGACCATGACCCAGCCTTTCCTCGATCGACACGAGGCCGTCGCCCGCTCGGCAGCCCTGGCGGCTCACAGTAGCGATGTCGGAGGCCTGCCGAACGAAGTCGGCGGTAATGACTGCTGGCAGGATCGACGGTCATGAGCACGCCCAGTCGACCTCCGACCGACACCGCCCCACGGCGCGGTGTCCATCTCGTGCTCGCGGTGAAGAACCTCGTCGACGCGAAGAGCCGACTGTCCACGACCTTCCCCGGCGACGAACGCGCCGAACTCGTGCTGGCGATGTTGCGCGACACCGCGTCGGCCGCCGCAGCGGCGGACGTCGTCACCGGATGGTCGGTCGTCACGCCGGACTCTCGCGTCGCGAGCGTCGCGGTCGCCCTCGGCGGACACACGGTGTCCGAACCCGAGTCGGGTGCCGCCACCACCGTGGAGCGACTCAACCGCGCCCTGTCCGCAGCGGACGACGCGATCAGTGACGCCCACGGCGGCGACGTGATCGCCCTGCAGGCCGACCTCCCCGCCCTGCGCACCGCGGAACTGGTCGCGGCCTACGCCGCCGCTCCCCCGGACACCCGCTCGGTGGTGATCGATCACACCGGAACCGGAACGTCGGCCCTGATCGTGCGGGGTCGCCCCCGGCGCCTCGAACCACGGTTCGGTCCGGACTCGGCCTCGCGCCACGTCGATTCCGGGGCGTTCCCTCTCCGCGGCACCTGGCCGGGTCTGCGTCTGGACGTGGACACGGCGGACGACGTCCGCGCCGCCCTCGACCTGGGGGTGGGGCCGCACACCGCCGCGCTGCTCGCCGAGCTCGGCTGGACCGCCGCGCGCTGACACGGCCGGGCGAGGCCCGTCGCGAATTCGCACGCGGTCGACTACTCGCGCACGGCCCGCGTGAGGGATGATCGACGCGTGACCAACGAGGCGACCGAAAGCACGACCGACGCCCCTTCCCGTTCCGGGGCCCCCACGAGTTCCGCAGCACCCGGTGACGCCGTCGACGGTGAGTGGAGCGCGCCGCTGGCCAGCCGCGCACCCTCCGCACCCACGGCACCGCCGGCCGCGACATCGGACACCGCGGTGCCGGTGGACCTGCTCCCGGAGGACCGCTATCTCAACCGCGAGTTGAGCTGGCTCGACTTCAACTCACGGGTGCTGGCACTTGCGGAGGACTCGTCGCTGCCGCTGCTCGAGCGGGCGAAGTTCCTCGCCATCTTCGCCAGCAACCTCGACGAGTTCTACATGGTGCGGGTGGCCGGCCTCAAGCGCCGCGACGAGACCGGCCTGTCCGTCCGCTCCGCCGACGGACTCTCCCCCCGCGAGCAGCTGGCGTTGATCGCCCGGCGCACCCAGGAGATCGCCGACCGTCACGCCCGCACCTTCATCGACCGCATCCTGCCGGAGCTGGCGAACGAGGGAATCTCGGTCATCCGGTGGTCGGAGGTCACCTCCGACGAGCGGACCCGTCTGACACGGTATTTCACCGAGCAGGTGTTCCCCGTCCTCACCCCGCTGGCCGTGGATCCCGCCCACCCGTTCCCGTACATCTCCGGACTGAGCCTCAATCTCGCTGTGACGGTGAAGGACTCGACCACGGGCGGCGAGCACTTCGCCAGGGTGAAGGTCCCGGACAACGTCGATCGGTTCGTGCAGTTGCACCGAGGCGACGTCGGCGCCGTGCCCGCGTTCCTTCCCATGGAGGAGCTCATCGCGGCGCATCTCGACGTTCTGTTCCCGGGACTCCAGATCGTCGAGCACCACGCCTTCCGCATCACGCGCAACGCCGATTTCGAGGTGGAGGAGGATCGGGACGAGGACCTCCTGCAGGCCCTCGAGCGCGAACTCGCGCGCCGCCGTTTCGGATCGCCCGTGCGCCTCGAGGTCGCGGACGACATGACCGACCACATGCTCAGCCTGTTGCTGCGCGAGTTGGACGTCGATCCCGGCGACGTCATCCAGGTGCCGGGACTGCTCGATCTGTCGTGCCTCATGCAGCTCTACGGCGTCGACAAGCCCGTCCTGAAGGACGCACCGTTCGTGCCGGCGACGCACCCCGCCTTCGGAGAGCGCGAGACTCCCAAGTCGATCTTCTCCACGCTGCGCGACGGGGACGTGCTGCTGCATCACCCGTACGACTCGTTCTCCACCAGCGTGCAGCGCTTCATCGAGCAGGCGGCAGCCGATCCGCACGTGCTCGCCATCAAGCAGACCCTCTATCGGACGTCGGGCGACTCCCCCATCGTCAACGCGCTGATCGCCGCGGCAGAGGCCGGCAAGCAGGTCGTGACTCTCGTGGAGATCAAGGCGCGCTTCGACGAACAGGCCAACATCGCCTGGGCACGCAAACTGGAGCAGGCCGGCGTGCACGTGGTCTACGGGTTGGTCGGCCTGAAGACCCACTGCAAGACGTGCCTCGTCGTCCGCCGCGAAGGCGACACCATTCGCCGGTACTGCCACATCGGCACCGGCAACTACAACCCCAAGACCGCCCGACTCTACGAGGACGTGGGTCTCATCACGGCCGCCGACGAGATCGGCGCCGACCTCACCGACTTGTTCAACTCGCTCACCGGTTACTCGCGCAAGGAGCAGTACCGGAACCTCCTCGTCGCGCCGTTCGGTGTGCGGGCGGGAATCGTCGAGCGCATCGAGGCCGAGGTGCGGGCGCACAAGGACGGCGCGAAAGCCCGAATCCGCCTGAAGGCCAACGCACTCGTCGACGAGCAGGTGATCGACGCGCTGTACTGGGCGTCCACCGAGGGCGTCCAGGTCGAGGTGGTCGTGCGCGGTATCTGCGCTCTCAAACCGGGCGTACCCGGTCTCAGCGAGAACATTCAGGTGCGGTCGATTCTCGGACGGTTCCTCGAACACTCGCGTGTGTTGCACTTCGAGGCGATCGACGAGTTCTGGATCGGCAGCGCGGACATGATGCACCGCAACCTCGATCGACGCGTGGAGGTCATGGCTCAGGTGAAGGACCCGAAGCTGTCCGGTCAGCTGAACTCGATGCTCGACTCGGCCATGGACGTCACGACCCGCTGCTGGGTACTGCAGTCCGACGGCGCCTGGACGGCGTCCCCCGCGAGCGGCGAGACGGTGCGGGATCACCAGGTGTCCCTCATGCGCCAGCGTCGCTACACCGGATCGTGAGGTGGGTCGATGAGCAGCTCACGCGCATCGAAGACGCCTGATCCGGTCCAGGCCGCGGGTGCGGTGCTGTGGCGTCCGGGCCCCGAGGGCGACGAGCCGATGGTGGCGCTGGTGCATCGACCGCGCTACGACGACTGGTCCCTTCCGAAGGGCAAGGTCGAGGCCGACGAGGTACCCGCTGTCGCCGCCGTCCGAGAAGTGTGGGAGGAGACCGGTTTCCGGTGCGTTCTCGGACACGGTCTCGGAACCACCACCTACCCGCTGCCGCGCTCGAAGAAGATCAAGCAGGTGGACTACTGGGCAGCTCGAGTCGTGGACGGCGAGTTCGCCGTCAACGACGAGGTCGACGAACTGCGTTGGCTCACACCCGCCGAGGCTCGTGATCTCGCGACCTACGAGGCGGACCGGGACGTCGTCGGCCGTTTCGCGCAGCACCCGGTCCCGACGAGTACGGCTGTGCTGGTGCGCCATGCGCGGGCGGGGAGCAAGGCTCGCTACAAGGGGGACGACGCCGAACGGCCTCTCGACAGCGTCGGGGTCCGCCAGGCGGCCGCACTGGTTCCTCTGATCCAGGCCTACGGCGGCACCGACGGATTCACCGCCGAGCGTGCTCGGTGCGTCCAGACCATCGCGCCGTGGGCCGAGTCCGTCGGAGTCGATCTGGCCCTGGAGCCCACGCTGACCGAGGAGGGGTACGCGCAGGATCCCGACAAGGGACGTCAGCGCGCACGCGAGATCATCGCCTCGACGTCCGGCGTCCCGGTGATCTGCAGTCAGGGCAAGGTGATTCCGAACCTGATGGAGTGGTGGGCCGAGAGCGACGGCGTCGAACTCTCCCGCACCCGATCACGCAAGGCCAGCGTTTGGGTGCTCAGCTTCGTCGGTGGTGTGCTGGTGGCAGCGGACTACACCGATTCGCCACTCCCGCGTAGCCGGCACGACTGAACTGCCGGCACGGCCGACACGAACACGAAGGAGCCCCGGACCGATGGTCCGGGGCTCCTTCGTGCCGAACGGGAACGTTACTTGCGTGCAGTACGTTTCGCCGGCGCCTTCTTGGCGGGCGCCTTCTTCGCGGGCGCGGCCTTCTTGGCCGGGGTGGTCTTCTTGGCTGCAGTCTTGGCCGGTGCCTTCGTCGCTGTGGTCTTCTTCGCGGCGGCCGTGGTGGTCTTCTTGGCTGCCGTCTTGGCGGGTGCTTTGGTGGCGGTGGTCTTCTTCGCCGCTGTCTTGGCCGGTGCCTTGGTGGCGGTGGTCTTCTTCGCCGCTGTCTTGGCCGGTGCCTTGGTGGCCGTGGTCTTCTTGGCCGCCGTCTTGGCGGGAGCCTTGGTCGCCGCCTTCGCGGGAGCCTTGGCCGCGGTCTTCTTCGCCGCTGCCGTCTTCTTCGCTGCCGCAGTCTTCTTCGCGGGGGCTGCGGAGGCGCCACGCTTCACGGCGGGGCCCGTGGCGGACAGCTTCTGGCCACCGGCGATGACGGCCTTGAACTGAGCACCGGGACGGAACGCGGGAACGGACGTCGGCTTGACCTTGACGGTCTCGCCGGTGCGCGGGTTACGAGCGACGCGGGCCGCACGGCGACGCTGCTCGAAGACACCGAAGCCGGTGATGGTGACCGACTCGCCGCGGTGCACGGCGCGCACGATGATGTCGACGATGTTCTCGACAGCGTCCGTGGCGCTCCGGCGATCCGCGCCTGTCTTCTCGGTCAGGGCGTCGATCAGTTCTGCCTTGTTCATCGGTGATTCCTCCGCATACTGATTGGCCCGTCGTCGGACCGACTGAGTACCACGGTAAACCGGAAATGCGCACGAGTCCACGAGCCACGCCAAAACAGTCTGTTCGGCTGTAATCGTCGCAGCCACAATGAGTGTCGCGGGAAGGACCTTTTCGGCCCGGAATCACCGAGCCTGATCGGGCGCCGGAAGTGTCTTCGGCTTCCATTCCGGACGCGACTTCTCGAACTCGGAAATGGCCTCTACCTGGCGTAACGTCAGCGCGACGTCGTCCAGCCCCTCCAGCAGACGCCACCTCGTGTAGTCGTCAATATCGAAGCGCACCACCAGTGTTCCGGCGCTGATCGTCTTAGTCTCAAGGTCGACGGTGAGTTCCGTCCCGGGGCGCTCGTCGAGCAATTTCCACAGCAGTTCCACATCCGATTGCTCGACAACGGCGGCCAGCAGACCCGCCTTTCCGGCGTTTCCGCGGAAGATGTCGGCGAATCTGGACGCGATCACGGCCCGGAATCCGTAGTCCGAGAGTGCCCACACGGCGTGCTCCCGAGAGGACCCGGTGCCGAAATCGGGTCCGGCGACGAGAACCGAACCCTTGTCGAACGGCGGGGTGTTGAGGACGAAACCGGGATCGGTGCGCCACCCCGCGAAGAGCCCGTCCTCGAAACCCGTTCGGGTCACGCGCTTGAGGTACACGGCGGGGATGATCTGGTCGGTGTCGACGTTGCTGCGGCGCAGCGGGACACCGATTCCGGTGTGCGTGGTGAACGATTCCATGACGAGCTCCTGACGGGGCGTACGAGGGACGGGGCGGACGGATTCTCGGTCGACTCAGCCGAGATCGGCGGGAGCCGACAACCGTCCACGCACCGCGGTGGCGGCGGCGACGGCCGGTGAGACGAGGTGCGTACGGCCGCCCTTGCCCTGGCGCCCTTCGAAGTTGCGGTTCGACGTCGAGGCCGATCGCTCACCCGGAGCGAGCTGATCGGGATTCATGCCGAGACACATCGAGCACCCCGCCTGGCGCCATTCCGCCCCTGCGGCAGTGAAGATCGCGCCCAGTCCCTCGTCCTCGGCCTGTGCGCGCACGCGCATCGAGCCGGGAACGACGAGCATCCGCACACCGTCGGCAACGGTACGGCCGTCCAAGATCTTCGCTGCCACACGGAGATCCTCGATCCGACCGTTGGTGCAGGACCCCAGAAAGACGGTGTCGACCGTGATGTCGCGCAACGGCGTGCCCGGCTCGAGACCCATGTAGGTGAGCGCCTTCTCGGCGGACTGACTCTCGCCCTCGTCGAGGATCTCGGCCGGATCGGGTACCGACGCACTGAGGGGGGCGCCCTGACCGGGGTTGGTGCCCCAGGTGACGAACGGGGTCAGCGCCGACCCGTCGATCCGCACTTCCTTGTCGAAGACGGCACCGTCGTCGGTGACGAGCGTGGACCAGTCGGCGACGGCCTGCTCCCACAGCTCACCGGAGGGAGCGTGCGGCCGACCCTTGATGTACTCGAACGTGATCTCGTCGGGGGCGATCATGCCCGCGCGCGCGCCCGCCTCGATGGACATGTTGCAGATGGTCATCCGCGCTTCCATCGACATCTTCCGGATGGCCTCGCCGCGGTACTCGATGACGTAGCCCTGCCCACCGCCCGTACCGATCTGTGCGATGACCGCCAGGATCAGGTCCTTGCTGCCGACGTCGTCACCGAGCTCGCCGTCCACCGTGACCGACATGGTCTTGAAGGGGCGCAACGACAGTGTCTGGGTCGCCAGCACGTGCTCGACCTCACTGGTGCCGATGCCCATCGCGAGGGCGCCGAACGCGCCGTGCGTCGAGGTGTGGCTGTCCCCGCACACGACAGTGGTTCCCGGCTGCGTCAGACCGAGCTGGGGCCCGATGATGTGCACGATGCCCTGCTCGATGTCGCCCATCGAGTGCAGGCGGATGCCGAACTCCTCGCAGTTGCGCCGCAGGGTGTCCACCTGCGTCCGGGAGACGAGATCCGCGATCGGCTGGTCGATGTCGACCGTCGGGACGTTGTGGTCCTCCGTCGCGATCGTCAGATCGGGCCGTCGCACTGGCCGACCGGCCAGACGCAGTCCGTCGAACGCCTGCGGGCTGGTGACCTCGTGCACGAGGTGGAGATCGATGTAGACGAGATCCGGCTTGGTCGCGTCACCCTCACCACCGCCGCGAACGACGACGTGCTGATCCCAGACCTTCTCCGCCAGGGTCTTCGCTGCCATGACTCCACCTTTCGACCGACGACGATCACCATCTCACGTTGTGAGACGCTAGTATCGCTACATGGGACAGCATAGCGGCATCGGCGTTCTGGACAAAGCAATGAGCGTTCTGCAGGCTGCGTCACTCGAACCGTGCAGCCTCGCCGACCTGTGTTCCGCCACCGGGCTCCCCCGCGCCACCGCGCATCGGCTCGCCATCGGACTCGAGACGCACCGCATGCTGAGCCGCGACGCCGACGGACTGTGGCGACCGGGGCCGGCGCTCGCCGAACTCGCGCACACCGCCGAGGACCCTCTTCTCGACGCCGCGGCCACGGTGCTGCCACGGCTGCGCGAGATCACCGGGGAGAGCGTGCAGGTCTACCGCATCGACGGCACGGTGCGCGTGTGCGTGGCCTCCATGGAACCTCCCACCGGGCTGCGCGACACCGTGCTCGTCGGCGCCCGCCTCCCCCTCACCGCCGGCTCCGGCGCCAAGGTGCTGTTGGCATGGGCCGACCCCGCACTACAGCGCAGCGTCCTCCCCGACGCAGCCTTCGGTGAGCGAGTGCTAGCCGAGGTACGCAAGCGCGGCTGGGCGCAGAGCGCCGCCGAGCGCGAGCCCGGCGTCGCCAGCGTCGCCGCACCGATCCGCGGACGCGACGACCGCGTGGTCGCCGCGATCTCCGTGTCCGGCCCGATCGACCGCATGGGGCGCCGCCCCGGAGCGCGCTGGGCCGCCGACCTTCTCGCGGCCGCGGACGCCGTGCAGAAGCGCCTCTGAGGCGGAGCCCGGCCGATCCGGGGGGTTCGGTCTCGCGTACCGGATCAGCCGTGCGAACGCTCGCCCCACCGTTGGCTCCGACGCTGCGCCGACCGGGTCACCGGAACGTGCCCTCTCGACGAGACGGCGTCGGAGCGCTCGAACTCGTGCACTGTCGGCTGCGGCGTGGACAGCCACTTCCTCACGTTGCCCCGGTGCAGGCGCAGCACACCGCCCACCATGCCCACCGCAGACTTGGCGAGATACTTGCGGTTGCCCATCATCGCGATGGCCGTTGCGCGGCCGAAGTGGTTGATGAACGCGCGCTCGGTGACATAGCTGCCGAATCCCTCTGCTGTGGCGCGGATGCAGAAGTCGACGTCCGCACCCCAGCCCGTGGACCCGAAGTTGCGTTCGTCGTACCCGCCGAGTGCGAGCCAGGTGTCCTTCGTGATCGTCACGGCGGTTCCGTCCACGGCGAAGCACTTGCGGTACCGGTCGACCGGGACGTAGTCCTTGGCGGGCCCCGAGTACGTCGTCTTCATGTCTCGGTGGCCATAGGCATCGTCGTAGACCGGCACGACGATGCCCGCATCGAACGGCAGTTGCGGGTCGGTCACCGCGTCGAGGAACCCGCGGGACAACCGCGTGTCGTTGTTCAGCGTCATCGCATGGGTGTGGCCGTCGCTGAAGGCGATGCGGAACCCGAGGTTCGACCCGCCGGCCCAGCCGAGATTGCGGCCGGGCGTGACGACGCGCTCGTCGGCGAGCGGGATGTAGTCACCGCGGTTGTCGATGATCACGAAGGTGGCGTTCTCCCGCCGCAGATCCTTCACCAAGGCATGGGTGTATTCGATCTGGCCGTAGACGGGAACAGCAATCAGTAGTGAAGACACACAAACAACGTACGACAATCGGACACTCGCCCACCAGTCGAACCAAACCATCTGGTACCGCATCGACGAAAACGAGGACCACCGCATCGCGGTGGTCCTCGAGTGTTGTAGCCCCGACGGGATTCGAACCCGCGCTACCGCCTTGAGAGGGCGGCGTCCTAGGCCGCTAGACGACGGGGCCAGGATCTTCATCTGTGAATCAGGTGGAGCAACCGGGAGAGCATAACCGGCCGAGAGCATCCGACGAAATCGGGTGTTTCTCTGCTGGGGTACCAGGACTCGAACCTAGAATGGCGGTACCAGAAACCGCTGTGTTGCCAATTACACCATACCCCAATGGCCTGGTCCGGCCGCGTTCTCCGGGCCGTTTCGAGCCGTGGAGAACACTACCAAACACCATCCCGCATTCACCAAATCGGCTGGTCAGCGGGCTGAGTCGGTCGACTGCGACCCGTCGGGCTCGCCGAAGGTGACCTCGATCTCCTCGAAACCCTTGCTTCGCTGCGCCTCCGCCTGCGCCGTGTACGCGTCTCGATCACCGTCGGTCAGTTCGACGTTGTCCGTGAACGGGGTGAGCAGAGCGCGCGGGTGCAACCTGTCGGTCCGCACGACGTTCACCTCGATGCACAGCACCAACACCAGCGAGGAGATGTAGAGGAACGCGAGCAGCCCGAGGACGATCGCGAACACACCGTTGGTGGTGTCCGCACCGCCGACGACGCGTTGGACGTACAGCCCACCGAAGGACTGCAGGGCCTGCCACAGCAGCGCGCCGATGACGGCTCCGGGAAGCACGTCGCGCACGCTCACCGCACGCGTGGTCCCGAGCCGGAACGCCACGACGAACGTGGCGGTGTTGAGCACGATCGCCGCGATCGTGACGAGCACCTGTGCGACCGTGCCGAAGAAGCCCGCCGCGTTGAAACCGTTCAGGACCGTGACGCCGATGACGGCCGTCCCGACGGTCAGCAGCAGGCCGAAGCCGCGCACCCGCGCCCGGACGGGATCGGGGCGATCGTTCTTCGGGACGGACCAGGCGACGTTCATCGCGTTCTGTGCGGCCACCGCCACACCCAGGCCGCCGTAGAGCGATCCCAGGACACCGATGACGATGGCCCCGGTCCCCCCGCTCAGCCCTTCCGGTTGGCCGAGTTGTTCACCGATCAAGGGGATCTGGCTCATGGCCGAATCGATGATGCGTTGCTGCAATTCGGGATCACCGGCCAGGACGATGCCCAGGACGGTGGAGAACAGCAGCAGCAACGGGAACAGCGAGATGAAACCGAAGTAGGCGATGAGCGCTGCCAGGTAGCCGCCCTGGTCGTCGAAGAACTTGTAGAACACGGCCAACGGGAATCCCATGGCGGGATGCCGCTGCTGAAATCTGTCGATCCGATCGGTGAAGCTCATCACCACACCCTTTCGCCCGAACTGCCCCTAGTCACCTCAGACGATCGACGCACGGGCCGACCGCAACCGGGCCAGCGTCAGCTCCCGGCCCAGCAGCACCATCGACTCGTACAGCGGTGGGCTGATGTGGGAACCGGTCACCGCCACGCGCACCGGCGCGAACGCCTTACGCGGCTTCAGCTCCATCTCGTCGATCAGCGCGACCTTGAGAGCCGACTCCAAGGCCTCCGCAGTCCACTCCGGTGCGCCCTCGACGGCGCTCACCGTCGCGTCCAGAACGGGTGCCGCGTCGGCGCCCAGATTCTTGGCTGCCGATGCCGGATCGACCGTGAACTCGTCGGCGGGGGCAAGCAGGAACTTCAGCAGTCCCCAGGCGTCGGACAGCACGACGATGCGCGTCTGCACCAGTTCCGCGGCCTCGGCGAACGCTGCGTCCGACACCCCGATCGGATGGCCGTGCGTCTCGAGATACGCCCGCAGGCGCGCGGCGAAGTCGGCCGGCTCGAGCAACCGGATGTGTTCGGCGTTGATGGCGTCGGCCTTCTTCTGATCGAAGCGGGCCGGGTTCGAGTTGACCGTCGAGATGTCGAAGGCACCCACCATCTCGTCGAGCGAGAACACGTCCCGGTCCTCGGAGAATCCCCACCCGAGGAGAGCCAGGTAGTTCAGCAGACCTTCAGGGACGAACCCGCGCTCCCGGTGCAGGAAGAGATCGGCCTCGGGGTCGCGCTTCGACAACTTCTTGTTGCCCTGCCCCATCACGAACGGGAGGTGCCCGAACTGCGGAATGCGTTCTGCCACACCGATGCGCACGAGGGCTTCGTACAGCGCGATCTGACGCGGGGTCGAGGACAGCAGATCCTCACCGCGCAGGACGTGCGTGATCTTCATCAGCGCGTCGTCCACGGGGTTCACCAACGTGTACAGCGGGACACCGTTGCCGCGTGTGAGCGCGAAGTCGGGGACCGTGCCGGCGCGGAACGTCGTCTCGCCGCGCACGAGGTCGTTCCACGACAGATCGTGATCGGGCATACGCAACCGGACGACGGGCTTGCGTCCCTCGGCGCGGAAGGCCTCCCGCTGCTCGTCGGTCAGCGTGCGGTCGTGATTGTCGAAGCCCAACTTCGGATCCCGGCCGGCCGCGAGATGCCGCGCCTCCACCTCCTCCGGTGTGGAGAAGCTCTCGTACGCCTCCCCCGCGTCGACGAGCTGCTGCACCACGGCGAGGTGCTGATCGCGGCGCAACGACTGCCGGTACGGCTCGTACGGCCCACCGACCTCGGGACCCTCGTCCCAGTCGAGTCCGAGCCACCGCAGTGCGTCGAGCAGCGCCTGGTACGACTCCTCGGAATCACGTGCCGCGTCGGTGTCCTCGATGCGGAACACGAACGCGCCGCCATGATGGCGGGCGAACGCCCAGTTGAACAGCGCCGTGCGCACCAGCCCGACGTGCGGGGTTCCGGTGGGCGACGGGCAGAACCGGACGCGGACGTCGGATGCGGGAACGCTCGCGGCGGTCACTTGTCCACCACCGGATTGGTCAGCGTGCCGATGCCCTCGATCTCGACGGACACGCTCTCGCCCGCCACGATCGGCCCCACGCCTTCCGGGGTGCCGGTCAGGATGACGTCACCGGGAAGCAGCGTCATCACCGACGAGATCCACTCGATGATCTTCGGCACGTCGTGCAGCAGGAGCGACGTGCGGCTGTTCTGCTTCACCGCGCCGTCCACCGTGGTGGTCAGAGCGAGATCCGAGGCGTCGAGCGAGGTCTCGATCCACGGGCCGAGTGGGCAGAAGGTGTCGTAACCCTTGGCGCGGGTCCACTGACCGTCGTGGCGCTGGTTGTCGCGGGCCGTGACGTCGTTCGCAACGGTGTAGCCGAGCACCACGTCGAGAGCGCGTGCTGCCGGGACGTCCTTGCACGGACGGCCGATGACCACCGCGAGCTCACCTTCGAAGTGGACCTCGGACGACGTCGGTGGACGCACGATGTTCGCACCGGGTCCGACGATGGACGTGTTGGGCTTGATGAAGATGACCGGGTCCTCGGGTGCGTCAGAGCCCATCTCCGCGGCGTGCGCCGCGTAGTTCTTGCCGATGCAGATCACCTTGCTGGCCAGAATGGGCGCCAGCAGGCGGACATCGGCCAGGGACCAGCTCCGGCCGGTGAAGGTGGGTGTGCCGAAGGGATGTTCCGCGATCTCTCGCGCCGTCCTCTCGTCTCCGTCGCCTTCGATGGCGACGAATGCAACACCGTCGGGACTCGCTACTCGACCAAGACGCATGGCGGAAGTCTATCGAGCGGCGTCGAGCGGACACCGGCGGGCGACGAACGACGATCACGTACGGGGTAGCATCGGCGACCGGGAGTTCAGCAGGCGAGAATGGTGTCCCATATAGTGAGAACGGAGCCGGAATGAGTCGCGTCCAGCGCTACACCACGTCCACGGCGGGTCGGTGGGCGATGCTCGTGATCGGCATGCTCGCGACGGCCTCCACGGCACTGCTTCTCAACGGCGCCGCCTTCCTCATCCCCGCACTTCGGGATCAGCGCGGACTCTCGCTCGCGTCGGCGGGTCTCGTCGTGGCGATGCCGACGGCCGGCATCGTCCTGACGCTGTTCGCGTGGGGCGCCGTCGTCGACCGCGTGGGCGAACGGCGATCCCTGATCGCTGGTTCCGTGCTGACGTCGGTGGCCGCCTTCTGCGCCGCCGCGACGGAGTCCACGGTGGCGCTGGCCGTCTTCCTGCTGCTCGGCGGCATGGCCGCCGCCAGTGTGAACTCCGCCACCGGACGCGTGGTGGTGGGGTGGTTCCCTCCCCACCGCCGCGGCCTGGCGATGGGCATCCGGCAGATGTCACTCCCTCTCGGAGTCGCACTGTCCGCGTTGCTGATTCCCGGTATCGCGCGCGATCACGGAGTGGGAGCCGCGATGCTCCTTCCCGCGGTCGCGTCCGCCCTCTCCGCTCTCGCCTGCCTCGTCGGTGTGTTCGATCCGCCGCGGCCCTCCCGATCGGCCGCCTCGAGTGCCGATCTCCTCGCCAACCCCTACCGCGGGCGTCGCGATCTCTGGCGCATACACGGTGCGTCGGTCGCGCTGGTGGTGCCGCAGTACGTGGTGTGGACGTTCGCCCTCGTCTGGCTCGTGGACCAACGGGCCTGGTCCCCCGAGGCCGCCGGTGTCCTGATCACCGTCTCGCAGATCCTCGGAGCGGGAGGACGCATCGCCGCCGGCGCAGTGTCGGACCGGGTGGGCAGCAGACTCGGACCGATGCGGTGGGTCGCCGTCGGCGTCGTGGCCGTGATGGCCGCGCTGGCGATCGCGGACGCCGCGGGCCTCGCGGTATCGGTGGTGATACTCGTGGTCGCGTCGGTGGCGACGGTGTCACCCAACGGGCTCGCATTCACCGCGGTGGCCGAGCGGGCGGGTCCGTTCTGGAGCGGGCGAGCACTCGGCGCGCAGAACACCAGTCAGTTCATCGCCGCGTCGGCGGTTCCCCCGGTGTTCGGCGCCCTGATCACGCACACGTCGTACGCGGTGGCGTTCGGGGTGTCCGCGGCGATCGCGCTTCTCGCGGTACCGACCATTCCGCGAGAAGCGCGAGACCGACTACACCAGTGAGGCGATCCGATCGCCGATCGTCGCGGTCGTGCCCGGGTCCCCGGCGGTGCGCGTCGCCAGGTCCTGCGCGACGGCGGACTCGACGCGCGCCGCCGCCTCGGTCTCGCCGAGATGTGCGAGGAGGAGCGACACAGACAGGATGGCGGCCGTCGGATCGGCGATTCCCTTGCCGGCGATGTCCGGTGCACTGCCGTGCACGGGCTCGAACATGCTCGGATTCGTGCGCGTCGCATCGATGTTCGCGCTCGCGGCCAGACCGATACCACCGGCGACCGCGGCCGCGAGATCGGTGATGATGTCGCCGAAGAGATTGTCGGTGACGATCACGTCGAAGCGGCCCGGGTCGGTCACCAGGTGGATCGTCGCCGCGTCGATGTGCTGGTACGCCACCTCGACGTCGGGGAACTCGGCGGCGACCTCGTCGACCGTCCGCTTCCACAGCGATCCCGCGAACCCCAGCACGTTGGTCTTGTGCAGCAGGGTCACGTGCTTGCGACGACCCATCGCTCGCGCGAAGCCGTCACGGACCACGCGCTCCACACCGAACCGCGTGTTGAGGCTGACCTCGGTGGCGACCTCGTGCGGAGTGCCGACGCGGATGGCGCCGCCGTTGCCCGTGTACGGGCCCTCGGTGCCCTCCCGCACGACGACGATGTCGACCGGCTTGTTGCCCGCCAACGGACCGACGACACCCGGGTACAGCTTGGACGGGCGCAAGTTGATGTGGTGATCCAGCGCGAATCGCGCGGTCAGCAACAAACCGCGCTCGAGCACACCGCTGGGCACCGACGGATCACCGATGGCGCCGAGCAGGATGGCGTCGTGGCCGCGGAGCTCCTCGAGAACCGACGGCGGCAGGATCTCCCCCGTCGCGTGATAGCGCCGTGCACCCAGGTCGTACTCCGTGGTCTCCGCACCGGGCGCGACCACCTCGAGCACCTTGAGCGCCTCGGCCACCACCTCCGGTCCGATGCCGTCTCCGGCCACGACACCCAGCTTCATCGAAGTCCCCTCGTTCGGCGTCGACATCAGGACAGGTCGACCAGCTCGATGGTCGTCGCGCCCACGGAGGCGGCGATGGCGTCCCGAACGTCCTGCGCCACATCTCGATCGACGCGCAGCAGGATGGTGGCGCCACCGCCCTCCGCGTCCTGGCTGAGTGCCGCGGCGGCGATGTCGACACCGGCGTCGCCCAGGGCGGTGCCGATGCGTCCGAGCGAGCCGGGACGGTCGTCGTACGTCACGATGAGGTTCTTGCCCTCGGCGCGCAGATCGAAGTTGCGGCCGTTGATGTTGACGATCTTCTCCACGTGCTGGGGACCGGTGAGGGTGCCCGCGACGTTGACGACGGTCCCGTCGCCGTAGACCGCTCGGACGTCGACGACGCTCCGGTGGTTGGGGCTCTCGCTGGCCTTGGTCACGTCGGCCGTGACACCACGCTCCTCGGCGAGCGACGGTGCGTTGACGAAGGTGACCGCGTCCTCGATGACGGCGGAGAACAGTCCCCGCAGCGCCGACAGCTTGAGGATGTCGACGTCCTCGGACGCCAGCTCACCGCGCACGTCGACGGACAGCGACGTCGGGAGCTCGTCCGACAGGGCACCCAGCAGGACGCCCTGCTTGCGCACGATGTCGAGCCACGGCGCGACCTCCTCGCCGACGGCACCGCCGGAGACGTTCACCGCGTCGGGCACGAACTCGCCGGCGAGGGCGAGCAGGACGGACTTGGCGACGTCGGTGCCGGCGCGGTCCTGGGCCTCGGTGGTCGAGGCACCGAGGTGCGGGGTGACGACGACCTGCGGGAGCTCGAACAGCGGGCTGTCGGTGCAGGGCTCGCTCGCGTAGACGTCGATACCCGCGGCGAAGACGTGGCCGCTGGTGATCGCGTCGGCGAGAGCCTGCTCGTCGACCAGTCCACCGCGGGCGGCGTTGACGACGATGACGCCCTTCTTGGTCCGGGCGAGCGCCTCCTTGCCGATCAGACCCTTGGTCTCGGGGGTCTTCGGCAGGTGTACGGAGAACATGTCGGCACGCTCGAGAAGCTCGTCGAGGCTGACCAGCTCGATACCGAGCTGCGCGGCACGAGCCGGCGAGACGTAGGGGTCGTACGCGATGATGTGCGTCTCGAACGCGGCGAGACGCTGCGCGAAGAGCTGACCGATACGGCCGAGCCCGACCACGCCGACGGTCTTGCCGAAGATCTCGACGCCGTTGAACTTGCTGCGCTTCCACTCGTGCTGACGCAGTGTGGCGTCGGCGGCGGGGATCTGGCGAGCAGCCGAGAGCAGGAGCGTCACCGCGTGCTCGGCGGCGGTGTGGATGTTGGACGTGGGGGCGTTGACGACGAGCACGCCGCGCTCGGTGGCTGCGGGGACGTCGACGTTGTCCAGGCCGACGCCGGCGCGGGCGACGATCTTGAGCTTGGTACCGGCAGCGAGCACCTCGGCATCGACCGTGGTCGCGGAGCGGACCAGGATGGCGTCGGCATCGGGGACCGCGGCGAGGAGGGCCGGACGATCCGGACCGTCCACCCACCGGACCTCGACTCCGTCGCCGAGAGCCTCGACGGTGGACTGCGCAAGTTTGTCGGCGATGAGGACGACGGGGCGGCCTGGCTGGCTCACGTGGAGAACTCCCTGATCAGGTGACGGAGAAGAGGTGTGGTTCCGGATTCGTGCGGGCGTCAGCCTAGTGGCCGAGCCGCGACCCGACGCAGGGCACCCGAGGTCGAGGAACTCGACCGCGGGTGCCCCGTGTCAGGAATGCGAGAGTCAGGCCGTCTCGGTGATGGGACGGTCGACCCAGCTCATGAGGTCGCGCAGCTTCTTGCCGGTGACCTCGATGGGGTGCTCGGCGTTCTGCTTGCGCAGGCCCTCGAGCTCGGTGTTGCCGTTCTCGACGTTGGCCACGAGGCGCTTGGTGAACTCGCCCGACTGGATGTCGGCCAGGATCGCCTTCATGCGCTCCTTGGTGCCGGCGTCGATGACGCGCGGCCCGGAGAGGTAGCCACCGAACTCCGCGGTGTCGGACACCGAGTAGTTCATGCGCGCGATGCCGCCCTCGTACATGAGGTCGACGATGAGCTTGAGCTCGTGCAGCACCTCGAAGTACGCCATCTCGGGCGCGTAGCCGGCCTCGACCATGACCTCGAAGCCGGTCTTCACCAGCTCCTCGGTACCGCCGCACAGCACGGCCTGCTCACCGAAGAGGTCGGTCTCGGTCTCTTCCTTGAACGTGGTCTTGATGACCCCGGCACGCGTGCCGCCGATGCCGCGGGCGTAGGACAGCGCGAGAGCCTGGCCCTCACCCTTCGGATCCTGGTCGACGGCGATGAGGGCGGGAACACCCTTGCCGTCGACGAACTGACGGCGTACGAGGTGGCCGGGTCCCTTGGGGGCGACCATGCCGACGGTGATGTTGGCCGGGGCCTCGATGAGCTTGAAGTGGATGTTCAGGCCGTGGCCGAAGAACAGCGCGTCGCCGTCCTTGAGGTTGGGCTCGATGTCGTCCTTGAAGATCTGCGCCTGGGCGGTGTCCGGAGCGAGCAGCATGATGACGTCGGCCCACTCGGAGACCTCCGCCGGCGTGCCCACGCCGAGGCCCTGCTCGGCAGCCTTGTCACGCGACTTGGAGCCTTCCTTCAGACCGATACGGACGTCGACGCCCGAGTCGCGCAGGCTGAGCGAGTGCGCATGGCCCTGGCTTCCGTATCCGATCACAGCGACCTTGCGGCCCTGGATGATCGAGAGATCGGCATCGTCGTCGTAGAACATCTCGACTGCCACTGTGGTTTCCTCCTACATCTGTCCCGGTCGTATGTGACCGGGTAATCGAAACTACTGGGTTGGGTGACTAGCGGGACGCGGTGATGGACTTCGGTCCACGACCCACCGCGACGACGCCGGACTGGACGATCTCGCGAACACCGTACGGGTCGAGCATCCGGAGCAACGCCTCGAGCTTCGAGCGGGTACCGGTCGCCTCGACGGTGACTGCCTCCGGCGAGACGTCGATGACCTTGGCGCGGAACAGGTTCACCGTCTCGATGACCTCGCTCCGCACGCTCGCGTCGGCGCGGACCTTGATGAGCACGAGCTCACGAGCGACCGACGAGTCGGCTTCCTGCTCGACGATCTTGATGACGTTGACGAGCTTGTTCAGCTGCTTCGTCACCTGCTCGAGCGGGAACTCGTCGACCGTGACGACGATGGTCATGCGCGAGATCTCGGGAACCTCGGTGCCGCCCACCGCGAGGGAGGCGATGTTGAATCCGCGGCGCGAGAACAGCGACGCCACGCGTGCGAGCACGCCCGGCTTGTCCTCGACGAGCACGCTCAGGGTGTGACTGGTGCTCACAGGTCGATGCCTTTCGAATTCGCGCCCTGGGCCGCCTCGGTGACGTCGCCGACCGAGCCGGGCTCCTGCGCCGCTTCCTCGTCGTTGTCGAACAGCGGACGGATGCCGCGGGCGGCCATGATCTCGGAGTTGCCGGTGCCCGCAGCGACCATCGGCCACACCTGGGCGTCCTTGCCAACGATGAAGTCGATGACGACCGGGCGATCGTTGATCGCACGCGCCTGCGCGATCACCGCGTCGACGTCCTCCTCACGCTCGCACCGCAGTCCGACGCATCCCAGCGCCTCGGCGAGCTTGAGGAAGTCGGGGATGCGGACGGCGCCGTGCGTGCCGAGCTCGGTGTTGGAGTAGCGCTCCTCGTAGAAGAGCGTCTGCCACTGCCGCACCATGCCGAGGTTGCCGTTGTTGATGACGGCGACCTTGATCGGGATGCCCTCGACCGCACAGGTCGCGAGCTCCTGGTTGGTCATCTGGAAGCAGCCGTCACCGTCGATGGCCCAGACCTCGGTGTCGGGCAGACCCATCTTGGCGCCCATCGCGGCCGGGACCGCGTAGCCCATCGTGCCGAGTCCACCCGAGTTGAGCCACGTCCGCGGCTTCTCGTAACTGATGAACTGAGCGGCCCACATCTGGTGCTGTCCGACCCCGGCGCAGTAGATCGCGTCGGGTCCGGCGAACTTGCCGATCGACTGGATCACGAACTCGGGCGACATCGCACCGTCCGACGGACGGTCGTAGCTCAGCGGGTAGGTGCGCCGCACGTTGTCGAGGTAGGTCCACCAGTCGGCGAGATCCAGCGCGGTGCCGGTGGCCTGGTCCGCGCGGATCGCCTCGATCAGCTCGACGATGACCTCGCGGCAGTCACCCACGATCGGCACGTCGGCGAACCGGTTCTTGCCGATCTCCGCAGGATCGATGTCGGCGTGGACCACCTTCGCCTCGGGGGCGAACGAGTCGAGCTGCCCGGTCACGCGGTCGTCGAAACGAGCGCCGAGCGTGATGAGCAGATCGCTCTTCTGCAGTGCGGCGACCGCGGCGACCGTTCCGTGCATGCCGGGCATGCCGAGGTTCAGGTCGTGGCTGTCCGGGAAGACGCCCCGCGCCATCAGCGTCGTCACGACGGGGATGCCGGTGAGCTCCGCCAGCTCGAGGAGCTCGGGCGACGAGTTCGACTTGATGATGCCGCCGCCGCAGTACAGCACCGGCTTCTTCGCTGCCGCGATGAGCCGCGCGGCCTCACGCACCTGCTTGCCGTGCGGCTTCGTCACCGGGCGGTAGCCCGGCAGCTTCATCTCCGGCGGCCACGAGAAGGTGGTCTGCGCCTGCAGGACGTCCTTCGGGATGTCGACGAGCACCGCGCCCGGTCGTCCGGAGGACGCCAGGTAGAAGGCCTCGGCGATCATGCGCGGGATGTCGAGCGGGTCGGTGATGAGGAAGTTGTGCTTGGTGACGGGCATCGTGATGCCCGAGATGTCGGCTTCCTGGAAGGCGTCGGTACCGATCAGCGCGCGGCCGACCTGTCCGGTGATGGCGACGACCGGGACGGAGTCCATCTGCGCGTCGGCCAGCGGCGTCACCAGGTTGGTGGCGCCGGGACCGGACGTCGCGATGCACACGCCGACGCGGCCGGTGGCCTGCGCGTAGCCGGTGGCGGCGTGGCCGGCACCCTGCTCGTGTCGCACCAGCACGTGCCGGACCTTCGCCGAGTCGAGCAGCGGATCGTAGACGGGAAGTACGGCACCACCGGGAATGCCGAAGACGACGTCGACCTCGAGCTCCTCGAGTGCGCGGACGACGGACTTCGCTCCGGTCACGCGCTCGGGCGCGAGGGGACGACGCTGCGGCGTCGCGGACGGAGTGGGACGATCGGCGGCGGGCGGAGCCTTGCGTGGTGCCGGGCCGGGCCGGGCGGTGGGTGCGCTCACTGGTGCTTCCTTAGAACTTCATCCGGGCAAGAAAAAACCCTCGCCAGCAGATGCTGTACGAGGGTGGCGCGTCGTGGCTGAGCGTGAAGACGTTTCGGCTCAGGCGACGACGCGCCTGCCGATTACGAGGAACTCTTCACGCTTCACGCGTGTGACGTTAGGCGCGTGATGCGGTGCCAGTCAAACTTACCGAACTCGTTGTCCCATTATGTGGGATGGCGTTATGCAGTGCGAAGATGGAGGGGTGTCGTCTTCGCAGCAGTCCGAACCACCGGTGACAGTCTCCCATACCGAGAGCCCCACTTCCGACGCCTCCCCCGCGGCCCCCACGGTGTTCCGCATCCCGGCCCTGGCGCTGTCCGGCGTGGCGCTGTTCCTGTTCGGGGTCACGTTCCCCGTGGTCGGGGCGCCGGAGCTCTTCGGGTGGATGCTCGCGCTCCCGGTCCTGCTGGGGTACTGGATCATCCGCGTCCGGACCACCGTCACTCCGGAGCGGTTCGTCTCGCGCAGGGCGTTCCGTTCCACCACGGTGCCGTGGTCGTCCGTGACGGGACTGCTGTTCCCGAAGCTCGGGTGGGGCAAGGCGACCCTCGAGGACGGCTCGACCGTCCGGATGCCGGGCGTGACCGTCGACAAGCTCCCGCTTCTGTCCGCGGCGAGCGGCGGCGCGGTGCCGGATCCGTCGCCGGTCGAGGAGCCCGCTCAGGACGAGCCGGTCGAGGCCGAGTCCGCCGTCGAGCAGGACGAGGCCGAACCGCGGGCCTGAACGACCACAACTCGGCCGGATCGACGGAATCCCGTCGATCCGGCCGAGTTGTGGACGGTGACGCACGGATCAGGCGAAGGGGTCGGCGCCGTTCAGGAAGATCCACAGCGCTGCAGCACCGCCGATGCCGATGGCCAACGCGAGGAACGACCCGATGAAGGGGCGGCGCGCCCATCCACGTCCGCCGTCCACGGCGATCCGTCCGGGGCCCGTGAGGATGATGGACGCCGACGCCAGCACCAGCAGCGTCTCGTACTCGACACCTGCAGGGGCGAAGAACTGCAACCCCGGCTCGCCGACCTGACGCACGAGCCAGGCGTTGATCATGACGGCGAGGACTGCGGCACCCGCGAGAGGCGTGGCCAGGCCGAGGATCAGCAGCGCACCGCCGGCGACCTCGCCGACCGCACCGAGAATGGACAGCAGACGTGCCTGGTCGTAGCCGGACCCGGCGACGATCTCCTGGAAGCCCGAGAGCCCGGGACCGTCGAACCATCCCGTGAGCTTCTGCAGACCGTGCACAAGCACGATCGCGCCGACGCTCACGCGCAGGATCAGCAGTCCGAGATCGAGCGTGCCGCGACGCTCCGGGACCACCTCGGGCCGCACCTCGGCCGGGGTCGCCGTGCGGTCGGTTCCTGCCACCGGGATCGCGCGCGTCGCGCTGTCGTCGTAGGCCGGTTCGGTGCGACTCGCCGTCGTCGTGTCACCGGGGTAGCCGGTGAGCTTCTCGGTGGGATGCGCGGTACGCGACCGGTCGGCGTCGAGTTCGTCGTCGGTGCGCGGGAGCTGTGCTCCGCTGCCCCCGCCTATCCGCTCGGTCGGCTGGTCGTAGGGACTCGCCGCCGGCTCGTAACCGGACGGGGAACGGCCTGTGTCATCGGACTTCTCACTCACGTGCATCAGCGTAGATGCGGCGGGCCCGTTCCCGGCGCAGGCGCGACCCGTACCGTGGGATCTCATGACAGTGGGTGGGACTCGGCGCGCGGCCCGGCGATCGTTCGTGCTCGGCGCGGCGGTGATGGCGATCGTCACGGCCTCCGCGGGATGCGCACGCTTCGACGACTCCGCCTCGACGGAGTTCTCCCCCGAACCCACGTTCGGCGCTGCCGACATCGAACCGGTGGAGCCGGGAGCGCCGGGTTCCAGCACGCCGCCCGCGCCGTCACCGGCCACCGGGCCCTGCGTGGATCCGGATCCCAACGTGGTCGCGACCTGTCTCGACACCCTGTCCGGCCTCGTCGTCCTCCCCGGCGGGGCATCGGCCCTGGTCGGCGAGCGTCGCACCGGCACCATCTTCCAGGTGGCTCCGGGCCAGGCACCCCGACCCGTCGTGACCGTCCCGGTCGACGGCGACGGCGACGGCGGACTGCTCGACATCACGCTGTCCCCCACCTACGACGAGGACCGCCTCCTCTACGCGTACATCACGACGGCGACCGACAACCGCGTGGTACGCATCGCGGCGGGAGACGTCCCGAAGACCGTGCTCGCCGGCATCCCCCGCGGGACCACCAGCTCGGGTGCCCTCGATTTCTCGTCACCCGACGAACTCCGGGTGATCACCGGCGACGGGGGCGATCCCGCCGCTGCGGCGAACCCGGCGTCGCTCGCAGGCAAGGTTCTGGCCGTCACCGACCCGCGTGTCGACTCCACCTCGGCTCCCCGCGTCGTCATGAGCGGCATCGGCCGCGCCGGCGACGTCTGCATCGACGCCACGGGCAGCACCTGGGTGACCGATGCGACGGCCACCGAGGACCGGCTGTCCCGCATCACGCCCGAGGGTGCCGTCGTCAGTCCCGTGTGGACGTGGCCGGACAAGCCGGGCGTCGGCGGATGCGCGGCCGCACCCGGCTCGGTGGCCGTGTCGATGTCCGGTGCCCGTGCGCTGGCACTGGTTCCCGTGGACCCGGACACCAACGCGGTGACGACGCCGCCGACCCTCACCGCACAGGACCGGTACGGCCGCCTGCGTGGTGCGTCGCTCGGCGCTCAGGGCCAGGTGTGGGTGACCACCGTGAACAAGGACGGCGGCCAGCCGGTGCCGACGGACGACCGAGTGGTCATCGTGCCGGTGCCGGCCGGCGGCGGCGGGAGCGACTAGCGGGAAGGCCGGAGGCCGGTCGGTCGGTCGGCGGGGAGGCCGGTCGGTCGGTCGGACTCTCTAGCTGCAGGCGGCGATGACGAGTTCCTTGACTCGCGCGGGGTCGGCCTGGCCCTTGGTCGCCTTCATGACGGCACCGACGATGGCGCCGGCGGCCTGCACCTTGCCGCCGCGGATCTTCTCCGCGACGGAGGGGTTGGCCGCGAGCGCCTCGGACACGGCCGTCTCGAGCGCCGAATCGTCTTGCACGACAGCGAGTCCGCGTGCCTCGACGACGGCGTCGGGGTCACCCTCACCATCGAGGACACCGTCGACCACCTTGCGGGCGTTGGCGTTGGTGAGTGTGCGGTCGGCGACCAGCGCGGCGACGCGGGCCACCTGAACCGGGGTGATCGCCAGGTCCGCGAGGTCGACGCCGCGGGTGTTGGCCTGCTGCGACAGGTACGCCACCCACCAGCTGCGGGCGGCGTCGGGTGTCGCACCGGCGTCGACGGTCGCGGTGATGAGGCCGAGCGCATCGGCGTTCACGACGTCGCGCATGACGAGATCGGACCAGCCCCACTCCTTCTGGATGCGAGAGCGGGTGATCCACGGCGCCTCGGGAATGGTGGCGCGCAGTTCCTCGACCCAGGCGGCGTCCGGGGCGACCGGCTCGAGATCGGGCTCCGGGAAGTAGCGGTAGTCCTCCGCGGTCTCTTTCTTGCGACCGGGCGCCGTGCTGCCGTCGGCCTCCTGGAAGTGCCGCGTCTCCTGCACGATCTCGCCGCCCTCCGCGAGAACTGCTGCCTGACGGCGCATCTCGTAGCGGACGGCGACCTCGACGCTCTTGAGGGAGTTGACGTTCTTGGTCTCGGTCCGGGTGCCGAACTCGGTGGCGCCCTTCTCCATCAGCGAGACGTTGGCATCGCACCGGAGCGAGCCCTGGTCCATCCGCACGTCGGACACGCCGAGCTCGCGGATCAGTTCCCGCAGCGCCGTGACGTAGGCGCGGGCCACCTCGGGCGCGCGGTCGCCGGCGCCCTCGATGGTCTTGGTGACGATCTCGACGAGAGGCACACCGGCCCGGTTGTAGTCCAGCAGTGAGTGACTCGCTCCGTCGATGCGACCGGTGGCGCCGCCGACGTGCAACGACTTGCCGGTGTCCTCCTCCATGTGGGCGCGCTCGATGTCGACCCGCCACGTGGACCCGTCGTCGAGCACCACGTCGAGATAGCCCTCGGTGGCGATCGGCTCGTCGTACTGCGAGATCTGGTAGTTCTTCGGCTGGTCCGGGTAGAAGTAGTTCTTCCGCGCGAACCGACCCCACGGCGTGATGGAGCAGTTCAGCGCGAGGCCGATCCGGATGGCGGACTCGACGGCAGCCGCGTTGACCACCGGCAGCGCACCCGGCAGGCCGAGGCACACCGGACACACCTGGGTGTTGGGCTCGGCACCGAACTCGGTGGGGCACCCACAGAACATCTTGGTGGCGGTACCGAGCTCGACGTGCACCTCCATGCCCAGCACGGGGTCGTACCGGGAGATCACCTCGTCGTAATCCATCAGGCTCGTCGAGTGCGATGAGGTGGCAGCAGTCATGGTGCCGAGTTTACTGCGGACCGGTGGGCCGAACCCCCTCGGTGTCAGCCGAAGAAGGCGGCCGCGTCCAGGTAGCGACTCTCGGGAACCCGCTTGAGCTGGCGGACGGCCTCCTCGAGGTCCACCAGGCCGATCTCGGCGCCCTGGAGGGAGACCATCTTGCCCTTCTCCCCCGCGTGCACGGCGTCGACGGCGTTGACGCCGAAACGGGTGGCGAGGACGCGGTCGTACGGAGTGGGCTTGCCGCCGCGCTGCACGTGGCCCAGCACCGTGGTGCGGACCTCCTTGTTGATGCGGCGTTCGATCTCGACGCCCAATTGCTGTGCGACACCGGTGAACCGGACGTGGCCGAACTCGTCGATTCCTCCGTCGCGGATCTCCATCGACCCCTCCTTGGGCGTCGCTCCCTCGGCGACGACGCAGATGAAGTGGGAGTCCCCGCGCTGGAACCGCTTCTTCACCAGATCGCACACCTCCTGGACGTCGAAGGGCTGCTCGGGGATCAGTGTCATGTGCGCGCCGGACGCGAGGCCGGAGTGCAGCGCGATCCAGCCGGCGTGCCGCCCCATCACCTCGACGAGCATGACGCGCTGGTGGGACTCGGCGGTGCTGTGCAGCCGATCGATCGCGTCGGTGGCGATGGTGAGTGCCGTGTCGAAACCGAACGTGACGTCGGTGCAGTCGATGTCGTTGTCGATGGTCTTGGGAACCCCGATGACGGGCACGCCCTCCTGCGACAGCCAGTGTCCGGCGGTCAACGTGCCCTCGCCGCCGATGGGGATGAGCACGTCGATGCCGTTGTCGTCCATCGTCTGCTTGATCTGGTCGAGCCCCGCCCGCAGCTTCTCGGGATTGACGCGTGCGGTCCCCAGGATGGTGCCGCCCTTGGTGAGCAGTCGATCGTTGCGATCGTCGTTGCGCAGTTGGATACGACGGTCCTCGAGCAGGCCGCGCCAGCCGTCGAGGAATCCGACCACCGATGACCCGTAGCGGGCGTCCGCCGTGCGTACGACGGCCCTGATGACCGCGTTGAGTCCCGGGCAGTCGCCGCCGCCGGTAAGTACTCCGATACGCATGGGTCGGTGCCTCTCGTTCGCGGGTGTCGACGCGGGGTCGCCGCGCACGATGCTCGTCACCATCTTGCTACCTCCGGCGCGCGGAGGCACGGTCGGATCAGATCGCGGACGGCTGGGGAAACTCTCCCCGTGCGGCTTCGTACGCCGCACCGACCCGGTAGAGGCGATCGTCCGCCATCGCCGGAGCCATGATCTGCAGCCCGACCGGGAGACCGTCCGCGAGACCGGACGGCACCGACATGGCCGGGTGACCGGCCAGGTTGGTCGGCAGGGTGCAGAGGTCGTACAGGTACATGGCGATGGGGTCGTCGACCTTCTCGCCCAGCGCGAACGCCGTCGACGGGGTGGTGGGCGACACCAGGACGTCCACCTTCTCGTAGGCACGATCGAAGTCCCGGGCGATGAGCGTCCGGATCTTCAGAGCCTGGCCGTAGTACGCGTCGTAGTAGCCTGCGGACAGCGCATACGTCCCGATCATGATGCGGCGCTTGACCTCCGGGCCGAACCCGGCGGCACGCGACATCGCCATGACCTGATCGGCACTGTGCGTTCCGTCGTCACCGACCCGCAGTCCGTAGCGCATCGCGTCGAAGCGGGCGAGGTTGGACGACACCTCCGACGGGAGGATGAGGTAGTACGCGGCGAGGGCGTGATCGAAGTTGGGGCACGACACCTCCACCACCTCGGCGCCCAGCGAGGTGAGCACCTCGACGGCGGCGTCGAAGGAGGAGATGACCCCCGGCTGATATGCGTCCGAGTGCAGTTCCTTGACGACGCCGACGCGCACGCCCGTCAGATCTCCACCCGCGCCGCGGCGCGCGGCCGCGACGACGTCCGGCACCGCCGCGTCGACCGACGTCGAGTCGCGGGGGTCGTGTCCGGCGATGACCTGGTGCAGCAGCGCGGTGTCGAGCACCGTCCGCCCGCAGGGACCGCCCTGATCCAGGGAGGAGGCGCAGGCGATGAGCCCGTACCGGGAGACGCCGCCGTACGTCGGCTTGCACCCGACGGTTCCGGTGACGGCGGCCGGTTGCCGGATCGAGCCACCGGTGTCGGTACCGATGGCCAACGGTGCCTGGAACGAGGCGAGCGCCGCGGCCGAACCGCCGCCCGATCCACCCGGCACCCGAGTGGTGTCCCACGGGTTCAGGGTGGGTCCGTACGCGCTGTTCTCGGTGGACGACCCCATCGCGAACTCGTCCATGTTGGTCTTGCCCAGCAACGGGATTCCCGCGGCACGCAGCCTCGCGGTGACCGTGGCGTCGTACGGCGAGACCCATCCCTCGAGGATCTTCGAGCCGGCGGTGGTGGGCATGTCCGTGGTGGTGAACACGTCCTTCAGCGCCAACGGGACGCCGGCCAACTCCGACGCGGGCGTCTCACCCGCGTCCAACGCGTCGTCGACGCGCTGGGCGGCGGCGACCGCCTCGTCCCCCGCGACGTGCAGGAAGGCGTGCAGCGTTCCGTCGACCTCGGCGATGCGATCGAGGTGGGCGCGAGTGACCTCCACGGCGGAGACCTCGCGGGTGCGGATCTTCGCGGCCAGGTCGGACGCGGTGGACCGGATCAGATCGGTCTGCTCGGCGGCGGTCATCACTCTTCTCCCAGGATGCGCGGCACCGCGAAGCGGCTCTGTTCGGACGCGGGCGCCTCGGCGAGGGCACTGTCCGGGCCGAGACCCGGGACGATGACGTCTGGCCGGGTGACGTTGGTCACAGCGAGCGGACTCGCTGTGGCGTCGACGTCCGAGACGTCGACCTCCGACACCGCCTTCACGTGGCCCAGAATGGCGTCGAGCTGACCGGCGAACGCATCGAGTTCGTGCTCCTCGAGCGCGAGCCGGGACAGTCGTGCGAGGTGGGCGACCTCGTCGCGGGATATGGCAGACACGTCCGTCAGGCCCCCTTCGATTCGTAACGCATGCCGAGCAGCCTAGTTCGTGGCGACCACCCCACCGTCACGGCCTCGCGTCGCGGCGAGGGACGGCGAGCCCCGCCGTCCTCCACCTTCCCGTGGGCCGCGTGCGACTCGATGGAGACGGCGTCGAGTGCGAGGATGTCGGCGTGTCGTATCTCCTGCGGGTCCAGTTGCCCGACCGTCCGGGCAGTCTCGGGTCGCTCGCCGTCGCCCTGGGTTCGGTGGGGGCCGACATCCTGTCGCTCGACGTCATCGAACGCGGAGCCGGATTCGCGGTGGACGATCTGGTGGTGGACGTCGCGCCGGGCGCCCTCCCCGACACACTCATCACCGCGGCCGAGAAGCTCACCGACGTCCGCGTGGACTCCATCCGTCCCTACGCCGGCATCCTGGACACACACCGCGAGCTCGAGCTCATCGATCAGGTGGCCACGGCGCACGACGACCGTCTGCAGGTGCTCGTGGACGGTGCGCCGCGGGTCTTGCGCGTCGGATGGAGCACCGTGGTGGGCATGTCGGATCACGGTCCGGCCGTCATCGTCGGCAGCTCCGGGGCGCCCGAGTCGCGGGCCGACGACATGCCGTGGATGCCCCTCGAGAAGCCGGCAGTCCTCGACCCGACCGGAGCATGGGTTCCGCAGTCGTGGAAGGACATGGACACCACACTGGCCGCGGCGCCACTCGGATCGTCGGGCACCGTGCTGGTGCTCGGACGACCCGGCGGACCGGACTTCCGACCGTCAGAGATCGCCCGGCTCGGCTACCTGGCCGGCATCGTCGCCACCGTCCTCGGCTGAGTCCGCCCCGGCGACCAGCGCGCGGGCCGCGTCGGGCCCCTCGCCGAGCAGCGTGCGGAACCCGTCCTCGTCGAGCACCGGAACACCGAGTTCGAGCGCCTTGTCGTGCTTGGATCCGGGCGCGTCGCCGACGACCACGAACGCCGTCTTCTTCGACACCGACGAGGCCGCCTTGCCGCCGCGGGCCAGGATCGCCTCCTTCGCGTCGTCACGCGTGAACGTGGCGAGCGATCCGGTGACGACGATCGACAGACCGTCGAGCGTGCGCTCGATACTCTCGTCGCGTTCGTCCTCCATGCGCACGCCCGCCGCCGACCACTTCTCCACGATGGCGCGGTGCCAGTCGACGTCGAACCACTCGACGACTGCGCGGGCGATGGTGGGGCCCACCCCGTCGGCGGCGGCCAGTTCCTCCTCAGTCGCCGCCCGGATGGCCTCGAGCGACCCGAAGCGGGCGGCGAGGGCGCGGGCGGCGGTCGGCCCGACATGGCGGATCGACAATCCGACGAGCACCCGCCACAGCGGCTGATCCTTGGCTCGCCCCAGGTTGTCCAGCAATCGCCGACCGTTCGCGGACAGCGCTCCCGCCTTGGTTCGGAAGAGATCCGTCCGGGTGAGCTGGTCCTCGGTGAGATCGAACAGATCGCCCTCGTCCTCGATCACCTGTGCGGACAGCAGCGCCGTCGCGGCCTCGTACCCCAACACCTCGATGTCGAATGCACCACGGCCCGCGACGTGAAAGACCCGCTCCCGCAACTGTGCCGGGCACGAGCGCGAGTTGGGGCAGCGGATGTCGGCGTCGCCCTCCTTGGCCGGTGCGAGCTCGGTTCCGCACTCGGGGCAGTGCGTCGGCATGACGAACTCCCGCTCGTCCCCGGTGCGCGCGTCGACCACCGGACCGAGCACCTCCGGGATCACCTCGCCCGCCTTGCGGATGACCACGGTGTCACCGATCAGCACGCCCTTGCGCACGACCTCGGACGCGTTGTGCAACGTCGCCAGGGACACCGTCGACCCCGCCACGAGTACCGGCTCCATGAACGCGAACGGCGTCACTCGCCCGGTGCGACCGACGTTGACCCGGATGTCGAGCAACGTCGTGGTCGCCTCCTCCGGCGGATACTTGAAGGCGATGGCCCAGCGGGGTGCGCGGGACGTGGATCCGAGTCGGCGGTGCAACGCCATCTCGTCGACCTTCACCACGAGGCCGTCGATCTCGTGCTCGACCGAGTGCCGGTTCTCTCCCCAGTACTCCATGCGTTCGACCACCGCGTCCACGCCCTGCACCAGTGCGGTGTGAGTCGAGACCGGCAGACCCCAGGCGGCGAGCGCGTCGTACGCGACGGACTGGGCGGCGGGGGCGAAGCCCTCCATCCGGCCGAACCCGTGACAGATCATGCCGAGCCGCCGCCGCGAGGTGACCGCGGGGTTCTTCTGCCGCAGCGACCCCGCGGCGGAGTTGCGCGGGTTGGCGAACGGCGGCTTGCCCTGCTCGACGAGAGAGGCGTTGAGCGCCTGGAAGTCCTCGAGCCGGAAGAACACCTCGCCCCGCACCTCGAGCAGCGTCGGGACCGGGAACCCGTCCGACGGGGTGAGCACCTCGGGGATGTCGTCGATGGTGCGCGCGTTGAGCGTCACGTCCTCCCCGGTGCGTCCGTCACCGCGGGTGGCGGCGCGCACCAGTCGGCCGTTCTCGTACACGAGATTGAGCGCGACACCGTCGATCTTGACCTCGCAGAGGTAGTGCAGGTTCTCCCCCGCCTCCACCTCGACCCTGCGAGCCCAGGCACGCAGCTCGTCCGCGTCGAACACGTTGTCCAGGGACAACATTCGCTCGAGGTGGTCGACAGCCGTGAAGTCCGTCTCGAAGCCGCCACCGACGAGCTGCGTCGGCGAGTCGGGCGTCCGGAGATCCGGATGCTCCTCCTCCATCGCCTGCAGGCGCTTCAGCAACTCGTCGAACTGCCCGTCCGAGATGATCGGCGCGTCCCGCACGTAGTACCGGAACTGGTGACCGCGGACCTCCTCGGCCAGCGCGTCCCACTCCTGCTTCTGCTCGGGTGAGGCCGGGACCAGGTCCGGCGGTGTCTCGATCTCGTCCACGATCGCAGACTATCGGAGCGCTCCGACACCGTTCCCGGTGACGAAGGCCGGTGTCACAGCGCGTCGGGATCCTCGGTGAAAGCAGCGCGGACGTCGCGCAGCACCGTCAGAGCGTGCCGGGCCCACGGCAGGCTCGCGCCGGACAACCCACACGTGGGTGAGACGGCGACGCGCTCGGCGAGGTACCGCCTCGGGAAGCCCAACCGATCCATCAGTTCCACTGCGGGCGCCGCACTCTCGCGCCACGCCGGGTACTTCTCCGGGTCGGTTCCCGGCACCACCCCCAGGACGGCGACACCGCCGCTCTCCAGGTAATCGCCGACCGCGTCGTACCGCGACGTGGGCAGCAGGGACAGATCGAACGAGACGCCGTGCACCCCGCTGCGTCCGAAGACCTCGAACGGGACGTCGGCGGAGCACGTGTGCACGATCACGGGTCGGTTCACCCGCTGCACCACCGAGCCCAGCAGGTCGGCCACCTCCGGCGCCGGCACCGCGGCGATCTGCTCGAGGCTCGTCACGCCCTGCAGGCGACCGGCCAGCACGGCCGCGATGCGAGGTTCGTCGAACTGGACGACCACCTCGGCGCCGAGCCGCCTCGCGACCTCGTCGGCGTGCGCGGCCACTCCCTCGGCCAACGACCCGGCGATGTCGCGCACCGCACCGCGGTCGGTCAAGGCGCGGTGACCGAAGGCCAGCTCGATGTCCGCGGCCATCGTCAGCGGGCCCGCGGCCTGCACCTTGACGGCGCGGCCGGATCCGCGCAGCCCGGCCAGTTCCCACTGCTCCTCGAGAACGTCGAGGTCCTCCGTCAGGAAGTCGCGGGCCCGGCGGCTCGTCGTACTCGGCCGTCGGCTCACGCGGTATCCGCTGGTGGCCGCATCGATCTCGATGTCGACCAGCAGCACGCCGGTGCGCCCGATCATGTCGGCGCCGAGACCTCGCGCCGGGAGTTCCACGACGTGCGGCAGGTCGGGGAGCTCGCCGATCACCGTCGTGACGGCGTTCGCGATGTCCGTTCCCGGCCACGAGCCGACGCCCGTCGCCACGCCTGCCAGAGCGGCAGCAGGATCCGTCACGGGCGAGCGGACGCGGTGAGTGGCGACTCGGCGGAGGTTCCCGCGATGGTGCCGCTGCCGACCACGATGTCGCCTGCCGGGTCGGGGCGGTACAGCACGGCTGCCTGACCACGTGCGACTCCGGTGAGCGGGGACCGCAGACCGATGCGCAGGGTGTCGCCGTCGACACGAGCGACGGCGTCCGCGAGTCCGCCGTGTGCCCGGACCTGGACGACGCAGTCCACGTCGCCCTCGGGCGGCGTGCCGGACGTCCAGACGGGTGTGCTCGCATCGATGCCGTACACGTCGAGGCGGCTCGCCGAGCCGACCCGGACGGTCCCGGTCTCGGGCTCGATGGAGGTGACGTACCGCGGCTTGCCGTCGGCGGCCGGTCCCTCGACGCCCAGGCCCTTGCGCTGGCCGACGGTGAACCCGTGCACACCGTCGTGCTCGGCGAGCACCGCGCCGGAGTCCGCGTCGACCACCGATCCGGGGCGCACGCCGATACGGGCGCCGAGGAACGCCCGGGTGTCGCCGGACGGGATGAAGCAGATGTCGTGACTGTCGGGCTTGTCCGCGACGGCGAGACCGCGGCGGGCGGCCTCGTCACGCACCTCCGCCTTCGGGGTGTCCCCGATCGGGAACAGGGCACGGGACAGCTGGCGCGCGGTGAGGACGCCCAGCACGTAGGACTGGTCCTTGTCGGCATCGACCGCACGACGCAGCACGCCGTCCTCGAGCCGGGCGTAGTGGCCGGTGGCGACCGCGTCGAAACCGAGCGCCTCGGCCCGATCGGCGAGCGCCGCGAACTTGATCTTCTCGTTGCAGCGCAGGCACGGGTTCGGGGTCTCGCCTGCGGCGTAGGACGCGACGAAGTCGTCGATCACGTCCTCCTTGAACCGATCCGCGAAATCCCAGACGTAGAACGGGATCCCGAGCACGTCCGCGGCGCGGCGCGCGTCCCCGGCGTCCTCCTTGGAGCAGCACCCGCGCGACCCGGTGCGCAGAGCGCCGGGAGCGGTGGACAGCGCCAGGTGCACCCCGACCACCTCGTGGCCGGCATCGACGGCACGCGCCGCCGCCACGGCGGAATCGACGCCGCCGCTCATCGCTGCCAGAACTCTCATGTCACCACTCTTCTCGTCTCGACGTTCTCGTCATCTCGAACTGGACGCCATGCCGGCGGCCCGCGCACGTTCGACGACGCGCGGCAGGACCTCGAGCAGTGCGTCGACATCGGCGTCGGTGCTGGTGTGGCCCAAGGAGAACCGCAGTGATCCGCGGGCATCGGCCGCATCGACGCCCATCGCCAGCAGCACATGACTCGCCCGCGCGACACCCGCCGTGCACGCGGATCCCGTCGAACACTCGACACCGGAGGCGTCGAGCAACATCAACAGTGAATCGCCCTCGCATCCGGGGAACGTGACGTGCACGTTGCCGGGAAGTCTGTCCGCGCCGCGGGCACCGTTGACCGACGCGCCGGGCACCGCGTCGAGGACACCCTCGATGACACGCTCGCGCAACGCCACGAGCCGCGCCTCGGTGTCGGCCCGTCCGGCGACGGCGACGTCGAGGGCGGCCGCCATGCCCACGGCACCTGCCGTGTCGGGCGTCCCGGACCGGACGTCGCGTTCCTGACCGCCTCCGTGCAGCAGTGATTCGCAGGGCACCGAGCGTCCGAGCAGCAGCGCGCCGACGCCCTGGGGTCCGCCGAACTTGTGTGCCGCGATGGACAGCGCGGAGAGACCACTGGACGCGAAGTCGAGCTCACGGACACCGGCCACCTGGACCGCGTCGCTGTGCATGGGCACGTCGAACTCGGCCGCGATGGCAGCGAGTTCGCGGATCGCCATGATGGTGCCCACCTCGTTGTTCGCCCACATGATCGACACGACGGCGACCTCGTCGGCGTGCAGCTCGAGTTCTCGGCGCAGCGTCGACGGGAGGACGCGGCCGTCGGCCTCGACCGGCAACCAGGACACCGCGGCGCCCTCGTGACGTTCGAGCCACTCCACGGCATCGAGCACGGCGTGATGCTCGACCGAGCTGGTGATCACGCGGACGCGACGAGGATCACGCGCTCGGCGTGCCCAGAAGATACCCTTGACCGCCAGATTGTCGCTCTCGGTGCCGCCGGAGGTGAAGATGACCTCGGACGGACGAGCGCCCAGCGCCGCGGCGATGGACTCCCGCGACTCCTCGATGCGGCGGCGGGCCGTGCGCCCCGATCCGTGCAGGGACGACGCGTTTCCCACGGTCCGATGGATCTCCGTCATCGCCTCGATCGCCGCGGGGACCATCGGAGTGGTCGCGGCATGATCGAGGTACACCGGCGTTCCGGGCACACGTGGGGGCTGTGGCATGACGTGGTCCAGGATAACCGGTCGCGGACCCCGCCTCTCCCCCGCGCGAGCACGCCCGAACTGCCGTGCGTCAGCTCGCCCGCACGACGGTTCCGGCGTACTCACCGGGGCGGACCGGCTGGGCGAGCCGATCCCGGCGCGGCAGTCGCGTGCGGGTGACGCGCAGGGGCGGAACTGCCCTCTCGTCCTGGTGTCGGCGCACGGCCAACTCCGCGCTGCGCGCCAGCAGTCGACGATCGTCGATGGGCGCGATGTCCTCGCACACCCGCACGGCGGCACGGACGCCCTTGAGCCGCAGGATCCTCGACATCGACTCGCCGATGGTCTCGTCGCCCACGAAGGCGGTGGCCGTCGTCGGACGGTGGTCGACGTCGCGGTAAGTGACTGCGATCGGCCGCACCACCGCACCGGCGTCGATGGCCGCCTGGAACAGGGCGGGACGGAACGATCCGTAGGCGGTTCCGCACCAGGTGGTGCCCTCGGGGAAGACGACCACCGTGGCTCCCGATCGCAAGGCCTCGGTCACCTCGTCGACGGTGCCGGGCAGGGAGCGGAGTCGCTCACGGGCGATGGGGACGACCCGCACGATGCGTGCGAGCAGACCCAGGACGGGCCAGTCCACGAGGTCCGCGCGGGCGACGAAGCGGCACGGGAAACAGGCTGCCAGCACCAGGACGTCCGTCCAGGACACGTGATTGGCGACGACGAGCGTTCCGACGCCGGTGGGCTCGGCCGTGCGGTCGCCGACCAGAGTCACCCGGACACCGAGCGCGCCGAGGAGTCCCCTGGCTCCGGCACGTGCGGTGGCGCGTCGACCGCCCGCCGGCAACACCCGGCCCGCCAGCAGGAGCGGGACCACGGCGAGCAGCACCGCCACCAGGACGCAGCGCACCACCACGCGTGCGGTGCCCACGGTCGCCGAGACCGCCGGATGGCACCCCGTCCCGCACGGGCTGGCGGGCATCCAGGCGTGTGTCGTCACGCGTGCGACTCCGCGGTCGCCGCGGCCGAGCGGAGCCGGTCGAGATAGCGGACGTTGGCGTCCTTCATGTGCAGGAGGGTGACGAAGTCCGCGACGCCGAAATCGGGATCGTGGGCCGGCTCCCCGCAGATCGAGGCGCCCATGCGCAGATAGCCGCGCATCAGGGCCGGCACCGAGGTGCGGGCGGGCGCCGTCATGTCGGCGAGGGCGACACCGTCGACGCGCACGGGGGTCCGGGGATACGCGCGGACCTCGGAGCGGTGCCGCTTCTCGACGAGGTCGTACACGCCCTTGACGTGCGCGCCGTCCGGCTCCCCGTCGCCGAGTGCCATGGGGACCGACACACAGCCCATCACCCGGTCGTAGCCACCGAGGTCGATGTACCGGAGGATCCCGGACCACATCAGCGCCAGCACCGAGCCGGATCGATGGCCCTCCAGGACGCATGCACGACCCATCTCGACCGTCCGCAACTCGTGTGCACGCAGTTCGCTGATGTCGAACTCCGTCGCCGTGTAGTACCCGCCGGCGCGCTCCGCACCGTCCGGCGTGAGCATGCGGTAGCAGCCGACACGATCGCCGGTGCGGTTGTCGACGACGAGCAGGTGATCGCAGTGGTCGTCGAAGCGGTCGGCGTCGAGGCCGCCGTCGAAAGTGGTCGACTCGTACCCCGCTTCCGAGCCGAACACGGTGGCGCGCAACCGCTGCGCCGCGAGCACGTGTTCCGGGGTGGATCCGAGAACGAGTGAGTGGTGCTTGTCGGAGACGAGCACGTGCTCGTCGGCCGAGGACGGGGTGATGACGGTCGGTGCCGAGTCGCACACATCTGATGTCATGGCACATAGATCTATCGAGCCCACTCGACGGCACTCACAACACGACGTGACCGGAAGGTGCACGAACGACGAAAGCCCCGCTACCGACGAACGGTAGCGGGGCTCTCGGGTACTGCTGAGGGGATCAGCCCTTGCGCTTCTTCACTGCCTCGGCGAGCTGAGGCGTGACGTCGAAGAGGTCGCCCACGACGCCGAAGTCCGCGATCTCGAAGATCGGTGCTTCCTCGTCCTTGTTGACGGCGACGATCGTCTTGGACGTCTGCATGCCGGCGCGGTGCTGGATCGCACCGGAGATGCCGAGCGCGACGTACAGCTGGGGCGAGACGGTCTTGCCCGTCTGACCCACCTGGAACTGGCCCGGGTAGTAGCCCGAGTCGACGGCTGCACGCGACGCGCCGACGGCCGCACCGAGCGAGTCGGCCAGGTCCTCGACGACGGAGAACTTGTCCGCGCTGCCGACACCGCGACCACCGGAGACGACGACCGACGCCTCGGTGAGCTCGGGGCGGTCGCCGCCGGCGACGGGCTCACGCGAGGTGACCTTGACGACGGCCTCCTCCTGCGCGGGAACCTCGACGTCGACACGCTCACCGGCACCGGCCTGCGGCTCGGCGTCGATGGCACCCGGGCGGAGCGAGATGACCGGGACGTCGCCGTTGGTCTTCGCCTCGACGGTGAACGCGCCACCGAAGATGGAGTACGTGGCGGACTTGTCGGCGTTGATCGCCACGACGTCCTGGTGCAGTCCGGCACCGAGGCGAGCGGCGAGACGACCCGCCACCTCCTTGCCCTCGATGCCACCGGACGTGAGGATCGCGGCGGGCGAGACCGACTCGGCCAGGGACGACAGCACGTCGACCTTGGGCGTGACGAGGAAGCCGTCGACGTCGGCGGACTCCGCGACATAGATCTTCGCGGCGCCGGCCTCGGTGAGTGCGGCGGCGATCGCGTCGGTGGTGCCCGGCGCTCCCGTGACCACCGCGGACGGCTCACCCAGAACGCGGGCGGCCGTGATGAGCTCGCTGGTGACCTTCTTCAGTGCCCCGTCTGCGTGCTCGACGAGTACGAGTACCTCTGCCATGGTGTTTCTCCTGTACTGCAGTGAGACGAATGTGTGCTGGTGACGGGGATCTAGATGATCTTCTGCGCGACGAGGTACTCGGCGACCTTGGTTCCGCCGTCGCCCTCGTCGTTCACGCGCTCACCAGCGGTCTTCGGCGGCTTCGGGGTCACCGTGGTGACGGTGGTGCCCGCGTTCGCGACGCCCACGGTCTCCGGATCGACGCCGATGTCGGCGAGGGTGAGGACCTGCACCGACTTCTTCTTGGCGGCCATGATGCCCTTGAAGGACGGGAAGCGCGGCTCGTTGATCTTCTCGGTGACGCTGACGATCGCGGGGAGATCCGCCTCGAGGCCGAAGATGCCCTCGTCGGTCTCGCGCTCGCCGCTGACCTTGCCGTCGGCGACGACCAGCTTGCGCATCTGGGTCAGCTGCGGGATGCCGAGGTACTCGGCGATGATGGCGGGGACCGCGCCGATGCGGCCGTCGGTCGCCTCGTTGCCGGCGATGACCAGATCTGCGGCCTCACCGTTCTCGAACTCCACCTGGCCGAGTGCGGCAGCGAGAGCCCACGCGGTCTGGATGGCGTCGGAACCGTGCATGGCCGGATCGTTGACGTGCACAGCACTGTCCGCGCCCATGGAGAGGGCCTTGCGGATGGCCTCGGTCGCGCGGTCGGGTCCTGCCGAGAGAACCTTGACCTCGCCGCCGTCGCGCTCCTTGATCAGGAGTGCCTCCTCCACGGCGCGCTCGTTGATCTCGTCGAGCACGGCATCGGCCGCGTCGCGGTCGAGCGTGTAGTCGCCGTCCGAGAGCTTGCGCTCGGACCACGTGTCGGGAACCTGCTTGATCAGTACGACGATGTTCGTCATGGGTCTTCGTCGACCTCCTGTGTCCTGTCTCGGTGAATCAGGTCTTGATCTCGTAGCGCGGGGCCCGAAACGTATTCGGAGTTCACGCTGCGCGCGGTGGGCCGAAGCCCCGGAACCGACGTGTCACGGACGTTACCCCATTCGTGGTTACTGATGGGTAACTTACTCCTGTCGGGCCGATAAATCACCCCCCGGGGCCCCTCGGACCGCCGACCGGCGTCGCTCGACCGGGCAGGTGGGAACTACTGTCGCCCGGATGAACGACGCCGCGACCGACACGACCGTGTCGACCGAGACACCCCTCCCGCTCACCGGCGAGCGCACCGTGCCCGGCATCGCCGAGGAGAACTACTGGTTCCGTCGGCACGAGGTCGTGTACCGCCGTCTCGCACCGGCCTGCGCCGACCGAGTGGTGCTCGAGGCGGGCTCCGGCGAGGGCTACGGCGCCGACATGATCGCGCGGACGGCGACACGGGTGATCGGTCTCGACTACGACCGCAGCGCCGCCGAACACGTCGCTCGCCGGTACCCGTCGGTCGCCATGACCCGAGGCAACCTCGCGATGCTGCCGCTGCGCGGCGAGAGCGTCGACGTCGTCGTCAACTTCCAGGTGATCGAACATCTGTGGGACCAGGCCGAGTTCCTGCGGGAGTGCCTCCGGGTTCTGGTTCCCGGCGGCGTCCTCCTCGTCAGCACTCCCAACCGCATCACGTTCTCCCCCGGCCGGGACACCCCGCTGAACCCCTTCCACACCCGCGAGCTCGCACCTGCGGAACTACGGGAACTACTGTCCGACACGGGATTCGAGATCGACTCGATGACCGGAGTGCATCACGGCGAGCGACTGCGCGAACTCGACGCGACCCACGGCGGATCGTTCATCGACGCGCAGATCGACCGCGCGCTCGCCGGTGAGCCGTGGCCCGCGACCCTCGTCTCCGACGTCGCCGGCATCACCGTCGACGACTTCGACATCCACGCCGAGGCGATCGACGAGAGCCTGGATCTCGTCGCGGTGGCCCGGAAACCGTCCAGCACGTGACGAGCGCGACCTCGGCCGACGAACCGGGCATGTTCGCGCTCGTCCTGCACTCCCATCTCCCGTGGCTCGCCCACCAGGGGCGGTGGCCCGTCGGGGAGGAGTGGCTCTACCAGTCGTGGGCAGATTCGTACCTGCCCGTGGTCCGCGAACTGCGGACCCTGGCCGACGAGGGCCGCACCGATCTGCTGACCCTGGGCGTCACCCCGGTACTCGCCGCCCAACTGGACGATCCGTACAGCCTCGACGGGATGCATCACTGGCTCGGCAACTGGCAGCTCCGCGCCGCCGAAGCCGCCGGGTCCCGTGACCCGGACCGCCGCGCGCTCGGTCACCGCGAACACCGGCGATCGGCTGCCGCTCTGCACGAGTTCGAGACCCGCTGGCGCCACGGCGGCGCCCCCCGACTGCGCGAACTGGCCGACTCCGGCGCCGTCGAACTGCTCGGTGGGCCGTCGATGCACCCGTTCCAACCTCTGCTCGACCCACGACTGCGGACGTTCGCGCTCCGCGAGGGACGCGCCGACGCCGTACGCCGGTGGGGCCGCGGCACCGAGGGCATCTGGGCACCCGAGTGCGCCTTCACCGCAGGGATGGAACTCGACTACGCCGCCGCGGGCGTCGGACACTTCATGGTCGACGGCCCGGCTCTGCACGGAGACACGACGTGCGGCCGTCCGGTCGGCGACACCCACGTCGTCGCGTTCGGTCGCGATCTCCCGGTCAGCTATCGCGTGTGGTCACCGAAGTCCGGTTATCCCGGTCATTCCGCGTACCGCGACTTCCACACCTACGACCACGACACCGGGCTGAAGCCGTCCCGGGTCACCGGCAGAAGCGTCGCGGGCCCGGACAAGGCACCGTACGAACCGGAGCGCGCCGCAGCAGCCGTCCGCTCGCATGTCGAGGACTTCGTCGACGTGGTTCGCCGCCGGATGCGCTCCGAACACGCGCGCACCGGGTCCCCGGCACTGGTGGTCGCCGCCTTCGACACCGAGCTCTTCGGACACTGGTGGCACGAGGGCCCGGCATGGTTGGCCGGCATCCTGCGTGCGCTCCCCGAGGCCGGCATCCGCGTCGGGACACTCGCGGGCGCGAAGCGAGACGGCTACGTCGGTGACCCCGTCGACCTCCCTGACACCTCCTGGGGCAGCGGGAAGGACTGGCGGGTGTGGGCGGGCGATCCCGTCCGCGACCTGGTCGATCTCAACGCCGAGATCACCGCCACCGCGCTCGACGCCGTCGACGCGGCACCCCCCGGCGGTCTGCGAGACCGTGTCGCGGACCAGATCCTGCGCGAGACGATGCTCACCGTCTCGAGCGACTGGGCCTTCATGGTGAGCAAGGACTCGGCCGCGCAGTACGCCCGCGACCGCGCCCACAAGCACGCTCACGCGGTGCGCGAGATCGCCGACGCCCGCGTGCACGGGCATCACGCACGAGCCGCCGACCTTGCATCCGGGTGGAACCAGGCGGACGATCTGTTCCCGGACCTCGATGCGCGGCGTCTGCAACCGACGGGTCGGGAGGTGCGGGCGTGAAGGTCCTGATGATCTCGTGGGAGTACCCGCCCGTGGTGGTCGGCGGCCTCGGTCGCCACGTCCACCATCTCGCGGTGGAACTGGCCGCGGCCGGACACGAGGTGGTGGTCCTCTCCCGCCGCCCCACGGGTTCCGACGCGGCGACCCACCCCACCGTGAGCTCGGTAGCCGAGGGCGTGCTCGTCGTCGCCGTGGCCGAGGATCCGGCGCACTTCACCTTCGGAGTGGACATGCTGGAGTGGACGCTCGCGATGGGTCACGCGATGGTGCGCGCCGGCCTCGCACTCTCCAAGCCCGGCATCGGCGAGGGGTGGGTTCCCGACGTCGTCCATGCCCACGACTGGCTGGTGGCGCACCCGGCGATCGCGCTCGCCGAGTACTACGACGTCCCGCTGGTCTCGACGATCCACGCGACGGAGGCCGGACGCCACAGCGGATGGGTCTCCGGCCGCGTGAACCGCCAGGTGCACTCCGTGGAATGGTGGCTGGCGCACGAATCCGATTCCGTCATCACGTGTTCCGCGGGAATGGAGGACGAGGTGGTCCGCCTCTTCGGTCCGCTTCCGTCCCCGGTCCACGTGATACGCAACGGCATCGACACCCGGACCTGGACGTACCGTCCTCGCGCGGCGCGCACCGGCGCCCCGTCCCTGCTCTTCGTGGGTCGGTTGGAGTACGAGAAGGGGGTGCAGGATCTGATAGCGGCACTCCCGCGTGTCCGACGGACGCACCCCGGCACCACGCTCACCGTCGTCGGCGACGGGACCCAGCTCGACCACCTCGTCGATCTGGCGCGTGTGCACCGGGTGCGCCGGGCGGTGACGTTCGTCGGATCCCTCGGCCACGACGGCGTTCTCGCGCATCTGCACCGGGCGGACGCGCTGGTGCTGCCGAGTCGATACGAGCCCTTCGGCATCATCGCCCTCGAGGGCGCCGCGGCCGGCACACCGCTCGTCGCCTCCACCGCGGGCGGCCTGGGCGAAGCCGTCGTCGACGGCGTCACCGGGATGTCCTTCGTTCCCGGCGATGTCGGCTCCTTGGCGACGGCGGTGCGGCGCACACTCGACGACCCCGCTGCGGCACGTACCCGGAGTGACGCGGCACGTGCGCGACTCACGTCCGACTTCGACTGGCACTCCGTGGCCCGCGAGACCGCCACGGTCTACTCCACCGCGAAGCGCCGGGTGCGCTTTCCGCTGGGCAGGCCCACGATCAGCGAACGTCCACTGCCCGAACGGGACTGAGTCACTCGCTCCCGAGCGACTTCTTGCGGGCGATGTCCTCCAGTGCGGCGACGTACGCCGCGCGGTCCTCCGCGCCGGCCTCCCAGTCGGTGCGACGGTTCCGGACCACTCGTGCGGGTGCGCCGACCGCGATCCCGTAGTCGGGCACGTGACCCTTGACCACCGCGTGCGCGCCCAGGACGCAGCCGCGACCGACGACGGTCTCCCGCAGCACGGTCACCTTCGCGGCGATCCACGTGTCCGGGCCGATCCGCACCGGCGACTTGACGATGCCCTGATCCTTGATCGGCACCGTGATGTCCTCGGTCCGATGATCGAAATCGCAGATGTAGCACCAGTCGGCGACGAGGGTGGACGCACCGATCTCGATGTCGAGATAGGTGTTGACGACGTTGTCCTTGCCGAACACCACCTTGTCACCGATGCGCAGCGACCCCTCGTGGCAGCGGATCGCGTTGCCGTCACCGATGTGCACCCAGCGACCGATCTCGAGTCGCGCCAGCTCGGGCGTCGCGTGGATCTCGACGTTCTTGCCGAGGAACACCATTCCGCGCAGCACCACGTGCGGGTTCGCGGCCTTGAAACGCGCGAGGCGGTAGTACCGCACCAGGTACCAGGGCGTGTACGCCTTGTGGCCGATCACCCAGCGCAGCGACGCGAGCGTGAGGAAGCGCGCCTGGTCGGGGTCACGTCGCCGCGATCCTCGCCACCGGGTGCGCAACGGCGCGTTCCACATGCTGGTCATGGGCGGCACATTACTGTCGGCGCCGCCGCAGGGAACCCGGGGGCCGACCACCGGGGGTCGGAACCGTGACGCATCGTTTCAGCCGTTAGTCTCGTGCGAGCCGATCACCCGACATCAGGAGAGTGCATGCACGACGAGAACCCGCGTACCTCGGTGCGCACTCGTCGAGCCGGTGCCGCTCTCCTCGCGGTCGGCGCCCTCGCCCTCGGGGCCTGTGGCAGTGACTCCGGGCCCATCGACATCCTGGGCGACGAGGGCTGGCGCGGCGGTCTCGCCGACGCCCACAACTCCGCCTCCGTGACCACCGAGGGCAGTCGCTCCCTCGCTCTCGACTGGACCCGCCCTCTCGGCGCTCCGACGTCCACACGTCCCTCCGTCGCGCCCAACGGTCAGATCACGGTGACGATGACCGGAGACGCCGGCTGCGCGCTCGGATCGTTCCAGGGCGAGACCGGACGCAAGCGGTTCTGCAACTCGCTCGGACCCTCCGGCGTCTCGTCGACCGCGGTCGCCGACTCGGCGTCCAACCTCTACGCCGGTGACGACGGCAGCATGAGCTCGATCAACCAGAACGGTCAACTGCGCTGGCGCACACCGGTCTACGGAGTACCGCGCACCCCGCAGTTCCTGCCCGACGGCAACGTCCTGGTGGTCACCCAGTTCGGTCAGATCAACGTGCTGAGCAACCAGACCGGGAACGCGGTCGCACCCGTACTGGACCTGAACCCCAATCCCACGCCCCTGGACGCGCCGAACACCACGCTGCGGCCCGCGGACGACGGTCTGCTGGCCTGCCTGGGCGGTGGGCCGGACTGCGCCGTCGCGGCGGCACCGGCCGTCGATCTGGAGTCCTCGACCGTCTACCTCGTCCTGTGGCGCGCCGGCGCCATCGCTCCCCAGCTCGTGGCGCTGTCCTACACCGGCGGGGACTCCCCCGGCCTCACCGAGGCGTGGTCGTCGCCCCTGCTTCCCGCCGCCGTGACGTCGAGCCCCGTGGTGTCACCCGACGGTGACCGTGTGTACCTCACGGACGTCGAGGGCACCGTGCGTGCGTACTCCACCGAGGACGGCTCCGAGATCTGGTCCTACTTCGTCGGTGACCGCGCGGCAGGAAGTGTGTCCGTCGCTGCGGACGGCACCATCGTCCCCGCGGGCGGCGCGGGGTCGCATCTGCGGGCGATCCGCGATGCGGGCGAGCGACCCGAAACGGTCTGGGAGCGGCCAGATCTCGTGACACAGGGTTCCTCCGCACTGGCGGGTGGCACCACGGGCTACACGGTGGTCGGCGAAGGTGACGGGCTCGCACTCGTCACCTTCGACACGGCCACCGGCGAGACGGTCGACACCGACGCGCTCCCCGGCGCCGAGGGCTACAGCCCCGGAGTCGTCGTCGGCTCGGACGGCGAGGTGGTCGTCCCGACCGCGCTGGGATCCCTCTACTCGTTCCGCTGAGGCCCGGTACGCGGCCCGCACACGAAGGCCACCCCCGAGCGCCCGATCCGGGTGATCACGAGCCCCAGCGGCACGGTGCCCCGGAGATCGAGCCGGGGGCGCAGCAACGCGGGATCGACGTCGATGCCGCGGACGAGAATCTCGAGCGACCCGCATCCCAGCTCCGCGAGCCGCTTGCGCAACACCTTCTCGGTGAAGGGCAACCTGTCGAGGATCTCGAAGCCCGTCGTCCCCTCCGGTATCGCGTCTCCCGTGAGGTGCGCGATGCGTGGATCCAGTTGCCACAGTCCATGTCTCGCGGCGTAGTGGCGCACGAGACCGGCCCGCACGACGGCGCCGTCGGGATCGACGATGTACCTGCCAGGGGCACGATCGTCGTCGATGGCGTCCGAGTCGGCGTCCGTCACCTCCCACGCGGAACCGTCCGACCGGAGCACCGTCGCACGGCGACGCACAGCGGGGTCCGCCACCTCCCCCAGCCAGAGGCACGCCTCGCGGACGGCGCCGTCGAGGGAGACGAGTTCGACCTCGGCCCGCGTGTGTCGGCTCGTGAGGTCGAGACGGTCGACGTCGAGACCCGGTGCGCACTTGACCACCAGGTCGCGGCCGGCATAGGCGTCGAGGAGGTCCGGAAGCGGGGGTTCGAGGGCTGCGGGGTCGTGACGGCGGCGGCCGCCGGCGCGGCGGCCGGGGTCGGCGACGACGACGGTGCCGCGCGTGGTGGGGACCACCGCGTCGGCACGCAGCACGGCCACGTCGGGAACGTTGTGTCGTGCCATGGCCAACCGCACCGGATCGAGATCGCTGCCCACCACGATGTCCGCGACCGAGTGCAGGGTGTGCAGTTCGGTGCCGATCGAGCAGGTGACGTCGTGGATGCGACGTCCGCGCAGCCGCTCGGCCCGGTGCCGGGACACCTGTTCGGTGGTGGCCTGCTGCACCGCGTCGTCGGTGACCAACCACGTTCCGGCGAACGGCAGCTTGGTCGCGGCCTTGCGGCGCAGGGTGACCGTCTCGATCAGCGCGGCGGCGCGGTCACCGAAGGCGCTGCGGATCCGGCCGATGTCCGAGACCAGCGTGGCGGGTGTCAGCGCACGGTCACCGACCGCGGCCAGCGCGTCGGACGCCCCGGCCAGGTACTCGACGTCGTCGAGGTCGAACGAGTATCCCACCGACGCGTCAGAGCGCGCCGGTGTCCGGCTTCGTGCCCGTGATCATCACGTTGTAGAAGTAGCCACGGGGCACGACGTGGTGCAGCACGTTCTCGTCGAGCCAGGACAGCGACTTCCAGCCGTTGAACGCGAACCTCGCCCAGCCCCAACCCAGCTTCTCCGCCGGCACCGCCGCCTCGAAGGTGCGGACCGGCCAGCCCAGCAGCGCTGCGGCGAACTCCTCGGTCTTGGCCTGCACGTCGTCCGCACCCGCGGCGACGGCGATGTTCTCGAGCTCCGTCGGGTCGAAGGTGTGCAGATCGACGACGGCCTCGAGTGCCGCGGCACGGGACGACTCGTCCAGCTCCTGCTGCGGGCGACGCCAGTCCGCGAGGAACGGCAACCGCGTCGTGCGGGTCGTGGCCTCCCACGTGAGACGCCCCAGCCACCGCGCGTAGAAGTTGCCCACCGTCGTCGGCTCGCCCGCGAACACGAACCGGCCGCCGGGCTTGAGCACGCGCAGCACCTCGCGCAGAGACTGCTCCACGTCCGGGATGTGGTGCAGCACCGCGTGACCGACGACGAGATCGAACGTGTCGTCCTCGTACGGGATGGTCTCGGCATCGGCGACGCGGCCGTCCACGTCGAGGCCCAGGTTCTCGGCGTTGCGCAGCGCGACCTTGACCATGCCCGGCGACAGGTCCGTGACCGACCCGGTCGCGGCGACGCCGCTCTGCATGAGGTTGAGCAGGAAGAAGCCGGTACCGCAGCCCAGTTCCAGCGCGCGACCGTACGGCAGGGCCTCGGATCCGGCCACCGCGTCGAAACGGCCGCGGGCGTAGTCGATGCAGCGCTGGTCGTAGGAGATCGACCACTTGTCGTCGTAGGTCTCCGCTTCCCAGTCGTGGTAGAGCACCTGGGCCAGCTTGGTGTCCGACCGTGCGGCCTGCACTTCCTCGGCACTCGCGTGCGGGCGCGGCGCCGGATCCGACGGTGCGGTCGAGGCGGCGGTGTCGGTGTGCGGTTCACGAGCGGTCATGGAAGGGAACCCTATCTGAACGAGTGCGGGAGGCTAGTTGCCGGTGAAGTCGGCCTTGCCCGGGCCGTTCTCGAGGAACGACGCCATGCCGATCGCGCGGTCCTCGGTACCGAACAGCGAGGCGAAGACGTGCGCCTCGATCTTCAGGCCCGTCGCGAGGTCGGTGTCCAGACCCTCGTCGATGGCCGCCTTGGCTGCGGCGAGGGCGCGCGAGGCACCGCGGACGAACTGACCGGCCCACGTGCGCGCCGCCTCGTACACGGCATCGGGGGCCACCACCTCGTCCACGAGACCGACGGCGAGCGCCTCCTCGGCCCCGACGAAACGGCCGGTGAACACCATGTCCTTCGCGCGGCTCGGGCCGATCAGCCGGGCGAGTCGCTGGGTGCCGCCACCGCCGGGAATGACGCCGAGCAGCACCTCGGGGACGCCGAGCTTCGCGTTGTCGCCCGCGATGCGGCGATCGGCACCGAGGGCGACCTCCAGACCGCCGCCGAGGGCGTATCCGGTGATGGCGGCGACGGTGGGCTTCGGGATGGACGCGATCGCTCCGAGACCGGCCTGCAGAGCGCCGATCGCGTCGGTCATCTGACCCGCGGACATCTCCGCCATCTCCTTGATGTCCGCGCCGGCGGCGAACACCTTCTCACCGCCGTACACGATGACCGCCTTGACATCCGGATCCTCGGCGGCGGCCCGCGACACCTCGAGGAGCTCACCCTGCACCTGGCGGTTCAGAGCGTTCATCGGCGGCCGGGAGAGCCGGATGGTGCCGATGCCGTCGGTCACGTCGAGAGTCACGAATTCAGCCATGGCCAGCACGCTAGCTGTTCGACGTCCGCTCGGTGCGTGGGGGGAGGTCGGCGCGATACTCGTCGGCGCCGTCGAAGTTCACCCGCACGGATCCACCCGATCCGCTGATGACGGGCTGCACCGGCGCCAGATCGGCCTCTGCGGCCATGGCCTCGGCCACCGACCCGTGACCGGCGAGATGCCGCAGGCACGCCCAGGTGGGCGGCATCAGCATGCGGTCGCCGCGACGGAACTCGTCGAGGGCATCCGCGGGCCCCACCCACGCGGCGTCGACGGCCTCGGACGTCTCGCCGTCGGGACGTTGCCCGGACGGGAGCGCCGCGACGAAGAAGCGGGTGTCGTACCGACGGGTCGTCTCGCCCTCGGGCGTGATCCAACGGGCGTGCGGGCGCAGCAGATCGGAGCGCACCACCAGTCGGGTCTCGGCCAGGAACTCACCGAAAGAGATCTCATGCTTCTCGACGGCACGACGCCGGTCGGCGTGATCGGACGTGTCCGCGACGACGGTGTGCGCGTCGGGCCCGGCGAACAGGACACCGCACTCCTCGAAGGTCTCGCGCACCGCGGCGAGCACCAGGGCCCGCGCCGCGGCGTCGTCGACGGTGCCGAACCGTGCCGCCCACCACGCGGGTGACGGGCCGGCCCACCGGTCCTCCCCGTCCGCGGGCGTGCGATCGGTCGGATCCACACCGCCGCCCGGGAAGACCGTCATGCCGGCGGCGAACGCCATCCGTCCGACTCGCCGCTGCAGGAAGACCTCGAGCCCTGCCGGCGCATCGCGCAGCAGGATGACGGTGGAGGCGTCCCGCAGCGCGACCGGTTCGGTCACCGCGCTCGCCGATGGGACGACCGCGACCGCTTGCGCCGCGCGAAGAAGCGCCCGTCGGTGCGCTCGAGGGCGATGGCCTGACTGAACGCGGTGGACAGGTTCTCCTCCGTGATGACGTCGTCGATGAGACCCTGCGCCACGACTCCGCCCTCCTTGAGCAGCATCGCGTGGGTGAAGCCCGGTGGGATCTCCTCCACGTGGTGCGTGATCAGCACCGTCGCGGGGGCGTCGGGGTCGAGTGCGAGGTCGGTGAGGATGGCGACGAGATCCTCGCGGCCTCCGAGGTCGAGACCCGCGGCCGGCTCGTCGAGCAGCAGCAACTCGGGGTCCGTCATCAGAGCGCGGGCGATCAGGACACGCTTGCGTTCGCCCTCGGACAGCGTCCCGAAGGTCCGGCGAGCGAGATGCTCGATACCGGCCGTCTCGAGCATGTCGACCGCACGCTCGTCGTCCACCTCGTCGTACTTCTCACGCCAGCGACCGAGCACCGCGTACCCCGCCGACACGACCAGATCGGCCACCACCTCGTCGGACGGGATGCGTCCGGCGAGAGCAGAGGACGACAGGCCGATGCGCGGCTTGAGTTCCGAGATGTCGACGTGCCCGAGCGTCTCGCCGAGCACGTGCGCGGTGCCGGAGGTCGGGTAGATCTCCGCCGCGGCGACGCGCAGCAGCGTGGTCTTGCCCGCACCGTTCGGTCCGAGGACCACCCACCGCTCGTCCAGCTCCACGTTCCAGGAGACGGGGCCGACGAGGGTCGTCCCTCCGCGGACGACGGAGACATCGGCGAGTTCGACGAGCAGGTCTGGGTCAGGAGAGGACACGCCTTCCATCTTCCCGCACGCGCGGGGTGCATCCACGGCAGGATCAGCACGCGTGTCGCACGAACAGAACTCACCGAAGTCCGCCGCCGCGTCGGGCAGGCCCTTCCCGCTGGGCGCCCACCCCGTGGAGGGCGGCGTCTGCTTCGCCGTGCACGCACCCGACGCGCACGCCGTCGAGGTGTGTCTGGTGGACGGGTCGGGCCCCGACTCACGGGAGTCGCGTCACCTCCTCACCCAGCGCACGTACGGCATCTGGCACGGTGTGGTCGCCGAGGCCGGCGTCGGATCCGTCTACGGCTACCGCGTCTCCGGACCGTGGAATCCCGAGGCCGGTCACCGGTTCGATCCGCACAAGATCCTTCTCGACCCCTACGCACGGCGCATCGTCGGCAGCCTCGGCGACGCGCGAGCCCTCCTGCCGTATCGCGACGACCCGTTCGGACCGCAGTCGACGGTCGACTCACTGGGACACGCTCCCCTCGCGGTGGTCACCGCTCCCCTGCCGGCCTCGGACGCACCGCGACTCGAGACCGACTGGGACCGCACCGTCGTGTACGAGGTGCACGTCGGGTCGTTCACCGGTGCCCATCCGGACGTCCCCGAGAATCTACGCGGCACCTACCTCGGACTCGTTCACCCTGCGGTGCTCGAGCACCTTCGTACGCTGGGTGTGACGGCGGTGGAACTGCTTCCGGTGCACGCGTGCCTCACCGAACCCGGTGTGCGCGCCCGAGGGATGCGCAACCACTGGGGCTACAGCACCGGCTCGTACTTCGCCGTCGAACCGTCGTACGCCTCGGTCCCCGGCGCCGAGGTCACCGAGTTCCGCACGATGGTGGACACGCTGCACGAGGCGGGTATCGAGGTGATCCTCGACGTCGTCTACAACCACACCTGCGAGGGCGGTGTCGACGGCCCCTCCCTCTCGTGGCGCGGCCTGGACGCGCGCGGGTACTACCTGCTGGACGCCCGCGGTCACGACATCGATCTGACGGGATGCGGCAACACCGTCGACGCCGCGTCCCCGGCCGTCGTCCGGATGGTCTGCGACTCGTTGCGGTACTGGGTCACCGAACTGGGGGTCGACGGCTTCCGCTTCGATCTCGCCAGCACTCTGGGCAGGCCGGGCGGATGGCGCTTCGATCCGCACGCCCCGATGTTGAGCGCCATCGCCGCCGACCCGATCCTGTGCCGCGCCAAGCTGATCGCCGAGCCGTGGGACGCGACCGGGCCCGGGTACCAGGTCGGCGGGTTCGGCGGCGTGTGGAGCGAGTGGAACGACCGCTACCGAGACACGCTGCGCCGCTTCTTCGCCGGGCACGGCGGTGTGCGTGAGCTGGCGTCACGCCTCGCGGGATCCGAGGATCTGTTCGCGCCGACCGGACGCAGGCCGTGGGCGTCCGTCAACTTCGTCACCGCTCACGACGGCTTCACCGCGCGAGACCTGGTGTCCTACAACGCCAAGCACAACGAGGCCAACGGCGAGTCCAACCGCGACGGCACCGACAACAACCTCTCGGTGAATCACGGCGTCGAGGGCGAGACCGAGGACCCCGCCGTGCTCGCGGCGCGCGATCGACACGTGCGTGCGCTGCTGTCGACCCTGGCCCTGTCCACCGGGACACCGATGTTCCTGGCCGGCGACGAACTGGGACACACGCAGCACGGCAACAACAATGCCTACTGCGTGCCGCAGGAAACATCGGCCGCGGATGCGCACGCGATCGACTGGTCGAGACGGGACGACGCCCTGACGGCGACTCTGGGACGAGCACTGCGGCTGCGTCGATCGGCACCCGTTCTGCGCCAACAAGAGTTCTTCGCCGGTCGTGACACACCCAGCGGCGAACCGGATCTCATGTGGTTCGACCACGACGGGGCCGAGATCGTCGGCGATCGGTGGAACGACGATCACGCCCGTACCCTGCAGGCCTGGGTCGACGGATCCGACGTGCGCATCCCCGCGCTCCGACACGCAGGGGTCGAGGCGGAGACCTTCGATTCGGCTCTGCTGGTGGTGCACTCGGGAGGCGATGCGAACATCGTCCTCCCCGATCACCGTCGACACGGGCCGAACGAGGCTCCCGGTTACGTTCCCGTCTTCGACTCCGCGACACCCGACGGTCGACCGGTGGACGCGTCGCCCGTCACCGCGGGAAGCACCGTCCGAGTGGCCGGTCCGATCGTGCTCGTCTACATCTCGACGATCCCGTCCTGACTCAGGCGGTGCGCGGGACGTCCAGCTCGGCGATCACGGTCATCGACCCGGGGGCGACCTCCGTGTAGCCCGCGTCCCGCACGCCGACGGCGGTGCCGCGCTCGCACTCGGCCGCGAGGCGAGACCAGGTCTCGGCATCGGCATCACGGACGCTGACGGCCCACTGCGCGTCCTGCCACGCCCGGACGTCCTCGACCGTCATGGCACCGGCAGCGAGCATCACGGCGTGTCCCACCTGGGCGGCGGTCTTGCCGACGGTCATCTCGAGCTCCGCGTCCACCCAGAGCCGCACGGCACCCTCGGCGTGCGATCCCGGGTCGTCGGCCGGCAGGTCGGTGCCTCCAACCTGGAGCTTGCGCAGCCTCGGGTCCAGATCACCCACACGGCACGGCACATAGGCCCGAGCCGACGCCCCGCCCACGTCGACGGTCACGCCGTCCACCTCCTGCGCCGCCGTCCACTGCGCGCCCCGCGCGCGACGGGACACCTTGCGGATCCGCGCACCCAGCCACGCCGTGTACTCCTCGTGCCAGGGACCGCCCGGGGCGATGCGCTCGTCCAGGCACACCTGCAGCGTCGCGGACGCCGCCGCGGCCAGCAGGTCGGACCGGGCCGGCGGATCGACCTTGGGGATGTGGAGCACCAGCGGCATCGCGCGCACGTCGGCAGGATCGGGCGGATCGACTCGCGAGCCGTAGGAACCGGCCGCACTCGTCCCGGCCACCAGCACCGCGTGGCGCTCCTCGAGGGTGGACGGCCGGACGTCCTCCAGGGGACCCTCGTCGATCACGGGATGGGGATGCGGCGAACCCCGCCGTCGAGGGAGTCGGCGGCCTCGATCTCACTGCGGGTGACACCGAGGACGAAGAGCAGCGCGTCGAGGAACGGATAGGACAGCGCCGCGTCCGCGACCTCGCGCAGCGCCGGCTTCGCGTTGAAGGCGATGCCGAGACCCGCCGCGGTGAGCATGTCGATGTCGTTGGCACCGTCGCCGACCGCCACCGTCTGCTCCATCGGCACGCCGACCTGTGAGGCGAACTGGCGCAGCGCCACCGCCTTCGCCGCGCGATCGACGACATCGCCGATCACGCGCCCGGTGAGCTTGCCGTCGACGATCTCCAGGGTGTTCGCCTTCACGAAGTCCAGTTCGAGCTCGTGCGCCAAGCCCTCAATCACCTGCCGGAAACCGCCCGACACCACGCCGCAGTGATAGCCGAGTCGTCGCAACGTCCGAATGGTGGTGCGCGCGCCCGGCGTGAGCTCGAGATCCTCGGCGACGTCGTCGATGACCGATGCGTCCAACCCGGCCAGGGTCGCGACTCGACGGTGCAGTGACTCCGCGAAGTCGATCTCGCCTCGCATGGCCGCCTCGGTGACGGCTCGGACCTCGTCCTCGACTCCGGCCCGCGCCGCGAGCATCTCGATGACCTCGCCCTGCACCAGCGTCGAGTCGACGTCGAACACGATGAGGCGCTTCGCTCGACGAGCCAGTCCGGACCGTTCGACGGCGACGTCGATACCGACTCCGGCAGCCACGGTCGCGAGCGCCGACCGCAACGCCTCGTCGGCCTCGTCGCTCGACAGCCCGCCCTCCTCCTGCGGACGGGCCGAGACCAACAGCTCGAGTCCCGTGACCGGGTAGTCGGCGATACCGCGGATCGAGTCGATGTTGGCGCCCTGTCGCGCGAGTTCGCTCGACAGCACGCTGATGGCTCGCGCGGTGACGGGCCGTCCCAACACGACGACGACGTGGGTGGAGAGGGGCGAACGACCGTGCGCTCCCCCGACCTCGACGTCGACGTGGACACCCACCGTGCCCATGGCCTCCTCGAGGTGCTCCTGCAAACTCTCGACGTCCCCGGGGCAACTGCCCAGGACACCGAGCGTCAGGCGACCGCGAATGACCACCTGCTCCACGTCCACGACGCTGACGTCGTGTCGCGCCAGCGAGGCGAAGAGCACGGATGTGACACCGGGCTTGTCACCGCCGGTGACCGTCACGAGCACGGACGTCGGCGGGGGTGGTGTCTCCACCATCGAGGTATCTCCTTGTCACACGAAAAGCCCCTCACCGTGAGGAGAGGGGCTCGTCGCTGGAACGGTCGTGGAACGAGAGGACTACTTGTCGCGGTCGCCCGAACCTTCGTGATCGCTGGTCGCGATCGGCGCGCGGCGTGCCTGCTCGAGCACCTCGGTGGTCTTGCCTCCACCGTGGCCCGGTCCCACATGCGCTTCGTCTCGCATGCGTTCGACCATGTGCGGGTAGTGCAGCTCGAACGCGGGGCGCTCGGAGCGGATACGCGGGAGCTCCACGAAGTTGTGGCGCGGCGGCGGGCAGCTGGTCGCCCACTCCAGGGAGTTGCCGTAGCCCCACGGATCGTCGACCGTGACGACCTCGCCGTAGCGGTAGCTCTTGAAGACGTTCCAGAGGAACGGCAACGTCGAGGCGCCGAGGACGAAGGCACCGACCGTCGAGATCGAGTTGAGCACCGTGAAGCCGTCGGACGGGAGGTAGTCCGCGTAGCGACGCGGGAATCCCTCGGCGCCGAGCCAGTGCTGCACCAGGAACGTGGCGTGGAAGCCGACGAAGGTGGCCCAGAAGTGCCACTTGCCGAGAGCCTCGTCCATCATCCGGCCCGTCATCTTCGGGAACCAGAAGTAGATACCGGCGTAGGTCGCGAACACGATCGTGCCGAACAGCACGTAGTGGAAGTGCGCCACCACGAAGTAGGAGTCGGTGACGTGGAAGTCGATGGGCGGGCTGGCGAGCAGCACACCGGACAGACCACCGAAGAGGAACGTGACCAGGAAGCCGACCGAGAACAGCATCGGCGTCTCGAACGTCAGCTGGCCCTTCCACATCGTGCCGATCCAGTTGAAGAACTTCACACCCGTCGGGACGGCGATGAGGAACGTCATGAAGGAGAAGAACGGCAGCAGCACCGCACCGGTCGCGTACATGTGGTGGGCCCACACGGCGATGGACAGCGCCGCGATGGCGATGGTGGCGTAGATCAGGCCCGTGTAACCGAACAGCGGCTTACGGGAGAAGACCGGGAAGATCTCCGACACGATGCCGAAGAACGGCAGCGCGATGATGTACACCTCGGGGTGACCGAAGAACCAGAACAGGTGCTGCCACAGCAACACACCGCCCGTGGCCGGATCGAACAGGTGCGCACCCAGGTGTCGGTCGGCCGCCAGTCCCAGCAGTGCCGCGGTGAGCAGCGGGAAGGCGAGCAGCACGAGGATCATCGTCACGAAGATGTTCCAGGTGAAGATGGGCATCCGGAACATGGTCATGCCCGGGGCACGCAGGCAGATGACCGTCGTGATCATGTTCACGCCACCGAGGATGGTGCCGAGGCCCGAGAGCGCGAGGCCCATGATCCAGAAGTCCGCGCCCACGCCCGGCGAGTGCACGGCGTCGGTGAGCGGCGTGTAGGCCGTCCAGCCGAAGTCTGCAGCGCCCCCGGGGGTGATGAAGCCCGCCGAGGCGATGAGTGCGCCGAACAGGTACAGCCAGTAGCTGAACGCGTTCAGACGTGGGAACGCCACGTCGGGCGCACCGATCTGCAGCGGGAGGATGTAGTTGGCGAACGCGAACACGATGGGCGTCGCGTACAGCAGCAACATGATCGTGCCGTGCATGGTGAAGAGCTGGTTGTACTGCTCGTTCGACAGGAACTGCATGCCCGGGAGGGCGAGCTCCGCACGCATGAGCAGTGCGAGGACGCCACCGAACAAGAAGAAGCCGAACGACGTGACCATGTACATGATCCCGAGCGTCTTCGGATCGGTGGTCGTCACCATCTTGTGGATGAACGATCCCTTGGGCCCCATACGGGGCGGGTACGGCCGTGAAGCCGTCAGCTCGGGGACTGGCTGGGGCGCTAGGGCAGTCACTGATCCTCCTGAAAGCGCGTCTCCCCGTGCCCGAGGTGGACGCATGAAATTCGTGCGCTCTATGGATCGTAACCCCATGACACACGAACTGCGGCACGGGTCCTACGAAGTGTCGTACTTCCACCCGGGTGTCGCATTTTCCGGCCCGTGGGAGGCCCTCTTCCGAAGGCCTCCACGACCGGAGCACGGCCTGCCCGCCACTCGCCGAGCGACCGGCTTCCGGACTGCCCGTAAGGTCTCGGCCATGTCGGATCGCTCTCGTCGTCACGCTCGATCGGTCGTCGCCCTCGCGACGATTCCCGCGATGCTCGCCCTCTCTGCCTGCGGCGACACCTCGAGTGACGACGCCTCCACCATCGTCCGGACCACCACGAACGTGGCCGGAGCCGGCGTCGTCGGCATCGAACGTGACACCGCCGGCCTGTGCGCGCTCCCGCAGCCGGTCGACTCGGTCGGTCAGCAAGGTGACACCCGGCTCGTCGTCGGCAGCGGCCGTGCGACCACGGTGCCCGCCGATCCGCAACGTGTCGTGGTTCTCACCATGACGGCACTCGACGCGTCGTGCGCCGTCGGCACCTGGGAGCGCGTCGTCGGCGCACCCACGGCGCCGCTCGCTCCCACCGCTCCCCCGTCCGGCCTGCTGCGCCCGGACTACCTCGGCACCGGCATCGCCGAGATCGCCGGCGTCGGACCCGAGGGCTCCCCCGACGTCGACGCGATCCGAGCACTGGCTCCGGACGTCATCATCGGCGGCGACGCCCTCGACCCCGCCGTCACCGCGCAACTCGACGGCATCGCCCCGACCGTTCTCACGCGCGCGTCGTCGTCGTGGCTCGAACGGTCCACGCTCGCGGCCGCGGCGATGGGACGACGTGACGCCGCCACCCGTGCGACGGAGCAGTACCGCGCACGCGCCGAGACCGTGGGCCGCGAGCAGAACTCCCGCATCACCGAGGCGTCTCTCGTGCGCTTCGGCGCCGACGGCACACAACTGCTCGGCGACGACAGCTTCGCGGGGCAGGTACTCGCGCAGGCGGGCGTGCGACGACCGGGGCCTCAGCTGGGCGAGACCCGCGCACTCCCGCAGGACGATCTGTCCGACGCGGAGGGCGACCTGATCTACGTCATGTTCGACGGACAGGCGGGGCTGGAACGCGGCACCGAGGTCATGGACTCGGACGCCTGGAAGGACCTCGGCGCCGCGACGGACAGTCGCGTGTTCAGCGTCGACGACACGGTGTGGTCGGGCGAGGGCCTCGTGGCTGCGGGCGCGGTCCTCACCGACGTGTCGAACACGCTGAACGGCTACGTCTGACGCGTCGGCGGTAGCGTTCCGGGAGTGCCGATACCCGAGTTCATCACCACCCTGCGCGCCAAGATCGGTCACGATCCGCTCTGGCTCTCCGGTGTCAGTGCCGTCGTGCTCGACGCCGACGATCGGCTGCTGCTGACGCGTCGCAAGGACAACGAGCTCTGGGCCGTGGTGTCCGGCGTCCTCGAGCCCGGCGAGGAACCCGGACCGGCCGCCCTCCGGGAGATCCTGGAGGAGACGGGCGTGACGGCCGAGCTCGTGCGGTTGACGAGTGTCGACGTCACCGAGCCCATCGTCTACCCGAACGGCGACCGCACCCAGTACCTCGACGTCTGCTTCCTCGCCCGGTACGTCGCCGGCGAGGCGCGGGTCGCGGACGACGAGAACCTCGACGTGCAGTGGTTCGCGCGCGATGCGCAGCCCGCGGACATCACCGACACCTCGACTCTCCGCATCGCGAAGGCGCTGGACCACGGCCCGGAGGCCTGGTTCCGGCGGTAGGTGGCGCCGGACCGTGCCGTCCTGCCGCGTCCTGTGTGCAGCGCTGCTCAGTGTCCGGCGCGCCCGACACCCTCACCGATTTCGGCCACCTTCACCGGTTACGACCGGTGAAGGTGGCTACAACCGTTGCAGGAGGGCGCAACGGCGCACGTGCTCCGGTTTCCGCAACCCGCTCCTGCTACAACCGAAGCGGGTTGCGGGAACCGGAGCACCTCGCACTCGAGACGTGCTCACCAGACATGACTCAGGGCACCACCCGCAAAGCGGACGGTGCCCCGAGGTGAGGTGGGTCAGAAGTCCCAGTCGTCGTCCTCGGTGTTGACTGCCTTGCCGATGACGTACGAGCTTCCCGAACCCGAGAAGAAGTCGTGGTTCTCGTCGGCGTTGGGTGAGAGCGCCGACAGGATGGCCGGGTTTACGTCGCACTCGTCCTTCGGGAACAGGCCTTCGTAGCCGAGGTTCATGAGCGCCTTGTTCGCGTTGTAGCGCAGAAACTTCTTGACGTCCTCAGTGAGGCCGACCTCGTCGTAGAGGTCCTGCGTGTACTCGGTCTCGTTCTCGTACAGCTCGAAGAGCAGATCGAACGTGTAGTTCTTCAGCTCCTCGCGCTCGGCGGGCGAGCGGGTCTCGAGTCCGCGCTGGTACTTGTAGCCGATGTAGTACCCGTGCACGGCCTCGTCGCGGATGATCAGGCGCACGAGGTCGGCAGTGTTGGTGAGCTTGGCCCGCGAGGACCAGTACATCGGCAGGTAGAAGCCCGAGTAGAAAAGGAACGACTCGAGCAGGGTCGAGGCGACCTTGCGCTTGAGCGGGTCGTCGCCCTTGTAGTAGTCCATGACGATGGACGCCTTGCGCTGGAGATTCGGGTTCTCCTCCGACCAGCGGAACGCATCGTCGATGTCGCGCGTGGAGCACAGCGTCGAGAAGATCGACGAGTAGGACTTGGCGTGCACCGACTCCATGAACGAGATGTTGGTGTACACCGCCTCCTCGTGCGGAGTGATGGCGTCCGGGATGAGCGACACGGCGCCGACGGTGCCCTGAATCGTGTCGAGCAGCGTCAGACCCGTGAAGACGCGCATGGTGAGCTGCTTCTCGTGGTCCGTCAGCGTGTCCCAGGACGGGATGTCGTTCGAGATCGGCACCTTCTCGGGCAGCCAGAAGTTGCTGGTGAGCCGATCCCAGACCTCGGAATCCTTGTCGTCGACGACGCGGTTCCAGTTGATCGCGGAGACGCGATCGATGAGCTTCACCATGGGTACCTACCTGCTGATCGATGACTCTGCTTCACGGCTGCACCTGCGGTGCGCCGGGGACTGCGAGAAATGCGGCCGTGGCCGCGAATTGTCACTGACGGCAACACTACCCGTTGTGGCATGCCCCGGGGGCCAACACAACACCGTGTGTCTCCGACCCGTGCGCCTCATGCGCGTTCAGAGATGCGCACGAGGCTCACAACGGGCGCAGCCCGACCACTCGCCTACCCACCCCTCACGACGGAGGACGGTCGTCACCTCACGTGCGACACCGCAGGGATCGTCGACCACCTCGTCGTACCCGAAGACCAGACGCGGGCGGCCGGCAAGTTCCGCGGCATTGTCGCGTCGACGGTCGCGGAAGGCCACGCCGGGCATCGCGTGGAACCGACGGCCGTCCAGGCGAACGATCAGGTCGACGCCGACGTTCGAATAGTCGACATCCTCGAACAATGTCCGCCCATCGACGCGAACAGGGCTCTGACGTGCACCGACGGGAAATCCATGCGCCTGCTCGACCTCGAGTGCGTACGCGAGTTCGAGAACGGACTGCACCCCGTCGGACATGTACCGCACAGCCTGTTCGAGGGCCACACGGTAGCGGTAGGGGCGACGCTTCTCGAGTCGCTCACGGATGTCGTCGAGGCGCACGATCCGACTGCTCACGGAGGACACCAGACTCGTCATCGCTTCGCGCGCAGTCGATTCGGATGTCGCAAGGTCGATCGCCGTGTCGGCCGCACGGGTTCTCGGTAGCGGCCCGTCGTGCACGATGTGTGCATGAGCGCGAAACCGATGCACCACGACCCCGGGATGTAGAACTGACCCGACGCGGGCCACCGGTCCCGTCGCCGTCACTCGGGAGCGAACCCTGGTGGGACTCTGGCACCGCGCCGAACGGCCGTAGGGAACCGTGACATGGGCGCGTGCACCCGATGAGACTCGCCGCAGACCCCACTCCTCCGCTGCGCTCCGGTGACTGAGCAAGGAGTCCGGGCCGCCGTAGAGCAGGGCGGCGCGCAGAGTCTGTTCCCGATCGAGCGGACCTGCTGCGATGGCTTAGACGCCCCGAAGAACGATCGCCCAGCGGCCCGACTCGACGTGCCGCCGAACTCTGTCTCGGCTGTAGCCGAGAGCCGTCACCTGCGATTGCGTGAACAGGCCTGACTGATCGTCCAGTAGTCGATGCAGTTCATGTTCGTCCCCCCGGATGCGCATGCGGGGATGGTGCACGACC
>NZ_LMRN01000021.1:424196-425523 GCF_001426145.1 Rhodococcus sp. Leaf225 | reverse complement strand
CCTTGTGCGCATCGTCAGATGCGCACAAGGCGCACGGGGGCGAAGCCCACTAAAGCATACAGCTGACGCAACCCTCGACCTCGGTCCCCTCGAGGGCCATCTGGCGCAGCCGGATGTAGTACAGCGTCTTGATTCCCTTGCGCCACGCGTAGATCTGCGCCTTGTTGATGTCGCGGGTGCTCGCGGTGTCCTTGAAGAACAGCGTGAGGGACAGGCCCTGGTCGACGTGCTGCGTCGCTGCCGCATACGTGTCGATGATCTTCTCGTAGCCGATCTCGTACGCGTCCTGGTAGTACTCCAGGTTGTCGTTGGTCAGGTACGGCGCCGGATAGTAGACGCGGCCGATCTTGCCTTCCTTGCGGATCTCGATCTTCGACGCCACCGGGTGGATGGAACTGGTGGAGTAGTTGATGTACGAGATGGAGCCGGTCGGCGGGACGGCCTGCAGGTTCTGGTTGTAGATGCCGTGCTGCTGCACCGACGCCTTCAACTCGACCCAGTCGTCCTGCGTCGGGATGCTGATTCCCGACTGGGAGAACAACTCTCGGACACGCGCTGTCTTGGGCTCCCAGGCGCGCTCGGTGTACTTGTCGAAGAACTCGCCCGACGCGTACTTGGACTGCGGGAAGCCTCCGAAGTAGCTGCCGCGCTCCTTCGCCAGACGGTTCGAGGCCCGCAGCGCATGGAACAGCACGGTGTAGAAGTAGATGTCGGTGAAATCGACACCCTCCTCGCTGCCGTAGTGGATGCGCTCACGAGCGAGGTAGCCGTGCAGGTTCATCTGGCCGAGGCCGATGGCGTGCGAGGTGTTGTTGCCCTGCTCGATGGACGGCACCGAGTAGATGTGGGTCTGGTCCGACACGGCCGTCAAGCCGCGGATGGCGACCTCGATGGTCTGCGCGAAGTCGGGCGAGTCCATGGTCTTCGCGATGTTCAGCGAACCCAGGTTGCACGAGATGTCCTTGCCCACATGGCTGTACGAGAGATCCTCGTTGAACGTGGACGGCGTGGATACCTGCAGGATCTCCGAGCACAGGTTCGAGTGCGTGATCTTGCCCTCGATGGGATTGGCCCGGTTCACCGTGTCCTCGAACATGATGTACGGGTAGCCCGACTCGAACTGCAGCTCGGCGAGGGTCTGGAAGAACTCGCGCGCCTTGATCTTCGTCTTGCGGATGCGTGCGTCGTCGACCATCTCGTGGTACGTCTCGCTGACGTTCACGTCGGCGAAGGGCTTGCCGTAGATGCGCTCGACGTCGTACGGCGAGAACAGGTACATGTCCTCGTTCTTCTTCGCCAGCTCGAACGTGATGTCCGGGATGACGAT
>NZ_LMRN01000021.1:281473-424163 GCF_001426145.1 Rhodococcus sp. Leaf225 | reverse complement strand
GCCGAGGGACAGCGTCTTGATGCGGATCTTCTCGTCGGCGTTCTCGCGCTTGGTGTCGAGGAACTTGTAGATGTCCGGGTGGTGCGCGTGCAGGTACACCGCGCCGGCGCCCTGCCGCGCTCCGAGCTGGTTGGCGTACGAGAACGAGTCCTCGAGCAGTTTCATGATGGGGATGACGCCCGACGACTGGTTCTCGATGCGCTTGATCGGCGCACCGGATTCACGAATGTTGCTGAGCAGCAACGCGACTCCGCCACCACGCTTGGACAGTTGCAGTGCCGAGTTGATGGAGCGACCGATGGACTCCATGTTGTCCTCGATGCGCAGGAGGAAGCAGGAGACGGGCTCGCCGCGCTGCTTCTTGCCCGAGTTGAGGAACGTGGGAGTGGCCGGCTGGAAGCGGCCGGCGATGATCTCGTCGACCAGGTCGGTCGCGAGAGTCTCGTTGCCGGCGGCCAGCGTCAGCGCGACCATGCACACCCGATCCTCGAAGCGCTCCAGGTAGCGCTTCCCGTCGAACGTCTTGAGTGTGTAGGACGTGTAGTACTTGAACGCACCCAGGAAGGTGGGGAACCGGAACTTCTTCGAGTAGGCGTGCTCGATCAGACCCTTGACGAAGGATCGCGAGTACTGGTCGAGAACCTCTGCCTCGTAGTAGTTCTCCTCCACGAGGTAGTCGAGCTTCTCGTCGAGGTTGTGGAAGAAGACCGTGTTCTGGTTGACATGCTGCAGGAAGTACGCCCGCGCGGCGTCCCGGTCCTTCTCGAACTGGATCTCGCCGTTCGGCCCGTACAGGTTGAGCATCGCGTTCAGAGCGTGATAGTCGAGCTCCGAGTCGTCACGGCGCGACACGGCGGGAGACGAGTCGGTGATGGTCGGTGCCATGTGCGTACTCCTGAGATCGATGATGGGCGGTACTGGTGCGGACGATCAGATGGTGCAGGTCGCGTCGAGCCGGTCCCAGAACTCGGCGAGTCCGGTGCGGACCCGCTCCACGTCCTCCGGGGTACCCATGACTTCGAAGCGATAGAGGAACGGGACCTGACATTTAGCCGAGACCACGTCCCCGGCGAAACAGTACGAATCGCCGAAGTTGGTGTTGCCCGCGGCGATGACGGCGCGGATGAGGGACCGGTTGTGCTCGTCGTTGAGGAACCGGATGACGGGCTTGGGGACGTAACTCGTGTCGCGCCCCAGCGCGGTGGTGCCGCCGCCGTAGGTCGGGAGGATCAGGACGTACGGACGGTCGATCTCCACGTCGTCGCGGGGATAGCGGACGGGGATGCGCGTCGCGGGAATCTCGAGCTTCTCCACGAACCGGTGGGTGTTCTCCGAGACGCTCGAGAAGTAGACCAGCGATTCGGACACGATGCTCCATCCTCCGCCGACTCTGCGCACTTCTTCGACATTCGCGACGGCGCGGACCGGGTGGGTCGGCCGTCAGCGGTGAGTCGGGAACTCACCCGAGCCGGCCTCCTCGTCCGAAGGCGCGGCGGACGCGCTTCAGGCAGCGGCGGTGACGAGGGTCTTGATGCGGTCGGGACGGAAGCCGGACCAGTGGTCCTCGCCTGCGACGACGACAGGTGCCTGCAGGTAGCCGAGCGCCATGACGTAGTCACGTGCCTCGGGATCCTGCGAGATGTCGATGACGTCGTACTCGATGCCCTCTTTGTCGAGAGCGCGGTACGTGGCCTTGCACTGCACGCAGGCGGGCTTGGTGTAGACGGTGACGGTGGTGGCGCTCATGAATCCTCTTCTCCGCATCCTGTGTCCGGATGCGCTCGCTGTTCGCCCGAGAGCTGTCCTGCACTGCTGCTGTGGGATCGCACTGGAGAAAGCGAGACCCGCCGACTCTGCCGTGCACACCACTGACAACCTGTCCGAGAGACCGGGCCGGACCCGCATCCACCCCTCCGAAAAGGGGGTGATGCGGGCCTCGAGCCGTTGTGGCCTCTCGGTGTTCAAGACACTACACCTAGTGTCCGACAGTGCAAGGCAACACCACACTTTGTAATGACACTGGTGGAATTACCTGGTCGGACGCGAAAAATTCCGGCGTGTCGCGACCCCTCGGGCGCGTCGCGAGACCGCGCTGCGGACGGGGCCTCGAGCCTCAGGCGTCGATGAGCTCCGCGCGGGTGAGCGCCGTGACGACCTCGGCGATGTCCGCGGCGATCTGTGAGTTGTCACGGGGATGGCCCCCGTCGATCGCGGCCACCACGCCACCGATGGCGAGATCGACGTCGTCGAGCACGCTCGCGCCGGCGATCCGCGCCGCCTTCTCCGTGTCCTCCTTGGCCCACCGGGCGCCGTTCGAGCTCGGCGAGGAACTGATGACGGCGGTCGGCTTGGTGGAGATGGCGCCGCTGCCGTAGGGGCGGGAGAGCCAGTCGATGGCGTTCTTGAGTACTGCGGGGATGGTGCCGTTGTACTCGGGCGTGAGCAGCAACACGGCGTCGGCGTCCTGGACGGCCGCGCGCAGAGCGGTCACGGTGTCGAGCGAGGCGACCGACTCGGGGGTGTCGATGTCCTCGTTGTAGAACGGAAGGTCTCCGAGGCCCTCGTGGATGACGACCTCGACGCCCTCGGGTGCGACGGACGCGGCGGTCTCGGCGAGACGACGGGTGATGGAGGCGGCGCGGAGGCTGCCGACGAGTGCGATGACGCGACTCATGGGTGGGTCCTTTCGACGAAGTGTGTCCGTGATCTACAACCGGACCGTAGTCCACTTTCTTCCGTGACGCGCTATCCTGACGGTGTGACACATGCCCCTCTGCCGATGGCGGCCGACGACAGCGAGCGCTGCGACGCCGCGCGCAACCGCCGTCTGCTCCTCGACGCCGCGATCGGGCTGGTCGACGAGCGCGGAGCGGACTCCGTCACCATGGACGCCGTGGCAGCCCGCGCAGGTGTGGGCAAGGGCACCGTGTTCCGTCGGTTCGGCAGTCGTGCGGGTCTGATGTTCGCTCTTCTGGACCACACCGAGACCGAACTCCAACAGGCCTTCCTCTTCGGTCCTCCCCCGCTGGGCCCCGGCGCACCACCGCTCGATCGACTCGTCGCGTTCGGCCGTGCCCGCCTCGACCTGGTCGCCGTGCAGGGTGAGGTGCTGCGGGCAGCCGAGAACTCGCCCGTCTCGCGCTTCTCCGCGCCCGCCCACGCGGTCGGCCTGACCCACGTGAGCACACTGCTGCGGCAGATCGGCGTGTCGGGCGATGTCACGTTGCTGGCCTACGCGCTGCTCGCCCCGCTCGAGGCCACTCTGGTGCTGCACCTGCATCGCGACGCCGGAATGACCACCGAGCGCCTCGCCGACGGCTGGGAGGATCTCGCCCGCCGCATCGCCTCCGCCTGACCTCAGGCCAGCGCGAGGGTCCGCGTCGCGGCGTCGGCCAGTGCCACGCCGTAGCTCCGGCCGTGACCCGCCGCGTGCACTGCGAGGGGATGCAGCTGATGCAGAGGCACCCGTTCCTCGGCACCCGGAGCGAGCTCGTGCTGCTCCTGATAGCCGTCGAGAAGGTGCTCGAGGTGCGGACAGCCGAAGAGAGACAGCATGGCGAGGTCCGTCTCGCGGTGTCCGCCGTGCGCCGCGGGGTCGATGAGCGTCACGCCGCCGGGCGTCCAGAGCACGTTGCCGGTCCACAGGTCGCCGTGCAGACGCGCCGGAGGGTCGGTCGAGTCGAACGACCCGTCCGCGACGACGGAGCAGGCACGCTCCACGAGGTCGGCCTCGTCCCGCGTGACCGTGCCGGCGTCGACCGCGACACGGAGATACGGCAGCACCCGTTCCTGCGCGTAGAACTCACCCCAGCGGTCGTGCTCCACCGACGACAGGGTGCGCGATCCGATGAACAGCGTTCCGTCGAAACCTGCAGGCGGCGAGCCGAACCGGGGGGCACCGCTGTCGTGGGTGCGGGCGAGCAGTGCGCCGAAGCGGCGAGCAGCGTCCGGCGTCGGCCGGACGGAGTCGAGGCGTTCGAGAACGATGTGGTCGGCCGCGACCTCGAGGACGTCGACCGTAGGCGCTCCCCCGTCGGCGAGCCACCGCAGACCTGCAGCCTCGGCGGCGAAGAAGTCGGGATGCGCGTCCTCACGCCGTTTGACGAACGCCATCTCTAGCCGCCGGCGAAGGGCGGGAGGACGTCGATCCGGGAGCCGACGGGGTAGGCCTCGTCGCGGACCATCTCGTCGCCGATGAGGAACACCGCCACGTCCAGCACACGATTCAGTTTCTGCCCGTGGCGTCCACGCAGCGCCGACTTCACGTCCGCCACGGTCGCGCCGACCCTCAGGTCGTACGACTCCTGCGTGGTGCCCGCAGCGTCCGCGGCCCCCGCGAAGTACCGCACGTCCACCGTCACGGACTCAACCACCGATGGCACCCATCGAACGTTCCGGCGGCACGAAGTCCTCACGTTCCATCCCGTGGCCGGCCCACTTGTTCCACATCGCTCCACGCCAGAGGTCCGCGATCTCCTCGTCGGTCGCACCCCCGCGCAATGCCAGCCGCAAATCGGTCTCGGAGTCGCTGAACAGGCAGGACCGCACGGTCCCCTCCGCCGTCAACCGGGTCCGGTCGCAGTCGGCGCAGAAGGACCGGGTGACCGAGGCGATGATGCCCACCGTGGCGGGGCCACCGTTCACGGTCCACTCCTCTGCGGGCGCGGACGGATCGGTACGGCCGATCTCGGTGAGCGTGAACCGCTCCCCGAGCAGATCGAGCAGTTCCGCCGCCGACACCATCGTCGAGCGCGCCCACTCCCGGTCGGCGTCGAGCGGCATCTGCTCGATGAACCGCAGATCGACACCTCGGTCCAGGCACCACTGCACCAGGTCCTGAGCGCCGTGCAGAGTCTCGCGCATGAGAACGGCGTTGATCTTGACCGGTGTCAGTCCGGCCGCCAGGGCCCCGTCGATGCCGCCGAGCACAGCGGGCAGCCGGTCCCGCCGGGTCAACGATGCGAAGTGCTTGCGGTCGATCGTGTCGAGAGAGACGTTGACCCGGGTCAGACCCGCCTCGCGAAGACGCTCCGCTCGGCGTTCGAGGCCGATGCCGTTGGTGGTCATCGACAGTTCGACACCGGGTGCGTGCTGAGAGGTCAGGGCGATGATGTCCACGATGTCCTTGCGGACCAACGGCTCGCCGCCGGTGAAGCGGACCTCGCGCACACCGAGGAGTCGATCGGCGACGCCGACGAGGCGGGCGATCTCCTGCGCGGTGAGCAGCTGTTCGAACTCCAGGTTCGGCAGCCCCTCGGCCGGCATGCAGTAGGTGCATCGCAGCGAGCACTTCTCGGTGACCGAGATGCGCAGGTCCCGCGCGATGCGACCGAAACTGTCCAGCAGGTGCGGAACGTCCGGACGGCCGACCATGGACGGCGCGCGCACGACACCGGGCAGGCTGGGAATTCCCATGCTCACCGTCGTCATCCGATCACCTCCACTCGCCGTTCACGTCAGTATGCCCGTTCGGGGCAACGGGAACCCGACCGTCCTCATTCCCGCTCTAGGATGACCGCATGGGCCATGCGCACACGACGTCGGCACGCTCGGTCGAGGATCACGCCGTTCGGATCGACGAGATGATCACCCGCGCGTGGTCCGCTCGCCCCCCGGAGACGGTTCCGCTCACCGATGCGCTCGGCCGCGTGACGCACGCGGACATCGAGGCCCTCATCGACGTCCCCAACTTCCGGAACTCCCAGATGGACGGATACGCGGTCGACGCGGAATCGGTTGCCCGCGTACCGGTCACACTGCCGGTCACCGGCGTTCTCGCCGCCGGCGACGCCGGGGACGAACGGCATCGGTCGGGCACGGCACGCAAGATCATGACCGGCGCTCCGGTACCCGAGGGCGCCGACGCGGTGATCCCCGTCGAGGACACCGAGATGGACGGGGACGGTGTCCGCGTCCTCGGCTCACGGCGCTCGGGTGAGTACGTGCGGGAGCAGGGCAGCGACATCGCGGCGGGGTCGGTCGTCGTCCCGGCCGGCACGACGCTCGGCCCCCGTCACCTCGGCGCTCTCACGGCCGTCGGCCGATCCGACGTCACCGTCCGCCCCCGGCTGCGGGTCGCGGTCATCGCGACCGGCGCCGAACTCGTCGAGGCGGGCAGTGCACTCGGACCCGGTCAGCTGTACGACTCGAACGGTCTCACGCTCACGACCTCGGTGACCGCGGACGGCGCCGTGGTGACGTTCCGCGGCCGCAGTACCGATACCGCCGACGAGTTCTCCGCGATGCTGTCCGAGGCCGCCGAGAACGCGGACGTGATCATCACCTCGGGGGGTGTGTCGATGGGCGACTTCGAGGTGGTCCGGGACGTGCTCGGCCCCCGCGGGGGAACCTTCACCCACGTCGCGATGCAGCCCGGTGGGCCGCAGGGGTGGACCGACCTCGACGGCACCCCGGTGATCAGCTTCCCCGGCAATCCCGTGAGCACCCTGGTGTCTTACCTCGTCTTCGCCCGTCCGGCGATCCGGAGGCTCTCGGGCCTCCCCGACGCGACCGTCACCGAGCGCATCGCCGACGTGGCAGTCCGATCCCTGCCCGGACGGCGTCAGTTCCTGCGGGGCCGACTCACGGAGACCGGCGTCGTGGTGTCGTCCGGACCGGGGTCGCACCTGGTGGTGTCGATGGCCGCCGCCGATGTTTTGGTCGACGTCCCCGCGGACACCGTCGAGGTGCCCGCGGGCAACAGTGTGCGAGTGTGGCCGCTGTGAACGATTCATTCGCTGCGCACTCATCCGGGAGTTCCTCCACAGGGCTCTCGCACCTGGACTCCGACGGCCGGGCCCGCATGGTCGACGTCAGCGGGAAGAGCGAGACCACGCGCACCGCGGTCGCCGCCGGGTCCCTGCGGACGACTCGGGACGTGATCGCCCTGGTGCGTGCCGACGGCATGCCGAAGGCCGATGTCCTGTCGACCGCGCGCATCGCCGGCATCGCCGGAGCGAAGCGGACGTCCGATCTCATTCCGCTGTGCCATCCGCTTCCGCTGTCCTCGGTCGCGGTGTCCTTCGGCTTCACCGACGACACGATCACGATAGAGGCCACAGCCGTCACGACCGGGCGGACGGGCGTCGAGATGGAAGCACTGACGGCGGTGTCCATCGCCGGGCTCACGCTGCACGACATGGTCAAGGCCGTGGATCCGGCAGCGTCGATCGAGTCGGTGCGTCTGATCCGCAAGGAGGGTGGCAAGCGCGGCGTGTGGACGCGCGACAACCACCAGCCCGACACCTCCTCCACAGCAACGCCTCTCGGTGATCGAACTGCGGTCGTCGTCGTCGCGTCCACCGGCGGCGCAGCCGGGACGCGCGAGGACACCACGGGACCGCGCATCGTGTCGTGGCTCGGTGACCGCGGTTTCGACGTTCGGGGGCCTCTCGTGGTGGCAGACGCCGACGTGGCCGCGGGCTTACGAGACGCCCTCACCGGCGGACCCGCCCTGATCATCAGCACCGGCGGCACGGGCGTCTCCCCCACCGACGCCACACCCGACGCCACCCGGCCACTGCTCGACCGCGAACTACCCGGCGTCGCGGAGGAGATCCGACGTACGGGACTGGCAGCCACCGTGCACGCCTCGATCAGCCGCGGGTTGGTGGGCGTCGCTGGGAAGACAGTGATCGTGAACCTGCCCGGATCACCCGGCGGAGTGAAGGACGGACTGACGGTGCTGGATCCGATCGTGGACCATCTCGTCGCCCAGGTACGCGGAGGCGGTGCTCACGAATGACAACGGTTCTCGCCCGGATCTCGAGCGATCCGATCGATCCGGCGGATGTCTCCGACGCCGTCTCGGGTCCCGAACACGGTGCCGTGCTGGTGTTCTGGGGAGTCGTCCGCGACCACGACCACGGCGAGTCGGTGTCGGCACTCGAGTACCGAGCCCACCCCGACGCCGAGAAGTTCCTGCGTCGCTGCTGCGAGGACGCGGCCGCGTCGTCCGGCCTGCCGACGGCGGCCGTGCATCGCGTCGGCGACCTGACGATCGGTGACACCGCTCTCGTCGCCGCGGTCGCGTCTCCCCATCGCGCCGAAGCATTCGCAGCGTTGCAGGCGTTGGTCGATCGCATCAAGACCGAGGTGCCGATCTGGAAGCGCCAGCAGTTCCCCGGCGGCACCAGCGAGTGGGTGGGGCTCTAGCGGTCGCTGGTGCGCAGGAACCTGTGCACCACGAGTGATTCTGCGTCGGTCGCACTCTCGGTGCGGATCATCGCCTCGATCCGGGCACGCGCCGCCGCGACGTCGAGTCCCGAGCCTATGAAGACCAGCGCGGTGTCTCCACGGGACGAGGCGGTCTCGACGTCGATGTGGACGCCGACCGTCTGGACGACGAATCGCGCCGCGCCACGGCCGAATCGAACGAATCCCTTGGATCTGTACAGCCCCGGCGGCGGGTTCTCGAGGAACTCGAAGAACGCCCGCGGATCGAGGCAGTCGCTGGTCTCGACGCTGAACGTCTCGTAACTCGCGTGCAGGTGGTCGTGGGGATCGTCCTGCTCCCGCAACAGATCGTCGAGCGCGAGTTGCCGGGGCCCGTCGTCGGGGCGCTCCGGCGGATCGAGAAGGAGCGACACGTCCACGGCTCCGTGCGACGTCACCACCGTCGGGGCAGGGGGAGCCGCGTCGCGCACCAGCGTGAGCACCTCGTCGATGCGTCCGGGTCCCACCGCATCCGCTTTGTTCACCACCACCAGGTCGGCGAGTCCGAGATGCTGAGCGAGGTGCTGGTGCCGGGCCGTCGACTCGAGTACGTGCAGGGCGTCCACGACCATCACCATGCCGCCGTACCGGATCCGCGAGTCGGTGCTCGCGACGACCATCCTGATGAGAGCACGTGGCTCCGCCACACCGCTGGCCTCGACGACGATCGCGTCGACGGCGGCACTGGTCGCGGTGAGGGCTCCGAACATCTCGTCGAGATCCTCGGTGTCGACGGCGCAACACAGACAGCCGTTGCCCAGGGTGATCATCGAGTCGACCTGCCCGGCGACCAGCATCGAGTCGATGTCCACGGCGCCGAAGTCGTTGACCACCACGCCGATTCGAATGCCGTGATTGCGGCGGAGGAGATGGTTGAGCAACGTCGTCTTACCGGATCCGAGGTACCCGGCGACGAGAACGACCGGAACAGCGCTGCGAGACACCGCGTCAGGGTACGTCAGCCGGCTCCGGCCCCACCTGTTCGTCCCTACCGACCGGCCTCCGGCCTTCCCGCCCTCACCGACCGGCCTCCGGCCTTCCCGCCACGAAATCGACGATCCCGGTCGCGATCGCCGCCGCATGGGACGCGCGACCCTCGGCACTCTCGAGCTCGGCGGCATCCGACGGGTTCGACCCGTTGCCCATCTCGAGGAAGACGACGGGGACGGTCGTGAGAGCGGGGGCGGCCACGTCGGATCGCACCTGCAGCCCGTCCACCCCCGCATAGTTCGCCGGGGTGAATCCGGCTCGCTCGTACGCGTCCCGCATGGCGGTGGATGCACGCCGTCCCTCACCGGACTGCACCTCGTCGACGTCGGCGGACGGCACCGGCAGCGCCGGGACGATGACGTGGAATCCGTGATGCGCGTCGTCGGACCGGAGTGAGGTGGAGTCGGCGTGAACACTCACCGCCACCGCGGCGCCCGATGCACTCGCCGCCCGCGCACGGTCGGTGATGCACCCACCCCATCCCGTGTCGTCCGGCCGGCTCAGCACGATCTCGGCACCCAGACTCTCGAGGCGCGAGGCCACCAGTTGCGACACGTCCCAGACGATGGTGTGTTCCGGCGTTCCGCCGAGCGCCGTCATCCCGCTCGTCTGGCAGTCCTTCGTACCGCCCCGGCCGTCGTCCACCTGCGCTGCGAGGTTCTCCCCGTGGCCCGTTCCCTGGTGTCCGGGATCGAGGAAGATCACGGTGCCCGCGAGCGGTGCGTCCGGTGTCACCGGGATCGCAGCGGCCCCCGGCGGGACCGCCACGGAGACCAGTGCGACCGCGAGGATCGAGACACCACAGTGTCGTGCAACCGACGATCGCATACGCCCCACTTCCCACCTCGGCGCACGTGCGCCGACACGATGTTCTCGCGATTTCCAAGAATGGCACGGCGAATTGGTTGAACGTGTGATGATCGGTAGCCGTCCGTGACCCCGTCGTGACCGTTCGCGAGTCCGGACAGCGTGAATCGCGATATCCGTGCACAATGGCTCCGCGCCCCGAGAAAATGACGTGTATCGCGGCGCCCCCGACCGAATTGGAAGAGCGGTTCACACGGTATGGTCTCGGCAAAGCGTGATTAACCGAGCTCAGCGACGAAAGCAGAAGACATGGCGAAGAAGGTCGTTGTTCAGCTGGTCGACGACATCGACAGAACACCTCTCGAGGACGACGGCGAACACATCACGTTCGCGGTCGACGGCACGCACTACGAGATCGACCTCGGGCCCGACAATGCCGCCGAGTTCCGACGTGTTCTGGGTTATTACATCGAGCACGCGGCGAAGGTGTCGGCCGGAACGCACAGCGGACGACGCAGCACGAAGCCGATGGGACGACGCAGTCCCGAACAGACCAGGGCCGTGCGCGAATGGGCCGTGGACGCGGGATTCACGGTGTCGAGCCGCGGGCGCATTCCCTCCGAGGTGCAGAGCGCGTACGACGCAGCGCACTGACACCACATCACACGCGAAAGGCCCCGTACCTGACCGGTACGGGGCCTTTCGCGTGTCTGCCAACTTCGGTGGAGCTGTTACTCGGTGGAGCTAAGGGGACTCGAACCCCTGACCCCCACACTGCCAGTGTGGTGCGCTACCAGCTGCGCCATAGCCCCGTGCTCTTCTGACCGTGAGAAAGAGTGTTTCGCACCGCTCGAAGAACGCTCGACCGAAGTTACACCATCGGTTCGACGAGGTCCAAATCAGCGTCAGCCGAGATCGGACACCCAGGCGGCGTTGGTGGTGGTGTCGACGATCGCGCCGTCCACGATGACGGTGGGAGTGCCTCGCGCGCCGGCAGCTGCGAGCGCCGCGCTACCCGTCGCAGCGTCGGTGGCGGCGTCCGCCACTCGCGTTCCGTCGGTGATGCACTGTGCCGCCTCGTCGGAGGCTCCCGCCTCCGTGGCGCGGGCGGCGAGCTCGTCGGCGGTGTGGTCCGCGCTGCCCTTCTCCTCCGGCTGGAAGTCCGGCGAGAACAGGGCCGAGTGGAATGCTGAGTAGGCGGGCCCGTCGCCCGTGGCGGCGACGCACTGCGATGCGGCGGCCGCACGGGTGCTGTAGTCACCGCTGGGCGACAACTGATTCAGGAAGTCGAGCATGTGATAGCGCACCGCGATGGTGCCCTCGTCGATCTTCTGCGCGAGTTCCTGGCCGTAGGTGTTCTCCAACTCGGCGCAGTACGGGCACATCGCGTCCTCGTAGATGTCGACCGTGCGTGTCGCCTCCGGGAGACCCAGCCGCACCACGCCGTCGTCGTCGACCGAGGAGGTGACCGCCGCATTCTGCACGGACCCGTATCCGTCGGCGCGCGGCTGGCTGCGGGAGTTCTGCCACAACACTCCGCCGATGACGACGGCCGCGATGACCAGGAGAGCGAGACCGCCCAGAACATAGGTCGACGTGCTCGACGACTTCTGTGGCGTGTACTTGCTCGACGATTTCGATGACGACGATTTCGAGGCATTCACGCGAATACTGTGTCACGCGCGACTGACAGTGTGCTGAGAACTGGATGTCAGGTATGCCAATGCTTGCTGGTAGAGACGTTCCGGCGCGCGTACATTCGCCCCGTGACCCACATCGAGCCCCGTGATCCGCAGGCGTCCGCCGTGCCCGTCGAGGGAGGGCCCGGCCTGCCCCACGTTATCGATCACACACACGCCGACGTCTCGGGAGGCTGGCTCCGGGCCGCCACGTTCGGGGCCATGGACGGACTGGTGACCAACACCTCGCTCATCGCGGGTGTCGGCGGTGCGGGCGTCTCGACGCACACGCTGGTCCTCAGCGGAATCGCCGGCCTCGTCGCGGGAGCGTTCTCGATGGCACTCGGCGAGTTCACGTCCGTGTCCACCCAGAACGAGCAGATCGATGCCGAGGTGACCACCGAACGCGCCGCGTTCACGAAGTACCCGGAGGCCGAACAGGCGGAGTTGGTGGGCATGCTCACCGACATGGGCATGTCGACCGAGACGGCCACGGTCGCCGCGCGCGAGATCCACACGGACGCCGATCGTGCCGTGGATCTGCACATCTCGCGGGAGTTGGGTGTCGACCCCACCGAGAAGCCGTCACCGTGGGTGGCGGCCGGATCGTCCTTCGTCCTGTTCTCGATCGGCGCGATCATTCCGATCATTCCGTTCCTGCTGGGGTCGGACGTCCTCGCCCTCGGGCTCGCGTGCGGCGCAGTGGGCCTCATGATCGCGGGCGCGCTCGCCGCACACTTCACCTCGCGGTCGACCGTCGTCGGAGCGCTCCGCCAACTGCTGTTCGGCTCACTCGCCGTCGCGGCGACCTACGCCGTCGGATCCCTCATCGGTGTCGGCACCGCCTGAGACGCCGTCCGGATCGATCGTCACCGCGCTGGGCTTCCCGGTCAGCGACACCCGCCCGGACCGCGTGTCGGGTACCACCATCCAGCCGACCGCGGCGATCAGCAGGATGGCACCCGAGGTCCCGAACGCGGCCGCGTAGGAGAGTTCCGTCACGAGTACACCGGCGACCAGCGGCCCGATGACCGAGCCCACGTCCATGGCCATCTGGAATGCGGCGAGGACGGGGCCTCCGCGGGCGCGGGAGCCGATCATGTCGGCCACCGCCGCCTGCTGGGTCGGCGTGATCAGCCCGGACCCGAGCCCGGCGACGAAGGTGATCACGAGGAACACCTCCGTCGATCCCGAGATGCCCATGGTCGCGGTCGATGCGCCGCACAGCAGGAGCCCGGCGACGAGGAACGGCTTGCGCCCGTACCGATCGGACCATCGCCCCGCCGGCACCAACACCACCGCGTTGCCCACCGCGAACACCGCGAGGGCCACGGCGGCCATGGAATCGCTGCGTCCGAGCGCAGCGACGACGAACAGCGGCACGATGGCCGTGCGCACGCCGAACACCGCCCATCCGTTGGCGAAGTTGGACAGCAGGGCCGACCGGTACGTCGGGGAGCGCAGGGCGTCGGCGAACCGCAGCACGACCGCCGCGTCCCGATCGGCCTCCGTGGTCGCGGCGGGTGTTCGCAGGCCCACCGCGACGACGGCGGCGGCCGCGACCAGCGTCACGGCGTAGAAGACGAACGGCGCCCGCAGACCTCCGACACCGAGCACGATGCCGCCCACGAACGGGCCCAGGACTGTGCCGGCCAGGAAGCTCGACGCGTACATGCCGGAGACGCGCCCGCGGCGATCGGGCGGGGCGATCCGGATGAGCAGTCCCAGCGCGGACACGGTGAACATGGTGGACCCGATACCGCCGAGCGACCGGAAGAGGAGGAGTTGCCAGTACGTCTGGGCCAGTGCGCACAACCCGGTCGACACCGCGACGACGACGAGACCGGTGAGGTAGACCCGGCGCTCGCCGATGCGCTGCACGAGCGATCCGCTGGCGGGCGCGAAGATCAGCCGTGTCGCCGCGAAGGCACTGATGATGACGGTGACCGCGAACTCGTCGACCCCGAAGGCGAGCGCGAACCCCGGGAGCGCGGGCGCGACGATGCCGAAGCCGAGTGCGATGACGAACGCGGCCGAGACGAGGATCCAGATGTCGCGGGTGGGATCGGGGGCGGTCCCCCGCGTCCCGGCACCGGCCCCTGCTGCGGCGCTCACTCCCCGGTCAGGACGGACGACACGAGATCGCGTGCGGCGCTCTGCACCTCGGCGAGGTGATCCGCACCGCGGAAGGACTCGGCGTAGATCTTGTAGACGTCCTCCGTACCCGACGGCCGAGCGGCGAACCAGGCGCTGTCCGTGGTGACCTTGAGTCCGCCCAGAGCCGCCCCGTTGCCGGGAGCCGAGGTGAGCGTGGCGGTGATGTCCTCCCCCGCCAGGGTGGTCGCGGTGACCTGCTCCGCCGACAGCTTCGCCAACACGGCCTTCTGCTCGCGCGTCGCGGGGGCATCGGTGCGTGCGTAGGACGGGTCACCGAACTGCTCGGTGAGCTCCCGGTAGCGGGTCGACGGTGTCTTCCCGGTCACCGCGGTGATCTCGGAGGCGAGCAGGGCCAGGATGATGCCGTCCTTGTCGGTGGTCCAGACGGATCCGTCCGTCCGCAGGAACGAGGCGCCGGCGCTCTCCTCGCCGCCGAACCCGATCTCACCGGAGACGAGACCGGGCACGAACCACTTGAACCCCACGGGCACCTCGAGCAGGGCGCGACCGAGCGAGGCCACGACGCGGTCGATCATCGAGGAACTGACGAGGGTCTTGCCGACCGCCGCCTCGGCGGGCCATCCCGGCCGGTGCGAGAACAGGTAGTCGATCGCCACCGCGAGGTAGTGGTTCGGGTTCATCAGTCCGCCGTCGGGGGTGACGATGCCGTGCCGGTCCGCATCGGCGTCGTTGCCCGTCGACACGTCGTAGTCGTGCCGGGCGCCGATCAACGACGCCATCGCGTTGGGCGACGAGCAGTCCATCCGGATCTTGCCGTCGGTGTCCAGGGTCATGAACCGCCATGTCGCGTCGACGAGCGGGTTGACCACGGTCAGATCGAGGCGGTGTCGCTCGGCGATCGCCGCCCAGTAGTCGACGCTCGCACCGCCCAGCGGATCGGCGCCGATGCGCACACCCGCGGACCGGATGGCATCGATGTCGACGACGGACGGGAGATCGTCCACGTACCTGGTGAGGAAGTCGTACTTCTGCACGGACACGGCCAGTGCCGACGCCAGAGACACGCGCTTCACGGACGACACACCGGAGCGCAGGATCTCGTTGGCGCGCGCCGCGATCACGGAGGTGGCGTCGCTGTCGGCGGGTCCACCGTTCGGCGGGTTGTACTTGAAACCGCCGTCGCGCGGCGGGTTGTGGGACGGCGTGACGACGATGCCGTCCGCGAGCGCCGACGGACCCGAGGCGTTGTGACGCAGGATCGCGTGGCTCACCGCCGGGGTGGGTGTGTAGCGGTCTGCCGAATCCACCAGCACCGCAACGTCGTTGGCCGCGAGAACTTCCACGGCGGTGACCCACGCGGGCTCGGAGAGCGCGTGGGTGTCGCGACCGAGGAAGAGCGGTCCCGTGGTGCCCTGCGCGGACCGGTACTCCACGATGGCCTGTGTCGTGGCCACGATGTGGTCTTCGTTGAAGGCGCCGTCCAGGGACGATCCACGATGTCCGGAGGTACCGAAGACCACCTGCTGATCGGGATTCTCGACGTCCGGCTTCACGCTGTAGTAGGCCGTCACCAGATGCGACAGATCGACCAGATCCGATGCCTGTGCCCGTTGTCCCGCTCGCTCGTGAGCCACTCGGGTCCTCCTGTGTCGATTGCGTACCCCCGCCCCGAGAACCCTAGTGGGCGAGCAACGACCGCGGACCACGACTGTCGGATCGAGACCCCGACCGCGTCGTCGGACGGTCAGAGATCGGGCAGCGCGGAGAACTCGGCGATCGCGATGACGTCCTCGAGAGCGGTCGCGAGGACGTGGAGTCGTCGTCCGACCGTTTCTGCCGCGAGCACCTTCGCGCGATCGGACGAGCCGAGCGGCAGGGACGACGCGAACTCCCAGACCTCGGCGACGGAGCGCGTTCCGTCCGCGTCGACACGCGGCGCCTCGGGTGTGGGCAGATCGCGCGAGCGTGCGATGCCGGTCAGGATCTCGAACAGCCGGTCGGTGCGCTCCTGCACGAGGTCGTACACCTCGTCCAGCGATTCGTCGCCCGCCGGGAGATCGGGCCAGGCGGTGACACGCGCCCGCGGGTACGGATCGTCCGGCAGCCACTCCAGCACGCGGATCCGGTCGACTCCGCGGCACTCGAGCACGAAGCGCCCGTCCGGTGTGGGGAGGGCGCGGTCGATCCGGGTCGACACTGCGGCCACGCCGCGCACGTCCCCGCCGCCGACCTCGTGGCCTCGCTCGATGAGCGCCACCCCGAAGTGCGACTCGGTGTCCAGGCAGTGCTGCACCATCGCGCGGTAGCGGGGCTCGAACACGTGCAACGGCACGTCGTCCCCCGGAAGTACCACCGAGCCGAGCGGGAACATCGGGAGCTCGTAGATGTCGTCGGACCGGGCGTGCATGTCGTCGTCCACACCACCAGCATGCACTCACCGCGACCACCGCGACAGAACCCGACGACCCGGGTGTGGTGCAACTCCCCCGCCGGTCCGGTGTCGGTGGCCCGGCTACTGGGTAAGGATGCGTCCATGAGCACTCCGGTTCGCGCCGCTTCCCGCACCACTGGACCCCGGACGTTCGCGGTCTGGGCACCCGCACCCGAGCGGGTCCGACTGCACCTCGACGGCGACCTGCACCCGATGACCGAGAAGGACGGGTGGTGGAGCGCCGAGGTGCCCGCCGCCGACGGTGCCCGGTACGGCTTCGTCCTGGACGACGACGATGCGGTGATCCCGGATCCGCGCTCGCCGCGGCAGCCGGACGGCGTGCACGAGGCGTCGGCGCTGTACTCCGCGGACACCTTCGTGTGGACCGACGACGCGTGGACGGGTCGCCCGCTGGCGGGCGGCGTGCTGTACGAACTGCACATCGGCACCTTCACCGCGGAGGGGACGTTCGACGCGGCGATCGACCGACTCGATCACCTCGTCGACCTCGGCGTGACCTTCGTGGAGGTCATGCCCGTCAACGGTTTCAACGGGACACACAACTGGGGCTACGACGGAGTCCTCTGGTACACCGTCCACGAGGGCTACGGCGGTCCGGAGGGTTTCCAGCGGTTCGTCGACGCCTGCCACGCCCGGGGGCTGGCCGTCACGCTCGACGTGGTCTACAACCACCTGGGTCCGTCGGGCAACTACCTCGAGAAGTTCGGCCCGTACATGTCCGAGGGTGCGAACTCCTGGGGACAGACGGTCAACGTGGCCGGCGCGGAGTCGGACACGGTGCGTCGCTACATCATCGACAACGCACTGCGGTGGTTCGAGCAGTTCCACGTGGACGCGCTCCGTCTCGATGCGGTGCACGCCCTGGCCGACACCACGGCCACCCACATCCTCGAGCAGCTCGCCGTGGAGACCGAGGCCCTGTCGGCGCACGTCGGTCGACCCCTGAGCCTGGTCGCGGAGAGTGACCTCAACGACCCGACGCTCATCACTCCCCGGGCGGGCGGCGGGTACGGCCTCACTGCCCAGTGGGACGACGACGTCCACCATGCCGTGCACGCAGCGGTGTCCGGCGAACGTCAGGGCTACTTCGGTGACTTCGGCTCGATGCAGTGCCTCGCGACCACCATCACGCAGGGCTTCTTCCACGCCGGGACGTATTCGACCTTCCGTGGCCGCGTGCACGGTCGACCCCTGGACCGACGGGTGCTCCCGGCGAGCTCGCTCGTCGCGTACACCACGACGCACGATCAGGTGGGCAACCGCGCAATCGGCGATCGTCCCGGCTTCTCACTCACGCCGGGGCAGCTGGCGGTCAAGGCGGCGCTGATCCTGTTGTCCCCCTTCACCCCGATGCTCTTCATGGGTGAGGAGTTCGACGCCTCCACCCCGTTCCAGTTCTTCACCTCCCATCCCGAACCCGAGCTGGGTGAGGCCACCGCGAAGGGCCGCAAGGCCGAGTTCGCGTCCCACGGGTGGGACAGCGAGGACATCCCCGACCCGCAGGATCCCGCGACGTTCGAGAACTCGAAGCTGAACTGGGACGAGGTGACCGAGGGTGATCACGCCCGCGTACTCGACTGCTACCGAGCACTTCTGGCGTTGCGCGCCCAGCGCATCGAGATCACGAACCCGTGGTTGACCGGCGTGCACGTCGACTACGACGAGGACGCCCGATGGATCGTGATCCACCGGGCGCACCCCACCGCGGGCCGTGGTCTGAGCATCGCGTGCAACCTCACCGACTCGCCGGTGACAGTGCCGGTGGGCGGCTCACCGCTGCTGTGGTGGGACGAGCCGACGCCGAACGCGACCGCGTCGGCGACGACCGTTCCGGGTCACTCCTTCGTCGTGCTGGAGTGAGTTCCGTTGGAGTGACTCTCCGGCTCGGCCCGCGCGTCGCCGGCGTCCGAGCCACGCAGAGCCAGAGCCACGAGGAGAGCGTTGGCGACGAGCACGATCGCGGTGGCCACCGCCGCGACGTGCATCCCGTCGACGAAGGCGGCGCCGGCCGAACTGGTCAGAGCGTCACCGAGATCCGCCGGTAGCGTCCGCGCGAGCGAGACCGCCTCGCCGATGGTCTCGCGGGCACCCGACGCGGTGTCCGGGTCGAGCGCCGACGTGTCGATACCGCCACGGAACACGGCCATCACCACCGAACCGAGCAACGCGACGCCGAGGGCGATCCCGAGTTCGTACGCCGTCTCGGAGATCGCAGACGCTGCGCCGGCGCGCGGCGCGGGAACCGAGGCGACCACCAGATCCGACGTCAGCGTCAGCGCGAGGCCCGCGCCGACACCGACCAGGACGAACGACGCCATGAACACGGCGATGCCGTCGGTCTGACCGAGACGTGTCAGGAGCAGTGCCCCCGCCGCGGAGACCCCGAGTCCCACGGCGAGAACGGTGCCCGCCTCCCATCGGCGTACGAGATGTGCGGCGGCGAGCGACGCGACGATGCTCGTCGCCGTTCCCGGCAGCATGATCAGACCGGCCTCCAGAGGGGACGTGCCGAGAACCGACTGCAGGTACTGCGAGCCGAAGAACAGGACTCCCGCCAGTGCGAAGACGGACAGCAGGTTCGTCGCGACGGCTGTCGAGAAGCGACGCTGCGCGAACAGCGTCAGGTCGATCATCGGAGCGGCGAGTCGGCCCTGCCGGCGGACGAAGACGGCGCCCGCGGCCAGACCGACCAGCGCGACCGGAATCATCGACGGGTGCGGCCCGTGAGCGGCGGTCTCCTTGATCGCGTAGACGACGGGAACGATGGCCAGGATCGACAGCGCGGCGCTGGGTACGTCGAATCGGCCCGGTTCCGGATCCTTGGACTCCGGGATGGTGAACGGACCGACGACGACCAGCGCGATCATGATCGGCACGTTGATCAGGAAGACCGAGCCCCACCAGAAGTGCTCGAGAAGCCACCCGCCCACCAGAGGACCCGCCGCCGCGCCCCCGCCGGCCATGGCACCCCAGACACCGATCGCGAGCGTGCGTTCACGCCGCACCTGGAACATCGTGCGGATCAGGCCCAGGGTGGCGGGCATCAACGTGGCACCCGAGATGCCCTGCAGTACACGGGCCGCGATCATCATCGCGGGGTCGACCGCGAAGGCGGCGAGCACCGAGGACAGCCCGAAACCGACCGCGCCGATCAGGAGCAACCGCCGTCGTCCGATGCGGTCGCCGACGGTGCCCATGGTGACCAGCAGGCCGGCGAGGACGAACGAGTAGACGTCGATGATCCACAGCAGCTCGGTGCTGCTCGGGCGGAGATCCGCGCTGAGGAACGGCAGCGCGATGTCGAGGACGGTGCCGTCGACGGCGATGAGCATCACGGCACCGGCCAGCACCACCAGACCGAGCCAGTCGCGGCGGGTGGCGCCGGCCGGTACGAGATCGTCGGGATTCGGCTGCACGGACGCTGCCGGGGACACGGACACGAGGCACCTCTTTCGTTTACCGTCCGGACGGTACAGTCGACGGACACCGACAGCGTAGCAACAACCGTCCGGCCGGTACAGTGCGTGTCATGGCAGCCGACACACGCGACCGCATCCTGGACGCCCTCGAGACGCTGCTCCTCGACGACGGCGCGGACAAGGCCACCCTCGAGGCGGTGGCCTCTCGGGCCGGCGTCTCGAAAGGCGGTCTGCTGTACCACTTCCCCAGCAAGGACGCGATGATGGCCGCGCTGGTGCGTCGCCTCGGTGAACGATCCGACGTCCAACGCGTCGAGGCGGAGGCCGCCGGCACCTCGCTGGCGCAGTGGTATCTCCAGCCACCGGACGCCTCGTCCGCCGAGGAGGTGGCGCTCTACCGCTCCACTCTCGCCGCGCTGCGCAGCATCGACGGCAGACCCGGCGAGGTGCAGCAGGCCGTCATCGACGTCATGGGCATGTGGGACCGCGCGCTGCAGCGCGAGGTGACCGATCCGGTGCAGGCCGAGATCGTGCGGCTGGTGGGCGACGGCATCTACCTCGCCGCGCTGCTCGGCCTCCCCCACACGCCGCCCGACCTGCACCGTGACGTGGTCGAACGGCTCCTCGGTGGCGGTTCGAGCAGTGTCGACCCGAGCGGTCAGGGGTCGGCCGGATGACTCAGGTCAGGTAGCGGTATGCGGGAGACCCGGGCTCGAGATGCTCGACGTGCATCGGCGACGTCTCCATCCGCTCGAGGAGGGACGACAGGCCCGCGGCCGAACCGAGCTCGATACCCACCAGCGCGGCACCCGTCTCGCGGTTGTTGCGCTTGACGTACTCGAACAGCGTCACGTCGTCCTCCGGACCGAGAACGACGTCGAGGAACGTGCGCAGTGCGCCCGGCTCCTGCGGGAAATCGACGAGGAAGTAGTGCTTGAGCCCCTTGTGCACGAGCGACCGTTCGAGAATCTCCCCGTAGCGCGAGACGTCGTTGTTACCGCCCGAGATCAGGCACACGACGGACGAGCCGGCCGGGATGTCGATCTGCGACAGCGCGGCCACCGACAGCGCTCCGGCGGGTTCGGCGATGATGCCCTCACTCTGGTACAGATCCAGCATCGCGGTGCAGATGGCACCCTCGTCCACCTGCGTGACCACCACCGACCCGCGTCCGTCGTGGCCCGCACCGACCGTCACCGAGGCATGCGAGGCGACGGTCGCGCCGAGCGACGACACGACCCGGTACGGGAGATCGCCGATCCGGCGCACGGCGGCGCCGTCGACGAACGGGTCGATCTCGTCGAGTGTGACGGGGCCGCCGGCCATGAGCGCCGCCGCCATGGATGCGGCGCCGGTGGGCTCCGCACCGACGACGGAGGTGTTCGGCGACCGCTCGGCGAGGTAGGCCGACATGCCCGTCATGCACCCACCACCGCCCACCGCGACCACGACGACGTCCGGAGCGGCACCGAGCTGCTCCAGGATCTCCGCGGCGATGGTTCCCTGTCCCGCCGCGGTTCTCGGGTCGTCGAACGGCGGCACGATGGTGGCACCGGTGGTGCGGACGTCGGCGAGGGCGGCCGCCGCGGCCGCATCGAAGGTGGAGCCGACGCTGATCACCTGCACCATGTCGCCGCCGTGGAAGGCGATGCGATCGCGCTTCTGCTTCGGGGTGTTGGTCGGCACGTAGATGCGACCGCGGATGCCGAGCGCCCGACACGCGAACGCGACACCCTGCGCGTGATTGCCGGCGCTCGCCGCCACGACACCGACCGCGCGCTCGTCGTCGTCGAGTTGCAGCATGAGGTTGTACGCGCCGCGCAACTTGTACGAGCGCACGCGCTGGAGATCCTCGCGCTTGAGGTGGATCCGCGCACCCGTCTGCTCGGACAACCGCTCGCAGAACTCGAGCGGGGTGCGGGTGGCCACGTCCCGCAGCCGGACGGCCGCGGCATCGATGTCGTCTGCGGTCGGCGCAGCGGCGTCGGTACGGCTCGTCGTCTCGGTCACACGGACATGCTGCCACGGTGGTGCGACGACCACCGACCCACCCTCACCTGCGGAGCGGCCGCCGGCGGGGGTGACGAATCTGCGCTCAGGCCCGCTCGAGCACGAAGACAGGGATCTCGCGGTCAGTCTTCTTCTGGTAGTCCGCGTAGTCGGGGTAGGCCGCGACCGCGCGCTCCCACCACTGCGCCTTCTCCTCGCCGTGGACCTCGCGCGCGACCATGTCCCACTTCTCGGTCTTGTCCCGCAGTTCGACGTGGGGGTTCGCGAGCACGTTGAAGTACCAGACGGGGTGCTTCGGCGCGCCGCCGAGCGACGCGACGGCGGCGTACGCACCGTCGTGCTCCACGCGCATCAGAGGGGTCCGACGGAGCTTGCCCGTCTTGTTCCCGATGGTCGTGAGGAGGATGACGGGCATCCCCCGCATCTCGGTGCCCTCGGTCCCTCCCGAGCTCTCGTACAGGTCGGCCTGATCGGCGGCCCAGGTGGACGGACTCGGCTCGTACTCTCCGTGCAGCGGCATGATCCCAGTACACACACCTCGGCGGTCTCCGGCAACCATCCGCAGGGTGATCAGGAGGTTTCGGTCGCCCTAACTTCCATGTACGTGTAGCCTGGGGACCAACGCACGGCACACGGAACACGAATGGTTCGGGAGGCGAATATGACCACGGTCGACCTGCAGTTCACACGCCCGCGGCACTCGACGAGCGTTCGTACCGTGGACGTGGCCGGCACCGACTGGCCGCTCTACAAGCTCGAGAGCATCATGGTCGCCGTCATCCTCTTCGCCGCTCTCGCACTGACAGTCAGCATGCAGACGGCAGTCCTCACCTCCGCCGCTGTCGGCGTGACGCTGTGGTGGGCCCTCGGCGCGACCGAGCGGTTCCGCACCCGACACTGATCACGGACAGACACCGACGGGGCGCCCACTCCACGTGGGCGCCCCGTCGGCGTTCGTGTGGTCCGGCCGTATGTCAGGAACCGAACGGCAGGACACCGGGGGCCAGGTAGAGACCGCTGCTTCCGGCGGCGATGCCACCGACGAGTTCGAGCACGGCGTTGATGAAGTTCGTGATCATGGGATCATCCCTCTCGGTCGAGTTCGACGTGACGATCCGACGGTACCGTCCGTCCCTGTGAACAGTCACGAACTCGTCTGGTACGTCGGCTACGGCTCGAACACCCTGCCCGCACGCCTCGACGCCTACTTGGGCGGCTCCGCGGCCGACAGCAGATTCGGTGCGCACGCCGCCCCGCGGACACTCTCGCTTCCTCGCGAACACCGGTGGATCACCGTGCCGCATGCGGTGTACTTCGCCGGCGTCTCGGCCCGGTGGACCGGAGCGTCCGCGTTCCTCTCGCTCACACCCTCCCCCGACTCCGACAGCATCGCCCGCGCCTACCTGCTCGACTGGGCCGCCCTCGACCACATCTCGACGGTGGAGAACGCGCAGACGGAGCAGACACTCGACGTCCGCGCGTCCCTACCGACACGGCCGGGAGCGTGGGCGCTGCTGCCGGTCGAGGTGTCGCCCGAGCCGCACCGCGGCAAGTACGACGCGGCGCTGCGCCTGGACGACATCGACGGCGTCCCGGCGATGACTCTGACGTCGAGCCACGTGCGAGAACGCGGCGTCCCGGCGATGACTCTGACGTCGAGCCACGTGCGAGAACGCGGAGTGCCGGCCGACCGCTACCGCGACGTCATCGCGGAGGGCTTGCGGGACAACCCGTTCGGCGTCGATCCCGATGCCTACCTCGCGGCAGCCGTCGAGCGGTCGGCCGTCGTCAGACGGTGAGGCAGCGTCAGACGGTGAGGCAGCGTCAGACGGTGAGGCAGCCGGGTCCGAGCAGCGCCTTGAGATCGCCCATCAGCGCCGATGACGGTGTGACGCGCAGCTTCTCGTCCACCTTGAGCATGGTGACCCGGTCGCCACTGATGAGGCGCAGGTGCACGTCGGTGGTACCGGGATGGCTGGCCAGCACCCGCTTGAGCGCCCCGACCTTGTCCGCGGTGCACTGACGCGTCGGCAAGCTGACGGCGACGGGCTTGGCGACACCGACGGACGACAGATCGGGAACCGCGATGTCGTTCGCGATGAGCGAGATCCGATCGTCCCGAGCCGACACCCTGGCCTTCACCAGCACCACGGCGTCCTCGGCGACGTCCGCACCGAACACGGAGTACGCCTGCGGAAAGAACAGCACCTCGATACCGCCGGTGAGATCCTCGAGCTGGGCGGACGCCCAGGTCAGACCGTTCTTGTTCACCCGTCGGTTGACCGAGGCCAGAATGCCGCCCACCGTGACCTGCGTGCCGTCCTTCAGACTGCCCTCGAGGATCGTGGGAATGGCGGTGTCCGACTGAGCCGCGAGCACGTGCTCGACTCCGTTCAGCGGATGCCCGGACACGTACAGCCCCAACATCTCCCGCTCCAACGCGAGACGGTGCTTGCTGTCCCACTCCTCGGGCGGGATCTTCACGTTGAAGACGGAGGTGATGGACTCGTCGGCGTCGACGCCGCCGAACAGGTCGAACTGGCCGATGGCCTCCGCCTTCTTGGTGCCCAGCACCGAGTCGATCGCGTCGGCGTGGATCAGCATCAAACCCTTGCGTGGATGGTCCAGCGAATCGAAACCACCGGCCTTGACGAGAGACTCGGTGACCTTCTTGTTGCAGGCAGTCGCATCGATCTTGGCCAGGTAGTCGGAGAAGTCGGTGAACTTCCCCTTCTCCTTGCGCGCCGAGATGATGGACGCCACGACGTTGGCGCCCACGTTGCGCACCGCGCCCATGCCGAAGCGGATGTCCTCGCCCACCGAGGCGAAGTTGAGTTCGGACTCGTTGACGTCCGGCGGCAGCACGGTGATGCCGAGCCGCCTGCAGTCGGCGAGATAGATCGCCGCCTTGTCCTTGTCGTCGCCGACACTGGTGAGCAGTCCGGCCATGTACTCGGCCGGGTAGTTGGCCTTGAGATACGCCGTCCAGTAGGACACCAGCCCGTACCCCGCCGAGTGCGACTTGTTGAACGCGTAGCCGGCGAATGGGAGCACGGTGTCCCAGAGCGCCTTGATGGCGGCCTCGGAGAAATCGTTGTCCAGCATGCCCTGGCGGAAACCGGCGTACGCCTTCTCCAGCTCGGACAGCTTCTTCTTTCCCATGGCGCGCCGCAGCAGGTCGGCCTGGCCCAGCGAGTAGCCGGCGACCTTCTGCGCCAGCTGCATGATCTGCTCCTGGTAGACCACCAGGCCGTACGTCTCGCCGAGGATGACCTTCAGCGGTTCCTCGAGTTCGGCGTGAATCGGCTTGACCTCTTGACGACCGTTCTTGCGATCGGCGTAGTCGTTGTGCGAGTTCATGCCCATCGGACCGGGCCGGTAGAGCGCCAGGACGGCGACGATGTCCTCGAATCCGGTGGGCTGCATCTTGCGCAGCAGGTCCCGCATCGCGCTGCCGTCGAGCTGGAACACGCCGAGAGTGTCTCCGCGCGAGAGCAGTTCGAACGTCGCCGGATCATCGAGAGGCAGGGCGTCGAGATCGATGTCGATGCCGCGATTGGCCTTGATGTTGTCGATGGCGTCACCGATGACCGTGAGGTTGCGCAGCCCCAGGAAGTCCATCTTCAGCAGGCCGATGGCCTCGCAGGACGGGTAGTCCCAGCCGGTGATGATGGCGCCGTCCTGCGGACGCTTCCACACCGGGATGGCGTCGGTCAGCGGCTCCGAGGACATGATGACCGCGCAGGCGTGGACGCCGGCGTTGCGGATCAGCCCCTCGAGACCCTTGGCGGTCTGGTAGATCTTCGCGACGTCGGGGTTCGAGTCGATCAGCGAGCGGACCTCGGTGGCCTCCTTGTACCGCTCGTGCGTCGGATCGGTGATGCCCGCGACCGAGATGTCCTTCGCCATCACGGGCGGGGGCAGTGCCTTGGTGATCTGGTCGGCGATGGCGAAGCCCGGCTGCCCGAACTGCACGCGGGCCGAGTCCTTGATGGCGGCCTTCGTCTTGATGGTGCCGAACGTGATCACCTGCGCGACACGATCACTGCCCCACTTCTCGGTGGCGTAGCGCACCATCTCGCCGCGTCGGCGATCGTCGAAGTCGATGTCGATGTCGGGCATGGAGACGCGCTCGGGATTGAGGAACCGCTCGAACAGCAGACCGTGCGGGAGCGGGTCGATGTTGGTGATCCCCATCGCGTAGGCGACGAGCGACCCGGCCGCCGAACCTCGACCGGGGCCGACGCGGATGCCGACCTCCTTGGCGTGGTTGATGAGGTCACCGACGACGAGGAAGTAGGCGGGGAAGCCCATCTCGAGGATGACGCTGATCTCGTAGTCCGCACGGGAGAGGTACTCCTCCGTCGGACCGTCGGGGAAGCGGCGGTGCAGGCCGTCCATGACCTCCTTGCGGAGCCAGGTGCCCTGCGTGTAGCCCTCCGGCACCGGGAACACCGGCATCCGGTCGCGGTGTTCCCACACCTCGTCGTAGGACTGGACGCGTTCGGCGATGAGCAACGTGGAGTCGCACGCGCCGGGCACCTCGTCGTCCCAGAGGGCGCGCATCTCCTCCGCGGACTTGAGGTAGTAGCCGTCGCCGTCGAACTTGAACCGGGTGGGATCGCTCAGCGTCTTACCGGTCTGGATGCACAGCAGCGCTTCGTGATTGACCGACGCGTCCTTGGTGACGTAGTGGCAGTCGTTGGTCGCGAGCGGGGGGATGCCGAGCTGCTCCCCGATGCTCAGCAGTCCTTCTCGCACCCTCCGCTCGATCGACAGACCGTGGTCCATCAGTTCGAGGAAGAAGTTGTCGGGGCCCCAGATCTCCTGCCACTTGGCCGCCGCCTCGAGCGCCTCACGCTCGTGGCCCAGACGAAGCCGGGTCTGGATCTCGCCGGACGGGCAGCCGGTGGTGGCGATGATGCCCTCGGCGTGGTTGGCGATGATCTCCTCGTCCATGCGCGCCCACTTGCCCAGCTGCCCCTCGGTGGACGCGAGGGACGACAGCTTGAACAGGTTGCGCAGACCCGTCGCGTTCTCCGCCACCATCGTCATGTGCGTGTACGCGCCGCTGCCCGAGACGTCGTCCGACTTCTGGCTGCGGTCTCCCCACAGCACGCGCTTCTTGTTGAAACGGGACTCCGGGGCGATGTAGGCCTCGATCCCGATGATGGGCTTGACCCCGGCCTTCTTGGCCTCGTTGTAGAACTCACTGGCCCCGTACATGTTGCCGTGGTCGGTCATCCCGACCGCGCTCATCCCCAGGCGCTGGGCCTCCGCGAACATCGGCGCGATCTTCGCCGCCCCGTCCAGCATGGAGTACTCGGTGTGATTGTGGAGATGAACGAAGTCCGACACGGGAGCCACTCTAGGTCGTCGGGCCGACAACATTCTCCGCACACGCGGCGTGTGACGACTGTGACGGATGAGGACTAGCGCGGGGCGTCCGCGGACGCCGCCTCGACCGGCACCGACGCCACGCGATGCGCCCGCAGACGCCGCACGGAGTCGACCGTGAAGATCGCCAGCGCGCACCAGATGAGTGCGAAACCGATCCACCGCGACGCGGGCATGTCCTCGTTCAGCACCAGCACTCCCCACGCGAGCTGCAGGCCCGGTGTCAGGTACTGCAGCAGACCGAGGGTGACCAACGGCAGCTTCTGCGCGGCGACCCCGAACAGCAGCAGCGGCAGTGCGGTGACGGGCCCGGCGAGGACGAGCAGCAGGGCGTGCGGCACCCCGAGCGAGAGGGCGCTCGCTCCCCCGGTGACGCCCAGCACCACCAGGTAACCGATCGCGATCGGCGCCCCCACGAGCCCCTCCGCGGTCAGCGACGTGGTGGGTTCGAGCCGGACCACCTTCTTCATGACGCCGTACAGCGCGAACGAGAAGGCCAGGGTGAGGGCGATGACGGGAGGCCGTCCGTAGTCGGCGGTGAGCACGACCACCGCGACGAAGGCCAGCGCGAGGGCCGCGATCTGCGCACGGCCCAACCGCTCCCGGAACACCACGACGCCGAGCAGGACACTGACGAGCGGATTGACGAAGTATCCGAGGGCTGCCTCGACCACACGGTCCTGCGAGACCGCGAAGATGTAGACGCCCCAGTTGATCGAGATGAACGCCGACGACAACGCCACCACACCCCACGTGCGCGCCGGGAGACCGCGCAGCGTGGACAGTCGTCCCAACACCGCCAGGACGACGAGCATGAGCACCAACGTCCACACGATGCGGTGCGCGAGGACCTCGACGGGTCCGGCGAAGGACAGCACGCCGAAGAAGGCTGGGAACAGTCCCCACAGTCCGTACGCACCGACACCGCTGGCCATGCCGACGCTGGAGGACGACCGGGGAGCTCCACCGCGCCGGGAGCCGAGAGAGGACGTGAGACTGCGCACGCGCTCACGCTATCCCCGACCGGTGCACAATCGACGAGGTGGCACACAGGAAGAAGGCGCCTAGCGGCGAGGCCGAGGCTCGGGCGGACAAGACCTGCGCCGTCTGCGGTCGACGGATCGAGTGGCGCAAGAAGTGGGAACGCGACTGGGACTCGGTGAAGTACTGCAGCGACGCGTGCCGACGCACCGGCTCCGCGGGAGCCGACGACGGTCTCGAGGACGCGATCCGGCGGCTGCTCGACAGTCGCGCCCGCGATTCGTCGATCTGCCCCTCCGACGTGGCTCGCGCCGTGGCGCCGGACGACTGGCGCCCCCTGATGGAACCCGTCCGCCGCGCCGCCCGCCGCCTCGTCGCCGCGGGCGAGGCGGAGATCACGCAGGGCGGGAACGTGGTCGACCCGTCGACGGCGAAGGGCCCCATCCGCATTCGGCGACCCCGCTGACCCGGAGTCGACTCAGGCGCGTGCGGACCGTACCCGCCGCACCGCGTCGTCGACGGACCCGCGATGCACTCCCCCGTGTCCGGGAATCAGGACGTCGGCGTCCAGGCCGACGAAGGCGTCGAGCGCGTCGAACTCCCGCGGCCGGTCGTGCGCGAACAGGGGCGGCAGCATCTGCGGTCCGGTCCGAACGCTCAGAGCGTGTCCGGTGACCAGAGCGTCACCGGACAGAACGGCCCCCGCACCCGGCACGTGATACCCGGTGTGACCGGACGTGTGACCCGAACTGTCGAGCGGCACCGGCCCGCCCGGCAGGTCCAGCGGCCCACCCGGCACGGATCCGACGACCGAGTCGAACCCCTCGGCGTCGGCGACGGCGCCCGATTCGGTTCCGCCCGCGCGAGCGATGCGCACCGTCCATGCGAGCGCACCGCGCCGCCAGACGTTACGCGCCACGTCGAGCGGCGATGCCTGTTCGAGATACTCACGTCGGGCATGCCGAGCCTCGGTGTCCGAGGTGAGCACCGGCGTGCCGTAGGTCGAGGCGAAGTGGCCGGCGCCGCCGATGTGGTCGATGTGCGCGTGTGTCAGCAGGATCGCCCGCACGTCCTCCGGACGCCGACCGACACGACGGAGCGATTCGACGACCGCACCGACGTACCGCGGATATCCCGAGTCGACCAGCGTCACGTCCTCGCCGTCGACCAACAGTGTCCAATTGACGTCCGGCCCGAACGCGACGTGCACGCCGTCGGCGACGGTCGTGACTTCGAGTGTGCTCACGACTGCCGAGTATGGACGGTCGGGAGCCCCGGGGGAAGACCGACGAGTCTGCTGACGCGACACGCCGATGACACGACCGAGCGGAGCCGGGTGTGTCATGACGTTGGTCACCGACGACGCGAAAAGCACGAGGCGACAGCCGCTCCCGCTGCTCGGGCCTCGTGTCGTGCACTACGCTGGTTCGACGTGATCGACGATCGAAATCTCGGCTCCGGCGCCTCCTCCACGATGACCACCACCTCACCCCACGACACCGCTGCGGACGACACCCCCGTCACCCGGCGGTGGAGTCCCGGCGGCTGCGTGTGGTGCGGCAGCCGGACCGACATCGAGATCTACCGGGACGAGCCCCGGTGCGGTGAGTGCCGTGAACACGAGAACACGATCGACGCGGCGCGTCGCTTCATCGGCATGTACGGCCTGCGTCCCCTGGGCGGCGCGGTGACGTCCGACGACGACGAGGAGCTCGAGCACCGCACCGCGGCTCGCAGTGCGCGTGCCGCTCTCGACCGGGTCCGCCTGCCGAAGCGTCCCGCGGCCGCCGACGTCCGGAAGGCCTCGGGCCGCGCCGGTGCGTCCGCCGCCGTCCGCACCACTCCGTCCCGCTCGGCGTCCTCCGCTCCGTCGGGTGCCGTCAGCACGGTGGACGTCGCCGTGCTCGCCGATCGCGTGACCGGTCTGCTCGAGCAGCTCACCGCCATCGAGGCCGGCATCGCCGACGCCGAGGCGTCGTCGGGTCTGCCCGCGCGTGCCCGGCTCAGCGACCTGCAACGTCAGCGCGCCACCGTCATGTCGACACTGGCCGCGCTGGAGAAGGCCCGCCGCGGCAGCGCGGGCTGACCGACACGCTCGATCAGGCCGGCTGAACCTCACGCAGCGCACCGGTCGCCGCGTCGAACACGAAGCCACGCAACGACGTCGTCCGCGAGACAGACGGACTGAGCTCGATGCGCCGGAGCTGTTGCCGCAAGCATCGCGACAGGAACACTCGCGCTCGGGTCTCCAGACTGCTCGCGGTGCGACGGTGCGAACAGGGTTGGGCTCGAGGTGATCCGAGTGACTCGGGTCAGCCGATCTCGACGGCGCGGCGCACCGCGTCGGTCGGTGGCGACTGCACCGCGGGCGCGGAGCCGCGGAGCACGTCCAGCACGGCCTTGGGACGCGCGAGCATCTCGCGTACGAACTGCCGCAGCAGCGAGCGCCGGGAGCAGTCACAGGGAGCGACGACACCGCCGGCATCGATCCCCGCAGCTCGGCACAGGGCCACCGCACGTGCGGCATGGGTGTCCTGACTGACGATCAGGGCCGTCGACACTCCGTACGTCGTCACGGCGCGTCGACACGTGTCGTGGGTCGTCAGACCGTACGGGTCGGCCACGATGCGGTCGGGATCGACGCCGCGGCGCACCAGGTAGCGCGTCATCACCTCCACCTCGTCACCCGACGTGCCGGCGGCGTTGCCCGACAACAGAAGTGCGCGCACGGTACCGCGCCGCACCAGATCGAGTGCCGCGTCGAGACGACCGGCGAGAAACGACGACGGTTCGCCCTCCTGGACCCGAGCGCCCAGCACGATGGCGACGGGAGCGCGCGGCGCGGTGTCCGCCGTGTACAGCCGACCGTGGGACGAGGCGGCGACCCACGCCGCCGATCCGAGCACGACGACGAGCACCGCGGCGGCGGACCCGCCGACGGCACGGATCAGATGTCGGCGCCCCACACGTCTCATGTCCCCAGTCCATCATGTGAGGGTTCCGTGAAGATCGGCGCCGCGATCCTGACCACGGAGACCCGGCTCGGTAGCGTCGAGGCATGCCCACCAGCACCCGCGTCCGCCGTACCGTCGCCGGCGTCGTCGCCCTCGCGGTGGTCGCCGTCGCGGCGGTGCTGTGGACCGCGCCCGAGCGGTGGTACCCGTGGGACACCGCCGACTTCCCCGCGGCCGACGCGTCCCTGTCCCCTGCGCAGCAGCGTGTGCTCGAGGTGGTGGAGCGTGAGTATCGCGATCCCCGTCCCGCCACGTTCTACTCCGAGGGCGTCGACGAGGCCTGGTGCGCCGACTTCGTCAGTCACGTGATGCGCCAGGCCGGACAGCCGTTCACCAATCCGCATTCGGGTGGGTTGCGCATTCCCGGTGTCTACACGTTGACGGAGTACTACCAGGAACAGGGCCGTTTCGCGCCGGTCGGCGACCACTCCCCCGCGGTCGGCGACGTCGTCCTGTACGAGTCGGGTGGGCCCGTCGGGGATCTGCTCGTCGGGCAGCACACGAACATCGTGGTCGCGGTGGACGGGGACACGGTCACGACCGTCGGCGGCAACGAGATGGGCGGGATCCGCATTCACGATCTGGACTGGGCGGACGACTCGGCGGTGCTCGGCTTCGGCCTGCTCGGGTCCTGAGGTCAGGAGGCGGGAACCGGGCCGTCGTCGGGCTGCACCGCGTCGCCGTCGCGTTCGGGATACAGCGGTGCCACCGCGAACCGGCCGTAGACCGCGTCCCCCGGCAATGCCTCGACCGCGCGGATGCCGTCCAGGCCCGCGAGCGCGGCGAGTTCCGGAACACTCGCACGTACCAGAACTCCTGCGGCGCAGTCACAGTCGGCCTGCAGGCGTGCGCGCACCACCGTCGCGATCGCGTTCCCGCGCTGGTCGCGTCCGGGCGGAACGAGGCCGGCGGCGAGACGGACGGACGACGCGAGCACGGAGTCGGTGTCCGGCACCGGGACCACCACGAGCGGGGTCTGCACGCGGTCGATCGGCACGTGCGCATAGACGACCGAGACCCTGATTCCGTCGACGGTGGGCGCGATCTCGTCGGCACGCATCGACCGGGTGAAGGACACCAGCGCCCACCGATCTCCGTCGCCGGAGGGCGGGTCCACCCGGGCCACGTACTGCGCGGCGGTCTCGTCGTTGTCGGGACCGAGGGCATCGGTGCGAACCGACGAACCACGGACCGGGTTGAGGACACCGAGCACGAGCACCGCGACGATCAACGCGACGACCGACGCCGCGGACACGGCGCGCACGCGTCTCAGCCCGCTCTCAACACGTCCAGTGCGTGCTGCAGATCCGCCGGGTACGGGCTCGAGAACTCCACGTAGCGGCCGTCACCGGGATGAGTGAACCCGAGTGCGCGGGCGTGCAGCCACTGGCGTTCGAGGCCGAGCCGTTCGGCCAGGCGCGGATCGGCACCGTAGGTCAGATCACCGCAGCACGGATGCCGCAGCGCCGAGAAGTGCACCCGGATCTGGTGAGTGCGCCCGGTCTCGAGGTGCACGTCCAGCAGGCTCGCGGCCTGGAACGCCTCGACCGTGTCGTAGTGGGTGATGCTGGGCTTGCCGTCGGCCGTGACGGCGAACTTCCAGTCGTTGCTGCGGTGTCGTCCGATGGGCGCATCGACGGTTCCGCTGCTCGGGTCCGGATGTCCCTGCACCAGAGCGTGATAGCGCTTGTCGATCGTGCGCTCCTTGAACGCGCGCTTGAGCACGGTGTACGCATGCTCCGACGTCGCCACCACCATCACGCCGGACGTCCCGACGTCGAGACGGTGCACGATGCCCTGACGCTCGTGGACCCCGGACGTCGAGATGCGGAATCCAGCGGCCGCGAGACCACCGATCACCGTCGGTCCCGTCCAGCCCACGCTCGCGTGCGCGGCCACTCCGACCGGCTTGTCCACGACGACGATGTGGTCGTCCGAGTACAGGATCTCCATGCCCGGCACCGGCTGTGCCTCGATGGTCAACGGACGCGCGGGCTCGGGCAGTTCCACCTCGAGCCACGTGCCGCCGCCGAGACGGTCGGACTTCGCCACAGTGGAACCGTCGACCTGGACGGCGCCCTCCTCGGCGAGGGTCGCGACGACGGTCCGCGACAACCCCAGCAGCCGAGCCAGTCCCGCATCCACGCGCATGCCGTCGAGCCCGTCCGGAACGGGCATCGACCGTGTCTCCCTCACGCCTTCTTCTCCGACTCCGTCGCCGCTGCGCTCTCGGTCACCGCGGGGTCGTCACCCTTGTCGTCGGCACGGCGAGTCCCGTCCGGCTCGATCCCGAACAGCGTGATGATCACCAGCAGGACGGCCCCGCAGACGATGGAGGAATCGGCGACGTTGAAGACCGGCCACCAGCCGATGGACACGAAGTCCACGACGTGACCCTGCAGCGGGCCGGGCGAGCGGAAGAATCGGTCGATCAGATTGCCGAGCGCGCCGCCCAGCACCAGGCCGAGGCCCACGGCCCACCAGCCGGAGCGAAGAGTGCGTCCGATGCGGATCACACCCACCACGACGGCGACGGCCACCAGCGTCAACAGCCAGGTCATGCCCGTGGCCATCGAGAACGCCGCGCCCGCGTTGCGCACCATGCGGAGGGTGACGGTGTCACCGATGATCTCGATCGGTCGACCGGGCTCGATGACGGCGACCGCGACGATCTTCGTGAGCAGGTCCAGGGCGAGCACGACCGCCGCGACAGCGAACAGCCGTCGGGTACGTCGGGCCAGGGGTCGGTCCGGATTCTCCAGGTCGGTCACCCCACCATTGTCCACTACCTGCCCTCACCGCTCACCGGCCGCTCAGGATCCGACGCTAACCTCGGGCGCGTGACACTGCTCTCGACACGACCCCGCCGACGCTCCACCACCCTCGTCGCCGCGGCAGCGGTCACCGTCGTCCTCTCGCTCGGGGCGTGCGGGACCGACACCGACGTACCCGCGACCGAGGAGCTGACCCCCAGCACGTCCGCGGTCACCCTCCCGGTCTCCGCCGTCACCACCACTCTGGTCGATGCCGGAGCCGAGCCGCGGACCGTCGTCACCGCGACCCCGTCGGAAGCAGAGCAGACCGCGACCCTCGTGGCCGAGTCGACCATCAGCCAGCAGATCGACGCTGCCGAGGCGCAGGACTTCTCGACCCCGCCGCTGACGCTGCCGATGACGGCGACCTCACGCTCGGCGGCCGGGTCCGACGGACTCCAGGTCGACATGACACTCGGTGCGGCCACCACGTCGGACGCCACCCTGCAGGCGAGCCTCGGGCCCACCGCGGGATCGTCCGCAGGCTTCGCGACCACGCCGTCGGGTGCCGTCACCGCACTCACCATCGATCCGTCGCCGGACGCCCGGGACATCGCTCGATCAGCCGTCGAGCAGGCGCTGTCCCAGGCGGTGTACCGCGCCGTCCCGTTCCCGGCAGAGCCCATCGGCGTCGGCGCGAGATGGACCGTCACCCAGGAGGTCGTCAGCGGGATCTCGCTGCTGCAGACGACGACGGCGACACTCACCTCGTTCGACGACGGCGTCGCGACGGTCGACGTCGCCGTGACCCAGTCGCCGGAGGAACCGATCTGGCAGCTGCCCGACGAGCAGGGCACCCTGAACATCGAGTCGTTCGTGATGACCGGCCAGGGGCAGTTGCGGATCGATCCGTCCAAGCCGCTTCCCCTGGGCGGCACGGTCGCCGTCGGCGGCGACCAGGTCTACCGGGACGCCAACAGCCAGACGACGCTGAAGCAGACCACCAGCAACACGGTGACGTGGAGTTGAGACGACTGGGCGCGGTCACGGCAGCGCTCGCGGTGGTGCTCGTCGGATGCGGCACCGATCGGGACGTCGGCGACACTCCGAGCGAGGCCACGCCCGAGGCGCCCACCGTCGGGCTCCCCACCTTCACTCCGGTCCCTCCGCCGTCGGCCACCGGCACCGGCCCGATCACCGACAACGCTCTGCTCGCCGGTCGGCTCCTGAGCATCGCCGACCTCCCACCCGGCTACACCGGCTACGACCTGCCTCCGCTCGACCCCAGCGCTCCGGGCGCGACGGCCGAGGACCGGTCGAGCACCGACCCCGCCGAGTGCGCCGCGGTGCTGGCGCCCATCGCCACCCAGGTGCCCGGCGTCATCAGCGCCGCATCCGTCTCCTACGGCGGACCCGACTTCTCGTCGATCGACCAGGACGCCGCGAGCTACGACGGTCCCGGCGCCCTCACCGCATTCGCGGCCGTGCAGGACTCGCTCACACGATGCGCGACCTTCAGCGGCACGGACGCCGACGGTGTGCGGGTGGACTACCGCGTCGGCTCCTCGACCCTGCTCACCGACGTCGCCCCGATCGGCGACGCCTCCGTGGCGGTGCGACTCGCGGTGAGCAGCGACGGCGTGTCCCTGACGACGGACGCGATCCTCACCGTCTCCGGATCCACCCTGAGCCAACTGGTGGCCACCGGGACCGAGCCCGTCGACCCCGACCTGGTGCGGACGCTCGCGCGCACCGCCGCCGACCGGCTGCGCTGAGACACGACGACGCCGGCACCACCCGAAGGTGATGCCGGCGTCGTGTGGTCGGTACTGCGGTGTCAGGCGGTGCAGGCAGGCGAGGTCAGCTGCGCCAGCGACACGATCGCGCAAGCGTTGTCCTTCGACAGCTTCCACTCCCCGTCCTCGGCCACGTAGGCGACCTGGAGCGGGTTGACCTGGCCACCGAGATCGATGGTGGCGTTGGAGCTGAGCGTGCCGTCGCCCAGATCGGTCACGTCGAGGACCTGAATCTTCGCGTTGTTCACGCGAGCGGCCTCGGCGACCTTGTTGATGAGCTCAGGATCAGCTTCCGCGCCCTGCACGTACTGGACCTTCTGCTCGAGCGGCACGTTCGGATCGAGGCTCTCCTGCAGGCGCGTGTTCAGCTCCTCGGCGGTGGGAACCGGGGGGAGATCGGACGGTGCCTCGGCAACTGCGCTGGAGGTGGTGGCTGCCGACGTGGTGGCGTCGGTGGTGCCGCCGTCCTCGCCGCTGCTGCACGCCGTCATCGTCAGGGCGGCGGCGACTGCCATGCCTGCCACCAGTGCGCGTCCGGTACGGGGAAGCTTCACGTGTACGTCCTTACATCTCGTGAGTTGACTCGGTATCGAGCGTCGGGCCAGACCTTACCGACCAGTTCTGAGGAAACGGTAAAGCTCGTCGCGCTCTCGAGAGGGGTCACAGGGTGGGCGGCGTCGGCCGGCGCGGTGGCCGGCGCGGTGGCCGCCGCGCGCACCGCACGGGGTAGCGCGCACTCTGCATCCTGCGCAGAACACCGCGCGCTGCGCACGGGGCGAACCCCTGGCCGGGTGGAGGATGCCGGGTTCGACGCCGAACCTGCATGCACCGCGCACATTCAGTCCACCGAGCTCCGATCAGTCGAACAATGAGCGATTCAGCTGATTCGGGAGGCTGCGAATGTCGCACCCTGACCCGCGCTGCCATTGCTCGCGTAGGTGAGATGCGCAAAGGAATTGAATCCGCCGATCTGGCACACCGGGTCTCCGAAGTTGCAGAAACTGCGGGCGCGCGGGCCGTAGGTTCCGCTCGCCGACTCGATGGTCCTCCCGGTCAGACCGAACGGGTTGCCGAACACGACGACGGCCTTGACCCTGTCGGCGACGCCGGCGGGCAGCACGGAACCGGTGAGACTGCTCGGGGTGCGCAGACCCACGGCATTGGTGACCACAGTGGCACCCTGTGAGTACCCACCGATGATGAATTGCGTTGCAGGACATGCTGCTGCGACGGAGGTGATGTGCGCGACCAGATCACGCGAGCCGGGCCCGGCGCTGGCCTGCGAGAAGTCGGCAGCGTAGTTCACGGCGTAGGTGCTGACGGACCGTCCGGCGAGCGTGGAGGTGACACTGCTGGTGAAAGGTCCACCGGTGATGCCGAGTCCGGGCAGTTCACCGGTCCCGCGTGCGAACGAGACGTCGACGTCCGTACACGGCGCCGCGGTGGCCACAGCGCTGGGAACGACCAGGGCCGCAGCGGCGACAGACGCCGCTGCACACACCCGAGCGAGAAGTCTGACATTCATGACGAGCCTTTCCCCGAAGGTCAGTGGACTCGGTCACAGTAACGGACGGAAATGTCGGGTGACAGTACTTGTTCGCACACATCACAATTGCACGAACGCATTTCCCGCATGTCACCGGAAACGCCGAAGACACGGAAGGAACGAGCGCCGGAAGACCGTCACGACGAGCAGTTCGGACGCCGAAACCTCCTCGTGTCGTCCCGGGCGTCGACAGATGCTGCCGACACACCGCTCAGACGCCGAGAACGGCTCGGGCCTGGAGGGCCACCGTGCGATCCGCCGCGAACGCCGCCGCCCGCAGCACGGCCGACGCCGCGGGCGCGTCGATCCGGTGACGACCGGCCAGGACACCGATGGCCTCGTCGATCAGGTCGCACTCACCGCCCGGATCCGCCGGTACGCCTGCCAGGCCGGAGGTGACCAGTTCGTCGCCCAGCACATCGGCGAGTCTGCCCACCGCCGCGACGGTCCTCTCGTCGGGTGTGCCGAGGGGACCGCGTCCGTGGCACTGCAGGGTGCCGACCCGGCTGCTCGCTCCGACCGCGACGGTCCGGACCCATCGCACCCCCGACTCGATGAGACAGTCGACCAGCAGGGGCCATCGCACGCGATCCGCCGCCGAGTCGACCGACACACTGTGCATCCGACCGTCCGCCATCGTCTCCGCGTGCGGTCCCTCGCCCAGGAGGTACTGCAGATCCGCCAGCTGCACGGCATCGTGGGCGGTCGGGTACAGCACGCGCCTGCTGTCCGGGGCGTGCGCGGAGGTGAGTACTGCGGTCGCTCCGTCCGCGTGCAGGAGATCTGCACAGACGGCGACCCACTCGGCTCCGCGCAGACCCGCGAGCGGGTGCCGCTGATCGCTCACCATGGGAGCGAGGCTCGCAGCGTGAACTCGGTGCCGGGCACGGGCACTCCTCGTCGTACGGGTGCGGCGACAGACGCCGCAGTCACGCGTATTCGGCGGTGCGCGCCCCGCGGATGGGTCACAGGACTCGATCGGTGAGCCTCAGGCCAGACTCTCCATCGGATCCGCCACCGCGAGGTGCTCGTCGTCTCCGGAGAAGGTCCGCGCCACCCCGGGGCCCGTGCTCCGCGTCTCGAACCGCACGGTCACCACGTCGTGCCCTGCGCCCTGCACCCACCCGTGGCCGTACTCGTCGTGTCGGACGTCGAGCCCCGGCCGCCAGAGCAGGACGTCGCTCGTGACGACCGGCGCGGGCTCGGCCGCGGTGACCGAGGAGTCGACGTCGAGGCCCTCCTGGTCGAGTTCGGGGAACAGCGACTCCTGCCGGACCGTCGACAGCCCGGCGAGGCCCACGCCCACGAGTCGGATACTGCCGAGCTCGCGCGGATCGAGAGCCTGCCGCTGCGCGGTGGCCACGATCGTCGCCAGATCGACCGTCGCGTACGGCAGTGTGGCCGAACGGGTCACGATGCTCATGTCGGACTTGCGGAGCTTGAGGACGACGGTGCGGGCCGCCCGCCCGTCCTTCGTCAATCGGGTGTGGGCGGCCTCCGCGCTGGCGACGATGGCGGATCGCAACCCGGCCATGTCGACGATGTCGGTGGCGAAGGTGGTCTCGGCACTGACCTGTTTGGACTCGGCGCGTTCCGCCACGGGTCGATCGTCGAGACCACGTGCGAGACGGTGCAGGCTGGGGCCGACGGCGGAACCGAGTACGGACGCGGCCTCCGCCTCCGGCATCGCGGCGAACGCACCGACCGTGTGCACTCCCAGTCGGCGGAGCTTGTCCTCGGCCACCGGCCCGATGCCCCACAACTTCCGCACCGGCAGAGTCTCGAGGAGGGCGGCCTGGTCCGCCGGAGAGACCACCCGGATGCCGTCCGGCTTCGCGAGACCCGAGCCGATCTTCGCGATCTGCTTGCCCGCTCCTGCTCCGATGGAGGCGACGAGCCCGGACGCGTCCAGGACTGACGCACGCAGCGCGGCGCAGAACTCCTCCACCTCGGCGACGGTCGCTCCCGCCAACTCCGCGGGCTCACCGAACGCCTCGTCGAGCGAGAGCTGTTCGATCACCGGCACGACGCGCCGCACGGTGTCGAAGACGACGGTGGAGAGAGCCGAGTAGACCTTGCCGCGGGGCGGCACCACCACCGCACCGGATCCGACGAGTCGTCGAGCCTGGTGCATCGGCATCGCCGACCGGGCACCGAACACGCGTGCCTCGTAGCTGCATCCCGCCACGACGCCTCGACCACCGCCACCGCCGACGAGCACGGGTCGGCCCCGCAGCGTCGGCCGGGTGAGCTGCTCGACCGACGCGAAGAACGCGTCCATGTCGAGATGCAACACCCAGCGTCTGCTGCGCTCGGCCGACCCGCCGCTCACACCGTCAGGCCTTCACCAGCGATGCCCGCACTCCGTCGCCGAGATCGACTGCTGCCGAACCCGGATCGCCGACCTGCAGATCGGTGGCCAGGATCTCGCCGGCGATGAGATCGCGGTGCGTGTCGAACCAGGACCGGCGCTCGGCGGGAACGTCGACCGTCACCGCGATGCGGTCGGACACGTCCAGACCCGCGGAGCGTCGGGCGTCCTGGAACTCGCGGATGCGATCCTTGGCCCACCCCTCGGCCTCGAGCTCCTCGGTGACCTCCGAGTCGAGCACGACCAGCCCGGCATTGCCCGGGAGCGCCGCCGTCGACTCCGGTTCCGCCGCGACCAGGCGCCGGGTGAACTCCTCGGGCAGCAGCTCGAGACCTGCCGCCGTGACGACGCCGTCGGTCTCGCTCCACTCCCCTGCCTTGACCGCCTTGATGACCGCCTGCACCTGCTTGCCCAGACGCGGACCGGCCACGCGGGCGTTGACGACGAGCTCGAAACGGCCGTGCACGTCGACGTTCTCGGTGAGATCGACACGCTTGACGTTCACCTCGTCGGCGATGAGGTCCGCGAACGGGCGCAGCCGCTCGGCGTCGTCGGCGGCGACGGTGAGCTCCTGCAGCGGCAGGCGGACGCGCAGGTTCTTCGCCTTGCGCAGCGACAGTGCCGCGCCGCAGACGGTGCGGACCTCGTCCATCGCCGCGACCAGCTCGGGATCGGCCGGCAACTCGGTACCGACCACCGGCCAGTCCGCGAGATGCACGGAGCGCCCACCGGTGAGTCCCCGCCAGACGACCTCGCTGACGAGCGGGAGCATCGGGGCCGCGACGCGGGTGAGCACCTCGAGCACCGTGTGCAGAGTGTCGATCGCGTCGGCGTCCTCGTTCCAGAAGCGCTGACGCGAGCGCCGCACATACCAGTTGGTCAGCGCGTCGCAGAACTGACGCAACTCGTCGCACGCCCCCGCGATGTCGACCGCCTCCAACGCCTCGGTGATGACGCGCGTGGTCTCGGCCAACTTGGCCAGGATGTAGCGATCGAGCACGTTGGTGGAATCGGTCCGCCACGTCCCCGGCTTCGACGCGTACAGCTGCAGGAAACTCCACGCGTTCCACATCGGAAGCAGCGCCTGGCGCACACCCTCACGGATGCCCTGCTCGGTGACGATCAGGTTGCCGCCCCGCAGGATCGGGGACGACATGAGGAACCACCGCATGGCATCGGAGCCGTCGCGGTCGAACACCTCGTTGACGTCCGGGTAGTTGCCCTTGGACTTGCTCATCTTGAGCCCGTCCTCGCCCAGCACGATGCCGTGTGCGGCGACCGTCCGGAAGGCGGGCCGGTCGAACAGCGCCGTCGCCAGGACGTGGAGGGTGTAGAACCACCCACGCGTCTGACCGTTGTACTCCACGATGAAGTCGCCCGGGTTGTGCGTGGAGAACCACTCGGCGTTCTCGAACGGGTAGTGCACCTGGGCGAAGGGCATCGATCCCGACTCGAACCAGCAGTCCAACACCTCGGGGACCCGGCGCATGACGGACTTGCCCGTGGGGTCGTCCGGGTTGGGACGTGTCAGCTCGTCGATGAAGGGCCGGTGCAGATCGGTCGGACGGACGCCGAAGTCGGCCTCGATCTGGTCGAGGCTGCCGTACACGTCGGTACGCGGGTAGGCGGGATCGTCGGACACCCACACCGGAATGGGACTGCCCCAATACCGGTTCCGGCTGATGTTCCAGTCGCGGGCACCTTCGAGCCATTTGCCGAACTGGCCGTCGCGGATGTGCTCGGGAACCCACGTGATGTCCTGGTTCAGCTCGACCATCCGGTCGCGGAAGCTGGTCACGGAGACGAACCACGACGGCACCGCCATGTAGATCAGCGGCTGACCCGAACGCCAGCTGTGCGGGTACGAGTGCTCGATCGTCTCGTGCCGCACCAGCTTTCCCGATGCCTTGAGGTCCTTGATGATCACCGGGTTGGCATCGAAGATCATCAGACCCTCGTACGGCGGCACCATCGCGGTGAACTTGCCGCCGGCGTCGAGGGGCTGCACGACCTCGATGCCGTTGGCCGTGGCGACGTCCATGTCCTCCTCACCGAAAGCCGGTGCGAGGTGGACGATTCCGGTACCGGAGTCGGTGGTCACGTAGTCGGCCGACAGCACACGGTGACTGTTCTCGTGACCGAGGAAGAAATCGAACGGCGGCGCGTAGGCGAGACCGATCAGATCGGCACCGGTGTGTTCGGACACCACCACGGGCTCGTCGCCGAACTCACGGGCGTAGTGCGACACCCGATCTCGGGCGAGCACGACACGGCCGCCCGCGCCGTCCTCGATCTGCACGTAGTCGATGTCGGGGCGTACGGCCATCGCCAGGTTGGACGGCACGGTCCACGGGGTGGTGGTCCAGATCAGTGCGTCCGCACCGTCGAGCGGGGAGCCGGGCGCGCTCAACGTCATCCGCACCGTGACCGCTGGGTCCTGACGCATCTTGTAGGCGTCGTCGAGCCTGGTCTCCTGGTTCGACAGCGGCGTCTGCTCGTACCAGCTGTAGGGCAGCACGCGGAAGCCCTGGTACACCAGGCCCTTGTCGTGCAGTTCCTTGAACGCCCACATGACCGACTCCATGAAGTCCAGGTCGAGCGTCTTGTAGTCGTTGTCGAAGTCCACCCACCGCGCCTGGCGCGTGACATAGTCGCGCCACTCGCCGGTGTACCGCAGAACGGACTGCTTGCAGTACGCGTTGAACTCCGCCAGACCCATCGTGTCGATCTGGCTCTTGTCGGTGATGCCAAGCTGCTTCTCCGCCTCGAGCTCGGCGGGGAGACCGTGACAGTCCCAGCCGAACCGTCGCTCCACCTTGCGCCCGCGCATGGTCTGGAAACGCGGGATCAGGTCCTTCACGTAGCCGGTGAGGAGATGGCCGTAGTGCGGGAGGCCGTTGGCGAAGGGCGGCCCGTCGTAGAAGACGAACTCATCCGCGTCGGCACGCGCGTCGACGCTGGCTCGGAATGTGCCGTCCGCGTCCCAGTGCGCGAGGACCTGCTGCTCGAGAGCCGGGAAATCGGGACTGCCGGACTCCGAGGCGTAGCGGACGCGGGGGTACCCGGCGTCGGGTGTCGAGGTGTCGTCGGTGGTGGTCATGGCTGCGGTGCTCCTGTGCCCGTTCGATGCGGCACGGGGACGACGACCGGCACTCTGCGCCGGAAGCCGCGGTACCACCCCGCTTGGCCGCCGAGGCGACCCACTCTCCGATCGAGCTGTGACGGGCTCGACCCGTCCGGTTCTACTGAGCACCGACCCGTGCGGGCCGAGACCGTTCTTCCGGACAGCTCCCCGGTGATGGCCGGATCATCGCTGGACCTACCTGTACTTCGAGCGTGAGGCAGTCTACCGCCGCCGGCCCGCGAGGGCACCGGCGAGCAGCAGGACCGCACCCACGAGACACACCGCGATGCAGGCCCAGGCCCACACCACGGATCCCGTGACGAGCGAGACGACGAGTAACGCGAACCCGACGCCCGCCAGAACCAGCGTCAGAACAAGCACGCACTCATCCGTTCACCCTCGATCCCCCCGCTGGTTCCCCCCGGAACAGCCTCGACGAGGACGGATCAGTTGTTGCCCTTGGCGTACGACTGTCCGAAGTTCGACGACTGGCCGTTGTCCTTGCTGAACGGATCCTGACCACTGTCGACCGGCAGTGCGGACGAACGCTGGTCGAGTTCCTGCAGCTGCGACTCGAGGTAGGACTTGAGGCGGACCCGGTACTCGCGCTCGAACGTCTTGAGGCGCTCGATGCGCTCCTCGAGGACCGAACGCTGCTGGTTGATGGTCGCCATGATCTCGGTGTGCTTGCGCTCGGCATCGCTCTCGAGCGCGTCGGCCTTCTCCTTGGCCTGGCGCAGCTGTGTCTCCGAGCGCGTCTGTGCGTCGGACAGCAGCGCGTCGGCCTTCTGGCGAGCCTCGGAGACGAGGGACTCGGCGCGGCTCTGCGCCTCGCTGACCAGACGGTCCGAGTTGGCGCGAGCGCTCCCGAGCAGCTGCTCGGACTCGGTCTTCGCGTCACCGGTGAGGCGATCGGCCATCTCCTGGGCGAGACCCAGGATCTTCGCAGCCTGCATGTTCGAATCGCCGGCGGACGACGCCGCGGCGGGGGCAGGAGCCGGTGCCGGAGCGGCCTGGACGACCGGTGCCGGCTTGGTGGGCTCCGGACGCGGTGCCGGTGCGGGGGTGGGAGCAGGCGCGGGGGCAGGGGTGCTCTGACGCGACGCTGCCGAGCTCTTGGCCTCGGCGAGATCCTGATCGAGCTCTCCGACCCGCTGACGCAGGTCGGCGTTCTCCTCGATCAGGCGCGACAGCTCCTGTTCGACGAGATCGAGAAATGCATCGACCTCGTCCTCGTTGTATCCGCGCTTACCGATGGGCGGCTTGCTGAACGCGACGTTGTGCACATCGGCGGGAGTCAGCGGCATGGAAGGGTCCCTTCACGCGTCTCGAGAGCGGTGGAGCATCGACAAGCGATGTACGCGAGCATTCGTTCGATCAACAGTGGCTTGGCACCCGGCTGCCGTAGTGGGGGCAACCAGGACATTCAGTTATATCGCACAAAGAGCGATGGTCACTCATCGTGCACCTTCGAGCAACATTCTGTCACACGGGACACTGTCGCCGTCGACGGAACTCACCGTCAGCCGACGCCCTGCACCACGCGCATCAGGATGAAGACGATGAAGAGCAGCACCATGATGGACAGGTCGAGCCGGACACCGCCCAGATTCAGTGGCGGGATGATGCGCCGCAGCAGTTTGACCGGCGGATCGGTGACCGTGAAGATCGCTTCGAGTACGACCACGACCACACCCGTCGGACGCCAGTCACGTGCGAACGAACGGATGAACTCGACGATGATCCGGCCGATGAGCAACAGCCAGAAGACGAAGAGGATGAAGTACAGGACCGCGAACACTCAGCTCACCGTCCTGCGAGACGCAGGAGAGACCGACACCGACACAACTTTCTGATCACGCACGACACCACAATGCCATCTCGCGACACGGGGAGGCCATCTCGCGACACGGGGAGGCCATCTCGCGACACGGGGAGGCCATCTCGCACCGCGAGACCGGCCCACCGCGCCGTGTGAGACGTCACTGCTGGTTGTAGAAGCCCGTCTCGGCGATCCGGCGACGCTCCTCGGCGGAGACGTCGACGTCGGCGGGTGAGAGCAGGAACACCTTCGTGGCGACCTTGTCGAACGAACCACGCAACGCGAACGCGAGGCCCGCGGCGAAGTCGACGAGGCGCTTGGCGTCGGCGTTGCTCATCTCGACCAGATCCATGATGACGGGCGTGCCTTCACGGAAGCGCTCGCCGATCGTGCGCGCCTCGCTGTAGTCGCGCGGACGCAGCGTGGTGATGGTCGACATGGGGCCCCCGTCGTCGAGTGCGGCCTGGCGGCGGTCGGACACGCGCGGTTCGGCGTGACGGGGCTCGCTGCGACGCAGCTCCGAGTGCGGGTCCATGCGAGTGTCCATCGCGAGGGCGCCGCGGGTGGAGGTGCGCATCGCGCCGCCGGAGCGGGATCCGCCACCGGAGCGCGACGACAGCGGCGCCACCCGAGCACTGTGCCGGGGCTCGGGACGCTCGTAGTCGTCGTCCTCGTCCCGGCGACCACCGACGAACGCCGGCTCGGCGTAGTCGCGATCGGCGTAGTCATGGTCGTCCATCGATTTTCCGTATCCGCCACGCGACGACCGGGATGCGACGGGCGCATCCGTGTCGTCGAGGTAGTCGTCCTCGAAATCGTCGAGTGGGACCATGCCGAAGTAAGCCTTGAACTTGTGCAACGTGCTCATCGGTCGACCTTCCTGGCGTGGCGGTGTGGCTGGTACTCGTGTGACTGGAGTAAGTCCATGGTGACGATGGTGTTCATGTCGTCAAGGCGAGGTTATCGGCCGTGGACCGAGGATTGCGGTTCCGACACGCACACACGTGGACCCGTGTCGGACAGCCTCTTCCAGGTCGCCCGTCATCCCGGCCGAGAGTCCGGTCGCGCCCGGATGCGAGGCGAGGACCTGCGTGTGAAGACGCTGCAGATCCTCGAACGACGCCTCGGCGTCCGCACCCAACGGGGGCACCGCCATGAGCCCGGCGAGTCGCAGACCCGAGGTCTCGGACACCTGTGCGGTGAGTGCCTCCAGGTCTTCGCGGTCCACGCCTCCGCGATGCGTGTCACCGTCCAGACTCACCTGCACGTAGACGTCCAGATCCGCAGTCCTGTCACCGTTGTCCACCGCACCCGCGACCGCCTTGCCGAGCGCGGTGACCAGACGGTCGGTGTCCACCGAGTGGATCGCATGTGCCCAGGCGGCAACAGCTTTCGCCTTGTTGCGCTGCAGGCGGCCGATCATGTGCCAGCGCACACCGTCGGTGCCGATCTCGGCGACCTTGGGAGACGCGTCCTGCTCGCGCGACTCGCCGAACTCGGTGCACCCGAGCTCGCGCAGCAGTGCGACGTCGGAGGCCGGGAAGAACTTGGTGACGGGAAGCAGGGTCACGGAATCGGGTGCGCGATCCGCGGCCGCACAGGCGCGCGACAGCCGATCACGGACCTCGGCGAGATGGTCCGCGAGATACGTCCGCCGATCGTCCGGCGCGGTCACGAGGTCGTGTCCATCCACACGACACCGGCGTGCCGCCCCGTGGGCGACCCCCGGCGGTGGCTGAACAGCGAACGGTCCGTGATGGTCTCGCGCGGATCGGCGGCCACTCCGGCGACGCCGGCCTCGAGCAACTGGCGACGCAGGCCCGCCCGGATGTCGAGACCGGGTGTGCCCTTGCGAGTACGCGTCGCACTGCCCGGCAGGTGGGTCTCGACGTCGATCTGCATGGTGCGGGGCACCTCGTAGTCGTCTCCCCCGGCCGCCGGGCCGAGGAACGCCTCGATCCGGGAGACGGCGGCGCCCGCGGCCACCATGGCGTCGAGAACGCGCGGGACGATGCCGATCCGAGCACCGACGCGGCCGGCGTGAACGGCGGCGACGACGCCCGCGGCATCGTCGGACAACAGGAGCGGCACGCAGTCGGCGGCCAGGACGACGAGCGCGAGGTCGCGCTGGGTGGTGACGAGGGCGTCGGTGGCCTCGACCGGTCCGGCGACCGGTCCGTCCACCGTCGCGACGGATCGACCGTGTATCTGGTCCATCCACACGAGACGCTCAGGAGACAGACCGATCTTCTCGGCGAGACGACGCCGATTGGCCTCCACGTGCGCCGGGTCGTCACCGACGTGATCACCGAGATTGAAGGAATCGTAGGGCGGTTCGGACACGCCTCCGGCGCGTGACGTCGTCACGCGCCGGACACGGTAGCCGCGGTCGGAGATGCTCACCGACGCATGAAGGAGGGCACGTCCACGTCGTCGTCGCCCTCGTCCTCCACCCGGACGGGATGTCCGGTGGCACGCGCGGCGCGCTCGCCGATGGGGGGAAGAGACGAGGACGGCGCGTCGCGGAAGACGGCGGGACCGTCGTCCTCGGTACGCGTCTCGCCCGCGCGAGCCGTTCCCACGGTGGCGCTGCGAGACTGACTCTGCGGTGCCTCGATGGGGCGACGGGCCGGACCGCTGCCGTCGAAACCGGCGGCGATGACGGTGACGCGCACCTCGTCGCCCAGCGAATCGTCGATCACGGTGCCGAAGATGATGTTGGCGTCGATGTGCGCGGCCTCCTGCACCAGCGATGCCGCTTCGTTGATCTCGAACAGACCGAGATCGGATCCGCCGGCGATGGAGAGGAGCACTCCGCGTGCACCCTCCATGGACGCCTCGAGCAACGGCGAGTTGATGGCCGACTCGGCCGCCTTGATGGCGCGCCCCTCGCCGCGCGAGGACCCGATGCCCATGAGGGCGCTGCCCGCACCGGACATGACGCCCTTGACGTCGGCGAAGTCCACGTTGATGAGGCCGGGAGTGGTGATGAGGTCGGTGATGCCCTGGACACCGTTGAGCAGCACCTCGTCGGCGGAGCGGAACGCGTCCATGAGGCTGACGGCCGCGTCGCCGAGCTGCAGCAGCCGGTCGTTCGGGATGACGATGAGGGTGTCGCACGACTCGCGCAGACCCTGGATGCCGACGTCGGCCTGACCGCCGCGTCGCTTGCCCTCGAAGGAGAAGGGCCGCGTCACCACACCGACGGTGAGGGCGCCGAGCTTGCGCGCGATGCTCGCGACGACGGGGGCTCCACCGGTGCCGGTACCGCCACCCTCGCCCGCGGTGACGAACACCATGTCGGCACCCTTGAGCACCTCTTCGATCTCGTCCTTGTGATCCTCGGCGGCCTTGCGGCCCACCTCGGGATCGGCACCCGCGCCGAGGCCTCGGGTGAGTTCGCGACCGACGTCGAGCTTGACGTCGGCGTCCGACATGAGCAGCGCCTGCGCGTCCGTGTTGACCGCGATGAACTCGACTCCCTTGAGTCCCTGCTCGATCATGCGGTTGACCGCGTTGACGCCGCCGCCGCCGATGCCGACGACCTTGATTACGGCGAGGTAGTTGTGCGGGGGCGTCATGGGCTCTCGCCTTCCGTGGTTGGTGTGCATGATGCAGTCGAGGCAAACCCTCAACCTGAACCATAGGTTCATAGTTATGTCAAGTGATCGACTGGGTGAAACGCTAGAGACACCGCTCGGCGGGTTCCATTAGGCGCGCCGACACGCGCAGGAAAATTATGTGGGACGTCACCGTCACCGAATGGTCGGCAGATCCGGACTCGACACGTCGTAGGTCTGACCCGGCTGAGTGAGCAGTGGCAGAGCGATGGACGCCTTGTACTCCGTGTCCTCACTGCTCCCCCACACCACGACCCGGCCGTCGTACAGCGTCAACGACACCGCCGAGATGGTCGGCGCGTCGATCTGTGCCACCTGCGATCGCAGCGGACCGGGCAGCGCGGTGAGCACCGACAGGGCCGCACGGGTCTCGAGGTTGCCGAAGGACGGGCTGGCCACCACCATGCGCACCACCCCGGGCGGGGGCGGTTCCACCGCGAAGTCGACGGCCTCGGCGTCCATCAGATGGGTACCGTCCGCCGCGTCGAAGAAGACGACGGGAACGCGCTCCTCGACCGTGACCCGCACCGTGGACGGGTACACGCGCTGGACCCGGACCGACGCGACCTTCGGGATGGCGGCGACCCGCGCCGCGGCAGCATCCGTGTCCACTCTCGGCAGGGGTGTCCCCTCCGCGACCTGCAGCGTCTGCACGACCTGCTCGCGCGAGACCGCGGCGTTGCCGTTCACCTGCACGGAGGAGACCGCCCACAGCGGACCGAAGTACGACACCGCCACGAAGGCGACCGAGGCGACGAGCGCGAGAAGGATCAACAGCTTGCCGCGGCGACCGACACGCGGTTCGCGCGCCGGCGCCCGCGTCGACGTGCGCGACCGCGTCGACCGCTCCGCACCGACACGACGCGGTGTGGCCGCGGGTCGGGTGCGGCCGGTACCGCGCGCGTTCACGGTCTGTCGTCCTGCCATGTCACGTCCCGAACTCAGCGCCGCGCCGGGGTGGAGCGGAGAGCGTCGAGGATCTGGCTTCCCAGCATGGTCACGTCGCCTGCGCCCATCGTCACCACGATGTCGCCGGCGACACACAGGTGCGCCACCTGACGCGGCACCGCGGACAGATCGGGCTGGTAGTGCACCGGCTTGGTCACCGACCGGGCCACCGTCGCTCCGCTGACACCGGGAACCGGCTCCTCGCGCGCGCCGTAGACGTCGAGCACGACCACCTCGTCGGCCAGATCCAGGGCGGCCGCGAACTGGTCCGCGAAGGTCACCGTGCGCGAGTACAGGTGGGGCTGGAACACGACGATCACGCGACCGGGGGTCGCGGTGTCCGCGGTGCGCACCAGGTCCGCCGCGGCACCGAGCACCGCGCGGACCTCGGTGGGATGGTGGGCGTAGTCGTCGAACACGCGCACGCCGCGCTCACGGCCCTGCAACTGGAACCGTCGGTGCACACCGGCGAACCCGGCCAGCCCCTCGATGATCTCGTCGACTCCGGCCCCGGTCTCGCGCGCGGCGACGATGGCGGCCAGCGCGTTCAGCGCCATGTGCCGGCCGGGCACACCCAGGCGCACGGTGCGGGCACGGTCCTCGCCGGCCAGCCGGAACTGCACCACGCCGCCGGTGTCCTCGGGCTCCCACCCGAGCAGCGTCGCGGACACCTCGGCGCCGTCGACCTGCGCGTCCTCGGAGCCGTACGTCAGAACCCGCACACCGTCGGTCGCCTTCGCGGCGACCCGACGCGCCAGCTCCCGCGACCCGGGGTCGTCCGTGCACACCACCAGGGCACCGCCGGCGGACAGACGAGCGGCGAAATCGTCGAACACCTGGACGTAGGCGTCCTCGCTGCCGAAGTAGTCGAGGTGATCCGCCTCCACGTTGGTGACGACGATGACGTCGGGGTCGTACTGCAGCAGCGACCCGTCGCTCTCGTCCGCCTCCGCGACGAAGACCTCGCCAGTGCCGTGATGAGAGTTGGTTCCCGCTTCGTTCAGCTCGCCGCCCACGGCGAAGGACGGATCCGCACCGCAGTGCTGCAGCGCGACGACGAGCATCGACGTGGTGGAGGTCTTGCCGTGCGTCCCCGACACCAGGACGGTGCGGAAACCCTTCATCAGCGAGGCGAGCACGGCCGGACGCAGGAGGACGGGCACACCACGCTCGGCGGCCGCGACCAGCTCCGGGTTCGTCTTCGGGATGGCCGCGTGCGTCGTGACCAACGCCGTCGGGCCGCCTTCGAGCATGTCGAGCGCCGACGCGTCGTGCCCGATCCGTATCTGGGCACCGCGGGCGCGCAGCGCCTTCACGCCACGACTCTCCTTGGCGTCGGAGCCCGACACCTGGCCACCGCGCGAGAGCAGGATCCGGGCTATCCCCGACATGCCCGCTCCCCCGATGCCGACCATGTGCACGCGCTGCAGTTCGGGCGGCAGGGTCGCGTCGACGGTGTGTCGCGTCATGCCCGACCACCTCGTCCGGCGACCTCGAGAACGATGCGCGCGACCTCCGCGGCGGCGCCTCGATGACCCGCGCCCGCGGCGGCCGCACTCATGGCCGACACGCGATCGGGATCGGTCAGCAGCGACACCACGTCGGTGGCCACGAACTCCGGCGTGAGGTCGGCGTCGGCGATCACGACACCACCGCCGGCCGCGACGATCGGGCCCGCGTTGAGTTCTTGTTCCCCGTTGCCATGGGGCAAGGGTACGTAGAAGGCGGGCAGACCGACGGCCGAGACCTCCGCGACGGTCATCGCGCCGGACCGGCACACGACGGCATCGGCGGCAGCGTAGGCGAGGTCCATGCGGGTCAGGTACGGCACCGCCACGTAGGGGGCGTCCGGATCGGCCGTGGCGACGTCGAGGGTGTTCTTCGGGCCGTGCGCGTGGAGCACCGACACGCCGGCGGCCGCGAGCGCGGCCGACGCGCCGGACACGGCGAGGTTGAGCGAGCGGGCGCCCTGCGACCCACCGAACACGAGCAGCACGGGACCGTGCTGCGGCAGTCCGAAGTGCGCACGCGCCTCGGCGCGCAGTCCGGCGCGGTCGAGCTCGGTGATGGTCGGCCGGACGGGGATGCCCACGATCTCGGCCTCCGACGACCCGCGGCCGTGGATCCCGGAGCCGGCGACGGCGGCGAGGACTCTCGTCGCCACGCGGGCGCCCACCTTGTTCGCGATACCGGCGCGCGCGTTCGCCTCGTGCACGATCACGGGCACCGTGCCGCGAGCGGCGAGGTAGGCCGGCAGCGCGACGTACCCGCCGAAGCCGATCACCACGTCGGCGTCGACGTCGCGCAGGACCGCACGCGTGGCGCGGACCGATCGCACGACGTTCGCCGGCAACGCGAACAGCGACCGGGTCAGCTTGCGCGGCAACGGCACCGGCGGAACGAGCGCCAACTCGTAACCGCGAGCGGGCACCAGCGTCGTCTCGAGCCCGCGTTCGGTTCCGAGTGCCGTCACCCGTATCGACGGGTCCAGCTCCCGCAGGGCGTCGGCCACCGCGAGAGCTGGTTCGATGTGTCCCGCCGTGCCGCCGCCGGCGACGACGACGGACACGCCGGAAGAGCCTGTCACCGGTGATGTCTCCGTTCTCGTGATCGTGCGTCGCGGGCAGCGGCGCTGCGTGCCATGTCCGCGGCGCCCCGTCGGGGATCCCGCGCGGACGGGCGTCCGGACGAGTGTCGCTCGGGAGCGGGGCGTGCCGCGCGGGACTCGGACTCGCGTCGTCGCGCCTGTGGCGGCAACGCCTGGCGCGCAGCGGGTCCCGCCACCCCCGGTCGGCCCGGACCACGCGGTCCGCCTCGCGCCTGCGACGCCTTGACCGGCGAGTAGGGCTCGGGCACCGGCAGTCTGAGCAGTCTGCCGAACTTCCCGTCGTGACCCGACGAGAGTGCGGCCACCGCCTCGGGCTCGTGTCGCGAGATGTTGGCGAGCAGCCCGAGAACCAGAAGTGTGATGGCGGTGGACGTTCCGCCCGCGGACACCAGGGGCAACTGCAGTCCCGTCACGGGCAGGAGCCCGATGACGTAGCCGATGTTGATGGCGGCCTGCGCGAGGATCCAGACAGTGAACGTCGCCACCAGGATCTTCATGAACGGATCGGGCACCCGCGCCGCGATGCGCAGGCCCGTGAAGACCAGCAGCCCGAACAGTCCGATGACCGCGATGCACCCGACCAGGCCGAGTTCCTCGCCGATGATCGCGAAGATGAAGTCGTTGTGCGCGTTGGGAAGATAGCTCCACTTGGCTCGGCTCTGACCCAGGCCGAGACCGAACAACCCACCGTCGGCCAAGGAGTACAGCGCCTGCCGCGACTGGTACCCGGTGCCCTGCGGGTCGCTGCCGGGGTTCAGCCACTGCTGGATACGCGCGGAGCGGTACCCAGCCGTCAGGGCGAGCACCACCGCCGCCAGGAAGAGGCCGCCGACGACCGATCCGAACACCTTGACCGGCAGACCCGCGAACCACAGCAGAGCCATGAGGATGATGCCCAGGGCCACGGTGGTACCGAGGTCGGGCTGCATCACGATGAGGAAGAAGATCACCATCGCGGCGGGCACCAGGGGAATCAGCAGACCCTTGAGGTCGGCACGCTCCGCCCGGCGCGACGCCAGCAGGTGCGCGCCCCACACGGCGAAGGTCACCTTCGAGATCTCCGACGGCTGGAGGCCGACTCCGCCGATGGTGAACCATCCGCGGGTGCCCTGCGCGACCGTTCCGATGCCGGGGATCAGCACGAGCACCAGCAGGATCACCGACACCACGAACATCGGGAACGACATCTTGCGCAGGATCCGGATGGGGAGGCGCAGCGCCACGACGAAGAGCACCAGGCCGACCACGGTGAAGATGGCCTGCCGGGTGAACATCGTGTACGCGGAACCGTCCTCGGCGTAGGCCTCGACCGACGACGCGGACAGCACCATGACGAGTCCGAGGATGGTGAGCAGCGCCGCCACGGTGACGATCAGGTGGAAGGACGCGAGGGGCCGGTCCACCCATGTCTCGAACTTCGCGCGGACGGGTCGTCGACGCGGAGCCGTACGGCCGGGGCGGGCGGCGGTGACCGGCTCGGTCACGGGTCCGCCGGCGCGCGACGGGGGTGTCGTGGCGCCGCGGGCCGGGCTCATGCCGGCGTGCCGTGGTCGGCGGTGGGAGCGAGATCGTGCGGGCCGAGGCTCGCGGCGGCGGCGGCGAAGCTGTCGCCGCGGTGCCCGTAGTCCCGGAACTGATCGAACGAGGCGGTCGAGGGTGCCAGGAGCACGGTGGTTCCCGGCTCGGCGCGGCGCGCGGCTGCCCGCACCGCCTGTGCCATCACTTCGTCACCGTCAGTCACATCAGTCGCATCGGCCACTCCAGCATCGTCTCCCGACGGCACCCGATCCACGGGCACATCCGGCGCGTGTCGCCCGAGTGCTGCCGCGATCACGTCGCCGTCCTGGCCGAACACCACGGCACCGACGAGCCGCGGGGCGACCTCGGCGACGAGATCGTCGACCTCCGCGCCCTTGAGCAGACCGCCCGCGAGCCACACGACGCGCTCGCGCGCGAGGATCGACGACCTCGCGGCGTGCGGATTGGTGGCCTTCGAGTCGTCGACGAACAGCACCCCACCGAGCTCACGCACCACGGCGGCGCGGTGCGGTCCGACGCGGAACGACCGCAGACCGGCCGCGATGTGCTCGGCCGAGACCCCGGCCGCGCGCGCGAGCGACGCCGCGGCGAGCGCGTCCTGCAGTCCCGCGGGCCCTGCGGGTTCGATGGCGTCCGTCTCCACCAGCGACTCGGCGTCACCGAACGCGCGGTCCACGATCGTGCCGTCCACGACACCGACATCGCCGGCAGCAGGGTCGTGCGCAGTGAACCCGACCGTGATCGGAGCCGCGGCGCGCGCTCGCAGCGTGGACGCGATCGCGTCGTCCAGCCCCACCACGGCGACGTCGCCGTGCAGCGCCTGGAGCTTCGCCTGGACGTAGGCCTCCATGCCGCCGTGCCAGTCGAGATGGTCCTCGGCGATGTTGAGCACCACTCCGGCCGCCGGTCGCACCGACGGCGCCCAGAACAATTGGAAGGAGGACAGTTCCACGGCGAGCACGTCCGCCCGGGGGTCGCGCCGCAGCGCGTCCACGACCGGTACGCCGATGTTGCCGCACGCCGCGGACGCCACTCCCGCCGCGTCGAGGACGGCCGCGAGCATCGACGTCGTCGTGGTCTTGCCGTTGGTCCCGGTGACCACCAACCAGGTGCGCGGCGGCCCGTAGACCTCGGCCTGATCGATACGCCAGGAGAACTCGATGTCGCCCCACACCGGCACGCCGACCGTGAGCGCGGTGGTGAGCAACGGCGAATCGGGGCGGAATCCCGGGCTGGTGACGACGAGGGCGCTCTCGGCCACCGCGTCGCGGTCGGTGGCGATCGCGTCCATCGACACCGTGTCCACGCCGAGATCGGCGCAGGCCTCGAGGGACGACGTGTCCGAGTCGGCCACCGTCACCGAGGCTCCCACCTCGAGCAGCGCGGGAATCACGGCGCGGCCGGACACCCGACCACCGGCGACGAGAACCCGGCGACCCCGGAGGTCGAGCGGTGACGTGAGGGGTTCGCGGGGATCGTGCAACACCACGTCAGTCGCCGATCGCCGAGAGGTACTCGCTGTAGAACAGAGCCAGTCCGACGGCCGACGAGATGGCGGCCAACAACCAGAAACGGATGATCACCGTCGTCTCGGCCCATCCTCCGAGCTCGAAGTGGTGATGGAACGGGGCCATCCGGAACACTCGTCGGCGGCTCGACCGGAAGACCGCCACCTGGATCACGACGGACGCGGCCTCGGCCACGAAGAGCGCACCGATGACGACCATCAGCAGCTCGGTCCGGGTGACGATGGACAGGCCGGCGAGCAGGCCACCGAGCGCGAGCGAGCCCGTGTCGCCCATGAAGATCTTGGCGGGCGCCGCGTTCCACCACAGGAAGCCGATGCACGCACCCGCCGCAGCGGCACAGATCAGGGCCAGGTCGAGCGGATCACGGACGTCGTAGCAGCCGGGTCCCGGACTCGTGGTGCACGCCTGCCGGTACTGCCAGAACGTGATGACGGTGTACGCACCCAGCACCAGGGTCATCGATCCGGCCGCGAGTCCGTCGAGGCCGTCGGTCAGGTTGACCGCATTGGACCAGGCACTGACGAGGAGGTAGCAGAACAGGATGAAGACGATGCCGCCCATGGAGACGGTCGCGATGTCGCGCACGTAGCTCAGCTGGACGCTGCCCGGCGTCAGTCCGCCGGCACCGTTGAACTGCAGTGCGAGGACACCGAAGATCACCGCGGCGAACAGCTGACCCACCAGCTTGGCCGTCTTGTTCAGTCCGAGGTTGCGCTGCTTGCGGATCTTGATGAAGTCGTCGAGGAAGCCCACCACGCCCAGCACCGTCGTCAGACCCAGCACCAGGAGCGCCGACACGGACGGCCCGTCCGCGTCGTAGCCGATGCCGATGAGGTGCGAGCCCCAGTAGCCGGCCCACAGACCGGCGAGGATCGCGACGCCGCCCATGGTGGGCGTGCCGCGCTTGGACTGGTGGCTCGCAGGACCCTCGACCCGGATCTCCTGGCCGAACCCCTGCTTCGAGAACGCCTTGATCAACACGGGCGTCAGCAGGATCGCCACCGCCAGCGCGATACCGCCCGCGAACAGAATCTGTCTCACCGAGTCTCCCCTTGCTCGCTCAGCAATGCCTCCGCGACGGTCCACAACCCCACCGACTGGGACGCCTTCACCAACACCAGGTCACCCGGCTCCACCTCGTCGCGCAGCAGCGCGATCGCGGCGTCGGCGTCGGGAACCAGGTGGGCCTCCTCGCCCCAGGACCCTTCCATGACGGCACCCTGGTACAGGCCGTGCGACGGGCGACCCGTTCCCACGACGATGATCTTGCTGACGGCCAGACGCACCGCGAGACGCCCGATCCGATCGTGCTCGATCACCGACTCGTCGCCGAGTTCGGCCATCTCACCCAGCACGGCCCAGGACCGCCGACCCCTGTCGCGGCCACTGCGCGCCATCGTGACGAGCGCCTTCAGCGCGGCGCGTACCGAATCCGGGTTGGCGTTGTAGGAGTCGTTGACGACGGTGACGCCGTCGGCGCGCGTGCGCACGTCCATGCGCCGGGCCGAGGCGGCCTCCGCGCCCGACAGCGCGGCCGCGACGGTCTCGACGTCCATGCCGCAGTCCAGGCCGACGGCCGCCGCCGCCAATGCGTTGCCCACCTGGTGCTCGCCGTGGACCAGCAGCGACACCGGAGCGCTCCCCGACGGCGTGACCATGGTGAACGACGCGCGCGCGGTCTCGTCGAGGCGGACGTCCAGCGCGTGGACGTCGGCACTGGTGTCCGACCCGTAGGTGACGACGCGAGCGGTGGTCTTCGAGGCCATCGCTGCCACCAGCGCATCATCGGCGTTGAGGATCGCCAGACCACCGGCCTCCGCAGCCGGAAGCGCTTGCACCAGTTCGGACTTGGCCTCGGCGATGTTCTCGCGCGAGCCGAACTCGCCGAGGTGCGCGGTGCCGACGTTGAGTTCCACACCGATCCGCGGCGGTGCGATCGCGGCCAGCGCGGCGATGTGGCCGCGTCCCCGCGCCGACAGCTCGAGGACGAGGAACCGTGTCGAGGCGTCCGCGCGCAGCACGGTCCAGGGATGCCCGAGCTCGTTGTTGAAGGAGCCGGGCGGTGCGACCACGGTGCCCGCACGCTCGAGCACCGCGCGGATCAGATCCTTGGTCGATGTCTTCCCCGAGCTTCCGGTGACACCGACGACGGTGAGATCGCCGGCGGCCAGTTCGGCGACGGACGCCGCGGCCAGCTTCCCGAGTGCGTCCAGAACAGCCGCGCCGGGTCCGTCCTCGTGCTCGACGACGATGGCGGGAACGCCCACCGGCCGCGCTGCGAGCACCGCGACGGCACCGGCGGCGACGGCACCGGCGGCATGATCGTGGCCGTCCACGCGCTCACCGGGCAGAGCGAGGAACAGTCCGCCCTCGGTGATCTTCCGGGAGTCGAACTCGACGCCGGCGGTGATCTCCACGGAGGGATCGGGGACGTCGTGCAGTGTGCCCTCCACGATGTCCGCGACGGCGGACAGGGACAGTCGGATCACATCGAGCCTTTCTGTCGGTCGAGGGCGTCGGCGAGCACACGGCGGTCGTCGAAGGGGTACTTGATACCGCCGACGTCCTGCCCCACCTCGTGGCCCTTGCCGGCGATCAGGACGACGTCGCCGTCCTTCGCCCACTGCACCACGGCGTGGATCGCCTCGTCGCGCGGAGAGATCTCGCGCACCTCGGCGCTACCGCCGACGGCGTCGGCGCCTCGCCGAACGGCCGCGCGGATGGCGGCCGGGTCCTCGGATCTGGGGTTGTCGTCGGTGATGACGACCAGGTCTGCGGCGCGCGCCGCGGCCTCGCCCATCAGCGGCCGCTTCTCGGCGTCGCGGTCTCCCCCGGCGCCGACGACGACGGCGATGCGGCCGTCGGTCTGAGCGCGCAGAGTGGCCAGCACCGCCTCGAGTGCGGCGGGTTTGTGGGCGTAGTCGACGACGGCCAGGAAGTTCTGACCACGCTCGACGCGCTGCATGCGGCCGGGCACGTCGACCTCGGCCATCGCAGCGAGGGCGACCGCCGGATCCACCCCGACCTCCGCGCACACGGCGGCGGCGACCACGGCGTTGGCGACGTTGTAGCGCCCCGGCATCCGGAGTGACGCCGACAGGACGGTGTCCCGTGCGGCGACCTCGAACTGCTGGGTGCCGTCCGGCCCGGACGACCAGGACGTCACCGCCCAGGAGGCCGACCCCTCGGTCGTGGTCGCCACGGTGAGCGGGGCGGCTCGGCCACCGGCCGCCGCGATCTCCGCCATGCGCCGGCCCCACCGGTCGTCGACGCAGACGACGGCGCGATCCGCGCGGACCGGCGAGTCCTCGGCGAACAACCGGGCCTTGGCCGCGAAGTAATCCTCGAAGGTGAGATGGAAGTCGAGGTGGTCCTGCGAGAGGTTCGTGAACGCACCCACCGCGAAGGTGGTGCCGTCGACCCGGCCGAGGGACAGCGCGTGGGAGGACACCTCCATGACGACCGTGTCCACCCCCTGCTCGTACATCGCCGCGAACATCGCGTGCAGATTCGGAGCCTCGGGCGTGGTCAGCGCGGACGGCACCGGTTCGGTGCCGATACGGGTCTCGATGGTGCCGATGAGCCCGGGAGTGCGTCCGGCAGCGCGCAGCGCCGCCTCCACCAGATAGGACGTGGTGGTCTTCCCCGAGGTGCCGGTGATGCCGATGACCGTCATCTTGGCGGACGGCCGATCGTGCACCGCCGCGGACAGCGTGCCGAGGATCGAGCGGGGCTGCGGATGCACCAGGACGGCAGTGCCGTCGGGCACGCCGGAACCGATCATGAGGGCCACACCCTCGTCGTCGGTGACCACGGCGACCGCTCCGCGTTCGAGCGCCTCGCCCGCGAAGGCGGCGCCGTGCGACCGAGCGCCCGGCAGGGCCGCGAAGAGATCGCCCGCCAGGATGCTCTGCGCGCGCAGTTCGATGCCCGTGACGCCGACGTCGTCCGTCGCGTCGACCAGCGCACCGTCGACGAGCACTCCGTGGCGCAGACCGATCTCTCCGGCCAGCTCGGTCGCCGACGTGACCGTGGGCCGCTGCGGGCGGAGAGTCGAGCTGGGCACTTCGAGACGCTCCTCTGCTGTGGTGACGGGCGGACGGTGGGTGTTCGGGCCGGTGCGGTGACTGCCTCGGCGCCGAACATGCGAGTGCCGCCGACCGGTGGTCGGCGGCCGACGCATCAGATTACCGGCGAGTCGGCACGCCACGAGACGTGCCATGGCGAAGTCCGCCCCGGTGCAGGTGAACGCCCTGCACCGTCGTCGGATCAGTCCGCCTGCAGGAGGAGCCGACGACCTTCCTGCGAGAGCGGCACCGCGTCACGCTGCAGCATCCAGGACGCGATCGAGTGGAACAGCGGAGCGGCGGACTGCCCGCCCGATCCGTCGGAGCTGCGGGTCGGGGCGTCGAGCATGATGCCGATCACGTAGCGCGGATCGTCCGCCGGCGCGATGCCGGCGAAGGTGATCCAGTAGTTCGAGTTGGAGTAGCACTTGCACTCCGGATCGACCTGCTGCGCGGTGCCGGTCTTGCCACTGACCTGGTATCCCTCGATACCGGCGGCGACACCGGTGCCGCGCTGGTTGCCGGTGTCGTTCTGCGTGACGGCCCGGAACATGTCGCGCACGGTGCGCGCGGTGTCGGCACTGACCACCGGCACGCCCTCGGGCTGCGGCTCCGCGGTGCGCTGACCGTCCTTGCCGACGGTCGCCGACACGATGCGCGGCGGGATGCGCACGCCGTCGTTGGCGATCGCCTGGTACATACCGGTCATCTGCAGCAGGGTCATGGACAGGCCCTGCCCGATCGGGAGGTTCGCGAACGTGCCGCCGGACCACTGGTCGCGGGCCGGGACACTGCCGGCACTCTCGCCGGGCAGGCCCACGTCGGTGCGCTGTCCCAGCCCGAACTTGTCCAGCATGTCCGCGTAGCGATCCTCGCCGACCCGCTGCGCGAGCATCAGCGTGCCCACGTTGGAGGACTTACCGAACACACCGGTGGTCGTGTACGGCGCGACGCCGTGATCCCAGGCGTCCTTGACCGTCGCACCGGACATCGTGATACTGCCGGGAACCTGCAGCACCTCGTCGGGGTTCGTCAGACCGTCCTCGACGGCGGCCGCCGCCGTGACGATCTTGTTCACCGATCCCGGCTCGAACGGGCTGGACACCGCGAGGTTGCCCATCTGCGCCGTCGGCGAGTTGTTGCCCACGCCGATGGCCGGGTCGAAGGTGCCGTCGTTCGACATGGCCAGCACCTGGCCGGTGTGCGAGTCCAGGACGACGGCCGACGCGTTCTTGGCGCCCGACAGATCCTTGGCCTGCTGGACCTGCTGCTGAACGTAGTACTGGATGTCGCTGTCGAGCGTCAGCTCCACATTCGAGCCGTCGATGGCGGGTTGCTGGTCGCGCCAACTGCCGGGAATCACCGCGCCGTCGCTGCCGCGGTCGTAGGTGCGGGAGCCGTCGGTACCGGCCAACACCGGGTCGAGCGAGTCCTCGAGGCCGAGCAGGCCGTGGCCGTCCCAGCCGGTCGCCCCGACGATGTTGGCGGCGAGCGCCCCACCCGGGTACTCGCGGATGTCCTGCCGCTCGAGGCCGACCTCGGGGTACTGCTCGGCGATGGTCGCCGCGACCGCGGGATCGATGCTGCGCACGAGGTACTCGAACGACGAGGATCCGGTCATCTTGTCGAGAAGGTCCTTCTCCGACACCAGGTCGCCCAGGATGCCGTGGACACCGGCAGCGACCTCCCGGATGCGATCGTCCGGATCCGGCTTCGTGTCGTCCTTCGCCTTCGCCTCCTCGAGCTCCACACGCACTCGCTGCGGCTGGAAGGTCAGCGCCTTCGCCTCCATCGTGAACGCGATGGGATTGCCGTCCCGGTCCGTGATGGACCCTCGCGTCGCCGGATCGACGATGGTGGTGGTGCGCTGACTGGCCGACTGCGCCGACAGCGACGGGGCGTCGATGCCCTGGATCCACAGCAACTGCAGCGTCGCGACGCCCAGGATCGCGAACATCGCGAAACGGCCGTAGCGGAACCGGAAGTCGAACGTCTCGGACTTGCGTGGACCCTGTCGACGCGGCGGACGAGGACCGCGAGGACCGGAGCCGGTGGCCGGCCGAGCGCGTGGGTCGCCGTGGTCGCGGCCAGTGCTCCGGTACGGCTGTCGAGTGGTCACCGAGCGCCTCCTGCGATGGGTACCTGCTGCTCGCCCACCGCGGCGGCGGGAGCCGGAAGAGGCGGCGGCGCAGCATTCTCGGGCATCGGCGTGGACGTCGGTGCCGCGGGTGCGGACGCCGTGGGGGCCGGCGTGGTGGATGCTGCCGGTGCCGACGTGGTCGGGGTCGCGGACGCACTCGGCGACGTACCCGGGCGCCCGACGGGTGTGAGCGCCTCCCCGCCGGACGCGGGTGCCCCGGGGCGCGCACTCGGAGTCGCCGCACCGCCCGACGGGGTGGCGGCCGCGAAGTCGGGAGCCGGTGGACCGGCGGCCGGTGCCGGCGTACCGATCACCTGGACGACGCCGTCCGGCAGGACCACCAGTCGCGGAACGTCCTTCGTCGGGATCATTCCCTGTGCGGTCGCGCGACGGGCCAGCTCGGGAGCCGAGTTCGCGGTCTCCACGTCACGTTGCAGCGCGGCGGCCCGTTCCGTCAGCTCCTGGTTGGTGGCACGCCCCGCACTGAGCAGGTACGAATCCTCCGCAGCGCGTGTGCTCAACAGCAGTGTCGAGGCGAGTCCGATGGCGAGGAGCCCGATGATGCTGGCCACGAACGGGATCCGAGCCGCGACGGATCGGGTGGGTCGATGCGCGCGCGGGTCGGACTCGTGGGACATCGCACGCTGGCGACGCTTGTCGTACGCGCGCTTGGCCGCGCCCGTGCGAGCGGGAGGCCGCGGTGCGCGCACCGTCTCGAGCGAGGACCCGGCGCGGCGGTTGCCGTCCGATCCGGTCACGTCCACCGGAACACTCATGACGACCTCCTGGAAATGCGTTCTGCGCCGCGCAGTCTGACCGGAGCCGCGCGGGGGTTGTCGTCGATCTCGTCCTGCGAGGCCTTCTCGGCGCCGCGAGTGAGCAGCCGGAACTCGGGTCCGCTTCCCGGCAGCTCCATCGGGAGCCCCTCCGGAGTGGTGGACCGGGTGCGCGGTGTCAGCTCCTGCTTGACCACGCGGTCCTCGAGCGACTGGTACGACATGAAGACGATGCGTCCCCCGACGACCAGCGAGTCGAGAGCCGGTGCGATGGCGTCTCGCAACGAGTCGAGTTCCTCGTTCACCGCGACCCGCAGTGCTTGGAAGGTCCGCTTCGCCGGATGTCCGCCGGTGCGACGCGTCGCGGCCGGGATGCTCGCGTAGAGCAGTTCGACGAGAGGCCCGCTGGTGACGAACGGTTCCGTCTCCCGGCGGCGCAGGATCGCCGAGGCGATGCGGCCGGCGAAGCGTTCCTCGCCGTACGTGCTGAGGATGCGGGCGATCTCACCGTGCGACGCGGTGTTGAGGATGTCCGCGGCGGTCCGACCCGTCGTGGGATCCATCCGCATGTCGAGCGGTGCGTCCACGGAGTAGGCGAAGCCACGATCGGCGGAGTCGAGCTGCATCGACGAGACGCCGAGATCGAAGAGGATCCCGTCGACGCTGTCCGTCGCGCCGAGGCCGACCGACGCCAGCGCGTCCTCGATACCGTCGTACGTGGTCGCGACCAGCGAGACGCGGTCACCGAAGGGAGCCAGCCGTTCTCCGGCCATGGCCAACGCGTCCGGGTCGCGGTCGAGACCGACGAGACGCAACCGCGGATACGCGGTGAGGAAGTGTTCGGCATGACCGCCGAGGCCGAGAGTGGCGTCGATGTAGACGGGATCGCGGTCGTTCGCAGCAGCGGCGACGAACGCCGGTCCGAGAAGTTCGTCGGCCCGAGGAAGACGGACCGGAACGTGCGAGAAAGGCGAGGCGGATGCCTGCTCGTCCTCCGCCATGGTGGTGATCTCCCGCCTGATTCGCATTCGAGCTGTGTGTCGTGCCAGGTGGAGCGGTGAGTGCGTCGAGGTCTCTGTCCGACAGTGGAACCTGGCGTTGGGGAAGTACGTCAGGGTCCGACCGGTACTTGGCGTTGGGGAAGTACGTCAAGGCCCGGTTCGGGCAGAGGCCACGCGGCACTCGCCGCCGGCCGGGTGTGGCTACAACATGTCTATGAGCGATTCGTCCACTGCCTGCGAGAAATCTTCTTCATGCTCCTGCGAGTACCGCTCCCACGACGCGGCGTCCCACAGCTCGAGATGATCCATCGAGCCGATGACGACGCAGTCCTTCGACAGCGCCGCGTACTCGCGGTGCGAGGACCCGATGGTGATGCGACCCTGCGAATCCGGCCGCTGCTCGTCCGTACCGGCCGCGAGGTTGCGGATGTACGCGCGCGCCTGCGGGTTCGACCGCGAGGCCTTCGACAGCTTCGCCACCCGCTCCGCGAACACGTCACGGGGGTAGATGGCCAGGCTGTGGTCCTGCCCTTTGCTCACCATCACTCCTCCCGCCAGGTCTTCGCGAAACTTCGCCGGCAACGTCAGTCGAAACTTGTCATCGAGCTTGGGCGTGTAGGTACCGAGAAACACTCGGCACCTCCTCGACCCTGTGTCGTGCAGTTCGCGGGACTCCATCGATCCCCGCTGTCCGCCACATTACCCCACTTTCCCCCACATTCAATCGACACGGCGGAACATTTCAGTGACTCGTCACTAAAGGGCCAGGTCGCACGCACAAAGAGCGGCGAAGTCGATCCGGCAGCGGGAGGACCCACGTGCGCGTGGTGGAGGTGTCCCCCACCGTTCCGCGGCACCCGTGAACCGGATAATCCGAGGTCGAACGGCACGTTCGCGCGTCACGGGCCCGGGTGACCGCGCGCGGCAGAGTCGCCAGGGGTGCCGGGTGGGGCGTGGTGGGGATCCGGGGGCCGAGACCACCCTCGGTGGGGCGCGGTGGGGGGATCGACACCCACGGGGCCCTGAACGGCATCAGCGCGGCACCCGTGGTGGGTGCCGCGCTGATGTGTCACAGCATCGGTGTGAGAGGCGTGCTGCCCCTCACGCGAGAATCGGAGCGGTCGATGTGACCGCTCCGGTCTCTCTCATTCCTGGTCGAACCGTCGCTTGAAACGATCCTCCATCCGCGAGGAGAATCCCTTGCGAGGACCTCGGCGCGGTGCGGAACCGGAACGGCGCGGGCCGCTTCCCGGTGCCGGCGGGTTGTCGCCCTCGGTCTGCTCGGACTGGGGCGCGGTGGGCTTGCGCAGCAAGAGCAGAACGCCGGAGCCGAACATGAACACGAATCCGACGAGACTGATGATCGGGAATCCACCGGGCTTGAACGGGAGGGCCACGCCTGCAATGAGCAGAATGAGGCCGATCACGAACAGAGCGACGGCCTGAAAACGACGCCGCGTGGATGCGGCTCGAATCCGTCCGCCGCGCACGGTCGACGCGAACTTGGGGTCCTCGGCATAGAGAGCGCTCTCGATCTGGTCGAGCATGCGCTGCTCGTGCTCGGAGAGTGGCACGGTACCTCCCCCGGCACTGGATGGTGGCTCTCACTTCTTGGCCAGAAGTGAGAGGTAGCCGATCGGTCCGGCTACCTGTTGTCGATGATACGAGCAGAATCGGCGGCGAGCCACCTACCTGCACCACCAGTATGCGAGAAAAAGTCGCTCCGTGGTGGCGACCAGGCCTACGCGGGCACCGCGACCGCGTCGGACCGCGAGGTCACACGGTCCTCGACGCGGTGCAGAAAGCGTCCCACCTGCAAGAAGAACTCGTCCGCCTCGGCCGCGTCGAGCCGATCGGCCGAGCCCGCCTCGATGGACGCACGCAGCGTGGAATACGCGGCGAAGTACGACGCCCACTCCGTGAACTCCGGCGCAGCCGTCCGCATGCGCACCCAGGCGCTGCGGGACGCCCCACGCTTGGGCACCGGATCGACCGCGTCGAGCAGGGCGCCGGCACCGCGCAACGCGGCGACGTAGGACTCGAGGAACATGTCGGCCGCCGACGGTGCACCGGCCGCGTCACCGAGAATGGCGTCCGCGCGACGCAGCAACATGCGGGCGCGGGCGTGCGTGCGCGACGGCGCCGCGGAGGCGTCGAACGAGACCACCGTGCCGTTCGTCATCGTCTCACCACCCTCCGTGCGGTCTGCAGAGCTGCGGCGTGCCGCAGTGTGACCACCCGTCCTCCGAGCCATTGCGCTACCTCCCTCTCCGACACGTGAACCGATCGGCGTCCCACGTCCTTCTCAACACCGTCGGCCTGTCGGTTACTCCCCTGAGCGGGCCGATCGAGCGCGATGTAAGCATGGAGGTCGGACATGTTCTCCGGACCGTCTCGCGCGATCGACCCGATGTCGGGCCGATCGACCCGAGGTCGATTCGTTCGAACGTGTGTTCGATGACTTCACTGTAGCGCGGACGTCCGACACGATGCGAGGGATCGAGGTGAGTACCGTTCACGACGCCCGAGGCGGCCCCTCCGACGAGGGCATTCGTCTGATCGAACTCACCCCGCAGGACATGCGCCGACGGTTGACCGAAGCCCTGTCCGTCTACGTCGCCGCGATGGGCTACCCGCGCGGAACCGAGTTGCATCGGGCGCCGATGTGGGCGGAGCACATCCTGCGGCCGGGGTGGGGCGCGGTGGGAGGAGTCTCACACGACGACCACCTGGTGGCGATCGCCTACTGCTATCGCGGAGCGCCACATCAGTGGTGGCATCAGCAGGTCCGCGACGGAATGCGACGAGCGGGGTGGTCCGCCGAGAACGCCGAGCGGGTCCTCTCGGACTACGTCGAGTTGACCGAGCTGCACGTCTCCCCCGAGGCTCAGGGGCACCGTCTCGGCGAACGGCTCCTGCTCGCCCTCATGGCGGGCCGCCGGGAGAGTTCCGTGCTGCTCTCCACCCCCGAGGTCACCGGCGAGGACAATCGAGCATGGCGTCTCTACCGGCGGACGGGGTTCCAGGACGTCGTGCGCCGATTCCACTTCGCCGGGGACGCCCGACCCTTCGCGGTGCTCGGCCGCGAATTACCCCTGACACCCGGGACCGGACTCGGTCTCGACACCACCACAGAAGAGGGGCCGACCACGTGATCGATGCCGCCGTCGTCGGATCGGGTCACAACGCACTCGTCTCCGCCGCCTACCTGACCGATGCCGGATGGTCCGTCCGCGTCCTCGAACGAGACACCGTCGTCGGAGGCGCGGCCTCCACGGTCGAGCGCTTCCCCGGCCACAAGGTGGATCGGGGCTCGTCCGCGCACATCATGATCCGGCAGACCGGCATCATCGAGGAGTTGCGTCTCGCCGATCACGGCCTGCGCTATCTCGACTGCGACCCGTGGGCGTTCGCGCCGCCTCCGCCCGGCACCGACGAGCCGGGCATCGTGTTCTCCGTGGACCTGGACGCCACCTGTGCCTCGATCGAGGCGGCGTGCGGACGCAAGGACGCGGACGCGTACCGCGCGTTCGTCGCACTGTGGGGGCCCCGCAGCGCACGTGTCATGACGTCGTTCGGGAGTCCGCCCACCGGGAGGGCTCTGCTGTCCTCCTTCTGGGGCATGGACGCGAGCGACGGTGCGGCGGCCCTGTCCCGCGAGTTCCTCGCGTCGGGCGACTCGCTTCTGAACCGGTGGTTCGACAGCGAGCGCCTGAAAGCGGCTCTCGCGTGGTTCGGCGCCCAGTCCGGTCCGCCGATGTCCGAGCCCGGCACGGCCCCGATGGTGGCCTTCAACGCTCTGATGCACACGACCCCGCCCGGCCGCGCCGTCGGCGGCAGTGGCGCGCTGAGCGTCGCGCTGCAGACTAAGATCGAGGCCGACGGAGGCACCGTCACCCTCGGTGACGCCGTCGTGTCGGTCACGCGTGTCGGAGACGGATGGTCGGTCCGCACCGCGAGTGGCGAGGAGGTGCGCGCACGCACGGTCATCGCCGGGTGCCACATCCTGACCACGCTCGACCTCCTCGACGCCGGCGGTTTCGACACGGCGACGACGGAGTCGTGGCGACGGCAGATCGACGTGGGGCCGGGCATCGGCATGGTGGTCCGCGCGTCGACGTCGTCGCTGCCGCAGTATCCCGGCGCTCCCGGCGTCGAGTCGTCCAGCCGCGGACTGCAACTGCTGGTACACGACCGGGCCCAGCTCCGTCGGGCGCACGGAGCGGCATCGGCAGGCGATCTCCCGCCGGCGCCGGTGGTGCTGGCCATGAGCTTCAGCGCGGTCGACCCGTCGATCGCGAAGCCCGGCGAACACCAGGTCTCGCTGTGGTCGCAGTGGCACCCGTACCGACTGGCCGACGGTCGGAGCTGGCGAGGTGGCAGCCCCGAGGTGGCGGAACTCGAGGGTGATCGGATCGTCGCCGAGGTGGACAAGTACGCCCCCGGCTTCGCCGACAGCATCCTGCAACGGCACACCCAGTCCCCGTGGGACCTCGAACAGGAACTCGGGCTCGTCGGGGGCAACGTGATGCACGTCGAGATGTCACTGCACCAGATGATGATGTGGCGCCCCATGCCGGCGCTCGCGGACATGACCGTGCCCGGAGCCCCGTCGTTCTTCCTGACCGGCGCCTCGATGCACCCCGGCGGCGGTGTCTCCGGATCCAGCGGCCGCAGTGCCGCCCGGCTCGCGATCGCCGAACGCGCGGGCAGTCCTCTGAAGCGCGTGGCGTCGCGTCTGGGCGCCGCTCTCCCGGGCCGCCGATGAGGTCGGGAGACACTCTCCGCGCGTCGGGGCGAGCCACACCCGTCGCGGTGGGCTTCGCCGTCGCGGCCGTCCTCGCGCAGATCAGTTACCCGCTCGTCTCGGGCGGCGTCAAGGACGCCGTGACGTTCTGTGTCGTCGCTCTGCTCGCCGCCGCCTGCGTCACGCACGCGGCGAGCGCACGCGGGGCCGGGTGGGCCACGCTCATGGTGCTGCTCACCGCCGGGATCGGTCTGACGGCCGAGATCATCGGCACGCGAACCGGCATGCCCTTCGGGTGCTACGAGTACGCGCAGGACCGCATCGGACCCTCCCTGGCCCACGTGCCGGTGGTGGTTCCGTTCGCCTGGACGGCCGGCCTGTACCCGGTGTGGTGCGCCGCCACCGTCGTCGCGCAGCGGATGCGCCGACCGGTGCTCACCCGCGTGGGACTCACGACCGTCGGAGTCGTGGGGTGGGATCTGTATCTCGACCCTCAGATGGTGGCCGACGGTCAGTGGACCTGGTGCAGTCCCTTCGCTCCCCTGCCCGGGCTCGACGGCATCCCGTGGACCAACTATGTGGGATGGCTGCTCGTCGCGGCGCTCATGGCCGCCGCCATGGAGGTCCTGGGGCGGTCACCGATGCGCACGCCCACGGTGAGCCCGCTGGTGCCGTGGGGGCTGTTCGTGTGGACGTGGCTCGGCTCTGCTCTCGCCCATGCGGTCTTCCTGCCGGACCTCGGTTGGTCCGCTCTGTACGGCCTCGTCGCCATGGGCGTCGTCGGTGTCCCCTTCCTCCTCGCCCTGTCCCGACCCCGGTCGGACATCGCTCGCGACGCGCCACGCCGCGCTGACCGACCCGTTCACTGACGGTGTCGCGGCGGCCTGGCACGATGACCGCTGTGCCCCACCCCGCTGCTCCTCGCACGTCGCCGCGCGTTTCCGTACCGCGCCGCGTGGTCTCCGTCCTCGTGCTCGCCCTGCTGACGGTTCCGCTGCTGGCCGGGTGCCTCCGGGCACAGGTGTCCATGGGCGTGTCCTCGAACGATCGGGTGTCCGGCCGCATCGTCGCCGCGACGGTGCCGACGGCCGAGGGTGACACCGGACCGGGCATGGAGGTCCCCGACAGCCTGGGCAGCAAGATCCGGGTGCAGCCGTACGACTCGGACGGGTACGTCGGCAGCGAGGCGCTGTTCAGCGACCTCACGTTCGGTGACGTGCAGCAGCTCGCGGCACTGTCCGACCAGTCGGTCGGCCTCTACCAGCTGTCCCTGGTCCGCGCGGGTGACCTCGTCACTCTCGCCGGCCAGGTCGATCTGAGCTCCGTACCCGCCGAGGGCAGCGACGTGCAGTTCACCATCGCCTTCCCCGCTCGTGTCACCACCACCAACGGCGCCCGCGAGGGCGACAACGTGGTGTCCTGGAAGCTCCCCGCCGGCGAGCGCAGCACCCTGCGCGCCGAGGTGCGCTACTCGGATCCGAACACGCGCAGCTTCGCCGGGTGGGCCGGCATCGTCTTCGGTGTCACCGTGGGTATCGCGGCCATCGTCGGCGGCATGGCCTACGTCGCCCGCGACGCTTCCGGCGGACGCCGACGCGATGCGGAGTCGGCCGGCCGCCGGTGACCGCCCGGCGCCGAGCCCGGAACGCGGTTCGAGTCGGCTCTCTCGCCTCGATCGCCACCGCGGGCATCGCCCTGATCAACGCAGCGACCGCACCCCGCGTGCTGCCCTCGTCCGCGGCGACGGTGCGGGCCGGTGAGCGCATCACGGTCTGCATTCCTGCCCGTGACGAGGCAGACCGTCTCCCCGACCTGCTGCGGGATCTGATGGCTCAGCGCTCCCGGTCCGCGATGACCGTGCTCGTGCTGGACGACGACTCGTCCGATGGGACCGCGGACGTCGCCCGGGCCGTCGTGGGTGACGATCCGCGTTTCCGGATCCTGGCGGGCCGCACGACCGAGCCGGCCGACGCGCCGGGAATGGGCAAGTCCCTCGCCTGCCTCGACCTCGGCCGCCGCGCGCTCGCGACCACCGATCCGACCCTCGTCGTCTTCCTCGACGCGGACGTGCGATTGCATCCTGATGCACTGGACGCCGCCGCGTCCGTTCTCCGCGAGCACGACGTGGCCATGCTCTGCCCGTGGCCCGCGGAGACGGCGGTGACGACGATCGAGCGGGTCGTCCAGCCTCTGCTGTCGTGGTCGTGGTCGGTGACCCTCCTCGTCCGGGCCGCCAATCGAGGCCGTCGGCCGTCGATGGGCGTGGCCAACGGGCAGTTCCTCGTGCTCGACGCACCGTCCTACCGCGTGGTCGGCGGACACGAGTGCACACGCTTCGCGGTGGCCGACGATCTGACGCTGGTGCGGCACGTCCGCTCCCGCGGTCTCCCGACGGCAGTGGCGTACGGCGGGCGCGTCGCGACGTGCCGCATGTACACCGACGCCGCGCAGGTGCGTGCCGGTCACGCGAAGTGGCTCTGGTCCCAGTTCGGCGGCGCTGCAGGCACTCTCGCCGTCTCGGCGATCGCCACAGCCGTATGGGTCCTGCCACCGATCGCGATGGCCGCGCGCGGATCGACCCGCCGGTGGGGAGTCGCCGGGTACCTGGCGGGATGGGTGTCGCGCATCGCTGCGCGGCGCGCGGAGGGCAGCGACGACTCGCTGGCCCGCGACGTCGTCACCTCGGCGCTGCACCCACTGTCCATCGCGGCGGGCTCGGCGCTGCTGGCCTCATCGGACCGGGGACGCCGCCAGGGCACTCTCGTGTGGAAGTCGCGCGTTCTGGCCACCCGGCACTGATCCGGTACCGATCCCACCCGTGCCCTCCGGAACCGGGCGGGCGAGCCCGAGATTGCCGACGACCTCACTGGTGGCCTTCGCGAAGTTCAGCGTGATGAAGTGCAGGCCGGGGGCGCCCTCGGCGATCAGTCGCTCCCCCATCTCGGTGGCGATCTCGATGCCCACCGCGCGCACGGCGGCCCGGTTCTCGTCCGGGTCGGACCCGGCCGCGGCGGACAGGCGCTTCTCGACGGATGCGGGCAGCGCAGATCCCGACAGCTCCATCGCACGCTTGACGCTGCGCAGCGACGTGATGGGCATGATCTCGGGGATGATCGGCTTGGCGCCCTGCTCCGGATCGAACGCGGCGACACGGTCACGCAGGCGGAGATAGTCCTCGACGTCGAAGAACATCTGGGTGATCGAGTACTCGGCGCCCGCACGCAGTTTCGCGACCAGATGGCGGGTGTCGTGGTCGAGATCGGGCGCGCGGTGATGTCCCTCGGGGAACGACGCGACACCGACGTGGAAGTCGCCCAGCTCGCAGACCAACCGCACCAGTTCCTCCGCGTACTCGACGCCGTCCGGATGCTTCTCCCACGGACCCAGCGGATCGCCGGGAGGGTCGCCACGCAACACGAGAATGTTGGAGATGCCGCGGTCCGCGTAGGCCCCGACCATCGCGCGCAGCTCGGTGCGGCTGTGCCCCACGGCCGTGAGGTGGGCCACGGGCAGCAGGTTGGTGACCTCCGCCAGCTCGCCGGTGACCCGCACCGTGCGATCACGCGTGGATCCGCCCGCCCCGTACGTCATGGACACGAAGGCGGGATGCATCTGCTCGAAGGTGCGCACGGCACGCCACAGGCGGTCCTCGGCGGCCTCGTCGCGAGGAGGCGAGAACTCGACGGAGAACGGAACACTCCCGTGCGCCGCGGAATTCAACCGGTCGATCACCGACGGAGTGCGGCTGACCCGCGCGCGGGAGGATTCGTCTGTCACGCCTCACAGCATAGATTCCCGCGCCGACCTGCTCGGGCCCCCAGGTCGTCCGCACCGGCGCCGTGTCCGAATACCCGGATAGAGTCGGGGGTGCCAGGACGCTGCGCCCGAGACCCGACCGCATCCCGACCGACTGCCCGCGGACTCCGTCCGCCGCACCGAACACCGGAGGAAACTCTGTCCGCCGCACCGCACAGCCCCGCCGCCCACCGACCGCTCGACGCGGAGTCCGCCGCGGACGACCGTGATCAGTGGCCCCTGGGGACGTTCGTCGATGCGGTCGAGACGTCCCTGCGCGATTTCGTCGCGACGCAGCAGGCCACGGTCGACTCGGTCGGTCCCATCTACACCGACGCCGTGGCAGAGCTCACCTCCTTCGTCTTCCGCGGCGGCAAGCGGATCCGCCCCGCCTTCGCGTGGACGGGCTTCCTGGGTGCGGGCGGCGATCCGCACGCCGCCGAGGCCGACGCCGTCCTCGACGTGTGCTCCGCCCTCGAATTCGTCCAGGCGTGCGCGCTGGTGCACGACGACATCATCGACGCGTCCTCGACCCGTCGCGGATTCCCCACAGTCCACGTCACCTTCGCCGAACGGCACCGCGCGGCCGGGTGGCGCGGGAACTCGGACAAGTTCGGCGAGTCGGTCGCGATCCTGCTGGGCGACATCGCGCTCTGCTGGGCCGACGATCTCGTCCGCGCGGCGGCACTGGACTCCGCCACGTCGGCACGCCTCGCTCCGGTGTGGTCTGCGATGCGCACCGAGGTGCTCGGCGGACAGCTGCTCGACATCGCCGTGGAGGCCAGTGGAGACGATTCCGTCGAGGCCGCGCTCCAGATCGACCGCTACAAGACGGCGGCCTACACGGTGGAACGCCCTCTCCTCATCGGCGGCACGCTCGCCGGCGCCGGCCCCGACCTGCTGGAGGTCTACAGCACGTTCGGTGCGGACATCGGCATCGCCTTCCAGCTGCGGGACGACCTGCTGGGAGTGTTCGGGGATCCGTCCGTGACCGGCAAGCCGTCCGGCGACGATCTGCGTGAGGGCAAGCGGACGGTGCTCCTCGCCGCAGCCCTGGACGCGGCGGACGAACGCGATCCCGCCACCGCGGCAGCTCTGCGCGCGGGAATCGGCACCGACCTCTCCGAGGCTGCCGTCGACGACCTGCGTGCGCACATGATCGATCTCGGTGCCGTCGACGACGTCGAGCGCCGCATCACCACACTGACCGACAGCGCCCTGGCGGCGCTTAACGCGTCCGATGTCACCGAGGACGCCAAGAGGCGGCTCACGGCCATGGCCTACACCGCCACCAGGAGAACCTCATGACGCATGCCACCGTGTCCGGACCCACCGATCACGTGATCGTCGTGGGCGCCGGTCTGTCCGGCCTCGCCGCGGCGCTCCACCTCCGCGGCACCGGTCGCGAGGTCACCGTGATCGAGAGGTCCGACACCGTCGGCGGCCGGGTGGGTTCCGTCGCGGCGCCGGGCTACCGCATCGACACGGGCGCGAGCGTTCTCACGATGCCCGACCTGATCGATCAGGCGCTCGCCGCGGTGGGTGCGACCCGCGAGTCCACCACGCCTCCCCTGCGTCTGACACCGTTGCATCCGGCGTACCACACCCGTTTCGCCGACGGCACCACCATCGACGTGCACTCCGATCCCGAGCGGATGATCGCGGAGGTCGGCGAGAAGTGCGGGCCGGACGAGGCTCGGCGCTACCGCACGCTCCGCGCGTGGATCGGATCGATGTTCGACGCGGAGTTCGACCGCTACATCGACGACAACTTCGACTCACCGCTCGACCTCGTGGGCGAGCGCACGGCACGAGCGAACACGCTGACCCTGCTGCGCCTCGGGGGGTTCGGAAAACTCGGAAAGCGGATCGACAAGCTCATCGACGACCCGCGACTGCGCCGTATCTTCACCTTCCAGGCTCTCTACGCCGGGGTCGCGCCCGCCAAAGCTCTCGGGGTCTACTCCGCGATCTCGCACATGGACACGTCGTTGGGTGTGTCGTTCCCGGACGGCGGAATGCAGTCGATCGCGAACGCGATGGCCGACGCGTTCGTGAGCGCGGGCGGCACGCTGCTGCTCTCCACCGGCGTGGCCGCCGTCGAGAAGGGCGGGACCCGCGCTCGCGCGGTGGTGACCGAGAACGGCGAGCGGCACACGTGCGACTCCCTGATCCTCACTCCGGATCTCCTGGTGACGGATCGCCTTCTCGCCACCGCCGGCATCACCGTGCGCCGCAAGATCCGGGCGTCACCGTCCTGTGTCGTGGTGCACGGCCGCGTGCCGGTGGACGTCACCGCGCGGTGGTCGTCCCGCTCGCACCACGTCATCGACTTCGGGCACAACTGGAACGAGACGTTCGAGGAGCTCACCGCCTCGCGCGGGCGCGGCACACTCATGTCGGACCCGTCGTTGCTCATCACCCGGACCTCGCTGACCGATCCGGCTCTGCGCGTCACGCACGACGGCGTCGAGCAGGAGCCCATCTCGATCCTCGCGCCCTGCCCCAATCTCGACAGCGCGCCGTTGGACTGGTCCGCCATCACCGACCCCTACGTGCGGGAGATCCTGCTCGAGATGGATCGCCGCGGTTACACCGGCGTGTCCGAGCACCTCGAGATCGACCACATCGACACGCCGGCCACCTGGCTCGCGCAGGGGATGGTCGCGGGAACCCCGTTCTCGGCGTCGCACATCTTCCGCCAGACCGGCCCGTTCCGGCGCCGCAACCTGGTCAAGGGCATCGACAACGTCGTCCTCGCCGGGTGTGGGACCACCCCCGGAGTGGGTGTGCCGACGGTGTTGATCTCGGGTCGACTGGCCGCCGAACGCATCGATCCGTCCGTGCGTCGCTCGGCCCGTGTGGCCGTCTGACGGCGGGCCGGTTCGTCTTCCGGTCCGGAGCCTCTAAACTCACGTGAGTTCAGCCCGGCTTCCGCACGGTCGCCGGCATGTCGCGTCTTCCGGGGAGGAACATGACGACGTCCTCCCCACTCCGGGCCGCGGACGCCACCGACGAGTCGTCGTGGCGATCGACACGACGGTTCTTCGGGGGACGCGCCGGCCGCGCCACGTTGGTGGGTCTGGCCGGGTCCGCGCTCATCACTTTCGGCGGTTTCGGCTCGGGTGCCGTGCGCCGTCGTGACCCGCTGCTCGAGGCGATGCACCTGTCCTGGCTCCGCTTCGGGCACGGACTCGTGTTGTCGACCGTCATGGTGTGGATCGGCGTGCTGCTCATGATCGCCGCGTGGGTCCGTCTCGGACGCGCCACTCTCGGTCACCGGACCACGGTGCGGCAGCTGCGCTGGGTGGTGCCGCTCTGGATCGCGCCGCTCCTGCTCGCGGTCCCGATGTTCAGCCGCGACGCGTACTCCTACCTCGCACAGGGCGCCCTCCTCCGGGACGGGTTCGACCCGTACGCCGTCGGTCCCGTCGCCAATCCCGGTGTGCTGCTGGACAACGTGAGCAACGTCTGGACCACCACCACCGCGCCCTACGGCCCGCTGTTCCTCCTGCTGGGCGAGGGCATCACCTCGCTCACGGGCGACAACGTGATCGCCGGGACGATGCTCCTGCGCCTGACCATGCTGCCGGGGCTCGCCCTCACCATGTGGGCGGTCCCCCGCATCGCCCGACACTTCGGCGCGGATCCTGCCGTGGCCCTGTGGCTCGCCGTGCTCAATCCCCTGGTCCTGATCCACCTGATCGGCGGCGTCCACAACGAGATGCTCATGGTCGGTCTCATGACGGCCGGCATCGCCGCCGTCCTCGACCGGCACCACGTCGCCGGGATGGGGCTCGTCGCGGTCGCCGTGGCGATCAAGGCCACCGCGGGCATCGCGCTGCCCTTCCTGGTGTGGATCTGGATGCTCCACGAGCGCGACCGGCTCCGCACCGAGAACGAGGCGCGGGCCGAGCGTGGTGACCCGCCGCGACGCCAGCACGTCCTGCTGGTGTTCGCGAAGACCGCAGGTATCGGTTTCGCCGTGTTCGTCGCGGTGTTCGTCGTCGCGTCCCTGGTGGCCGGCGTCGGCATCGGCTGGCTGACGGCGCTCTCGGGCTCGGCCAAGATCATCAACTGGCTCTCGCTGCCGACCATCCTCGCTCACCTGGTCACGGTCTTCACCGGGTGGTTCACGGGCGCTCGGCTCGGCCCCGTGCTCGAGGTGACCAGGATGCTGTGCGCGGTGGCTCTTGCCGCGATCCTGGCCACGGCGTGGTGGCGATCTCGCCACTCGGAGCGCGGCGCACTGCTGGGCATCCTCGTGTCGCTGGTGGCCATCGTGATCCTGTCCCCGGCCGCTCTCCCCTGGTACTACTCGTGGCCTCTCGCCGTCGCCGCAGGTCTCACCATGTCGGCGACCACTCTGACCGTGCTGGTGGGTCTCTCCGCCTGGCTCATGTTGGTGTTCCAGCCGGACGGGTCCATCGGTCTCTACACGTTCCCGCACGTCGTGCTGGCGACGTTCGCCGCAGTGGTGGCCGCGCTGTCGCTCCGGACGGTCGATCCCCTCCGCCTGCGGGCCGTCACACACCCGGAGCACGAGAACACGTTCGTCCCGGCCCCGCGCGTCCGCGCCGAGACCGCCCGCTCGGACCAGCCCCGTCCGGACCAGCCCAGCCAGGAGTTGACCGAGTGACCGATCTTCCCGAGGCCTACGCGCTGTGCCGGGACGTGGCAGCCGAACACGGTAAGACGTACTTCCTCGCCACCCGCCTGCTGCCGACCGACCGTCGGCCCGCGGTGCACGCGCTGTACGCGTTCGCACGCATGGTCGACGACATCATCGACGTCGACATGATCGCCGAGCGCGGCGACGACACGGCGGTCGCACTCGACCTGGCGCTGCTCACCCGCATCGAGGAGCGACTGAACGAGGGTCTCGCCTCGACCATCGCCCCGCCGACGTCGGTCCCGCCCGGACCCGACCGGCGCAACGAGCTGATCCTGGCGGCCCTGTTCGACACCGCACGTCGCTACGACATCCCGTCCGAGTACTTCACAGCCTTCATGACGTCGATGCTCATGGACGTACCGCACTCGGCGATCTACAAGGATCGCTACGCCACCATGGACGAGTTGTCGACGTACATGTACGGCTCCGCCGCCGTGATCGGGCTGCAGATGCTCCCCGTCCTCGGCACCGTGTGTCCGGTCGAGGAGGCCCGCCCGACGGCGTCCGCTCTCGGCGAGGCCTTCCAGGTCACGAACTTCGTTCGCGACGCGGGCGAGGATCTCGCGCGCGACCGCATCTATCTGCCCGGCGACGTGCTCACCGCCTACGGCGTCGACGAGGACCTCATGTGGTGGTGCCGCCGCACGGACTCCGTCGACCCTAGGGTCCGCCGCGCTCTGGCCGACATCATCGCCACCACCCGCGCGCTCTACCGCACCGCCGAGCCCGGCATCGCCCTGCTGGAACCGCGGGCGCGCGAGGGCATCCGGGTCGCGTTCGCGCTGTACCAGGACATCCTCGAAGCCGTGGAGAACGACGGTTACCGGTCGTTGTCCGTCCGCTCTCGCGTGGGCACTCCTCGGCGCGCTCGTGTCGCCGCGACCGCGGCCGGTCGAGGTCTTCTCGTCAGAGCCGGAGAACGGCTCCCGCGGCCCGGGTCACGCGCCGCCTGATCCGATCGAGCGCTAGAAGGCCATGGCCTGGGCGCGGCGGATGATCTCGCGGGCGTGGTCGCCGCGCAGCACGTCGGCCGGCATGCCCGGCAGACTGTCGTCCGGGGTGAAGAGCCACCGCAGAATCGACGGGTGGTTGTAGCCGCCGTCGAGCAGAACCGCGATCGCACCGGCGAGGTACTTGATCGGCTCGCCGTCCTCGCCGACGAACTTCGCGGGGATCGAGACCACTCGATCGCGGCGCACCGCGATCAGCTTGTGCTCACGCACCATCTGGTAGAGCTTCGTCACGGGGACGCCCATGATCTCGGCGGCGTCGGGAATCGCGATCACGGCCTCGTCGGCAGGCAGGACGTCGTCGCAGTAGGGAATGGCACTCACGCGGTCAAAGGTAGTCACGGCCCGCCGCCAGGACAATTCGCCGACGCCCGCCTCCCGCGCCGTGTTCCCGCACACGTGACTGCTACCTCATCCGTCACACTGGCTACCATCGGATGATCGGCATCGATCGATGCGAGAACACGACAGGAGAGTGGACGCAGGTGACAACGTCAGGTCCGTCGCTGCTCGGCGCGCTGCTGGACCGTCGTTACCGCGTCGACGCGCCGATCGCCCGCGGCGGTATGTCCACGGTCTACCGGGGTCTGGACCTGCGTCTGGACCGGCCCGTGGCCATCAAGATCATGGATCCCCAGTTCGCCGCCGACCCCGAGTTCGTGCGTCGCTTCGAGTTCGAGGCGCGCGCTGTCGCCCGGCTCAGCCACCCGGGTCTGGTCGCCGTCCACGATCACGGTCGCGACGGTCAGCACGCCTTCCTGGTCATGGAACTGGTCGAGGGCGGCACTCTGCGCGAGTTGCTCCGCGAACGCGGTCCCATGCCCCCGCACGCCGTCGCCGCCGTTCTCCAACCCGTACTCGACGGACTCGCGGTCGCGCACCGCGGTGGCCTCGTGCACCGCGACGTCAAACCGGAGAACGTGCTGATCTCCGACGCGGGCGAGGTCAAGATCGCCGACTTCGGTCTGGTGCGCGCCGTGGCCGCGTCGACGACGACGTCCAACAGCGTCATCCTCGGCACTGCCGCCTACCTCTCCCCCGAGCAGGTGACCACCGGATCGGCCGACGCGCGCAGCGACGTGTACTCGGCGGGCATCCTGCTCTTCGAACTGCTGACCGGACGCACGCCGTTCCAGGGAGACACCTCCCTCTCGATCGCGTACCAGCGCATCGAGAACGACGTTCCGCCGCCGAGCTCGGTGATCGCAGGGGTGCCGCCCCACTTCGACGCACTGGTGCGCGACGCGACGGCGCGGCGGCCCGAGGAGCGGTTCCGCGACGCCGGCACGATGGGCGACGCGGTGCGCTCGGTCACCAGGACCCTCGCTCTGCCCCACTATCGGGTGCCGTCCCCGTCGCGGTCGGCCGAGCATCTGAGCGCCGAGACGCTGAACGCTCCGCGCCCCTACGCTCCGCAGGCTCCGCGTACTCCGGAGACGGAGATCGTGTCGGTCCCCGCGGACGACTTCTCCGCCGCCTCCGACCGCGGGCAGCCGTCCACCGGCGGCGTTCAGCACACGCGGATGGTGACCACCGCGACTCCCCGCGGCGCCGACAAACCGCGGTCCACCGCCGCCGAGCCGGTGGACCGGAAAGCCTTCGCGTTCCCGGACTTCGACGCGGACAAGCGCAGGTCGCGTCGAGTCGCACTCACGTGGCTCGCGATCGTCGTGATCGTGGCGGTCCTGCTCGGCACCGTCGGCTGGTGGGCCGGGTCCGGCCGCTTCACCGCGGTGCCGGCGATCGACGGGCTCGACCGATCCACCGCCGTCTCCGCCATCGAGGCGGCCGATCTCTCGGCGACCGTCGAGGGCCGCTACACCGACAGCGATCCCGTGGACCGATTACTCGGAACCGATCCTCCCGCAGGGTCACGGATCGCCCGGGGCGAGACCGTGACCCTTCTCGTTTCTCAGGGCAGGCCCACCGTCCCGGCCCTCGGGAACGCGGACTCGACCACGGTGGAGGCGGCACTGCGGGAGCGGACGTTCGTCCCCGTGGACGGCGGTGACGCCTTCAGCAGCGCCGCACCCGTCGGTGCGGTCGCCGCACTCGACCCCGCGCCCGGGACGGTCCTGCCGGTGGGCAGCGAGGTCCGGGTGGTGACCAGCAAGGGCGCTCCCCCCGTCGACGTTCCCGACGTCCGGGGCGAGACGGAGCAGCAGGCGCGTGCGGAACTCGATCGGGTCGGCATCACCGTGGCGACGGTGGACTCCGTCTTCGACGAGGACGTCGACGGCGGCCGTGTCATCGGGACCGACCCGGCGAGCGGCACGTCCGTGACCGCGGGATCGACCGTCACGCTGCGGGTGTCGACGGCCGTGGAGGTGCCCTCGATGCTCGGACGTACCGTCGGCTCGGCGCGGTCGGAACTCGAACGCCTGGGGCTCGCCGTCGTGGTGCGCCAGGTCGCGCAGACGGATCGCTCGCTCGTCATCGCCCAGTCGCCCGGTCAGGGCGACCGAGTGCAGAAGGGCAGCACGGTCACTCTGACCGCGCTGCCCTGAGTTCTGCTCCGGCGATCAGCCGCGCAGCATCTCCGCGACGAGGAAGGCCAGCTCGAGAGACTGCTGCGTGTTCAGTCGCGGGTCGCAGGCCGTCTCGTACCGTCCGGACAGATCGAGGTCCGAGATGTCCTGGGCGCCGCCGAGGCACTCGGTGACGTTCTCACCGGTGAGCTCGACATGAATGCCACCCGGGTGCGTCCCGAGCTCGTTGTGCACCTCGAAGAAGCCCTGGACCTCGTCGACGATGCGGTCGAAGTGGCGCGTCTTGTAGCCGGTGGACGCCTCGTGCGTGTTGCCGTGCATGGGGTCGCACTGCCAGATGACCTGGTGACCGGTGGCCTGCACCTTCTCGATGATGGGCGGCAGCAGGTCCCGCACCTTGCCGTTGCCCATGCGCGAGATCAGCGTCAGCCGGCCGGGCTTGTTTGTCGGGTCGAGCCGCTCGACGTACTCGACGGCCATCTCTGGCGTCGTGCTGGGACCGATCTTCAGTCCGATGGGATTGGAGACCAACTCGGCGAACGCGATGTGCGCGCCGTCCAGCTGCCGCGTGCGGTCGCCGATCCACAGGAAGTGTGCCGACAGGTCGTAGAGCTTGGCGTGCTCGTCGTCGTTGTCCAGACGCAGCATCGCGCGCTCGTAATCGAGCACGAGCGCCTCGTGAGAGGCGTAGATGGTGGCCTGGTGCAGGTTCGGATCCGTGACGCCGCACGCGTCCATGAACTTGAGACCGTTGTCGATCTCGGAGGCGAGCTGCTCGTACCGGGCACCGGCAGGCGAGTTCTGCACGAACTCGCGGTTCCAGTCGTGCACCTTGTGCAGGTCGGCCATGCCGGCGCCGGTGAGCGCGCGCACCAGGTTCATCGCGGCGCTGGCGTTGGCGTAGGCGCGGACCAGGCGCGACGGGTCGTGCTGGCGGACGGCGTCGTCGGCCACGAGGGAGTTGACCATGTCGCCGCGGTAGGACTTCAGGCCCAGGGCGTCCACGTCGGAGGAGCGGGGCTTGGCGTACTGGCCGGCGATGCGCGCGACCTTCACCACGGGCATCGACGCGCCGTAGGTGAGCACGACGGCCATCTGCAGCAGCGTGCGGATGTTGCCCTTGATGTGGGGCTCGGTGTTGTCGACGAAGGTCTCGGCGCAGTCGCCGCCCTGCAGCAGGAACGCCTCGCCGCGGGCGACGGACGCGAGCTTCTCCGACAGCGCCTCGACCTCGCTGGCGACCGTGATGGGCGGCACGCTCTCGAGGACCTTGCGCATGGCCTCCGCCTGATCGGCGGGCCAGCTGGGCTGCTGCGCCGCCGGCTTGGCCAGCGCCACGTCGAGTTGCTCGCGCATCGACTCGGGCAGCGGGGGAAGCTCGGGCAAGCGTTCGATCGGAACGTCGACAGTCCAGTTCACGCGTACAGAGTAGTCGCCCGCTCCGACGGCCGGGACCAGCGGTGTGTCACTCCCGACCGGACCACGCTCTCGCGGCCTCGACGGCCCGGAACTTCGCGAGATTGTGCCGGGCGTCGGCGAGCGCGTCGTGCGAGTCGTCCGGCACCGGCGGCAGCGCGGGCGACCCGTGCTCCTCCCAGTACTGCTTCAACTCCCGCGTGTACCGCGGCATGATCCGCGGGAGCGCCGTCATCGAACCCCACAGCTGGCACAGCGCGACGTGGTCGTACGCCGCCACCCAGGCCCACATCTCGACGGTCGGTCCGACGGTGCCGTGCGGCGCCGACACGAACTCAAGAATGTCGTCGCGGATGCGGCTGCGCGAGCGCCAGAGCGGCGACGAGAACGGCGGGAGCTTCGGCAGGACGTTGCGGCGGACCCAGGTGCCCGCGCGCTCGGGATCGAACTCCGTGGACACGGCGTAATATTCACGCCCGTCCTCCGCCACGATCCCGATGGACACCAGATCGATCGTGCGGCCGTCCTCGATGAACTCGCAGTCGTAGAAGTAACGCACGTCTGCGAGCCTAGGTCACCGAAAGGATCCACCCCGACCATGACGTGGACTCTGCCGTCCGCCCCTCCCTACACCGGGCCGGGGGCGTCGCTGCCCCGACCGGTCGCCGTGATCGCGAAGGTCGCGGTGTGCGTCGGGCTCGTGGCGGGCATCGCGTTCAACGTGGTCGGTCTGCCCCCGCTGCGGGAGTGGGGTGCGATCTACCGGCTCGACCTCGACGTGTACCGCATCGGTGGCCGCGCTCTGCTCGACGGCGTGAATCTCTACGGAGTCCTGCCGCGCACCTTGGTGAACATCCCGCTGCCGTTCACCTATCCCCCGATGGCCGCGGTGTCCTTCGCGCCGATGGCGGTCCTCCCGCTGCCGGCGGCCTCCTTGATCATGACGGCGATGACGATGATCCTGCTCGCCGTCACGGTGGCGGTGTGCCTGCGCTCTCTGGTGCACCTGTCGGCCGGGACGACGGCGTGGGTCACGGGCGGCATCACCGCGATCGCGTTCGCGCTCGAACCGGTGTGGTCCACCCTCGACTACGGGCAGATCAACGTCGTGTTGATGTGCCTCGTCGTCCTCGACGTCCTGCTGAAGCGCACCCCGTGGCCGCGCGGTCTGCTCATCGGCTTCGTCACGGCCATCAAGCTCACGCCGGCGGTGTTCGTCCTCTACTTCCTGCTGCGCAAGCAGTACCGGGCGGCCGTGGTCACCGGCCTGTCGTTCCTCGGGTTCACGGCACTCGGATTCGTCGCGACGTTCCGCGACTCGGTGCAGTACTGGACCGAGGTGCTGCTCGACTCCGACCGCATCGGCGGGCCGGGGTACATCTCGAACCAGTCCCTCACCGGGATGCTCGCGCGGCTGGGTCTCGCGGACGGCCCGCGGACGATCGTCTGGATGGTGTGCAGCGCCGTCGTGGGGCTGGTGGCCCTCGTCGCGATGCGACGCGCTCTGGCGGCACACGAGTACCTGCTGGCCCTGTGCGTCAATGCCGCTCTGGGCCTGCTGGTCTCACCGGTGTCGTGGTCGCATCACTGGGTGTGGACGGTGCCGATGCTGATGGTCCTGGTGCACGTCGGCGTGACGCGGCGCGCCCCCGCACTGGTGGCCCTCGCCGTGATCGGCGCAGTGCTGCTGCACTATCCGTCGCACTGGCGCCTCGCGCCCGGACGCTGGAACGGCCTGGGCTGGCCCCTGTGGGACCAGATCCAGGCCTCGTCCTACGTGTGGTGGGGACTGGTGTTCGTGATCGCGGTGGCGGCGGTGCCGCTGCGCGATCGACGCAGTCCCGAACGCCCCGGGGTGACCGCCGAGGCGGTCTGACTCAGCCCGCGCGGGTGTCGGGGATGCGCGCGGCCTCGGTCGACGGAGCCGGATCCACCACGGGGGCGGGCGTCTTCTTCATGCTCGCCGCGTACACGTCGACGTACTGCTGACCACTGAGCTTCATGAGCTCGTACATCACCTCGTCGGTGACGGCGCGCTCGACGAACCGGTTGCCGGCCATGCCCTCGTACCGCGAGAAGTCCAGTGGCTTACCGAACTTCACGCCGAGCTTGGTGGGGCGCGGAATCCGCGAGCCGATGGGATTCATCTTCGCGGTGCCGATCATCGCGACCGGAATCACCGGGACGCCGCTCTCGAGAGCCAGACGCGCCATACCCGTCTTACCCTTGTAGAGCCGATCGTCCGGCGAGCGCGTGCCCTCCGGGTAGATACCCAGCACCTTGTTCTTCGCCAGCACGCGCAGTCCCGCGTCGAGCGCGTCCTGCGCGGCGGAGGCACCGGTGCGATCGATCGGGACCTGTCCCGCCGACGAGAAGAACCACTTCTGGAAGCGGCCCTTGAGGCCCTTGCCGGTGAAGTACTCGCTCTTCGCGAGGAACGTGATGCGACGCGGCACGACCAGGCACGCGTAGAACGAATCGAACACCGCCTGGTGGTTGCTGGCGAGAATCACCGGCCCGTCGTCGGGGATGTTCTCCAGGCCCTCCACGCGAGGACGGCCCATCACCTGCAACACCGGCCCGAGAAGGACGTACTTGAATATCCAGTACCACATGCCCGACATGCCTTTCTCGAAGTACCCGCGACCCGCACCGCGATGCCCGCGGCCCGCTCGGACATCTCGTGGGCGTAACTGTACCGGGGCTTTATGACACCAGCCACAGTTCGAGCGTCAGCTCGGACACATCTCACACCGCCGTCATCACCCGGCCATCGGCCGGACACGAATCCGTCCGCCGAGGCGGTCAGGCGCGTGCCGCGCCCACCTCGACGCGCGCCAGCTCGGCCGCGCCGATCATGCCCGCGGCCTCCCCCAACTGGGTTCCGCGTATCCGGGCGAGGGGCCGGTGGCCGGCGCCCGTGATCTGCGCGGCGTAGTGCTCACGGGCGGTGTCCAGGAACAGCGCGGACGACGTGGCGACGCCGCCGGCGATGACCATGCGGTCGGGGTCGTAGACGTCCGACACCAGCGCCATACCGATGCCGAGCCACCGTGCGAACTCGGACATCGTCTCGATGGCCACCAGGTCACCGTCCTGCGCGGCGTTGGCGATGCGTCGACCGGTGAGGGATCCGGGATCGAGGAAGGCCTCACGCGCGAGCACCGTCGATCCCCGCGGGTTGGCGGCGAGGAGCTCGATCGCCGTGTCCACCAACGCGGTACCGCTGCAGTAGCGCTCCCAGCAGCCGCGCTTGCCGCACGCGCACTGACGCCCGTCGGGAACCACCTGCAGGTGGCCGAGTTCCGGCGCGATGCCGTAGCTGCCGCGGTAGAGCTTGCCGTCGATGAGGAGTGCGGCGCCGATGCCGGTGCCGATCGCGATCATGACGACGTTCCCACCGCCCGCGGCCGCACCGAAGCGGTGTTCCGCCCACGCGGCGGCGTTGGCGTCGTGCTCGAGGATGACCGGGATGCCGAGGCGTTCCGTCATCTCTCGCGCGACCGGGCGGTTCACCCACGGCAGGTGGGGGGCGAAGCGCACGACGGTGCGGTCGGAGTTGATGAACCCGGCGACGGCGAGACCGACGGCCGCGATGTCGTGGCGGCTCGCGAGTTCACGCACGGCCCGGTCGATGCCGTTCTCGAGTGCGCGGGAGGACTGCGGCGTGGGCGCCTGGGTGGAGTCGAGCACCTGGCCGTCGACGTCGACCACCGACGCGCGGATGCTGGTGCCGCCCACGTCGATGCCGATGGTCAGAGGCCGGCTGGACCGGGACTGGGCGCTCACGTCTGCGGCATCCTCACGTGGTGGCGGGCGACCGGTGTCACCGGTCGCGATCGGGTCTGCGTGCCGGGTCGGGTTCACGCGTCCTGGTCACCGTAATCGGCTGGTAGCTCGCGGGGCGAACGACGGGTGACGCAGCGCCCTCCGGCGCGTCGGCTCGTTCCGCGGCGCCGGGCGTGTGTCGCCCCGAACCGTGGGTCTGCAGGAAGTCCCGGAGCACGTCGATCAGACCGTCCATCTCACCGGTGACCAGCGTCAGCAGATCGTGGCGTTCCCCGCGCAGGGCGGCGGCGAGAGCGCAGAACGGGCACCAGGAGCAGCCCTGCCACTCGGGCGCGTCCTCGGTGTCGAGGCGGCGCAGCACCGGCTCGACCCGGTCGATGAGCAACTCGGCCAGCACCCGGAGCTCGGCCGCCAGGTCCCGCCGGCCCTCATCCATCGCCGGACTCCCCCGGTACGTCCGCCTTCTGCAGGTTCTCCGGCCACAGCGCCGGGTCGGGAGCGAAGGTCACGGACAGCACGCCGTCGTCGACGCCGGCACCGGTGACCACGCACCGACGCAGCACCGACGCCAACCGCAGTCGTCGTCGACTGCCCTGCGCACTCACGATCACGTCGTCCTCCACCCGACCCACCGCCACCGAGTCCGTGTCGACGAACGGCAGCGGGACGTCCATCACGTACACCGAGTCCAGGCCCTGCCCGGACTCGTGCCGCACCCGCGGCGACAGCGCGGGCAGCGCGCCGCCGTGTCCGGCCGCCACCTGCCCGTTCAGGTCGGCCGCGACGGCCCCCAGAGCAGTCGACCCTACCGGCTCGGTGGGCTGGGCCGACACGACGTCGACGCGGAGGTCGCCCACAGCGCCGCGGAACTCCGCCAGCGCCGCGCGATGCTCCGCGTGCGCCCGGTCCATCCAGAACACGCCGGGATGCGTGCCCAGCACGGACGACGGCGCCCCGGCCCCGAGGTCCGGGATCACCCCCACGGCCACCACACGATCGACGCGGACGCCGTGGAAACTGGTGACTGCCAACAGCTCTCGCGCCGTTGCGAAGGACCGCGCGGTCGGACGCGAGACGACGACCGCAGAGGTCCGTCCGTCGTCCTCGAGCACGGCGGTGACCGACGTCGCCGCCGCCACGACACGATCGACGAGCTCCACCAGGACGGCCGCGCGGACGTCCTGGCCCGTCGAGGCCACGACGCGGGCATGACGTGGCCAGATGCGTTCGACGTACCCCGCGACAGCTCCGGGGGTCGCGACGATCTCCCGCCAGGACATCGGTCCGGGGCAGTCGACGATCACGTCGTCCCACTCGCCGCTGTCGGCGACGCGCACCACCTCGAGCAGCGCGGTGAGCGGCTCGGCGCCCGGCAGCGACGTCAGCTCCTCGGGATCCGGCAGCGTCGGACCGGCGCCGTGGTCGTGGCGTCCGGCCATCGCCAGAGCCGTGGTCAGCAGGCGGTACTGCGATTCGAGAACGGCCGAGGGGTCGATGCGCAGCACCTCGACGGCGACGTCGGGCACCAGGTCCGACGGATCCGCGCCGTCGACGGACGCGAGAAGCACACGCCGACCGGCGCGGTGTGCGTCGACGGCCAGGGCCGCGGCGACGGTGGACTTGCCCGCACCGCCGGCTCCGACGACGAACGTGATCCGCGCGGCGGTCTCGGAAACGCGATCGCTCAGCCTTCGACTCGCTTCTTCAATTCCTTCAACGCGGTGTCGGTGATGACCTTCTCCGCCTTGCGCTTGAACAAGCCGATCATGGGAATGGCGAGATCGACCGTCAGTTCGTAGGTCACCTCGGTGCTTCCGGCACCTTTCTCGGTGAGCACGTAGGACCCGACCTGGGACTTCTGCATCTCCCCCGCGACGAGCGTCCACGACACCGCGGTGCCGTCCGGCCGCCAGTCGTACTCGAGCTCGTAGGTGTCCTTGACCATGCCCGCGTCGAGCACGAACCGGACCCGGCGAGCCCGGCCGGACTCCCCCTCCTCGAGGATCTCGACCGACTTGGCCGCGGTGACCCATTCCGGATACCTGGGGAAATCGGCGATGACCGCCATCACCTCGTCCGGCGCCGCTCCGACGACGATCGATTTCGTGGTCTTGTCTGCCATGGAACTCGTTCCCTCCGCGCCGCGTGCCGTCACCTGATCGGCGTCCGTGTACCCACATGATCGACCGTCCGGTGGCACCGCCCGAACGGCGGGGTCGGTTCCTGTCGCCGCGAGTACCCGCGAGTCAAGACCGAAGCCCCGGGACCGGCCGTTCTCCCGCCGCCCGCCCGGCCTCGAGGAGCGCCTTGATCTCGAACGACATCTGCTTGCCCAGTACTCGTCGGCGGTGGGTGGACGGTTCCTGCACTCCGTCGGTCGGCTCCGCGTGCAGGAAGTAGTGGAGTACGACGCCGTCGAGCATCGGCTCGAGCCACACCTCCATGGTTCCCCGGAGCTGTCCCGCGACGACCCATCGGACACCCTTCTCGGCCCGGTCCTCCTGGACCGTGACGGTGAGACCCGGGAACCAGGCCCGCCATCGACGGGTGTCCGACACGAGCGCCGCGACGTCCTCGGCCCGCGCCGCGACGAACGTCTGGTCGGCGACCTGCACACTGCTCATGCGGACCAGAATCCCACGTGCCCTCGTCGACGGCGTCGACGACCTCGGTCGACGAGCACGTGCCGGTGACATCCGGGGAATGGACAGGATTACTGTGAAGCCTCGTCCGAAACCGCTACGACATCGGAGGAATCCGTGCGCGAGTTCACCGTCCCGGCACCATTCACCATCGAGGACGACGCGTCGGTGGTCGACGCCGTGTTCGCGCACGAGAAGACTCGGCCCGACGTCGTGGTGTACCGCCGCGCCACCCGCGACGGGTGGTCGGACGTCCGCGCAGCGGACTTCGCGGCCCAGGTTCGCGCAGTGGCCAAGGGGCTCATCGCATCCGGCGTCAAGCAGGGCGACCGGGTCGCCCTCATGTCGTCGACCCGCTACGAGTGGCCCCTGCTCGACTACGCGATCTGGTCCGCCGGCGCCGTCACCGTTCCGGTGTACGAGACGTCGTCGTCGGACCAGGTGCGGTGGATCCTCGAGAACTCGGGCGCCGCCGCAATGATCGCCGAGACGGTGGCCCACACGAACATCCTCACCAACATCCTTCCCGTGCTGCCGGGTGTCGCGACGGTACTGCAGATCGACGCCTCCGCCGAGCGGCCCGGCGCCATCGACGTCCTCACCGACGCCGGTGCCCAGATCACCGACGCGACGGTGGCCTACCGCGTCGCGGCGCTGCGCTCCTCGGACCCGGCGACGCTCGTCTTCACCTCCGGCACCACGGGACGGCCGAAGGGCTGCGTGCTCACGCACTCCAACCTGATCGCCGAGTCCCGCGGTATCGCCGCCAGTTCCATCGGCCGCATGCTCACCGAGGGACGCACCACCCTGATGTTCCTGCCGATGGCCCACGTGCTGGCACGTGCGGTGTCCATCGCCGCCTTCGACCAGGGCGCGACACTCGGGCACACCCACGACATCCCGCACCTCGTCGACAACTTCGGCTCGTTCCGACCGCACTTCATCCTCAGCGTCCCGCGCGTGTTCGAGAAGGTGTACAACACCGCGCGTCAGAAGGCTCACGGCGACGGCAAGGGCAAGATCTTCGACGCGGCCGCCGACACCGCCGTCGCCTACAGCGCGGCGCGGGACACCGGTGGCCCGTCGATCGTGCTGCGCGCCAAGCACGCTGTGTTCGACCGTCTGGTCTACGGCAAGCTTCGCGCAGCGCTCGGTGGGCAGTGCGAACTCGCCATCTCGGGCGGCGCCCCGCTGGGTGAGCGCCTCGCGCACTTCTACCGCGGCATCGGTGTGACCATCTACGAGGGTTACGGCCTGACCGAGACCACCGCCGCGGCAGCGGTGAACACGCCGGACGAACAGCGCATCGGCACCGTCGGAAAGCCGTTGCCGGGCAACGCCGTCCGCATTGCCGACGACGGCGAGATCCTGCTCAAGGGCGGCGTGGTCTTCGAGGGCTACTGGAAGAACGACGACGCCACCGCCGAGGCGCTGACCGACGGGTGGTTCCACACCGGCGATCTCGGCGCCGTGGACGAGGACGGCTTCATCGCCATCACCGGGCGCAAGAAGGAGATCATCGTGACGGCGGGTGGCAAGAACGTCTCACCCGCCGGCCTCGAGGACTCGCTGCGGGCCAGTGCGCTCATCGGTCAGGCCATGGTCGTCGGTGACCAGAAGCCGTTCATCGGCGCGCTCATCACCATCGACCCCGACGCGTTCCCCGGCTGGAAGCAGCGCAACGGCAAGGACGAGGGCGCCACCGTCGCCGACCTGACGAAGGATCCCGACCTCGTCGCGGAGATCGATGCTGCCGTGGCCGAAGCCAACAAGACGGTCTCGCACGCGGAGTCCATCAAGAAGTACCGGATCCTGCCGGCGGACTTCACCGAAGAGGGCGGCGAGCTGACCCCGACGATGAAGCTCAAGCGCGCCGTGGTCCAGAAGTCCTACGCGAGCGACATCGAGGCCATCTACAGCAAGTGAGCCAGTCGGGCGGCGAGGTCGTCCCACCGCCACTCGGTGGAGACGAACTCGCGTCCCGCGGCCCCCATCGCCGCGGCGCGGTCACGATCGGACAGCACGTCCACGACGGCGCGCCGGACGTCGTCGACCGAGGTGCCGTCGACGGTTGTGCCGGTGACGCCCTCGACGACGGTCTCCGGCGCTCCACCCGACCGGCCCGCGACCACCGGCACGCCGGACGCGGACGCCTCGAGGAACACGATGCCCAGGCCCTCGACGTCCAGACCGGCACCGCGGGTGCGACACGGCATGGCGAACACGTCGGCGAGGGTGTGGTGTGCCGCCAGTTCCTCGGCCGGCACCGACCCCGTGAACACGACGTGATCCGCCACCCCGCACGACTGCGCCAGAGCCCGCAGGGTGTCGCCGTACGGACCGCCGCCGACGACGACCAACACGGCCCCGTCGATCTCCGCGCGAATCCCCGGTAGCGCCCGGATCAGCATGTCCTGTCCCTTGCGCGGCACCAACCGCGACAGGCACAGGACGGTCGGCCGATCACCCAGGCCGTAGCGCGCGCGCAGTGTCTCCCGTGCCGACGTGTCGGGCGCGAACACGGTCGAGTCGACCCCCGGCGGCACGTGTTCGAGGGCCGCGTCCGCCCCGAAGGCCGCGGCGAATCGGCCGCGCGTGTAACGGCTGACGAAGGTGACGACGTCCGTCGTCGAGCCGATACGACCGAGCACCTGCCGCGCCGCCGGCAGCATCGACCAGCCCACCTCGTGACCGTGGGTGGAGGCCACGACGCGCTCGGCTCCGGCACGGCGCAGGTGCGGTCCGAGCACGGCGAGCGGAGCAGCGGCCCCGAACCACACCGTGTCGCACTGTCGGTCGGCCACCAGCCTGGCCGCCCGACGGGCAACGGCCGGTGTCGGAAGCATCAACGTCGTCGGATGCCGCACCACCTCGAAGGGCTGCTCCGCGTCGAACCGCACGTGGGAGTCGCCACGCCACCGCGGTGCGTAGACCACCAGTTCGTCCGCGGGCAACAGCTGGGCGAAGGTGTGCAGATACGACTGGATGCCGCCGCGCCGCGGAGGAAAGTCATTGGTCACCAGCAGCGTTCGACGCATGGGACCACCGTAGACGGAGACCGCCGTCAGCTCTGCCCGGCGGCCTGTTCCGCCACCCACTGCCCCCACTGCGCGAGGAAGTCGACGGTGCCGAAGCCCAGCGTGGCCGAGAAGACCGAGTCGGTCACGGTGGGATCGGTCGGTCCGGCCGCGAAACGGTCGTACAGCTGCCGGAGCACCGGCTCCCCGAACCGGTCGGCGACGAACGAGGCCACCGACCAGGCGGACTCGTACGCGATCGATCCGCGACTGCCACCCGCGGCGAAGTCCGAGTCCTCCGGGAGGACCCTGGGCGGTCCCGCCGCGCGGACCACGGCCGCGAGGGTGGGCGCGATCTCGTCGAAGGACAGTCCCGAGCCTCGATAGCCCGAGTAGTCGGCGAAACCCTCGAGCATCCACAGGGGCGCGTCCTCCCCGGTGACCGCGCGCATGGCCACGTGGGTGAGCTCGTGGCGCAGCACGGTGCGGCGGGTCGAGTCGGTGAGCCGGTCCGGCGCAGTCGGGCCGAAGACGATGCGCTGGCCGGTGACCAGGCCCCCGCGGACCGGATCCGCGATCGTCGAGGCCGCGACATCGGTGGACGTGAATCCGTCTGCCGCACTGATGAACTCGGCATCGGAACCGGTGACCGTCAGGACCGCGCGGCGAGACCATCCGAGCCCGGCGAACTCGGTCACGGCCGCCACCGCGGAGGGCAGCTCCGCCGCGAGGTCGTCGATGAAGGCGCGCTGCGCCTCGTGACCCACGACGAGCGACGTGGTCGACCCGGTGGCGACTCGCTCCGTGACCACCGGCCCGAAGTCCCACGGGCCACGCCACGTGGTGCGCCCGTACTGCGGCAGGTCGGCATCGGAGACCAGACGCCACGTGTCGCCCCGACGAGCGACGACGAGTGCGATGTCGCGACTCGTGGAACCGATGTCGGCGTCGGCCCAGGCGTACCGCAGTGCGACGTTCGGCGCCCACACCTCGGTGGCCGCGAGTGCATCCGCCCGATCGACCGGCACCGGAGTCTCCGGACCCGGAGTGATCTCGTAGCCGAAGTCGGACAGCGGCAGACCGCGCAGCGCCTGCGCGCGGGCGATCTCGCGATCAGCGAATCCCGGGTCAGCGTCGGAGTCGATCAACTCGCGCAGCGCGGCCTCGTCGTCGGAGCGGAGTGCGGCCGTCCAGGAATCGAGCAGTGCCGTGACACCGACGGTGCGGGCGTCCGGGCCCGCAGTCGTCGTGGGCGTCTGCTCGTCGGGTGCCGACGGCGAACACGCCACCAGAAGGGAGAGAACCAGGCCCAGCGCCGCCAGGGCGCGGACCGTCAGTAGCGGCGAGCGCCGTAGAAGGGCCACGATGCCATCGACTCGACACGAACGGGAACACCGAAGGTCGATGCATGGACCACGTTGCCGTTACCGGCGTAGAGACCCACGTGCGATGCGTCGGGATAGAACAGGACCACGTCGCCGGGCTGGAGGTTCGCCTTGTCGACGGGGGTGCCGCCGGCGGCCTGCGCCTGACTCGACCGCGGGAGAGTCTTACCGATCTGCTTGTAGGCCCACACCACGAGGCCCGAGCAGTCGTACCCGTCCGGGCCGGTCGCACCCCACACGTACGGCTTGCCGATCTGCGTGAACGCGGCCGACAGTGCTCCGGCCTGCGATCCCGGCGGGAGGGCGCCGAGGATGGCGGAGGGATCGAAGCCCGGCGGGAACGCGGCGCCGGCCAGCCCCTGCTTCTCCGTGTCGGACAGCGAACCGAACGCGGCGACGACATCGGCTATCTCGCTCTGCAGACGGCTCTGCTTGCCCTGCAGGTCGTCGCTGACAGCCTTCGCCTGCTCCGTGGCCACCCGGGCCGCGTCAGCGGACTGCTGTGACGCCGCCTCGGCTGCCGCTGCGGCGTCGCTGGCCTCCCGGAACGTGCCGACGGTGGCGGCCGCGTCGGTGGAGATGATGTCGAGAGCGGACATCTGGTCGAGCAACTGCTGCGGGGAATCACTGACCATGACCGCGAAGAGCCGGTTCGTCCGAGCGCCCTGGTAGTTGGCACGGGCGATCTTGTCGACGGCGGGCCGCACCGTGTCGATCTGCGCCGTGGCCGCGTCGAGGGCGGCACGGTCGGCGTCGTGTCGAGCGTCCGCCTCCTGCTGGGCGGCGAGCTTCGCGTCGAGCTCGATCTGGGCGTTGTGCATCGCCTCGGTGGTCTGCTCGGACTCGCGCGAGAGATCGGTGAGCTTCGTGACCGCCTCGGAGGCGGACGCGCCGGGAACCGGGTCGGCGCCGGCGGGACCGGCGGGGAGGACGGCGATCGCCGCTGTCATCGCACTCGCGATCACCAGTCCACGCAGTCTCGTACGAGAAGTGGGACGAACGCGGGGGTGGACCGATGACGGCACGATGAACGGTTCTCCGATCTGGACGAGTCCGGGTCGCTCGGCGGCGCGGATGATGGCCGAGGACGTCACGGAAAGATTACGACGCGAACGATGATTCTGTCCACGAAGCCCGAGAACCCGTCGAAAACGGCGGATTCACCGACTGACGCCGCACAGAACCGACCGGGCGATCGGTTTCGTGCGGCGTCAGGGTGTCGAGCGAAGGTGTCGCTGCGTCAGGCGTAGCGACGTGCGCCGTCGAAGGGCATCGACGACAGCGGAGCGATCTTGACGGGCTGGCTCTCGGTGGACGCGTGGACGACGTTGCCGTTGCCCACGTACATGCCGGAGTGCGAGCCGCCGTAGAAGGACACGACGTCGCCGGGCTTCAGATCCGCCTGCGAGACGGGCACGCCGGCCGCGGCCTGGTCGTAGCTCGTGCGGGGAAGCTCGATACCGGCCTGCTGGTACGCCCACTTCATGAGACCGGAGCAGTCGAACGCACTGGGGCCTGCGGCTCCGTAGACGTACGGTGCGCCGACCTTGCTCTCGGCTGCCTGCACGGCGACCTGCGCGGCGCTGGACTGCGGTGCGGCCGGGCCGGGAAGCGCGGGGACCTGCGGCATGGGGGGAAGCTGGCTCAGGATCTGGTCCGGGACCTCGAAGGTGCCGATACCGGGGATCTCCACCGGTGCCGCGAAGGCGGGGGCGGCGGGGATGGCGACAGCGCCTGCGGTGAGCGCGCCGGCGACGAGAACGTTGCGGACCGGCCGCGAGGCAGTGCTGGGTTTGCGGTGTTTCGCCACGAAAAGATGTGCTCCGTTTCTTCCTGATATCCGCCGACCGAGTTAGCTGACGGGTTCGGGCTGGGAAGATCAGCCCTACCCGACGAGCCGCTGGTGCGACTACGACGGGATTCACCCCGGTGTAACGGTGGGTTCCCGGTACGACCACCCGGAAGAGGTGGCCGATTAGGCGGTGACCTTGCGGCGCAGTCCCTGGTGGCTCTGCTCGACTCCGCAATGTCTCGGAAAGATTACGAAACGGCATCCCCGATGTCGAGCCCAGCCGACTCGTGTCGCGAAACGATCACGGTCCGACTCACCCCGCGGCGTGCTCCGGCCCCGCAACGGGTCGGTCGTGGCCGGTCTCCTGCGGTGAGGGAATTTCTCTGCCGACCAACCGCAACCGGGGCACCAACCCGCTTTCCGCCAGAACGGCCATCGCCTCCTGTTCGTCCTGCTCGAGACGCATTCTGCGCGTGGCGAAGGGGGTGTCACGCGAGCCGCCGGCCGACGCCGCGGGCATGCCCGGCACCCCCAGCAACACCGAGACGACACAGTCCGAACACGCGTCTCCGCGCACGGTGCACTCGCCGCAATCGACAATCATGTGATCTCCGTCTCATTGTGGTTCACGGTCTCTCGCCGTGATGTTCAGCCCGGATCACACCCGATCCGACGCTCGATCACGCCTCGGAAACGGACGCTAACGACGTGCACCGACACGGCGTGCTCGTCGTGGACGGACCGGGTTCCTGTCGGTGGGACCACCTACGGTGACGCACGTGACTGATGGGGCGACTGTGGTGTCGGGGCATGCACGCGGTGTGCAGCTCGCATTCGACGAACTGGACCAGTCGTTGCGGGACACGACCTTCGTGGTGGTGGACCTCGAGACCACCGGAGGCCGACCGGGCGAGGACGCGATCACCGAGATCGGTGCCGTCAAGGTTCGCGGCGGCCGGGTGATCGGTGAGATGGCGACGCTCGTGGACCCGGGCCGGTCCATTCCGCCCGCCATCGTCGCGTTGACGGGCATCACCGGTGCGATGCTTCTCGACGCCCCTCGTATCGAGCGGGTCCTTCCCACGTTCGTCGAGTTCGCCCGCGGCAGCGTGCTGGTGGCGCACAACGCGCGCTTCGACACCGCGTTCCTCCGCGCGGCGGCGACGCGAATGGATCTGGCGTGGCCGTCGTTCCGGGTGCTGTGCACCGTCACGCTCGCCCGGCGGGTGCTCACGCGCGACGAGGCACCGTCGGTCAAGCTGTCCTCGCTGGCCACCCTCTTCCAGGTGTCCACCAGGCCCACCCACCGGGCACTCGACGACGCCCGGGCCACCGTCGACGTCCTGCACGGGCTGATCGAACGGGTGGGCAACCAGGGCGTCCACAGCTACGCCGAACTCGTCGACTACCTGCCGACGGTGTCCTCGGCGCACCGCGCCAAACGCACGCTCGCGGCGGGCCTTCCGCACGCCCCCGGTGTCTATCTCTTCCGCGGACCGTCCGACGAGGTGCTCTACGTCGGCACCTCACGGAACCTCCACCGCCGTGTACGGAACTACTTCACGGGATCCGAGACCCGCGGACGCATGAAGGAGATGGTCGCCCTCGCGACCCGGGTCGACCACGTCGAGTGCAGCCATGCCATCGAGGCGGGCGTGCGCGAACTGAGGCTCATCAGTGCGCACACGCCCCCGTACAACCGTCGATCGAAGTACCCCCGCAAGGGCTGGTGGCTGACCCTGACGAGCGAGGCGTTCCCGCGCATCTCCATCGTCCGGACACCGGCGCCCGGCGCGCTCGGACCGTTCTCCGTTCGCGGGGCGGCAGCCGAGGCCGCCGCTCTCGTCGCCGAGCACACGCGGTTGCGCTCCTGCACCCACCGCATCGCCGCCTCGGCGGTGCACGACTGTTCCACCGAGGCCGTCGGTGGATGCACGGCGGCGACGGCGAGCCCGCTCACTCCCGAGGAGTACGCCGACGCGCCCGTCGCCTTCCGCGCTCTCACCGAGGGTGCCGACGCAGCGGTGCTCGATGCCGTCGCCGCCCGGATCGACGCACTGTCCGAGGATTTGCTCTTCGAGTCCGCGGCCCGCCTGCGCGACCGCGCGGCCACCCTGTTGACGGCCCTGCGGTCGGTGCAGCGGCTGCAGGCACTCGCGGCCATCGAGCAGTTGATCGCCGCGCGCCGCGCCGACGACGGCGGGTGGGAGTTCGTCGTCGTCCGGCACGGACGTCTCGCCAGTGCCGGTCGTTCCCGCCGCGGCGTCGCGCCCATGCCCGTGGTGGAAGCACTCGTCGCCGGTGCGGAGACCGTCGTGCCGGACGCCACTCCCCTACGCGGTGCCACGCCGGAGGAGGTGGCGCTGATCGCGCGGTGGCTCGAGTCGGGTGGCGTCCGCATCGTCGACACCACGGACGGATGGTGCGAACCGGCGCACGGAGCGGGGCGATGGGCACAGTGGTGCGCCGCCGTGCGCGACGTCGGACGCCGCGAGAAGGAACGCACGATGGCCTGGGGATGACCGCACGGCCGAGAACTAGGCTGACCCGCAGTTCGCCCTCTCACGACAGTTCGGAAGGTTCACCATGATCACCGCCATCGTTCTGATCCACGCCGAGGTGCACTCCATTCCGGAGACCGCGCGTGCCGTCGCCGACGTACCGGGTGTGTCCGAGGTGTACTCGTGCGCCGGCGACGTAGACCTGATCGCCGTGGTCAAGGTGCGTACGCACGAGGAGATCGCCGAGGTGATCACCGAGCGCGTCAACCGCGTCACCGGCGTGGTGCGGACAGACACGCACATCGCGTTCAAGTCCTACTCGAGCGCCGACGTCGACGCGGGCTTCTCCATCGGCGAGTGACTCAGGCCGACGTGAACGCCGCCCACCGCGTCAGCAGGGTCTGAGCGGCTCCGTCGTCCACCGCGGCGGCTGCCGTCGTCAACGCACCGGCCATCGCGTCCTCGAGCGAACCGTCGACGCCGCGGAACGCCGCGATGGCACCTGCTGCATTGAGCAGCACCGCGTCCCGCACGGGGCCTCGTTCGCCGCCGAACACCCGACGCGCCACGTCCGCGTTGTATGCGGCGTCCCCGCCTCGGAGGGCGTCGAGGGAAACCCGCTCGATACCTAGATCGCGTGGATCGAGCACCGCGTGGTCGACGACACCGTTCCGGACGACGCGCACCGACGTGGTCGTCGACGTCGTGATCTCGTCCAGCCCGTCGTCGCCGCGCACCACGAGGACGGAGTTGCCGCGCGCCGCGAACACGCCCGCGACGACGTCGATCAGATCGTCGAATGCGCATCCCACCAGACCGGCGCGCGGACTCGCAGGGTTCGTCAGCGGCCCGAGGACGTTGAACGCCGTAGGGATGCCGATCTCCTTGCGAGGCGCCGCGGCGAAGCGCAGCGCCGGGTGGAACACGGGCGCGAAGCAGAACCCGATGCCCAGCTCGGCGACACTCGCCGCGACCCGCTCCGGCCCCTGGTCGATACGCACGCCCAGCGCTTCCAACACGTCGGCTCCGCCGCTCTTGGACGAGGCGGCCCGGTTGCCGTGCTTGACCACGCGGATACCCGCAGCGGCCACCACCACCGAGGCCATGGTGGAGATGTTGACGGTGTTCGACCGGTCGCCGCCCGTGCCGACGATGTCGACCACGTCGTCGTCCACGGGCACACGCTTGGCATGGCCGAGCATCGAGTCGGCCAGTCCGCGCAGTTCGTCCGACGTGGGGCCCTTCATCTTGAGGGCGACACCGAAGGCAGCGATCTGGGCCGCGGTGGCGTTGTCCGACATGATCTCGTCCATCGCCCACGCCGTGTCGGCACCCGTCAGGTCCTGGCGTGATGCCAGGGCCCCGAGGACCTGTGCCCATGTACGCGTGCCATCCCCAGCGCTCATGAGCGGGAAGCCTAGTGCTCCGGCGATGCGTCCTCGGCAGCCGGTTGGAGGGCGTCCCAGCCCAGTACCACCCCGTCGCGCCGTTGGGCCAACCCCGCCATCCGTGACCGTTCCTGCGAGCAGTGCAACGCGTCGAGCACCTGCACCCGCTGCAGCACCAGGACGGTCGCGTCGGAGACACCGCCGGGCAGATGCCCGGGAGTCTGCGCCATGGGACCTGCGGTCGCCTCGCTGTAACCGTCCTGCGCCGCCACCGACACCGCGTCGGCGATCTGATCGGCGGGGAGAAGCAGGTGGTGGCGCAACACCACGTCGTCGTCCGCGGACCAGAGGGGGTCCGTGTGCGCCGCGCGCTCGAGGGTCGTCGAGCACGCCTCCACGTCGTCGAAGCACGACGCGACCACGACGAGGTCGGTGCGAGTGGGGTCGAGGGGCTCCGGAGCCGCCCGGCCGAACAGCCGCTGCCACCACCGTGTCCGCCCACGACCAGAGCCCGAAGTCATGCCACGACAGTGCCAGATGCCGCTGGAACCGGTCCCGGAGTCGCTCGGGAGGCATCGAGTCTGAAGCTCGGGTCGAGACTCCGGCGTGCGGGATACATCACGGGCGCGGGGGTCGACGGAACCCGGTCCGACGTGCACAGACGAGTACTATTGAACAGAAAGTCCAGGAAGACGGGCCGACCGGACCACGAGGAGGCATTCTGTGTCACGCGCGCGCGAACGATGCTCGACTCGCCAATACCGCCCCGGCTATGCCATCCGTACTACGACGAGTCATACTTCTCGATGTGACGAGCGCAGTAGGTACTTCGGGATCCGCCATCACCCAGCGTGTCCACTCGCTGAACCGACCGAACATGGTCAGCGTGGGCACCATCGTGTGGCTGTCCAGCGAGTTGATGTTCTTTGCCGGCCTCTTCGCGATGTATTTCGTCGCGCGGGCTCAGGCCGCTCCCGGCCAGTGGCCGCCGGAGCCGACCGAGCTCAACCTGACGCTGGCCGTCCCCGTGACCGCGGTGCTCATCGCATCGTCCTTCACCTGCCAGCTGGGCGTGTTCGCCGCCGAGCGTGGCGACGTGTTCGGACTGCGTCGCTGGTACACGATCACTCTGGCCATGGGCGCGTTCTTCGTCGCCGGCCAGGGCTACGAGTACTACCACCTCGTCCACGAGGGCACCTCGATCTCGAGCAGCGTCTACGGCTCCGTCTTCTACATCACCACCGGCTTCCACGGCCTGCACGTGATCGGCGGTCTGATCGCCTTCGTCTTCCTGATCGCCCGCACCCTGGTCAGCAAGTTCACGCCGGCTCAGGCCACCGCCGCCATCGTCGTGTCGTACTACTGGCACTTCGTCGACATCGTCTGGATCGCGCTGTTCGCGACGATCTACTTCATCCGCTGACCGAGCAGGCGTCGAATACCCGATGACAGCCTCATCGGTCGCATCCGACAAGCCGTCCCGACACGACAAGGGATACAGATGAGTTCCTCTCCCCCCGCCACTCCCGACGACGACGGCACTGTCGTGTCCGCCGGTACGCCGGACGCCTCGGCGACCAAGGCGCGTCGCAAGCGTCGTACCCGTCGCCGGGTCAGTGGCGCCATGGCGCTGTTCATGGGTCTCGTCGGCGCGGGCTTCCTCGCCGCCGCCCTCACCCCCGACGCCCAGGTCGCCACCGCGCAGGAAGACAGCGCGGCCATGGTGCGCGAAGGCCAGCAGATCTACGACACGTCCTGCGTGACGTGCCACGGCGCCAACCTCCAGGGTGTCCAGGACCGCGGACCGTCCCTCATCGGCGTCGGCGAAGCAGCCGTCTACTTCCAGGTCTCCTCCGGTCGCATGCCGATGGCGCGCAACGAGGCCCAGGCCGAGCGGAAGCCCCCGAAGTACAACCAGTCGCAGGTCGACGCTCTCGGCGCCTACATCCAGGCCAACGGCGGCGGACCCACGGTGGTGCGCACCGACAACGGTGAGATCGCGCAGGACTCACTCCGTGGCGGCGACATCGCCCGCGGCAGCGAGCTCTTCCGCCTCAACTGCGCGTCCTGCCACAACTTCACCGGTCGCGGCGGCGCGCTGTCCTCGGGCAAGTACGCACCCACACTCGACCCGGCGAACGAGCAGCAGATCTACCAGGCGATGGTCACCGGCCCGCAGAACATGCCCAAGTTCTCGGACCGCCAGCTCACGCCCGAAGAGAAGAAAGACATCATCGCGTACGTCAAGTCCTCCTCCGAGACGCAGCCTCCCGGTGGATACGGACTCGGCGGCTTCGGCCCCGGTACGGAAGCCATCGCCATCTGGGTGGTCGGCATCGGAGCGGTCGTCGCAGCAGCACTGTGGATCGGAGTGAGGTCATGAGCGACGACAACCGCAAGGACGACGGCGTGCCCGGCGATCCGAACAAGTTCCCCGAGGGCTTCGACCCAGACCGCAAGTACACGGACGAGGAACTGGCCGCCATGAGCCGCGACGAGCTCGTCGCACTCGGCACCAACCTCGATCACGTGGACGTGGCGTTCCGTCGCGCACGCTGGCCCGTCCCCGGAACCAAGGCCGAGAAGCGCGCCGAGCGCAGCGTCAGCCTCTGGTTCTTCCTGGCGGGTGTGTCGGCCGTGGCCTTCATCGCCATCTACCTGTTCTGGCCGTGGCAGTACGCCGGCATGGGCGAGGACAGCTACGGGCTGTACAGCCTGTACACACCGCTCATCGGTCTCACCATGGGTCTCGCGATCATCGGTGTCGGCGTCGGTGCCGTGCAGTTCACCAAGAAGTTCATCCCCGAAGAGGTGTCCATCCAGGATCGCCACGACGGTGGATCGAGCGAGGTGGACAAGAAGACGGTCGTCGCCGAGCTCAGCGACTCCTTCGACACCTCCACGCTGGGTCGACGCAAGATGATCAAGCGCAGCCTCGTCTTCGGCGGCGGCGCGCTCGGCGTCATGTCGATCCTCCCGCTCGGCGGTCTGATCAAGAACCCGTGGGCCGAGGGCGACGAGTCCTCGCTCTGGGTCTCGGGTTGGACGCCGAACTACGAGGGCGAGACCGTCTACCTGCGTCGCTACACCGGACGCGTCGACGACATCGTTCTCGTCCGCCCGGAGGATCTCGACGCCGGCGCCATGGAGACCGTCTTCCCGTTCCGTGAGTCGGAGCGTGGAAACGAGGAGGAGCTCTCGCACGCACTGAAGGGCATCCGCAACGCGGTCATGCTCATCCGTCTGCGTACCGAGGACGCCGACCGCACCATCAAGCGGAAGGGCCAGGAGAGCTTCAACTACGGCGACTACTTCGCCTACTCGAAGATCTGCACCCACCTCGGGTGCCCCACATCGTTGTACGAGCAGCAGACCAACCGGATCCTGTGCCCGTGCCACCAGTCGCAATTCGACGCGTTGGAGTACGCCAAGCCGATCTTCGGACCGGCCGCCCGCGCTCTTCCGCAGCTGCCCATCACGGTCAACGACGAGGGCTACCTCGTCGCCGCGGGCGATTTCATCGAGCCGCTCGGACCCGCCTACTGGGAACGTCCGGCCGGAGTACACGAGCAGGAGAGCGCTTCTGCTGCGTCGTCATCGGAAGGTTCACGATGAGTCCATCCATCGCCACGCTCGCTGCGAAGCAAGCCGAGGACGTCGACTCCCGCTATCACCTCTCAGCGGGTATGCGTCGTCAGATCAACAAGGTCTTCCCCACCCACTGGTCGTTCCTACTGGGTGAGATCGCGCTGTACAGCTTCGTCATCCTGCTGCTGTCCGGTACGTACCTGACCCTCTTCTACGACCCCTCCATGACAGAGACCACCTACCAGGGCGCCTACGCTCCCCTGCGCGGTGTCGAGATGACCAAGGCGTACGCCACCACGCTGGACCTGTCCTTCGAGGTGCGCGGCGGTCTGTTCATCCGCCAGATCCACCACTGGGCAGCTCTGCTGTTCGCCTGCTCGATCATCGTGCACATGATGCGCATCTTCTTCACCGGTGCGTTCCGTCGCCCGCGTGAGGCGAACTGGGTCATCGGCTCGCTGCTGCTCATCCTGGCGATGTTCGAGGGCTTCTTCGGCTACTCGCTCCCCGACGACCTGCTGTCCGGTACCGGCCTGCGCGCCGCCTTCTCGGGCATCACGATCTCCATCCCGGTCATCGGAACGTGGATGCACTGGCTGATCTTCAACGGTGACTTCCCCGGCACGCTGATCATCCCGCGCCTGTACGTCGCGCACGTGCTGCTCCTGCCCGCCATCATCCTGGCGCTCATCGCAGCTCACCTCGCGCTCGTCTGGTACCAGAAGCACACGCAGTTCCCCGGCCCCGGCCGCACCGAGACCAACGTGGTGGGTGTCCGCATCCTCCCGGTCTTCGCGGTCAAGTCCGGCGCCTTCTTCGCCATGACCTTCGGTGTCCTCGCGGTCATGGGTGGCGTACTGCAGATCAACCCGGTGTGGGCCCTGGGCCCGTACAACCCGTCGCAGGTCTCGGCCGGCTCGCAGCCCGACTTCTACATGATGTGGACGGACGGACTGGCTCGACTGTGGCCCGCGTGGGAGCTCTACATCGGCAACTACATGATCCCGGCCGTCTTCTGGGTCGCCGTCATCATGGGTGCGGTGTTCGCGATCATGATCGCGTACCCCTGGATCGAGAAGCGCTTCACCAAGGACGACGCTCACCACAACCTGCTGCAGCGTCCCCGCGACGTTCCGGTGCGTACCGCGGTCGGCGCCATGGCGATCGCCTTCTACGTGGTCCTGACGCTCAGCTGCGTCAACGACATCATCGCGTACAAGTTCTCGATCTCCCTGAACGCGATGACCTGGATCGGCCGCATCGGCCTCGTGGTGCTGCCTCCGATCGTCTACCTGCTGACCTACCGCTTCTGCATCGGTCTCCAGCGCAGCGATCGCCAGGTGCTCGAGCACGGCATCGAGACGGGCGTCATCAAGCGTCTGCCCCACGGCGCCTACGTCGAGATCCACCAGCCCCTCGGCCCGGTCGACGATCACGGCCACCCGATCCCGCTCGAGTACCAGGGTGCTGCGATCCCGAAGAAGATGAACAAGCTCGGTTCCGCCGGCAAGCCCGGCTCGGGCAGCATCTTCACCCCGGACTCGGACGAGGAGCACCGGCTGCACGAGCGTCTGTCGCACGAGGGTGAGCACGATCAGCTCACCATGCTCCGCACCTACCAGGCGAAGATCCTGTCGCAGGGCAACGGGCACTCGAACGGCAACGGGCACTCGAACGGCAACGGCTCGTCCAACGGCCACTCGAACGGCAACGGCTCGTCCAACGGCAACGGTCACGGACCGGAGTCCAACGGGCACTGAGCGACCCGCTGAACGGTAGAAGAGGCGCCACCCACTCGGGTGGCGCCTCTTCTCGTCTGTCCCCTCCCCCACCACTCGTTCCCGCACCCGTCGTCGCTCGGCGAGGCGGGGTGTCAGCGCAGTCCGAGATCCGCGCCGGCGGATCGGGATGCCACCCACCACTCTTGTGTGCAGTGATCCGCGCCGACCGCGGATCACTGCACACGAACACCCCGCCCCAGCAGATCCGGTGCACTGGACCGTGTGGAGCGCGGGCTACTGCACTGAATCCCACCGCTCCGCCGAGGCGAGGAACGGCAGCAGCGCGTCGACGAGGTGGTGCGGGGCCTCCTCGGCCATGTGGTGTCCCGAATCGATGCCGTGCCCGACGACGCCCGGCGCCCATGCACGCCAGATGGTCAACGGGTCACCGTACAACTCCTCGAGGTCGTCCCGTGTGGACCACAGCACCTGCACCGGCACGGCCAACGTCCTCCCCTGCGCTCGGTCGGCGCGTTCGTGGTCGGCGTCGACAGTGAGTCCCGCTCGGTAGTCCTCGAGCATCGCGCGTACGACATCGGGATCGTGGATCGCCGTCAGCCACTCACGGTGGTTCTCCACTCCCATGAGGGCCGGATCGCCGCGGTACCACGAAGAGGGATCGGCAGTGATGGCGCGCTCGGGGAGGTCGTGCTGGGCGTAGAAGAACCAGTGCCACCATCGGGTCGCGAATCGACTGTCCGCCCGGTCGAGGTGCTCGCTGATGGGGATGCAGTCGAGCAGGGACAGCGCGGCCACGAGGCTCGGGTGGTCGAGGGCCAGGCGCAGGGCCACGTAACTTCCACGGTCGTGACCGACCACGGCGAAGCGTCGGTGCCCGAGTGCGGCCATCACCTGCACCATGTCCGAGGCCATCGCCCGCTTCGAGTGTGCGGAGTGGTCGGGTGTCGGCGCCGGGCCCTGCGAGCGTCCGTACCCGCGCAAGTCCGGGCAGACGACCGTATGTCCTGCGTCGACCAGCAGTGGGGCGACACGGTGCCACGTCGCCGACGTACGCGGGTGCCCGTGCAGCAACAGCACGGGGAGATCGCCCGCGCCGCAGTGCCGGGTGAGGATCGACGCGGCCTCGACCTCGATCATCGATTCGTCGAAGTTCTCGAACACGTCGTCATCATCGCGCGAGCGGCCGGCAGGGCACCAGTTCCCGCACCCTTCCTTGCGTCACGCATGCGTGTTGCTCGGCAAAGCGACGTGCGACGGCGCAGCGTGGGTGCGGGAACACCGGGGGCGCGAGAAGCCCACCAGAGGGGCGCAATCCCACCCCACCGACGCCGAACGCCCCCGACCACAGGCCGGGGGCGTTCGGGGTGGAGCCGTGTCAGTGCTTCTCGGGTCCCACGTGGTACTCGAAGACCAGTCCGGCTGCGGCGGCGATGATGGCGAGGGCGCCGACCGCGAGCATCCAGGGCTCGTAGAACGCGAATGCCAGGGCCATGAAGGCGGCGCATCCGGCGAGGATGATGGGCCAGAAGCTACCGGGGCTGAAGAAGCCCAGGTCGCCGGAACCGTCGGCGATCTCCGCGTCGTCGTAGTCCTCGGGACGGGTGTCCAGTCGACGAGCGACGAACCGGAAGTACGTTCCGACGATCAGCGTCAGGCCCGCCGAGAGGGCGATGGCGGTGAGGCCGGCCCACTCGATGCCGGTCCGCGAGAAGCCGGTGAACACGCCGTAGAGGATTCCGACGAGGATGAAGAACCCGGTCAGGATCTCGAAGAGTTTCGCTTCGATCTTCATGAGATGTCAGTTTCCTTCTGCCACGGTCGCAGCCTTGACGGTGCGGTCGGTGTTGAACGGCGAGGTGGAGGTCGCGCGAGGCTCTTCGCCGATGGACTCCAGCGCCTGAGCGTTGGTCTGGCCGTCGCGACGCGCCGCCATGTAGTTCTCGAAGGCCTCGGGGCTGACCGCGCGAACCTCGAAGTTCATCATCGCGTGGTACGTGCCGCACATCTCGGCGCAGCGCCCGACGAAGGCACCCTCACGCTCGATCTCGCTGATCTGGAACACGTTGTCGGAGTTGTTCTCGTCCGGGTTCGGCATGACGTCGCGCTTGAACAGGAACTCGGGAACCCAGAACGAGTGGATGACGTCGGAGGACGCGATCTCGAACTCGATGCGCTTGCCCGTGGGCAGCACGAGGATCGGGACCTCGGAGCTGGAGCCGACGGTCTCGACCTCGTTGTAGTGCAGGTAGGACTGGTCGGACTTCTCGCGGCCGAACAGGGGGCCCGGCTCCTCACCCTCGGGGGTGCCGGCCTCCTCTGCTGCCTGCTCGCGCTCCTGGTCGGTGCCGTCGTACAGCGGCTGCCCGTCCTTGAGGTCGACGGTGCGGTAGCCGAACTTCCAGTTCCACTGGAACGCGGTGACGTCGACGACCACGTCGGGGTTGTCCTGCTTCTCCTGGACGTAGTTCTGCACGACGACCGTGAAGTAGAAGAGGACGGCGATGATGACGAACGGCACGGCCGTGTAGAACAGCTCGAGCGGGACGTTGTACGCGGTCTGGCGCGGGAACTCCGGCGAGTCCTTCTTCTTGCGGTGGAACGCCACCGTCCAGAAGGTCAGGCCCCACACGATGACGCCCATGATGAGCGCCGCGATGACGGACCACGTCCACAGCTCGCGCATCCGCTCGGCCTGCGGCGTGACGCCCGACGGCCATCCGAATCGAAGTACGGAATTGTCGATGCCGCAGCCCGACAGCACCACGGCGGCCGCTGCAAGAGAGGCCACCAATCCGACTCGTCGTGTCGTCCGACGACCGGATCCACCACCACGCTGCGCCACGATCACGCCTTCCTGATTGCCAGATGGAGAGTACGAGAACCGTCCGGACGAGCCACCGAAGTCGCTCACACGCACGAGGTACTCGTGTACTACGCAGCGTAGACCAAAGCGGGCTCGGTTCTCGTGTCGGGTCGGGTGCGAGTTGGGCGGCGACACCGGGCCCGGCCGGTCACTTCGGCGTTCCCGCCGCACTGCGGCATACTCGGACCGATGCGCGTCGGGCCGTCGAGGTCCCGGCGACGCCTGTGACCAGGCCCGCTACCGGGCCGACACCCGAACGAAACGAGGCGTACCGACCGTGTGTGGACTGCTGGGACTGCTGACGTCGAACGCATCCGCGGAAGATGTCGTCGATGCCGTCGGCCACGCGTCGCACTGCATGCGACACCGCGGGCCGGACGAGCCGGGAACGTGGCACGACGACGATCTGGCGCTGGGCTTCAACCGGCTCTCGATCATCGACATCGAGCACTCGCACCAGCCGCTCCGCTGGGGCCCCGCGGAGAGTCCTGAGCGCTACGCGCTGGTGTTCAACGGCGAGATCTACAACTACCTCGAACTGCGCGAGACGTTGGCACGCGAGCACGGCGCGACGTTCGCCACCGAGGGTGACGGCGAGGCCATTCTCGCCGCGTTCCACTTCTGGGGCGACGACGCCGTTCGACGCCTGCGGGGCATGTTCGCCTTCGCGCTGTGGGACACCGAGAAGCGGGAACTGTTCCTCGCGCGTGACCCGTTCGGCATCAAGCCGCTGTTCTACTCGACGGGCGCCGCGGGCACCGCGTTCGCGAGCGAGAAGAAGAGCATTCTCGAACTCCTCGAGTCGTTGGGCGTGTCCGACGAGCTCGACCCCCGCGCCCTGGAGCACTACACCGTGCTGCAGTACGTGCCGGAACCCGAGACGCTCCACGCGGGCATCCGTCGCCTGGAGTCCGGCTGCACCGCTCGCCTGACTCCCGGCTCCGAGCCGACCGTCACTCGCTACTTCCGGCCGACGTTCCCGGTGCGTCCCGTCCCGTCGGGCACCGAGGCGGCGCGCTACCGCGAGATCGCCGAGGCGCTCGAGGACTCCGTCGCCAAGCACATGCGTGCCGACGTCACCGTCGGCTCGTTCCTGTCCGGCGGCATCGACTCCACGGCGATCGCCGCGCTCGCCATGCGGCACAACCCGGATCTGGTCACCTTCACCACCGGTTTCGAGCGTGAGGGCTACTCCGAGGTGGACGTCGCGGCCGAGTCGGCCGCCGCGATCGGCGCCAAGCACGTCATCAAGGTCGTCGGGCCCGAGGAGTTCGCCGCGGCGATCCCCGAGATCGTCTGGTATCTCGACGATCCGGTGGCGGACCCGGCGCTGGTGCCGCTCTACTTCGTCGCCAAGGAAGCACGTAAGCACGTCAAGGTGGTGCTGTCGGGCGAGGGTGCGGACGAGTTGTTCGGCGGCTACACCATCTACCGGGAGCCGTTGTCGCTCGCACCGTTCGAGAAGCTGCCACCCTCCCTGCGACGCGCCGCCGGTCGACTGAGTGAGCGCATCCCGGAGGGCACCCGCGGCAAGAGTCTCCTGCACCGCGGGTCGATGAGCCTGGAGGAGCGCTACTACGGCAATGCGCGCAGCTTCAACGATGCGCAGTTGCGGTCGGTGTTGCGGGAGTTCCGGCCCGAGTGGACCCATCAGGACGTGACGGCGCCGATCTACGCGCAGTCCGCCGGCTGGGACCCGGTGGCGCGGATGCAGCATCTGGACCTGTTCACGTGGCTGCGCGGCGACATCCTGGTGAAGGCCGACAAGATCACGATGGCCAACTCGTTGGAGTTGCGCGTGCCGTTCCTCGACAACGAGGTGTTCCGGGTGGCGGAGCAGTTGCCGCTGGAGCAGAAGATCACGAAGTCGACGACGAAGTACGCGCTACGCAAGGCACTCGACGGCATCGTGCCCGATCATGTGCTCAACCGCGCGAAGCTGGGTTTCCCTGTGCCGCTTCGGCATTGGCTGCGGGGCACCGAGCTCTTCGACTGGGCGCACCAGCAGATCGCCGATTCCCAGACCGATCACCTGCTCGACAAGGCCGCGATCACCCGCATGCTGAACGACCACCGCGAGGGACGCAGCGATCACAGCCGCCGGTTGTGGACCGTGCTCATCTTCATGGTGTGGCACGGCATCTTCGTCGAGAAGCGCATCGTGCCAACCATCGCCGAACCCACGTACCCGGTTCGGCTCTAGCCGGCAGACGCGAACTACTGCGGGAGGATCGCGGCGATCTCGGCCGCGGCCTCGTCGCCGTACGCGTCGGTGAGGCGCTTGATCGCGTCGTCACGGACGAGCGTCCATTCCTGGGTGCCGGTGGTCTCGAGCACGAGCACCGCGATGAACGATCCGAGCTGGGCGGCGCGCTCGAGGCCCAGCCCGTTGGCGCGGCCGACGAGGAAGCCGGCGCGGAACGCGTCACCGACACCGGTGGGGTCGACCTTGCTGGTCTCCGGGACCACGGAGACGCGAATGTCCGTGCCGTCGGCGCCGACGATCTCGACGCCGTTCTTGCCGAGCGTGGTCACGCGCAGGCCGACGGTGTCGCGGATCTGGCGTTCGGTCAGCCCGGTCTTCTGGCGGAGGAGGCCCCACTCGTACTCGTTGGTGAACAGGTACTCGGCACCCTGGATGAGCTCGGTGGCCTGCGTTCCGTCGAGGCGTGCGAGCTGCTGCGACGGATCCGCGGCGAAGGGGATGCCCAGTTCGCGGCACTCCGCCGTGTGGCGCATCATCGCGGCCGGGTCGTTGGCGCCGACCAGGACGAGTTCCAGGTCGCGACCCTCGGCCACGGTGTGGACGGAGATGTCGCCGGCCTCGGTCATCGCGCCGGGGTAGAACGAGGCGATCTGTGCCATGTCCTCGTCGGTGGTGCAGACGAAACGCGCGGTGTGAGCCGTCTCGGAGAGGGTGACGGCGGAGCAGTCGACGCCGTTGTCCTCGAGCCACGTCTGATACTCGGCGAAGTCGGGACCGACCGAGCCGACGAGCAGCGGTGCGCCGCCCAGAACACCCATGGCGTAGGCGATGTTGCCGCCCACGCCGCCCTTGCGGATGACGAGGTCGTCGACGAGGAAGCTCAGCGAGACGTGTGCCAGCTGATCGGCGAGGAACTGGTCGGCGAACCGACCGGGAAACCGCATCAGATGGTCGGTAGCAATGGAGCCGGACACCGCAATGGTCACGTCCGAGGGCCTTTCGCAGCAGGTGGAGGAGAACTGCTGTGAACCTTACCCGGGTGACGAGTGGGTGAACCCCATCAGACGGACGCCCCGGGACGACGCACCCCGGACACACGTCGTCCCCGGCACCCACGCAGGGTGCCGGGGACGGCGGGAGACTACTCGGGACTCAGTTGAAGGAGTCACCGCACGCGCACGAACCCGTGGCGTTGGGGTTGTCGATCGTGAAGCCCTGCTTCTCGATGGTGTCGACGAAGTCGATCGATGCGCCCTCGACGTACGGCGCGCTCATCCGGTCCACGGCGAGCGTGACGCCGCCGAAGTCCTTGACCAGGTCGCCGTCGAGCGAGCGGTCGTCGAAGAACAGCTGGTAGCGCAGCCCTGCGCACCCGCCGGGCTGAACCGCGATGCGCAGCGCCAGGTCGTCGCGGCCTTCCTGATCCAGCAGTGCCTTGGCCTTGGACGAGGCCGCTTCGGTCATCAGGACGGCGTGCGTCTCGGTGTCGGTGGTGGTCACGTCACTGGTGGCGACGTCGTTCTGCACAGTCATGGGTTCTCCCTATCGTTCGTGCCCTCTCGGCGACAACGCCGGCGAACACAGTCAACGGTACTCCCGACCCCGCTATTCCACACGATCGCCGGGGCGGTCACGCCCACGAGCCGGTGCGGGCGACGTTCGCGGCGAGGCCGGTCAGCTGGGCACGCGCGTCCGACATGGCGATGTCGACCGATCCGGCGAAATCGGTCACCGAGTGCGCCGACTCGATGCCCGCCGCGCGCATGTCGTCCTCGCCCAGACGCACCTGACCGGCGAGGACCACCGTGCGCACACCGTGCTCGCGAGCCGACCCCGCGAGAGCGGTCACCACCTTTCCGCGCAACGACTGCGAGTCGAACTTCCCCTCGCCCGTCAGCACCACGTCGACCGTCGGCATCACCTCGTGGCGACGGGTGCGCTCGGCCACCAGATCGGCCCCGGACGTGCGGGTCGCTCCCAGCGCGAGCAACGCGGCGCCCAGGCCGCCTGCCGCACCCGCCCCCGGCAGGTCCGCCACCGCGCGCTCGGCGACGCGATCGAGCTCGACGCACCAGTCGGCGTTCCGCTCCTCCAGGACACGCACGGTGTCCGCGTCCGCACCCTTCTGCGGTCCGAACACCGCGGCCGCACCGGCCGGACCCAGCAACGGATTGTCGACGTCCGTGGCCGCGACGAGGTCGACGTCCGCGAGAGCCGCGACCGCCGCGTCGGGTCCCCCGAGGGCCTCGATCATGCCCGCGCCGCCGTCGGTCGAGCTGCTGCCACCGAGACCGACCACCACGGTGGTCGCACCACGGGTCAGCGCCTCCGCGACGATCTGCCCCACTCCCCTGCTGGACGCCGCGACGGCCGACTCCGGATCCGGCGAACGACCGAGCAGTCCGAGACCGACGGTCTGCGCGACCTCCACGTAGGCGGTCGCGCCGTCGAGCAACCAGCGCGCGGTCACGGCGACGCCGAGGGGTCCGGACACGGTCGACTCGATCACCTCGCCGCCGTCGGCCGCGAGTGCGTCGACGAACCCGGGTCCGCCGTCGGACTGGGGCGCGAGGATCAGCTCGTCGTCGCGCGCGCTCGACCACCCCGCCGCGATGGCATCGGCTGCTTCGGCCGCGGTCAGGGTGTCTCCGAAGGAATCGGGGGCGATGAGAACGCGCATCGGAACACTCTAACGAGGAGCGCCGGTCGTGAGAGCCCACGACTGCGGTGTTCGCGTGGTGGTGAACGTCGAATAACCTGTGGGGGTGAAGCTGCCCTTCGGTAAGTCGAGTGAGAAGTCCGACACCCAGACCCCCGTCGACCACGAGTCGACGAGCCTGGACGAGAGCACGGCGCAGACCCGCGGCAACGTCAGCCTCGGCAAGGGCCGTCCCACGCCCTCCCGGCGTGAGGCCGAGGGCCGCCGCCGTGGCCCGGTCGCACCGGCACCGCTGACGGCCAAGGAGGCCCGGGCGCGACGCAAGGCGACGCGGGGCAGCAAGGACGAGCGCAAGGCCGCCTCGGCCGAGCGTCGCGCGAAGGCCGCGGACCAGCGTGCCCGCATGATGGCCGGCGAGGACAAGTTCCTCCTCCCCCGCGACAAGGGCCCCGTCCGCGCCTACGCGCGTGACCTGGTCGACTCGCGTCGCAACTTCGTCGGGCTCTTCATGCCGATGGCCCTGATCCTGCTCGTGGCACTGTTCCTGAGCCCCGAGGTGCAGTCGATCGTCACGCTCGCGCTGTTCATCATGATGATCTTCATGGGTATCGACGGCTATCTGCTCGGCCGCCGCGTCAACAACAAGGTGCGGGACCGTTTCCCCGAGACTCCGGACGGCGGCTTCAAGCTCGGCTGGTACTCGTTCGTCCGCGCGTCGCAGGTCCGCAAGATGCGTGCCCCCAAGCCTCGCGTCGGCCCCGGCGACGCGGTCTGAGCGCACCCGCGGTGACGCGCACGCTCGTCCTCGGAGGTGCCCGGTCCGGCAAGTCCGGCCATGCGGAGTCGTTGCTGGCCGGTCACGCCGAGGTCCGGTACGTGGCCACCGGGCGGCGGAACAGTGCGGACGCCGATTGGGACGCCCGCATCGACACGCATCGACGGACGCGGCCGGAGCACTGGTCCACGGTCGAGATCACCTCGTACGCGGCACTGTCCGAGGCCCTGCGGGACGACGTGCCCACACTGGTCGACGACCTGGGGACCTGGCTCACCGGCGCGCTGGACGATCTGCGCGCGTGGGACTCGCCGCGGGGCACGGTGGTGGCCGCGGTCGATGACCTGGTGACGGCCGTCGACCGGTTCGAGAGTCCGCTGGTGCTCGTCTCCCCCGAGGTGGGTCTGGGCGTGATCCCGGAGTCGCGGGCGGGCAGACTCTTCCGCGACGAGATCGGTGCCGCGAACGCCCGTCTCGCGCAGGTGTGTGACGCGGTGACGTTGGTGGTGGCCGGGTTGTCCGTCCCCCTCACCCGACCGAGTGACCGACCCACCGACCGATCGAGAGGCACGTGGTGACCGAGAGTTCCGCACTGTTCCGTCCGGTGGATCCACCCGACGCCGAGATCGCCCGCGAGGCGAGAGCCAGGCAGTCGTCGTTGACCAAGCCCGCGGACTCGCTCGGCCGTCTCGAGGACCTCGCCGTGTGGGTCGCGTCGTGCCAGGGCGTGAGCCCTCCGCATCGGTTCGCTCGGGCTCGCGCCGTGGTCTTCGCCGGCGATCACGGCATCGCCCGCGGTGGGGTCTCCGCGTACCCGCCCGAGGTGACGGCGCAGATGGTCGCGAACATCGCCGCCGGCGGCGCCGCGATCAACGCGTTGGCGACGGTGTCCGGTGCGACCGTGCGAGTGGTGGACATCGCGGTCGACGCGGACACCGACGACTCCGTGTCGTCGCACAAGGTGCGTCGCTCCAGTGGGTCGATCGACCGCGAGGACGCACTGTCGCAGGACGAGGTGATCGCCGCCCTGACAGCGGGCCGCGACATCGCCGACGAGGAGGTCGACGGCGGCGCCGACCTGTTGATCGCCGGCGACATGGGCATCGGCAACACCACCCCCGCCACCGTGCTGATCGCTGCCGTCACCAACACCGAACCGGTGGCGGCGGTCGGCCGCGGTACCGGCATCGACGACGCGGGGTGGATCCGCAAGACCGCCGCGATCCGTGACGCCCTGCGGCGTGCGCGTCCCGTCACCCGCGACCCGATCGCACTGCTGCGCACCGTCGGCGGCGCCGATCTCGCCGCGATGACCGGCTTCCTGGTGCAGGCCGCGGTGCGTCGCACACCGGTGCTGCTCGACGGCGTCGTCGTCACGGCGGCGGCACTGGTCGCGAACGATCTCTCGGTCGGCGCCTCGTCGTGGTGGCTGGCCGGCCATCGGTCGACGGAACCGGCACACGCCTTGGCGCTCGCACACCTGCGACTCGATCCCCTGCTCGACCTGTCGATGCGTCTCGGCGAGGGCTCGGGGGCGATGGTCGCGCTACCGATCCTGTCCGGTGCCGTCGCGACACTCGCCGACATGGCGACGTTCTCCGATGCCGGAGTGAGCACGCGGCCCTGATGTTCCTGGACCCGGTGCGCCTGGCGTTCTCCTGGCTGACGGTGCTGCCGGTGCGTGGTCCGGACGCCGTCGATCGCGACGACGCACGCCGCGCGATCGGGATCGTCCCACTCGTGGGCCTGGCGCTCGGCGGCGCGGCCGCACTGGTGGTGTGGTCGTGCGCCGCAGCCGACCTGCCGCCGACGCTCGCGGGACTGCTGGGCGTCGGCACCCTGGCGCTGCTGACCCGCGGAATGCATCTCGACGGGCTCGCGGACACCGCGGACGGACTCGGGTCCTACGGCCCGGCCGAGCGTGCGCTGGCGATCATGAAGTCCGGGTCCACCGGACCGTTCGGGGCCGCGACCCTCGTTCTGATTCTCGGCGTGCAGGCGGTGGCCATGGGCGAACTCGTCTCTCGGGGAGACGCTCTCGCGATCGTGGTCGCTGCCGTCGTGTCCCGGTGCGCCGTCGTGATCGTGTGCCGCCGCTCGGTGCCCGCCGCCACCGGCAGTGGCTTCGGCTCACTCGTCGCGGCGTCGCAGTCACCCGCCGTGCTCACCCTGTGGGTCCTCGTGGCACTCGCCGCCGGGCTGCTCGCCGTCCCCGGCGTCCCGCTGCAGGGAGTGGCAGCCGTCGCGGTGGCACTCGCTGCCGTCACTCTGCTCGCCCGGCACTGCGTTCGGCGATTCGGCGGTCTCGTCGGTGACGTGCTCGGGGCGAGCATCGAGCTGACCACCGCCGTGGTGCTCGTGCTCTGCCTCGTCGGCTGAGCGATCAGTCGCGCAGCGTGCTCATCCAGCCGTGGGTGTCGGCGAAGGTGCCGCGCTGGATTCCGGTGAGTGTGTCGCGCAGCGCCATGGTGACCTCGCCGGGCTCTCCGGTACCGATGCGGAAGTCGCCCTCGGCCGACTTCACGCTGCCGACGGGGGTGATCACGGCTGCGGTGCCACACGCGAAGACCTCGGTGATCTCGCCCGACTCCGCCTTCTTCTGCCACTCGTCCGTGGAGATCTTGCGCTCCTCCACGGCGAAGCCCGCGTCGGTGGCGAGCGCCAGCAGCGAGTCACGCGTGATGCCGGGCAGCAGCGAGCCGGACAGGGACGGCGTGACCAACCGCGCGTCGGGTCCGGAGCCGAAGACGAAGAACAGGTTCATCCCGCCCATCTCCTCGACGTAGCGGCGCTCGAGAGCGTCGAGCCACACGACCTGGTCGCAGCCCTGGTCCGCGGCCTGCGCCTGGGCCAGCAGGGAGGCCGCGTAGTTGCCCGCGAACTTCGCGGCTCCGGTGCCGCCCGGCGCGGCGCGCACGTACTCGGTGGAGAGCCACACGCTGACCGGCTTGACCCCGCGCGGGAAGTACGCGCCGGCGGGCGAGGCGATGAGGAGGTAGCGGTAGGAGGACGACGGGCGCACGCCCAGCCCCGCCTCGGTGGCGAACATGAACGGCCGCAGGTAGAGCGCGTCCTCGCCGCCGGCGACGGGCACCCACTCGTGGTCGACGGCGAGCAGCTGCTCGATGGACTCGCGGAACAGCTCCACCGGCAGGGCCGGCATCGCCAACCGCGCGGCCGAGCTCTGCAGGCGCTCCGCGTTCGCGCCGGGGCGGAACGACGCGAGACTGCCGTCGGGCTGGCGGTAGACCTTGAGACCTTCGAAGATGGCCTGGCCGTAGTGCAGAACCATGGCCGCGGGATCCGTCGGGAACGGCGCGTAGGGCGTCACCACCGCGTCGTGCCACCCGGTGCCGGCGTCGTAGTCGATGGCCACCATGTGATCGGTGAAGTGCACGCCGAACCCGGGCGCCTGCAACACCGCTGCCCGCGCTTCCGCGGTGGCGGGCGACGGGTGCTCGTGACGCGTGAATTCCAGGCCTGTCATGCCGAACACTCTAAAGCAGCGTGGTGTGGCATCTCACCGCACGTGCGCCTCGACGAACGGCGGCCTGACCACCTCGCACGCGATCGCCCGACCACGCACGTCCACGTCGACCGCGTCACCGACGGCGACGCCCGCCGCGGTGTCGAGCAACGCGAGCGCGATGCCCACCTTGAGGGTCGGCGAGAAGGTGCCGGACGTGGTCGCACCGACCGGTTCTCCGGTGCCGACCGAATTCCCCGGGCGCAGGACGGTCAGATCCGGACGCAGCACACCGCGTCCGACGGCGCGGAGGCCGACGAGGGTGCGGGGTGCGCCCGCCTCCTTCTGCGCCACGAGGGCGTCGCGTCCGCGGAATTCGTCCTTCTTCCAACCCACCGCCCAGCCGCAGCGCGCTTCCAGCGGACTGATGTCGACGGACAGCTCGTGCCCGTGCAGCGGGTAGCCCATCTCGGTGCGCAGCGTGTCGCGCGCTCCGAGACCGGCGGGCTCGCCGCCCACCTCGCGCACCGCGCCCAGCAGCGCCTCGAACAGCGACGCGGCCGTGTCCCACTGCGGCAGCAGCTCGTACCCGTGCTCCCCCGTGTAGCCGGTGCGACAGACCCGTACCGAGCCGGATCCGAACGCGACGTCCTCGAACGCCATGTAATCGAGGGAGGACGGCAGCCCGACGGCGGCGAGGACGTCGGCCGACCGCGGTCCCTGCACGGCGAGGACGCCGTACTCCCGGTGCGCCGAGCGGACCTCGATGCCGGCCGGGGCACCCTGCGCGAGCACCTCGACCACGGCGGCGGTGTTGGCCGCGTTGGGCACGAGGAACACCTCGTCGTCGGACACGAGGTAGGCGATGAGGTCGTCGACCACTCCGCCGTTCTCGGTGCAGCACAACGTGTACTGCGCCTGGCCGGGCCCGATGCGGTCGAGCGCGTTGGTCAGCACCGAATCGACGTACGCCGCGGCACCGGGACCGGAGACGACCGCCTTGCCCAGGTGACTCACGTCGAACAACCCCGCGGTGGTGCGCGTCGACGTGTGCTCGGAGACGGTGCCCGCGTACGACACCGGCATCGTCCACCCGCCGAAGGGGGCGAACGTGGCTCCGAGGGCGACGTGCGCCTCGTGGACCGGACCGTGCAACAACTCTTCGCTCATGGTGGGGAACGCTAACTCAGACGAGCCCGATGTCGGGGTCGGCATACGATCGACTGCGTCGCTCCACCCTCACCGACCGTCCCCGACCATCAGGAGCAGCAGCACGTGAGCAGTCAGTCGCAGCGCACACTCGGACCCGAACTGGTCCTCGCCGGAACCGTCGACAAGGCCGTCGAGGTCGTCGTCGTCGGACTCGAGAAGACCGACGACGGTGTCCGCATCGTCGGCGAGGACTTCCTCGGGAACGCCGCCGCAGACGTCCTCGCCGCGGTCACGGCCCTCGGCGCCACCGGCCGGGCCGATCAGGTCACCCGCGTTCCCGCACCCTCGTCCCTGCCCGCCGCCAGCGTTCTCGCCGTCGGTCTGGGCACCGCCGCCGAGCGCACCGACGACGTGCTGCGTCGTGCGGCCGGATCGGCGGCGCGCGCGCTCACCGGCATCGGCCACGTCGCGACGACCCTGTCCGCCGTCGGCCTCGCCGCCGCCGCGGAGGGCCTCTACCTCGGCGCCTACCAGTTCAGCGAGTACAAGCAGAAGTCGGCGCCCAAGGACGACGCGACACCGATCACCCGGGTGGATCTGCTCGTCGGATCGCCGCGCGACAAGCAGGCTCGCGCCGAACTCGCGCGCTCCGAGGCCGTCGCCGAGGCGGTCGCCACCGCGCGTGACCTCGTCAACACGCCCCCGAGCCACCTCTTCCCGGCCGAGTTCGCCGAGCGCGCCCGTGCCCTCGGGACCGAGGCCGGCCTCACCGTGCAGGTGCTCGACGAGAAGGCACTCGAGCGTGGGGGCTACGGCGGCATCGTCGGCGTCGGCAAGGGCTCGTCCCGCCCGCCGCGTCTGGTCCGGCTGTCCTGGTCCGGCGGGAAGAAGAAGTCCCCCACCGTCGCTCTCGTCGGCAAGGGCATCACGTTCGACACCGGCGGCATCTCGATCAAGCCCGCGGCGGGCATGGAGAACATGACCTCGGACATGGCCGGCGCGGCCGCCGTCGTCGCGACGGTGGTGCTGGCGGCCAAGTTGAAACTGCCGATCGACGTCACCGCGACGGTGCCGATGGCCGAGAACATGCCGTCGTCCACGGCGCAGCGTCCCGGCGACGTGCTGACCCAGTACGGCGGCACCACGGTCGAGGTCATCAACACCGACGCCGAGGGCCGCCTCATTCTCGCCGACGCCATCGTGCGCGCCTGCGAGGACGAGCCGGACTATCTCATCGACACCGCGACCCTCACCGGAGCGCAGATGGTCGCCCTCGGCACGCGCACCCCGGGTGTCATGGGCACCGAGGTGTTCCGCGACCGCGTCGCCGCCATCTCGCAGCGCATCGGCGAGAACGCCTGGGCGATGCCGCTGCCGGCCGAACTGCGACCCGATCTCGACTCCCGCGTCGCCGACCTCGCCAACGTCACCAACCACCGGTGGGGCGGCATGCTCGCGGCCGGGCTCTACCTGAAGGAGTTCGTCGCCGAGGGCGTCCAGTGGGCGCACATCGACGTGGCCGGGCCGGCCTTCAACACCGGCGGGCCGCACGGCTACACGAGCAAGGGCGGCACCGGTGTACCGGTGCGCACCATGATCTCGGTGCTCGAGGACATCGCCGAGCAGGGCTGACCCGCTCGCGCGAGCGGGGAGCTCAGGCTCCCTGCTCGCGCCTCCGGATGATCTTCTGTCGGGCGTCGTGGTCCCGCATCCGCTGCGGATACCCGGTCTTGCGCACGTCGTAGACCGGGATCTTCAGGTCCTCGCCCAGCTTGCGCGCGCCCTTCTCGCCGCCCACCGCGCGGCGGGTCCACTCACCGTCGTTCGCGACCAGCACCACGGTGATCGGAGTGACCGTCGTCTCCGGTTCGACGTAGGCCTCGACGCCGATGCGGGCGGCCGTCCAGTCGGCGAGATGCGCTCTGTCGGACGACGACGCTCCGCCTCGGGATCGACTCTGGCGCTTGAATCTGTCGAACAGTCCCACGGTGTCTCCTCCATCCGCCGAGCAGTGCACGCGACTCTCGCGTGCACGAAATGCACTCAATCCGGTCCACACCATCATCCGGACGGCACGCCGACCCCACCGAGCGCGAACCGTCTCACGAAGTGACAGGATGATCGGGCATCGCGTGAACCATCTCACGGTGCGCGTCACCCGTTACCGGCACAACTCGCCGCGAGAACGGTGCGACGCGGCCACAATGGTCCACGTACCGCGACCGGCTAGACACCACACCCGCTAGCGACCACGAGCCGCTACACCCGTACTACAACTTGTCGAGGAGTCAACAGACATGACCTTCTCCGTCCAGATGCCAGCTCTCGGTGAAAGCGTCACCGAGGGGACTGTCACACGGTGGCTGAAACAGGAGGGGGACACGGTCGAAGTCGACGAACCCTTGCTCGAAGTCTCCACCGACAAGGTGGACACGGAGATTCCGTCTCCGGCAGCGGGTGTCCTGACCAAGATCGTCGCGCAGGAGGACGACACCGTCGAGATCGGCGGTGAGCTCGGTGTCATCGGTGACGCGGACGAGGCGCCGTCCGACGGCGACGACTCGAGCAGCGACGACTCGAGCAGCGACGAAGCCGACGCAGGCCCGTCCGACGCCGCCGAGCAGGCGTCCGTCGAGGGCGAGAGCGAGGCCGACGCGCCCGCACCCGACAGCGACGACGACGGCGGTGCGAGCAGCGGTTCCACCGGTGGCGGCGACGGCACTCCCGTCACGATGCCCGAACTGGGCGAGTCCGTCACGGAGGGCACCGTCACCCGGTGGCTCAAGGCCGTCGGCGACGAGGTCGCCGTGGACGAGCCGCTCCTCGAGGTCTCCACCGACAAGGTCGACACCGAGATCCCGTCCCCGGTCGCCGGCACTCTGCTCGAGATCAGCGCCGAGGAGGACGACACCGTCGAGGTCGGCGGCCAGCTCGCCGTCATCGGTTCCGGTGCTCCCGCGAAGAAGGAGCCCGCGCCCGAGCCCGAGCCGGAGAAGAAGCCCGAGCCGGAGAAGAAGCCGGAGCCCGAGGCCGAAGCGAAGCCCGCCGAGAAGCCCGCCAAGCAGGCCGACCCCGAGCCCGCCGGCGAGGTCTACACGCCGGAGCCGAAGTCCGAGAGCAAGTCCGAGAACTCCTCGAAGTCCGAGTCCGAGGCGCCTGCAGGTGACTCGAACGCAAGCGGTTCCAGCCCGTACGTCACTCCCCTGGTGCGCAAGCTCGCGCAGGAGAACGACGTCGACCTGAACTCCGTGTCGGGAACCGGCGTGGGTGGGCGCATCCGCAAGCAGGACGTCCTCGCCGCCGCAGAGGCGAAGAAGGCACCGGCCGAGGAGAAGGCCGCTCCGGCTGCCGCAGCTCCCGCCGCGTCCGCCACGCCCTCGGCACCGTCCACTGCCGGCGTGCGGCCCGAACTCGCGCACCTGCGCGGTTCGACGCAGAAGATCAACCGCATCCGGCAGATCACCGCCAAGAAGACCCGCGAGTCGCTGCAGACGTCGGCGCAGCTCACGCAGGTGTTCGAGGTCGACCTGACCAAGGTGGCAGCACTGCGCACCCGCGCCAAGGCCACGTTCAAGGAGCGCGAGGGCGTCAACCTGACGTTCCTGCCGTTCTTCGCGAAGGCCGTCGTCGAGGCGCTCAAGGTTCACCCCAACGTGAACGCGAGCATCGACGAGGAGAAGAAGGAGATCACGTACCACGACGCCGAGCACCTGGGCATCGCGGTGGACACCGAGCAGGGCCTCCTCTCCCCCGTCATCCACAACGCGGGCGACCTGTCGCTGGCCGGCATCGCACGCGCCATCGCGGACATCGCGGCACGGGCACGGTCGAACGGCCTCAAGCCGGACGAGCTGTCCGGTGGCACGTTCACCATCACCAACATCGGCAGCCAGGGCGCCCTGTTCGACACGCCGATCCTGGTTCCGCCGCAGGCCGCCATGTTGGGCACCGGGGCCATCGTCAAGCGCCCGGTCGTGGTGACCGACGCCTCGGGCAGCGAGTCCATCGGTGTCCGCTCCATGGCGTTCCTGCCGCTCACCTACGACCACCGTCTCGTCGACGGCGCCGATGCGGGTCGCTTCCTGACCACCATCAAGCACCGCCTCGAGGAGGGCGCGTTCGAAGCCGACCTCGGCCTCTGACGCTTCTTCGGTAATCTCGGAAGTCCCCGACACTTCGCAGCCCCGACCTCCGGGAATCTGTGACCTGTCGAACGAGGGGGCACTCGCTGCACACCGTGCAGTGGGTGCCCCCGTCGCCGTCCCAGGAGGCAGTCACTCGTGCGCATCGTCATCGCAGGTTCGTCCGGACTCATCGGCACGTCGCTCGTGGCGGCGTTGCGCAGCGGAGGGCACGACGTCTTCCGCCTCGTCCGCCGTGCACCCGCGGGACCGGACGAGATCGGCTGGGATCCCACCGCCGGATCGCTCGACCCGGAGGCGCTGAAGGGCGCCGACGCCGTGGTGAACCTGTGCGGTGTCGGGATCGGTGACAAGCGGTGGACCGGCGCGTACAAGCAGGCCGTCCGCGACAGTCGCATCGTCCCCACAGAGGTGATCTCCCGCGCCGTCGTCGAGGCGAAGGTGCCGACGCTCGTCAACGCCAGCGGCATCAACTTCTACGGTGACACCGGCGACACCGTGGTCGACGAGACGGCGCCGGTCGGTACGGGCTTCCTCGCCGAGGTGTGTCGCGACTGGGAGGACGCCACGTCCTTCGCGGCCTCGAACGGCGTCCGGGTGGTGTTCCTGCGCAGCGCTGCCGTCCTGTCCCGGCACGGCGGCATGATGGGCAAGCTCCGCCCGCTGTACCTCTTCGCGCTGGGCGGTCGGCTCGGCAGCGGCCGCCAGTACTTCCCGTGGATCTCACTGACGGACGAGGTCCGGGCGATCGTCTTCACCCTCGAGAATCAGGACATCACCGGACCGGTCAACCTCCAGGGGCCCGCACCGGTGACCAACGCCCAGTTCAACAGCGCCATGTCGCGAGCGGTGCATCGCCCGGCACCGTGGATGGTGCCCGGGTTCGCGATCTCCGCGATCATCGGCGAGTTCGCGAACGAGGCCATCCTGCACAATCCGCGAGCCATCCCCGCGGTGCTCGAGAAGCACGGATTCACGTTCGAGCACAACACCATCGGAGAGGCGCTCGCGGACACCGTCGGCTGACCCGGCGGCGTACTCTTCGATGTCATGATCACCCGCTCCGCCCGCGCCGACTCCCGGCCGATGCTCGTGCGTTCGCTCGGCACGATCGACTACCTCGACGCTCTCGAGATCCAGCGCGAGGTCGCCGGCCGTCGTGCCGAGAACGTCGGCGCCGACGAGTTGCTGCTTCTCGAGCATCCCGCCGTCTTCACCGCGGGTCGGCGTACGGCTCCCGAGGATCGGCCGCGCGACGGCACCCCCGTCATCGACGTCGACCGTGGCGGCAAGATCACCTGGCACGGTCCCGGGCAGCTGGTCGGCTATCCCATCGTGCGGCTCGCGGAGCCCGTCGACGTCGTTCGGTACGTCCGGCTGATCGAGGAGGCACTCATCGCCGTGTGCACCGATCTGGGCCTCGAGGTCGGGCGTATCGACGGCCGTTCCGGCGTCTGGCTCGCGGCCGGCGAGGTGCGCGGAGCCCGAAATTCTGGTCCGGGACGGCAGCCCGAACGCAAGGTGGCTGCCATCGGGGTCCGCGTGCAGCGGGGTGTGGCTCTGCACGGCTTCGCCCTGAACTGCAATGCGTCCCTGGAGGGCTTCGGCACCATCGTTCCGTGCGGTATCGCGGACGCCGGCGTCACCACACTGTCGGACGAACTCGGCCGCGACGTGACCGTCGACGAGGTCACTCCGGCGGTCACGCAGCGCATCCTGGACGCACTCGACGGTCGCCTGCCGTTGGCGGTGCACGATCTGGACAGAACGCCCGTCGCACCCACGCCACGCTTCACCACGGTGAACTTCGGCGGATGACCCCCCGCGAGTAGCATCGATGCGGTGACCGTCGCACCCGAGAACTCTCCTGCACAAGCTCCGAACGGACGCAAGCTTCTCCGCCTCGAGATCCGAAACGCGGAGACCCCGATCGAACGCAAACCGTCGTGGATCAAGACCCGCGCGAAGATGGGCCCCGAGTACTCCGAACTCAAGGGACTCGTCAAGCGCGAGGGACTGCACACGGTGTGCGAAGAGGCCGGGTGTCCCAACATCTACGAATGCTGGGAAGACCGCGAAGCCACGTTCCTCATCGGCGGTGAGCAGTGCACCCGTCGCTGCGACTTCTGCCAGATCGACACCGGCAAACCTGCCGACCTCGATCGGGACGAGCCGCGCCGCGTGGCCGAGTCGGTGCAGGCGATGGGTCTGCGCTACTCCACCATCACGGGTGTCGCCCGCGACGATCTCGGGGACGGCGGCGCCTGGCTGTACGCCGAGACCGTCCGTGAGATCAAGCGCCTCAACCCCAACACCGGTGTCGAGCTGCTGATCCCCGACTTCAACGCCGACCCGGACCAGCTGGCCGAGGTCTTCTCCTCGCGCCCCGAGGTGCTAGCGCACAACGTGGAGACGGTGCCGCGCATCTTCAAGCGCATCCGTCCCGCGTTCCGCTACCAGCGCAGCCTCGACGTCATCACCGCGGCGCGCGACGCCGGCCTGGTGACCAAGTCGAACCTGATCCTGGGCATGGGCGAGACCTACGAGGAAGTCACGCAGGCGATGCAGGACCTGCACGACGCCGGCTGCGACATCCTCACCATCACCCAGTACCTGCGCCCGTCGCCGCGGCACCATCCGGTCGACCGGTGGGCCAAGCCGGAGGAGTTCGTCGAGCACTCCAAGGCCGCCGAGGCCATGGGCTACGCCGGCGTCCTCGCCGGTCCCCTGGTCCGCTCCTCGTACCGCGCGGGTCGCCTCTACGCGCAGGCCATGGCTCACCACGGCCGTGCGATCTCCGAGAACATGTCCCACCTCGAGCACGGCGGCGAGGCGTCCCAGGAAGCCAGCTCGCTGATGGCGCGCCTGGCAGCCCGCTGACCCCACACCCCCAGCGACACCACGCGGCCCGCCGTCCTACCGGATGGCGGGCCGCGCTGCGTCTGCGCCTATCCTGGGAGCCATGGCGAACGGCGGTACAGCAGGCAAGGGCAAGGCCTCGAAAGAGGCGAAGGCCGCGGCGAAGGCAGCACGCAAGCAGGCCTCGAAGGAACGGCGCTCCCAGTTGTGGCAGGCCTTCCAGATGCAGCGCAAGGAGGACAAGCTCCTCCTGCCGCTGATGATCGGATCGGTCGTCGGCATGGCGGTGCTGTTCTTCCTGATCGGGCTGATCTTCGGGATCGAGTGGCTCCTGCTGCCGTTCGGGCTCCTCATCGGTGTGCTCATCGCGTTCGTGATCTTCGGTCGCCGCGTGCAGAAGTCGGTGTACGGCAAGGCCGAAGGCCAGGCCGGCGCCGCCGCGTGGGCACTGGACAACCTGCAGGGCGGGTGGCGTGTCAAGACCGCCATCGCCGGCACCACGCAGCTGGACGCCGTGCACCGCGTCATCGGTCGTCCCGGCGTCATCCTGGTGGCCGAGGGCGCACCGCAGCGCGTGAAGGCACTGCTGGCGCAGGAGAAGAAGAAGACCGCACGCCTCGTCGGCGACACCCCGATCTACGACGTCGTCGTCGGCAACGACGAGGGCCAGGTGCCGCTCTCGCAGCTGCAGAAGTACCTGACCAAGCTGCCGAAGAACATCGACAGCAAGCGCATGGAGACCATCGAGTCACGGCTCTCGGCGCTGGGCGCGCGCGGTGGCCCGGCACTCCCCAAGGGACCGATGCCGGGCGGCGCGAAGATGAAGGGTGTGCAGCGCACCATCAAGCGTCGCTAGTGGCCTCCGGCCCCGTGCGCCTTGTGCGTGTCCAGGGATGCGCAAATGTCGCACGGGGGGACTACCGGGACATGAGGAGTGCGGTGCCCGTCGCGCGGTCGTGCATGCCGCGGCTGTCGATGTCGGTGATGACGGCGGGCACCACGAAGGCGATGAAGACCTGACGCACCAGCGCGCGCACGACTCCCACGCGGCCCGGAGCGTCGATGCGCGCCACCTGCATGCCCATGCAGAACTGACCGGGCGTGAAGGAGAACAAGCTCACGGACACGAATCCGAGCAGGAACCACACTCCCAGGGTCAGGGTCGACAGGTTGCCCCCGGCGACACTGCCGCCGAGGAACAGCGCGGACACACCCATCGACATAAGCCAGTCGATGGCCAACGCCGCGACACGCCTCGGTGTCGGCGCGAGCGAACCCGGCCCCACCTTGGGAAGTCCCAGGTACTCGCCCTGGTAGGCCTGCTGCTCGTGGTCACCGTCGGGCAGCGCGGCGGCGGGGCCCGAGAGCCACGATCCGGTCATCCGTGCCATGAGTGTTCTCCATACTGGTGTGCGTGCGGGGCCATTGCTCCAGGATAGGTGTCGCCCCGGCGGGAGGGTCTTCCCACCGGCCACCAGCTGCGACGACGGGACGCGTAACACCGACGAAACACGGACTTGACGGTGAGGCAACACCGCTTCCCTACCGTCGGCGTGGCGCAGCTGCCGCACTCACACAGACGTCGCGGACCAGCACTCGACAAGAAGGAGTTCCAGCGTGGATTTCACCACGGCCGAAGAGGTCATCAAGTACATAGCGGACGAGAGCGTCGAGTACGTCGACATCCGTTTCACCGATCTCCCGGGTATCCAGCAGCACTTCTCGATCGCGGCGAAGGCGTTCACCAAGGACACCCTCGAAGACGGTCTCGCGTTCGATGGCTCGTCCGTGCGTGGCTTCCAGTCGATCCACGAGTCGGACATGATGCTGCTGCCCGACTACGGCACCGCTCAGATCGACCCGTTCCGTCACGCCAAGACGCTGAACATGGACTTCTTCGTCCACGATCCGTACACCCGCGAGTCCTACAGCCGCGACCCCCGCAACGTCGCGCGCAAGGCCGAGGAGTACCTCGCCAGCACCGGCATCGCCGACACCGCGTTCTTCGGTCCCGAGGCCGAGTTCTACATCTTCGACTCGGTCCGCTACGACTCGCAGATGAACGGCGCGTTCTACGAGCTCGACTCGAGCTCCGGCGCCTGGAACACCGGCGCCGAGACCGAGGCCGACGGCTCGCCGAACCTCGGCTACAAGGTCCGCCCCAAGGGTGGCTACTTCCCCGTCGCGCCGTACGACCACTACGTCGACATCCGCGACGCCATCTCCACCAACCTGCAGAACGCGGGCTTCGAACTCGAGCGTGGACACCACGAGGTCGGAACCGGCGGCCAGCAGGAGATCAACTACAAGTTCAACACCATGCTGCGCGCGGCCGACGACCTGCAGCTGTTCAAGTACATCGTCAAGAACACCTGCTGGCAGCACGGCAAGTCCGCGACCTTCATGCCGAAGCCGCTCTTCGGTGACAACGGCTCGGGCATGCACGTGCACCAGTCGCTGTGGAAGGACGGCAAGCCGCTCTTCTACGACGAGAAGGGCTACGCGGGTCTGTCGGACCTCGCACGTCACTACATCGGCGGCATCCTGCACCACGCCCCGTCGCTGCTCGCGTTCACGAACCCGACGATCAACTCGTACCACCGCCTGGTGCCGGGCTACGAAGCCCCCATCAACCTGGTGTACTCGGGCCGTAACCGTTCCGCCGCCGTCCGTATCCCCACCACGGGCAACAACCCGAAGGCCAAGCGCCTCGAGTTCCGCGCACCCGACGCGTCCGGTAACCCGTACCTGTCGTTCGCCGCGCAGATGATGGCCGGCCTGGACGGCATCAAGAACAAGATCGAGCCGCTCGCTCCCGTCGACAAGGACCTCTACGAGCTCCCGCCGGAGGAAGCGAAGAACATCCCGCAGGCACCCACGTCGCTGCCTGCCGTGATCGACCGCCTCGAGGCCGACCACGAGTACCTCACCGCCGGTGGCGTCTTCACCACCGACCTGATCGAGACCTGGATCTCGCTCAAGCGTGAGAACGAGATCGCGCCCGTGAACCTGCGTCCGCATCCGTACGAGTTCCAGCTGTACTACGACTGCTGAGTCTCGCTCCAGCGCATTCGAGCCCGCTCCGGACCATGTCCGGGGCGGGCTCGAGTCGTTGGTGAGCGCGTCGTCGAACACGGACAGAGAACGAAAAGTACGAAACCTGGATTGAACTGCGCACTTTCGGGGTAGAGACGAGTGTCCGCTGTGTTCCGGGTGACGATCCACCCGGCCGCCGGACGTCGTGGCACCACCACAGTCGCGTCTTTCCTGTTGCCGAACGAAGGATCTGCACCTGATGGATGCTCTGTGGGACTTCATCGTCGGCCGCCGAAGGCAGCTCGCGATCGATTCCTATCTTCACGTCTCCGCCGTCGTCCAGTGTGTCGTCATCGCGACCATCCTGGGTGTCGCCATCGGAGTTCTCGTCTACCGCAGTCCCGCCGGCTCCGCCGTCGCCACCGCTCTCGCGAGCACGGTGCTCACCATCCCGTCGTTCGCGCTGCTGGGACTGCTGATTCCCATTCTCGGTCTCGGCGTCAAGCCGACCGTCACCGCGCTGGTGCTGTACTCGTTGCTGCCGATCATCCGGAACACGGTGGTCGGACTCGACGCGGTGAATCCTGCGGTCAGCGATGCGGCACGCGGTATCGGCATGAGCCGAGCCACCGTGTTGCGTCGCATCGAGATTCCTCTCGCGTGGCCGTCGATTCTCACCGGGATGCGCGTCAGCACCCAGATGGCGATGGGCATTCTCGCCATCGCCGCGTACGCCAAGGGCCCCGGCCTCGGAAATCTCCTGTTCTCCGGCCTCGCCCGCGTCGGCAGCCCCACCGCAGTTCCCCAGGCCCTCACCGGCACCGTCCTGATCGTCATCCTGGCGCTGATCCTCGACGGGATCTACGTCCTGATCGGCAAACTCACCACCTCGAGGGGTATCCGTGACTGACACGACTCGCACCACCACCGGAGCAGAGATCGTCCTCGAGGACGTGACGAAGTCCTACCCCAACCAGAAGGCCGCCGCGGTCGACCACGTGTCGCTCACCATCCCCGCGGGTGAGGTCGTCGTGTTGGTGGGACCGTCGGGCTGCGGCAAGACGACGACGATGCGGATGATCAACCGCCTCATCGAGCCCACGTCCGGCCGGATCACGATCGGCGGCAAGGACGCGCTGTCCATCGATCCGAACGAGCTGCGGCGCACCATCGGCTACTCGATCCAGCAGGCCGGCCTGTTCCCGCACATGACGATCGCGCAGAACGTCGGCATGGTCCCCGGGCTCATCGGGTGGAACAAGAAGAAGATCTCCGACCGCACCGACGAGATGCTCGATCTGGTCGGACTCGATCCGGGCCAGTACCGCGAGCGCTACCCGCGCCAGCTCTCCGGTGGGCAGCAGCAGCGCGTGGGTGTGGCCCGCGCTCTGGCGGCCGACCCCCCGGTGCTGTTGATGGACGAGCCGTTCGGTGCCGTCGACCCCATCACCCGCGGCCTCCTGCAGGACGAGCTGATGCGCCTGCAGGCCGAGCTGGGCAAGACCATCGTCTTCGTGACACACGACTTCGACGAGGCCGTCAAGCTGGGCGACCGGATCGCCGTCCTGGGCAACCAGTCCCGCATCCTGCAGTACGACACCCCCGAGGCCGTGCTGGCCAATCCCGCCGACGAGACGGTGGCCGGCTTCGTCGGCGCCGGTGCGGCTCTCAAGCAGCTCACCCTCATGCGTGTGCGCGACATCGAGCTCAGCGATGTTCCCGCCTTCGGTGAGGACGAGCCGGTCGAGACGATGAACCGGGCGCTCGGCACCGATCCGGAGGCGTGGGGTCTCATCCTCGACTCCCGGAAGCGGCCCATCCGGTGGACCGACCGTCGTCACCTCGCCGGCGTGGGCAGCCTCCGCGACGTCGGTGTGCCGATCGGTGAGCTCGTGTCGATCCAGTCCACGCTGCAGGACGCGCTCGAGGCCCTGCTCGCCGAGGGCAACGCGACGGCGACCGTGACGGGCAAGCGCGGCGAGTACGTCGGCACCGTCACCATCGAGGCACTGATCGACACCATCAAGACCATCCGTTCGCAGCACGCGCACGACCACGACGACGTGGTCGACGCGGGCGCGGCGTCCGTCTCGGGCGCATCGTCGTGACGGCGTCGGTCGAGGCGTCCGTCGTCGACGATCCCGCCGACGCAGAGGGCGATGCGAAGTCCGCGGCCAGGGCAGCGCGGCGAGCCGAACGGATCCGTCTGGTCGTTCAGCCCGCACTGGTTCTCGTCCTCGTGGTGGTCACGCTGGTCTACGCCCTCACGCGTGATCTCACGGCGACGCAGGCGGCGACGATCAACGTCGCCACGATCTCCCAGCGCGTTCTCGAGCACGTCCTGATCACGTTCGTCGTGACGGCACTCGTCGTGCTGATCGCGGTGCCCCTCGGAATCATCCTCACTCGCAATGGCTATCGACGACTCGCTCCCGTCTTCATCGGTATCGCGAACATCGGTCAAGCAGCGCCTGCCGTCGGCCTGCTCGTGCTGTTGTTCCTCGCGACCGGCAGCACCGGGTTCTGGGTCGGTGTCCTGCCCATCGCGTTCTACTCGCTGCTCCCGGTGCTGCGGAACACCATGCTGGGGTTCCAGCAGGTGGACGCCAGTTACATCGATGCCGCACGCGGACAGGGCATGTCGGGCTCCGGCATCCTGTGGCGCATCGAGTTCCCACTCGCGGTGCCGTACATCCTCGCCGGCCTGCGCACCTCTCTCGTGCTGGCGGTCGGTACCGCCACGCTGAGCTTCCTCGTGGGCGCCGGCGGCCTCGGCGTGCTCATCGACACCGGGTACAAGCTCAATCAGCCGCTCATCCTCGTCGTGGGCGCCGTGCTCGCGGTGGCGTTGGCGTTGCTCGTCGACTGGTTGGGCGCTCTCGCCGAGGCCTTCCTCGGACCGAAAGGACTGCGCTGATGCGCCGTACCCTGATCACACTGTGCGCGGTCTCCACCCTCGCCCTCACCAGCTGCGGGCTGCAGTCCGGCAGCGCGGTGCCCCTGGCCGTCGAACCCGGAAGCATCACGGCGCAGCCGGGTCTCGAAGGTGCCGAGCTCACCGTCGGTTCCAAGGACTTCACCGAGCAGATCATCCTCGGCTACATCCTGGAGTTCGCGCTCGAGGCGGCGGGGGCGAACGTCCGCGACCTGACCAACATCTCGGGATCCAACAGCACGCGGCAGGCCATGATCAGCGGCCAGGTCGACGTCACCTACGAGTACACCGGCACCGGCTGGATCAACTACCTCGGCAACGAGACTCCCATTCCCGACGCGACAGAGCAGTACGACGCGGTGCGCGATGCGGACAAGGCGAACGGCATCGTCTGGGTCAACCCGGCGCCGATGGACAACACGTACGCACTCGCGATGAACCAGCAGACGGCGCAGGAGACCGGCGTGAAGACGCTGTCCGACTACGCCGCCCTGGTGCAGCGTGATCCCGCCGCCGCGGCGGTGTGCGTGGAGACCGAGTTCAACTCGCGCCAGGACGGTTTCCCCGGCATGGCGGCGGCGTACGGCTTCGACGCGAACGCGGTGAACCGCCAGATCCTGCAGACGGGCATCATCTATCAGGCGACGGCGGACGGCTCGCAGTGCAAGTTCGGCGAGGTGTTCACCACCGACGGCCGCATCAAGGGGCTCGACCTGGTGGTCGTCGAGGACGACAAGCTGTTCTTCCCGCGCTACAACGCGACGGTGAACCTGCGTCAGGAGATCGCCGACCGCTACCCGGAGATCGCGGAGATCACCGCGCCGGTGTCCGCGGCGCTCACCATCGACGCCATCACCGAGCTGAACAAGCAGGTCGACGTCGACGGCCGGGAACCCGCCGAGGTGGCGCGTGACTGGATGGTGCAGCAGGGTTTCGTCACCGCCGGGGCCGACTGACACCGAGGTACACCTACTGCACAGAAGACGACCCCGCCCGGCACAGACGGCCGAGCGGGGTCGTTCTCTGTGCAGAACCGGTACGGGTCAGGAACCGAACGCGCGTTCCACCACGGCCTTGGCCCGACGGGTGACGCGCAGGTAGTTGTCGAGGAACTCCCCCGCGTCGCCACTGGGCCAGCCGGCCACCTGCGCGACGGCCGACAGCACCTTGCCGGGAGCCGGCAACTGATCGGTCGGCTTGCCGCGCACCAGGACCAGCGCGTTACGGGCCTTCGTGGCCGTGAGCCACGCCTGGCGCAGGAGGTCGACGTCGCCCGGGCTCATGAGCTCCGCGGCGCCGATCGCGTCGAGGCACTCCAGGGTCGACGTGTTGTGCAGCGCCGGAATGCGGTGGGCGTGACGCAGTTGCAGCAACTGCACGGTCCACTCGACGTCGGCCAGTCCCCCGCGCCCCAGCTTGGTGTGCGTCTTCGGGTCGGCTCCCTTGGGCAGTCGCTCCGCGTCGACCCGGGCCTTGATGCGCCGGATCTCGCGGACGGCGTCCTCGGAGACTCCGCCCTCGGGGTACCGGATGCGGTCGGCCATGAGCAGGAACCGGATTCCCAGGTCCTGATCGCCGGCGACCTGGTGGGCGCGGAGCAGGGCCTGCACCTCCCACGGCTGCGCCCACTGCGAGTAGTACGCGTCGTAGGCCGAGAGTGTGCGCACGACAGGCCCGTTGCGCCCCTCGGGACGCAGTCCGGTGTCCACCTCCAGCGGCGGGTCCTGGCTCGGCGAACCCAGGAGCTTGCGGACGCGATCGGCGATGGCGTTGGCCCACTTGACGGCGTCGCTGTCGTCGGCGCCCTCGGCCGGCTCGCACACGAACAACACGTCGGCGTCGGACCCGTAGCCCAGTTCACCACCACCGAGTCGACCCATGCCGATGATGGCGATCGACGCGGGAGCGGTGCCGCCGCGCTCGGCGACGGACGCACGGACCGCCGCGTCCAGAGCGGCGTTGATGACCGCTGCCCACACCGAGGACAGCGCCCGGCACACTTCGGGGACCTCGAGCAGTCCGAGGATGTCCGCCGAGGCGACCCGCGCCAGTTCGTAGCGACGCAGGGACCGCGCCGCCGCGACCGCGCGTACCGGATCGTCGTAGCGCGCAGAGGACTTCAGGATGGCGCCGTACGTCTCGGTGGGATCGACGTCGAGCAGTTTGGGGCCGGTCGATCCGTCGGCGAAGAGCCGGATGACCTCCGGCGCGTTGACCAACACACCGCGCAGGTACTCCGACGACCCGAGCACCTGCATCAGGCGCTGCGCCACCGGGCCCTCGTCGCGGACCAGCCGCAGGAACCAGGACTGCTCGGCGACCTCCTCCGACAGCCGTCGGTAGGCCAGCAGGCCCGCGTCGGGATCCGGTGTGTCGCCCAGCCATTCGAGCAGCGTCGGCAGCAGCAGCGACTGGATGCGACCCTTGCGCGCACCCATGCCGACGAGTGCGCTCAGGTGTCCGAGCGCGTTCTGTGGAGCCGAGTAGCCGAGCGCCGAGAGCTGCCGGATCGCGGAATCCGAACTGAGGCGCAGCGAGTCGCTGTCCAGCCGGGCCACCGATTCGAGCAGAGGGCGATAGAACAGCCGAGCGTGCAACCGCCGGATCCGCTGCGCGTTGCGACGGATCTCCTGGCGCAGAACGCCGGTCGCGTCGTGGTTGCCGTCGGGACGCATGTGGGCGGCGCGGGCGAGCCAGCGCATCGCCTCGTCGTCGTCGTCCGGCGGCAGGAGGTGCGTGCGCTGCAGCTTCTGCAGCTGCAGCCGGTGCTCGATGAGGCGGAGGAACTCGTAGGACGCGGTGAGGTTTGCCGCGTCGTCACGCCCGATGTAGCCGCCGGTGGCGAGAGCGGACAGCGCGGCGACGGTACCGCGTTCGTGGAGGGAGTCGTCGGCTCGTCCGTGCACGAGTTGCAGCAGCTGGACGGCGAACTCGACGTCACGCAGGCTGCCGCGCCCCAGCTTGATCTCGCGCTCGCGCAGCTCGGCCGGCACCATCTCCTCGACGCGGCGGCGCATCGCCTGCACCTCGGGGACGAAGTCCTCGCGCTCACTGGCCACCCACACCATCGGCGTCACCGCGTCGACGTAGGCCTGGCCCAGCTCGGCGTCACCGGTCATGGCGCGCGCCTTGAGCAACGCCTGGAACTCCCAGGTCTTCGCCCACCGCTGGTAGTACGCCAGGTGCGAGTCGAGAGTGCGGACCAGTTCGCCCTGCTTGCCCTCGGGACGCAGTGCGGCGTCGACCTCGAAGAAGGCGGACGAGCCGATGCGCATCATCTCGCCGGCCATGCGGGTGGCGAGGGAGTTGGAGGGTTCGGCGACGAAGACGACGTCTACGTCGCTCACGTAGTTCAGTTCCTGCGCACCGCACTTGCCCATCGCGATGACCGCGAGTCGGACCGAGCATGGCCCGTCGGGGAACGTGACGGTGACGGCCACCGACAGTGCCGCGGTGAGCGCCGCGTCCGCCAGATCGGACAGCTGACGACCGACCACCTCGTAGGGCACGACGGGCTCGTTCTCCACGGTCGCCGCGAGATCGGCGGCGGCCAGGATCATGAGGTGGTCGCGGTACGCCGTGCGCAGCGCGATGATGGCCTTGGGTCCGGTCAGCTCGGCCCGGAACACCTGACCGAGGGCGTCGTCGCCCGTCTCCGCGACGGCACCGACGCTCGCGAGCATCGAGTCGCGCAGCTCGTCGGCCGTGGGCAACGACTCCGTGCAGGTGGTGAGCAGGCGCCACTTCTCCGGCTCGGACACCAGGTGGTCACCGAGAGCGCTGGACGATCCGGCGAGAGCGAACATGCGGCCGCGCAGACTCTTGTCGGTGCGCAGGCGGGCGTCGAGGTCGGACCAGTTGTCACCGAGATCCTCGGCGAGGCGCGCGAGAGTGCGCAGCGCGAGATCGGCGTCGGGCGAACGCGACAGCGACCACAGCAGCTCGGTGCTGTCCTCGTCGGTCCAGCCCAGCAGCGACAGGTTCGCCGGGGCCGACGCCTCGACGAGACCGAGCCGTCCGGGGCTGGGCACGGTGGAACGGGAACTGGGCGGAATCACGGGCGAGCCTCCACCACGGTGTACGAGTCGACCGCCGGGTCGGCGTCAGCGAACGTCGGGTGGACGAACCGCGGGTCGACGAATCTCGGGACGGTGGTGCATTCCGACATGTTCATGGCGTGTCGACGTTACTCGACAGCCCCGTCCACTCGACAATCGCGCAGTCGCGCCGGCCCTACAGACCCAGGTAGGTCTTGAGCTCGAACGGCGTCACGTGCGAACGGTACGACTCCCACTCACGACGCTTGTTGCGCAGGAAGTAGTCGAAGACGTGCTCGCCGAGCGCCTCGGCCACCAGCTCGGAGCCCTCCATGGCGGCGAGCGCCTCGTTGAGGCTGCTGGGCAGCTCCCGGTAGCCCATGGCGCGGCGTTCGGCGGAGGTCAACGACCACACGTCCTCCTCGGCCTCGGGCGGCAGCGTGTACCCCTTCTCCACACCGCGCAGTCCGGCCGCGAGCAGCACGGCGAAGGTGAGGTACGGGTTGCACGCCGAGTCGGGGCTGCGGATCTCGACGCGGCGAGACGACGCCTTGTTCGGCGTGTACATCGGAACGCGTACCAGCGCAGAGCGATTCGACGGACCCCAGGACGCCGCCGTGGGGGCCTCGCCGCCGTGGATCAGACGCTTGTAGGAGTTGACCCACTGGTTGGTGACCGCGCTGATCTCGTTGGCGTGCTCGAGGATGCCCGCGATGAAGGCCTTGCCGGTCTCGGACAACTGCATGGGGTCGTCCGGGTTGTGGAAGGCGTTGGTCTCGCCCTCGAACAGGCTCATGTGCGTGTGCATGGCCGAGCCGGCCTGATCGCTGAACGGCTTGGGCATGAACGTCGCACGCACGCCCTCGTCGATCGCGACCTCCTTGACGAGGTAGCGGAAGGTCATCACGTTGTCGGCCATGGACAGGGCGTCGGCGTAGCGCAGGTCGATCTCCTGCTGACCGGGCGCGGCCTCGTGGTGGCTGAACTCCACCGAGATGCCCATGGACTCGAGGGCGTCGATGGCGTGACGCCGGAAGTTCGGCGCCTCGTCGTGGACGGCCTGGTCGAAGTAGCCGCCGTTGTCCGCGGGGACGGGGGGCCGACCGTCGTCGGGCAGTTCCTTGCACAGGAAGAACTCGATCTCGGGATGCACGTAGCAGCTGAATCCGAGGTCTGCGGCCTTGGAGAGCTGGCGACGCAGCACGTGCCGGGAATCGGCCCAGGACGGCGACCCGTCGGGCATCGCGATGTCGCAGAACATGCGGGCGGAGTGCTGCTCGCCCTTGCTGGTGGTCCAGGGCAGGATCTGGAACGTCGTGGGGTCGGGCTTGGCCACGGTGTCGGCCTCGGAGACTCGCGAGAAGCCCTCGATCGCCGAGCCGTCGAAGCCGATGCCCTCCTCGAACGCGCCCTCGAGTTCGGCCGGAGCGATGGCCACGGACTTGAGGTAGCCGAGCACGTCCGTGAACCACAGACGGACGAACCGGATGTCGCGCTCCTCCAGAGTGCGAAGCACGAATTCCTTTTGGCGATCCATGACCGTCAGGCTAGGCACGTTGCATTAAATCCGTGTTACATCGTGAAACCGGTCGCACTTTCTGGACCTCACAGCGCGGTGGCGACGACTGTGAGGTCACGGCTCAGCAGCGCAGACCTGCTGGTGGAGGCGTCAGGTCGACGAGGTAGGCGGACACGGCGTCGTCGATGCAGGCGATCCCGGCGAACGAGGCGGTGTGCTGATTTCCCTCGTAGGTGATCAGCGACGAGCCCAGCTGCGCGGCCAGAGCGACCCCGGCCTCGTACGGGGTGGCGGGATCGTCGGTGGTCGAGACCACCACGGTCGGTGCGAGTCCCGGTATCGAGACCGGCCCCGGGTCGGCTGCCGAGGGGACCGGCCAGAAGGCGCACGGCTCGAGCGGCGCGGTGCCGTTGCCCCGGCCGTCGTCCAGGAACGGCGCGGCGGCGCGGAACCGGGCGTCGAGCGCGCCCTCCTCCGCCCGGTCGGTCACCCGCGGATCGTCGACGCACCGCACGGCGGTGAACGCGTCGTTGGTGTTGCTGTACGTGCCGTCGCTCAGGCGCCCGTTGTAGAGATCGGCGAGCGAGAGCAGGATGTCGCCCTGACCGTTCTCCAGCTGAGTCAGTCCGCGCCGCAACGGTCCCCACAGTTCGGTGCTGTAGAGCGCCTGCTGCACTCCGGTCACGGCGTCGTCGTAGCTCAGCGAGCGGGCACCCTCCGGCCCGGTGAGCTCGGTGCTCGCGGGCCGGTCCACCAACGGATCGACCAGGGCCCGGAAGGAACGCACGGCTCCCGCCGGGTCGGTACCGAGTGGACAGTCGGACCGTCCCGCGCAGTCGGCCGCGAAGGCGTCGAACACCGACTGGAAGCCTGCGCCCTGCGCGACCACCTCGTCGGCCGCGTTCGCAGCGGGGTCGAGAGCGCCGTCGAGCACCATCGCGCGCACGTTCTCGGGGAAGAGTTCGGCGTAGGTGTAGCCCAGCCGCGTCCCGTACGAAAATCCGAGATACGTCAGCTGATCGTCGCCGAGCACCGACCGGACGACGTCCATGTCCCGCGCGACGTCGGCCGACGTGAGGTGTTCGAGCAACACCGGATCGTTGCGCTCGGCGCACCGCGCGGCGTAGTCCTGATTCTCCTTCTCGGTCTCGGCGATGCCGGCGGGCGAGGTGTCCACGTCGTTGTCCGCACGCTCGGCGTCGAACTCCCGCGGAGTGTCGCAGCGCACCGCCGGCACCGACGCACCGATGCCCCGAGGGTCGAATCCGATGACGTCGAAGGACGATTCGACGGCGGTACCCCGCGCCACCGTCGCAGTCGAGAGGCCCGACGCGCCGGGTCCGCCGGGGTTGACGAGCATCGAGCCCACCTTCTCCCCCGTCGCCGCCAACCGGGACAGCGCCAGTGAGGCGGTGGGCCCGGCCGGATCGTCGTAGTCGATCGGCACGGTCACCCGGCCGCACCGCAGGCTCGGGTCCAGCTCGGACCCGTCGGTCACGAATCCCTCGCACGATCCCCACGTGACACGCTGCGCCCGAAAGGCGTCCAGCGTCGACGGTTGATCGGCACGCGTCTCCGTCGTCGTGACGGGCACGGACCCACCCTCGTCGTCGGTGGGAGTGCCGCCGACATCGGAGCCGCACGCCGCGGCCAGCACTGCGAGAACCGAGAGGGAGACGGCGAGACGGACGGACACGCGACGGGAGGACACGTCTCGATGGTGGCACGGCGTGGTGTGTGACCAAGCGCACTCGTGCCGCGGAACCCGGCGGTGGCAGACTGAACGCGTCATCACCTCTACCCGGGGACCCGCCGAGCGGGCCTCGAGGACGAAAGGGACGCTCGATGTCTGTTGCTGAGACCCCGCTGTACGGATCCGCACCCACGGGCCGCAAGACCCGCACCCACCACCTGCAGGCGATGAAGGCCTCCGGCGACCGCTGGAGCATGCTCACCGCCTACGACTACTCGAGCGCGCGCATCTTCGAGGAGGCCGGCATCCCCGTCCTGCTCGTGGGCGACTCGGCCGCCAACGTCGTCTACGGCTACGACACCACGGTGCACATCGACATCGCGGAGCTCATCCCCCTGGTCCGCGGCGTGGTCCGTGGTGCCCCCAACGCACTCGTGGTCGCCGACCTGCCGTTCGGCACCTACGAGATCTCTCCGCAGCAGGCCGTCGAGACCGCTGTCCGCTTCATGCGCGAGGGCCAGGCCAACGCGGTCAAGCTCGAGGGCGGCGAGCGTGTCGCCCCGCAGATCGCCGCCATCACCGCCGCCGGTATCCCCGTGATGGCGCACATCGGCTTCACCCCGCAGAGCGTCAACGGACTCGGTGGTTTTCGCGTGCAGGGCCGCGGCGACGCGTCCGAGCAGCTCGTGGCCGACGCCATCGCCGTCCAGGAGGCCGGCGCCTTCGCCGTCGTCATGGAGATGGTGCCCGCCGATCTCGCCGGCCAGGTGACGCGCAAGCTGACGATCCCCACCGTCGGCATCGGTGCCGGTCCGGAGTGCGACGCCCAGGTTCTCGTCTGGCAGGACATGGCCGGTTTCACCAGCGGTCGCACCGCCAAGTTCGTCAAGCGTTTCGGCGACGTCGGCGACCAGCTGCGCGCCGCGGCGTCGAACTACGCCGCCGAGGTGCGGTCGGGGGCCTTCCCCGCGCAGGAGCACAGCTTCTAGGACTGCGACCCCTGGCGAGCGACGCGGGCGAGCCGGTCGGGGAAGCACCCGGGTGGCACACTCGGGGCCATGATGATGCGACATGGACTCGCCGCGGCGGGTGTTCTGGCAGCAGCGACCGTGACCCTGACGTCGTGCGCAGGCGGGACGGACACCACCACTGCGTCGACGACGACGGCCGCTCCCACGACGACCACATCCGCGGCTCCGGCCACCCCGACGGTGTCCGAGGATCAGGCTCAGTCGCTGTGCACCGACCTCGAGGCGCAGCTGTCGAACTGGCGCGTGCAGGGCCCGACCGTGGGCCGCGGCGGCCTGAACATCCTGGTGCAGACGTGGGCGGCGCGCTACGGACTGAACGCCGCGGTGATCCAGAACCGCGGGATCGTCGACACGGCCGCCACCGACGCGTGCTCCGACGTCCGGAGCCAGGTCGTCGACATCCTCGAGATTCCCGATCTCGCGTCGGGCCTCGTGGGGCTGTGACGATGACGGCGCTCCGGTCCCTCTACCCCGAACTCGACCCGCACGACTCGGGGATGCTCGACGTCGGCGACGCGCAGCACCTCCACTTCGAGGTCAGCGGCAACCCCGACGGCACTCCGGTGGTGTTCGTGCACGGCGGACCGGGCGGCGGCACGGGTCCCGATCAGCGTCGCTACTTCGATCCCGAGGCCTACCGGATCGTGCTGTTCGACCAGCGCGGGTGCGGTCGGTCCACGCCGCACGTCGCCGACGGCGCCGATCTCTCCGTCAACACCACCGGACACTCCATCGCCGACATGGAGGTCCTGCGTGAGCATCTCGGCATCGACACGTGGTCGGTGTTCGGCGGGTCGTGGGGATCGACGTTGTCGCTCGCGTACGCCCAGGCGCATCCGCACCGCGTCACGTCACTGGTGCTGCGCGGCATCTTCCTGCTGCGTGAGTCGGAGATCGACTGGTACTACCGCGGCGGCGCGGGACACCTCTTCCCAGAACTGTGGGAGAAGTTTCTCGCCCCGATCCCGGCGGCGGAGCGCGACGGCGACCCCGTGGAGATCTACCACCGACTCCTTCACTCGTCCGACCCGGAGACCGCGTTGAACGCGGCGGTCGCCTGGTCCACGTGGGAGGGCGCCACCAGCACCCTGCTCCCGAAACCGGAACGCGTGGAGCAGAACTCCGAGGCACGGTTCGCACTCGCGTTCTCGCGCATCGAGAATCACTACTTCGTGCACCAGGGGTTCCTGGAACAGAATCAGTTGCTGGCGAACATGGACTCCATCGCCCACATCCCCGGCGTCATCGTGCAGGGCCGTTACGACGTGGTGTGCCCGGCCACGAGCGCCTGGGATCTGCATCGATCCTGGCCGTCGTCGACACTCCACATCGTCGACGACGCCGGGCACTCCGCCGCGGAACCGGGGATCATCCATCACCTCGTCGAAGCGACGGACTCCTTCCGCCGCTGACGAACCGGCCGTTCACCTGCAGGTGGTAAAGATGTCACCATGAGTTCAGGTGGTGCGGATGCGCACACGGAGATCGAGGCCAAGTTCGACGTCGGCATGGACACGCCGGTTCCCGAGCTCACGGGGGCGAAGTCGATCGTGTCCGCGTCCGCGCCGGAGCTGACACACCCGGTCTCCACGTACTTCGACACCCCGGATCTCGATCTGGCGCGTCGACGCATCACGGTGCGTCGACGGACCGGAAGCTCCGACGCGGGATGGCACATCAAGATGCCCGTCTCGTCCGACGAGCGTCTCGAGCTGCGGAGCCCGCTGTCCGCGGGCGGCAACACCGCTCGCGTGCCGGCCGAGGTCGCCGATCGTGTGACGGCGCACGTGCGAGGCAAACCGCTCGTGCCCGTCGCGAGCATCGAGACCCGCCGCATCGTCACCGTCGTGGCCACGAAGCGGCACCAGACCGCCGCGGAGCTGTGCGACGACACCGTCACCGCCCGGAACCTGCTGGACGACACCACTGTTCGCTGGCGTGAATGGGAGGTGGAACTGATCGACGGTGACCGCCGCACCCTGGAGAAGGTGAGCACCTACCTGCTCTCCCACGGCGCCGACCCCGGTTCCTCACCGTCGAAGCTCGCACGGGCGCTCGGATCCCGCCTGGCGGATCTCCGGACCGGCGATGCCACGCCCAGCGGCACCGCCGGGTCCGCGCTGCTCGCCGCCCTGGCCACCGACGTGTCCGCTCTCCTCGCGGCGGATCCGCGCGTGCGGGAGAACGACGACGACGCGGTGCACGCCATGCGCGTCGCCACGCGGCGACTGCGCAGCGTGCTGCGGTCCTACCGCGATCTGCTCGACCGACCGTCCGTCGACGCGGTCCGTGGCGAACTGTCCTGGCTCGCCGACATTCTCGGCACCGCTCGTGACGCCGAGGTGCTGGCGGCCCGTTACGACGCGGCGCTCGCGGCGCTGCCGTCAGACGCTGTGCGCGGTCCCGTGGTCGAGACCCTCGTCGGCACCCAGCGACGGCTGTACACGCTCGCGCACGACGAGATCGTGCGGGAGTTGAGCGGTGAACGCTACTTCGCCCTGCTCGACGCACTCGACGCTCTCCTGGCAGCACCCACCGTCGGTCCGTCGGACAGCCGCGCGGACAAGGTCTTCCGGAAGGTGCTGCGGGGCCAGTACCGGAAGATCGCCCGAGCCGAGGCCCACGCGGCCGCGCTCACCGGAGACGAGCGTGCCGAGGCGCTGCACGACGTGCGCAAGAACGCCAAGAAGCTGCGCTACGCGGCCGAAGCAGGGGCGGGCGCGCTCTCGGACGGAGCAGTACGAGCGACGGCCGCCGGCGTCGCGAAGGCCGCGAAGAAGGTGCAGTCCGTCCTCGGCGACGTCCAGGACAGTGCGGTGTCGCGCACCACCATCCTGACCGAGGCCGCCTCCGCGGCCGAACGGGGTGAGGACACCTTCACCTTCGGTGTCCTGTACGCGAACGAGGGACACGACAGCGCGGACGCGCTGGAGCCGCTCCCCCGCGCGTGGACGAAGCTGCGGCGCCGCGCAGCCTCGCTCGGCTGACAACCTGAGCGGCCTACCCGACCACCGACGACCGGCCTCCGGCCTACCCGACGACCGGCCTCCGGCCTACCCGACCGAGAACTCCACTCGCCGGGTCACGACGTCCACCGGCCCCACCCGCACGGTGACGGTCGTGCCCTCGGCCGGGTCTCCCGAACACGGGCCGACGACGGTGTACTCGGGAACGAAGACCTCGGCGGGCCGCTTGTCGGTTCGTCCGCGCAGCACGACGGCCGAGACGGTGTCGCCGACTCGGTCGGCCAGCACTCTGGCCTCGACGAGGTCGATGCACGCACGGTCCACCTTCGACGCCAGCGAGTCGCTGCGCCGCATCGCGTCGGGCAGGTCCGCGAATTCGGCGAGCACCCAGTCGGGGACAGCGGTTCCGGCGCAGTGGGCGAGACACACCTCGGTGGCGTACCTGTCGACGCGCCGACGCAGCGGCGCGGTGACGTGGGCGTACGGACCACCGATCCCGGAATGATCCGGCTCCTCGGGTGTCTCACCGTCGAAGGCGACGTACGCGGCGCCGCGCAACAGCGTGGTCGCCTCGGTCATCACGGCGAGAGTCGTGGGAGCCGCCGGATCCAGGCCGGCGAGAACCTGGCCGGGCGAGGCACCGGTCGGCCACTGCAGGCCCAGTGCCCGCACCACCGCCCGCAGTGCCTCGACGTCCGACGCGCCCGGCGGCGGGAGAGTGCGCAGGATGCCGACCCTCGCCTCGAGCATGATCGCGGCGGCGCACATCCCGGTGAGCAGGGACATCTCGGCGTTCCACGCGTCGGCCTCGGTGCGCGGCGCGATCTCGAGGCGCCACCCGCCGCGGTCGGAACCGTTGGCGACGACCTCCTGCTCGGGCAACGCGAGTTCGATGGCTCCGCGCTCGACCGCGAGGGCCCGCCGCGCCCGACCGAGATCCTGCAGCGCCGTCAGCGACGGATGCACGGTGCCGGAGTCGACAGCCGACTGCACCTCGGCGTAGGTGAACCGTTGCCGTGAGCGCACCGTCGCCGGCTCGACGTGCCAGGACGTCGCCGTCCCCGCGGGGTCGGTGTCGATGGTCCACAGCGCGGCCGGCCGTACCCGGTCCGGCAGGAGGGACGACGCGTCCTCGGACATCTGCCGAGGGTGCAGCGGCACGCTGTCGTCCGGGAGGTAGAGCGTCTGTCCGCGGCGGCGCACCTCCTCGTCCAGCACGCTTCCCGGCGCGACGACCGCACCGACGTCGGCGATGGCGTAGTACAGGCGGAAACCCGCGTCGGTGCGGTGGACGACGAGAGCCTGGTCCAGATCCATCGACCCGGGCGGGTCGATGGTCACGAACTCCAGGTCGGTCGCGTCGCGCCGCGTCGGACGAGAGTCCGCCACCGGGACCGCGTCGGGCGGGTACCCGGTCGGCAGGTCGAACTCGGCGCGCAGGGCCGAGAAGTCGACTCCGTCGACCCGAGGCGCAACGGCCCGCCTCGACACCGACGCGGTCACGAGCGCGCCGATGCGGTCACGAAGACCAGGTGTCGTCGGCGTCGTCCGCGGCCTTGTTGCGCTCCGCGGCGATCTCGAGGGCGCGCTCGGCGGTGGCCTTGTCTGGGTAGGGCCCCATGCGGTCCATCGCACCGGCCTCCTTACCCTGCACGACAGCCTTGTCGCTGATGCGGAAGTACCACTGATCGTCGTCGTCACTCATGATCGACAGTGTGCCCCAGATCTGCCCCGACGGAACAGACTTCGCGTTCTGCGGCCCTGCGATTCACGGTCGGCGACGCGCCGACCGCACACACCGCGGGACCAGCGGCCGCGTTACACTTCTCGCATGTCCGGGTACACACGCCGGACCGGAGCCGGACCACGCACCCGATAGGAGTACGACATGTCGACCCTTCTCTTCGATCAACTGTTGCCGCTGATGGGCCATGACGCCGCGACGTACTGGGCCACCCTGCTGGTGGTCGACCCCATCTGATCCACTCTGCTCACGAACGGCTCCGCCCTCATCGAGGACGGGGCCTTTCGTCGTTCAGGAGGACTCGATACGTGGCGGCGGGCCGACGCTTCCCGTAGTTTCCTACCGCCGGCCCGCCGAGACTCACTGTAGAGGACATCGAACATATGTTCTAGTCCGCCCTCGAACAGGGCGGTCGGACCGGTCGTGTGCGCGGACGAGTCGGCGTGTAAGCCGGATCCTGTCCCCGGGACGAATCCCGGGTGGCGACCATCCATCTGGGCACACCGTCGCCGGGTACCTCGAGCGATCAACCCGCAGGCTCGGGCGAGCAGCCCTCGAACACCTGCGCAGACGCACCACCGCGAACGGCGGTGCGACCTTCGATCTTGCTCCGGGCGGGGTTTACCGAGCCACCCCGGTCACCCGGGGTGCTGGTGCGCTCTTACCGCACCGTTTCACCCTGACCGACCGATCCGAGGACCGGTCGGCGGTCTCTTCTCTGTGGCACTGTCCCGCGAGTCGCCTCGGGTTGCTGTTGGCAACCGCCCTGCTCTGTGGAGTCCGGACTTTCCTCGGCTCGAAGCTTGACGACGCCGGTCGTCAGTTCTCCGTGCCGCGGTCGCCCGGCCAACTCGTCCGCCCCGTCATGGTAGCCGCTCCGCCACGCCCGTCCCACCCACGCTCCGACCCC